>NZ_CP141262.1:0-1448214 GCF_045689605.1 Luteimonas sp. R10
AGGGAAGATAGGCTGCGACAAATGTGGGGGAACCTCAGGTTCAGTTCCCTCCGCTCCCATCCTTCTTGTGCTGGTGTTGCTGTACGGCGCCGCAGCACCTGCCACGGCGCGAACGATCTACCGCTGCGTCCGCGACGGCACCGTGAGCCTGGCCACGGCGCCCGAACCGGGGTCGCGCTGCGAGGCCCATAAGGTGGCCGACGCGCCCGGCAAGCCGGCCAACCTCTGGGGCAACTTCGGCATCTTCAGCGGCACCCTGTACGAGCGCGAGCAGGACGGCAAGCTGGTCTATTCGACCCGCAACCTGCCCGGCTCGCGGGTGTTCCTGAAGTTCACCGTGGAGACGCCGCCGGGCGAGCCGGCCCACCCAGGGCTCGGGCGCGTCGGCGCGCCGCGCCTGGAGGCCTTCGACGCCCAGTTCCGCGCGGCGGCGCGCGCCACCGGCGTGGACGAGGCCTGGCTGCGCGCGATCGCCCACGCCGAGAGCGGCTTCGATGCCGACGCGGTCTCGCCCAAGGGCGCGCTGGGCGTGATGCAGCTGATGCCAGACGTCGCTGCCGAGCTCGGTGTCGCCGATCCCCTGTCGGCGGCGCAGTCGATCGACGGCGGGGCCCGGCACCTGCGGATGCTGCTGCGCCGGTTCGACGGCGACCGCACGCTGGCCGCCGCGGCCTACAACGCCGGGCTGGGCGCGGTGGCGCTCCACGGCGGCGTGCCGCCCTTCCCCGAAACCCGGCACTACCTGGACAAGGTGCAGGCCTTGTACCTGCGCTACCGCGAGGCGATGGGGTTCAAACCCGAGCGGCCGGCGCCTTGAGAGAAGAAGAAAAAAGGGAGCGGAGGCTGAGGTTTCCCCAGATTCCTCGCAGCCTATCTTCCCCCTTTGAAAAAGGGGGATTGAGGGGGGCGAAAGCCGCCGCTTGCAAGCCGCAGGCTTGCGGTGGCTCGAGCGCCCTCGCGCGCTGCGCGAGGGCCGGGAATCGCGTAGCGATTTGCTGTTGCTGTTGCTTGGTCGGTCACCGAGCAAATCCTCCCAGCCCCTCTTTTTCAAAGGGGGGAAGCAGCCAAGCCATTGAATTGATTGCAGGAAAACAGGGGGAACTTCAGGGTTGGGGGATTTGTTGAGCGCCCAACAGAACCACGGTCGAAGCAAATCCCCCTCAATCCCCCTTTTTCAAAGGGGGAGGACAAGCGCCAAGAAATGTGGGGAAACCTCAGGGGCGGAGGGAATCACCTGCGGTTAGCTCCCTTACATCCCTATTGCCGGAAAGTGGGGTAAAGTGCATGCACTGTTCAAAGCGGGATCACGGTACATCGTGGCTCCGATGCGGTAGATCACCGGTTCCAGGGCCGAAGCCGGCCTCTCCAGACGATCCACTCCATCGCTTCGCGTTACCCCTTGCTCGATACAGTCCCGGCATCGCATTCCGCGGGCCGTGCTTTCCTCAATTGATCCAAGGAGTAACACCATGTCCGATCGTCAAAGCGGCACCGTCAAGTGGTTCAACGACGCCAAGGGCTTCGGCTTCATCACCCCGCAGAGCGGCGACGACCTGTTCGTCCATTTCCGTTCGATCCAGGGCAGCGGCTTCAAGTCCCTGCAGGAAGGCCAGAAGGTGACGTTCAAGGTTGCGCAGGGCCAGAAGGGCCTGCAGGCCGAAGAAGTCCAGCCCGAGTAAGCATCTACTCGACGCTTGCACCGCATCAGCGGTACCAGGACCCCGGGCGGCAACGCCCGGGGTCTTTTGCTTGGCGGCCGTCATCCCGCATCCGGACGTGCCCGCGCGATTGCGGGTGCAGGCACGGCCCCCGGGTTAGGGGACTCGCTCCTGACGTCCGTTCGCTTGCGCCAGGAAGCCTGCGCAGGCGGCGTTCCCGGCCACCGGGCTTTCGTCTTCCGCGCTCCATGACCCCGCGCGCCCGATCTGCCAGACTGCGCGCCTTTCGCGATCACCGGCGACGCACCCGGCCATGCGCCTGAACAAGCACATCAGCGACACCGGCGCGTGTTCGCGGCGCGAGGCCGACCGCCTCATCGGCGACGGCCGGGTGACGGTCAACGGCCAGCGCGCGCGCGTGGGCGCCGAGGTCGGCGAGGGCGACCTGGTCATGGTCGACGGCCAGGCGCTGCAATCGCGAACGGCCGCCCCCGGCAAACGCCGCCACGCCTACATCGCACTCCACAAGCCGACGGGCATCACCTGCACCACCGAGGCCTCGGTGAGGGGCAACATCGTCGATTTCGTCGATCATCGGGACCGCATCTTCCCGATCGGCCGCCTCGACAAGGATTCGGAAGGCCTGATCCTGCTGACCAGCAACGGCGACATCGTCAATGCCATCCTGCGCGCCGAGCACAAGCTGGAGAAGGAGTACCTGGTGACCGTGAACCACGCGGTCACCCACGGCATCCTGCGCGGCATGGCCCGCGGCGTACCCGTCCACGGGCAGGTCACGTTGCCGTGCCGCACCGGCCCGCTGGGCAGGTTCGGCTTCCGGATCACCCTGGTGCAGGGCCTCAACCGCCAGATCCGCCTCATGGCCGCCCACTTCGACCTGCGGGTGAAGCAGCTGGTCCGGGTGCGGATCGGGCCGGTCAAGCTGGCCCACCTGAAGCCCGGCCAATGGCGCAACCTGACCGACGCGGAGTTGCGGGCGCTGCTGCCGGGGCACGCGGGGTTCTGAACCGGAACGCGTCGCCGGCATGGTGTCCGAGGCGGTTGCCGGCAACTCGGCGGGGGCCTCCTACGGCTTGGCGGCGGCCTGTCAGCCGCCGCCGCGGTAGTCGCCCGCGCGCAGGGCGTTGACGCGCGCCATCAAATTGCTGGCGGCCTGGTCGACGGCCTGCTGCATGGCCGGGTTGCCGGCGACGAAGCCGGCCAGGTCCTGGGCGAACTGCGCGCCGTCCGCGTCCGAGGTCGGCGTGCGCAGCCCGCCGGTCTCGGGATCGCGCAGCGAGTCCGGCAGTTCGACGGCGCCGCTTCTCGCCGCGGCCTCCACGATCTGCACCGTCTGCGCCGCGACCAGCTCGCGGGCGAAGCCGGGCACCTCGTTCTCGAAGACCTGCGAGGCGTTGTCGGTGGGCCACAGCGCCTCGAGCAGCGCGCCTTCGACATGGGTGTTGTAGCCGGTGGCGAAGGCCGCGCGGGAGGCGCCGCCGGTGCCCAGGCCGATGCCGAAGCCGATGTAGTCGCTGATGACGTTGACGGCGTCCTGCTTGGCCTGGTTGTCGTTGTCGACGTCGGTGGCGGCGATGGCGTTGGCGCCGAACTGCGCCTGCACCAGTTCGGCGTCGATGTCGGCGATCTCGTCGGCCAGGTCTTCCAGGTCGATGTAGGGCGTGCCCTGCACATCGGCCTCGCGCGGCGGGCCGTAGTCCTGCACCTGGGCGCGGTAGTGGTCGGTGGCCGCGTGGATCGCCTGTTCCCAGCTGTCGTAGCGCTCGGCCGGCGCCATGAACGGCGGCAGGCCCTGCGGCTGGTCCAGGCGCAGCGGCGGCGTGCCGTCGGCGCCCAGCGCCGCCGTCATCAGGTTGGCGCCGGCGCCGGAGTAGTCGGCGCCCAGCGCCGCCAGGCGCTCGCCGAGCGGAGACTGGGACGCGGGGAAGGCGCTGCTGCCCTCGCCGACGTTGAGGATCTCGCCGGGATAGGCCATGTAGAGCCGGCCGAGCGGTTCCTGCGCCCACTCGCCGACGCGGCCGTTGTGGGCATGGCTGGCCAGCACCAGCGACTCGACCGCCGCGATCGCCGCCTGGTCGTTCGGGTCGGTGGCGAGGTTGGCGCGCGGCGTATCGAGCACGGCGCCGACCAGGGGCGAGATGACGGTGAGGCTGTCGGGCTTGATCCCCGGATCGAGCAGGCGTTCGGCCACGGTGGCGTCGTTGGGATCGTCGCCGCGGATGGCGAGCACCTCGGAAGAAGCCTGGTTGCGGAGGATGCCGTGCAAGGCGGTGGCCCATGCGCCGGTGTTGTCCCAGCCGACGTCGTGGCTGGCGGGCTTGAGCAGCGGCTCGCGATGCGCCGGCACCGGCAGGCTGCCTTCGGGCCGGTCCATGATCTGCGGCGGCTCGCCTTCCAGGAACACATGGGCACCCAGTTCCGCGGCGGTTTCCGGCGTGTAGTCGCCCTCGTTGAGCAGGATCGCCGCCAGCTCCGGATCGAGCCCGCGGTCGGTGACGAAACCGTTCTGGCTGGTGATCTCCCGAACGAAGCCGGCATCGATCGCGCCCTGCGGACTGCGCGTGGCGGCGCCAAGAGCGACGGACAGCGACTGCAGCAGTTCGGTGGTGTCCTGGGTGACCTGCGGGTCGGTGCCGTAGGCCTGCGTGTTCGGGATCTGGTCGACCGCCGCCACCAGGCGCGAGAAGCGTTCCGGTCCGAGCGCCTCGACGAAGCCGGCGGCGAACTCCGGATCGTTGCCCGCCTTCTCCAGCGCATCGACCAGGTCGCCGGAAAAGTGATCGACCAGCATCGGGATCTCGGTCGAGTTGTATTTCATGTTGGCGGGGACGAGCTCCGCGATCTGCTCGCCCGCCGCGCGGCCGTCCTGGTAGGAGGACGCGGATGCCGGCGGCTGCTGGGGGGGTGCGAAGGTCTGCGTGGACGCGACGTGGTCGACCGGGATGCTCATGGCGGGGGCTTCCGAAGCAGGAGGGGGGCTGCCGCGCGGGCATGGGCCGGCGCGCGCGTCCATTGTTAGCCGCCCGACCAAGGGCGACTACCTAGGGTTTCCACCAGCTTTCTTCCGGCGTCGGTGATGGTGCGCACAGTCCGGCGTGGTCGCTCGGTCGCTCGCGGTGGCGGAGGACAGACACAGCCCGATCCTGCCGCCCCGGCTCACAACGGCATCGGGAAGTGAGCCCGACCCGGGGGTGTTCCTGAGGTTCTTCTCTACAGCTTCATGTCGAAGGACACATAGGCCGAACGCCCGGGCGCCGCCGAGAACATCGGCTGGTCGTCGCCGCCCCAGAAGAAAGCGTCGTACCAGACGTACTCGGACCCGTGATCGGCCAGGTTCCTGACCTGCAGGTCGATGCTGAAGTCGCCGGATTGTGCCAGCGCAGGGGAGCAGGCAAGGGCAAGCAGCATCGACAGATGCAAGCTGGTTCGCAAGGGGAAGGCGCGGGTCGCTGAGAAGCATTGAAATGTTATAACATGCCTAAAACCACGACCTGGCCCGCCAATGCCTTCCCATCCCGCACCCGTTGTCGATGTCCACGGGCTCTCCGTTTCGTTCGCCGACAGGCCCGTGCTCTCCGGCCTGGATCTCCGCGTGGAGGCCGGCAGCATCTATGCGCTGCTCGGGGGCAACGGCACCGGCAAGTCGACGACGCTCTCGGTCCTGCTCGGCTTCCGCAGGCCCGATGCGGGAACGGTCCTGGTCAATGGCGTCGAGCCTTCGCGCGAGCCTGCCCGGGCGCGGGCGCAGCTGGCCTACCTGCCCGAGAACGTGGCGCTCTACGAGCATCTGTCCGCATTCGAGAACGCCGATTACCTGCTGTCCCTGGCCGGGCGAAGCTACCGGCGGGACGCCATCCACGAGGCGTTCCGCGCGGCCGGGCTGCAGGAGTCGGCATGGAAGCAGCGGCTGGCGGGATTCTCGAAGGGCATGCGGCAGAAGGTAGCGATCGCCGTCGCCCTGATGCGCGAGGTGCCGCTGCTGCTGCTGGACGAGCCGACCTCGGGGCTCGACCCGGGCGCCAGCGCCGACTTCCACGGGTTGCTGGAGTCGGTGCGTGCACGCGGGGCGTCGGTGCTGATGGTCACCCACGACCTGATGGGCGCGGTCGACGTCGCCGATCGCATCGGCGTGCTGGAGCAGGGGCGGATCGCGCACCAGGAAGACCGTGCCGGCTTCGACCTGTCCGCGCTGCATGCGCACTTCTCCGGCAGGGCCCGGGCCGCATGAGCGCCGTCCGCCCGGTGATGCGCAGCGAACTGCGCGCGATGCTGCGCAACCGGACCGCGCTGGCCGGCATCGCATTGCTGGCGATGCTGGCGCTGATCTCGACCCTGGTGTCCTACCACCACATGCGCGGCGCCGAGGAGTACCGGGCGCGGCAGCAGGCGGCCGCGCAGGAAGCCTTCGACGCCCAACCCGACCGCCACCCGCACCGGGTGGTCCACTACGGCCATTTCGTCTACCGCCTGCCGTCGTCGCTGGCCGCCTTCGACGCCGGGGTGGACCCGTTTACCGGGACCAGCATGTTCCTGGAAGGCCACCGCCAGAACACCGCCAACTTCGGCGACGTGATGCAGAGCTCGGTGCTGGTGCGCTTCGGCCAGCTGACCCCGGCCTTCGTGCTGCAGGTGCTGGCGCCGCTGGTCCTGGCGTTCCTGGGACACGGCCTGCTCGCGCAGGAGCGCGAGCGCGGCACGCTGCGCCAGCTGATGCTGCAGGGCGCGTCGACCAGGGCCATCGTGACCGGCAAACTCGCCGCGCTGTTGACGGTGGCCGGTGTCTTCCTGTCGCCGGCGGTGCTCGGCCTGGCCGTCATGGCCGCGGCCCCGGGCGCATCGGCGGGCATCGCGTTGGCGCTCATGCTGGCGTATGCGCTGTACCTGGGGGTCTGGTGCGTACTGATCGCGGGCGTCTCCGCGCTGATCCCAAGGCGGCGCGACGCCCTGCTGGCCCTGGTGGCCGTCTGGTCGCTGTCCGTCCTGCTGGTGCCCCGGCTGGCGCCCGACGCGGCGTACGCGGCGTTTTCGCTGCCCGACCGGCTGCAGACGGACGTGGGCATCGCCGCCGACCTGCGCCGGATCGGCGACAGCCATGATCCCGACGATCCCTACTTTTCCGATTTCAAGCGCAACGTGCTGGCGCGCCACGGCGTCGAACGGATCGAAGACCTGCCGGTGAACTACAAGGGCCTGGTGGCGGTGGAGGGCGAGCGGCTCACGTCGGACCTGTTCAACCGCTATGCCGAGCGCAGCGCCGGCATCCAGCAGGACCAGAACGCGCTGGTCGCGGCGTTCGCGGCGCTCAGCCCGACGATCGCGCTGCGCCAGCTGTCGATGGCGGCCGCGCAGACCGACCTGGCCGCCCACCTGCGCTTCCTGGAGCAGGCCGAGGCCCACCGCTACCGCATGGTCCAGCAGTTGAACCAGTTGCAGGCCGACGGCGTCAGCTACGCCGACGACACCGCCCGCGACGCCGATGCCGATCGCCGCAAGCGCGTGGACCGCGCGCACTGGCAGGAGATCCCGCCGTTCGCGTTCGTTCCGCGGCAGGCGTCCACGCTGTTCCGGGCGATGCTTCCCGGCGCGCTGGTGCTGCTCGGCTGGCTGCTCGCCGCGCTGGCGGTGCTGGCACTCGCCTCGCGCCGGCTGGAGGTGGCGCGATGAGCCCGTGGCGCTACGAACTCGCCCTGTTGCTGCGCTCGCGCATGGCGGCGGCGGGCCTGGCCCTCCTCGTCGCGCTGGCGGTGGCCAGCCTGGCGTCGGGACTGCAGCGCATCGACAGCCAGCGCCAGGCGATCGAACGCATCGCGCCGCTGCAGCAGCAGGACCTTGCCGCGGTGGTCGCCGCACACGGCGATTCCACCGATGCCGGCCACGCCGCCTACTACACGTTCCACCCGACCTGGAATCCCCCTTCGGCGCTCGCGTTCGCTGCGATCGGCATGCGCGATGTGGCGCCCTACGTCCTGCGCGTCCGCGCGCTGGGACTCGAGGCGCAGATCCACGACGGCGACGCCTTCAACCCCGAGCTGGCCCTTGCGGGCCGCTTCGACTATGCGTTCCTGCTGACCTTCCTGCTGCCGCTGTTCGTAGTCGTGCTGGTCCATGACCTGCGCTCGGCCGAGACCGAGTCCGGGCGCGAGCGGATGTTGCGTTCCCTGCCCGGCTCGATGGAGCGGCTGTACCTGCGGCGCTGCGCCGTGCGTGGGCTCGCACTGCTGGCGTGCGTGGCGCTTCCGTTCGTCGGATTCGCACTGCACCAGCAGGTCCCCCTGTCGCTGGTCGCCGCGGTCGTTGCAGCGGTTGCCGCCTACCTGCTGTTCTGGATCGTGCTGGCGCTGCTGGTGGCGAGGCTGGGCTGGTCCTCGACGGCCAACGCCGCGTCGCTGGCCACGCTGTGGGTCGCCATCGCCCTCGTCCTGCCGACGCTGTCGCACGTGGCGATCGAGCGGACGATCCGCGTCGACCAGGGCGCCGAGATCGCGCGGGCCCAGCGCGAGCAGGTCAACCGCGCCTGGGACATCCCACGCGAGGACACGATGGCGCGCTTCTACGCGCGTCATCCGGAGTGGAGCGACTCGGCACCGCTGGGCGACGGCTTCCACTACAAGTGGTACCTGGCCTTCCACCAGAATGGCGACGAGAGCGTCGCCGGAATGGCCGCGGCCTATCGCGACGGCGTCGAACGGCGCTCGGCCGCCGCCGCCCGCCTGGGCTGGCTGCTGCCGCCGGTCGGCATGCAGGCCCTGCTGACACGCTGGGCGGAAACCGACATGCAGGCACATCTCGCCTACCAGGACCGGATCCGCGCCTACCACGCCGCGCTGCGCCGCTTCTATTACGGCTATCTGTTCCGGGACAGGCCGTTTACCGGCGACGACTACGCGCGCGCGCCGAAGTTCGACCCGGAACACGTGGCCCGACCGGCCCGCTGAATCCAAAGAACCCGAGTAGCGGGATCACGAACTCAGCACATCGGCCTCGGCCCCGTCCTCGAGGCGCGGGAACAGCGGCCTGAAACCGAGGTCCTCGCGGATGCGGCTGCCGTCGAGGAGCACATCGAAGGCACGCGCCCGCTCCGCCTGCGAACCATCGGGCGGGGACTGGCCGACGGATGCGAACAGCGCGGCCAGATCGGGCGCCTCGTCGGCGACGACGTTGTAGATGCGATGCGCAGGCGCGGGCGCATCGAGCACGCAGGCCACGGCTTGCGCGACGTCGGCGTGGTGGGCGATCGACATGCACTGGTCCGGCGGGAAGCCGCGCATCAACGGCACGACCTCCACGATGTGCGGATCGCCGTCGCCATAGACGAACGGCAGGCGGAGCACGCGCACGTCCAGACCGTCGATGGCGAGCAGGAAGCGCTCGGCGGCGAGCTTGCTCAGGGGATAGGCGTCCACCGGCGCGCAGGCGTCGTCCTCGCAGGCACGGCTGCCGCCCGTCGGCCCGTAGACCAGGCCGGTACTCGTGAAAACGAAGCGTCCAACGGACGCGGCGCGGGCCGCATTGGCGAGGTGCCGCGTGCCCTGTTCATTCACCGCGTGCGCCTGCTCGGGGGTGGCGCCACGGAAGAACGCGGCGCAATGGACCACGGCATCGACGCCGCGTACGGCGGCCTGGAGCGAGTCGGGATCGAGCAGATCCCCCTCCACCAGCTCCACGTGGTCGTTGCGCAGGTGGACGGCCCGCGCCGTATCGCGCACCAGGGCGCGCAGGCGATCGCCACGCCCGGCGAGGCGCTTGACGAGCCGGCTTCCAACTTTTCCGGTCGCACCGGTGATGAGGATGGTCTTCATGCGGGAAAGCGTAGCCCCCGGCATTCGGCGTGCATTGGAAAAAACGGCCATGCCTTGCGCGACCGGTACGCCGTCACCAGAATCGGGCCATGCAGACGCACTTGCACCGCCACCGCTCCGGGCCAGGGCTGGCGACACCGCCCGCCATGGCGGAACTCTCCGTGGACGAATGCGAGCGCACCCTGCCACGCGTGGCCATTCCGCACCCGGAGATCCACCTCGTTGTCCGCCTGGGCCCGTCGATACGCGATGGTCTCGACGCCCACGCCCTCGGCGTACGGCAGACGGCGCATCGCAAGGTCGTCCCCGGCGGGCAACGCATCGTGTTCGCGCGCCTCCATCTGAGCACGTACGAAGCGGTGCTCGGCGTGCCCGCCTCTGAAATCGCCGGGCGCATCGTCGCACTCGAGGACCTGTGGAGCGACGCGGCGACACGGCGGCTGCGTGGCCGGCTTGCCGCCGCCGCCGACACGGCCGCCGCCGCCGCAGTCCTGGAGCACGCGATCGCCGAACGCATCGCAACGGCGGACGCACCCGGCGCCCACGCGCGACTGGCCTTCACTGCCGCCGAACGGCTGGTAAGCGCCAGCGTGCGTACCGTCGCCCGCGGCCTAGGCGTGAGCGAGCGCCACCTCCGGCGCGTGTTCCGCGAAGCCGTGGGCGTGAGCCCGAAGGCGTTCGCCAGGCTGACACGTTTCCACCAAGCCCTGGCCGCCGCGCGCGAGAATGGCGCCACGAGCTGGGCCACCATCGCCGCTGCGGCGGGCTACTACGACCAGGCCCATCTCATCGCCGAGTTCCATGCCATCGCCGGTACCACGCCGCGCGCACTGCTCGCCGAGCTCCAGGCGGCAGGCTGACCGGGAGGGCGCTTGACCGGGCACCCCGTCAATCACCGCCGCCCCCTCATCCTCGCCTGCCGCGCACCGCCACTGCTTCGCACCCCCTCCACAGGGGCCTCGCGACCCTGCCCCGATCCATCGAGGAGGTCGCATGGCCAGCCGGATGTCGAGCGGAATCCTGGGCAAACTGGCCGTCAGCCTACGGTCGAGCTTCTGGTTCCTGCCAGCGCTCATCGTGCTGGCATCGCTCGGCCTGGCGACGGGACTGGTCGCACTCGACCAGCAACTCGGCAGCGGGCCGGGCGAGCGCTGGCCCACGCTGTTCGCGGTGGGCGCAGACGGCGCCCGCCAGCTAACGGCCACCATCGCCGGCTCGACGATCACCGTGGCCGGCGTGGTGTTCTCAATCACCATCGTCGCGCTTGCGCAGGCATCCACGCAGTACACCTCGCGCGTGCTGCGCAACTTCATGCGCGACCGCGGCAACCAGGTGGTGCTAGGTGTCTTCCTCGGCGTCTTCACCTACTGCCTGTGCGTGATGCGCACCATCACCAGCAACGATGGCGGCGGCTTCGTACCGCTGGTGGCCGTGACTGCCGGGCTGCTGCTGGCACTGGTAGCGGTGGCGTTCCTGGTCTTCTTCATCCACCGCGTGTCGGCGTCGATCCAGTCGGCGAGATCACCCGGAGCATCGCGGCCGACACCCTGCGCACCATCGACGAGGTATTTCCCGAACCACTGGAAGGCGAGGAGGCCGCCGCCGATCCCGACGCCAGCGGCGGTTTGCGCTGGTACCCGGTGCCGGCGACGCAGATGGGCTACATCGAAACAGTGGACCGCAACACGCTGCTCGAACTCGCGCGCAAGCGCGAAGCGTGGTGGTGCACATGAAACGCCACCTCGGCGACTTCGCCAGCCCCGATCTGCCGATCGCCAGCATCGGCGCCAAGCACGCGTCGGATGCCGAAGCCATGCGCTGCCCGTCCAGCCTGTTCGCTATCGACTCCTACCGCACCATCGAACAGGACGTGGCCTTCGGCATCCGCCAGCTCGTCGACGTGGCGCTCAAGGCGTTGTCGCCCGGCATCAACGACACCACAACCGCCATCACCAGCCTCGACTGCCTGTCGCTGATCCTGCGGCGCCTGGCCGGGCGCCGCATCGAGCCACGCCCGATACGCGACGGCGACACCCTGCGCGTGTTGCCTGCGGGGCCGGGATTCGAGCGCCTGCTGGCGCTGACGTTCGACCAGATCCTGGAGAACGCACACCGCAACACCACCGTCCTGCTGCGCATGCTGCAGGCCATCGAGCAGGTGAGGGGCGGCACCCGATCGCCGCAGCGACAACGCATGCTCGACGACAAGCGCGATGTCGTGGCGGAGGTGGCACAGCGCACGGCATCGAGCCGCGATGCGCTGGCGCAGATCGAGGCGCAACTGGCCGGCGATGGCGGGGCGAAAGATACGACGGGGGCGTAGGAACGCCATGAGAGGCAGCCCCCAGGCGATTCCAAGGCCCGGTGCCGCAGTCCTCTGTAGGAAATTTCCTACAGCACGTTTGTGACCAAGTGTTCAGAACGCGCCGCCAAGGGCCGTATCCTGAGCGGCGCGCTCCCCGCTGCAAGTAATGTCCATCCCAAGGGAGGCCGCAAACCGCAGACATGGAGTTCTGCCATGAGTGCAACCCACTCCAAGACCGCATTCCTGTACGGGCAGGTCAGGCGGGCGCTGCAGTCGGGGCGCTACGTGCCAGGGCAGCGCATCGATCCGGGCGCGCTGGCCGCGCAGTTCAACACCAGTACCATGCCCGTCCGGTTCGCCCTGTACCGCCTGGTGGGCGAAGGCATGATCAACGACCAGGCCCGCGACGGGCTGCACGTGCCGCTACCCACCGAGGCCGCCCTGCGCGACCTCTACGGCTGGATGGAGCGCCTGCTGCTGATGGCCTGCGATAGTGGCATCGCGCCCATGGCGCCGGAGCCCGAAAGGCTGGAGCTGGCGTCCGCCGACGACGACCTGGTCAAGCGCACATGGCAGCTGTTCGACGCGATCGCCCGCGCCACGCTGCAACGCTCCCTGCACCGGGCCGTCAAGCAGGCCAACGACCAGCTGGCGCCCATCCGGCGCGCCAAAAGCGGGCTGATCGACAACCCCTTCGACGAGCTTTCGGCACTCAACCGGCACTGGCAGCGCCGCGACATCCCGGCTCTCAGGTCCGCGTTGCGCGACTACCACGAGCGCCGCAAGCAGCTCGTGCCGTGCATCGTGCTGCTGTTCAACGAGCGCAGCGCGCAGCTGCACTAGGCACGGCACAGCGCCCGCCGCGACTACGCGCGGCCCTGCCCGGCAGGATGCGCACATCCAGGGCGCAACCTGCGCGGCAGATCACGCGCGCACGGGCGAGCGGGCATCCGTAATCCGAGGCGCCTGCACCGCGATCCCGAAACTGAATCCGGCGATTGCAGGACGCGTGTCACAGTCCGCAAAGAATCTTCATTTGATCAAGCAAATATCATTTGAAGATCAAGAAATCTGGCTCCTAGGCTGGCTCCGTCATGGGATGTCCATGACGCAACCCGAAGGAGACAGACATGAACGCGAACGAGAACACCCGCACCAACGTGCCGGAAGACGTCATCGAACTCGGCGTGGCGAGCGTCGAGACCAAGGGGCCCTTGGGCCCCCAGGAAGGGACCGGTGAAGGGCGTCCGGTGATCCCGGGCATCTCCGAGGACTGATGCCCCGAAGGGCGCGCCTCCCCAGGCGCGCCCTCTTGGATGAGACCGACAATGCCTTATTGCCTGGCGGAACATGTGTCGTGCTGCGAAATCGAAGACCGTACGGTCTTCCTCGACGTTGCACGGGACCGATACTTCCTGCTCCCGCTTGAACTCGATGCGGCCTTTCGCACCGTTCGGTCCGGTGGCCGCCCACCCGAGAAACAGCTCCTTGGGCTCATCTCCGCCGGAATCCTCGTTGAATCTCACGAGATGGACGAAGCGTCCAATCACTCTATTCAGCGGCCCTCCCGAAGCGCGCTCGAACCGGTCGCGCCCTACTCTCGCATCCGCCCCGGTCCCGCAACCGCCATGGAGGTACTCGCTACCGTCTGCTGGATGCGCTGGCGACTTCAATCACAGCATCTGCAAAGCATCCTTGCGAACACGGGAATGCGGGCGAACGATGAAGAGCTCCCTACCAAGGCGCGCTCACATGCACAAGACCGGTTGGCGGCCGCCGCGGCTCAGTTCACGCTAGCGCGCCGCTATGCCCCCGTCGAGCGGACTTGCCTGCTCGACTCGCTGTCGCTGGCACGCTTTCTCGCCCGAAGGCGACTGGCGGCGGCCATCGTCTTCGGTGTGACTTTGCATCCATTCGCCGCACACTGCTGGGTGCAGGCCGGGGACTTGGTCCTCAACGAAACCTTGTCGGATGCGAACGCGTACACCCCAATCCGGGTGATCCGGTGATCACCCGCTTCCTGCTTCTGATCGGCAACGGCAGCACGCCTCCGATCAGGGTGAAAGATCTTCGGTCCGCAGGGCTGCAGTGCACTTTCTCCTCCGTCGCCGCATGCTTGTGGTCGACTCCGGAGACGCCCGTGATCCCGGTTCCCGGTAACGGCCTCGTCGTCGGACAGCTCTTCAACGCGCAAGGGGAGCCAATCACACATGCCAGAGCGATGGGCGACATCATTGGCGGGCTGAGCGACCACTTACTGCAAAACTGCTGGGGTGATTACGTTGCGCTTTCCGTTGCACGCGAGGATGAGAGGCTCGTGAGCCTCCTCCGCGATCCGTCGGGTGGCGTTCCTTGCGTCCACTCGCTCAGGAACGGCCGGGGATTCGTCACGTCCGACATATCCCTCGCAGTCGAGCTCGGGCTGTATTGCCGCCGAGTGGATTGGCATTCTATTGCACATGGGCTCCATTTCCCTTACCGGCGGACTGAGCGCACGGCGCTGTTGGATATTCACGAGCTACTGCCAGGTTGCGCGCTGGAGATCGGTCCTTCACATGCGTCCGTACGCACCGCTTGGTCACCATGGAAGTTCGTGCATGACGGCATACGCCATCGCGATCCCATCATGGCGGCTGAGGGCATCCGCGAGGCCGTTTCAACGGTGGTGAATGCCTACGCCTCTACAGATCACCGGTTCATCGTGCAGCTGTCCGGTGGCCTGGACTCGTCCATCGTTGCGTCTTGCCTGCGCGGGATGAGCGCGGAGCCAATGTTCTGCTCCTTGGTCATGCCGGTCGAAGGCACCGATGAGCGCCCCTATGCGAGATTGGTTACGGACGCGATGCAACACGAACTCGTGTCCGTGCCGGTCGGCTTCGATGACGTACGCATCGATGTGCCCACCGCACCTTCCTCCGTGGTGCCCGCGACAGGCATGCTCCAACACGCAACCTCCGCGGCGTGGGATAGCGTCGGCGCCGCAAACGGTACAAGCACGTTCTATACGGGTGGCGGTGGCGACAGCATCTTCTGCTACCTGCAGACTGCCGCCCCCGCAGCCGATGCCTACCTCGAACGGGGCATCACGGCCGGAGCCGTCGCGGTCAGAGATCTGTCGACACTCCACGAGTGCACGATATGGAAGGCGGGTAGGCTAGCACGCAGGAAGATCGAGGCGTTCGAGAGCGGAGTGCGTCGTGGCTGGACGGTCGACCAGTCGCTTCTCAGCGCGGACGCACTGGAGATGGTGGAGCTGCCCCACCCATGGCTGGACACACCGCCGGGGTCGTTCCCCGGCGACTGCGAGAAGGTCCACGACCTCATCGGCACACAGCTCTACATGCATGCGACATGGGCGCCGAACCGGCGTGTGAGGCGCCCTCTGTTGTCCCAGCCCGTAATGGAAGCCTGCTTGAGGGTGCCGAGTTGGATGTGGATCGCCGGCGGCCGCGATCGTGCCGTCGCGCGTGACGCATTTAAGGATACCCTGCCCAAAGCCATCCTTGCCCGAAGAAGCAAGGGCTCCTACGCCGGGTACCTGGCGACGGCCTATGCGCGTAACAAGACCCAAATCCGGGAGTTCCTCATGGAAGGCGAGCTGCGTGCCGCCGGTCTGCTCGACCCGGTCGCGATGTCCGGGTTCTTCACTTCCGAGTTCGCGCCCCGCACCATGCCGTTCATACGTGCTTTCGACCTGTGCACGGCAGAAAACTGGATTCGCAACCAGGCTCACCGAGACGGTTGATCAAGCACTGCCGTAATCGGTCCCTCTGCTCTCCGTTTCATTCGCTCCCAGATTCGGTATTGGTCGGCCTTCCCGGGGTCTGGATCCTTGTAGTCTTGGAGCCAGAACCGAAACCAGTCGACGTTGCGTTCGTACGCGGCGATCTTGTGCCTAGGCTGAAACTTGATGTGCGCTTCGTCTGGGAACACGTAGAGATCGCCCTGCTCCCTGCGTACCAGAGGGAGCGCGTAGTCCAGCATCATCCTGTATTCCTGCTCGGGCATTTGAAACAGCAGCGGTGTCCGGATGCGGTCCAGGTGGAACGCCGGCGAGATCTCACGCCAACGTTCAGGCGTCTCCTCGAGCATCCCGAGCTGCCAGGATCGCTGCATTCCGCTGCGGAACCCATCCCGCAGGCTGTTGAACAGATAGTAGGTGAGTGTCGCCGAAACGCCGCTGATCGAAGCTGCTGTCACGATGTCCGAGTGGGCTACGGTCCACATGGTCACCTCGCTGCCATAGCTGAGCCCGCCCATTCCCACGCGCGTGGAATCCACCAGCCCCTCCGTAGACAGGTGGGCGACGACGCTTTCGACCGCCATGCGCCCCTGGTCATGCCGTTCGATGAAGTCAGGGCTCGCGCCGGGCAGGGCGTTGATGCACAGCGCCGCGATCCCGCTTTCTGCCAGTGTGGCCAGCGGCCACTCGTCCCCCACCCCGCCACGCAGGAACCCGTAGCAGTCGTAGTAGGTCACGAACAGCGGTGATGGCTTGCGCTCTCCTTGCTTCGATGCCTCGAACAGGTGGCCCGTAAATTCCCGACCCTGCTCATCCTGCCAACGGATCACTCGCGCCGGCGCCGTCGCCGCGATGTCCTTATCCAGCCCTGCATTCGGTGCGTACAGAATTCTTCGGTCGCCCGTCGCCAGGTCGATCGCCTCCAGTCGCGGCGGGCGGTCCGCCTCCGCGGCAACGCAGACCAGGAGGTCCCGCGACAACGCGCAAGGGATGTCCCAGTAGCGCTGGCTGCCGCTTAGCAGGCCATCCGAGACCACAACCGGCCGGACGACCCCGGTGCGCACGTTCCACGCGCGGAGCGATTGGGTACGGCCCATGCGCCGGCGATAGTCGGTTTCGGTGAAGATGACCTCGTCGCTTCCCGGCCGCCAGGCAATGTCGCTGATGGCCCGGTCTCGGCACGTGTCCGCCACGCACTCCACATGGTGTCGCGCGCCCGCGTGAGAGAGCATCGACAACACGAATCCGGGCCTCGTCGACCCTCCCGCCCCGGGGCTGGGAACAGGCGTCAGGGCGGCGACGCGTCCGTCGTCCGGATGCACCGCGAGTTTCGACGGCTCCGAAGCGTCGCGATGGAGCCGCGCGATCTTCACGGGTGGCTCCGGCATTTCCGGCGGGGTAGCCTCCCGCGTCTTCATCGTCGCGAGGTCCACCGCCCTCCAACGGTCCGGTGCCGTCGCCATCAGCGGACCGGTCGCAAACCAATCATTCGTAAACCGCTGCGTAGCGGCCCGACCCTCGACGCGGGCGGATCGGAACAGCCCCGCCCCGATGAACACGGAGGTGTCGATACGCACGCCCTGGTCGTACTCCCGCTTCTCCATGGCGGCCACCTCCTCCCGCGTGGCACCGACGCTGTACAGCAGCACGCCGCCCTGATCGCCCAGCTGGAAGTCACGCACGTCGGCTGCGTCGAACGTCACCGATTCGGCACGGGATCCGTCGGCGGCCGCGCGCCAGATCGAGACCCGCCCGTCCAGGCGCGCCCGGTAGTAGATCCAACGGCCATCGGGCGACCAGCGCACCGGCGATGGCAGCACCTGTCCGTTGACGTGCTGGCGCAGGGGCACGCCACCGTCCGCGACGCGCCGCGGCGGCGAATCGCCGGAGAGATCCTGCACGTACCAGGCCGTGTCGTAGGTGTTGCGCTCGATCGAGGCCTGTTCGACTCGGAACGCCACCTGCCTGCCATCCGGCGAGATCGCGGGGTTGCCGAGGTCCGCCACCTCCAGCAGACGCCGTGGTGAAATCACCTCGGCGTAGGCGGGGCGCACCCCAGCCACCACGATCAACACGACAAGGGCAGCGCACCCGCTGCTGGCGAGCCATAAGCCCAGGCGGATGCGCATCAGCACAATCGCACCGTGCAACAGGCAGGGACACCGACTCATCGTCTGCCCCTACCAGCGCTTCGAGACCGAAACGCTGACGAAGCGCCCGATCGGTGAATAGTTCGTAGCGTCGTACGGCACGAAGCTCGCATTTCTTACGGTGTACAGCGGCGGGTCGCGGTCCAGCAGGTTCTGCACCGCCAATCCGAGCGTGAGGCCCGGCCATGCACGCGGCTCATGATGGAGCGTGGCATCCCACGTAGTGAACGAGGCGGTCTTTTCCGTTCGCGCCGCCAGCCGGTTGGTCACGCCCGCGGTGTAGTTCGCGAAACCCGATGCGGTGAACCCGCCGGACGACCAGACCGCACCCACCCGGCCGTTGACCTTCGCCGGGTTGAATACCGTGCCCGACAGGTCGAACTCCGGTTGCCGGGCGCTGGTCTTCTGGACGCTGTCGAGCCAACTGGCCGACCCGCGCAGCGTCAGGCGGCCGGTCCCGACATCGAACCGGTATGTGCCCGACAGGTCGACGCCCTTCACCACCTGTCTCGCCGCGTTGAGAAACTGGCTAGAGACGATCGCCACCACGTTGTCCGGATCGTAGGCCGTCCCGGACAGGTTGTAGAACGCGCTGTCGTAGACCGCCAGCAGGTCCGCCTGCTGCCCGGGCGTCGGGGCCAGCGCCACGAACTCCGCGTACACAGGGTCGCTCAGGGCGACCTGGTAGTTGACGGGCACCACCACCCGGTCCGTGTAGTCGACGCCGAACGTCGTCAGCTCGACCTCCAATCCCGGCAGTGCCATCGGATGCAGGGCCAGCGAGGCCGTCCACGTGCGCGCCCGCTCGGGGGCGAGGTCCAGATTGCCACCCCACGACATCAGCACCGTGGCGTCGGCCGGGTATCCCTCACCGCCCGTGTCAGTGGCCGCCCACAGGTACGCCATCTTGTCCTGGTAGCGCTGCGAAGCCGTGGGCGCCTTGAACGACCTGCCCCACGACGCCTTCAGCGTGAGATCCGTGCCGGGGCTGTAGACCACGCCCAGCTTCGGCGTGGTCACGCGGCCGAAGCTGTCGTAGTCCTCAGTGCGCGCGGCTGCGTTGAACTCCAATCGACGGATGCCAGCCACCCGGCTGGAGGGCGAGACCAGCGGCAGACTGAACTCGGCATAGGCATGGCGGGCGCGTTCCTCGCCGCCGTACCCCTCCCCGGTGAGATGCGAGCGATTGAGGAAATCATCCGTCCGCGACCCCACCCCCGCCGCCAGCCTGACGGAATCGCCACCAATGGAGAACAGTGGGCCTTCCACCCCGAGCTCGTACGACTGGTGCCTGTTGTAGAGCCCGGTCCTGGAGCCCAGGCGCGACTCCGAAGCTGTCACCACGTGTCGTTCGTCGATAGCCTCGTTGCGGCCTCGCGCCGCGCCCAACGTCAGCGACCAATCGTGCGCCAGGGAAAACTCGACGCTCGGCGCAACCAGCGACACGAACGCGTCCGGCGTGTTGCGGACATGGCCGCCCGTCTGCGGGTAGTACTTCGTAGTCTCGCGCTCGGTCCGCAATGCATCCAGGCGCAGCTCGGTCCGGTCGCCGAACCGCTGGTGCAGACTGGCCAAGCCGCTGCGCGTGTCCCAGGTGTTGTAGATCGTGTAGGGCTCGTCCAGGTGGGAGGTGTAGCGGCGCTGTTCGGCGCGGATGGGATCGGCCGACGCATCCTTCAGGGTCACGATGACCCCGCCGGTGGACCACGTACTGCCCGCGGTCGCGGTGTATTCGCGCGTCGCCAGGCCACCGTCGGTGGCGACTCCATAGCGCACCCCCAGTGCCAGCCCGTCGAAATCGCGCGCCAGGATCACGTTGGCAACCCCGCCCACCGCATCCGAACCGTAGATGGCCGACGCCCCGTCCGGCACGATGTCCAGGCGTTCGACGGCCTCCACCGGAATCGCGCTGATATCGACAGCCTGAGCAAACCCGTCGTACGCCAACCGGCGGCCGTTCAACAGGGTCAGCGACGCGTCTGGCCCTAGGCCCCGCAGGTTGAGTGCGGAGCCGCCGGACACGTCCTGGTGGCCTGCGCCGCCGGAAGTCCCCATCACCCCCGGGTTCTGCCCGCCGCCGAAGTTCTGCGGCACGCTGCGGATCACCTCGCCCAGGTCGGCGAAACCTTCTTCGCGGATATGCTCGCTGCCGATGGTGATCACCGGCGACGGCGTCGTGCCACCGCGGATGCGGGTGCCGGTAACGGTGATCTGCGCCAGCTCCGTCGCGGCCGGGGCGGTGGGCTGCGTGACGGGTTCCGGAGCTGTTCGGGCCGTTGCGTTGCGGGGCGCCGCACCCTCCCCCGCCGGTTCAATCACAACGGACCTGTCGCCCGTCCGCCGGTACTGCAGCCCGCTGCCCCGGAGCAACCTGCCCAGCGCAGACTGCCAGTCCATGTGCCCGCTGACCGCGCTCGCCTGCCTCCCCGTCACCTGCTCGGGCTCAAAGACGAGCTCCACGCCGCTCTGCGTGCCGAATGCATCCAAGGCTGCGGCCAGCTCGCCTGCCGGCAGATCGAAGTTGGATCTGACCTGCGAGCCAGTCGCCGTGGCGCGGCCCGATGTGATCGTACTCGGGGACTCCTGCGCCAAAACCCGCTCGGTTGTACCGGTGGCGATCACGAGCAAGGCGATGGAAATGGCGTCACGTAAGGTGCTTGTCTTCATGCTGCGTCCTTTGGCTTTCCACTTGTTGACCCGGCCGGCGAACTGGCCCGTTCGTGCTGCGGATTGGCTTTTGGGCGTTGGGTGATGCCGGTCTTGCGTCTCACCTGCACAGGCGGTAGGCGCTGGGTCGACCAGGGCCCAATCGGGCGCCTGTATACGTCCAGTCCCGCCTTGTCCTGCCCATGCGGCTTTCCCCCAGCCTCTGCCTGCTCCTCATTTCCGCCCCCTCGGGCAATGGGCCCTCGATGCGGCCACACCTCTCCGTCCGCTGATCAGCGCCGACGGCGCTACGGAGCGAGAAATGAGAGTAATAAACAGTAGATTTATATACTGTAGATTGCAAGACGGTAGAGGTACAGGCTGGGCACATGCCTTCCCGGCCTTCTCCCGCAGCCGTACCCAGTGCCCGCTCTCGCGTTGGGGCGAACATCCGCCGTCTACGCAAGGCGGAGAAGGAGAAGATGAGTCAAGAGAAGCTCGGCGAATTGGCAGAGTGCCATCGCACCTACGTGTCGCAGCTCGAGCGCGCCAAGACCAACATCTCCATTGACCGCCTTGAGCGGTTCGCCGTGGTTCTGGGCGTGGACATCGTCGACCTGCTCCAGCCGCCCGCGTAGCGGAATGGCGTCTCAGGGTCTACGACGAAGCTGCAGCCTCAGGAGGGCTGGCAATCCGAGGCGGCGGGCCGTCGAGACGGCTGTTGAAGCCGGACTCGGGATCAGCGCACGTGTGCGGAATGCGTCAGTCGCCATGGGAGCGGCGGGCGCCCGCGTGGTACAGCATCGCGCGCCTCGTGCTCACAGGTTCCGGCCCAAATGTAGAGTTATATACAGTAGACTGGCACTCTGTAGAACGCGAGCCGTTAGATGCGCAGGCTGGAAGGCATGCCTTCCAAGTCCTCGCCTCGTCCTGCACCGAACGCACGCGAACGCGTGGCCGCGAACATCCACCGCCTGCGTAAAGCTAACGGGTTGACTCAGGAGCAACTCGCCGAACTGGCGGAGTTCCATCGGACATACATATCTCAGCTCGAACGCTGCGTCACCAACATCTCCATCGATGGCCTTGAGCGGATAGCCCAGGTCCTGGGAGCGGACATCGTCGAGCTGCTGCAACCCCCGAAGTAGGGTCTTCGGTGGGGCACTGAGCGCAGAACGCACGACCTCGGAACGAGCGTTCCCACGCGCGTAGAGCCGAGCTTGCTCGGCTGCTCTCGGCTCCGGAGCCCGCGTCAGCGGAGCAAGCTCCGCTCTACGAGGTACGCGAGGCGAAGAAACGCCCCGCGCGATCGCGTCAACGCAGCGCCGCGTTGATCCGGGCCAGCGCCTCCGCGCCCGGCGACAGCGTGTCCGCCTCGAGGCTGTTGAGCGGCGCCTCGACCGTGCCGAGGTGCGCATGCAGGTCCACGGCATCGGGGTCGACGTACAGCAGGCCGGTCGCGATCTCGCCGCGCGCGTGGCGCTGCTGGACCAGGTTCATCGCCGCGATGCGGTCGCGCGGGTCGTAGCCGCCGTCGACCTTGTGCAGCCGCAGCACCGAGCCGTCGTGCTGGGGCACGTCGATGCGCTCGCCGGCGGCGTAGTCGACCACGATCTCCGCCCGCGGCGGCATCACGTCGAGCCGGTTCACCGCCTCGTTGTGCTCGCGCACGTAGTCGTAGCTGCGGGTGCTGCCGTCGTGGTTGTTGAAGGCGACGCAGGGGCTGACGATGTCGAGGAAGGCGGCGCCGCGATGCGCCAGCGCGCCCTTGATCAGCGGCACCAGCTGCTTCTTGTCGCCGGAGAAGCCGCGGGCGACGTAGCTGGCGCCCAGCTGCAGCGCCATGGTCACCATGTCCAGTGCGCTGTCGCTGTTGGCCACGCCGCGCTTGGACACCGAACCCTGGTCGGCGGTGGCGGAGAACTGGCCCTTGGTCAGGCCGTAGACGCCGTTGTTCTCGACGATGTAGGTCATGTCCACCGCGCGCCGGATCGCGTGCACGAACTGGCCGATGCCGATCGACGCCGAGTCGCCGTCGCCGGACACCCCGAGGTAGATCAGGCCGCGGTTGGCCAGGCTGGCGCCGGTGAGCACCGAGGGCATGCGCCCGTGCACCGTGTTGAAGCCGTGCGACTGGCCGAGGAAGTAGTCGGGCGTCTTCGAGCTGCAGCCGATGCCGGACAGCTTGGCGAGCCGGTGCGGCCGGATGTCGAGCTCCCAGCAGGCCTGGATGATCGCCGCCGAGATCGAGTCGTGCCCGCAGCCGGCGCACAGCGTGCTGATCTTGCCCTCGTAGTCGCGGCGGGTGAAGCCGATCGCGTTGCAGGCGAGCGTGGGGTGGTGGAGCTTCGGCTTGGCGAGATAGGTCATCGGATAGTCCTGCTGTCGAGCCCCTCTCCTCTGAGAGGGAACGCTTCGAACCCCTCTCCCTCCGGGAGAGGGGTTGGGGTGAGGGTACGGCGAAGTCGCGATGGTTCGGTTCGCTGCGGCTTCGCCGCACCCTCATCCGGCGCTCCGCGCCACCTTCTCCCGGAGGGAGAAGGGAAAAGCTTGAGCCCCTCTCCCTCCGGGAGAGGGGTTGGGGTGAGGGTACGGCGAAGTCGCGATGGCTCGGTTCGCCGCTGCTTCGCCGCACCCTCATCCGGCGCTCCGCGCCACCTTCTCCCGAAAGGAGAAGGGAAAGGCATCACGCCACCTTGTTCCGCTGCGCCTCCGGCCGCACGTGCACGGCGATCGCCCCGGCGATGAAGCGTGCGGTGATCGGCGTGCCGTCGTAGTGCAGCACCGCGATCAGCCGCGCCGGGTCCAGGTCGAACTCGTTCACCAGCAGCGTCCGCAATTGCCCGTCGCGGTTCTGCTCGACCACGAACACCGCCTCGTGCGCGAGGATGAAGCCGCGCACCGTGTCGGGAAACGGGAACGCGCGGATCCGCAGCATGTCCAGCGCCATGCCCTCGGCCCGCAGCCGGTCGATCGCCTCGGCCATGGCCGGACTAGTCGAGCCGTAGAACAGCACGCCGTGGCGCGCGGGCGCCGCCGCCTGCCCGGCCGCGGCCGGCGTGGACAGCGGCTGCGGCACCAGCGATTTCGCGGTCTCGAACTTCTGCAGCAGGCGCTGCATGTTGTAGACGTAGTCGGCGCCGCGCTCGGAGTAGCGCGCCGACGGATCGCGCGAGGTGCCGCGGGTGAAGTAGGCGCCCTTGTCCGGGTGCGTGCCCGGCCAGGTGCGGTACGGGATGCCGTCGCCGTCGACGTCGCGGTAGCGGGCGAACTCGGCGCCCGCCTCCAGCGCCTCGGCGGTCATCACCTTGCCGCGGTCGTAGCGGCGCGCGTCGTCCCACTGCAGCGGCGCGCACAGGCGCTGGTTCATGCCGATGTCGAGATCGCTCATGACGAACACCGGCGTCTGCAGGCGGTCGGCCAGGTCCAGCGCGCGCGCGGCGAAATCGAAGCACTCGTGCGGATCCTCCGGGAACAGCAGGACATGCTTGGTATCGCCGTGCGAGGCGTAGGCGCAGGCCAGCACGTCGGACTGCTGGGTGCGCGTCGGCATCCCGGTCGAAGGCCCGCCGCGCTGCACGTCGATGATGGTGACCGGGATCTCGGCGAAGTACGCCAGGCCGATGAACTCCCCCATCAGCGAAATGCCCGGGCCGGCGGTGGCGGTGAAGGCGCGCGCGCCGTTCCAGCCGGCGCCGACCACCATGCCGACCGAGGCGATCTCGTCCTCGGCCTGGATCACCGCGTAACGCGCCTTGCCCTGCTCGTCGACGCGGTACTTGCGGCAGTACGCCTGGAAGGCCTCGGCCAGCGACGACGACGGCGTGATCGGATACCAGGCGCAGACGGTGGCGCCGCCGTAGACGCAGCCGAGCGCGGCGGCGGCGTTGCCCTCGACGAAGATGCGGTCGCCCACCGCGTCGGCCTTGCGCACCCGCAGCCCGATCGGGTGCGGCAGGTGCTCGCGCACCCAGTCGCGGCCCAGGTGCAGCGCCTCGACGTTCGGCGGCAGCAGCTTAGGCTTGCTCCGGTACTGTTCGCCGACCAGGGCCTCGATCACCGCCACGTCCATGTCCAGCAGCGCGCTCAACGCGCCCACGTACATGATGTTCTTGAACAGCTGGCGCTGGCGCGGATCGGCGTAGGTCGCGTTGCAGATCGCGGTCAGCGGCACGCCGATCGCGGTGATGTCGTCGCGGAACTTCGAGCGCGGCAGCGGCTTGCTGCTGTCGTGGAACAGGTAGCCGCCGGGCTCGATGCCGGCCACGTCCTCGTCCCAGGTCTGCGGGTTCATCGCCACCATCAGGTCGACGCCGCCGCGGCGGCCCAGCCAGCCGCGCTCGCAGACCCTCACCTCGTACCAGGTGGGCAGGCCCTGGATGTTCGAGGGAAAGATGTTGCGCGGGCCGACCGGCACGCCCATGCGCAGGATCGCCTTGGCGAACAACTCGTTGGCCGAGGCCGACCCGGAGCCGTTGACGTTGGCGAACTTGACGACGAAATCGTTGACCGACTGCAGCGGGGCGACGGCCGGGGTCATGCGGCGGGACCAAGCTGAGGAAGAAGATGCGATCCGCCGTTTCCGACCGGGCCTGCGGCGCCGAACGCGGCTTCCAAGGCCCGCCCTTCCACCTTTTGAAAAGGGGGATCGGGGGGGGCGAAAGTCGCCGCTTGCAAGCCGCAGGCTTGCGGCGGCTTAGGCGCCCCCGCGCGCTGCGCGGGGGCCGGGAATCGCGTAGCGATTTGCTCTTGCGGTCGCTTGTATTGGGAGCCGTCAAAAGCAAATCCCCCCCAGCTCCCCTTTTTCAAAGGGGGGAGCAGGATGTAAGGGGGGAGCGGGATGTTCCGGGCTTTTGGGGATCGAGTCATGCCGCTTCCTTCGCCTTCGCGCCGCGGCAGGCGGGCCCGGCATAGACCTCCTGCAGCAGGAACTTCTGCATGTCCCAGGCGCCGGTCGGGCAGCGCTCGGCGCACAGGCTGCAGTGCAGGCAGACGTCCTCGTCCTTGACCATCACCCGCGCGGTCTTCAGCGGTTCCGAGACGTACAGGCCCTGGTCGGCGTTGAGCGCCGGCGCGGTCAGCCGCGTCCGCAGCTCGTCCTCCCCGCCGTTGGCGGTGAAGGTGATGCAGTCGGTCGGGCAGATGTCGACGCAGGCGTCGCACTCGATGCACTTGTCGCGGTCGAACACCGTCTGCACGTCGCAGTTGAGGCAGCGCTGGGTCTCCTTCCACGCGGTGGCCGGGTCGAAGCCCAGCTCGACCTCGGTGGACAGGCTGTCGAGCTTCCTGGCCGCCTCCGACCAGGGCACCGCATAGCGCTCGTCGGGCGAGACCGCGTTGTCGTAGCTCCATTCGTGGATGCCCATCTTCTGCGAGAGCAGCTGCACGTCCGGGGCCGGACGCACGCGCGGGTCCTCGCCCTCGAGCAGGCGGTCGACCGTGACCGCGGCCGCATGGCCGTGGGCGACGGCCCAGATGATGTTCTTCGGCCCGAACGCCGCGTCTCCGCCGAACATCACGTGCGGCAGCGTCGACTGGAACGTGGTCGCGTCCACCACCGGCATGCCCCACTGGTCGAACTCGATGCCGAGGTCGCGCTCGATCCACGGAAAGGCGTTCTCCTGGCCGACCGCGATCAGCACCTCGTCGCAGGGGTGGAATTCGTCCGGCTCGCCGGTCGGCACCAGCCGGCGGCGGCCGTCGTCGCCGTACTCCACCCGCACCTTCTCGAAGGTCATGCCGGTCAGCTTGCCGCTGGCGTGGGTGAAGGCCTTGGGCACGCGGCAGTCGAGGATCGGGATGCCCTCATGCATCGCGTCCTCCTTCTCCCACGGGCTGGCCTTCATCTGGTCGAAGCCGGAGCGTACGATCACCTTGACGTCCTCGCCGCCCAGGCGCCGCGCGCTGCGGCAGCAGTCCATCGCGGTGTTGCCGCCGCCGAGCACCAGCACCCGCCGGCCGACCTTGGTGACATGGCCGAAGTAGACGTTGGCCAGCCAGTCGAGGCCGACGTGGATCTGCGCACCGGCCTCCGCGCGCCCGGGCAGGTCGAGATCGCGGCCGCGCGGCGCGCCGCTGCCGACGAACACGGCGTCGAACCCGTGGGCCAGCAGGTCCCGCATCGAATCGATGCGGCGGCCGCCAACGAACTCGACGCCGAGATCGAGGATATAGCCGGTCTCCTCGTCGATCACCGCTTCGGGCAGCCGGAAGCGCGGCACCTGGGTGCGCATGAAGCCGCCGGCCTTGGCGTCGGCGTCGAAGACGGTGACCCGGTAGCCGAGCGGCGCCAGGTCGCGCGCCAGGGTCAGCGAGGCGGGCCCGGCGCCGACGCAGGCGACGCGCCGGCCGTTCGGCCGCGCCGCCGGCCTCGGCATGCGCCCGCGCACGTCGCCCTTGTGGTCGGCGGCGACGCGCTTGAGCCGGCAGATCGCCACCGGTTCGGGCTTGGCGCCGTTGTTCTCCTCGACCCGCCCGCGCCGGCATGCCGGCTCGCAGGGGCGGTCGCAGGTGCGGCCGAGGATCCCCGGAAAGACGTTGCTGTGCCAGTTGACCATGTACGCATCGGCGTAGCGGCCGGCGGCGATCAGGCGGATGTACTCGGGCACCGGCGTGTGCGCCGGGCAGGCCCATTGGCAGTCCACCACCCTGTGGAAGACGTCCGGGTCGCGAATGTCGGTCGGTTCCACCGCGCTGCACCCCGCCGCTGGCTGGGCCGATGGCGTCGGCCGTCGCTTGCGCGGCGAGTCTAGCGCCGAATGCGGGCCGGGGTCATGCTGCGGGGCAACCGCGGCATGAACACTCCCTTGAGCAAGCGCCCGCTCCCGGCCGTAGCGCCGAATCATCCGGCGGCTCGTGACCCGGAACCGCGTGCGGCGGAGCGGGCTCCGCCCTGCGGCGTCGTTCATCGACATCGACGCGACACTCCCAGGTACTTCAGCGCCGCGCCGTGAACACGGCAGGCGGCGAGGCAGGCTCGATGCCGGCGGGCAACGAGATCTTGCTCTGTGGGAGCGACGGAAGTCGCGACTTCCGTCGCTCCCACAAGCGCGGCCCTATGTCTGCGCCGGCACGCGCCTCACCCGGAACCAGGCCGCGTAGAGTGCCGGCAGGAAGACCAGCGTCAGCACGGTGGCCACGGTCAGGCCGCCCATGATCGCCACCGCCATCGGCCCGAAGAACACGCTGCGCGAGAGCGGGATCATCGCCAGGATCGCCGCCAGCGCGGTCAGCACGATCGGGCGGAAGCGGCGCACGGTGGCCTCGATGATCGCGTGCCAGCGATCGAGCCCGGCGGCGACGTCCTGCTCGATCTGGTCGACCAGGATCACCGCGTTGCGCATGATCATGCCGGCCAGCGCGATCGTGCCCAGCATCGCCACGAACCCGAACGGCACCCGGAACGCCAGCAGGAACAGCGTCACCCCGATCAGGCCCAGCGGCGCGGTCAGCAGCACCAGCGCCACGCGCGGGAAGCTGCGCAGCTGCAGCATCAGCAGCGACACCACCACGAACAGGAACAGCGGCATGCCGGCCTTGATCGAGTTCTGCCCGCGCGCCGAGTCCTCGACCGTGCCGCCGGTCTCCAGCAGGTAGCCCTGCGGCAGTCCCGCGCGGATCTCCTTCAGCGTCGGCAGGATCTGCGCGACCACCGTCGGCGGGGTCAGCCCGTTGCGGATGTCGGCGCGCACGGTCACCGTCGGCAGGCGGTCGCGGTGCCAGACGATGCCGTCCTCGAACACGTACTCCAGGGTCGCGATCTGCGCCACCGGCACCGACTGCCCGCTTCCGGTCGGCACCGCCAGGCTGCCCAGCATCTCCAGCTGCCCGCGCTCGTCGGCCGGGCCGCGCAGCAGCATCTCGACCAGTTCGTTGCCCTCGCGGTACACGCTCACCGGCAGTCCGGACAGCGATCCGGACAGGTACTGCGCCACGTGCTGCGAACTCACGCCCAGGGCGCGGGCGCGGTCCTGGTCGATCTTCAGCCGCACCACCTTGCTGGGCTCGTCCCAGTCGAGGTTGACGTTGGTCGCGTGCGGATTGGCGCGGACCTTGTCGGCCACGGCGCGCGCGATCTCGCGCACGCGCTCGATGTGCTCGCCGGACACGCGCAGCTGCACCGGATAGCCCACCGGCGGCCCCGTCTCCAGCCGGGTGACGCGCAGCTGCAGCTCGGGGAACGCGGACGCGACCTCGTCTGTCAGCCAGGCGCGGACCCGCTCGCGCGCGGCGACGTCGGTGGTCATCACCACGAACTGGGAGAAGTTCGCCTGCGGCAGCTGCTGGTCGAGCGGCAGGTAGAAGCGCGGCGAGCCGGTGCCGACATAGGCGACGTAATTGTCGACGCCTTCGTGCCCGGCCAGCAGCTTCTCGAGCTTGCGCGCCTGCGCCTCGGTGGCGCGCAGCGAGCTGCCCTCGGCCAGCTCCAGGTCGACCATCAGCTCCAGCCGGGTCGAATCGGGGAAGAACTGCTGCGGCACGAATCGGAACAGCAGCAGCGAGGCGACGAACAGCCCTGCCGTGGCGCCGATCACCAGCCAGCGGTGCGCCAGCGACCAGTCCAGCCAGCGCCGGAAGCGGCGGTAGAACGGGCGCTGGTAGGGATCGTGGTCGTGCGCATCGCCCGACCTCGGCTCGAGCACGAAGGCGAACGCGGGCCAGCGGTCGGCGAGCCGCGCGCGCAACGCGCGCCAGCGCGCCACCGGCGAGCCGGGACGGAGCGGCTTCGGCGCGCCGAAGTCCGGCAGCATCTTGTCGCCCAGGTACGGGATGAACAGCACCGCCGCGATCCACGACACCACCAGCGCGATCGTCACCACCTGGAACAGCGAGCGCGTGTATTCGCCGGTGCTCGACGCGGCGGTGGCGATCGGCAGGAATCCCGCGGCGGTCACCAGGGTGCCGGTGAGCATCGGGAACGCGGTGTGGTCCCAGGCGAAGCTGGCCGCCTTCAGCCGGCTGTAACCCTGCTCCATCTTGATCGCCATCATCTCCACCGCGATGATCGCGTCGTCCACCAGCAGGCCCAGCGCCAGCACCAGCGCGCCCAGCGAGATCTTGTGCAGGCCGATGCCGAAGTAGTGCATCACCGCGAAGGTCATCGCCAGCACCAGCGGGATCGACACCGCCACCACCAGCCCGGTGCGGAAACCGAGCGAGAAGAAACTCACCAGCAGCACGATCGTGACCGCCTCGGCCAGCACCTTGACGAACTCGCCGACCGAATCCTCCACCGCCTTCGGCTGGTCGGCCACCTTGCGCAGCTGCATGCCCACCGGCAGCGTCTCCTGCAGCCGCGCGAACTCGGTTTCCAGCGTCTCGCCCAGCCGCAGGATGTCGCCGCCCTCGTGCATCGACACCGCGATGCCGATCGCGTTCTCGCCCATGAAGCGCATCCGCGGCGCCGCCGGATCGGCGAAGCCGCGGCGCACCGTGGCGATGTCGTCCAGGCGGATGGTGCGGCCGCCGGCGCGGATCGGGAACGCGCGGATCGCCTCGACCGAATCGAAGGCGCCGTCGACGCGCAGCCGCACGCGGTCGCTCGCGGTTTCGAAGAAGCCGGCCGGCGTCACCGCGTTCTGCTCGGCCAGCGCCTGCTGCACCGCCGCCAGCGGGATGCCGAGGGTCGCCAGCCGGGTGTTGCTGACCTCGATCCAGATCTTCTCGTCCTGCAGCCCGACCAGCTCGACCTTGCCGACGTCCGGCAGGCGCTGCAGCTGCAGCTGCAGGCGGTCGGCGTAGTCCTTCATCACCGCGTAGTCGTAGCCGTCCGCGGTCAGCGCGTAGATGTTGCCGAAGGTGTCGCCGAACTCGTCGTTGAAGAACGGGCCCACCACGCCCTCTGGCAGGGTGGCGCGGATGTCGCCGACCTTCTTGCGCACCTGGTACCAGAGGTCCGGGATCTCCGACGAGCGCATCGAGTCGCGCGCCATGAAGATGATCTGCGACTCGCCGGGCCGCGAATACGAGCGGATGAACTCGTAGTCGCCGGTCTCCATCAGCTTCTTCTCGATGCGCTCGGTGACCTGCCTGGCCACCTCGTCCGCGGTCGCGCCGGGCCACAGCGTGCGCACCACCATCGCCTTGAAGGTGAACGGCGGATCCTCGGACTGGCCCAGGCGCAGGTACGACCAGGTGCCGACGATCGCCACCACCAGCATCGCGTACAGCACCAGGCCGCGATTGCCCAGGGCCCATTCGGACAGGTTGAAGCGGGTCATGGGACGGTCCGCATCGAAGATCCGGCCCGGGGCGCGGCGGTCGCCCGGTCACCCGGCATGCGCTTTCCTCGGGCGGGCCCGCTCGCTCCCCCGCAAGTGGGGAAAGGGAGACTGGGCCCGCTCCCTCCCCCGCTTGCGGGGGAGGGCTGGGGTGGGGGGACGGAGCCCGACGCTTCAAGCTGCGGATCCGCATCGAGTGCGGTGGGACATGCCCCGGATGCGATACCCGACACGGCGGTACGCTGGCTCCGGTCTCGCTCCCATCCCATCCTTCCCCCGCAAGCGGGGGAAGGGGAGTTGGTGCCGTGCGGGAGTTCCTGCGACGACATCACGGGCGGCGTCGAGAAGGGGTCGGGTGCTTTGCGGGCGCGTCGCCCCCATCCCATCCTTCCCCCGTAAACGGGGGAAGGGGAGTTGGTGCCGTGCGGGAGTTCCTGCGACGACATCACTGGGCCTTTGTGGTTGCGGGCTTCGGGGTTTTCGGTTCTTGGGGGCTGTTGTCGCGGTCGACCGGGGCGACCGGCTGGCCTTCGCGCAGCAGGTGGCCGCCGGCGATCACCACCAGCGCATCCGCGGGCAGGCCGCCGAGCACCGGGACGCGTTCGGCGCCGAACTCGCCCAGCCGGACCGGCACGCGCCGGGCGACCGGATCCTGCGGATCGACCACCCACAACGCAGTGCCGCCGTCGTCGCCGCGTTGCACCGCCGACAGCGGCACGCTGACGGCGGCGCGGTCCGTATCGGCGGCATACACGCGCGCGCTCTGGCCCAGTTCGACCGCGGCGGCGGCGGCGTCCTCCAGCGCGACGCGCGTGGCGTAGGTGCGTGCCTGCGGGTCCGCCGCCGGCGCGATCTCGCGGATGCGTCCGGACCAGCGCCGCCCCGGCGCACTCCACAGCTCCACCGCGACCTCCTGGCCGACCCGGAACGCGCGGATGCGCGATTCCGGCAGCGCGACGGCGACTTCGCGGCCGCCGTCGCCGGCGATGGTGAAGATCGTCTGTCCGGCGGCGACGACCTGCCCGGCCTCGGCCTGGCGATCGGCGATCACGCCGTCCTCGGGCGCCCGCAGTTCGGTGTAGCCGGCCTGGTTGCGGGCCACGTCCAGCTGCGCGCGCGCCGCCCGCGCCTGCCCCTGCGCGGCGCGGAAGGCGGCGGTCTGGGCGTCGAGGGTGGACTGGCTGACCAGCTGCTGCGCGGCCAACCGCTCGTAGCGCGCCTGGTCGGCGCGGGCGCGCTTGAGTTCGGCTTCGGCCGCGGCGTACTGGGCCTGGGCCGACTGCGCCTGCAGGCGCTGGTCGTCGGGGTCGAGTTCGGCCAGCAGGTCGCCACGGCGGACCGCGGCGCCGACGTCGACATGGCGCTTCACCAGCTTGCCGCCGACCCGGAATGCCAGGGCGCTCTCCTCGCGGGCGCGGATCTCGCCGGCCAGCGCCAGCGCCGCCCCGGCCGCGCGTTCCGCCGGGCGCTCGACCAGGACCGGACGCGGTGCCGCCGGCGGCTCGTCGCCGCTGCCGCAGCCCCCCAGCAGCAGCGCCAGCACCAGGGCCGCGCCTCTTCCGCCATTGCCGCCCATCACGGATCTCCGTCGCCGTATCCGACAAATTAATGAACCGGTCCGTATAGTATAAATATCAAACCGGTTGGTCTAGTATTGAAGCATGTCGCGAAAACCCCTTCCCAAGGCCACGGCCAGCCCCGGCCGCCCCAAGGACCTGACCAAGCGCGCGGCGATCCTCGATGCCGCCGAGCGCATGTTCCTGCAGCAGGGCTACGAGGGCGTCAGCATGGACCAGATCGCCGGCGAGGCCGGCGTCTCCAAGCTCACCGTCTACAGCCATTTCGGCGACAAGGACACGCTGTTCGCCGAGGCCGCCAAGGCCTATTGCGAACAGCAGATGCCGACCTCGATCTTCGACCCGTCTCCGGGACGGCCCTTGCGCGAACGCCTGCTGGAGATCGCCAACGCGTTCTTCGCCATGGTCAGCTCGCCCGAGGCCGTGGCCGGGCACCGCCTGCTGTGCACGCCGCAGATGGTCGAGAAGCGCCTGTCGCGGGCCTTCTGGCAAGGCGGGCCGGTGCGCGTGCAGAACGCCTTCTCCGAGCTGCTGCGGCGGCGGGTCAAGGCCGGACAGCTGGAGATCGACGACATTCCGCGTGCCTCGGCACAATTCTTCACGCTGCTCAAGGGCGACCTGCACGCGATGATGGTGTTCGAATGCTGCAACGAGGACACCGACTGCGAGGTGCATCGCCAGGCACATATCGAGGCATCGGTCGACATGTTCCTGCGCGCCTATGCGCCCCGGCGCCCGGGCGCCGTACCGTGACCTGGGTCGCGATGACTTATGGCACTCAGTCATCGTCCCGCGGGCGGCGATGCTGTCCGCGGCCGCCCGGTGCGGCCGCTCCCCGCAATGCCCGCTAAACTTGCGCTCCCCGCGCACGAGACCGCCACGATGACGATCGATTACGCCCGAGCCCGCGAAGCCATGGTCGAGCAGCAGATCCGGCCCTGGGACGTGCTGGACCAGCGCGTGCTCGACGTACTCGCCGAACTGCCGCGCGAGGACTTCGCGCCCGAGCCGTACCGTGCGCTGGCCTATAGCGACATCGAGATTCCGCTCGGCCACGGCGAGCGCATGCTCAAGCCGGTCGTCACCGGGCGGATCCTGCAGTCGCTGGCGCCGGCCGCCGGCGAGGACGTGCTGGAGGTCGGCACCGGCAGCGGCTACCTGAGCGCCTGCCTCGGCCGCCTGGCCCGCGACGTGGTCAGCCTCGAGCGCCATGCCGATCTCGCCGAGGCCGCGCGCGCGCGCCTGGAGGCCCACGGCATCGGCAACGTCGCGGTCGAGACCGCCGACGCCTTCGCCTGGGACACCGAACGCCGCTTCGACGCGATCTGCGTCACCGCCGCGGTCGACCGCATCCCGTCACGTTTCCTCGGCTGGCTGCGTCCCGGTGGACGGATGTTCGTCGTCCACGGCCGCGCGCCGGCGATGGAGGCGGTGCTGGTGCACATGGTCGGCGGCGACGTCAACGCCGCGCGGACCGAATCGTTGTTCGAAACCGACCTCGGCTATCTCGCCGGCGCCGCGCCGGCGCCCGAATTCCAGCTCTGACCCGAGTCTCCGCGCACGCCCGCACGGACCCACCGGACACGCAAAGGATCCCCGCATGCTTCGCCCCCTCGCACTCGCCCTCACCCTCGCCCTGATGCCGGCCTCGGCCTTCGCCCAAGACCTGCTGCAGACCTACGAGATGGCCCGCAGCGGCGATCCGCAGCTGTCGATCTCCGAATCCAACCGCGACATCGCCCGCGAGGGCCGGGTGCAGGCGCGGGCGCAGCTGCTGCCGCAGATCAACGGCAGCGCCTCGCTCAGCCGCAACTACGTGGCCGGCAGCGGATCGAGCAGCGGCAGCCTCCGCCGCCGCAGCGTCGGCGTCGACCTCAACCAGACCGTGTTCGACCTCGGGCAGATCTCCAGCCTGCGCGCGCAGCGCGACCTCGACACCGCCGCCGGCTTCGACCTGGAGGCGGCCAACGACGAGCTGATCACCCGCACCGCCGCCGCCTACTTCGACGTGCTGGTGGCGATCGAGACCCTGGCCGCCGCCGAGGCGTCCGAGGCCGCGCTGCAGAAGCAGTACGACTTCGCCGACAAGCGCCTGGAAGTGGGCCTGGCGCCGATCACCGACGTCCACGAGGCCCGCGCGCAGTACGACGGCGCCCGCGCCAACGTGATCCTCGCCCGCAACCAGCTCGAGGACGCCTACCAGGCGCTGGCCGAGATCACCGGCCGGCCGGTGCGCGACCTGCGCGCGCTGCCGGACGACTTCCAGCCGGAGGTGCCGGCCGAAGGCGGCGCCGACGAATGGGTGGCCGCCGCGATCGCACAGAACCCGTCGCTGCGGGCCGCCGAGTACGCCTACCAGGGCGCCGAGCACAATGTCACCACCGCCAAGTCGGGGCACCTGCCGCGGCTCTCGCTGGGTGCGGGCTACAGCAACGGCGCGTCCTGGGGAGAGTTGAGTCCCCCCAACCAGGATCCCACCGTGGCCAGCGAAGGTCACAACATCGGGCTGACCTTGACCGTGCCGATCTTCAGCGGTGGCGCCACCCAGTCCGGCGTGCGCGAGGCGATCGCCCGCCGCGAGATCGCCCGGGACCAGCTGGAGCAGACCCGGCGCGCGCTCGAGCGCAATGCCCGCAACGCCTACCAGACCGTGGTCGCCGGCGTCTCCGAGATCGAGGCGCGGCGCCAGGCGGTGATCTCGGCGCGCGCCGCCTACGAGGCCTCGCAGGTCGGGCTGGAAGTCGGCACCCGCACCGTGGTCGACGTGCTGATCAACCAGCAGACCCTGTTCGACGCCGAACAGCGGTACGCGCTGGCGCGCTACAACTTCCTGCAGAACCGGCTGCTGCTGGCGCAGGCCGCCGGCAGCCTCGACATCGACGACCTGCGGGACATCAACGGCCTACTCACCGTCGAGGCCGAGGCACGCCTGACGGCTCCCCAGTAGAGCCGAGCCCGCTCGGCTGCACAGGCCCCGAAGCCTATACCCGTAGAGCGGAGCTCGCTCCGCTGCACCGCCTCCGAAGCCCGTATGTGTAGAGCCGAGCTTGCTCGGCTGCACGGGTTCCGGAGCCACGGGCTTCGGGGCCGAAGCAGCGGAGCGAGCTCCGCTCTACGGCGCCGTCGCGGCACGGCGGATTTTCCGGTACCGCCTACGGCAGGTCGGCGTAGACCACGGTCAGGGTCCGCTCGACCGCGCCGCGCCCCTCCTCCACCAGCGCCGCCGCGGCCGCGGCCATCGCCGCGCGCTGGCGGCTGTCGCCGAGCAGGGTTTCCAGCGCCGCGCCCACCGCGGCGGCATCGGCGCCGATGCGCACGCCGCCGGCCCGTTCGAGCCGGCGCGCGATCTCGCTGAAGTTGTGCAGGTGCGGACCGGTCACCATGGCGGTGCCGACCGCCGCCGGCTCGAGCAGGTTGTGGCCGCCCACGTCCTGCAGGCTGCCGCCGACGAACGCCGCGTCGGCGCAGCCGTAGAAATTCATCAACTCGCCGAGCGTGTCGACCACGAACACCGCGTCGTCCGCATCCGGCCAATGGGTGAACTTGCGGGTGGCGGTGCGCCAGCCGGCGGCGACCGCCTGCTGCGCGACGGCGCGGAAGCGCTCCGGATGCCGCGGCGCCCACAGCAGCAGCAGGTCCGGCCAGCGCGCGCGCAGCCGGCGATGGATCTCCAGCACCGGCGCTTCCTCCTCCTCGTGCGTGCTGGCGGCGATCCAGACCGGCCGGTCGCCGATGCGGCCGCGGAAGTCGCGCACGAACGCGTCCAGCGCCGGATCGACGGCGATGTCGTACTTGAGGTTGCCGGTGACCACGATCTGCCCCGCCGAGGCACCGAGGCGTTCGAAGCGCCTGCCGTCGTCGGCCGACTGCGCCGCCACCATCCGCACCGTGCGCAGTGCGCGGCCGACCAGCGGCCGGAGGATCCGGTAGCCGCGCAGCGAGCGCGCCGACAGCCGCGCGTTGACCACGTACACCGGGATGCCGTGGTCGCGGCAGCAGAACAGCAGGTTCGGCCACAGCTCGGTTTCCACGATCAGGCCCAGCCGCGGCCGGTAGTGATCGAGGAAGCGGCGCACCGCGCCGGACAGGTCGTAGGGCAGGTAGACGTGCTCGACGCGCCCGCCCCAGAGCGTCGTCACCCGCGCCGAGCCGGTCGGAGTGATGGTGGTCACCAGCAGGCGCAGGTCGGGGCGCTGGTGCAGCAGGGCATCGATCAGCGGCGCCGCCGCGTTGACCTCGCCTACCGACACCGCGTGCACCCAGACGGTGGCGGCATGCGGCGCATCGCGGTACGAGGCGTAGCGCTCGCTCCAGCGCTGGAAGTATTCGGCCTGGCGGAAACCCCGCCAGATCAAGTGGTACACCGTCACCGGCACCAGGACATAGAGCACGGCCGAGTACAGGCCGCGCAGCAGGCGTTCGACTAAGGGCTCCGGCATCGCGGAAGGATACCCGCTGGCCCACCGATGGTGCGTGTGTGGACCGCGCGCCCACGCCCCTCCGGTTCCCGCCGCTCGCGCCTCGTCTCCCGTTTCTCACGCCTCGTTTCTCGCTCCTCGCCCTTCCACCCGCACCCAACCAACCGCCGCACCCTACAATTCCCCCATGAGCCGCACCGGCACGACACTCCACCGCCCGCCCCTGGCGCCGCGGCACTGGCCGGCGTGGATCGGCATCGGCCTGATGGCGGCCGCCGCGCGGCTGCCCTGGTCATGGCAACGGGTGCTGGGGCGCGGGCTCGGCGCGCTGCTGCGGCGACTGCTGGGCAAGCGCCGGCGGGTGGCCGAACGCAACCTGGAACTGTGCTTTCCCGCGCTCGCCCCCGTGGCGCGCGCGGCGCTGCTGCGCGAACACTTCGCCGCGCTGGGCATCGGGCTGTTCGAGTTCGCCCGCGCCTGGTGGGGGTCGGTGCGGCCGCTGCGGCGCGGCCTGGTGGTCGAGGGCCTGGAGCATCTGCAGGCTGCACGCGCCGACGGCCGCGGCGTGATCGTGGTCTCCGGGCACTTCACCACGCTCGAGGTCTGCGGCCGGCTGCTGTGCGATCACGTCCCGCTGGCCGGCATGTACCGCCCGCACGCGCAGCCGGCGATGGAATGGGCCGTGCTTCGCGGCCGCGCGCGCTACGCGGCGGCGATGTTCCCAAAGCAGGACGTGCGCGGCACCGTGCGCCACCTCAAGCGCGGCGGCCTGCTCTGGTACGCGCCGGACCAGGACCCGAGCCGGGGCGACGCCGTCTACGTGCCCTTCTTCGGCCAGCCGGCGCACAGCCTGACCTCCACCCACCAGCTGGCGCGATTGTCCGGCGCGGCGGTGGTGCTGTTCCGCCACGAACGCCGCGCCGACGGCGGCTACACGCTGCGGCTGTCGCCGGCGCTCGGGGACTTTCCCTCGCGCGATGCGACCACGGACACCGCACGGGTCATGGCCGGCATCGAGGCGATGGCGCGTGCCGCACCGGCGCAGTACCTGTGGATCCACCGCCGCTTCAAGCGGCGGCCGGACGGAGGAGCCGTTTACTGAAGGAGCACGAACTGACGAGGAGCGGGTGAAGAGGAACGGGAAACGAGTGTAGGAGCGAGGGAGTGCAACGCTACGGGGCGACCAGTCGCGACTCCCGTCGCTCCCACAAGCGGCGGGCCCTAGCCCTTACTCGTTTCTCACTCCTCGTTTCTCGCTCCCCGGCTCTTCCCGCGCCAGCAGGCTCCCGGCGTACAGTGCCGCCAGCATCAGCGTCAGCCCGCCCCAGAACGTCGAATAGAACGCCAGGTGCGTGTTGAGCGGGAATACCGTCACCGCGAGCGCCAGCATCGCCGGGCGCGCGCGATCGCGGGCCCCGGGGTCGGCGTAGCGCCAGGCGCGCCAGGCCAGCGCGGCGCCGGCCAGCCACAGCAGCAGGCCGAGGCCGCCGGTCTCGCTGAGGATCTCGAGCACGATCTGGTGCGCATGCAGCGCCGGGCCCTCGCCCCAGGCGGCGGCCTGGCCGGCGTGCGGATCGCAGGCCGGGAACGCCTCGCGGAAACCGCGCGCGCCGACGCCGTTGACCGGCCGCTCTCCGGCCATGCACAGCGCCGCGCCCCAGATGCGCATGCGTCCGGACAGCGCCATGTCCACGCCGGACTCGTCGGCGGTGACCATCTGCGCGGTGCGCTCGATGCGGTCGCGCACCTGCGGCGAGGCCAGGGTCAGCAGCGCCACCGTCGCCACGCCGAAGCCGAACACGCCCAGCAGCCGCTTCCAGCCGAGCAGCCGCCAGCCCGAGAACAGCAGCACCAGGGCGAAGGTGAGCCACGATGCGCGCGCGCCCGCCAGCAGGATCACCAGCCCCAGGGCCGCCGCGGCGAGGATCCAGCCGCCGGTGCCGAAGCGGCGCCCCGCCGCGTACAGCGCGAACGGCGACAGGCTGGCCAGCACCAGGCCGAGCTTGAGGTTGCACGGGCCGAGGATGCCGCTGAGGCGGTCGACCATCGCCACGTCCTCGGCCGAGCACATCGGCCGGCCGCTGATCAGCTGCTTGGCCGCGTCGATGCCGAAGAACAGCGGGCTGGTGCCGAAGAACGCCTCGACCAGCCCGTCCAGGGTCCAGATGCCGATGATCGCCGCCAGTCCGCCGAAGGTGATGCGGCGGCCGCGCTCGTCGGCGACCGCCGAGGCCACCAGCCACAGGAACGGCAGGTAGCGCAGGTCGACGATCGATTCCCGCAGTGCGCGGCCGCTGTCGACCGCGCCGATCGACGAGAACAGCTCCGGCAGCCAATAGGCGCAGAACAGCACGCTGGTCAGCGCCCAGGCCTGCACGCTGAGCAGCGCGGTGCCATGGGCGAAGCGCGCCATCAGCAGCCGCACGATGGCCACCAGCGCGCCGAGCACCATCACGCCTTCGGCATAGCCCGGCGCCGGCCAGAGCGCGACGAACGCCAGCACCCAGTGCGGCGCCCAGCGCCAGCCTGGCACGGCGGGATTGCGGTCAGCGACGGTCGAGTTCGGCATAGGCGGCGAGCGTGGCGGCCTGCATGGCGGCGAGGGTGTAGGGCATCGTAGCGGGAAGGACGGGCGCCTGCGCGAGCAGCGCGCGCGCGGCCTCGGCGAGGGCGGCGGCGTCGAACGGCGCCACCGCGCCCGGCGGCTGCAGTTCGCGCAACAGTTCGCCGACGCCGCCGTGGTCCCAGCCGAGCACCGGGCGGCCGACCGAGAGCGCCTCGATCACGGTGCGCCCGAACGCCTCGGGCTTGCGCGACAGCTGCAGCACCAGGTCGGCGGCGGCGTAGGCGTCGGCGATCCCAGCGGTCGGCGGCGTGATCGCCAGCGCGTCGGCGACACCGGCGCGCGCGGCCCCGGCCTCGAGTTCGGCGACGTAGCGCTCGCGCCCGGCTTCACGTGCGCCGGGCATCCACAGGCGGGCGTCGAGGCCGCCAGCGCGCAACGCGCCCAGCAATGCCACGGCGTCGGCGTGCCCCTTCAACCGGGTGCCGCGCCCGGGCAGCAGCAGCAGCGGGCCATCGCCGGCCAGCTGCGGATGCCGCGCGGCCGCGTGCGCACGTGCCGCGCGATCCGCAGACGCCCGCCGCGGGAACAGCACCGGATCGATGCCACGCGGCACCACCCGCAGGCGCCCGGGATCCGTTTCCGGGTAGTGCCGCAGCACGTAGTCGCGCACCGTCCGCGACACGCAGATCACGCGCTCGCCGCGGGCCATGATCGCGCTGTAGCGCGAGGGCGAGTTCAGCCCGTGCACGGTGGTCACGAAGTGCGGCCGGTCGGCGGCCGCCATGCCGCGAAGCGCGCGCCAGCCCAGCCAGGCCGGCAGGCGCGAACGCGCATGCACGATGTCGGCGCCGGAGACCGCGAACAGCCGCCGCAGCGCGCCGACATGGCGCAGCGTCAGCAGCGACTTGCGGCCGATGTCGAGGGCGACGTGCTCGGCGCCGGTCGCCCGCAGCGCCGGCAACAGGCGGCCGCCGGCCGACACCACCAGCGCGCGATGCCCGGCGCGCACCAGGGCGTCGGCGATCTCGATGGTGGAGCGCTCGACGCCGCCGGACACGAGCGCCGGCAGCAGCTGGACCACGGTGAGTCGGGGGGGCGTCGGCACCGGCGCGCGGGCCCGGCCGGATCAGTCGAGCAGGACGAAGTGCGCGCCGCAGTACGGGCAGTCGGACTCGCCGCCCTCGGCCTCGATCGGCAGGTACACGCGCGGGTGCGAGTTCCACAGCGCCATCGACGGCAGCGGGCAGCTCAGCGGCAGGTCGCTGCGGTGGACCTCGTAGCGCTGCTGGGCGTTGGCTTGCTCTGGACGGACATCGGCTGCGGACATGGCGGGGGACCGGGTAGGACAGGCGTCCAGTTTACCGCCCGCGCCACGGCTGCGGCGTCGCCGCGAGGCGTCAGCGCAGCCAGCCGCGCACCGTCGCCCGACGCGCGTACCAGAACAGGAACCCGGCGATGGCGATGATCAGCAGCGCCATCGGCAGTCCCGAGACGCCGGACACCGCCCAGGCGGGGGTCAGCGCATAGACGCCGGCCATCTGCACCACCACCGCCAGCAGCGAGACGGCGAACATCGCCAGCGCCCAGCGCCGGCGCAACAGCAGGGCGATCGCGCCCAGCACGCCGCCGAACACCGCCACGCCGTACGGGATGTCCAGCCAGGCCGGCATCGCCGCGTAGACCTGCTGCTGCTCGGGCGGCAGCGCCGCGATCTGCTCCGGGCCCATGCGGGTCTGCAGGAAGAACATCGCCACGCCGATCAGGTTCCACACCAGCGCGACCGCTCCCACGACCCAATGCGTGGCCGGTACCTTCGTCGTGTCCATGCTCCCTCCCCGGATTCGCCTGGCGACGCCGCCGAGGCTACGCCCCCTCCCCGCGCATATCCAGTGCCGGGGGCTAGAGCCAGCCCTTCTGCCGCGCCAGCCGGTAGGCCTCGATGCGGTTGCCGACCCCGAGCTTGCCGATCGCCTCGGACAGGTAGTTGCGCACGGTCCCCTGCGACAGGCGCAGCTGGCCGGCGATGTCCCCCGCCGAGCGCCCCTCGCCGGCCAGGCGCAGCACCTGGCGCTCGCGGTCGCTGAGCGGATCGGCCTCGGACCACGCTTCCAGCGCCAGCTGCGGGTCGAGGGCGCGGCCGCCGCGGTGCACCTTGCGCAGCGCCTCGGCCAGTTCCTCGGCCGGCGCGTCCTTGAGCAGGTAGCCGGACACGCCTGCGTCGAGCGCCCGGCGCAGGAATCCCGGCCGCGCGAAGGTGGTCACGATCACCACCTTCACCGGCAGTTCGTGGCGGTGGATGCGCTGCGCCAGTTCCAGGCCGCTGAGGCCGGGCATCTCGATGTCGGTCACCAGCAGGTCGGGACGCAGCCGCTGCAGCTCGCGCCACGCGGCCTCGCCGTCGGCGCAGGCGCCGACCACCTCGATATCGGACTCCAGGCCCAGCAGCGCCGACAGCGCCCCGCGCACCAGCGCCTGGTCCTCGGCGAGCAGCACACGGATCATCGACGGTGCGGACGCGGAGCGGGCATCGGCGCAACATAGCAGAGCCTGCCGGCGCCGGCCGCGGCGGGGACGGCCGCGTCCGGAAGCCGCGCCGCGCATGCCGCTTCAGCGGACACGGTCGTCTTCGCCGGCCAGCGGCACGCGCGCCTCGAGCCGGGTGCCGCCGCCCTCGACCGCGTCGATGCGCAGGCAGCCGCGCGCCGCTTCCAGCCGCTCGCGCATGCCCGCCAGGCCGTTGCCGGGCACGATCGCGCCGCCGCGACCGTCGTCGACCACCTGCAGGATCGCCTCGCCGTCCTCGATCGCGAACCGCACCTCGGCCCGGCTGGCCCGTGCATGGCGCTGGATGTTGGTGACCGCCTCGCGCACGGCGAGGGCCAGCGCCGTCTCCACTGACGGCGGCAGCGCGGCGTCGGCATCGTCGCCCTCGAGCCGGTAGCCGAACGCCACCCCGTCGGACTCCAGCAACAGCCGCGCCGAAGCCAGCTCCGCGGCGATGCCGGCGGCGCGGATGCCGCTGACCGCGCGCCGCACCTGCGCCAACGCCTCGCGGGCGCCGCGACCCACCTGCTCGATCTCCGCGCGCGCCGCATCCGGATCGCGCGCCACCAGGCGCGCGGCCAGGTCCGACTTCAGCGCCACCATCGACAGCGTGTGCCCCAGCAGGTCGTGGAGGTCGCGGCCGATGCGCTCGCGCTCGGCGGTCGCGGCCAGCCGGCGCACTTCCTCCTGCGAGAGCTTGAGTGCGCGATCCTTGCTCGCGCCGATGCGTTCGACGTGGACGACGATACCGACGATGAGGGTCACCATCGGCAACCACACCAGCATCTGCCACGGATAGCCGAGCCACAGCGCCCAGCCGATCAGCACGACGTTGAGCGCCAGCAGCAGCGCCAGATAGAGCGCCAGCGTGTGCACGCGCTGCGGATGCAGCAGCACGCAGCCGAACACGAAATAGCTGAAGCTCGCGGGGTACCAGGGCAGCAGAGCCAGGCACAGGGCGATCATTCCCAGCGCGTAGCGATGCGCGCTGCGGGCCGGCGCCAGCATCGCCCGGCCGTAGAGCAGCAGGAACAGCGGATAGGAAGCCAGCGTCAGCCACAGCCAGCGCGCGTCGTAGCCGTCGGGCATGAATGCCGGAGTGATGAACACCCATCCCGACCACAGCACGTGCACGGCCTCGGTCCAGGGCGACCTGCCCGCGGACCTGGCACTGCCGGCCACCGAGTCCGGGGCCGGCCGCAGCCACTGCGGGAACCGGACCGGGTGCATGCCGGCCATCATGCCACCGCTTCAGTGCAGTTCGACGTCGAGCACGCGCACGTCGCCGATCGCGATGCCGTTGCCGGATCCGCCATCGGCGCCCTGCAGCACGACGGCGAGGCCGAGCGTCGCGACCAGCGCGGCCACGGCAAGGATCCCGGACAAGCGCTTCTTCATGGTCGGTGCTCCCGGGAAGCAGGCGTTCGGATCAGCCCGCCGACGCCAGGCGCCGGCGTGCCAGCAGGAAACAGGCGAGCGTCACCAGGCCCAGCACCGCCAGGTGCAGCCAGAGGCTGCCGCCGGCGTCGCCGTCGACGACCTTCAGCGCCACCTGGCCAAGGTGGTACGCGGGCCACGCCGGCGCCAGCCTGGCAAGGATGTCCGGCAGCACCGCCAGCGGCAGCAGCAGCCCGGACAGGAACGACATCGGCAGGAACAGCAGATTGATCAGCGCCGGCGCGGCGTTGCCGCCGACCAGGGTGCCCAGGTACATGCCCAGCGCGCAGAACGGCAGCACCCCGAGCACGTTCACGGCGAGCAGCAGCGCCCAGCGCGTCGCCGGCAGCGCCACCCCGGCCAGGGTGGCGGCGAGCGCCACCAGCAGCAGCGTGACCATGGCCGCGAACAGCATCGCCATCGCCATCCGCGCCAGCAGCCACGCACCGGGCGGCACCGGCAGCGCGCGCTTGAGCTGCAGGAAGCCCTGTGCGCGGTCCAGCGCGGTGGTGACGCCGAAACCGAACAGCCCGGCACCGATGACCCCGAAAGCGCCATAGCCCGCCAGCAGTTGTGCCGCCGCCGGGCCGCGGCCACCGCCGAGCAGTACCGCGAACAGCACGTAGAACAGCGCCGGGAACAACAGCGTCGGCAGCACGTACATCGGCTCGCGCAGCAGACGCAGGAACTCGCAGCGCGCCTCGAGCACGTAGCTGCGCCAGCGCGGCGCGGATGCGGAACTTGCGGTATCGGCCAAGACGTCCATCACGCGGCCTCCTGTCGGGATTCACGGCTCAGTTCGAGGAAGGCGTCGGCCAGGCCGGCGCGACGGACCTCGAGATCCTGCAGTTGCGGGTCGCCGTCGAGCAGCCGCCGCACGACGGCCTCGGCCCCGGCGGCCACGATCTCCAGCGATTCGCCCCGACGGGTCGCGCTGCGCACCTGCGGCCAGCGCGCGACTGCGTCGGCGTCGAGCGTCGAGACGCAGCGGATACGCCGCTGCACCACGCGCGCGCGGACCTCCGCCACGCTGCCGGCGGCGACCACGCGCCCGGCCTCCAGCATGACCACGCGGTCGGCCAGCGCCTCCGCCTCCTCCAGATAGTGCGTGGTCAGCAGCACCGCGCTGCCCTCGGCGACCAGTTCGCGCACTGCCCTCCACACCTGTTCGCGCGCCTGGATGTCCAGGCCGGTGGTCGGCTCGTCGAGGAACAGCATTCGCGGTCGCCCGCAGATCGACAGCGCGAACTGCACCCGGCGCTGCTGTCCGCCGGAGAGGCGGCCGTATCTGCGGCCGAGCAGACCGTCCAGGCCGGCCAGCGCCACGCAATCGGCGACGCTGCGCGGTGCCGGGTAGTAGCTACGGGTGAGTTCGAGCAGTTCCCGCACTTGCAGCGTCCCTGGAATGCCGGCCGTCTGCAGCATCACCCCGGCGCCGCGCCGCGCCGCCAGCGCTCCCGGCGCCCTGCCGAGCAGCGTGGCCCGGCCGCTGTCGGGTTGCAGCAGCCCGAGCAGCAGGCCGACCGCGGTGCTCTTGCCGGCGCCGTTGGCACCCAGCAGCGCCACCACCTCGCCGCCGCGCAGCGACAGGTCGACGCCGTCGAGCGCCCAGGTGTCGCCGTATCGCTTTCCCGCCGCACGCAGCTGCGCCGGCACCGTATCGCCGTCTTCCATCGTCGCTTGCCCTCGTGGCCGGATGACGCCATCCTCGGCCCCTGGGGCCGACACCGGCAGTCGCCGGCATCAGGAAAAGCAGGTGACAACCGTCAGGTGATCGCAGGCCGGATCCACGCCAGTCTGTACCGCGTCAGTCTGCGCCGGGTCGTCCGTCCCCGACCATCTCGTGACTTCCGGCCACTACCCGTGGCGCCACCGGCGGTCACACTCGCACCGGATCGTCCGTCCCGGGTACGCATGAACAATCAGAACAGCCAAGCCGACCTGCTCAAGGAACTGCGCATCGACCGCAAGCCCGGCCCGCCGCCCTCGCGGCGCGGCCTGTGGATCGCGATCGCCGTGGCCATCGCCCTGCTCCTGGCCGTGCTCGCCGCGTGGGCGCTGTTCGGCCGCGACCGCAGCGTCGAGGTGCGAACCGCGCCGGTGGTCGCCAGCGGCGGCGGCGCGGCGGCGGCCTCGGTGCTGGACGCCAGCGGCTACGTGGTCGCGCGCCGCATGGCCACGGTCTCGGCCAAGATCACCGGCCGCGTGCGCGAGGTGCTGATCGAGGAAGGCATGACGGTCGAGGAGGGCCAGGTGATGGCCACGCTCGACCCGGTCGACGCCGACGCCCAGCGCAGCCTTTCGGCCGCGCAGCTCGCCGCCGCGCGCACCCAGGTCGGCAACGTCCAGGCGCGATTGAAGGAGGCCGAAGCCAACGCGCGACGGCTGCAGTCGCTGGTGCAGCAGCAGCTGGTGTCGCGCGCGCAGTACGAGCAGGCAGTGGCCGAGCGCGACTCGCTGCGGGCGCAGCTCGCGTCCGCGCAGCGCAACGTCGACGTCGCCGGCGACCAGCTGAAGATCGCCGACATCGGCGTCGACAACACCGTGGTGCGCGCGCCGTTCGACGGCGTGGTGGTGGCGAAGGCGGCGCAGCCCGGCGAGATCGTCTCGCCGCTGTCGGCGGGCGGCGGCTTCACCCGCACCGGCATCGGCACCGTGGTGGACATGGACTCGCTGGAGATCGAGGTCGACGTCGGCGAGGCCTACATCGGCCGGGTGAAGCCGAAGATGCCGGTCGAGGCGACGCTCAACGCCTACCCGGACTGGAAGATCCCGGCGGAGGTGATCGCCATCGTGCCCACCGCCGATCGCGGCAAGGCCACGGTGAAGGTGCGCGTGGCGCTGAAGGAGAAGGATCCGCGCATCGTGCCGGACATGGGCGCGTCGGTGAGCTTCCTGGAAGAAGCGCGCGCCGCGGACGAGGCGCAGCGCCGGACGCTGCGGGTATCGGCGGCGGCGGTGGTGGAGCGCGACGGCGACACCGTCGCCTTCGCGCTGGCCGGGGACGACCGGGTCGAGCGGCGCGTGCTGCGGGTAGCCGGCGGCACCGGCGCGCAGCGCGAGGTGCTGTCCGGCCTGGCGCCCGGGGACGAGGTCGTGCTCGACCCGCCCGCCGACATGGCCGACGGCGACAGGATCCGTATCGCACAGCAATGAAGGTGGCGGCGCGCGCGCGCGTCGCCGTGACATTCCAGCCGCCCGCGCGAACCATGCACGGGCACCTGCGGGCCGGGCCACGGCCGCTCCGCGCAGACCACGAGGAAATGCCGATGACATCCCTGGTTTCGATCCGAAATCTCACCAAGACCTACCAGCGCGGCCCCGAGAAGATCGAGGTGCTGCACGGCATCGACCTGGAGATCGAGGCCGGCGACTTCGTCGCGCTGATGGGCCCTTCCGGCTCCGGCAAGACCACCCTGCTCAACCTCATCGGCGGGCTCGACACGCCGACTTCCGGCGAGATCGAGATCGCCGGCGAGCGCATCGACCGCATGGGCGCCGGGCAGCTGTCCACCTGGCGCAGCAGCCACGTCGGCTACGTGTTCCAGTTCTACAACCTGATGCCGGCGCTCACCGCGCAGAAGAACGTCGAGCTGCCCCTGCTGCTCACCAAGCTCGGCGGCGCGCAGCGCAAGCGCAACGCGGAGATCGCGTTGACGCTGGTCGGCCTGGCCGATCGCACCCGGCACAAGCCGATGGAGCTGTCCGGCGGCCAGCAGCAGCGCGTGGCGATCGCCCGCGCGATCGTCTCCGACCCGACCCTGCTGATCTGCGACGAGCCCACCGGCGACCTCGACCGCCAGTCGGCCGAGGAGATCCTCGGCCTGCTGCAGACGCTCAACCGCGAGCACGGCAAGACCATCGTCATGGTCACCCACGACCCCAAGGCCGCCGAACACGCCTCGCACACCCTGCACCTGGACAAGGGCACGCTGGTCGAAGCCCCGGCCCAGGCCGCCTGACCGGGAGACGCCGGCATGAAATACCTGCACCTGGTCTGGGCGGCGCTGTTCCGGCGCAAGACCCGCACCTTCCTCACCCTGGCCTCGATCATCGCCGCGTTCCTGCTGTTCGGCATGCTCGACGGCATCCGCAGCAGCTTCGCCCAGCTCGGCCAGAACGCCGACGGCGCGCAGCGCCTGCAGACCAGTTCGCGGCTGTCGTTCATCGAGACGCTGCCGCTGTCGCTGGGCCCGCGCATCGCCCAGCTCGACAACGTCGAGGCGGTGACCTACGCCAACTGGTTCGGCGGCGCCTACCAGGATCCGCGCAACCAGATCTTCAGCTTCGCGGTGGCGCCGAACTACCTGGACCTGTACCCGGAGATCGAAGTCGCGCCCGAGGAACGCGAGGCGTTCGCACGCACCCGCACCGGCGTGCTGGTGGGCCAGGACCTGGCGCGCCGCTTCGACTGGAAGGTCGGCGACCGCATCCCGCTGCAGTCGACGATCTTCCCCAACAGCGACGGCAGCCTGAACTGGGAGTTCGACATCGTCGGCATCCTGCGCTCGCGCGACGAGAAGAGCGCCGGATTCAACGACAGCCTGCTGCTGCTGCGCTGGGACTATTTCGAGGAGTCGACCCCGTACGTGGACGGCGACGTCGGCTGGTACGTCAGCCGCGTCGGCGACGTGCGCCAGGCCGACCGCGTGGCCAAGGCGATCGACGCGCTGTCGGCCAACTCGCCGGACGAGACCAAGACCATGACCGAACAGGCCGCGTTCGCCTCGCAGCTCAAGCAGATGGCGGACATCGGCCTGATCGTCGGCTCGATCATGGGCGCGGTGTTCTTCACCCTGCTGCTGCTGACCGGCAACACCATGGCGCAGGCGGTGCGCGAGCGCACCTCGGAGCTGGCGGTGCTGAAGACGATCGGCTTTTCCAGCACCAGCGTGCTGGCGATGGTGCTGGCCGAGTCGGTGCTGCTGGTGCTGATCGGCGGGGTGCTCGGCCTGGGGCTGGCCGCGGTGCTCAGCCCCGCCGTCACTTCCGCCAGCAACGGCATGATCAGCCTGCCGCCCATCGGCCTGCAGAGCTGGCTGCTCGGCCTGGCGCTGATGGCGGGCATCGGCCTGCTGGTGGGCGCGCTGCCGGCGCTGCGCGCCATGCGCCTGAACATCGTCGACGCACTCGCCGGCCGCTGAGAGGACACGCACATGGGCAAGTTCAAATCCTTCCTGTTCGGCTGCGCCCTGGCCCTGGTCGTGCTGGTCGGCCTGGCGGCCTGGTCGTTCCTGCCCTGGCCGGCCCTGCTGGCGCTCGCCGCCGTGCTCGCGCTGTGGATGCTGCTGACCCGCAGCGGCCGCCAGGCCGGCTCGGTCACCAACGTCGGCATCAGCACCCTGCCGCAGCGCCTGGCGGCCTCGTCGGTGGTGGTGATCGGCATCGTCGGCGTGGTGGCCGTGCTGGTGGCGCTGTTGGCGATGGCCGAAGGCTATCGGCAGACCCTGAGCAGCACCGGCAACGACGAGACCGCGATGGTGCTGCGCGGCGGCTCCGCCGCCGAGGTGATGTCGGTACTCGAACGCGACGCGCTGCTGGCGGTGATGCAGGCGCCCGAGGTCGCGCGCGACGCCGAGGGGCGGCCGCTGGCCTCGGCCGAGATCGTGGTCGCCGCCAACCTGCCGATCCGCGGCGGCGCGCCCGACGAGGACGGCAGCGTGCAGCTGCGCGGCGTCGGTGCGGAGGCCTGGAAGGTCCGGCCGGCCATGCGCATCGTCGAGGGACGCAACTTCGAGCCCGGCCGGCGCGAGCTGGTGGTCGGCAAGGGCGCGCGGCGCCAGTTCGCGGGCCTGGACCCGGGCAGCGAGGTGCGGCTGGGCAGCGACGTCTGGACCGTGGCCGGGGTGTTCGAATCCGGGGATGCGATGGAGTCCGAAGTCTGGGCCGATGCCGAGATCGTCGCCGCCACCTACCGCCGCGGCAGCAGCCGCAACTCGATCACCGCGCAGCTCGCCGACCCCGGCGCGTTCAACGCCTTCAAGGCGACCCTGGCAGCCGATCCGCGGCTACAGGTCGAGGCCAGCACCACCGCCGAGTACTTCGCCAAGCAGTCCGAAGGCATGACCAAGGTGCTGCGCATCATCGGCATCGTGGTGGGCTCCATCATGGCGATCGGGGCGGTGTTCGGCGCGCTCAACACCATGTTCGCCAGCGTCGCCGCGCGCGCGCGCGAGATCGCCACCCTGCGCGCGATCGGCTTCCGCGGGCTGCCGGTGGTCGTGGCGGTGATGCTGGAGACGATGCTGCTGGCGGCGGCTGGCGGCGTGCTCGGTGGCCTGGTCGCCTGGCTGGTGTTCAACGGCTATACCGCCTCCACCCTGGCGGGCGGCGTCGGCCAGCTGACCTTCGAGTTCCGGGTGACCCCGGAGCTGCTGTGGAACGGGCTCAAGTGGGCGCTGGCGATCGGCTTCGTCGGCGGCCTGTTCCCGGCGGTGCGCGCCGCACGGCTGCCGGTGACCACCGCGCTACGGGCGGCGTGAGCGCGGGGGCGCCGGGCGACCGGTTCGCGCCCGGGGCGTTGCGGCGCCTGTCAGGGCGCGAGCTCGAAGCGCTGTACGCCGACCTGCACCGGCGCGTGTTCGCGTGCTACGAGGACGGCGAGCTCGCGACCGAGTCCGGGCGCGTCGATCGCGACACCGCGGCCGCGCGCGCGCAGGCGCAGGCGCAGGCCGCGCCGCTGATCGAGCAGGCGCGCGCGGTGCATGCCGAGCGCCTGGCGCGACTGCGGCGGCGCGCGCGCCGCTGGTGGATCGCCACCGTCGTGGTCGCGGTTGCCGGCGGCGGTGCGCTCCTGTGGCTGTTGGCACGGGGTTGAACGCCCGCGCCGTCGCCCCGGCGCCGCGCCGTGACCCATTCGAGTCAGCGGCACCGGAACAACGGCGTGACCACGGTACCGCGCCGCCGCCGCAGGCCGCACGCGATCTTCCCGTCGGGTCGATACCCGCCACCGCGTAGAGCGGAGCATGCTCCGCTGCTTCGGCTCCGGAGCCCACGCAGCCGGGCAAGCCCGGCTCTACGCGCGCGACCAGACCCGCCCCTGGGGCGGGGAGTTCACCCCGCGGGATCCACCCATCCGGCCGCGATCGCCGCCTGCAGCTGTTCCGGCGTATCGACGTCGAGCCGCAGCTCCGCCGCCTCGAGCTCGCCGACGTCGGCAGCCGGCAGCGCGCGCAGCACGCCGCGCAGGCCCTGGTCGCCGCGCAGGCCCGTCGCCTCCCGCAACAGCGAGGCCGGCACGACCGCCGGAATGCCCGCCAGGCCGCAATGGAAGGTCGCTGCGCAGCCCGATGCCGACCCGCGCGCGAGCGCCAGCAGCGCCTGCAGATGATGCGCCTCCAGCGCCGGTTGGTCGCAGCCCAGGACCAGGCAATCGCCCGCCGTCGCCGCCAACGCCTCGGCGGCGGCGCGCAGGCTCGTCGACAGGCCCTGCGCCCAGTCCGGATTGAGCGCCGTCTCGACCGGCAGCTCGCGCAGCGCAGAGGCGACCGCGCCGGCGTCTGCGCCGACGATCACCAGGACGCGCGCGGGCGCAGTCGCCAGCGCCAGCCGCGCGGCGCGCCGCACCAGCGGCTCGCCCGCGCGCGTCAGCAGTTGCTTGGGATGCCCCAGCCGGCGACTGCCGCCGGCCGCCAGCACCACCGCGGCATGCGGGGCGTTCACGGCGCCTCGATGCTGCGCCAGGCCTGCAGCTGCGCCGCGATGCTCAGCGCGATCGCCTCCGGGCCGTGTCCGCCGAGGTCCAGGCCCACTGGCGAGCGCAGCCGCGGCGCGAGCGCGGTGCGCGCCGGCTCCGGCAGCACCCGGAACAGGTCCTCGCGCCGGCGCGTCGGCCCGAGCAGGCCGATGAAGGGAATGGCGCTGTCGGCAAGCGCCTCAAGCGCCGCGCGATCGAGCTCGAAGTTGTGCTGCATCACCAGTGCCGCCGCGTACGCGGGCGTGTCCGGGTCGACCATGGCCGCATCGGCGATGCGCTCGAGCATGTGGTCCGCCAATTGCGCCTGCGCACGCCAGCGCGTGCGCTGCTCGACCACGGTGGTCATCCAGCCGAGCCGGCGCAGCAGCGGCAGCAGGCCGGCCGACTCCGGGCCGGCGCCGAACACCAGCACGCGGCGCGGGGCGGCGACGGGTAGCCGGCACGGCAGCGGTGGCAGTAGCGGCGGTGTCGCGGAGACCGGCAGGCGCCAACGGAAGCTTTCGCCGCCGGCCGCGGCGGCGATCGTCCCGGCCTGCTCGATGGTCAGCTGCAGCGCAGCGCCCATCAGCCATGCGCGGACCACGTCGTCCCATCCCTCCAGCTCACGCAGCGGCAGCAACGCCAGGTGCAGGCGGCCGCGGCAGCCGAGCGCCGAGCCCGAGAACAGGTCCTCGTCGTCGCGCGTGTCCACGTCCATCCACGCCACCTGCCCGGCGGCGGCCGCGGTACGGGCATTGATCGCGATCTCCGGTTCCAGGCAACCGCCGCTGAGCCAGCCGACCTGCGCATCACCGGCGCCGAACAGCGCCATCGCCCCGGCGCGCACGTAGGTGGAGCCCTCGGTGGCGACGACGATGGCCAGCGCGGCCGCTTCCCCGCGCCGCAGTGCTGCCAGCGACGCCTCCATCACCATGCGTTGTTCGGACATGCCACTCCCATGCGCATCGGCCGCGACGGCCGTCGAAGTTGCGAACAAAACTGCCCGAGTCCATCGCCGTCGTCAGGCCGCCAAGGCCAGGCCACGACGATCGGGCACGAGTTCCGGACGATCGTGCAAGCAGACGCGGTGCAAACGACCGCCGGCAGCGGTAACGTGCCTGAACATCCCAGCCGCCGCCAGGGGAACACATGCGACTCGACGTCAACGGTACCGAACACGAGATCGACGCGCCCGGCGACATGCCGCTGCTCTGGGTCCTGCGCGACCTGATCGGCCTGACCGGCACCAAGTACGGCTGCGGCATCGCCCAGTGCGGCGCCTGCACCGTGCACGTCGACGGCGCGCCGCTGCGCGCCTGCGTCACGCCTGCGGCGGCAGTGGCCGGCAAGCGCATCACCACCATCGAGGGCCTGTCGGAGGACGGCAGCCATCCCGTGCAACGGGCCTGGGCGGAGATCGACGTGGTGCAGTGCGGCTACTGCCAGTCCGGGCAGATCATGTCCGCGGCCGCATTGCTGGCCGCGGTGCCCAGCCCCAGCGACGACGACATCGACCAGGCGCTGTCCGGCAACCTGTGCCGCTGCGGGACCTACCAGCGCATCCGTGCCGCGGTACACCGCGCCGCGGAACTGGGCAAGGGCTGATTCGATAGCTGGAAGCGTAGAGCGGAGCTTGCTCCGCTGCTCCCGGCTCCGGAGCCTACGCAGCCGAGCAAGCTCGGCTCTACGTGACGCCGGTTGCGGACGCTGCGTTTTTCTCACCTCCCGACCTTACCCCGGAGACCTGCCGTGACCACCGCGACCGATGCTTCCCGCCGCAGATTCCTCAAGACCGGCGCCGTGCTCGGCGGCGGCCTGGTGGTCGCCATCGCCCTGCCCGGTGCCAGGCGGCTGGCGATGGCGCAGGAAGCCGCCGCCGCGGGCGCCGCGACGTTCGCGCCGAACGCATTCCTGCGCATCGGCAGCGACGACCGCATCACCGTGCTGCTGGCGCATTCGGAAATGGGCCAGGGCGTGTGGACCACCCTGCCGCTGCTGATCGCCGAGGAGCTCGATGCCGACTGGTCGACGATCCGGGTGGAGCACGCGCCGGCCGCGCCGGCCTATGCGCACACCGCGATGGGCATCCAGATGACCGGCGGCTCGACCAGCACCTGGTCGGAGTTCGACCGCTACCGCCAGGCCGGCGCGCTGGCGCGCGCGCTGCTGGTGCAGGCCGCGGCGCAGCGGTTCGGCGTGCCGGTCGGGCGCGTGCGCACCGAGAACGGCGTGCTGGTCGCCGGCGACCGCCGCCTGCGCTACGGCGAGGTCGCGGCGGCGGCGGCGGAACTGCCGGCACCGGCGTCGGTGCCGCTCAAGGATCCGAAGCAGTGGACCCGCATCGGCCGGCCGACCAGACGCCTGGATACGCCCGAGAAGATCACCGGCCGCGCCGTCTTCGGCATCGACGTGCAGTTCGAAGGCCTGCTGACCGCGGTGGTCGCGCGGGCGCCGGCCTTCGGCGCACGGCTGGCATCCTTCGACGACAGCGACGCGCGCGCGGTGCCGGGCGTGCGCGACGTGGTGCAGGTGCCGAGCGGCGTGGCCGTGGTCGCCGACCACTTCTGGGCCGCCAAGCGCGGCCGCGACGCCTTGCGCCTGCAGTGGGAGCCCAGCGACGGCGCCGCCGTCGACAGCGACGCGCTGCTCGACGACTACCGCCGGCTGGCGGGGACTGAAGGCGCGGTCGCGGCCAGTGCCGGCGACGCCGCCGCGGCGTTGCAGTCCGCCGCGCGGGTCGTCGAGGCCGAGTACACCGTGCCCTATCTCGCGCACGCGGCGATGGAGCCGCTCAACTGCACGGTGCGCCTCGGCGCCGATCTCTGCGAGGTCTGGACCGGCACCCAGTTCCAGACCCTGGACATGCAGGTCGCGCAGGAGGTCACCGGGCTCGGTCCGGAGCAGATCCGCATCCATACCACCTTCCTCGGCGGCGCCTTCGGCCGCCGGGCCACGCCGACCTGCGATTTCGTGCGCGAGGCGCTGCACGTGGCCAAGGCCGCGGGACGGCCGGTCAAGACGGTCTGGACGCGCGAGGACGACACCCGCGGCGGCTATTACCGGCCGGCGTTCCTGCACCGGGCGCGGGTCGGGCTGGACGCGGCCGGGCGGCCGATGGCCTGGCGGCACACGATCGTCGGCCAGTCGATCCTCGGCGGAACGCCGTTCGCGGCGATGATCGAGAACGGCATCGACAACGCCTCGGTCGAAGGTGCGTCCGATTCGCCCTACCTGCGCGACGTGCCCGACCACCGCGTCGAGCTGCACTCGCCGACCAATCCGGTGCCGGTGCTGTGGTGGCGCTCGGTCGGACACACCCACACCGGCTTCGCCATGGAGAGCCTGGTCGACGAACTGGCGCACGCCGCCGGCCGCGATCCGGTCGACTACCGACGCGACCTGCTGAAGGATCATCCGCGCCACCTGGCGGCGCTCGACCTCGCGGTCGAGCATGCCGACTGGGAGGGCGCGCTGCCCGAAGGCCGCGCCCGCGGCGTGGCGGTGCACGAGTCGTTCGGCAGCTTCGTGGCGCAGGTGGCCGAGGTCTCCGTCGACGACGGCCGCATCCGCGTCCACCGCGTGGTCTGTGCCATCGACTGCGGCGTGGCGGTGAATCCCGAGGGCGTACGTGCGCAGATGGAGTCCGGCATCGTCTTCGGACTGGGCGCGGCGCTGCACGGCACCCTGACCCTACGCGAGGGCCGGGTGCAGGAATCCAACTACCACGACTACCGGGTACTGCGGCTGGACGAGATGCCGCGGGTCGAGGTGCACATCGTGCCGGGCACCGGAAAGATGGGCGGCGCCGGCGAGCCCGGCACGCCGCCGATCGCGCCGGCGGTCGCCAACGCCGTGTTCGCGCTCACCGGGCAGCGCCTGCGCGAACTGCCGTTGCGACCCACCGCCGCGACCGCCGCTTCCGCGCCGCGGACCTGAGGAGACGACGATGCGCATTCTGATCCCCGGCCTGGTCGTGTTGGCGCTCGCCGCATGCACACCGCGCGTGAGCCCGGAACGGGAAGCCGCCGCGGTCGAGGCCTTCGCCACCGTCGAACGGGTGTTCCAGCACCCGCGCTGCAGCAACTGCCACATCCCCGGCGACCAGCCGCTGCAGTTCGACAGCCAAGTCCCGCACGCGATGCAGGTGGTGCGCGGCCCCGAGGGCAAGGGCGCGCCCGGCCTGCCCTGCGGCACCTGCCACGGCGAGGCCAACGCGCCGGACGGCTACGGCCCGCACGCGCCGCCCGGCGCACCGCACTGGCAGCTGCCGCCGCCGGACCAGAAGATGGTCTGGATCGGCGCTTCGCCGGCCGAACTGTGCGCCTTGCTCAAGGACCGCAGCCGCAACGGCGACCGCGACCTCGACGCCATGCTCGAGCACGTCGCCGAGGACGCGCTGGTGCTGTGGGGCTGGGAGCCCGGCGGCGAGCGCGCGCCGGTGCCGGTCCCGCATGCCGAATTCGTGGCCGCGTTCACCACCTGGGCCGACGCCGGCGGCCCCTGCCCCGGCACGTAGAGCGGAGCTTGCTCGCTGCTCTCGGCTCCGGAGCCAGGAACAGCCTGGGAGCTTTACACCACCGGCGCCACCGCGCGCCGGCGCGACCGGCGCCAGCCGTCGATCGCGAACACCGCCAGCGCCACCCAGATGAAGACGAAGCCGATCGCGCGGTCGCGGTCGAACGCCTCCTGGAAGAAGAACACGCCGAGCAGGAACTGCAGCGTCGGCGCGATGTACTGCATCACCCCGACCACCGACAGCGGCACCCGCCGCACCGCGTAGGCGAAGCCGATCAGCGGCAGCGCGGTCAGCGCGCCACCGACCACCAGCAGCGCCGCCACCGCGACGCCCCAGCCGCCGAGGAAGTCGCCCTGCCCGTGCGTCTCGCCCCACAGCAGCAACGCCACGCCCGGCAACAGTAGGTACAGGCTTTCCAGCCCGAGCCCGGGGATCGATTCCACCGTCGCCAGCTTGCGCACCAGCCCGTAGAGCGCGAACGACAGCGCCAGCCCGATCGCGATCCACGGAAAGCTGCCGTAGTGCACGGTCAGCCACAGCACGCCGACCACGGCCATCGCCACCGACGCCCACTGCGGCGGCGACAACCGCTCGCGCAGGAACAGCACCCCGATCACCACGTTGAGCAGCGGATTGATGAAATAGCCCAGGCTGGTCTCGATCACGTGGCCGGCATTGACCGCCCAGATGTACAAGCCCCAGTTGAACCCGATCAGCAACGCGCTGACGGCCAGCATCCACGCCGCGCGTGGCTGCGCCAGCGCCGCGCGCAACCAGCCGCGCCCGCGCTTCCACAGCAGCCAGCCGACCACCAGCAGCGTGCTCCAGACGATCCGGTGGGCGACGATCTGCAGCGACGGCACCGCCTTGAGCAGATGCCAGTACAGCGGCATCAGCCCCCACAGGACGAACGCGCCGGCCGCGGTCCACAGTCCGGCGCGCAGTTCGCGCGAGTCGCCGGTCACGTGCCGGCCTCCATTTCCGCAACCGGCTTCGGCGCGCGCGTGCGCGCCAGCGTGATCGCCACCACGCCGCACAGGATCACCGCCATCGCACCGATGTCGTGCGGGCTGAAGCGCTCTGCGGCCAGCCAGGCGCCGAGCACCACCGCGATCACCGGATTGACGTAGGCATAGCTGCCTGCCAGCGTCGGGCGCACGTGATGCAGCAGCCAGACATAGGCGGTGAAGCCGACGATCGAGCCGAAGCCGACGAGGTAGGCCACCGACAGCGTGCCGTGCAGGGTCGGCGGACCGGCGAAGCGCTCGCCCAGCAAGCCCCCGGCCAGCAGCATCACCGCCCCTCCGCACAGCATCTGCGCCGCGGCGGTCATGAACGGCGACGGCAGGTCGCGGCCGCGGCTCCAGACCGAGCCGAAGGCCCAGGCGATCGGCGCGACCAGCAGCGCGACCAGACCCTGCGGGGTCGCCGTCAGCGAACTGCCGGCGTTGAGCCACAGCACGCCGACGAAGCCGATCGCCAGCCCGGCCCACTCGAGCGCACCGGAACGGTGTCCGCGAAAGCTGGCGAACAAGCCGATCCACAGCGGCGCCGACGCCACCGCGACCGCCGCCAGCCCCGAGGACACCGACTGCTCGGCGATGCACACCAGGCCGTTGCCGCCCCCGAGCAGCAGCACGCCCATGACCGTGCAGTTGCGCCACTGCGCGCGGGTCGGCACCGGCGTCCCGCGCAGCCGCAGCACGGCGTACATCAATGCACCGGCGACGACGAAGCGCATGCCCGCCATCAGCAACGGCGGATACCCGCCCTCCAGGGCGAAGCGGATCCCGAGATAGGTCGAGCCCCAGATCACGTAGACCAGGGCGAGGGCCACCGCCACCGAAAGCACGGTGGCAGGGCGTGACACGAGCGACGGCACGGCACTCATGGGAAAGCGTCCAGACGTTGGGGGAGGAGGGGGAAGGACTCAGACGTTTATCGCACCGCGCATCTTACGTCCGCCGACGACGGCATGGCCGCAACGCAGCGTAGCGTCGGCGAGTTCACCGCGTCGCAACCTCTGCGACGCGGATCGGCTGCGCCGGCATATAGCGGCCATCACCTCCTGCAGCAACCTGGCGGGCAGCTTCCGTTGGAGCGACGGAAGTCGCGACCGCCGGTCTCCGGAGACGCCGAGTCGCGACTTCCGTCGCTCCCACAAAAGCTACTGCTTTTTTGGCCGCGGCAGATGGCGTTCTGCCGTCGGCTCCCTACGAACTGCCGCGGCCCGGCCGGCCGCCGTAGTCCTCCTCAGCGCGCCCAGCTGCCCGGGTGGGTGGATTCCGGCAACACCTGTGCCGACAGCTGGCGATCGCCGTCCAGCAGGCGCATGGCGTCGGCCAGGATCGCCGCGGACTCCTGCAGCAACGGGTCCGGGCGTTCCTCGGCCGCCTTCTCGCGGGCCGCGTCCACGGCCACGTCGCGCTCGTTGGCCTGCAACCCGTCGTCGCTGCCGTTCTCGGCCAGCGGGTCCAGCGGCAGCCCCAGCGCGCGCCGCTGTTCCTGGCGCTCGCGGCGCTTGGCGTCCTCGCGCTCGCGCTCGGCGCGGCGCTCGGCCTCGTTGAGCGATACGTATTTCTTCGCGCGCTCGGCGCGGAACTGCTCGACGTCCTCCACCCACCACTGGAACTCCGGATCCTCGGCGACCCGGCTCTCGTGCAGCACGTTGAGCTGCGGCAGCAGCGGCTTGAAGTCGCCGTAGCGGGTATGCGGGACCGAGGCGATGCGGGTCCACGGCAGCGCGTTGTCGTAGGTGCTCTCGCCGAACTCGCTGGCGTCGACCGTCACCGGGAAGCGGATGTCCGGCACCACGCCGCGATTCTGGGTGCTGCTGCCGCCCGGCAGGAAGAACTGCGCCACCGTCAGCTTGACCGAACCGAAGCGCTTCTCCTCGCTGCCCGGCCAACGGTCGAGATCGACCAGGTTCTGCACCGTGCCCTTGCCGAAGGTGGTCTCGCCGATCACCAGGCCGCGGCCGTAGTCCTGGATGGCGCCGGCGACGATCTCCGAGGCCGAGGCCGAACCGCGGTTGATCAGCACCGCCAGCGGCCCGTCCCAGGCGACGCCCGAGGTACGGTCGCCCTCGACGCTGACGCGGCCGCCGGACTCGCGCACCTGCACCACCGGGCCGGTGTCGATGAACAGCCCGGTCAGTTCCACCGCCTCGTTGAGCGAGCCGCCGCCGTTGTTGCGCAGGTCCAGGACCACGCCGTCGACGCCGTCCTCCTCGAACTCGCCGAGGATCCGCGCCACGTCGCGGGTGGCCGAGGCGTAGTCGCCGTCGCGGTTCCGCCGGCCCTGGAAGTCCTGGTAGAACGCCGGCAGCTCGATCACGCCGATGCGCCGATCGCCGTCGCCCTCGCCGACGCCCGGCAGGGTCAGGACCTTGGACTTGGCGGCCTGCTCCTCCAAGCGCACGCGCGCGCGGGTCAGGACGATGCGCACCGGCTCGCTGTCGAGGTTGGCCGAGCCCGGCACCACCTCGAGCTGCACCTGGGTGCCCTTCGGCCCCTTGATCTTCTCGACTACGTCGTCGATGCGCCAGCCCACCACGTCCTCGATCGGCCCGTCCTTGCCCTGGCCGACGCCGACGATGCGGTCGCCGGGCTTGAACTTGCCGCTGATCGCCGCCGGGCCGCCGGCGATGAGCTCGCGGATCACCACCACGTCGTCCTGCTTCTGCAGCTGCGCGCCGATGCCCTCGAGCGACAGCGACATGCTCTGGTTGAACAGCGCGGTGCTGCGCGGGTTGAAGTAGTCGGTATGCGGGTCGATCGCCGCGGTGTAGGCGTTGACGAAGGTCTGGAACGCGTCCTCGCCGTCGAGCTGGGCGACGTTGTTGCCCAGGTTGACGTAGCGCCGGTCCAGGGTCTTGCGGATCTCCGCCGGCTCGCGCCCGGCCAGCTTCAGGCGCAGCCAGTCGTTGCGTACCTGCTGCCGCCACAGCGCATCGAGCTCGGCCTCGTCGGCCGCCCACGGCGCGTCCTCGCGGTCGTAGACCCAGCGGTCCTCGCCGTCGAAATCGAAGATGTCCTGCTTGAGCAGCGCGCGCGCATGCGCCACGCGCTCGGCCACGCGCTCCTTGTACTTGGCGAAGATCGCGTAGGCCGGCTCCATGTCGCCGTCGCGGATGGCCTCGCCGATCCTCGGCTCGTAGGGCTGGAAACCGGCGACGTCGGTGGCCGTCAGGAACATCTTGGTCGGGTCCAGGGACTCCAGGTAGCGCTCGAAGATGTCCGCCGACATCGCCGGATCCAGCTGCCGCGGCCGGTAGGCGTAGCGGCTGTCGGAAAGCAGGCCATGCACCAGCTTCGCGGTCCGCACCTGGTCGGCATTCGGCGAGGCCGGGATCGAATCGCCGTCGGCGCGCGCCATCAGCGCCAGCGGCACCGACAGGGCCAGCGCGATCAGGGCAGTGGAGATCAGGCGGGAGGCTTTCATGCGCGATTCAACCTTGGTGGCCGGCCCGGCGGGCCCGACCGGCAGTGTGTGGACAGTCATGGACGGCGCCACAGTGCCGAAAGTTGCATCCGCGGCGCGCGACGAGGCGATTTCCACTCTACCCGGCCGCCGCCGTCCCGACGTGAACAGTCCATGTGCGGTGCGTGCGTCCGGGCGGACATGGGCGCCTGGACTGCCCGGCGTGACGGCCGTCCGGCGCCGTCAGGCGGCGACGCCGGCCTCCATCGCCTGGCGGTCGGCATGGTAGGACGAGCGCACCAGCGGCCCCGAGGCGACGTGGCTGAAGCCGAGTTCGAGCCCGAACACCTCCAGCGCCTTGAATTCCTCCGGCGTCCAGTAGCGCAGCACCGGATGGTGGTGGGCGCTGGGCTGCAGGTACTGGCCGATGGTGATCATGTCGACGTCGTGCGCGCGCAGGTCGCGCAGGGTGCCCTGCACCTGCTCCAGGGTCTCGCCGAGACCGAGCATGATCCCGGACTTGGTCGGCAGCCCCGGATGCTGCGCCTTGAACTTCTGCAGCAGGGTCAGGGACCACTGGTAATCGGCGCCCGGACGCACGTTGCGGTAAAGCTCCGGCACGGTCTCGACGTTGTGGTTGAACACGTCCGGCGGGTTGCGCGCCAGGATCTCCAGCGCCCGGTCCATGCGGCCCTTGCCGCGGAAGTCCGGCGTCAGGACCTCGATCCGGGTGCCCGGCGCCTTGTCGCGGATCGCGGCGATGCAGTCGACGAAATGCTGGGCGCCGCCGTCGCGCAGGTCGTCGCGGTCGACGCTGGTGACCACCACGTACTTCAGGCCCATGTCGGCGACGGTGGTCGCCAGGCTCAGCGGCTCCGACGGGTCCGGCGGCTTCGGCCGGCCGTGGGCGACGTCGCAGAAGCTGCAGCGGCGTGTGCAGACCTCGCCGAGGATCATGAACGTGGCGGTGCCGTGGCCGAAGCATTCGTGAATGTTCGGGCAGCTGGCCTCCTCGCAGACCGTGACCAGGCGGTTCTCGCGCAGCTTGGCCTTCAGCGCCGCGACCGCGCCGTTGGACGGGATCCGCACCCGGATCCACGACGGCTTGCGCAGCACCGGCACGTCGGCGAACTGCACCGGCGAGCGCGCGATCTTGTCGCCGGCGACCTGGCGGACGCCGGGCTGCAGGGAATCCGGCGCGGGCGTGGCGGCCGGCTGCACCACCTGCAGCGGGATGGATCGATCGGCGGAAGACGTCATGGCCGTTTGCTATCCCGGGTGAGGTGCCATTGTAGGGTCGGGCGCCGGCGCTGTCTTGCGACGGCGCCCGCGCCCGGCAGGACGGACCGATCCGCAGGCGGATCGCCCGCCCAGGCCTGCAATGTCCCGTAGAGCCGAGCTTGCTCGGCTGCGTGGGCTCCGGAGCCGGGAGCAGCGGAGCAAGCTCCGCTCTACGGAAAAGCATCGGGGCCAGCGGTGAGCCGGCGGGTCGGCCGTCAGGCGGCCACCGACAGGTCAGGCAGGTCCGACGCGGCCTGCAGGTCGAGCCCGAACTGCCGCGCCAGCCGTTGCAGCAGCACCGGCTTGACCGGCTCCGGGCCGGAAGGACCGCCCAGATCGGCCACCGAGGTCACCTGCAGCCCCTGGTAGCCGCAGGGGTTGATGCGCCGGAACGGCTCCAGGTCCATCGCGATGTTGAACGCGAGGCCGTGGAACGTGCAGCCGCGGCGCACGCGGATGCCGAGCGCCGCGACCTTGGCCCCGGCCACGTACACGCCGGGCGCGCCGTCGCGCCGCCCGGCCGCGATGTTCCATTGCTCCAGGGTGTCGATGACCGCCTGCTCGACGCGATCGACGTACTCGCGCACCCCGATCTTCAGCCGCCGCAGGTCGAGCAGCGGATAGGCCACGATCTGGCCCGGCCCGTGGTAGGTGACCTGGCCGCCGCGGTCGACGTGCAGCACCGGGATGTCGCCCGGCATCAGCACGTGCTCGGGCTTGCCGGCCTGGCCGAGGGTGAACACCGGATCGTGTTCGACCAGCCACAGCTCGTCGGCGGTGCCGGCATCGCGCGCGTCGGTGAAGCGCTGCATCGCCCGCCAGACCGGCGTGTACGGCTGGCGACCGAGATCGCGGACGAGCGCGGTGCGATGCATGCGCTACTCCGCGGGCGCGCGGCCGGACGCCCCGAGCCGGAGCGGAACGGGCCTGCCGCGCCGCCACCGGGCGCCACGCGGACCCGCTCCCGGAGCGGGACGCGCGCTCACAGCGTCCATTTCACTTCCGGATGCTCGCGCAGGGCCGCGTGCGCGGTCTCGTACTCCTCGCGCGAGCCGGCGCGGAAACTGAGCCGCACCGACACGAACCGGCCGCCGCTGGATTCGCGGGTGGTGACGGTCTCGTGCAGCACGGCGATGCCGGCCGCGGCCAGCAGGTTCGGGATTTCGGTCTCCAGCCCGGCGTCGGCCGGGCCCATGGCGGTGATCTCGAACTCGCCGGGAAACTGGAAGCCGTGCTCGGGATTGTCGGACTTGATCTCCATCACCCGATTATGGGCGCGCCTGCCGCCGTTCCCAAGCCCGGGCGGCCGGCGTCAGTCCGAGTTCCACCACATCAGGAATTCGTGCCACAGGCGCTTGAAGAAGCCGGCCTGCTCCACCGCCTCCAGCGCCACCAGCGGGCGCTCGGCCACCACCTCGCCGTCGAGGGTGACGCGCACGGTGCCGATCGCCTGGCCCTGCTCCACCGGCGCGACCAGGGTCTTGGGCACGTCCATGCTCGGCTTGAGCTGGTCGTACTTGCCGCGCGGCATGCTGATCAGCAGCGGTTCGGCCAATCCCATGCGCAGTTCGTTGGCCTTGCCCTTCCAGATCTTCTGGGTGGAGATGGCCTGCCCGGCGTCGTACAGCTTGTGGGTCTCGAAGAAGCGGAAGCCCCAGTTCAGCAGCGCCAGCGAATCGGTGGCGCGCTGCTCCTCGCCGGTCGAACCCATCACCACCGCGATCAGGCGCTGGTCGCCGCGCTTGGCCGACGACAGCAGGCAGTAGCCGGCTCCCGAATGATGGCCGGTCTTGATCCCGTCGACGCTGTCGTCGCGCCACAGCAGCCGGTTGCGGTTGCGCTGGGTGATCGGGCCGACCGTGAACTGCTTGATCTTGTTGTGCGCGTATTGCTCGGGGTAGTCGCGGATCATCGCCCGGCCCAGCAGCGCCAGGTCGCGCGCGGTCGAGTAGTGGTTCTCGGCCGACAGCCCGTGGGCGTTGACGAAATGGCTGTTCTTCAGCCCGATGCGCTGGGCGTAGGCGTTCATCAGCGCGGCGAAGGATTCTTCGCTGCCGGCCACGTGCTCGGCCAGGGCGATCGCGGCGTCGTTGCCCGACTGCACCGCCATGCCCTTCTCCATGTCCAGCAGCGGCGCGGTCTTGTTGACCTCGAAGCCGCTGTAGCTGCCGTCGGTCATGGCGCCGCCGGTGCGCCAGGCATTCTCGCTCAGCATCACCTGGTCGTCCGGCCCGATCTTGCCCGCGGCCATTTCCGCGGCGATGACGTAGCTGGTCATCACCTTGGTGATGCTGGCCGGCTCGACCCGCTCGTCCACGTTCTCGCCGGCCAGGACCTGTCCGGTCTCGTAGTCCATCAGCAGCCAGGCGGTGCCGACCACCGGCGGCGGCGGCGGCGTGGGCATGGCGTCGCTGAGCGCGGCGGGCGCGTCCGGCTGCGGCGCCGGCGCCTCCTGGGCGAGCGCCAGCCCGAGCACGGACACGGACAGCGCGAGAACGGCGACGAGGGCGGGACGGATGGCAACGAATTTCATCGACAACGGGACTCCGGTGGCGTGGCCGTTCCCGGCCACGGCATGGATGTGAAGGGTTGGCAGTCTACTCGCGAACGACGTGCGGCTGGCCGAAACCCAGACCCGCGAAGCGGGCGCTCAGTTCCGCGACGGTGGCGGCGTCCACCGGCCCGACGCGCACGCGCCACACCGGCTTGCCGCCGGAATCGCCGTCGACCACGCGGGCGCCGGCGACTCCGGCGCCGCGCAGCAGCGACAGCGCGCGCTCGGCATTGGCTTTCGCGCCGAAGGCGGCGACCTGCAGGGTGACGCCGGCCCCCGCCGGCGACGACCGGACCTCGGCTTCGACCTCGGCGGCGGCCCGCGTCGGGCTGACCACCGGGATCGGCGGCTCGATCGCGGCCGGCACCGGGTCGGGCACGCCCGGCTTGCCGGTGGCCACGCGGATGCGGCGCGAGGCCATCCACGCGTCGAACTCGTCCGCGGTCATGACGCGGCCGTCGCGCATCATGTCGAAGCGCCAGTCTTCGGCCGCAGCCGGTGGCGCCTCGGCGGGCTGGACGCTCGCCGGCTTCGCGCCGGCAGGCGCCGCGGTGGATCGCTCGCCGGCGTTGGCCGCGGCGAGCGGCAACGCCTCGACCAACTGGTCGATGGCGCTCGCGGCGGCGGGCGGCGCGGCCGCTTCCGCCGGCGTCGGCGCCGCCGTGGCCACCGCCTCGGGGGCATGGCGCGCGTTCTCGCCCGGGCTCAGCGCGCGCACCTCGACCGGCGCGGTGCCGGCGCGGTGCATGTCGAGCTTGACCGCGGCCGCCCAGCTCAGGTCGATCACCCGGCCCTCGTGGAACGGCCCGCGATCGTTGACCCGCACCACCACCGAGCGGCCGTTGTCGAGGTTGGTGACGCGCGCGAAGCTCGGCAGCGGCAGCGACTTGTGCGCCGCGGTGAAGGCGTACATGTCGTACACCTCCAGGTTGGAGGTGCGGCGGCCATGGAACTTGTTGCCGTAGTACGACGCGCGCCCGCGCTCGACGAAGTCGTCGGTGCGCTCGAGCACGTGGTAGGTCTTGCCGAGCACTTTGTACGGCGAGCGGTTGCCATAGGGCGAGCGCGGTTCGTCGACCACCTCGGGCTCCGGGATCGCATCGACGTCCGGGATGTCGTCCGGCGCGCTGTCGCGGATGTGCGGCGCGTACAGGCCGCCGGCGGTGTAGTCGCCGCGCTTGCTCGGATCCTCCTGCGCGGGCGGGTACGGCGACCGACGCGGCCCGCGTCGCGACGCCGCCGCCGGCGCGCCGGGCTCGTGCGCGGTCTCGCCGGGCGCCGGGGTCTTCCTGGGAGCACCGCTGCAGGCGGCCAGCACGAGCGCGGCCGCGAGCGGCACCAGGACCCGTCGACCGATGCGCGGCCGGCGGTGGCTCATGGCCCGGGGGCGCCGCTGCCGGCGCGGATCGCCTGCGCCAGCTGATGCACCGACAACGCGTACATCGGCGAGCGGTTGTAGCGGGTGATGACGTAGAAGTTGCGGTAGCCGAGCCAGTATTCCGGGCCGGCGTCGCCGTCCAGCGACAGCAGGGTGGCGCCCTCGGCGATCGGCTCCCCGGCCCGCGGCCGGTAGCCGCGGCCGGCCAGGTCGGCCAGCGGGTACACCGGGTCCAGCGACTCGGGCGCGAAATCGGCCGCCCCGGCGTCGCGGTCGGCGCGCGCGACCACCGGCCCGCCGCGTTCCCAGCCATGGATCACGAAGTAATTGGCGATCGAGGCGAACACGTCCGGCAGATGGGTCAGCAGGTCGCGGCGGCCGTCGCCGTCGCCGTCCTTGGCCCACAGCCGGTAGCTGGAGGGCATGAACTGGCCCATGCCCATGGCGCCGGCGTAGCTGCCCTTGAGCGCGACGACGTCGAGTTGCGGTTCCTCCTGCGCCAGCGCGAACAGCTGCGCCAGCTCGCCGGCGAAGAACGGCGCGCGCTTGGGGAAGTCGAACGCGAGCGTGTACAGCGCATCGATCACGCGGTAGTTGCCGGTGATTTTCCCGTAGCTGGTTTCCACGCCGATGATGGCGACGATGTACTCGGCCGGCACGCCGGTCTCGGCGGCGACCCGGTCCAGCGCGTCGCGGTGCTGGGCATAGAAGCTGCGGCCGCCGCTGATCCGGGCGTCGTTGACGAAGATCGGGCGGTACTCGGCCCAGGTGCGCGTCTTCTCCGCCGGCCGCGACATCGCATCGAGGATGCTCTGCTTCCTTTCCGCCTGCGACAGCACCGACCGCACGCCCGCGGCATCCACGCCGTAGGTCCGCGCCGTGTAGTCGACGAAGTTGTCGATGCGCTGCTGGCGCGGAATCGCCGGATCGGTCACCGGCTCCGGCGCCACCGGCCGTTCCGGCGGCTGCGGCACCGGTGCCAGCAGCGCCCGCCCGGCCGCCGGGACCGGATCGCCTGCGGGCGCGGCCGGCGGCACCGCCGCATCGGCGGATGCCGCGGCGGAGACCGGTGCGGTGGCTTCGACGGTCGGGGGATTGGCCTGGGTCGCGCAGGCGGCGAGGGCGAAGGACAGCAGGCACGGGGCCAGCGGGAAAGCAGAGGGTCGGCTCATCGGCCGCGAGGTTAGCATGGTGAATTCGGTGTGGATCACCGTGGGCGGAGAGACATTCAGGCTGCGCTGGCGGTAGCGGTGGCCGCCTTGTGGACGTGGCGGAGCTACCGGCCCACCGGCCCGCATTCTGTAGGAGCGCACCGCAAGGGGCGCGACCGGCTTTCCAGCGGAGGCCATCGCGCCCCTTGCGGTGCGCTCCTACCGCCCTATGGCCGGATCAACAGGGCAATCGCCGAACGCGGGCGCTCACCCCCGCACCGGCCGGTGCGCGTGCACCGACATCACCACGCCCATGCCGGCCAGCAGCGAAACCGCGGCGGTGCCGCCGTAGCTGAGCAGCGGCATCGGCACGCCGACCACCGGCAGCAAGCCGGAGATCATGCCGCCGTTGACGATCACGTAGACGAACATCGCCAGGCCCAGGCTGCCGGCCAGCAGCCGCGCGTAACCGTCGCGGGCCTCGCTGGCGATCCACAGGCAGCGGCCGATGATGAACAGGTACAGCGCCAGCGTCGTCACCACGCCCAGCCAGCCGAACTCCTCGCTGAGCACGGCGAAGATGAAGTCGGTGGTGTGTTCGGGCACGTAGTTGAGGTGCGACTGCGTGCCCTGCCCCCAGCCCTGTCCGGCGAACCCGCCGGCGCCGATCGCGATCTTCGACTGGATGATGTTCCAGCCGGCGCCGAGCGGGTCGCTCTCGGGATCGAGGAAGGTCAGCAGCCGGTCCTTCTGGTAGGGCATCAGCAGCCAGAACCAGGCGGCCGGCGCCGCCGCGGCGATGGCGCCGGCGCCCGCCGCGAACCACCACCACGACAGGCCCGCCAGGTACAGCGCGAACGCGCCGCTGGCGGCGACGAGCATCGCGGTGCCCAGGTCGGGCTGCAGCATGATCAGTCCGGTCGGGACCGCGATCACCAGCGCGCAGAGCAGGACATGGCCGAAACGCGGCGGCGTGCCGGCCTGGTTGAGATACCAGGCGGCCATCATCGGCAGGCTCAGCTTCATCAGTTCCGCCGGCTGGAAATAGAACACGCCCAGGTCGATCCAGTGGCTGCCGTGGCGGCCGGTGCCGATGAACAGCACCAGCAGCAGCGGCACCAGCGAGAGGCCGTAGACCGCGGGGGTGATGCTGCGCAACCGCAGCGGGGTCACCCGCGAGAGCAGCCACATCGCCCCCAGGCCGACGCCGTAGCGCACCGCCTGCGCAAGGACCATCTGCCCGCTCTGGCCACCGGCGCTGTACAGCACCGCCAGGCCGATGCCCATCAGCGCCAGCAGCGCCGCGCACAATGGCCAGTCCAGCGTGCGGACGAAGCGCGCGAACAGGTCCAGCAGCCAGCCCAGGATGACGTTCATGGGAGCCGGGACTCGGGAGAAGCGGACGATGCCGGGCCTGCTGCTCCGGCCATCGGAGCATCCGGCGGTGAACGGCCGGCGCGATCCGTCGGCGCGGGCACGCCGGCCGGCGTTTCCCGGGTCCCGGGTGCCGGATCCCGCGTCCCGGCTTCGGCCACCGCGTCCGCGTCCCCCTCCAGCTCCGGCATCTCGCCCAGGATCCAGGCATCGAAGATCTTGCGCGCGATCGGCGCCGCGGTGACGCCGCCGTAGCCGCCGTGCTCGACCGTCACCGCCAGCGCGATGGTCGGATCGTCGGCCGGCGCGTAGCCGACGAACAGCGCCTGGTGCCGCAGGTGGTAGGGCAGCGAGCGTGGGTCCACGCGGGCGTTGCCGCGCCGGCCCACGCGCTGCGCGGTGCCGGTCTTGCCGGCCATCGTGTACTCGGCGCCGCGCGCCAGCGCGGTGGCGGTGCCGCGCCCGTGGATGGTGGCGATCATGCCCTCCTGCACCGCGCGCAGGTGCCCGGCATCGTCGGTGATGCGCTCGGCCGCGGTCGGCGCCGTCGCCTGCCAGGGCTGGTCGTAGCCCTCGCGCCGGCCCGCGACCAGCCGCAGCGGATGCAGTTCGCCGCCGTTGGCGATCGCGGCGGTGCCGCGCGCCAGCTGCAGCGCGGTGGCGATCCAGTAGCCTTGGCCGATGCCGGCGATCACCGTCTCGCCGGGGTACCAGGGCTCGGGACTGTGCTCGGCCTTCCACTGCGGCGACGGCACCACCCCCGGGTTCTCGCCCACCAGGTCGATCCCGGTCGGCTGCCCGAAACCGTAGCGCGCCATGTACTCGGCGAAGCGCGCGATCCCCATCTCGTAGGCGAGCTTGTAGTAGTAGAAGTTGATCGAGCGCGAGATCGAGTCGCGCAGGTCGACCCAGCCTCCCCCGCTGCCGGCATCCCGATAGCCGCGGCTCTGCCCGGGAATGAAGAACTCGCCGGTCGAGAACACCCGGTCCTCCGGCGTGCGCATGCCGCTGTCGACGCCGGCCAGCGCCACGAACGGCTTGATCGTCGAACCCGGCGGTCCGCCGCCGAGCACGTTGCGGTTGAACAGCGGCTTGGCCGGATCGTCCATCAACCGGCGGTAGTCGGCATGCGAGATGCCGTTGACGAACAGGTTGGGATCGAAACTCGGCAGGCTGACCATGCCCAGCACCTCGCCGCTGGCCGGGTCCACCGCCACCGCCGAGCCGTGCAGGTCACCGAACGCGCGCACCATCGCCTGCTGCAGCCCCAGGTCGATGCTCAGGCGCAGATCGGTGCCGGCGGTCGCCGGCAGCCGGCCGACGGTGGCCAGCGCCCGCCCCTCGACGTTGGTCTCGACCTGCTCGTAGCCGATGCTGCCGCGCAACTGGTCCTCGTAGGAGCGCTCGATCCCGGTGCGCCCGGTGTGCGGGAACAGCACGTGGTCGCGGCCGTAGCGTTCGACGTCGCTCTCGTCGGTACGGCCGACATAGCCGATCACGTGCGCGAACAGCTGCCCGTACGGGTAGCGGCGGTTGAGATAGGGCACGATCTCGACGCCCGGAAAGCGCCAGCGGTCGACCGCGAAGCGCGCCGCCTCGTGCTCCTCCACCCGCAGCTTCAGGGTGATCGGGCGGAAGCCGCGGTTGACCCGGCGCTCCTCGCGGAAACGGGCGATGTCCTCGGGCGCGAGCGCGAAGATCTGCGACAGGCCCTCGATCAGCGCATCGGTGTCGCCGGCGTCCTCGGGCGTCACCTCGAGCCGGTAGGCCGGCACGTTGTCGGCCAGGATCCGGCCCTGGCGGTCGTAGATCAGGCCGCGCCCCGGCACCACCGGCCGCGGCTTGATGCGGTTGGCCTCCGACTGGCGCGCATAGTCGCTGTGCTCGAGCACCTGCAGCCTGAAGTACCAGGCCGCAAGTCCCGCGATGGCCAGCACCACCACGACGAACCCGAGCAGCGCGCGCGCGCGGAACCGCGCCGCCTCGGCCTGCGGATTGCGCAGCCTGCGCTGCTGCCGCCCCGACATCATCTCAGCGCGCCCGGCGGACCAGCCGGAGCGCATCCAGCAGCACGAACAACGGCGCCCACAGCAGCATGCCCAGCAGCGGCGCCAGCCAGAACATCCACGGCAGCTGCGGCTCGCCCAGGGCGACGTGGATCGCGGCCGTGACCACGCGGTCGTTCAGCAGCAGGCCGCCGATCGCCAGCGCCTGCTGCGCCATCGGGAAGAACCGCAGCTGGTTGCGGAAGCGTTGCAGGATGAAGGCCATGATCGTCAGCCGCAGGGCCTGCTCGCCCAACAGGCCGCCGAAAGCCAGATCGCCGATCAGGCCCGCCACGAACGCGAAGCCGAGGCCGGCACTGCCATTGTCCTCGATGACCCAGTAGGCGACGACCAGCGCCAGCCAGTACGGCCGAAACGGCTGCAGGCCTTCGGGCAGCGGCAACAGGCCGAGCAGCAGCGCCACCAGCACGCTCAGCGGCAGCAGCCAGTGGCTGCGGGTGCGCTTCATGGCGCTTCTCCGGCGCCGGCATCCGGCGGCTCGGGCAAGGCGTCGCCGGGCGGCAGGCCGCCATGATCCGCGTCGCCTTCCGCGGCCGGCCCCGGCGGCTGCGCCAGGTCCTGCAGCAGCAGCACGTCGCGGCCGCGGTCGAGCCGCGCCGCCGGGGCCACGTCGCCGACCAGAAACGCGCGGCTGTCGTCGGGCGCCAGCGCGGCGATGCTGCCGACCGGGAAGCCCGCGGGAAAGCGTCCGCCCAGGCCCGAGGTGACCAGCTCGTCGCCGACCTCCACGTCGCTGGACAGCGGCACGTTCGGCAGCCGCAGCCGGTCGCTGCGGCCCTGCCCGTAGACGATCAGCCGGACCCCGGTGCGCGCCACCACCACCGGCACCGCGTGGTCGGGATCGGTGAGCAGCAGCACGGTCGCCGTGGTCGGGGTGGTCTCGATGATCTGCCCGACCACGCCGCCGGCGTCGATCACGCACTGGCCGTTGCTGACGCCGTCGCGGCTGCCGGCGCTGAGCATCAGCCGCTGCCGGGTCGGATCGAGATCGACATCGAGGATCGGCGCCAGCTGCACGTCCAGGCCGCCGCGCTCGGCGGCGCCGAGCAGCCTGCGCAGGCGCGCGTTCTCGGCGGCCGCCGCCTGCAGCCGCGCCAGCCGCGCGTTGCCGACCAGCAGTTCGTTGCGCAGGCGGCGGTTGTCCTCGGCCAGCAGCGAGCGGGTGACCGCGTCCTCGCGCACGTTGCGGCCCAGCCGTGACGGCAGGCCCGCCAGCCACCACACCGGCTGCATCGCCACCGAGGCCTGGGCGCGGACCCGATCGAGCCAGTCGCCGCGATGGTCGGCGATGATCAGCGCCACCGACACCGCCAGGTACGCCAGCAGCCGCAGGGTGCCGGCGACGTCGCCGGAACGGGGGGCGGCGGGACTGGCGTAGGAAGGCATTGGGGGCCGTGATTGGTGATTCGTGATTGGTGATTCGTGGCAGCCACCGCCGGCAGAAGGGCGGCTAGCCGAAGGTCGCGCGAAGCATCATAGGATTTTGCCAATCACGAATCACCAAGCACGAATCACGAATCCGCCAATCGCCGCTTATTCCGCGGCGAAGAATTCGTTGCCGTGCATGTCCAGCAGTTCGAGCGCGCGGCCGCCGCCCCGGGCCACGCAGGTCAGCGGATCCTCGGCGATCTGCACGTGCAGGCCGGTCTCCTCGCTGATCAGCCGGTCCAGGTCGCGCAGCAGGGCGCCGCCGCCGGTCAGCACGATCCCGCGCTCGGCGACGTCCGCGCACAGCTCCGGCGGGGTCTGCTCCAGCGCCTGCTTGATCGCCTCGACGATGCCCGACAGCGGCTCGCGCAGGGCGTCGAGCACCTCGGTGGAGCCGATCTTGATCATCTTCGGCACGCCCTCGGCCAGGTGCCGGCCGGAGACTTCCATCTCGACGTTGCGTTCCTGCGGATAGGCGCAGCCGATCTCCAGCTTGATCCGCTCGGCGGTGGATTCGCCGATCAGCATGCCGTGGTTGCGGCGCACGTAGTTGATGATCGACTCGTCGAAGCGGTCGCCGCCGATGCGCACCGACTGCGAGTAGACGATGCCGTTGAGCGCGATCACGGCGACCTCGGTGGTGCCGCCGCCGATGTCCACCACCATCGAGCCGCGCGCCTCGGTGACCGGCATGCCGGCCCCGATCGCGGCGGCCATCGGCTCTTCGATCAGCGAGACGTCGCGCGCGCCGGCCTCCATCGCCGAGTCCTTGATCGCGCGCTTCTCCACCTGGGTCGAGCCGCAGGGCACGCAGATCAGCACCCGCGGGCTGGGCCGGAGGAACCTCGACTTGTGCACCTTGCGGATGAAGTGCTTGAGCATCTCCTCGGTGTAGGTGAAGTCGGCGATCACCCCGTCCTTCATCGGCCGGTGGGTGGTGATGTTGCCGGGGGTGCGGCCGAGCATCTGCTTGGCCTCGCTGCCGACCGCGGCGACCGCCTTCTGGCCGCCGACGCGGTCCTGGCGCACCGCCACCACCGAAGGCTCGTTGAGCACGATTCCCTGGCCGCGGACGAAGATGAGGGTGTTGGCCGTGCCCAGGTCGATGGACAGGTCGTTGGAGAACAGGCCGCGGAACTTCTTGAACATCGGGGAATAGGGTCCGTCAGGGCGCCGCGCGCAGGGCCGGCGCTATCGAAAGCTGGAGGGGGATCGGGAGCCGACAAGCCTAGCAAAAAGGCGCTCGGGCGTGGGGCGGATGCGGGTGCAGGGGCGCGGGTGAGTGGGCGGCCCGCAGAGCCGCCGGCCGGCGACGGCCCGGGCGCCCGCCCGCTCCGGCGCGGAGGGAGGGGGCCCTGTGGGAGCGACGGAAGTCGCGACGTCCGCCGAGCCCGGTGTCGCGACTTCCGTCGCTCCCACACCTTGGCTCCCGCATCCGGTCGGCAGCGGGGATCCGCCGCCCGGCGCCCGGCTGGCCTCCCCCTGCCGGGGCCGCTACCCTAGCGGGCTTCGAAAATCGAGTGCTGCGCCGATGTCGGTCCTGATCTGCGGTTCCCTGGCCTACGACACGATCATGGTGTTCCCCGACCAGTTCAAGAACCACATCCTGCCGGACAAGGTGCACATCCTGAACGTGTCGTTCCTGGTGCCGCGGATGCGCCGCGAGTTCGGCGGCTGCGCCGGCAACATCGCCTACAACCTCAAGCTGCTCGGCGGCGAGCCGATCCCGATGGCGACCGTCGGCCAGGATTTCGCCCCGTACCGGGAATGGTTCGAGGAGATGGAGATCCGCCTGGACCAGGTGAAGGTGATCGACGAGCTGTTCACCCCGCAGGCGTTCATCACCACCGACCACGACAACAACCAGATCACCGCCTTCCACCCCGGCGCGATGATGCGCAGCTACGAGAACCACGTGAAGCACGTGGAAGGCGTGAAGTTCGGCATCGTCAGCCCCGACGGGCGCGAGGGCATGCTGCAGAACGCCGAGGAGTTCGCCGAAGCCGGCATTCCGTTCATCTTCGATCCGGGCCAGGCGATGCCGCTGTTCAACGGCGACGAGCTGCGCAACTTCATCGAGCGGGCCGACTACGTCACCGTCAACGACTACGAGTCCAACCTGCTGCAGGAGCGCACCGGCTGGAGCGAGGAGCGGATCGCCGGCAAGGTGAGGGCCTACATCGCCACCCGCGGCCCCAAGGGCGCGATCATCCGCGCCGGCGACAAGGTCTACGACATCCCGCCCGCGCACGAGCGCCGCGTCACCGACCCCACCGGCTGCGGCGACGCCTTCCGCGCCGGCCTGATCTTCGGCATCACCGGCGGCTACGACTGGATGACCACCGGCCGCATCGCCAACCTGATGGGCGCGCTCAAGGTCGAGCACCCCGGCACCCAGAACCAGCGCTTCGACTACGCCGAGTTCGCCGAGCAGTTCCGCCAGCAGTTCGGCTACGCGCTCTGATTTGAATCCGCACCGGCGGTGCCTGCCCGTGGCCGGCACCGCCGTACACGGCCCGTCCGCATCGCTGTAGTAACCTGCGCCGCAGCCGCGATCCGCGGTGCCGAAACGTGCCGATGCCGATGAGACGGAATTCGATCCAGTGCGCGCTCGCCGCCGCCTGCATGCTGCTGCCGGTCGCGGCGGGCGGCGCCGCGGAGCGCGCCGCACCCGACTGCACCGAGGCGGCCATTGCCCAAGCCGGGAAGCTGCTCGCCTTCCATGTCGATGGCGACGACCGCGCGTCCGTCGAGCCGGAAGTCACGGCACTGCCTTCAACCGAAAACCCGGCCGCGGCCAACCAGCTGCTGGCCGTGCTCGAGGTCTGGGGCAATGTCTACAAGGGCCGCTACCGCATGCGCCTGCTGTACGGCGGACAGGGAGAGACCGCCTGCACCCTGATGGGGCAGGAGATCCTCGAGTACGCCCGGCTCTGAGCCGGAGCGCCGGCTGCTGGCGCCGTCGCGGTGCCCGGTCCATCGCGAACGCATCCTGCCCACGCAAGCCGGGGCAGCAACGCCCGGGGGCGCGGGAGATTACTGCAGGGCGGCCTGTGCGCGGCTGTAGTAGGCCTGGCGATCCTCGAGACCGTTGTAGCCGCCGTTGATCAACCGGGTGACCTGACGGAAGTCGCCGGCATCGGCCGCGGCGTTGATGTCGCGGCTGCCCCAGTACCAGGCCGCCACGCGCGCGGCGTTCTCAGGCTGCGCGGCCAACTCGGGATTGTTGACCAGGTCCAGGCCCAGCGCCTGTCCGGCGGCCTCGTAGTTGGCGCGACCGGTCAGCTGGATGTAGCCGCGGCCCTTGAAGCGCACGCCGTCGCCGGGCTGGGTGTTGCCCAGGTCGGCGCGGCCCTCGTAGGCGGCACCGCTGGCGATCTCCTCGGAATAATGGAAGCCACCGCTCTCATGCGCCAGCTGGGCGATGAACATCGCCTTGCGCTGCGGGGTGTTGATGTTCGCCTCGGCCATGGCGGTGCTGATGTGCGGCGCGATCTCCGCCGCCTTTTCCGCACTGAGTGTGGGCACGATCTGCTGCAACTGCGCCGCGGTGACCGACGCCGACGGGTCGGTCGCCGCACTCGCATCAACCGGCGCCGCCGCATCGACGCCCTGCTGCTGCAGGATCTGGCGCAGTTCCGGGTTCAGGCCGGGATCGCGCAGGGCGGCATCGACGTCGTTCCGGTTGCTGACGCCGTCACCGCCGGGCTGGCCGATGGTGCTGGCCGCGGTATCGAGCAGCGGGTCGAGATAGCCGCCGCTTTCGAGCTTGGGCATGATCGCCCTGAGATCGGGCCGGCCGATGATGCCGTCGACGCCATCGATGCCGGCGGCGACGTCCAGCATGTTCAGGTGCGCCGGGTTGTCGAGCAGGAACTGCGCCGCCTCCTGCTGCTCGCCGGTGAAGCGGCCGTCCGCGTTCGCGGCCACGGCCTCCAGGTCCTTCGCGCTGATCCTGCCGTCGGCGAGGATGTTCAGCGCGCCATGGGCGGTATCGAACACGTCGAAGTCCCGGTTCAGCACGGACACCGCAGCGTTGATGTTGGTCACGGCAGCAAACCCATTCGGAACCTGCGACCAGGGTGTCGGGCCCGACCGTCGATTGCACGCTGGGGCCGACCCTAGTCCCGGGCGCAATGGCCGCACTCAATCGTGACGCAGTGCCGGCTTCCGCGCACGCATGGTGGCACACCCGATCCGACCGCGCAGCCGCCACCAGGAGCCGCTCGACACGCCCACCTCCGCAGTCGCGCGATGCTCCATCGGTGCTGCCTGCTCCCTCCCCCCGCTCAGTTCCAGCCCGGCATCCGCGAGCGGTCCAGGCCGCCGACCTCGAAAACCGCGGTGCGGGTGCCGCCGGCCTTGACCGGGAACTCGACCGTCAGCGTCTTCGCACCCTCGGCCATCCGCCACAGCGCGGCTTCGTCCTCGATGAACATGGCGATCGCCTCGTCGGTGTCGGGGCGGTTGGCGGCCATGCGCCGCGGCTCGCCGTCGTCGACGGCCACCGGCACCCGGCAGGCGCGGCCGCAGGCGAAATCGCCGGCCTGCAGCACCAGGTAGCTGCTGCGGCCCCAGGACGGGTGGTCGCGGAAGATCAGCCGCACCGGTTTCGCGCCGCTGCCGTCGATGTCGACGTCGTCGCGCGCATAGATCGCGGCCGAGCGCTGCTGCCCGCCCTTCACCTCCTGCACGTTGTAGCTCCACAGGCCGGCGGTCCGCGCCTCCTCGCGCAGCGCGTCGGCCTTCGCCTTCACCTCGTCGAACCGCGCGCGCACGCGCGCGGCGGCCTCGGTATCGGGGAAGCGCGCCAGCAGCACGTCGGCCTGGGCCTTGGCCAGCGGCCAGTTCTCCTCCGCGACGGCGGCGTCGAAGCCAGCGGCCGCCTCGCCGGCGGCGCGTTCGTTGGCGGCGGCCTGCGCCTCGGCACGCGCCTGCGCCTCGGCCTCGGGATCGCCGCAGGCCGGCAGCGCCAGGGCCGCCAGCAGCAGGGCCAGGGTGGAATTGCGAAGATTCATGCGGGTCTCGCCTCCTCGATCAGGGCCGTCACCGCGGCGGCGACGGCGTCGGGCCGTTCCATCAGGGTCATGTGGCCGCTGCCCTCGAGCAGCAGTTTGCGCGCATGCGGGATGCGCTGCGCGAACAGGTCCAGCGCGCTGGGGTCGATCACCCGGTCCTGCGCACCCCAGACCAGCAGGGCGGGCTGGCGGATCCGCGCCGCCTCCTCGCCCGGCAGGAAGCGCGCCTCGCCACGGCCGATGCGGTCCAGCACCGACTGTTCGAACGCACCCTCGCGGCGGCGGTGCGCGATCACCGCGTGCGCGGCCGGCCATGGGATCGGCGGGCGCGCGCTACGATCGTGGAACAGCAGCGACAGGTACCGCTCGAGCGACGCCGCATCGCTGACGCCGAACGGGTTGCCGCCGTCGAGCACCTCGAGCCCGAAGCGGTTTTCGCCGAACTCCACGCCCGAGGCATTGAGCAACACGACCCGTTCGATCAGCTCCGGATGGCGCGCCGCCGCCGCCGCGGCGATGCCGCCGCCCATCGAGTGCCCGAGCAGCACCACCGGGCGCTCGCTGACGGCACGGATGAAGGCGGCGACGCGGGCGGTCTCGGCGGCATAGCCGTAGTCGTCGCCTTCATTGCGTTGGCTGTCGCCCCAGCCGGGAAGGTCGGGAATGACCAGCCGGTAGCGGTCGCGCAGCCGCGCCGCCAGGCGGTACCAGTTCTCCTTGCTGCCGGTGTAGCCGTGCAGCATCACTACGGTCGGCGCATCGGCGTGCGCTGCCGCGCCCTCGACCCAGGTCCAGGTACAGCCGTCGATGCTGCGCCGGTGCCGGCGCAGGCCGAGCGCGCGGCGCTGGCGCGCGTATTCGGCGCGCACCAGCCGGTAGGGATCCCGCCACAGCGCGAACGCCAGGGCGATCGCGCAGGCGAGTACCGCGACGGCGGCCATCAGCGCGATCGTCGCGGCGGCCACGGCTCAGCCGGCCGACGGCGCCTGCGGGCTCGTGCCGTCGGCACCGGCGCCGCCTTCGACCTCCGGCTCCGGCGGCGGCGGCGTCACCGCCGGAGCGGGCCTCGGCTTCGCCTCGTCGAGGGTCTTCTGCACCGACGCGATGGTGATCGGGTGGTAGCCGGGGCGCGCGCGCTCGAACACGCGCCTGGCGAACGCCAGCCCCTGCTCGCTCTGCGCCAGCGCCTCGTACACCGGCATGATCAGCTTGCGACGGCCGATCCGCTGCAGGAACGCGCTCATCGGCTCGTAGGCGATCGCATAGCCGCTGCGCACCGCCAGCGGATACCAGCGCATCGCCAGTTCGCCGTTGGGCGTTCCCGAAAAGCTGTAGGCGGTATCGAGCTGCGACATCTGCTCCAGGGTCAACGTCTCCGGCATGCCCTCGAGGAAGTGGATCCACTCCTGCGTGGTCCACTCCGCGGTCATCGACTGCGGCGGCAGCTGCGCGCTGCCGAGCCAGGCCAGCCGCGCCGAATCCACCAGGCCCAGCCGCGGCGACAGCACCTGCGGCGCCGAGGCGGGAATGCCGGGCTCGTACAGCCATGCTTCCAGTTCGGACTCGGTCACCGCGTCCGGCTGCTTCGGCAACAGTTCCGCCTTCGCGTACTCGACGAAGGTCGCGGTGGAGATGCTCTGGAAGGCGAAGTGGTCGAAGTAGCCGCGCAGGAACGCGTCGAGCGTCTCGCGGCCGAAGCGCTCTTCCAGGAACTGCAGGAACCAGGCGCCCTTGTCGTAGGCGACCGCGCCGAAGGTGTCGTCGGGGTCGCGGGCGTCGCCCGGGCGCACCGCCAGCACCTGCAGTTCGGAAGGCGTCTCGGCGAGATCCTTCTGCAGGCCCTCGCGCGCGATCACGAACTCCATGTCGGCGACCTCCTTGCCGTACAACGCCTCGACGATGCGGTTCTCCACGTACGAGGTGAAGCCCTCGTTGAGCCACATGTCCTTCCAGCTGGCGTTGGTGACCAGGTTGCCGGACCAGCTGTGCGCCAGCTCGTGCGCGATCAGGGACACCAGCGACTTGTCGCCGACGATCACCGTGGGGGTGATGAACGACAGCCGCGGATTCTCCATGCCGCCGAACGGGAACGACGGCGGCAGGATCAGCAGGTCGTAGCGCTCCCAGCGGTAGGGGCCGTACAGCTGTTCGGTGGTGCGGATCATCTCCTCGGTGTCGGCGAACTCCTCCACCGCCTCGTCCACCATCGCCGGTTCGGCCCAGACGCCGGCGCGCCCGGAGATCGGCTTGAACACCAGGTCGCCGGCGGCGATCGCCATCAGGTAGGACGGGATCGGCTGCGGCATCTCGAAGGCGTAGTCGCCGTCGCGTTCCGCGGCCGGGTCGTTGTCGGCGCTCATCAGCACCATCACGTCCGGGCGCGAGGCGATCTTCGCGCTGTAGGTGTAGCGCACCGACGGCGTGTCCTGCAGCGGCACCCAGCTGCGGGCGTGGATCGCCTGCGACTGGCTGAACATGAAGGGCAGCTCGCCGCCCTCGGTCATCGACGGCTCCAGCCACTGCAGGCCCGAGGCCCCGGGCGAGGTGCGGTAGGTCACGCGCACCAGGGCGTTGCGTTCCGGGGTCTCGATCGCCAGCCGGCTGCCGAGCAGCTCGTCGGGCGCGTCGAGCGTGTACTGCAGGGGCTGCCAGCCGCCGTCGGTCTGGCCTTCCACCCGATCGATGGCCAGGTCGCGGGTGTCGAGCACCAGCTGGGTCGCGCCGTCGTCCTTCCAGTCGAGCGTGTAGGTGGCGGTGCCGGCCAGCGTCTTGCTGTCGAAACCGAGCGCCAGGTCGAGCGCCAGGTCGTCGATGACGACCTTCTCCGGCTCGGCATAGGAATGTTCGTCGCGGTCTTCGGCGGACACGGCGGTCTCCGGCCGGGCGGTGGGAGTCGCGGTTTCGGGAGTGGGTTCGCGCTGGCAGCCGGCGGCGAACAAGGCGAGCAGCGACAGCGCCATGAGGGGGATCAGGCGGCCGGATCGGATCGGGGGAAAGCGCATGGAGGGCAAATCCTCGGCGGATCGGGCCTGCGAGTTTACCGTTCCGGGCCCGACTCGGGCTTCGGAGCCCGGAAACGCCTCGTCTGCTCCAAGTCGTCGTCCTCCATCATCGCAGCTTGCGCTTGGATGACGGACGTATTGTTCCGCCGGGATGAGGGGGCGGACGTTTTTTCCTGCCCCTACCCGTCCGCCGCGGCGTCCCACGCGTACATCGCATGATCGATGATCCGCTGCAGGCGCCGCCGCGACGCACCCGCGCGCGCCTGCAGCGACAGTCCCTGCAGTAGCGCGTCGTAGTAGCCGGCGAGCGCACCGACGTCGGCATTCCGCGGCAGTTCGCCCTCGCCGACCGCGCGTCGCAGCCGGCGCAGCAGTGCTTCGGACACCGCGCGCTGGCTGGCGGCGAGGCGGGCGCGCACGCCGACGTGCTCGGGCGCGCAGCCGACCGCGGCGGTCACCACCAGGCAGCCCGGCGGCGTGGCCGGATCGCAGTAGGCGTCGGCGTTGTCGCGCAGCATCGCCTCCACCGCCGCGCGCGCCGTCGGCTGTTCGCGCAGGGCCCGGGCGGTGGCGTTCTCCTCGCGCTCGTAGCGCGCCACCGCCTCGGCGAACAGCGCTTCCTTGTCGCCGAAGGCGGCATACAGGCTGGGGCGGTTGATGCCCATCGCCGCGGTCAGCTCGCCGATCGAGGCGCCGTCGTAGCCGCGCTCCCAGAACACGTGCATCGCCGCGCGCAACGCGGCGTCGCGGTCGAAGCCGCGCGGCCGGCCGCGAACTCCCATGGATGGAACGTTCTTTTTCATACCGGATTGAACATAAATCCCTTGACGCGCGGGTTCAAGCGGGCATCATTTAACTACCATTCGGTACATAAAGGACTGTAGCATGACGCAATTGACCGGCAAGACCGCACTGGTGACCGGCGGCAGCCGCGGCATCGGCGCGGCGATCGCCACGCGGCTGGCGCGCGAAGGCGCCGATGTCGCGCTGACCTACGCCAGCTCGGCCGAGCACGCGGGCGCGGTGGCCGCGGCGGTCGAGGCGAGCGGGCGCCGGGCGCTGGCGATCGCCGCCGACAGCGCCGATCCGCAGGCGGTGGCCGCCGCGGTGGAACGCACCGTGGCCGAGTTCGGCCGCATCGATATCTTGGTCAACAACGCCGGCATCTTTCCGTACCAGCCGCTGGAAGCGGTCACGCTGGAGACCTTCGACCGCGCCATGGCGATCCACGTGCGCGCCGCCTTCGTCGCCGCGCAGGCGGCCGCGCGCCACATGCGCGAAGGCGGGCGCATCGTCAACATCGGCAGCTGCCTGGCCGAGCGCACCGGCGGTCCCAACATGACCGTGTACGCCGCCAGCAAGGCGGCGCTGACGGGGCTGAGCAAGGGCCTGGCGCAGGATCTCGGCGCGCGCGGCATCACCGTCAACGTGGTCCACCCCGGCCCGGTCGACACCGACATGAATCCGGCCGATGCCGACGGCGCCGACGCACAGCGGCAAGGCTTGCCGCTGCGGCACTTCGGGCATCCGGACGATGTCGCCGCGATGGTCGCGCATCTCGCCGGCGAGGGCGGGCGCTTCGTCACAGGCGCGGCGATCTCGGTCGACGGCGGGTTCAGCGCGTGAACGCGGTGCCGCGGCCGCAGGCGACATCGGCGATCGCGGCATCCGCATCGCACGCCGGCGTGGCCGCGATGCTCGCCTTCGCCACCGCGGTGGCGGTCGCCACGGAATTCCTCGTGGTGGGGCTGCTGCCGGGCATGGCGCGCGATCTCGGCGTGCCGATCGCCTCGGCCGGTGCGCTGGTGTCGGGCTTCGCGCTGTCCGCGGCCCTGTTCGGGGCGCCGCTGACGCTGCTGGTCGCGCGGCTGGCGCCGCATCGCGTGCTGGTCGCGGTGCTGCTGTGCTTCGCCGCCGGCAACCTGGCGATCGCATGGCTGCCGGGCTATCCGCTCGTCCTCGCGGTCCGCGTGGTCGAGGGGGCGAGCCTGCCGGTGCTGATCAGCGTCGGCAGCGCGGCGGCCGCCCGGCTGGCTGGCCCGGGACAGGCAGGCCGCGCCGTGGCGCGCGTCTACGTCGGCGTGGTGGCGGCGCTCGCCCTGGCGGTACCGGCGGGCGTGCTGCTGGCCGATCGCGTCGACTGGCGGGCGAGCTTCGCCGTGCTCGCGCTGGCGGCCGCCGCGGCGGCGACCTGGCTGGCCGCGGCATTTCCGCGGCTGGGCGCCTCCACGCCGGGTCCGGTCCGGGCCCAGACCGCGATCCTGCGACGTGGCCGATTCCAGGCCCACCTGCTGCTGTCGACGTGCCTGACCGCGGCGACGTTCGCGGCCTACACCTACCTGGCGGCCTGGCTGGAAACGGTCGCCGGCTACGGCAACACCGGCATCGCCGCCGTCCTGGCGGCCTTCGGCGCGATGGGCATCGCCGGCAACTGGATCGCCGGACGCCTGGCCGAACGCGGGACGGTCACGGCCAGCATCGGCGTGGCGCTGCTGCTGGCGCCGATCCTGGCCGGCCTCTCGCTGACGGGCGGCAATCCGCTGCTGTTCGCGCCGCTGCTGGCCTTCTGGGGCATGGCACAGGCGGCCGTGCTGCTGCTGTGCCAGGTGCGGACGATGCTCGCGGCGCCGACGGCACCGGCCTTCGCCGCCGCGCTCAACCTCTCGGCGTGCAATCTCGGCATCGCCGTCGGTGCGGTTGCGAGCGGCTGGACGATCGCGCAGTTCGGCGTCGGCGCGATCGGATTCGCGGGAACGGCGCTGGCGCTCTGCGCGTTCGCCGTGGCCGCCGCGCTGCGTTCGGCGGCATCCGGATGAGAGGCCCCGATCGGCTGAAGGCGACAGGCGGGTTTTCCTTCTTCCTCCGGGAGAAGAGCCTGCCCCCGAAGTGCTGTTGGTCTGGGGTGGCCCGATGAGCCTGCCCCCGAGTGCTTTAGTCGGGGCCGGATGGTTCAGCTCACTGCCGCTTCGCCGTACCCTCATCCCAATCCCCGCTCCGCGCCCCGGCCCGTTCCAGCGGCGCGGACGCTCCATCGCAGGCGCGCCAGGCGCGCAAGCCGTGCGTTGTCGCTCCGAAGGGAGAGGGACTTCGAAGCCGGCCGCCGGAAACGCCTGCCCCTGCGAAGGCAGGGGTCAAACCTTTGACAATCCCCCGGGCAGAGCCGGGGATCTGCTTCGGACAAATCACCCACCATGCACACGCCATCGACAACCACGCTCGCCTGGATCCTGCTGATCGTCGCCGGCCTGCTCGAGATCGTCTGGGCGATCGCGCTCAAGCAGAGCGACGGATTCTCCCGGCTCTGGCCCAGCGTGCTCGGCCTGGCGACCGCGGCGATCAGCTTCGCCCTGCTCACCCTGGCGCTGAAGGACCTGCCCGCCGGCACCGCCTACGCGGTGTGGGTGGGCATCGGTGCGCTCGGCGTGGCCGCGGTCGGCATCCTCGCGCTCGGCGAGAGCGCGTCGCCGGCGCGGCTGGGCTGCCTGCTGCTGATCCTGATCGGCGTGGTCGGCCTGAAATTCGTGGAGAACTGAACGTCGGCGCGGCCGCCGCGCTCCGCCCCCGCCGCGACGATATCCACGCCCCTGTAGAGCGGAGCTCGCTCCGCTGCCGTTCGGCTCCGCTCCGCTGTCGCTCGGCTCCGCCGTTGTTCGGCTCCGGAGCCGGGAGCAGCGGAGCAAGCTCCGCTCTACGCAGGTGAACGTGCGTCCGTGGAGGCGTCAGACGCGGTAACCGTCGTGGATCGCGACGATGCCGCCGGACAGGTTGCGATAGCGGCAGCGCTCGAAGCCGGACGCTTCCATCATCGCCTTCAGCTCGTCCTGCGGCGGATGCTTGCGGATCGATTCGGCGAGGTACCGGTAGCTGTCGGCGTCCTTCGCGAACAGCCTGCCCAGCCGCGGCAGCACCTGGAAGGAGTGGAAGTCGTACAGCGGCCGGAACCAGTCCGCCCGTACACGCGAGAACTCCAGCACCCGCGCTTGGCCGCCGACCTTGAGCACGCGATGCATCTCGCGCAGCGCCGCATCCTTGTCGGTGACGTTGCGCAGGCCGAAGGCGATCGTGACCAGGTCGAAGCTGCAATCGGGGAACGGCAGCGTTTCGGCGTTGCATTGCACGTATTCGAAACCGCGCACGTGGCCGCGGTCAGTCATGCGGTCGCGGCCGACACGCAGCATGGCGCCGTTGATGTCGCCGAGCACCAGTTCGCCGTCGTCGCCGACGCGCCCGCGCAGCAACGCGGCGATGTCGCCGGTGCCGCCGGCGAGGTCGAGCACGCGGTCGCCGCGCTTGACCTGCGCGGTGGCGGCGAAATAGCGCTTCCACACCCGATGGATGCCCAGGCTCATCAGGTCGTTCATCAGGTCGTAGTTGCCGGCGACCGACGAGAACACCTCGCCGACCAGCTTCTGCTTTTCGGCGGCCGGCACTTCGCGGAAGCCGAAATGGGTGGTGCCGGGCTTGTCGGATGCGCTCATGCGGCGATTATCGCATCGTTCGATCCGACGCCCCCAACCTGTAGGAGGGGCCTCGGTCTGAGGCTTCCCTGGTTTTTTTGCCGCAATCGATTCAATGGCTTGGCGGCTTCCCCCCTTTGGAGGTTGGGGGATTTGTTGGGCACCCAACAGAGCCACGGCCGAAGCAAATCGCTACGCGATTCCCGGCCCTCGCGCAGCGCGCGAGGGCGCTCAAGCCGCCGCAAGCCTGCGGCTTGCAAGCGGCGGCCTTCGCCCCCCTCAATCCCCCTTTTTCAAAGGGGGAAGACGAGCACTAAGAAATGCGGGAAACCTCAGGCATCATCTCCGGCATGCAAACGCCCCTTTCCCTGCGCTGGCAGGCCCGACCCTTCCGCGAACTCGACATCGACGCGCTCTACGGCGTGCTCAAGCTGCGCGCCGAGGTCTTCGTGGTCGAACAGAACTGCGCCTACCTCGATCCCGACGACAAGGACCGCCATCCCGATGCCCTGCACCTGCTGGGACTGGCGGAAGACGGCACGCTGGCGGCGTACCTGCGCATCCTGCCGCCGGGGCTCGCCTTCCCGCAGGCCAGCTTCGGCCGTGTCCTGATCGCGGCGCCGTTCCGCGGCCGCGGCCTGGGCGAACCGCTGCTGCGCGAGGCGCTGCGCGAGATCGACCGGCAATGGCCGGGCGCCGACGTGCAGATCGGCGCGCAGGCGCACCTGCAGGACTATTACGGCAGGCACGGTTTCGTGCCCTGCTCCGAACCGTTCCTGGAAGACGACATTCCCCACGTTCGCATGCTGCGCCGCGCCGCCGCGCCCGCGCCCGCGCCGGGGAACGCGGCATGACGGGCCCGGACTATGCCGCCATGCTCGAAGTCGCCGTCGCCGAGGCCCGCCAGGGCCTGGCCGAGGGCGGCATCCCGATCGGCGCCGCCCTGTTCCATCGCGACGGCCGCCTGCTCGGCCGCGGCCACAACCGCCGGGTGCAGGAAGGCGACCCGTCGGTCCACGGCGAGACCGACGCCTTCCGCAAGGCCGGCCGGCAGCGCAGCTATCGCGACACCGTCATGGTCACCACCCTCGCCCCCTGCTGGTACTGCAGCGGGCTGGTGCGGCAGTTCGGCATCGGCACGGTGGTGATGGGCGAATCGGTCAACTTCCAGGGCGGCGCGGACTGGCTGCGCGAGCATGGCATCGAGGTGATCGACCTCGGCGACGAGGGCTGCATCCGCATGCTCGGCGACTGGATCACCGCGCACCCCGAGGTGTGGAACGAGGACATCGGCGAGGATTGAGCAGGGCCGCCGATTGCAGCACTGCCGCTGCCGTGGCATTCCCCGCAAGCCTGTCGCGCCCGGGCGCCGCGCTTCGATCCGCTGGACACGCCCGCTTCGGTGGCGACCGGCCGTGCCGCGCTAGGACGGCGGGGTTCGTGCCCGCGGCCTTGCCAGGAGCTCCGGCTCGCCGCCGGGCGTGACCGCGGCGGCTACCGCTTGGCCTCGTCCACCGCGGCGAGCGTCGAAACCAGTTCGCGGACCAGCCTGCGCTGCGCCGGAGGCAGGCTGAGGAAGGCGTCGAGCATCACCCGATCCTGTGCTCCCAGGCCAGCGGACCACTCGGCCCTCGCCTCCCCGACGCGGGGCCTTCCGCCGAACCGCAACACCTGCGGCTCGACATTCAGCAGCGCCGCCAGGACCTGCAGCTTGTCCTGCTCGGGCAGCGCCATGCCGCGCAACCACTTGGATGCCGTCGAGAAGGCGACCGACCTGCCCTCGTAATGGCTGTTGAAGAGCTTGAGCAGCACGCCCGGCTTGGGCGGATAGCCCTTCGCGCGCATGGCCTCGGCCAGCCGCCGGGAGAACTCTTGCCGCTCGTCGCTCATGGCCGACGAAGGTACGGATGCGGGACGGCCGCGATTAGCTTTTTGGGCTTGGTTTGGTTAGCTTATCGGGCTAATCTGAGCTCGATACGCCCATGCCCGCATCGCTGCCGGTACAGCCTGCCGACACCGCCCATCGCGGACGGGCAGGGCATGCCTGGAGCCGCGCGCAGGCACGGCCATGGGCCGGGGTCGGCTAGATGCCGCTGCTGTCCTGGTTCAACCGCGACGCGGACCTGGCCCGCGCCGCGCGGACGCCGTACCGGCTACTGGAACCGGTGGCCAGCCTGTCCCATGGCGAAGCCGATTCGCCGAACATGCTGATCGAGGGCGACAACCTCGATGCGCTCAAGGCGCTGCTGCCCTACTACGCGGGGCAGGTGAAGTGCATCTATATCGATCCGCCGTACAACACCCTGGCGGCGGACATGCCCCACTACGACGACAACGTCGAGCACAGCCAGTGGCTGTCGCTGATGTATCCGGCACTCGAGCTGCTCAAGCGCCTTCTTTCGCAGGACGGGCACATCTTCGTTCAGATCGACGACAACGAAATGGCCTATCTGCAGGTCGTCATGGACGAGATCTTCGGCCGATCGAATCGCGCGATAAACATCGCGGTCAAGATGAGCGAACTCAGCGGCGTGAAGATGAAGCACGCCGACCGGAAGCCGCCGAAGCTGAAGGAATACATCCTGGCGTATCGCGCCACACCGTCAGGCCGCCTGCGCCCCATCAAGAAGCAGAAGGATCCCGGGAAATTCGAGCAGTACCTCCGCTACTACACGAAGTTCATCGAGAACCCGGAAGACGAGGTAGAGAAATGGGTCATCACGCCGATCAAGGATCATCTCGAGACCCTGGGCATCGAGCCGACCGACGAGGCAGTCCGGGAATTCCAGCTGCGCGAAGCCGGCAGGGTCGTCTACCGCACGAACAATGCCCTGCTCGCACGCCTATCCTTCGGAACCAGGACCGCAAAGGTCGTCTCGCCGAAGGGAATCGAGTACGTCTGGTGGGAGGGAAAGCAGATGCTCTTCCTCTCTTCGTACACAGAGGAGTATCTCGGCGACTTCTGGCCCGACATCAGCACCATCAACCTGAACAAGGAAGGCGGCGTTGATTTCAAGCGAGGGAAGAAGCCGGAAGCGTTGCTCCAGCGTGTTATCGAGATCTCCACCAACCCGGGCGATCTCGTTCTGGACAGCTTCCTGGGTTCCGGCTCCACGGCCGCAGTGGCGCACAAGATGAAGCGGCGCTGGATCGGGATCGAACTCCGCGAGCAGGCGCGAACCCACTGCCAGAAGCGGTTGTCGGCCGTCGTCGACGGCGAACGGTCCGGGATTTCCGAAGCCGCCGGCTGGCGAGGCGGCGGCGGCTTCCGCTTCTACAAGCTGGGCGTGCCGGTGTTCGACGAGAACGGCCATATCCGCGAGGGCATCCGCTTCGAGCACCTGGCCGCCCATGTGTGGTTCGCCGAGACCGGCAGCGCGCGCTCCAGCCGCGCGAGGAAGGAGGCCTTCCTCGGCGAGCACGCCGGCACCAGCTATTACCTGCTGTTCAACGGCATTCTCGGCGACGCCAGCGCGTCCGGCGGCAACGTGCTGACCCGGCGCGTGCTGCGCTCGCTGCCGAAGTTCGACGGTCCCAGGGTGATCTACGGCGAAGCCTGCGCACTGCCCGAAGAACAGCTGCGCGACCTGCAGATCACCTTCCGCCAGACCCCCTACGACATCAAGGCCCGCTGACATGGCCCGCACCTCCCTCACCTCCCGTAGGAGCGCACCGCAGGGGCGCGACCCCGCAGCTGGATACGCGCGGTCGCGCCCCTGCGGTGCGCTCCTACGAGGGGATCGCTGACATGGCGCTTGCGCTCAAGCTCTACCAGTGTCGCGCACTCGACAGCCTGGAGCGCTTCTTCGACGCCGCGCGCGTGTCCGGCCCGGCCGCGGCCTTCGCGGCCACGGTCGACAAGGGGCTGCTGGACGAATACAAGCCGATGCCCGGCCTGCCGGCCGTGCCCTACGCCTGCCTGCGCATTCCCACCGGCGGCGGCAAGACGGTGATGGGGGCGCACATCATCCAGGCGGCCGGCCGCACCCTGCTCGAGCGCGAGTTCCCCCTGGTGATGTGGATGGTGCCCACCACCCAGATCAAGACCCAGACGCTGGAGGCGTTCCGCGACCCGCGCCATCCGTACCGGCAGGAGCTCGATGATGCCTTCGATGGACGGGTGGCGGTGTTCGACGTGGCCGACTTCGCGCAGATCCGCCCGGCCGACCTGGGGACCCGGGTGTGCGTGGTCGTTTCCACCGCAGCCGCATTGCGCGTCAAGGACAAGGAAGGGCGCAAGGCCTACGAGCACCACGAGGACCTGGAACCGCACTTCGCCGCCAGCGCCAAGGAGCTGGACTACCTGGACAGGGGCGACGACGGCAGGACGCTGGCTTCGTTCGCCAACCTGCTCAAGCTGCACGGTCCGCTGGTCATCATGGACGAGGCGCACAACGCGACCACGCCGCTGTCCTACACGGTCTACGAACGGCTCGGCCCACGCGCCGTGGTCGAGCTCACCGCCACCCCCGACCTCGCCAGTTCCAACGTGCTGGTCAGCGTATCGGCCTTCGAGCTGAAGACCGAGAACATGATCAAGTTCCCGGTGGTGCTGAAGGAGCACGCCGGCGACTGGCAGGTGGCGGTGAGCAGCGCGGTGGCGCGGCGCAAGTCGCTGGCGAAGATCGCGCTGGACGAACCGGACTACATCCGTCCGATCCTGCTGATCCAGGCCGAGAACGCACGCGGCGTGGCCACCGTCGAGGAGGTCAAGCGCCACCTGACCGAAACCGACGGCGTCGATGCCGGGGCCATCGCTATCGCCACCGGCGACCAGCGCGAGATCGACGGCGTCGACCTGTTCGCCAGGGACTGCCCGATCGAGATCGTCATCACCAAGCAGGCGCTCAAGGAAGGCTGGGACTGCTCCTTCGCCTACGTGTTCTGCTCGGTGGCGCAGGTCAGGAGCGACAAGGACATCCAGCAACTGCTCGGCCGCGTGCTGCGCATGCCCTACGCCGTCCGCCGCCGGCAGGAGGCGATGAACAGGGCCTATGCCCATGTCGTGACCGAGGACTTCGGCCGCGCCGCGGGCGAGCTGACCCAGTCGCTGATCAACATCGGCTTCAATCCGATGGAAGCCGCCGCGGCGATCCGCAAGGAGGCGCCGGGGGCCCCGACCCTGCCGCTGCAAGGCGGCGAAGCCACGGCGCCGGAGTTGCCGAAGACGCGCATCGACGTGCGCAAGGCGCCGGACCTCGCCGATGCGCCGGAGCGCGACCGCGGGCGCGTGCGGTTCATCCCCGCCCCGGAAGGCGGGCCAGGCGGCGCGGTCGAGATCGTCGACGAGATCGATGTCGCCACCGTGGAGGCCATCGTGCTGGCGGCGCCGCCGCGGCAGCGCGACGAGATCGCCGCGCTGGTCGACAGGCACCAGATGATCACCGCCGCCGCCAAGGCGCCCAGCGAGCGCGGCGCCGTGTTCCGCGTGCCGCGGCTGTGCCTGGTGGAACAGGGCGAATTGGCGCTGGTCGACCGCGGCGCGGTGTCGGCGAACTTCAGCTGGGACCTGCTCGCCAGCCCGCCCGACCTGTCGAGCTTCCGCTTCAACGACGAGAGCATGACCTTCGAGGTCGACCTCGATGGACGCATGGTGGGCTACCACCGGGTCAAGGACGACGTCGCCACCTACCTGCCCGGCTTCGCCCAGGGCCGCACCGGGGCGGACCTGGTCGGCTGGCTGGACCACGAGATCCGCGATGCCACGGTCAAGCAGCCGGTGCTGCGCGAATGGTTGCGGCGCGCGGTGCAGGGGCTGCTGGACGAGCGCGGATTCTCGCTGGCGCAGCTGCTCAAGGGGCAGTTCATCCTGCGCCGCAAGCTGGCCGAGCAGTTGCAGCTCGCCAAGGAACAGGCCCACCGGGACGGATTCCAGCAGGCCCTGTTCCACGACGGCCTGGAACTCGTCGCCAGCGACGAGCCCGATCACGCCTTCACCTACCCGCCCGACATGGCGGCGTATCCGGCGCACGGGTACTACCGGGGCGCCTACCAATTCAGGAAGCACTACTACCCGGTGCCTGGCGACCTGGACTGGAAGACCCCGGGCGGCAGGATCACCGAGGAGTTCGAATGCGCGCAGGCCATCGACCTGCTGGACGAGGTCGACTTCTGGGTGCGCAACCTGGTCCATTCCTCCCAGTTCTGGATGCCCACCTCCAGCCAGCGGACCTATCCGGACTTCGTGGCCAGGCTCGGGGACGGGCGCCTGCTGGTCGTGGAATACAAGGGCGGCGACCGCTTCACCGCCGACCAGGAGAAGGAGAAGCGGATGGTCGGAGAGCTCTGGGCGAAGCGCAGTAGCGGCAAGGGGCTCTACCTCATGGCCCGCAAAGTCGATGACAAGGGACGCAACGTGCGCGAGCAGTTGTTGGCCGCGATCGCCGGGGACTAGCACGCTCCCAGGGAGAAGCCGCCATCGGACATGCGGCCTATCGCCTGCTTGACAGCCCCCCGGGCAGAGCCGGGGTTTGCTTAGCCGCCGCGACGTCCGGACCGGCGCCGGACGCGCCGCACCGGTGACCGTCGGCGCTACCATGAGCGCTCCCCCACACAGGAGCTGACGCATGTCCGAGCACCGCGCCTCGATCCGCTGGACCCGTGGCGACACGCCGTTCGAATATCAACGCTACCCGCGTGATCACACCTGGGAATTCGACAGTGGCCAGTGCATCGCCGCCTCCGCCGCGCCCGGCTACCTGGGCAGCGAACAGGCCGTGGACCCGGAGGAGGCGCTGGTCGCGGCGCTCTCCTCGTGCCACATGCTCACGCTGCTGGCGATCGCGGCCAAGAAGGGCTGGACCGTGGACGCCTACGAGGACGACGCCGTGGGCGTGCTGGAGAAGAACGACGCCGGCAAGCTGGCCGTGACCCGCGTGACGCTACGCCCGCGGATCGCCTTCGCCGACGGCGCCGCACCCGATGCCGGGGCGCTGGAACGGCTGCACGCCCAGGGCCACGAGCACTGCTTCATCGCCAACTCGGTCAGGACCGCGGTCGCGGTGGAGCCGCAGTAGCGCGGAAACCTGCGCGCGCAACCCCGCAAACCGCCCGGTAGACCTCGCCACCGGCGCGCTCGGCGGTCGCGCGCCGGGGCCACCATGTCCTCGCACGGACGCGCCAGCTGCCGCTCGCGCATCTCCACCCGCCGCCAGCGCGGCGCCGCGCACCGACGCCAGTGATCTGCGGCCGCCGCAGAACCCCGGTCGGCGGCGGGAAGAGAGAGCATGACCGCCCGGTCGACCAGGTGACGCTCGTGGAACCCGACATCCGAGGTCCAGAAGCGTTCCTCCAGATCCCCGGGCGCGTCGTCCGTCATGCGCTGCTCCGTGCTGTTCGTCGACCGGCGGAAAGCGGCCAGTGTAAGAGCTTGGCGATGCCCCCGGTCCGGCTATCGACGCGGCCGCCTGTGCGGAATGTTCCGGAGCCCGGGCTGGGTTCTTGACGGCGAAATCCGGGTGTTGCATAATTGAGAATAATTCTCATTCAAGCGCATAGGCGCTCACTCCTGCATGCGCGGATCCGCGTCTTCGCACCTGTCGACCGCTCCACCGGCACCGCAGCCCCGATCCGGGCGCGACGTGTTGCTGGACGCGGCCGGGCGGCTGTTCATCGACAAAGGCGTCGACGCCGTCGGTCTGGACGAGATCGCGGCCGAGGCCGGCGCCACGCGTGTGGAGCTGGCCCGCCATTTCGACGGCAAGCAGGCGTTGCTGGCGGCGCTGCGCGAACGCTTCGTCGAGACTTTCTGCACGCACTTGCGCCAGGCGATGGCGCGTTGCCGCGCGGACGACTGGTCGGGCCGCCTGCGTGCCTGGGTCGCGGCCGGCTTCGATGGCTACCTCGACAACGTGGCGCTGCACGACGTCGTCTTCCACGGCGTCGACACGCACGACCGGGAGTTGCAGCGGCGCAATCCGGTGGTCGACCAGCTGACCGAACTGCTGCAGGGCGGCGTGGACGCGCGCGCATGGGTGACCAGCGATCCGCGCATGACCGCCATCGTGTTCTTCAACGCCCTGCATGCCGCCGTCGACCACCTCGTCGCGGTGGGCGCTCCCTACGAGCGCATGCGGGCGATGCGCATCCTGACCGGCTACTTCGAACGCTCGGTGCAGTGGTGGAAGCAGGTTTGAACGTCAGAAGGCGGTCGCCCACGCCCACCGCAGCGCGAACGTCTCCGTCTTCCTTCTCAGCCCCGACCGCGCCGCCTAACGACAGATGCCCTCTGCCCTTAGTTTCCCTTCGCAACGCGCGGCGGCGCCATCAATACCAGCAGCGGCGCACAGGCCACGGTGATCGGCACCGAGCATCTCGATAATCCGCTCGGCGTGGATGCGCGCCTGCGCTACGGCGCTGTGCAGACCGTACTGACCGATCCCGACAGCCCGATCGGCGATGAACAGGCGCGCAAGCGCGACGGCACCGGCCGCCCTGAAGCGGGAACAAGTGACACAAGCCATGTCGAACAGCGCGGAACCGCCGCGCCAGCCGGTCCATCGACGCGCTCTTCACCAGCCGACTGCAATGTTGTTGGCGGTTCGCTGAAGGATGTTTGTCGTTCAGTTTTAGATCGATTGGCTGTTCATTTTCTTCTGGGACGGGGGACCAGATTGTCGAGGAGGCTTCCCCGTCATGACTCACGCCCTCTGTCGCGCCATTCGGCATTCCCTGCTTGCCACCGCCCTCGCCGGCACCGCCTCCGCCGTACTGGCGCAGGAAACCCCGGCCACCGAATCGGACCCCACCACCCTCGGGCGCATCGAGGTGACCGGCTCGCGCATCCAGCGCACCGACACCGAGACCGCCTCGCCAGTGCAGTTGATCCAGCGGGAGGAAATCGACCGCAGCGGCGAACGCACCCTCGGCGAATACCTGCAGACGCTGACCGTCGACGGTTCCGGCTCGGTCCCCAAGAGCTTCGGCGCCGGCTTCGCTTCGGGTGCTTCCGGCATCTCGATGCGCGGGCTGGGTGCCGGGTCCACCCTGGTGCTGATCAACGGCCGCCGCATCGCGCCCTACGGCCTGGCCGACGACGGCCAGAAGGTGTTCACCGACCTCAGCATCATCCCGCTGGAGGCGGTGGAGCGGGTCGAGGTGCTGAAGGACGGCGCGTCGTCCATCTACGGCTCCGACGCCATCGCCGGCGTGGTCAACGTGATCCTGCGCCGCGACTTCACCGGAACGGTGCTCACCGGCTCCTACGGCATGTCCGAGGAAGGCGACGGCGACGAGCGCAAGGCCGCGGTGACCTGGGGCACCGGCGACCTGGCCGAGGACGGCTACAACTTCTTCTTCAGCGCCGAGGCGTCCAAGAGCGACGAGGTGTTCGTGCGCGACCGGCGCGGCCGCAAGTGGATCGGCACCGGCGACATCCGTCCCTGGGGCTACGACATCCAGGACTTCGGCGGCATCACCGGTTTCATTCCCGACGTCGGAACCGCCACCAACTCCCCGGTCGGCAACGCCGAAGGCCCGGACGGATGGACGTCTCTGGACCCCTCTCCCGAATCCTGCGCACTATTCTCGAGCGTAACGCCCCAGGACGATCCGAACGGCGGTTGCATGTGGGATACGGGCCAGATCAGCAGCCTGCAACCGGAACAGGAGTACATCAACTTCTTCTCCCGCGGCACCTTCGCCCTCACCGACACCTCCGAGATCTATACGGAGTTCGGCTACGGCCGCAAGAAGAGCTCGTTCCACAACACGCCGTCGGGCGTGTCCGGCGCGTGGGCATCGCCGGAGGGCGGCGCGATCAACGCCAGCAGCGGCGAGCAGGCGACCGTGATCGGCGCCGAGCACCCCGACAACCCCTTCGGCGTGGACGCGCGCCTGCGCTATGCCGCGTTCGACGTAGGATCGCGCCGAAACAGCGTCGACAACCAGTTCGTGCGCTTCCTGGTCGGTCTGCGGGGCTATCTCGGCGAATGGGACTACGACGTCGGCTACCTGCATTCGGAGACGGACCTGGAAAGCGTGCGCAGGGGCTACCTGCGCTACAGCGCGGTGCAGACCGTGCTGACCGACCCCGATAGCCCGGTGGGCTGGTGGCGCCTGGGGGCGAATGCCGGCGAAAACTCGCAGGCGCTGTACGACTTCATCTCACCCACGATCGGCGCCAACGCGAAGACCAAGCTCGATGCGTTCGACATCAAGGCTTCCCGCAGCCTGATGGACCTGCCCGGCGGCGCACTAGGCCTGGCAGTCGGCGCCGAATGGCGACGCCAGACGGCGATGCTCACCCCGGTCACCTTCACCGACCAGAGCGACATCATCGGCCTGGGCTATTCTGCCTACGACGGCGACGAGACCGTCACCGCCGCCTACGTCGAACTGCTGGCGCCGGTGCACGAGACCCTGGAACTGTCCGGTGCCGTACGCATGGACGACTACCGGGACGGCGACACCGCGTTCACACCTAAATTCGGCATCAAGTGGACGCCAATCGACTGGATCGCGCTGCGCGGCACGTACGCGGAAGGCTTCCGCGCGCCGAACCCGGCGGAGACCGCGGGCTCATCGGTTGGCTTCGCCTCGGCGCAGAATCCAGCGCGTTGCGAAGTCGGCATCGTTCCCATGCCGTCTAACTGCCCTGGCGGCGTGGCATTCATTAACCAGCCCAATCCCGACCTCGAGCCAGAAGAGTCTAAGAGCTATACCGTCGGCCTTGTGCTGCAACCCACCGCGACCACCACGCTTACCCTGGACGCTTGGCAGATCAAGCGGGAAAACGAGATCACCACCCAGAGCCTAAGCCAGGCACTGCAGGCAGGCGAGATCATCCTCGACGACGACGAGATCCCCGGCTACCCGGGTAGCGGCTCGCTGCTGGCGGTGTTCACGAGCTACGTCAATGCTACCTCTACCACTGTGCGCGGCATCGACCTCGACGTGCGCCAGTCCTTCGATCTTGGCAACGCCGGAACATTGGCACTGGACCTTCAGTGGAGTCACATCAATAAGTACGAGCTGATCGACACCGACGGCACGGTCTACGAGTTCGCCGGCACCCATGACAACTGCACTGTCACCAACTGCATCGGCACTCCCAAGAACCGGATCAACCTGGGTACGACTTGGGACATCGACGATTGGAGCGTGAGCGGCATTGTCAACTATCGCAGTAGCTTCGACAACACCGCCGAGTACTCGATCGGCAGCGGCTGCGCGGCGTATTTCGCCGACGGCAGCGACGCCCCCGGCGACTGCGAGATCCCGTCGTTCTATACCGTCGACCTGTCCGGCAGCTGGAGGGCGACCGAGGCATTCGAGTTGTTCGGTTCGGTCCAGAACGTCACCGACCGCGTCGCGCCGCTCGACCCGACCACCTACGGTGCGCTCAACTACAACCCGCTGGACTTCAGCGGCGCCATGGGCCGGTACTTCACGCTGGGAGTGCGCTATACCTTCCTCTAGACGGCGCGCGTCCTGCCGCCGTGCTTCCATCGGTCCCGCCATGCGTGGCGGGATCGGCGCACGTTTCCGGATCCCGCGGCGGCGGTCCGCCGCTCCTGCCGGCTGCATCTACCGGCGCACGATCACGTGGGTTGCAGCAGGTCCCACTTGTTGCCGTACAGGTCGAGGAACACGGCGACGGTGCCGTACGCCTCCTGCCTCGGCTCGCGAACGAACGCGATGCCCCTGGACCGGTAGGCCTCGTAGTCGCGCCAGAAGTCGTCCGTGTACAGGAACAGGAAGACCCGGCCGCCGGCCTGCGAACCGATGCGCGCTTCCTGCTCCGGGCTCGACGCCCGCGCCAGCAGCAGCCCGCTCCCGGCTGCACCTGGCGGCGACACGACGACCCAACGCTTGGACTGTTCGGGCACGAAGCTGTCCTCGACCAGCCTGAAGCCGAGCTTTCCCATGAAGAAGTCCAGCGCCTCGTCGTAGTCGCGGACCACGATCGAGACGAGACCGATGGATTGCTTCATTGAACGGCTCCCGATGGGCTCCTGAAAATAGCATCCAAGCCAAGTCCGCGAGCGGGTTGCGAACCGCCGCTGGTCCACCGCCATGGACCGCCCTTTGCGGGAGTGGTGGCGGCATGCCGCCGCCGGGAAGTCGCGGCGATCGGACTCGGCGCCGTCGCGACTTCCGTCGCTCCCACAGAACGAGGAGGGCGCCACCTGGCTGCCTGCTGCAAGACCGGTGATGGCACGAACCAAGGATCGACGCGGAGCGCTTCAGCCCGGCGGCTCCGGCTCGATGTCGAAGTGCATGACGTCCTCCCGCACCCCCAGCTTGGTATACAGCGCCACGGCGGGATCGTCACCGTAGTCGGCCTGCACGTAGATGACGTAGGCGCCGATTGCCGAAGCGATGCGCTTGAGTTCGTTGATCAACGCGGTCGCGATTCCACGGCGGCGATGCGTTTGCTTCACGGCCAGGTCGTAGATGTAGATTTCCTTGCGCGCCTGCTCGAACTTCGGAAGCACGTAGGCCGCGAGTCCTCCCACGGGCTCTAGCCGGTCCAGGGCCGCAATGGCGACGAAGCCGGGATTCGCCAACAGTTGCGCGAGATAGCCCGCATCCGGCTGGTTGCCCGAATAGGTCCGAACGTCGTCGAACGCCACGCCGAACATGTTCAGCATCGAGCGCATCAGCCCGACGTCGTCCGGCGCCAGCCGGCACACCTCATATGGAGTCATGCAATCCCCTCTTTCGCTCGAGCCGTGAATGGACCCGGCCTCGGATGCTCGCCTGGCGCCGGGCGCGTCGCGAGACCGTCGGCTGCATCATCGACCAGCGCGCTCCGGCTGACGCGGGTGCGGTCCGACGGCCCGCCATCTAGCGGCGGCGGAAATACGATGCCCGAAGGAAGCGCAGCGCCGCAACGATCCGGTCGACGCGCCGGCCCGGCAGCGATCCGATGCGATCGCCCATGCGGCCCGGGCACTCGCGCCAACGGGTCCGCCATGGGCAGGCCCGCCGTGTGCTCCGGCGAACGCGCGGACAGTCAGAGGATGTAGCGGCTCAGGTCCGGATCCTCCACCAGTCCGCCCAGGTGCTCGTCGACGTAGGCGCGGTCGATGGTCACGCTGCCGCTCCTGTCGGGCGCCTCGAAACTGAGGGTGTCGAGCAGCCGCTCGAGCACGGTGTGCAGGCGGCGGGCGCCGATGTTCTCCTGGCGCTCGTTGACCTGGGCGGCGATCTCGGCGAGGCGGTCGACCGCCTCGGCCTCGAAGCGCAGCTCCACGCCCTCGGTCTTCATCAGCTCGACGTACTGGGTGGTGAGCGCGGCGCGCGGCTCGGTGAGGATGCGGACGAAGTCCTCCTTGGTCAGCGCCGCCAGTTCCACCCGGATCGGGAAACGGCCCTGCAGTTCCGGGATCAGGTCGCTGGGCTTGGCGACGTGGAAGGCGCCGGAGGCGATGAACAGGATGTGGTCGGTCTTGACCGAGCCGTACTTGGTGCTGACGGTGGAGCCTTCCACCAGCGGCAGCAGGTCGCGCTGCACGCCTTCGCGGCTGACGTCGCCCCCGCCGATGTTCTCTCCGCGCTTGGCGACCTTGTCGATCTCGTCGATGAAGACGATGCCGTGCTGCTCGCAGGCCTCGATGGCGGCGTCGCGCACCTCGTCCTCGTTGATCAGCTTGCCGGCCTCCTCCTCGATCAGCTGCGGGCGCGCGGCCTTGATGGTGAGCTTGCGGGTCTGGGTCTTGCCGCCGGAGAGGCTGGAGAACATCTGCCGCAGCTGCTGGCCCATCTCCTCCATCCCGGGCGGGGCCATGATGTCGACGCCCACCTTCATGCTGAGCTCGAGTTCGATCTCGCGCTCGTTCAGTTCGCCTGCGCGCAGCTGGCGACGCAGTTTCTGCCGGGTTTCCGACTCCTGCTGCGCGGGCTCGGCGCCGATGTCGACGGTGGCGCTCTGCTGCGCGCCGAAGCCGAAGGCGGGCGCCGACGATTCGCGCCGCGGCAACAGGGCGTCGAGGATGCGGTCCTCGGCGCGCTCCTCGGCGCGGGTGCGCACGCGCTGCTTGGCCTGCTCGCGGTACAGCTTGACCGCGGTGTCGGCGAGGTCGCGGACGATCTGCTCGACGTCCTTGCCGACGTAGCCGACCTCGGTGAAGCGGGTGGCCTCGACCTTGACGAACGGCGCGTTGGCCAGCGTGGCCAGGCGGCGGGCGATCTCGGTCTTGCCGACGCCGGTGGGGCCGATCATCAGGATGTTCTTCGGCATCACCTCGTTGCGCAGCTCGTCGTCGAGCTGCATGCGGCGCCAGCGGTTGCGCAGCGCGATCGCCACCGCACGCTTGGCCTGCTGCTGGCCGACGATGTGGTGGTCGAGCTCCTGCACGATCTCGCGCGGGGTCATGGTGGAGGAAGCGGAATCGTTCATGGGATAGGGGCCGTGATTGGTGATTCGTGATTCGTGATTGGCTAGGAGCAGGCATGCGGCGATGCGACCGGTGACTCGCCTTTGCGAATCACCAATCACCAATCACGAATCACAGCTCCTCGACCACCACGTTGCGGTTGGTATAGATGCACACGTCGCCGGCGATCTTCAGCGCCTCGACGGCGATGGCCTTGGCGTCGAGTTCAGTGTGCGCATGCAGCGCGCGCGCGGCCGACAGCGCGTAGGGGCCGCCGGAGCCGATCGCGACCAGGCCGTCCTCCGGCTCGATCAGGTCGCCGGTGCCGCTGATGATCAGCGAGGTTTCGCGGTCGGCGACGGCGAGCAGCGCCTCGAGCTTGCCGAAGCGGCGTTCGGTGCGCCAGTCCTTGGCGAATTCCACCGCCGCGCGCAGCAGCTGGCCGTGCTTTTCCAGCTTGGATTCGAACAGTTCGAACAGGGTGAAGGCGTCGGCGGCGGCGCCGGCGAAGCCGGCCAGCACCTGGCCGTCCTTGCCCAGCCGGCGCACCTTGCGCGCGTTGGCCTTCATCACGGTGTTGCCGAGCGTCACCTGGCCGTCACCGGCGATGGCGACGCGGTCGCCGCGGCGTACCGAGACGATGGTGGTGGCGTGGAACACGTCGGGGTTGCGGCTGGGATCCATGCGGCCTCCGGAGGTCGAATCCCCTGTGTGGGGGTGAAAGGCGGCGGGGGCAAGGGCGCCGGAGGTGGACCGGACCCGTGCCCGCGGCCGCTCGCGGCCCCGGACGGGCTCTTGTGAGGGCGGCGGCGGCATGCCGCCACCAGGAAGCCGCGGCGCCGCGGGAGTCCAACAAGACGATATGCCCGCGCCGACGGGACTTCTCGGCGCCACAGCCGTCCCCATCTCGCCGGTGTCGCGACTTCCGTCGCTCCCACAGAGGATCCGCCTGCGTCTCGGCTTCCGTTGCTTCGACAACCAAGTGCGGCGCTTGTCGCAGTGGCGACCGGGTCAGGTGGATCCATCCCCGCCGCGCGGTTTTCGCTTGGCGCGGGGATGGGCGTCGTCGTAGACCTTGGCCAGGTGCTGGAAGTCCAGGTGCGTGTAGATCTGGGTGGTGGCGATGTCGGCATGGCCGAGCAGTTCCTGCACGCCGCGCAGGTCGCCGGAGGACTCGAGCACGTGGCTGGCGAAGGAATGCCGCAGCAGGTGCGGATGCACGCGCTTGAACAGGCCCTGGCGCTGCGCCAGCAGGCGCAGGCGCAACTGCACCGCGCGCGGGGTGATCGGCTTGCCGCCGCGGCCGGGAAACACCGGCGCATCGGCGGCGGCGCCGGTCTCGGCGCGCCATTCGGCCAGGGCGCGGCGCGCGTGCGAGCCGACCGGCACGCTGCGCTGCTTGCCGCCCTTGCCGAGCACGGTCACCAGGCCGTCGTCGAGTTGCAGGTCGCGCCAACGCAGCGCGCACAGCTCCGACAGGCGCAGGCCGGAGGAATAGAACAGTTCCAGGACGGCGCGGTCGCGCAGGCCCAGCGGCACGTCGGTGGGCACTTCCACCAGCGCCTTGGCCTCGTCCGGATCGAGCACCTGCGGCAGCTTGCGCGCGCCCCTGGGCGCGCGGATGCCGGCGCTGGGATCGGCCTGGATGCGGCCGTGGCGCAGCAGCCAGCGGTAGAAGCTGCGGCAGGCCGACAGGCGCCGCTGCAGGCTTTTCGACGACAGGCCGCGGCGGTACTCGGCGGCGACGAAGTCGCGCAGGCGGGCGTTGTCGAGTCGCACGATGTCAGCGGCCCCGTACTGGTCGGCCCATTCGGCCAGCGCCTGCAGGTCGCGGCGGTAGGCGTCGAGGGTGTGGGGGGACATGCGTTTTTCGACTTCGAGATGGCGGAGGTAGTCGCCTACCGCGGGCGCGGTATCGGGTCGGCGGTCGCGGGGGCCGGCGGGGGTCATCGGGTGTTGCGGCGATTCGCTGGCGGCCGGGCGGCGGGGTCGCGGGCCTGGATCCCGGCTTGCGCCGGGATGACGGGGGTGGATGAGGCGCCGGGTTCGCGGTCGTGGGCGGCGGCGGGAGTCATGGGGATTTTGCAGCGGCTCGATGACGGCCGGGCGACCGGATCGCGGGCCTGGGTCCCGGCCTGCGCCGGGACGACGGTGCTGGGATCATGGTGGGTGTTCGGTTGCTGGCGCCGGCGGGAGTCATGAGAGTTCCGGGTGGCCTCGTGGCTGCCGGACGGGTTGCAGGCCGGATTTCGGCGTTCACCCGGATGACCGCCCGTTCGGCCTGTCAGGCGTCGAAGCGCTTGAGGGCGACGGCGAACGCCTCGCCCATCATGCGCAGGAACAGCGTGCCCATGCCGGGATAGAAGCGGTTCGGCTCGCGGCTGCCGACGGCCACCAGGCCGATGCCCTCCAGCGGCAGCAGCGCGCTCGACTGCACCTCGTCGACCCGGGCGCCGTACAGCAACGCCTGCTTGTCCGGGTGCAGGCGGCCGCACAGCGGCTCGTCGCTCTTCAGGCAGTCGGCGAACGGTTGCAGCAGGCGGTCGTCGCGGGCGACGACCTGCAGCCACTCGGCATCGTCCAGGCCCGGCACCGGCACGAACAGCACGATCCGCACCAGGTCGCCGTTGAAGTCCTCGGCCAGCGACGCCGCCATCGCGCGCACGGTGCCGGCGGCGTCGGCCTGCCGCATCAGCGCCAGGGTCAGCTGGTGCGTGCGCACCGCCAGGCGCTCGTTCTCCTGCGACACGGCGTACAGGTCCTGCAGCCGCCGCGACAGCTCGCGGTTCTTGTCGCGCAGCACCTCCAGTTGGTAGCTGGCCAGCGACGCGGCCGGGCCGTCCTCGCGCGGCACCACCAGGCTCAGCGCCAGGTCCGGGAATTGCTGCAGGAATTTCGGATGACGCCGCAGCCAGGCGGCGATCTCGTGCGCGCCGATCTTCTCGACGGTCTCGCTCATGCGATCCACTCCCCTTCGTAAACGAATGCGGCCGGTCCGGCCATGGTGACCTGGGCGTCGTCGCGCGGCCAGGCCAGGCGCAGGGTGCCGCCCGGCAGCACGACGTCGAGCTCGCGGTCGACGCGGCCGCGCCGCACCAGCACCGCGGCGGCGGCGCAGGCGCCGCTGCCGCAGGCCAGGGTCTCGCCGGCGCCGCGCTCGTACACGCGCAGGCGGACGCGGTCGCGCGCGACGACCTCGGCGAAGCCGACGTTCACCGATTCCGGAAACGCGGCGTGCCGCTGCAGCGCCGGGCCAAGGACGGCGACCGGTGCACCGTCGACCGCATCGACCTCGACCACCGCATGCGGGTTGCCCATCGACACCGCGCCGAACGTCACCGCCGCGCCGTCGATGTCCACGGTGTAGGCGTCCTGCACCGAGTCGAGGCCGGCGAGCGGCACCGATGCCGGGGCGAAGTCGGGCACGCCCATGGCGATGCGCAGATCGCCGCCATCGAGGCATTCGACCGCATGGGTACCGGCCGGGCTGTCGAGCATGAAACGCGGGCCCTGCGCGGCGCCGTCGCGCAGCAGCCAGGCGCCGATGCAGCGCGCGCCGTTGCCGCACTGGCGCGCGGCCGAGCCATCGGCGTTGAAGATCCGATAACCGGCCGCCGCGCCGGCGCTGCGCGCCGGCTCCACCGTCAGGACCTGGTCGCAGCCGACGCCGGCATGGCGGTCGGCGAGCGCCCGGCACAACGCCGGCGTGGGCGGCGGTGCGCCGTCGCGCAGGTCCAGCACCACGAAGTCGTTGCCGGCGCCGTGCATCTTGCTGAAACGCAGGCCCGCACCCGGCCGCGGCGTACCGTCGCCCATGGCCTCAGCCGCCGCCACCGTTGGTGTCGTCGTTGCCGCTGTTGTCTTCTTCGATGTCGTCGATGTCGGGCGGCGGCAGCATGTCCACGCTGGGCGCGGTGCCGTCGCCGGCGTCGTCCGCGGGAAGCGGCGCATCGCTGTCGCCGCTGTCTTCGTCTTCGACGCCGTCGGCAGGCACGGCTTCTGTTCCGGCATCTTCCGGCGGCGGACGCACCAGGTCGCCCTTGTTGCCGCAAGCGGCGAGCGGCAGCAACGACAGCAGGAGGACGGCGATGGCGAGGCGACGTACGTTCATGCCGGCAGTGTAGCCGCAGCGGTCGCGGGGAGAAACGCCTGCGCCGGTCCGTTCATCCGCCGTCCGGGGGTTCCGGCCGCAGCCACAGCCAGGTCGCGACGATCGCCATGCAGGCGACCGGCAGCGCCGTCATCCACCAGCGGTGCGCCGTGAACAAGGGCATGACCAGCAGCAGGATCGCGGCGCATGCGGCCATCGCAGCGGTCGCCATCCATTTCGCGCGGCGGCTGACCGCGCCGTGCGCCTGCCAGTCGCGGATCATCGGGCCGAAACGCGGATGCACCAGCAGCCAGCGATGCAGGCGCTCGGAGCCACGGGCCGCGGCCCAGGCGGCGATCAGGACGAATACCGTGGTCGGCAGGCCGGGCACGAACACGCCGATCAGGCCGAGGCCGAGGCTGCAATAGGCCAGCAGCCACCAGGCCCAGCGGAAGCGCACGCGTTCGGTCATGTCTGCATGATATCCGCGCGGCACACATGCTCCCTCCCCCGTTTACGGGGGAGGGTTGGGGTGGGGGCGACGGCGTCGGTGTGCCCTCGGGGCGGCAGCGAGGTCGAGTGTTTCGCAGTCGGCGGCGGATGGGCTCGGAACGTACCCCGGAGCTCACGCATCTCCGCTCCGCTCGCCCCCATCCCGGCCGTCCCCCGCAAGCGGGGAAGGAGCGGGTCGCGGGCCCCGGATGGGGTCGAGGCGGATCGCCGGCCCCGGACGGGATTGCGGCTCAGCGCACGTCGAGGCGGTCGATGAGGAAGGCGTACATCTCCGACAGCTCGCGGTAGCGGCGGAAACGGCCGGACTTGCCTCCGTGGCCGGCGTCCATGTTGGTGCGGAACACCACGGTGCCCTCGCCCGTGTTGAGGTCGCGCAGGCGGGCGACGTACTTGGCCGGCTCCCAGTACTGCACCTGCGAGTCCCACAGGCCGGTGCCGACGAACATCGCCGGATAGGCCTGCGCCTTCAGGTTGTCGTACGGCGAGTACGAGAGCATGTAGTCGTAGTAGGCCTTCTGCTCCGGGTTGCCCCACTCGTCGTACTCGTTGGTGGTCAGCGGGATGCTCGGGTCGAGCATGGTGGTGACCACGTCGACGAACGGCACCTGCGACAGGATCACGCGGTACCTGTCCGGCGCCATGTTGGCCACCGCGCCCATCAGCAGGCCGCCGGCGCTGCCGCCGTAGGCGGCGACGCGGTCTTTCGCAGCGTAGCCTTCCTGCACCAGGTAGTCGGTGACGTCGATGAAGTCGGTGAAGGTGTTGATCTTGTTGAACAGCTTGCCGTCGTCGTACCACTTGCGGCCCATCTCCTGGCCGCCGCGGATGTGGGCGATGGCATAGACCATGCCGCGGTCGAGCAGGCTGACCACGGTCTGGTTGAAGCCCGGGTCCATCGAGGCGCCGTAGCTGCCGTAGGCGTACTGCAGCAGCGCCGCCCGGCCGTTCTTCTCGAAGCCCTGGCGGTAGACCAGCGACACCGGGATCTTCGTGCCGTCGCGGGCCTCGGCCCAGACGCGCTCGGTGACGTAGCGCGCCGGGTCGTAGCCGATCACCGGCTGCTGCTTGAGCTGGCGGCGCTCGCCGGTGGCGACGTTGATCTCGTAGGTGGTCGCGGGCGTGGTCAGCGAGGTGTAGCCGTAGCGCAGCCACTCGGTGCCGGCCTCGGAATTGACCGACAGGCCCATCGAGTACGCCGGCTCGTCGGCCTTCACGTACTCCTCGCTGCCGTCGGCCTTGATCACCCGCACCCGCTCCAGCGCCTCGGACCGCTCCTCGATGGCGGTGAACCCGTCGAACAGCTCGAAGCCCTCGATGAACACGTCGTCGCTGTGCGGCAGCCATTCCTGCCACTGCCCGCGCGAGCGTGCGTCGGTCGGCGCGGTCATGACCTTGAAGTTCGGCGCGTCCTGGTTGGTGCGGATCACCCAGCGCCCGCCGTGGTGGTCGGCGCTGTACTCGATGTCGCGCTGGCGCGGCGCGAACACCGTGAACTCGCGCGGGTCGGCCGCCGGCGCGCAGCGCATCTCCGAGGACACCGTGCTCTCGACCTGGATGCAGATGAAGGCGTCGTCGCGGGTGCGGCCGATGCCCATGTAGAAGCTGTCGTCGGACTCCTCGTAGACCAGCACGTCGTCGCTGACCGGCATGCCGACCACGTGCTTCTTCACCCGCTTGGTGAGCAGGGTCTCGGGATCGTTCTCGATGTAGAACAGGGTGCGGTTGTCGTCGGCCCAGACCAGGTTGGCCGAGACGCCGGGGATGGCGTCGGCCAGCACCTCGCCGGTCTCCAGGTCCTTGAAGCGCACCGTGTACTGGCGGCGGCCGCTGGTGTCGTCGGCGTAGGCCAGCATGCGGTTGTCCTGGCTGACCTCCCAGTCGCCGACGTTGTAGTAGTCCTTGCCCTCGGCCAGCGCGTTGACCTCGAGCAGGACTTGCTCGCCGGCGGTGTCGCCGGCGTCGTTGGCGCGCTGGATCGCCGCGGCGTCGAGCCCGTCCGTGTCGCGGCGACGCGCATGGACCGGATAGTCCCTGCCGGTCTCGAAGCGGGTGTAGTACCACCAGCCGCGCTCGCGGTACGGCACCGAGCTGTCGTCCTGCTTGATGCGGCCGACGATCTCCTCGTACAGCGCGTCGCGCAGCGGCTCCAGCGGCGCCATCACCGCATCGACGTAGGCGTTCTCGGCCTCCAGGTAGGCGATGACGGCGTCGTCCTGGCGGGTGTCGTCGCGCAGCCAGTAGTACTCGTCGTTGCGCACGGCGCCGTGCGGGGCCTTGACCTCGTGGGGCCGCTGTTCGGCATCGGGCGGCGCGGGGATGCCGGAGGCGGCGGCGGCGGCGGCGGCGGTCAGTGTGGTCATCAGCAGGGCCAGCGCGGGCAGGAGGGCGGGTTTCATAGATGGGGATACTCGGGTCGATCGCAACGGATGGAGTGCCTGCCCGCCGTTCCCCCCCGTAGAGCGGAGCTTGCTCCGCTACGCGGGCTCCGGAGCCGGGAGCAGCGGAGCAAGCTCCGCTCTACGGGGGGGGGGGGGGCGAAAGCGGACAGCGGTTCACTGCGCCAGCTGCTGCCACAGGAAGGTGAAGTACAGCGCGTCCATGTGCGCGGCCTGCCGGTTGCTGGCCGAGCCGCCGTGGCCGCCCTCGATGTTCTCGTAGTAGCGCACGTCCTTCCCGGCCTCCGACATCTTCGCCATCATCTTGCGCGCGTGGCCGGGATGGACGCGGTCGTCGCGGGTCGAGGTGAGCAGCAGGGTCGGCGGATAGTCGCGGTCGGCGTCGAACAGATGGTAGGGGGAGAACGTGCGGATGAACGCCCACTCCTCCGGAAGGTCCGGGTTGCCGTATTCGGCCATCCACGACGCGCCGGCCAGCAGCTTGTGGTAGCGCTGCATGTCCAGCAGCGGTACCTGGATCACCACCGCGCCGAACAGCTCCGGGTACTGGGTGAGCATGTTGCCGGTGAGCAGGCCGCCGTTGCTGCCGCCGCGGATGCCCAGGTGCGCGGGCGAGGTGATGCGGCGCTCGATCAGGTCCCGCGCCACCGCGGCGAAGTCCTCGTAGGCCTTGTGCCGGTTGGCCTTGAGCGCGGCCTGGTGCCAGCGCGGGCCGTATTCGCCGCCGCCGCGGATGTTGGCGACCGCATAGGTGCCGCCCTTCTCCAGCCAGCCCTTGCCGATGCCGCCGGAATAGCCGGGGGTGAGCGAGATCTCGAAGCCGCCGTAGCCGTACAGCAGGGTCGGGTTGCGGCCGTCGTACTCGAGGTCTTTCGGGCGCACCAGGAAGTACGGGACGCGGGTGCCGTCCTTCGAGGTCGCGAACTGCTGCTCGATGACGTGCCCGGAGGCGTCGAAGAACGCCGGCATCGCCTTGAGCTGCTCCGGCCGTTCGCCGATCTCGGCCAGCGACAGGGTGCTCGGGGTGAGATAGTCGGTGGCCGTGATCCACACCGCGTCGGACTCGACGTCGTCGACCGCCCTGACCGCCACGGTGCCGATCTCCGGCGCGCCCGCGAACTCGCTGCGGGCCCAGCCGCCGGCGCCCGGCGTCAGCACCGAGAGCCGGTTCTTGACGTCGTCGAGCACGTTGAGTACGGCGTGGTGGCGGGTCCAGGTGACGCCGGCCAGCGAGGTGGTCTCGCTGGGCTCGAACAGCACCTCGAACGCGCGCCCGCCGGCCATGAAGTCGTCGAGCCTGGTCGCCAGCAGCGAACCGGCCGGGTACTCGCGCCCGCCGACTTCCCACGGCTCGCGCAGCTCGAGCGTGAGCCATTCGCGGTGCAGGCCCTTGCTGGCCGAGTTGGGCGCGTCGACCTTCGCCAGCGCGCCGTCGGCACCGCGCAGGTACAGCTCGTCGTTGTAGAAGGCGATGGTGCGGCTGACCAGGTCGCGCTCGAAGCCGGGGGTGAGATCGCGGAAGGCGGCGATGTACATGTCCCCAGGCTCGCCTTCGTACACCAGCTCGGCCTGCGCCAGCGGCGTGCCGCGGCGCCAGCGCTTGGCGATGCGCGGGTAGCCGGATTCGGTGAGGCTGCCTTCGCCGAAGTCGGTGTAGACGTACACCGTGTCGCGATCGATCCACTGCAGCCCGCCCTTGGCCTCGGGACGGAAGAAGCCGTCCTCCACCCAGTCCTTCGCCGCCAGGTCGAACTCGCGGGTGACGTCGGCGTCGGCGCCGCCGCGCGAGAGCGCGATCAGGCAGCGCGTGTAGTCCGGGCGCAGGCAGTCGGCGCCGTGCCAGACCCAGTTCTCGCCCTCGGCTGCGTTGAGCGCGTCGAGATCGAGCAGCACCTCCCACTGCGGCTCCGGCTTGCGGTACTCCTCCAGCGTGGTGCGGCGCCAGATGCCGCGCTCGTGGTCCTTGTCCTTCCAGAAGTTGTAGTAGTACTCGCCACGCTTCTCGACCTCGGGGATGCGCTCGTCGGAGTCGTAGATCGCCAGCAGCTCGGCCTCGAGCGCCTTGAAGGCCGGGGTGTCCGCCAGTTCGGCTTCCGCCCTGGCGTTCTGCTCGCGCACCCAGGCCAGCGCCTTGTCGCCTTCGACCTCCTCGAGCCATTGGTACGGGTCGGACATCTCGGCCTCCGTGGTCTGGGCGGCGGCGGCACCGGCGGCCAGGCCGAGGGCGACGCCGGCGGCGAGGCAGAAGGACGGCAGTTTCGACATTCGGGGCTCCGCGAACGGTTTCGGCTGAAACCGGGAACGCTAGCACAGCCGCGCCCGGCCACGGGTGCCAATGCCGTTCCCGTCAGGAAACCGCGCAGCGACTTGCTGTTGCTGTGCTTCCCCCTTTGGAAAAGGGGGATTGAGGGGGATTTGCTCTGGCTGTGGCTCGGCGGGGCGCCACGCAAATCCCCCCTGCCCCTTTTTTCAAAGGGGGGAAGAGCCGGCCGCCTGTGGCTCAGGCGGCGCGGGGCAGCCGCGGGCGCGGCATGGCCACGCGACGACGGGCCTGCAGCGCCGAAGGCCGCGGCCGCCGCAGGCGCGGCGACGAGGAGGAAGCCGGGCTGCGGCGGCGCGACAGGGTCACCAGGGAGCGCGCGGCCAGCGCCGCCAGGCTGGCCAGCGGCATGCCGAGCAGCCACAGCGGCGCCGCGCCCAGCGCGAAGGCGCCGGCGCGCAGCGGCGGCAGCGACAGCAGCGCGATGGCGCCGAGGAACAGCGCGCCGCCGAGCACGGCGGCCAGCAGGGCCGGGGCGGACGGGGACGGCGGCATCGGTGCGGTGTGCATGGCTGCGCTCCTGGAGTGGATGCGCGCAGCCTGCCGGTGCCCGGTCGCAACGGCTGCGACTTGCGGCGTCTGGGCCGAACGGTCGCGGGGTCGCGACTGCCGTCGCTCCCACAGGAACCGAACCACCTGCAGGCGTGGCGCTTGTGGGAGCGACGGCAGTCGCGACCCCGCACGGCCTGCTCGCCGGCAGGGCTCGGCGCGGCGGCCCGTCACGACCGCCGCCGCTCACATGGCTTGCGGACGTGCCACCGCGGTCGCGGCGATCGAGTACCCGAAAAGGGCGAGGGCCGGACGGCCGGACAGCCGTTCAATATCCAGCGGCGTCGAGCGCGCGGGTGGCCTCGTGGCGGCCGATGGCGATCAGTTCCTTGGCGCGCCAGAATTCATAGAACTGGCAAACGTCGCGCGGGATGCGGATCACCAGTTCCGGCGGATCCAGCGCCAGCTGCACGCGCGAGATCTGCGCCTGCATGGTGTCGAGCGCGCGCGACATGATCTCCACCAGGCCCATGTCGCGGGCGTCGTCGCCGGCCGCATCGGCCGCATCGGCATGGTCCTGCACCGGCGAGCCGTTCGCGGCCGGCTCGCCCGGCGGCCGCTGCGGCCAGCCGTGCATGTCGACCGCGATCAGGCGGTGCGCATCGGACAGGCGGGTGGCGGCGATCGGCAGCGGCGCCAGCAGGCCGCCATCGACCAGCTCGCGGCCATGCACCTGGTGCGGGAGGAACAGCCCGGGAATGGCGAACGAGGCGCGCAGCGCATCCCACAGCGGGCCGGACTGCAGCCACACCTCGCGCTGGCGCTGCAGGTCCACCGCGACGGCGGTGAAGCGCACCGGCAGGTCCTCGATCAGCGGATCGCCGACCACCTCGCGCATGGCGTCCACCAGGCGGGCGCCGCGCAGCATCCCGGACCGCCCGAAGACCGGATCGAGCAGCCGCAGGAAATCGCGCCGCGACATCGCCTGCAGCCGCGCATCGAACTCGCGCAGCCGGCCCGCCGCGTGGATGCCGCCGACCAGGGCGCCGCTGGAGGCGCCGGAGATCGTCACGATCTCGAAGCCGCGCTCCTCCAGCACCTCGATCACGCCGATCTGCGCCAGCCCGCGCGCACCGCCGGCGCCGAGCGCCAGCGCGACCTTCTCGCGCCCGGCGGGCGGCATCAGTCGCGTTCGTAGTTGGACAGCGCCAGCGCCAGCAGCGAACGCGCCTGCTCGCGCAGCGACGGCGGCTCGACGATGGTGGCGTCGGCGCCGTAATGCAGCACGTCCATCAGCAGTTCGCGCGCGGCGCTGTAGGGCACCTTCAGCTCGTAGCTGCCGTCGGGCAGGTAGCGCCCCTGCTGCTGCGAATGCCAGTGCTCGTCGGCCACCCAGCGCGCGGCGCGGGCGTTGAACAGGATCGTCGCCCAGCCCTTGGGCTCGCCCGAGAAGATGCCGTAGCTGCCGGCCAGGTGGCGGTCGAGTTCGGCCTCGTCGATGTCGCGGGCGACGGCGTCGAGCACGCGCGCACCGCTGATGCGGTCGACCGAAAAGCTGCGCAGGCCGTCGCGGTCGTGGTCCCAGGCGTCCAGGTACCAGTTGCCGCGGTAATGCGTGACCCGCTGCGGCGAGACCGTGCGCCGGGTGCGCTCGTCGGTGGAGCGGGCGCGGTACTCGAAGCTCAGCTGCTTGCGCTCGAGCACCGCCGAGCAGACGAAACGGAACGCCTGCTCGTCCATCCTGCGCGAATGGTGCGGGATCACCCGCACCCGCTCGACCGGCCAGGTCTTGCCCGCGGCGTGTTCGTCGAGCAGCTTCTCGATGCGCTGCTGCAACGGCGCCAGCGCGCTCGACAGCACGCCGCCGCCGCTGCGCGAGAGCAGCTGCTGCGCGGCCAGCAGCGCGTGCAGCTCGTCCGAGCTCAGCCACAGGCCGGGCAGTTCGAAGCGGTCGGCCTCGTCGGCGTCGTAGCGGAAACCGGCCTCGCCGTCGCCGACGATCGGCGCCATCAGCGCGTCGCGCAGGAAGGCCAGGTCGCGGTAGACGGTGGCGCGCGAGCAACCGAGCTCGTCCTGCAGCCGCGCCACCGTGACCGGATAGCGCGCGTGCTTGAGCGTGCGGTGCAGCGAAAGAATGCGTTCGTAGCGGTCCATGGGCCGATTATGGGGCCAAGTCGGGCCGCGGGGCAGCGGCATGGGTACGCTCCGCCGCGCGGAACGGCGACGGCCGGAGCGGATAACCGGTGTTTAACCGCGGCGTGTGCAGACTCGCGGCGCCTTCCAGGGACGGCCATGCACCAGGACACCGGCGACCGCGCGCTCTGCATGATCCTGATGGTGGCGTTGCACCTCGCCCTGGTCTGGTGGTGGACCCGGACGCCGCCGCAGCAGCAGCGCCTGCCGGAAACGGCGCTGCGCGTCCACTGGATCGAACGCCCGCCGCCGGCAGCCACGGCCGCGCCTGCCGCGCCGCCCCCAACGCCGTCCCCCACCGTCGCGGGCACCCCGTCCCGGCGCGCACTCACGATGACGGCGGTCGAACCGCCTCCCGCCTCCGCGCCCGTCGAACGCGGGAACCCGCCGCCGTCGGCGCGTGACCTGCTCGAGCAGGGCCGCCGCTGGGCCGACGCGCAGGCCGGCGGGCACGATTTCCGCCCCGACCCGCTGCGCCCGGTCAACCCGGCTGCGCGCGCGCCGGACCGTTTCCGGATGCGCCCGCCGCCCTCGCCCGCCGCGGTGGTGGAGAGCATCGGCCGCCTGCTTGGCGGGCCCGGGTACACGACCGATCCCTGTCCCCAGATCCGTCGCAACCTGGCCCACCTGGCACCCGGCGGCGACGGCGAACTGCTGCAGGAAGAACTGCGCCGACTGCGGCAGCTGTGCCAGTGAGTGGCCTTGGCGTGCGCCGGAATGCGTATGCCAGGTATCCGGACGTCACCCAGACCATCCTCGGCGACCGCATGTACATGTACATGCAGATGCAGGGCAGACCGTGCAGGTGCCGCTGCAGGAGGGCATGCTCGAGACACTGCGCGATCGCGGGCGGATCGCGGCCGAGCAGCAGGGCACCACCATCGAATCGCTGGGCGCCGACAGCGTCGCCGGCAGGCCTGCGCGCAAGTACCGCATGATCCACGAGGACCCGGGCAATCCCCCGGCGACCCTGTGGATCGGCAGCGACGGCTATCCATTGCAGATGCAGGTCGCCGCGGACGCGCAAGCCGTCACCACGGCCCGCTATTCGCGCTTCAACGACGCCTCGATCCGCATCGAAGCGCCACAGTGACGTCCCGCGCCGCGGGGAGTGGCCACGGCGCCGCCGAGGCGCCGGCGATCACGTGGGACATGCCGGCGGAGGCGGCGCGATAGCGCGACGGCGCGGAGCCGTCCTCGAACGCGACGGCGCGGGCGCGAAGACCGGTCCTCGCCGCGCTCCGGGCGCACGGGCACAATAGCCGCCATGCCTGCGCCCGCACCGAACGAGCCGGCCCTGAACCTCTCGCCCTCGCCGGGCGACGAGGTCAGGACCACCACCTGCTACATGTGCGCCTGCCGGTGCGGCATCAAGGTGTGGACGACCGACGGCAGGATCCGCTACATCCAGGGCAACCCCGCGCACCCGGTGAACCAGGGCGTGCTGTGCGCCAAGGGCGCGGCCGGGATCATGCAGCACTACTCGCCGGCACGGCTGTCCAGGCCGCTGCTGCGGGTGGGCGAGCGCGGCAGCGGCGAGTTCCGCGAGATCGGCTGGGACGAGGCGCTGCGGATCGCGGCGGACTGGCTGCGGCCGATCCGCGAGCGCAATCCCGACGAGCTCGCCTTCTTCACCGGCCGCGACCAGTCGCAGGCGCTGACCGGCTGGTGGGCGCAGCAGTTCGGCACGATCAACTACGCGGCGCACGGCGGCTTCTGCTCGGTCAACATGGCCGCCGGCGGGCTGTACACGCTGGGCGGCAGCTTCTGGGAGTTCGGCGAGCCGGACTGGGCGCACACGCGCTACCTGATGCTGTGGGGCGTGGCCGAGGACCACGACTCCAACCCGCTCAAGCTCGGGCTCGGCAGGCTCAAGGAACGCGGCGCCAAGATCGTCGCGATCAATCCGGTGCGCAGCGGCTACGGCGCGATCGCCGACGAGTGGATCGGCATCCGCCCCGGCACCGACGGCCTGTTCGCGTTCGCGCTGATCCACGAGCTGCTGCGCAGCGACCATGTCGACCTCGACTACCTGGTGCGCTATGCCGATGCGCACTGGCTGGTGATCCGCGATCCGGGAGGCGCGCAGGATGGGTTGTTCGCGCGCGACGACGAGGGACGGCCGTTATGCGCGGCCCGTGCCGACCGCCCCTCCGCTTTCCGGGACGAATCGCCGTCCTCCGCCAGCGGGCATGAAGGGTGGCGGCTCGCCCCTGCCGATGCCACCGACATCTCTCCGCTCGTGGTCGGCGAATACACGCTCGCCGACGGCCGTACCGCGGTGCCGGTCTTCCAGCTGATGGCCGAACGCTATCTCGATCCGCAGTATTCGCCCGACGCGGTGAGCGAGCGCTGCGGCATTCCCGCCGCCACCATCCGCCGCATCGCGCGCGAACTGGCGGCGGCCGCGTTCGAGCACCCGGTGCGCTTGCCGGTCGCCTGGACCGACGCCTGGGGCCGCGAGCACGACGAGATGCTCGGCCGGCCGGTGGCGATGCACGCGATGCGCGGCATCAGCGCGCACAGCAACGGGTTCCACACCTGTCGCGCGCTGCACGTGCTGCAGCTGCTGCTCGGCGCGGTGGACACGCCCGGTTCGTTCCGCTTCCAGCCGCCGTACCCGAAGCCGGTGCCGCCGCCGAACCGGCCCGGCAAGGCCCGCCGCGCCGACGGCAGCCTCGATGCGCCGCCGCTCGGGTTCGTGCACGCGCCCGAGGACCTGCTGGTCGACGCGCGCGGGGAACCGCGGCGCATCGACCATGCGTTCTCGTGGAGCTACCCGCTGTCGGCGCACGGCATGCTGCACACGGTGATCCGCAACGCCCATGCCGGCGATCCGTACCCGATCGACACGCTGATGCTGTTCATGGCCAACATGAGCTGGAACTCGGCCATGAACACCGGCGAGACCATGCGATGGCTCACCGACAAGCGCGACGATGGCGGGTACCGGATCCCGCACGTCATCTATTCCGACGCCTACGCCAGCGAGATGGTCGCCTACGCCGACCTGGTGCTGCCCGACACGACGTACCTGGAACGCTTCGACGCGATCTCGCTGCTGGACCGGCCGATCTCCGACGCCGACGGCGCCGCCGACGCGATCCGGCACCCGGTGTTCGACCCCGCCACCCAGGCCGATGGCGACGGCCGGCCGCGCGACGTGCGCGGCTTCCAGTCGGTCCTGCTGGACCTGGGCGCGCGGCTCGGCCTGCCGGGGATGGCCGACGCCGCCGGCGGACCGATTTATCGCGGCTACGCCGACTACATCGTCCGCCACGAGCGCGCGCCCGGGGTCGGGCTGCTGGCCGGCTGGCGCGGCGACGGCGCCCAGCACGGCAAGGGCGCGCCGAATCCCGGCCAGCTGCAGCGCTACATCGACAACGGCGGCTACTGGCGCGAGGAGATCCCGGAGCACGCGCGCTACTTCAAGATGGCCAACCGCGGCTACCTGCAGTGGGCGCAGGGCAAGGGCTTCCTCGGCGCCGGCGACGCCATCGCGCTGCAGCTGTATGCCGAACCGCTGCAGCGCTTCCGCCTGGCCGCGCAAGGACACGGCGCGCACGTCCCGCCGCCGCGGCACCGCGCGCGGGTGGAGACCTATTTCGACCCGCTGCCGCTGTGGTACGAACCCTTCGAAGGCGTGCAATCCGATGCGGCGCAAGACGACGCCTCCGCCGTTCCGGCAAGGGCCGGGGTCCGCCGCCCGGTCGCGACGGAGCCGATGGATCCCGGCCTTCGCCGCGATGACGGCGTCCCGCACACCCATCCATTCCCGCTGCACGCCATCACCCAGCGGCCGATGTTCATGTACCACGCCTGGGGTTCGCAGAACGCCTGGCTGCGGCAGATCGCCGCCCGCAACTGGCTGTACCTGCATCCGGACACCGGCGCGAAGTACGGCATCGGCGACGAGGACTGGGTCGAGGTGGCCTCGCACCACGGCAGCATCACCGTGCAGGCGAAGTTCGCCGGCAACGTGCAGCCGGACACGGTGTGGACCTGGAACGCGATCGGCAAGCGCCGCGGCGCGTGGAAGCTGGCCAAGGACGCGCCGGAGGCCGAGCACGGATTCCTGCTCAACCACCTGATTTCCGACCGCACCCCGCGCGGCGACTACGCCAACGCCGATCCGGTCACCGGCCAGGCGGCCTGGTTCGACCTGCGGGTGAACCTGCGCCCGGCCGCCGCCGCATGCACGCAGCCGCAGTTCGCGCCGCTGCCGGGCGCCGCCCATGACGACCGCCCGCTGCGCTATGGTGCGCCGCAACGCCAACGGAACCGCGGAGCGCGCACCCGATGACCATGGATGCCTGGCTGACCTTCGCCGTGATCGCCGGCGCGGTCTACCTGTTCGTGACCGAGAAGCTGCCGGTGGAGGTGGTGGCGCTGCTGGTGCTGGCGAGCCTGCTGGCGCTGCGGCTGGTGTCCACCGACCAGGCGCTGTCCGGGTTCAGCAGCCCGGCCACGATCACCGTGGCGGCGATGTTCGTGCTCAGCGCCGGACTGCAGCGTGGCGGCTCGCTGCAGCGGCTCGGCGCGTTGCTGGCGCGGATCCGCTGGGGATGGCTGTTCGCGCTGGCGATGATGCTGCTGACGGCGGTGATCTCCGGCTTCATCAACAACACCGCGGCGGTGGCGGTGTTCCTGCCGCTGGTGATCGCGGCGACCGTGGCCAACCGGCAGCCGCCGTCGAAGTACCTGATCGCGCTGTCCTATGCCGGCCAGTTCGGCGGCGTGTGCACGCTGATCGGCACCTCCACCAACCTGCTGGTCGACTCGCTGGCGCGGCAGTCGGGCGAGACCGGCTTCACCTTGTTCGAGTTCGCGCCGATGGGGGTGATCTTCGTCGCCGTCGGCGTGACCTACATGATGGTGGCACGGCGGTTCCTGCTGCCCGACCTCGGCGTTCCGGAGCAGGCCGACAGCGGCCACGCCGGGCGCTACGTGGTGGAACTGCTGGCGACCGAGCGCTCGTCCGCGATCGGCAAGCGCGGCAGCGAGCTGCTGCCCGACGACGCCGGCGACGTGGTCGTGCTCGAGATCTTCCGCGGCCGGCAGCCGGTGCCGTCACCGCGCAGCGAGGAATTGCGCGCGGGCGACCGCCTGCTGCTGCGCGGCGAATGGCGCGATATCGAGCAGGCGCGCAAGAAGCTCAAGCTCGATTACGACCAGGTCGTCCGCGAGCTCGACGGTGACACCGAGGACGAGCGCCTGCACGCCGAAGCGATGGTGGCGCCCGGCTCGCACCTGATCGGCCAGACCCTGGCGGCGGTCCGCTTCGGCCACACCTATCGCGTGCGGGTGCAGGGCCTGCACCGGCACCGGCTGGCGATCCGGCAGCCGCTCGACCGCGTGCCGCTGGCGGTCGGCGACGTGCTGCTGCTGGACGCGCCGGAAAAATCGCTGGAAGCGATGCGCTCCGATCCCGGACTGCTGGTGCTGGGCGAGCGCGAGCAGGACCGCTCGTCGATCGGTCGCGCGCTGCTGGCGATCGCGGTGATGGCGGCGGTGGTGATCGTCGCCGGGCTCGGCTGGCTGCCGATCGTGGGCTCGGCGATCCTCGGCTGCATCGCGCTGGTGGTCCTGCAGATCCTCAAGCCGGAGGACGCGTATCGCGCGATCGACTGGCGCGTGGTCATCCTGCTGGCCGGCGTGCTGCCGATGGGGATCGCGCTGCAGAATTCCGGCGCGGCCGGCTGGATCGCCGACCACGCGGTGACGGTGGTCGGCGGCTTCGGCCCGGTGGCCACGCTGATGGCGATCTACCTGTTGACCTCGGTGCTCACCGAGGCGATGAGCAACAACGCCTCGGCGGCGCTGGTGGTGCCGATCGCGATCGCCACCGCCGAAGCGCTGGGCCTGGACAGCAAGCCGTTCCTGGTCGCGGTGGCGTTCGCGGCCTCGACCAGCTTCCTCACCCCGATCGGCTACCAGACCAACACCATGGTCTACACCGCGGGCGGCTACCGCTTCACCGACTTCGTCAAGGTCGGCCTGCCGCTGAACGTGATCTTCCTGGTCATGGCGGGGCTGCTGATCCCGCGCTACTTCCCGTTTTGACCGCGATCTCCCGCCCATGACCGCGTTGCCGCCGCCATCGAAGAAGAAGATGGGCCTGGTGATCGACCTCGACACCTGCGTCGGCTGCCACGCCTGCGCGACCAGCTGCAAGGAGTGGAACGCCGGCGGCATCGCCGGGCCGCTGACCGACGAGCAGCCGTACGGCAAGGCGCCGTCCGGGGTGTGGTTCAACCGCGTGCACAGCTACGAGGTCGCGGCGAGCGGAGCCACAGGGTGTGAACCAGCGGCTCCTGGAGCGCCTTCGGAGACTCCTGTGGGAGCGACGGAAGTCGCGACTGCCGGACACACCATTCGCGACTTCCGTCGCTCCCACATGGGCGAGGGAGGGAGCCGTACCGGCGGCGATGGCGGCGACGCGCAGCCGGCGATGACCCTGCACTTCCCGCGCAGCTGCCTGCACTGCGAGACCCCTGCCTGCGTGACCGTGTGCCCGACCGGCGCCAGCTACAAGCGCGCCGAGGACGGCATCGTGCTGGTCGACGAGGACAAGTGCATCGGCTGCAAGCTGTGCAGCTGGGCCTGCCCGTACGGCGCGCGCGAGTACTCCGAGGTCGAGGGGGTGATGAAGAAATGCACCCTGTGCGTGGACCGCATCTACAACGAGCAGCTCGACGAGAGCGAGCGGGTGCCGGCCTGCGTGCAGGCCTGCCCCACCCGCGCCCGCCACTTCGGCGACCTCGGCGACCCGGACTCGGACGTGTCGAAGCTGGTGGCCGAGCGCCACGGCGTGGCGTTGATGCCGGAACTCGGCTACGCCCCGGTCAACCGCTACCTGCCACCGCGCCCGCGCCGCGGTGGCGGCGGCGACCGCGCGGAGGCGACGCAGACCGAGACCGAACCGGCCACGCCGCTGCGCTGGCTGAATCGCGTCCTCAGGCGGTGACCGGCCGGAGGAATCGGACGGCTTTCGTTGTCCCGGCCGCACCATCGTCCGCCCCCGAGTCGCCGTCCACCCGCGCCGTCATCTACCTCGCGCCGTCATCCCGGCGCAGCCCGGGGATCCAGGCTCGCCGCCCTCCGGACGAGTCGCAGGCCTGGATCCCGGCCTGCGCCGGGATGACGAGCACGCTTTTCCCGATTCCGATTCCCGATTCCCAGTTCCCGACTCCCGGCCCAATCGGGTCCGGTGCCAAGCCCCCCCTGTACGATGTCGCGCGGAACCGTCCGCCAGGGAATGAATCGTCGATGCACCCCGCCCTCTCGGTGATCTTCTTCACCACGCTGTCCGGCGCCGGCTACGGCCTGCTGGCGTGGCTCGGCCTGTCGGTGCTGCTGTTGCATGCGCGTGCCGATGTCATGCCGGCACTGGAGACATTGCAGTGGTGGGCGCTGCTGCTGGGCCTGGCGCTGAGCACCGTCGGCCTGCTCAGTTCGCTCGCCCACCTCGGCAAGCCGCAGCGGGCATGGCGGGCGCTGTCGCAGTGGCGCAGCTCCTGGCTGTCGCGCGAAGGCGTGCTGGCGATGGCGACGGTCGTCCCGGCGCTGGCGCTGGGGGCGCTGCTGCTGGGGGCCGAACCCGGCCCGGATCGCGCGCTCGCGCTCGGACTGTGCGGCCTGCTGCTGGCGGTGCTGGCACTGGCGACGGTGGCGTGCACGGCGATGATCTACGCCTCGCTGCTGCCGATCCCGGCCTGGCACCACCCGTTGGTGGTGCCGGTCTACCTGCTGTTCGCGCTGCTGACCGGGCTGGCGCTGCTGTTCTGGCTGATGGCGCTGCTGCTGCCGGCGGGTACCGCCGCGACCGCGATGACGGCGACGTTGACCGCGCTCGGCGCGCTGCTGCTGGCGTGCAAATGGCCGTACTGGCGCGCGATCGACCGGCAAGCGGCGCCGGCAACGCGCGGCGACGCCGTCGGCCTGCCGGGACGCGCGGTCGCGGTGTTCGAGCGCCCGCACACCGAAGCCAACTACGTCACCCGCGAGATGGCCTTCACGGTGGCGCGGCGGCACGCGCGAAGGCTGCGGTGGCTGGCGGCGGCGTCGCTGGTCGCGGCGCCGGGGCTGGCCTGGCTGCTGGCGCTTTCGGGTTCGGCGCCGGCCGCGCCCTTGCTGGCCGCGACCGCCGTCGCGCTGCTGGCAGGTGCGTTCGTGGAGCGTTGGCTGTTCTTCGCCGAGGCGCGACACGTGGTCACGCTCTACTACTGAACGCCTTGCCACGCAGAGGGCGAGCGCCGGGGGCGCCTTGGGAACCGGAGCCGATCGCGGCATAATGGAATCGTTTCCATGCGACCGCTCCGCGGGAATCTCCCGCTCGTCCGGTCACCCGCGGTGATCCGACCTACCGTATTCATGCAACCAGTCCCGCGGACACCGGCACCGCGCAGAATGCCGCTACGCATGCCCGTGAAGCCCGGCCCGCCGCCGGGCCGGGGCATCGCGCCGCCGCTTCTGCCGCCGCCCTCGGTGCGCAGCGGCGTCATCGCTTCGCCAGCCGTCCTGCCGCCTGAACATGCCCGTCCGCCCCTCGAATCCCGCGCTTCACGCCTCGCAACAGGAACCCGTTGAATGACCGACTCCCGCCACCTGCCGGCCGCGCTCGCCCTTCTCGCCCTCGCCCTGGCGTCCGGCCCGCTGCGCGCCCAGACGCCATCGCCGGTGTACGAGGAAGAAGCGCCGATCTGGAACCTGACCGGCGAGCTCGGCCTGGCCATGAGCCGCGGCAACCGCCGCTCCGAGAACCTCAACAGCAAGCTGCGGTTCTCGCAGGAGGACGTGCGCAGCAAGCACCAGCTGACGCTGTCGGCGCTGCGCGCCAAGAGCGACGTCACCGGCGATTTCGACGGCGACGGCATCGCCGAGACCCGCTACACCACCAGCGCCAACCGCTACCAGATCGGCGGCACCACGGCGATCAAGGTCAACGAGATGCACAACTGGTTCGGCGCCGCGCGCTACGAGCGCGACGACTTCTCGCTCTACGACTACCAGGGCACGTTCTCGTTCGGCTATGGCCACCACTTCCTGAAGGACGAGCGCACAAAGCTGCTGACCGAGATCGGCCCCGGCTACCGCCGCGCGCGCCACGCCGAGAGCGGCGACATCCGCAGCGACTTCATCGTCCGCGGGCTGCTCGATTTCGAGCGCAGGCTGACCGAGAACACCCGCCTGACCAACACGCTGCTGGTCGAGTCCGGCAACGAGAACACTTTCGCCCAGAACGATCTCGGCGTCTCCGTGTCGATGAACGAGTCGCTGGCGCTGAAGGCCGCGCTGCAGGCCCGCCACAACACCGAGGTCGACGACCAGGCCGGGATCAAGAACACCGACACCCTGACCACGATCAACCTGGTCTACACCTTCAGATAGACGCCAGCAGGCGGTCGGCGCCGGCGGCGAGCAGGTCGCCGGCGACGCGTTCGCCGAGCCGCTCGCGCGCGTCGACCGTATCGCTGCCGCAGGCGCGCACCAGCCGCCCGTCGGCGGCGCTGCCGACCAGCCCGTGCAGGGTGATCCGCTCCCCTTCCAGTCGGGCCAGCGCCGCCACCGGTACGTGGCAGCTGCCGTCGAGGGCCCGGTTCATCGCGCGCTCGGCCTCCACGCACAGGCGCGTGTCGCGATCGTCCAGCGTGGCGAGCAGTGCGGCAGTGCCGGCATCATCGTCCCGGCATTCGACCGCGATCGCGCCCTGCGCCGGTGCCGGCAGCCAGTCCGGCGCGTCCAGCCGCATGCGGATGCGCCGCTCCAGGCCCAGCCGCTGCAGGCCGGCGCAGGCGAGCACGATGGCGTCGTAGTCGCCGGCGTCGAGTTTCGCCAGGCGGGTGTTGACGTTGCCGCGCACGTCCAGCGGCCGGACGTCGGGGCGCAGCGCGCGCAATTGCGCCTGCCGCCGCAGCGACGAGGTACCCACGCGCGCGCCCGGCGGCAGCGTCATCAGCGTGGCATGGGCGGCGCTGACGAAGGCGTCGGCGGAATCGGCGCGCACCAGGATCGCCGGCAACGCGAACCCCGGCTCCAGCGCCATCGGCACGTCCTTGAGCGAGTGCACGGCGCAATCGGCCTCGTCGCGCTGCATCGCCGATTCCAGCTCCTTGAGGAACAGGCCCTTGCCGCCGATCGCCGCCAGCGACCGGTCCAGCACCTCGTCGCCGCGCGTGCTCATCGGCACCAGTTCGACCTCGAGGCCGGGATGCGCCACGCGCAGGCGCCCGGCGACGTGCTGGCTCTGCCACAGGGCGAGCGGGCTCTTGCGGGTGGCGATGCGGAGGGTCTTCATCGGCCCATTATCGCCGGTCGCGGCGTGACGCTGGGATCGCGGACTTGCGCGCCTCGCTCGCCGACCTGTGGTCGCCGGTCCGGAAAGCCGGCTGCAGGCACTCGTCATCGCTGCCGGCGCCGCGGCATGCATGGCGCCGGCACGCCCGGTCGCGACTTCCGTCGCTCCCGCAGGAAGCCAGCGCGATGGCTGCTGCACTTGCATTTGTGGGAGCGACGGAAGTCGCGACGCCGCGCAACCGGAGCCGCGGAAAACGAACCTCACAGCCGCTGGATCACCTCGCGCACCTGGGCCACGCAGCGCCGGCTCACTTCCAGCGGCTGCTGCACGTGGCGCAGCATCGCGTGCACGTGGCCGTCGTGGTCGCGGCGGATCTCCACCAGTTCGTGCCGCGCCACCAGGCAGTTGCGGTGGATGCGCATGAAGCGCTCGCCGAACTCCTGCTCCAGCGACTTCAGCGATTCCTCGATCAGGTCCTCGCCGCGCGCGTGGTGCACCACCACATACTTCTCCTCGGCCTGCAGGTAGTAGACCTCCTCGACCGGGATCAGCCGCAGGCTGCCGCGCAGGCGCGCGCACAGGTGGGTCCGGCTCTTGTGCAGGCTGGCGCCGCCGTCGTGGTCGCGGCCGATGGTGAAGGTGCGCGCGCGCTCGAGCGCCGCGTGCAGGCGCTCCGGCCGTACCGGCTTGACCAGGTAATCGACGGCAGCGGCCTCGAACGCCGACAGCGCGTGCGCATCGTAGGCGGTGCAGAACACCACCGCCGGGCGCGGCTCGAACGCGGCCAGGTGGCGCGCGGCCTCCAGGCCGTCGATGCCGGGCATGGCGATGTCGAGCAGGATCAGGTCGGCGTCGTGCTCGGCGCAGGCATGCAGGGCGGCATGGCCGTCGCCGACCTCCGCCACCAGCTCGACGCCCGGCTGCTGCGCCAGCAGCGTGCGCAAGCGCTCCCGCGCCAGCGGCTCGTCGTCGGCGATCACGACCTTCACGTCAGGCGCCCTCCCGCTTCGGCTCAGTCGAGCGGCAGCTCGATCTCGCAGGCATAGTAGCCCTCGTGCCAGCCGCAGGCCATCCGCGCGCTCGCGCCGAAGGCGTAACTGAGACGATGGGCGATGTTGCGCTGGGCATGGCCCGCGCCCTGCGGCACCTGCGGCTGCCCGGGCGGCGGCAGCGACGGGTTGCGTACCCGGAGGTACAGGGTGTCCGGGGTCGCGACGAGTTCGATCGCGACGCAGCCGCCCCGCGGCAGCCGCGAGATGCCGTGCAGCACCGCGTTCTCCAGCAGCGGCTGCAGCACCAGCCGCGGCATCGGCAGCGTCCACGGCAACGGTTCGGTCCTGCGCCATTGCACCTGCAGGCGCTCGCCCACGCGCAGCTGCTCGATGGCCAGATACTGCTCGGCCAGCCGCACTTCCTCGGCCAGCGACGAGTCGCCCTCGCCGGCGCCGAGCGCGGCACGGAACAGGTCGGACAGGTCGAGCACGGCGCGCTCGGCCACCACCGGATCGCGCCGCAGCAGGCCGGCGATCATGTTCATGCTGTTGAACAGGAAGTGCGGCCGGATCCGCGCCTGCAGCGCATCGGCCTCGGCGCGGGCGCTGGCGTTGACCTGCGCCCGCCAGCCGTCGATCACGTAGAAGTAGCGAAGCGCGAGCGCGGTGATCAGCGCCACCACCGCGCACGAGCCGCCGACGAAGCGCCAGAAGCCGGGCCAGGCCTCGGCCGCGCCGACGCTGGCGAACAGCGCATGCACCACCGCCGCCGCGATCGCCGCCACCAGGCTCGACAGCGCCACCGCCGCCAACGCGCCGAAGCGCTGCGGCAAGGTCGACAGCGCCCGCCGCGATACGCACAGCAGCACCGAGACCGCCAGCGCCAGCCACAGCGCATAGCCGCTGACGGACAACAGCCGCACCGGATCCCAGCCCGGGGACCCGTCCGGCACCAGCGCCACCACCACCACCACCAGCTGCGCGAGGCCGAGCATCGCCGCCAGCCGCGGCAGCCGGCACAGATCCGGCAGCCACGGTTCGCGGTTGCGCGGATCGCTCATCGCTAGGCGCCCAGCCTCGCCGACAGCCAGTCGCCGAGATCGGCGATCTCCTCGGCGCAGACCGAATGCGGCATCGGATAGGCATGCCACTCGACCGCGAAGCCGTGCCGGCGCAGCAGCGCCGCGCTGTGCTCGCCGGCCGCATGCGGCACCACCGGGTCCTGGGTGCCGTGGGCCATGAACACCGGCTGCCGGGTCGCCGCGTCCGGCGGCACGGCGGCGGCCTGCGCGCCGGGAAGATAGGTGGACAGGCCGATCAGCCCCGCCAGCGGCGCGCTCCGGCGCATGCCCGCGGCCAGGGTGATCGCGCCGCCTTGCGAGAAGCCGGCGAGGAAGATCCGTTCCGCGGGAATGCCGCGCTCGACCTCGCGCGCGATCAACGCCTCCACGTGCGCCACCGATTCGGCCACGCCCTGCTCGTCGGCGCGGTTGGCGAGATCGGCGTCGCGGATGTCGTACCAGGCGCGCATGCGCATGCCGTTGTTGATCGTCACCGCGCGCACCGGCGCATGCGGGAACACGAAGCGCAGCGGCGGCCAGTCGCGCCGCACCAGCTCCGGCACGATCGGCAGGAAATCGTGGCCGTCGGCGCCGAGGCCGTGCAGCCAGAGCACGCTCCAGCGTGGATCGGGGGCGGTTTCGCGTTCGAGCGTTTCGAGCATGGCGGGCACGGGATCGGAAGCGATCCGCATTATGCACGGCGCGCCTTTGGCGGCGCCGCGGTCACGCCGCCGCCGTGCGCTCGGCCGGTTCGATGGCGGCAGGCGGTGCGGTGCGCAACTCGGCCGCCCGCAGCAGCAGCGGCGGCGGCGCCAGTTCCTCCGGCGTACACAGCAGGCGCCAGCGCCGCAGGCGCTGGCCGGTCGCGCGCGACGATGTGAGCATCACGATCGGGATCGACAGCCCGAGCCCGACGATGACCGGCGACATCCACGCCGCCAGGCCGGGCGAGACCGCGTACGCGATCGCCCCGGAGACGACCCCCATCACGGTGGCGCCACCATAGCTGCGCAGCAGCGCCGGGAACGGCTGGCTGCCGTCGTCCCGCCGCTGCGGATCCCAGCCCGAATCCTTGCCCGCCAGCACCCCGGCCACCCCGCGCGACTGCACGTACATCGTCACCGGCGCCATCAGCGCGGCGAGCACGATCTCCAGCAGCACGCCGACCGCCGCCCGCAGCGCGCCGCCGCAGCCCCGCCGCGTCTCGCGATCGGCCATGCTCGCCACGTAGCCCAGGAACTTCGGCGCCAGCAGCATCGACATCGTCAGCGCGAACACCCAGAGGAAGCGATCGGCGTCCTGCGCCAGCCAGTAGGCGGCCGCCGAGTAGCGGTCGCCGTCGAAGCCTTGTCGCAGCGGGATGGCGATGCCGACGAGCATCAGCATCGCCCACAGCGGCGCGGTCATGTAGTGGCCGATGCCGATCAGCAGATGCCAGCGATTGACCCAGTGCAGTCCGCGCGCCGGCAGCACCGCGGCGTGCTGCAGGTTGCCCTGGCACCAGCGGCGATCGCGCACCAGCATGTCCGTCAGCGACGGCGGCCCCTCCTCGTAGCTGCCGGGCAGGCCCGGCACCATGTGCAGCGCCCAGCCGCCGCGGCGCAGCAACGCCGCCTCGACGAAATCGTGGCTGAGCACGTGGCCGGAAAACGGGGCGAACCCGCGCAACGGCGGCAGGCCGGCATGGGCGGCGAACGCCGCGGTGCGGATGATCGCGTTGTGGCCCCAGTAGTTGCTCTCGGCACCATGCCACCAGGCGACGCCGTAGGCCATCACCTGGCCGAACATGCGCCCGGCGAACTGCTGCATGCGCGCGAACAGGGTGGTGCCGTTGACGATCAGCGGCAGGGTCTGGATCAGCGCGACGTCGCGGTGCCGCTCCATCGCGACCGCCAGCCGCACCAGGGTATCGCCGGTCATCAGGCTGTCGGCGTCGAGGATCACGAACTGCGGCCAGGCGCCGCCCCAGCGCCGCACCCACTCGGCGATGTTGCCGGCCTTGCGTTCGCGGTTGTCCTCGCGCAGCCGGTACCAGATCCGTGCGCCATCGCCCAGCCGCGCGCGCAACGCCGCGAACGCGCGCGCCTCCGCGGCCTGGACCTCCGGCCGCCGGCTGTCGCTGAGCACGAAGAAATCGAACTTGTCCGCATGCCCGGTCCGCGCCAGCGATTCGTGCATCGCCTGCAGCCCGGCCATCAGCCGCGCGGGATCCTCGTGGTAGGTCGGCAGCAGCAGGGCGGTCGGCGACGCCGGCGCCGGCAGCGGCGTATGCGGCGACAGCCCCAGCCGCCCGGGCCGTCGTTGCAGCATCACCACGAATCCGGCCAGGGTGCCGACGAAGGTCTGCACGATCCAGGCGAACAGCGCCACGAAGATCACCAGCAGCAGGCCTTCGAGCAGGTCGATCCCGTCGCCGCGCAGCAGCCACCAGATCTGGTAGGTGGCCACGAAGGTCAGCAGTGCGGCGATGCCGATCACCGCGCCGCGGCGCCAGCGCATCGCCGGCGGGGCGCTCGGCAGGCGCCGCGCCGCGATGCGGCCTTCGCGCAGCGACTGCACGGGCATCGGCAGCGGCGACTCCGGCGGCAGCGGCGCGGACACGGAACTCATGGCGTCCATCGGTACAGCCAGGTCTCCGACAGCGGCCGCGACGGCTCGCCGAGGACCAGTCGCAGCTCGATCGCGGCGGCATCGCCGGGCGCCAGTTCGAAACTGGAACGCCAGCCGCCGGTGCGCGGATTGCGGTAGGCCACCGCATTGCGCAGCTCGCCGGCCGAGGCGCTGGCCTGCAGCGGCGGCTCGGCATCGTCGGCCAGCCGCGCCAGCGATCCGCCCTGCCAGTCGATCACGAACAGGCGCGCGCCATCGGCCGCCTTGCCGGTGCGGGTGGCGGCGACCGTCGCCAGCGCCGGCTTCCACTCGTGGCGGTCGCACCAGTGCAGGCGGTAGCGCCAGCGCGACTCGCCGCCGGCGGCCAGCGGCGCGCGCGGGCGCCAGAAGGCGACGATGTTGTCGTGGTACTCGTCGGCGGTCGGGATCTCCACCAGGTGCACCTCGCCCTCGCCCCAATCGTCGAGCGGCTCGACCCAGAGGCTCGGCCGGTTCTCGTAGGCGGCCTCGGCATCCAGGAAATCGGCGAACGCGCGCTTGCGCTGCATCAGCCCGAAGCCGCGCGGATCGCGTTCCTGGAAGCCGCTGTGCTGCAGCACCGACGGATTGGCCAGCGGCCGCCACACCTGCTCGCCGGCGCCGGTCAGCAGCGCCAGGCCGTCGGAATCGTGCACCGCCGGGCGCCAGTCGTCGATGCCGACGCGGTCGCCGGCGTCGAAGTGGAACATGCTGGTCAGCGGCGCGATGCCGGCCAGGGCGAGGGCGCGGCGCGGGAACAGCCGCGCATCGACGTCGAACACCGTTTCCGCCCCCGGCGCGACGCGGAAGCGGAACGCGCCGGCCACCGACGGGCTGTCGAGCAGCGCATGCACCACGATGTGGTCGGCGCCCGCGTCCGGCTGCTCGAGCCAGAACGCGCGGAAGGCCGGGAATTCCTCCGGCTCCGGTTCGCCGGTACCCAGCGCCAGCCCGCGCGCCGAGAGCCCGTAGCCGAGCCCGCGCGGCAGCGCGCGGAAATAGCTGGCGCCGAGGAACACGCACAGCTCGTCGAAGCGCCCCGGTTCGTTCAGCGGCGCATGCAGGCGGAAACCGGCGAAACCGATGTCGTCGAGCTCCGGCACCGGCTGCGGCGCATAGTCGAACAGGTCGGTGGAGAACGCGAACGGCCGCGAGCGGCCGCGGTGCACGACGTGCACCGCCACCCGGTCCTTGAACAGGAACCCGCGGTGGAAGAATTGCGCCTGGAACGGCAGGCCGTCCTCCCGCCACAGCGCGCGTGCCGCCTTGTAGCGGAAGTCGCGGTACTGGTCGTAGCCGATCGCATCGAGCGCAGGCGGCAGGTCGGCCACCGGTTGCCGGTAGGGCGCGGCCGCCAAGCGCCGCGCCAGCGCGGGTACGGTGCCGTCGTCGAACGCTGTCGCCGCGACGGGATCGACAGCCGGTCGCGCGAATGCGCGCGCGGCCGGCCCGAACGCCAGCGGCCCCGAGAGGGCGGCGGACAGCAGTTGTCGTCGCTTCACACGGAAGCCCTCGAAATACCCAACGGCGCATGATCGTGACTCCGCCGTGATTTTTCCGCTAAGCCGGGTGCGCCGAGCGGTCGTTCGCACCGGCGTGGACGCGCTGACGCGGCCGGAGACCTGAATCGCCGTTCAGTCAAGGCGCTCCGCTCCGGCCGCAGGCCGGCGCCGGCGATCGCCGGCGCCGGAGCGGATCCGCCTACGGCGATGACCCGGCCGTCGCCGCAGGCGGGTGATCGGCACCGGCGACGAGGCCGCAGCCTCGATCCGGGCGCGCCAGACGAGCGCCATCCATGGGGAGGCCTGGCGCGGGTCGGGAACGGCTCAATCGACGCGCGCGAACACCAGGCTGGCATTGGTGCCGCCGAAACCGAAGCTGTTCGACATCACCGTGTCGAGCCTGGCGTCACGGCTCGCGCGCACGATCGGGTAGCCCTCCACCTTCGGATCCGGGCGTTCGATGTTGGCCGAACCGGCGATGAAGCCGCGCTGCATCATCAGCAGGCAGTAGATCGCCTCGTGCACGCTGGCCGCGCCCAGCGAATGGCCGCTGAGCGCCTTGGTCGACGACAGCGGCGGCACGTCGGCGCCGAACACGTCGCGCACCGCCTGCAGCTCGATCACGTCGCCGACCGGGGTCGAGGTGCCGTGGGTGTTGAGGTAGTCGATGCCGCCGGTCGCGCGCCCCGCCATGCCCTCCATCGCCATCCGCATGCAGCGCACCGCGCCCTCGCCGGAGGGCGCCACCATGTCGACGCCGTCCGAGGTGACGCCGTAGCCGACCAGTTCGGCGAGGATGCCGGCGCCGCGCGCGCGCGCATGCTCGTATTCCTCCAGCACCAGCATGCCGCCGCCGCCGGCGATGACGAAGCCGTCGCGGTCGGCATCGTACGGGCGCGAAGCGGTAGCCGGGGTGTCGTTGTGCCGCGTCGACAGCGCGCCCATCGCGTCGAACTGCGCGGTCATCGCCCAGTGCAGTTCCTCGCCGCCGCCGGCCAGCACCACGTCCTGGATGCCGTGGCGGATCATGTCGGCGCCGGCGCCGATGCAGTGCGCCGAGGTGGCGCAGGCGGCCGAGATCGAATAGCTCACGCCGCGGATGCCGAACGCGGTGGACAGCGTGGCCGAGACCGTCGAGCCCATCGAGCGCGGCACCATGTACGGGCCGATCTTGCGCACCCCGCGGTTGCGCAGCAGGTCGGCGGTCTCGATCTGCCACTGCGGCGATCCGCCGCCGGAACCGGCGATCAGGCCGGTGCGCGGGTCGTGCAGGGTCGCCTCGTCGAGCCCGGCGTCGGCGATCGCGTCGCGCATCGCCACGTAGGCGTAGGCGGCGGCATCGCCCATGAAGCGCTTCAGCTTGCGGTCGATCTGCGCCGCCAGGTCGATCTGCGGAACCCCGGCCACCTGGCTGCGCAGACCGAGCTCGGCGTATTCGGGCACGGCGCGGATGCCGGCCCGGCCCAGGCGCAACGATTCGGCGACCTCGTCGGCCGCGTTGCCCAGGCACGACACCACGCCCAAACCGGTCACCACGACACGCCTGGCCTGGGCAGGCTTCGTTTCGGCAAGCTTCGTCTCGAGCGGACGCATCTCAAAAACCCTCTGTCGAGCGGAACAGCGCCACGCGCAGGTCCGCGGCGGTGTAGATCTCGCGCCCGTCCACCAGCGTGCGGCCCTCGCCGATGACCAGCGCCAGCTTGCCGCGCATCACCCGGCGGATGTCGACCTCGTAGCCGACCACTTTGGCCTCGGGCAGCACCTGCCCGGTGAATTTTACCTGGCCCACGCCCAGCGCCCGGCCGCGGCCGGTCTCGCCCAGCCACGGCAGATAGAAGCCGCACAGCTGCCACATCGCGTCCAGCCCCAGGCAGCCGGGCATGACCGGATCGCCGCGGAAATGGCAGTCGAAGAACCACAGGTCCGGCCTGACGTCGAGCTCGGCGCGGATGACGCCCTTGCCGTAGCGGCCGCCCTCGGCCGAGATCTCGGTGATGCGGTCGAACATCAGCATCGGCGGCAGCGGCAGGCGCGCGTTCTCGGCGCCGAACATCTCGCCGCGGGCGCAGGCCAGCAGCTGTTCGCGGTCGAATGAGGAGGGTCGATTCATGTCTTCTCGCATGCAGGGAATCGCACACTTTGCCAGCACCGGGCGAAAACTGCCTTGACGGGCATCAAGCGCGCGCGACGACCGCCTTCAGTACGGTGGCGTATATCCGCGCCTTCCCGGGTTTTACCCGGAACGAGCGCGGGCGAGCGCGGCGATTCGCGCCAGACGCGACGCGGCCTGGATCCAGAGCAATTTCATGTCAGGCGTCTACATATGCCGCCGGACGCTTCCTCTCCCGCTTGCGGGGCGAGGGAGAAATTCTCGCGACATGCGTAAACGCTCTGACACGAAATTGCTCTAGGGCCTGCCGGAACCTGCTCTGCGAAGGCGGCAGGATTCGCGGCGTCGCGACTTCCGTCGCTCCCACAAAGAGCCGACCAGAGGCACGCGGGCCTGGTTCTTGTGGGAGTGGCAACAGCATGCTGTTGCCGGGAAGTCGCGACTGGCCCGCCCCGGTCCGGGGGCCGGGCCTGAGACTGTGCGGAGCGGCGTCATCACTCGGTTGCGTATCGACATACGCGCCTTCGTTCTTCCTTGCCCCGCGCACCTTCAGGCCCGGCGCGAGGCGCGACCTGCTCGGGAAGCGTCAACAGGCCCCGGACGACCGTCGGAGGTGCCTGAAAGCCGTTCTTTGGCCTGCCGACAGGCCGCGGGCAGGCTCAGGAGAAGAACGCGCCGCCGTTGACGTCGACGTTGGCGCCGTTGATGAAGCCGGCCGCGCCGGACGCCAGGTACACGGCGGTGTCGGCGGCCTCCTCGGGGCGCCCTTCCCGGCGCAGCGGCGTGGCGTTGGCGACGGCCGCGCGCACTTCCGGCTTGGTGAACTCGTCGTGGAAGCGGGTGGCGATCATGCCGCAGCACAGCGAGTTGACACGGATGCCGCGCGGCCCCAGCTCCTTGGCCATCGCCCGGGTGAAGGTCATCACCGCGGCCTTCGCGGTGGCATACATCGCCGCGCCGGGACCGCCGCCGTCGCGGCCGGCCAGCGAGGCGAAATTGACGATCGCCGCGCCTTCGCCCATGTGCGGCACCACCGCCTGGGTGGTCAGGAGCACCGATTTCAGGTTCAGGTCCATGACCTTGTGGAAGAAGGCCTCGTCGATGTCCGCCAGCTTCTTGCGCGCGACCATGCCGCCGGCCACGTTGACCAGGACGTCGATGCGGTCGCCGAACGCCGACCGGGCCGCCGCGACCAGTTCCGCGACGCCCTCGCTCCGGGAAACGTCGGCGCGGTGGACGATGGCCTGGCCGCCGGCCGCCTGGATCCGGCTCAACGTGTCCTGCGCGCTGGCCTCGTCGTGGGCGTAGTTGATGCAGACCCTGGCGCCGGCCGCGGCCAGCTTCAGCGAGACTGCGCGGCCGATGTCGCGGCCGCCACCGGTGACGATCGCCACCTTGTCTTTGAAATCCATGATTGGAGGTCCTGGTTGTTGTTGTTGCATTGGGGAGGGGAATCAGTCCTGCGCCGGCGCCCGGTCCAACCGCTCGATGCGGCCGGTGAGCCACCAGATCGACGCCAGCGACAACGGAACGAGGGCCGCGACCAGGATGAAGATCGGTGCGAACGACTGCTTGGTCATCACCGGTACGAGCCAGGTGGTGATCAAGGTGCCGGCCACGGCGAACAGGCCGCCGATGCCGGCCAGCGAACCGACCGAACTGCCGCGGAACACGTCGCCCGGCAGCGTCTGGATGTTGCCGATGGCGACCTGGAACCCGAACAGCACCGCCGCGATCGTCAGCACCGCGACCGCGGGCTCGGCCGCCAGCACCGCGCCGAGCAGCGCCGGCGCCATGACCGCGCCGCCCAGGGTGATGGTCCACTTGCGCGCGCGGTGCACGCTCCAGCCGCGCACGATCAACCGGCCCGAGAGCCAGCCGCCGAACAGGCTGCCCAGCATCGCGCCGACGTACGGCACCCAGGCGAACAGGCCGATCTGCTTGACGTCGAAGCCGAACGTCTCGGCGAGATAGATCGGCAGCCACGAGACGAACAGCCACCAGATCGGATCGAGGAAGAAGCGCGCCAGCACGATGCCCCAGCTCTGGCGATGCGACATCAGCTCGCGCATGCCGGGGGCGTACGCCGGCGGCTGCGGGCCGGCATCCACGGGCGCATCCAGGATCAGCACGCGTTCGGCCTCGCTGACCCAGGGATGCTTGTCGGGTCCTGCGCGATACACGATCAGCCACGGCAGCAGCCAGGCCAGACCCAGCGCACCGATGAGCAGGAAGGTCCCCTTCCAGCCGAAGGCGAGGAACAGCAGCGCGATCAACGGCGCCGACACGATCGCGCCGATCGACGCACCGGCATTGAAGATGCCCTGGGCGAAGGCGCGCTCGCGCGCCGGGAACCACTCGGCGTTGGCCTTCACCGCGCCCGGCCAGGCACCGGCCTCGCTCACGCCCAGCAATGCGCGGAACACGCTGAACGACAGGATCGAGTTGGCGACGGCGTGCAGCGCGATCGAGATCGACCACACCGCGATCGACAGCGCGAATCCCAAGCGCACGCCGATGATGTCGAACAGGCGCCCGAACCCGACCTGCCCCGCGGCGTAGAACAGCATGAACACCGTCACCAGCAGCGCGTAGTCCTCCTTGGTGGCGCCGATGTCGCCGGAGATTTCCGGCCACATCACCGCCAGCGCGTTGCGGTCGATGTAGTTGATCACCGTGGCCACGGCGATCAGGCCGATGATGACCCAGCGCACTGCGGATCGCTTCGTCATGGGGTTTCCTCGGTGGTGGGCGCGGCGGAGCGCGCGGGCTCGGCCTGCTGGTCGAAGCGCGCCCAGGCGCCCTTCCATTCGTAGGTCCGGCCGCCGGCCGTCACCCGGTGGGCGCGGTCCTGCATGGGCTCGTCGGCCACCGCCAGTGCGAGCGTGTTGCCGGTGGACAGGGTGAGCACGATCACCGAGGCGGCGTCACCGCGGACGTGCGCGATCCGCGTGATCCGGCTCGCCGCGCCGTGCACGGTCTCGACGGTGCCGTCGTACCGGCCATGCGGCTCGAGCACGCCGAAGAACGTCGCGTCGCCTACACCGTCGATCCGCCGGATCAGCGCCTGCTCGCGGCGCAGGTTGAAGTCCGGGTCGTTGGCGCCGCTTTCCACCAGCAGCGCGCGGCTCGGCGCGCTGGCGCCGAAGCGGTAGGTATAGAAGCGGCCGTCCAGCAGCCACGTCAGCGAGCGGGCCGCGGCCGAAGCGTCGCTCTCCGCGTCCAGCCACAGGTGCTGGTAGCCGGCACGCGCGCCCAGCACCGGCCGCACGGCACTGTGGCGCTGCGCTTCGAAGCCGACCGACATGAGATGGCCGTCGAAATGCAGGGGCAGGTCGTAGCGCGCCGGTCCGGCGCCCTCCACGTGCAGCAGGTCGATGGCCGCGGGGAACGGCAGGTCGGGATGCCCGACCAGCACCAGCGTACGGGTGAACGCCACGCCCTCGTAGGCGCCGCGCATGCGCGCGGAGGCGATCTGCGTCTCCGCATCGGCACCCGTCCATTGAGCGGAGCTCGCCCCGCTGCCCTCCACCTCGAACAGCAGCGGCTCCGGCGCATGCGCCTCGCCCCGCTTCCAGTCCCCGTCGAAATGGCTGCGCTCGTCGACGACCAGGGTGTTGTGCGCGACTGTCTGCTTCGCCCAGCTGGTGTTCTCGGGCAGGTAGGTGCCACCGGCCTTGGCCTCGATGTTGAGGAAGCGCGCGGCGCCGTAATCGGTCACCACCGCCCGGCCGTTGTCGTAGAAGAGCCAGTTCAGCTTGTCGAAGTGGCCGTGGCCCATGCCCTGCGAGGTGTTCTTCATCACCAGCGCCTGGCCATGCTCGTCGTCGGGACGCCCGCCGCCCATGCGCAGGATCGCCAGGCCGCCGCGGTCGCCGTCCGCGCCGTCGCGCAACATGAGCGGCCGGAACGCGAACGGTTGCGCGCGCCCCTCGGCGATGCCCCGGGCGACCTGCAGGCCTTCGGGCGTGAGCACGGTGCGGCCCTGCCGCTGCGCGACCGAGAGCAGGCGCGCGTCCTGCGTCTGCGCATAGGCGATGGCGACCCCCGCGACCAGCTCCTCGGTATCCAGGCCCTTGTCGGGCATGGCGTCGTTGATCGGGAAGAAGTAGCCCGCGTAGCTGGTCTGCACCAGGGTGTCGACCGCCTTGAGCAGCACGCCGTCCTTGCGCCGGAAGATGCGGCGCCGCGGTTCGTTGCGCTGGATCGCGCTGGCGAAGATCACGAACGGCGCCAGCGCATAGCGCTGGTAGTAGGGGCCTTCGGCGTAGTAGCCGTCCGGCGAGAACAGCCGATCGACCTGCGCCAGGAAGCCGCCCTGGCCGTCCTTCGCCGTGCCGAGCAGGGCTTTGTCGACCAGGTCGCGATCGCGCAGCACGTAGCCGGTCATGCCCACGCCGGCCGTCGCCCAGGTCGCGTGGTTGTGGATGGCATTGAAGCGGTCGGGCGTGCCTTCGGAGAGGAAACGCGCCATGCGCCGGAACACGTCCTCGTCGATGCGCTCGCGGTCGGCGGGGGGCAGCGCATCGCGAATCGCGTCATAGCCCTGGATCGCATGCGCCAGCCACACCGAATCGTTGAGCTGCTGCCAGAACAGGCGCCCGGACGCCTGCTCGCTGCGCCGCGCCGGATGCGGCCCCAGGACCGGATAGAGCCGCGCGTACTCGAGCAGCATTTCGCGCGCGAACTCCGCATAGGCACGATCGCCGGTCAGCCGGTACAGGGCACCGGCGCCCTGCAATGCAAGGTAGTTGCGCTTGTGCTGCTCGTGCGTGTAGCCGCCGCCGGGGTCCTTCGGCACCGGCACCACGACGCCCTGCGCCATCGCCGCGCGTACGACCCGCTCCACCCGCGCCTGCTCGGCGGCGAACATCGGTGCGCTCGCGCCTTCGGCACGCATGCGCCGCCAGTCGGGCTCGCCGACCAGCACCGGTCGCGCTTTTCCTCCCCCTTTGAAAAAGGGGGATCGAGGGGGATTCGCTCTTGCTGTTGCTTGCGCCGGGCGCCGAGCAAATCCCCCCAGCCCCCCTTTTTCAAAGGGGGGGAAAGCCTGAGCCGATCCGGAAGAAGCTGCGGAAACCTCAGGCTCCGGTTCCGGCTGCGCATGCGCCGTCACGGCCAGCACGATCGCCAGACATGCGACGATTCGCCTCATCGCACCGCTCCGGCCGGCACGTCCGAGGCGATGCCGGGCGAGTCGGCGAACCGGTTGTCCGAAGCGAGCAGCACCGGCTCGCCCACCGTCCGCACGAAGCGCACGCCGCCGCTGCGCTCGAATGCGTTGCCGATGAGTTCGGCGCGCTGCACGCCGTGCAGGCGCAGGCTCGGCACGTCGCCGCCGCCGACGCGATCGAATCGCGAACGGGCGATGCGCAGTTCCGGCCCGAAGGTGCTCTCGTCGGTGCCGCCGCGATACAGGTCCACCGCCGGGCCGCCTACCCGCGAGAAATGCGAATCCACGATCGTCACCCGTTCGGCGTTGTAGGTGCCGCGGTCGTCGGTCTCGGACGCGGCGGCGAGCACCGAGCCGGTGATGCCGTCGACCTCGACCCGGCGCAACGTCACCGCATCGGCCAGGGTGTCCTTGCCCAGGGCGATGACGTCGAAGGCCCGGTTCACCTCCAGGCCGCTGATCCCCACGTTCTCCAGCACCAGCGCGTAGTTCGCCGCGCCGGAACCGGGCCGCGTGCGGATCACCGCGTTGCCCGCCTGGTCGGGGGCGGCGCTGCCCACCACCGCCACGTTCTCCAGCTTCAAGCTGCCGCCGCGCGCGATCTCGAACAGCACCGAACGCGAGAAGGCGATGGTCGCCCCGCCGCTCGCCGGACCGGCGATGGTGAGCGGATGCGCGACCGGCAGCACTTCGTCGACCAGATGGCGGCCGGGCGCCAGCGCGATGCGGTCGCCGGCGGACGACCGCGCGACGGCACGCGACAGCGTGCCCTCGCCCGGCTCGACCTGCAGCGTCGCGCCGGTGTCCAGGCCCGGTTCCGTCGCCTCCTTCGGATACCACGGCACGCCGACCTCGTCGCGCGGGATCGGACGCAGCGCCGGCCGCGCGCCCGCCTCCAGCGGCGCCGCCGGCACCTGCAGCCCGGTCGCCGCCCTGCGCATGTCCACCCGGCGGCCCTGCACGCCGCCCGGCAGGTGCGGCGATGCCGCGGGGCTCTGCACGTTGCCGGCGAACGCGATGCCGGACGGGTCGCCGAGCACCTCGACCGGATCGGTGTCGCCGACGATCAGGTTCTTCTCGAAACGGCTGTTCACCGGCGCCAGCGAACGCTCCTCGTCCATGCCGGTGCCGAACAGGATGCTGTCCACGTCGACGAAGGTATTGCCCTCGATCACCGCGCCGTCGACCTGGACGTAGCGGTTGAGCGGCGAATCCGGCACGCCGTACATCACGCTGAGCGCGGAGGCGAAACCGTCGCCGCGCAGGCCCTGGAAATGGTTGTTGCGCACGGTCTGGCGGCGGTTGATGACCCGCACGCCGCCGGTATGCGGCTTGCCGCCGCCCAGGAAGACGTTGTCCTCGACGAGGTTGCCGTCGCCGTGGCGCAGCACCAGCGCGCCTTGCGAGCGATGGAAGACGTTGCGCCGGTAGACGTTGCCGCCGGACTTGTTGGAGACGATCTCGACCTCGCCGTCGCAGCGCTCGAACCAGTTGTCCTCGACCACCGTGTGCGAATCCGACAGCGAATCGTGGCTGGTGCCCACGCGCAGGGTCTCGCCGCCGTTGGAGCCCAGGTTCGGGCGCGGCCCGAACCAGTTGTGGTCGATGCGATGGCGGTTGTCGAGCCCCTGCCTTTCGTCCCGCACCACCACCATCGTGGTCCCGGCGTTGCTCTTGCCGACCAGGTGCCCGTGGTCGAAGCGGTTGTGGCGCCCGTACAGCGCGACCCAGTGGTCCGACTGGCGCCGGTCGGGGTTGTTGAAGCGGTCGATCACGATGCCGGTGGCGCGGCTGTGGTTGGCGCGCGCCTTCGGCGTGCGGCGGAACGAGAACACCTCGCCGGTCGGCGACCAGCCGTCGCGGAACACCAGGTTCGACACCACGAGGTGTTCGCCGGCCATGCGCAGGTTGGAGCGGCCGGTGAGCACGACCTTGCCCGGCGTCTGCGCGGTGAGGGTGATCGGGCGGTCCGCGGTGCCCTTGCCGGAGAACAGGACCTGGAAATCGCGCCATTCGCCATCGGCCAGCACCAGGGTGTCGCCCGGCTGCAGGCCGCCCACTGCCTCGGCGAAGGCCGCGGGATCGTGGACCAGCCGCTCCTCGGCCTGTGCCTGCAGGCCTGCCGCGAGCAGGACCACCCCCACGAGCGCAACCGCCTTGAACTTGCGCATGCCACCTCCCTCCGAATCCCAGCGATCGCGCCAGAGTGTCGCGCCGATGATTGGCCTGTCCAATATACGTTAACTGGTATACAAAGCTGCTGGCAAACTATGCTGCAGGTGCACATCATTTCTCCGAATAACGGCCTGTCCAATATCCATGAAATCGTACGACCAATCGTTTGACATTGGCCTGCAATAGGTGAACTCTCCCGCCGAGCCCCGAAGACACGGGCAGACCCCGGGAGGAGAGCATGCGTTACCCACAAGCGCCACGTCAGCCACGTCGATTCCGTCCATCGCCCCTCGCGAACGCCCTGTTCTGCGCGCTTTGCGCCGGGACGTGCGCCGGGGCCGCCCTGGCCCAGGACGCTGCCTCCCCATCGCCGGCGAACCCGGCGTCCGACCAGAACCCGCCCGCGCAATCGCCGCCGCCCCCCGCGCAGGCGGCGGCCGATCCGACCCAGCTGGACACGGTCGTGGTCACCGGCATCCGCGGCTCGATCCAGTCCTCGATCCAGACCAAGCGCGACGCGACCGTGATCTCGGACGCGCTGTCGGCCAAGGACATCGGCGACCTGCCGGCGCTGTCCATCGGCGAGGCGATCGAGACCATCACCGGCGCGTCCACCCATCGCGAGAAGGGCGGCGCGACCGAGATCTCGATCCGCGGCCTGGGCCCGTTCCTGGGCTCGGCCAGCTTCAACGGCCGCGAGGCCACCAACGGCAGCGGCGACCGCTCGGTGAACTTCAACCAGTTCCCGTCGGAGCTGATCAACACGGTGCAGATCTACAAGACCCAGCGGGCCGACTTCATCGAGGGCGGCATCGCCGGCACGATCAACATGGAGACGGTCAAGCCGCTGTCCTTCGGCGAGCGCCGCATCCAGCTGGAAGGGCGCGCCACCTATCCGGAATACGACCGCAAGCTCGAGGACGGCGATGGCGCCGGCTGGCGCGGGACGGCCAGCTATCTCGACCAGTTCGAGTTCGCCAACGGCGGCAGGCTGGGGCTGTCGCTCGGCGTGCAGAGTCTGGAAAGCAGCAACCCGGAGGAAGTGGCGGCCACCAGCTCCACCTGGACCGCCTGCGACGCGACGGTGGCGCCGTCCAATTCCAACTGCAGCGGCATCGAGCCCGGCAGCGAGAGCGCCGGCAACCCGTTCTTCCTCATGCCCAACGGCCGCACCTATCGCCAGATCGTCGAGCACGACGAGCGCGACGCGGTGTTCGCGGCGCTGCAGTGGCAGCCCAACGACACGATGGAGGTCAACTTCGACTACCAATGGTCGGACCGGACGTTCACCGAGGACCGCAGCGAACTGGTGCTGTCGGAGGGCCGCCGTTTCATCTCCGACCCGGTGTTCGACGACAACGGCGCGCTGCGCTCGTTCGCGGGCCAGAGCGCCATCGAAACCAATTCCAACTACAAGATCCGCGCCGAGGAGTACGAGGGCACCGGACTCAACTTCCAGTGGCGCCCGAGCGCCGCATGGCTGTTCTCGACCGACCTCGCCTACTCGCACACCCTGCGCACCGAGAACGACTGGGCCACGCGCCTGCGCGCCGACGACGAGGACATCAACGGCGAGGACGTCGCCGGCATCGTCGACTCGCGGCGCGTGAACTACCGGTACGACTACCACGGCGACGTGCCGTCGGTGATCATCGACCCGGCCTTCGACATCACCCGCTGGGAGAACTTCAGCGACGTCCCGCGCCTGCGCCGCGACGAGCAGCTGCGCGAGCACACGCTGCGCGCGTTCCGCTTCGACGGCAGCTACTTTCCGGAAGACGGCTTCCTGACGGTGGTGAAGTCGGGCGTGCGGTATGCGGCGTCGGACTACCGCGATTACGACGACCGGGTCGAGATCAACGCCGATCGCGATCTGGTCCGCGACGCCAACATCGCCTGCCGGAACGCCTTCCCGCAGGACGACTTCCTCGACGAAGCCAGCGGCAACACGATCGACCGCTGGGCCACGTTCGACTCCCGCTGCCTGTTCGCCGCCCTGGCCGGGGTGGACGACACGGGGCGCAACGACGACCTGCGCGACCCCGCCAACAACGATATCGGCGAAAAGACGACGGCGATCTACCTGATGGGCGAGTTCGCATCGGAATGGTTCGGCCTGCCGGTAACCGGCAACTTCGGCGCGCGCTGGGTCAAGACCGACGTTCGCTCGGCGGGACTGCGCAGCGATCTGGACGTGACGCGCAATCCAGACGGCACGATCACGATCGACCCCACGGGCGATTTCGAAACCGAAGTGATCAAGGCGTCCAACGACGTGCTGCTGCCGAGCTTCAACGCCGCACTCGAGCTGAGCGACGACAAGATCCTGCGCTTCGGCGTGTATCGCGCCATGGCGCGGCCGGACCTGAGCGCCATGGGCGCAGGCCGGACCATCGACGTGGAAGACGGCGACTTCACCAGCATCGGCGACGCGATCGACAACATCACCGCTACCGGCAACCCGAGCACCCGGCCGCTACTGTCCTGGAACGGCGACGTCTCGTTCGAGTGGTACCCGAATCCCGATTCACTGCTCAGCGCCGCCGTCTACTACAAGCAGTTCACCGGCGGCGACATTCCGACGGTGATCGACGAAACCTTCGTGATCGACGGCGAAACGGTGGTGGTGCCGGTCGAGCAGTACGCCACGACCGACAAGAAGAGCGATCTGTTCGGCGTGGAGCTGACCGGTTCGCACCGCTTTTCGTACCTGCCGGCGCCGTTCGACGGCATGGGCGTCAAGGCCAGCTACAACTACGCCGACTCCAACTTCGAGAACCACGACCTGCGGCTCGGCGACCAGATCGATCCGGAGACCGGCGAGATCACCCCCGGGCTGGTCGATCCGGCGAACATCTTCGGCCTGTCGAAGCACGTCGCCTCGGGATCCGTGTACTGGACGCTGGGCCCCGTGGAACTGCAGACGATCTACAAGTACCGTTCGGAGTACTACCAGCGCTTCGTCGGCGCACCGTCCCAGAACCGCTACATCCACGGCGGCGGCACGGTCGACTTCCGCGCCACCTGGCGGGCCACCGATCACCTGTCGTTCTCGCTGGAAGCCTCGAACCTGACCGACGAGCCGAGGATCTCGGACATGCCGGTGCTCGGCAATTTCCACGAGTACCACGGCTACGGGCGACGCTATTACCTCGGTGTCCGGTACCGCTTCTGACCATCGGTGCGCCGGTGCCGCTATGATTCGGACATGACCGACAATCGCCTCTACCAGTCCGTCGCGGCCGAATTGCTGAAGCTGATCGATTCGGGCGAGTTCCCGCCCGGATCGCGGCTGCCGGGCGAGCGCGACCTGGCGGAACGCTTCGGCGTGAGCCGGGTGACGGTGCGCGAGGCGGAGATCGCGCTCGAGGCGCGCGGCCTGCTCTCGATCCGGATCGGATCGGGGGTGTACGTGCGCCAGCGCACCGATGCCGTGGGCGCGCTGCCGGACGTGTCCGCCTTCGACGTGACGGCCGCGCGCTCGGTGATAGAAGCCGAGGCGGCCGCGCTGGCGGCCAGCCTGATCACCGACGAGGAACTTCTCGAACTGGAGGAGCTGGTCCGGGCCATGTCGCGGCCGGACGCGAGCGACCGGACCGCGGGCGAGGCCGACCGCGCGTTCCACATGCGCATCGCCCAGATCACCGGCAACCCGGTGATCGAGTACACGGTGCGCTCGATCTGGCGGATGCGGGACGAGTTGCCGCAGGTGAGCGCGGTGTACGCGCGCGTCTGCCACCACGACGCCGGCGATCGCATGCGCGAGCACGGCGCGATCCTGGACGCCCTGCGCGCGCGCGACCCGGCGGCGGCCCGGCGCGCGATGCACCGCCACTTCCAGCGGCTGTTCGAAGCGATGCTGGAAGCGACCGAAAGCGACGCGCTGGCCGAGGTCCGCCGCCGCACCGAGCAGCACCGCGAACGCTTCCTGGCGGCCATCCGCGCCTGAACGGGCCGGCTTCGGCCGTGACTCGCGGACCACGGGCCGGGCAACCGCGTCGCGCCGTATTCGGTGATCAGTGCATCGATGCGCCTGGTTGGCGGAGTCGCGATGTCAGGTGGCGTTTCCCGCCTGTGGCATCCCGTCGAATCCCTGCAGGGCCGGGTCGATGCGATCCCATGCGTACCCGCGCGCGGTGTTGAAGGCGAACTCGATCGAGCCGCCGGGCTCGGAAGCGCCCTGGGTGTCTTGCGTCCACCAGCCGGCGACGCCTTCGACGGTCGACAGGGCGGCGTAGACGTTCGCGGGGGGCGACGCTGGACCGGAATCACGTGATGGGGCATCGCGTCGCCGACGTAGAGCAGACGACCGATGGTGGGCCCGCCAGGACTCGAACCTGGAACCAAAGGATTATGAGTCCTCTGCTCTAACCATTGAGCTACAGGCCCGCCGCTGCGGAATTATCCACTTTTCCGCCGCCGGGGTTGCGACCACGTGCCAGGCCAATCGGCGCGCACCGGAGCGGGCCACGCTCTACGGACAGGCGCCGCCTGATGCGCCTGGCGATCGCCGCTCGATCATCTCAATCCATGCGACGGGCCTGGATAGACTGCGCACTCCACCCGTCCGGAGCCGAACCATGAACACCCAGCAAGTCGCCGAACGCCTGGTCGCGCTGTGCCGCGAGGGCAAGTACGAGCAGGCCCAGGAGGAGCTGTACGCCGCGGACGCGGCGAGCATCGAGATGGAGGGGTCGCCGGCGGGAGCCTCCGGCAACGTCAAGGGGATGGACGCGATCCGCGAGAAGGGCCGCAAGTGGATGGAGACCATCATCGATGGTCCATGGCGGCAGCGTCAGCGACCCCGTGGTCGCCGGCGACTGGTTCAGCCTCGCCATGGGCATCGACGCGACCTACAAGGACATGGGGCGGATGCCGATGGAGGAGATCTGCGTCTACCAGGTGCGCGACGGCAAGATCGTGCGCGAGCAGTTTTTCTACGATATTGGGTAGCCGGGCAAAAAAGCACCCTTGTGGGAGCGACGGAAGTCGCGACAGGCAGTTCGGGCAGCGGTCGAAGTCGCGACTTCCGTCGCTTCCACAAGAGCGAGCCGCGTCGCGGCAGGGGAACGAAAGCAGGCAGCCCCGCCGAAGCGGGGCTGCTGCTGGCATCCGTGTCTGGCCGCCCGCGTCAATCGATGTCGAGGAAGCTCCGCAGCTGCTCCGAGCGGCTGGGATGGCGCAGCTTTCGCAGCGCCTTGGCCTCTATCTGCCTTATACGCTCGCGGGTGACGTCGAACTGCTTGCCGACCTCCTCGAGGGTGTGATCGGTGTTCATGTCGATGCCGAAGCGCATCCGCAGCACCTTGGCCTCGCGCGGGGTGAGGCCGGCGAGCACGCCGTGCACGGTCTCGGACAGGTTGATGTTGGTGGTGGCCTCGACCGGGGACTCGACGTTGATGTCCTCGATGAAGTCACCCAGGTGCGAGTCCTCGTCGTCGCCGATCGGGGTCTCCATGGAGATCGGCTCCTTGGCGATCTTCATCACCTTGCGGATCTTGTCCTCGGGCATCTCCATTTCCTTGGCCAGCTCCTCCGGCGTGGCCTCGCGGCCGTACTGCTGGAGCATCTGCCGGGAAATGCGGTTGAGCTTGTTGATCGTCTCGATCATGTGCACCGGAATGCGGATGGTGCGCGCCTGGTCGGCGATCGAGCGGGTGATCGCCTGGCGGATCCACCAGGTGGCGTAGGTCGAGAACTTGAAGCCGCGGCGGTGCTCGAACTTGTCGACCGCCTTCATCAGGCCGATGTTGCCCTCCTGGATCAGGTCGAGGAACTGCAGGCCGCGGTTGGTGTACTTCTTGGCGATCGAGATCACCAGGCGCAGGTTGGCCTCCACCATCTCCTTCTTGGCCTTGCGCGCCTTGGCCTCGCCATAGGCCATCGTGCGGTTGATCTCCTTCAGGTCGGCCAGGGTCACGCTCATCGCCTTTTCGATCGAAGCGATCGACTCCTGCTCGGCGATGATCTGGTCCTTGACCTCGCGCAGGCCCGACGACCACTTCTGCTTGCGCTTGAGCATCTCGTCGACCCAGTCCGTATTGGTCTGGTTGCCGTCCCAGGCGCGCAGGAAGTCCTTGCGCGGCATCTTCGCCACGCGCGTGGACAGGTCGAGGATGCGGCGCTCGTGGTCCTTGATCTCGCCCACCACCTCGCGCAGCTTGCGCACCAGGGTGTCGACCAGCGGCAGCGGCAGCTTCAGGGTCATCACCTGCGCGGCCATCTCCTCGCGCAGCTTCAGCGCGGTCTTGTGGCTCGGGCCCTGCTTGGCATAGGTCTTCTGGAACTTGGCGTACAGCTGCGCCAGCACTTCCATGCGCCGCGCGACCTCCTCCGGATCCGGACCGGTGGGGCCGGCCTCCTCGGCGCTGTCGTCGGCGTCATCGTCGTCGTCGGCATCGTCGTCGCTGTCGTCCTTGGCGGACGGCTTCGCGGACGGCTTGTCGTCGTCCTCGGCGGCGGCGGCCGCTTCCTCCTCGAGGTGGTCGTTGAAGCCGACCACGATCTCGGCCAGGCGCTTCTTGCCCGCCTTGTGCAGCTCGAAGTCCTCCAGCAGCAGCTGGACCGACCACGGGAAGCTCGCCAGCGAGGCCAGCATCTGGTTCAGGCCTTCCTCGATGCGCTTGGCGATCGCGATCTCGCCCTCGCGGGTCAGCAGCTCCACCGTGCCCATCTCGCGCATGTACATGCGCACCGGGTCGGTGGTGCGGCCGCCCTCGGCATCGAGCGCGGTCAGCGTGGCCGCGGCCTCTTCGGCGGCGGTGTCGTCGACGTCGCGGTTGCCGCTGGACTCGCCGGCGAGCAGCAGCGTCTCGGCATCGGGCGTGGTCTCGTGGACCGCGATGCCCATGCCGTTGATCATGCCGATGATGTCTTCGATCTGCTCCGGATCGACGAGGTCGTCGGGCAGGTGATCGTTGACCTCGGCATAGGTCAGATAGCCCTGTTCCAGGCCCTTGCTGATCAGCTGCTTGATGTCGGACTGCGGTGCCGTCTGACGTTCGTTGGCCATAGGATTGCGCTACCAGGCAGATGGAAAAAGTGAACCCGTAATTATACCAGCCGTGGCGCCCCGCCGTCCCGGCGGGCGCGATTCGACCGCTGCGGGACGGGTGGTCAGGACCGCAGCAGGGAGGTCACCGGGCCGTCGTTGACCAGGCTGACCTTATATGGGCACCGAAGTGGCCGGTTTCCACCGCGCCAGGAAGAAAACAGGCGTGCGATCTTCCCGATCGCGCCGCCGCGCGGAGTGTCATTCGAAGCCCCTCATGCTCTGAGCAGGAAAGTCACCGGACCGTCGTTGACCAAGCTGACCTTCATATGGGCACCGAAGCGGCCGGTTTCCACCCCCTTGGGATGCTTTTCGCGACAGATCGTCGCAAGAAGACTGAAGATCCGTTCAGCTTCCGCCGGGGCGGCGGCGGTGCCGAATCCCGGCCGCATGCCCGAGCGGGTATCGGCGGCCAGCGTGAACTGGCTCACCAGCAGCAGCCCGCCGCCGGTGTCGGCCAGTGAACGGTTCATCCGCCCGGCATCGTCGGCGAACACGCGGTAGCCGAGCAGGCGCTCGGCCATGCGCCGCGCCTGCGGCTCGCCGTCGCCCGGCTCGATGCCGACCAGGGCGAGCAGGCCGGGGCCGATCTCGCCGACGGTGTCGCCTTCGACGCTGACGCCGGCATGGGTGACGCGCTGGATGAGACTGAGCATGGGCGGGAATCGGGCGTCGGGCGTCGGGCGTCGGGCGTCGGGCGTCGGGCGTCGGGCGTCGGGCGTCGGGCGTCGGAAAGCGTAATGCCTTTCTCGTCATGCCGAGTACGGCCGGCTTTTGCTCGTCATCCCGACGCAGCCGGAGGCGCTTTGCAACAGCCGAAGGCTGGTCATCCGGATTGGACGTCACGGAGAGCAACTGGATCCCGGCCTTCGCCGGGATGACGTGCGGATAATTTCTCGGCTTCCCTCGGCTCCCGTCGGCTTCCCTGGCTCTAGTCGGCTTGCCCGACTTGTCCGGCGTCTGCTCCGCCCTGTTTGCTGCTCGCCTTCCTCCTTGCTGCTCAACTTCGTCCTCCCGTTCCGGTTGCTCTTTCCCGCTCCTCTCGCGCTCCGCCCACTCCCGCTAGACTGCCGGCCATGACCGAACTGGCCGCCCGCCTGCTGTATCTGCTCGCCTCCGCGTTCGGCCGGTTGCCGTGGCCGGCGCTGTACCGCGTCGGCGATGCGCTGGCCTGGCTGTGGCGGCGGCTGGATGCGCGCGAGAGCTTCGTGGCGCGGCGCAACCTGGAAATCGCCTACCCGGAGCTGCTGCCGCAGCAGCGCGACGAGTGGCATCGCGCGGTCCTGCGCACCACCGCGCGCCAGTTCCTGGAGACGCTGCGCTTCTGGACACGGCCGCACCCGGAGAACCTGGCGCTGATCCGCCAGACCCAGGGCACGGCGCTGTTCGACGCCGCCCTGGCGTCCGGCCGCGGCCTGATCGTGGCCGCGCCGCACTACGGCAACTGGGAGCTGCTCAACCAGTGGCTGGCCTCGCGCACGCCGATCTCGGTGCTGTACCGGCCGCCGGACGCGGCGATCGGCGAGGCCTTCCTGCGCCGCGTGCGCGCCGACGCCGGCGCGCAGGTCACGCAGGTTCGCGCGGAAGGCCCGCCCGCGGTGCGGCAGTTGCTGCGCCTGCTCAAGGGCGGCGGCGTGACCGGCATCCTGCCCGACCAGCAGCCCAAGGTCGGCGACGGCGAGTACGTGCCGTTCTTCGGCATGGACGCGCTCACCATGACCCTGCTCGGCCGCCTGGCCGCGCGCACCGGCGCCACGGTGCTGTTCGCCTACTGCGAGCGGATCGGCCCGGAGCCGAGCTTCGCGCTGCGGATCGAGCCGGCGCCCGCGGCGATCGCCGATCCCGATCCGCGCGTGGCCACCACCGCGCTCAACGCCGCGGTCGAGCGCATCGCCCGCCGCGACCCGGCGCAGTACCAGTGGACCTACAAGCGCTGGCGCTGGCGCCCGGCCGGCAGCGGCCAACCCAATCCCTACGAGAAGACGCCCGCATGATCGACATCGAGGACCTCGGCCTGAGCGCGCCGGATGGACCGGACGTGCCCGAAGGCGACCGCGGCTGGCAGCCGCTGCCGCCGCAGGCGCGCACGCTGTTCATGCTCGCCGGCGGGTTCGGTGCCGGCGTCCCCTCGCTGATCGCGCTGATCGCGCTGGGCGTCCTCGGCGCGGCCGTGGTGCCGCGGCCAGAGCTGCTGGCCGCGGCGGTCGTCGCCTGGGTGTCGCTCACGCTGTTCGCGATCTGGCTCGGACACAAGAAGTACCGGTACACCCACTGGCTGCTGGACGACGACGGCTTCGCCCTGCGCCGCGGCAGGCTGTGGCGCAGCGAGACCCGGGTGCCCGGATCGCGGGTGCAGCACCTGGACATCAGCCGCGGGCCGCTGGAGCGGCGCTTCGGGCTGGCGACGCTGGTGATCCACACCGCCGGCACCCGGCAGAGCGCGGTCACCGTGCCGGGCCTGGACGCCGGCGACGCCGAACGCCTGCGCGACCATCTCGCGCAACGGGTCGAGCACGACGATGACGACGCCTGAGCCGCCCGTGCCGGATCCGTCGGCGGACGAGTCCCCGCCCGCCGGCGGCGAGCGCCGGCTGCACCCGCTGTCGTGGCTGTTCGTGCTGATCGCGCAGCTCAAGCAGTTCCTGGTGCCGCTGGTCGCGCTGCTGCTCTTCGGCGGCCGCGGCAACGGCTACCAGATGGTCCCTGCGATGATCGCGGTCGCGGCGATCGCGCTGCTGTCGCTGTGGCGCTATTTCACCTACCGCTACCGGATCGGCAGCGACAGCCTGTTCGTGCGCAGCGGGCTGTTCGAGCGCAGCCTGCGCCAGGTGCCGTTCTCGCGCATCCACGACGTCGCCGTGCACCAGTCGCTGCTGCACCGGATGTTCGAGGTGGCCGAGGTGCGGCTGGAATCGGCCAGCGGCAACAAGCCCGAGGCGCGGATGCAGGTGCTGCGGCTGGACGAGGCGCTGGCGCTCGAGCGGCTGGTGCGCCGGCGCGGCGGCACGGCGGCGGCCACCGACGGCGTCGCCGCGGACGCCGCCGAAGGCGATCTGCTGCTGGCGCTGCCGACCTCGGAGGTGGTGCGGCTGGGGCTGGTCTCGAACCGCGGGATGGTGGTGGTCGCCGGCGCGTTCGCGCTGTCCTGGCAGGTCCTGCCGGACCGCATGGCCGGCGACGCGTTCGCGCGGCTGGCACGCGAGGCGTTCGGCTATGCCGGCGGCCTCGGCGGCGACTGGTTCGGGCGCGGCGTCGCGATCGCCGCCCTGGTGCTGCTGGCGCTGGCGCTGGTGCGGCTGCTGTCGGTGGCGCTGGCGCTGGTGCAGTACCACGGCTTCCGCCTGGAACAGCACGGCCGCCGCCTGACCGTCGGCCGCGGACTGCTCACGCGCCGCCGCAACAGCGTGCCGCGCCGGCGCATCCAGGCCTGGACGCTGCGTGAAGGCGTCCTGCACCGCCTGCTTCGCCGCCGCAGCCTGGGCATCGATACCGCGGTCGTCGAGCAGGGCAACGAGGAGCGCGGCCTGAGCGAGCTGGCGCCGATCGCGACGCCGGAAACCTGCGATGAGCTGGTGCGCCACCTGCTGCCGCAGGCGGCCTGGCCGCCACCCGGCTGGCGCCCGTTGCATCCGCGCGCCTGGTGGCGGCTGGCGCTGGGCGGAACCGCATTCGCGTTGCTGCTGGCCGCGGCGCTGGCCTGGCATTTCGGCCCCTGGGGTCTGCTCGGGCTGCTGTGGATCCCGTGGTCGGCGTTCGTCGCGCGCCAGCACGCGCGCCGCGCCGGCTACGCGTTCGACGACCAATTGGTCGCGGTTCGCGAAGGCTGGTGGTCGCGGCACTGGCGTTTCGCCGAGCTCGACAAGCTGCAGGCGCTGCAGCTGCGGCAATCGCCGCTCGACCGCCGCTTCGGCATGGCCTCGCTGTGGCTCGACAGCGCCGGCGCCGGCACGCTGGCGCCGCCGCTGCGGATCCGCTACCTGCCCGAGGGCGATGCGCGCGCGCTGCTGGCGCGGATCGGCAGCGAGATCGCGAAAAGGAGGCTGCGCTGGTGACCGTGAACGGACAGGCGGCGACGGCACCGCCGCTGATCGTCCGCTGCGGCGCGCTCGGCGACATGGTCATGCTGACCACGCTGATGCGCCTGGTGGCGGCGCGTCACGAAAGCCCGGTCGACGTGGTCAGCTCGGGCGCCTGGACCGCGCCGGTGCTGGCGCACGCGCCGACCCTCGGCCACCTGCAGCTGGTCACCAGTCGCAAGACGCCGTACCCGCTGTGCCCGAGCCAGTGGGCGCTGGTGCGCTGGCTGCGGACCCGTGGGCGCGGACCGGTCTACCTGTGCGATACCGACCCGGAAATGCGGCGCCTGCTGGCGCGCGGCGGCGTGCACCCCGACGACCTGGTCGAGCGCGACGCGGAAGAGATCGGCGCCGAGATGCTGTGGCCGGATCGCTGGCTGTCGTTCGGCCAACGCGATCCGGCGCGGCGCTATGCGACCGCCGAGGTGGACGCGGCGCAGTTCCGCCTGCCGCGGCTGGTCGTCCCGGAGCCGTCGCGGCAAGCATTGGCGCATTGGCGCGAGCGCGAGGACCTGCGGGGACCACTGGTGCTGTTCCAGCCCGGCAACAAGCGCACCCACAAGCGCGGCAAGGTGATGACCGCCGACCACCCCAAGCACTGGGATCCCGGCAACTGGGCGGCCGTGGCCGATGCGGTGCTGGCCGAGCTGCCGGACGCGCAAGTGCTGCTGTGCGGCTCGCCGCCGGAGCATGCGGTGCTCGAGGACATCCGCGCCGCCGCCGGCCATCGCCCGCAGGTGCGCAATCTCGCCAACGACCTGCCCATCCCGCGCCTGTTCGCATTGCTGGAGCAGGCGCACAGCCTGGTGTCGGTCGACACCGGCCCGGCGCACGCCGCCGCCGCGCTGGACTGCCCGCTGGTGGTGTTGTTCGGCGCCGCGCCGCCGTCGAAGTGGCGGCCGATCGGCGCCGGCCCGATCGCGGTGCTGGGCGGCGAGGAGGGCGAACGTAGTCGCGTGGCCGACATCGCCCCCGACGCGGTCATCGCCGCCTGGCGCGCACTGCCCGACGACATCCAAGCCCAGCCCAGCTGACTCCTGTGGGAGCGACGGAAGTCGCGACAGGCTGCCGACCATGGGTTGCCCATATCACGAGCGAATGTCGGGACGGCCCGGATTTGTCCCGGCCGCGACCCGGAAGCGAACGGCCACGGATCTACGTGGACAAGGTGAATCAGGGTTGTTGCGTTCGCGCGTTCGAATCCGTGTTCATCCACGCTGATCCGCGTCCGCATGCTGCTGTATCTGCGGGCGCGGCACACCGCGCGCCTGCCGTTGCGGAAGTGGCGGTGTCGCGACTTCCGTCGCTCCCACAAAGGGCATTGCTGGCGACGCGGGGGCACGAAAATCAACGCCTCGTGGTGCCCCTGAGTGCCGAGGATTTGCCTCGAGAGATCAGCGCATCGCCTGGCGCCTGGAGGCGTGGCGCCCGCCGGGCTCGAGCTCCCGCAGGCCGTCGCGGGCCGCCTGCGCGGCGTCCATCGCCGCGTCCTTGATGATGCCGTAAGGCGTCCACACCAGCTTCTCGGCGCGGGTCCTGGCGCGGATCGCCAGGTTGGCGCGCACCGATTCCGCGGTCTTGTAGCCGCGCGCGTGATCCAGGTGCACGCACACCGCCTTGTGCCGGACCTGCTTGCCGCGGATGCCGTAGTTCTCCAGGCGTTCGCCGAGTTCGCGGTCCGGGCCACCGTACTTCATCCGCTCGTCGTAGCCGTTGATCGCCAGCAGGTCCGATTTCCAGGCCGAGGAATTGCAGTTGTTGAAGGTCGCGCCGGCGGGGGTGATGGCGTCGAGCAGCTTGGCCGCGAACGGGCTGGCGCCGAGCTTGCGCCGGTTGGAGCCGTTCATGCGCTCGTGCGACCGCAGCCAGCCCAGGTCGAAGCAGCGGCCGGCGGCGATGTCGTCCAGGGTGATGCGCCGGCTCAGCTCCATGCCGAGCTTGCAGTAGCCGCCGGACAGGAAGCGCCCGGGCTCGGCCAGCCGCGCATGGGTGGCGACGAAGTCGCGGCGCGGGATGCAGTCGCCGTCGGTGAACAGCACGTAGTCGTGCGCGGCCAGCGGGATGGCCTTGTTGAGGATCTCCTGGCGGCGGTAGCCGTCGTCCTCGTGCCAGACGTGCCGCAGCGGCACCGGGTAGCGCGTCGCGTAGTCGGCGATCAACTCGGCGGTCGCCGGGCGCGAGCCGTCGTCGGCGACGATCACCTCGAACGCCGGGTGGCTCTGCCGCGCATAGCCGAACAGCACCTTTTCCAGCCAGTCCTCGGAGTTGTAGGTACTGACGATGACCGAAATCTTCAACACGCTCGACCTCCACGGGCCAGGATCGCGGCGCCTCCGGCGCCGATGCGGGGTCCGATATACACCAGGCGGGATTCGGTTTTCGTCATGGCGCCGTGACCGCCGCCGAATCCGCGCGCAGCCGCGCGTAGTAGCGCTCGAGCTCGGCGGCCTTGGCCGGCACGCGATGGCCGTCCAAATCGTAGTGCCGCCGCCCGGGCCGGGCCGCATGCACCGCGGCCAGCGCCCGCGACAGCGCCGGCACGTCCTCGGTCGGCACCAGCGGCGCGCCGATCAGCGGTGCCAGGTGGACCGCCCCCGAGGTCGCGGTGGCGACGATCGGCAGCCCGGCCTGCATCGCCTCCAGCAGCACCAGCCCGAACGGCTCCTCGCGCGCGGGGCTGACGAAGCAGTCGAACGCCGCCAGCCAGTCCTCTGGACGGTCGACGAAGCCCGGCATCGCCACTTCCGGACCGGCGCGCTCGCGCAGCGCGTTCCGGGCCTCGCCCTGGCCGACGATCGCCAGCCGCGCGCCGGGCAGGTCGGCGGCATGGAAGGCCTCGAGCAACAGGTCCATGCCCTTGCTGGCCTCGACCCGACCCAGCGCGCCGAACAGGAACTGGTCGGGGCCGACGCCGATCCCGGCCCGCAGCCGCTCGCGGGCGTCGGCGGCCGGCGGACGCGGCACGGTCCAGTTGTCGATCTGCACCGAACGTTCGCGCAGCGGCGGCGGGATCGTCGGCAACTGCCAGGACGCGATCGCGACCAGTCCGTCGAGGTGCGCATGCTGCTCCGGCACGTAGCCGATGTGGAGCGTCGCCAGCCGCGGGCAGCCGATCCGCGCGCCATTCAGCGCGCGGCAGGCCGAACCGAGATGGGCATGGGCGATGTCGGGCCGCAGCCGGCGCAGCCACCACCGCGCCATCGGCACCGCAGGCCAGCGTGCCAGCCAGTCGCCGACGAGGAGTACGCGCACTCGCGGATCGACGCGGTGCGCGATGGCGTCGGCACGCCGGCGCGCCGCCTTGCGGCGCAGGACCAGGATGACCTCGTGCCCGGCGTCGGCCTGCGCCGCCGTGAGCTCGACGACGTGGCGCTCGGTTCCGGCAAAACGTTTGGTGAGAAGCACGTGGACGATTCGCATGCGGCCTCGCTGGCGGCGGAGTCTGTCCGCCGGAACATTGATGTTTCGTGACAACTGATGTCGACGCGCCGCGTCCGTTCAGGCCACGCGCCGCAGCCGCGCCAGGAAGAAGCCGTCCATGCCGCCGTCGCCCGGCAACCGCTGCCGTCCGGGCCCGTCGCCGCGGCCATAGCGGTCGCCAGGATCCTCGACGCGCGCGTCCGGCGTGCGCGCCAGGAACGCCGCGACCTGGCGCGCGTTCTCGTCGCGCAGGATCGAGCAGGTGGCATAGACCAGCACGCCGCCGGGCGCGAGCGTGGGCCACAGTGCGTCGAGCACCCGCGCCTGCAACGCGACCAGCGCTTCGACATCGCGCGCGCGCCGGTGCAGCAGCACGTCCGGCTGCCGACGGACGATGCCGGTGGCCGAGCACGGCGCGTCGAGAAGGATCGCGTCGAAGCGGTCGCCGTTCCACCATTGCGCCGGCGCCGCGGCATCGGCGACCTGCAGCCGCGCGTCGGCGGCGAGCCCGAGCCTGTCCAGCGTCTCGTGCACCCGGCCCAGCCGCGCGGCATCGACGTCGAGCGCGGTCAACCGCAGCGACGGATCGCGCTCGAGCAGGTGCGCGGCCTTGCCGCCGGGCGCCGCGCAGGCATCGAGCACCCGTCCGCCCGGCCCCGGCGCCAGGACGTCGGCGACCTGCTGCGCGGCGCCGTCCTGCACCGAGACCGCGCCCTCGGCGAAGCCGGGCAGCGCCGCAACCGGCACCGCCTCCGCCAGGCGCAGCGCATCGGCCAGTCCTTCGGGCGCGGCGGCTTCGATGCCGGCCTCCTCGAGCCGGGCGGCATAGGCGTCGCGATCGCCTTGGCGGCGGTTGACCCGCAACCACAGCGGCGCCGGCGCGGCGCTGGCGGCGACGATCGCTTCGATGTCGTCCGGCCATTCCGCCTGCAATCGCATGCGCAACCAATCGGGCCAGGCGGCGGCCGGATCCGCCGCCGGCAGGCCCTCGCGCTGGGCGCGGCGCAGCAGCGCGTTGACCAGTCCGGCCTGATGCGTGCGCCCGAGCGCGCGCGCGGCCTCGACCGTGGCGGCCACGGCCGCGTGCGCCGGCAGCGCCAGCGGATCGAGCTGGGCGAAGCCGGCGTGCAGCAACGCGCGCAGCGGCCGGTCGCGCGCCGCCAGCGGCTTCGCCAGCCACGCCGCCAGCGCGGCATCGTAGCGGGCGCGCTGGCGCAGCGCGGCGAAGCAGATCGCCTCGACCAGGGCGCGGTCGCGGATGTCGTCGAGCGTCGGCAGCGCGGCGGCGAGTTCGGCCCGGAGCGAGCGGCCGCGGTGCAGCACCGCGTCGAGGATCCGCGCGGCGAGCGCACGCGGCGCCGAACCGGCGGCCGGAGGCGATTTTCCATGCGGGTTCATGCGGATGGGCATGGCTCGGACGTTTCTTTCGGGCACCGGCGGGGTGCTTTGCAGTATGGGCTTCCGGTCCGTCGAGGATCATCGCGCACCCGGTCGAGGCTGGCGGGGAAGCTCTTGTGGGAGCGACGGAAGTCGCGACAGGTCACCTTCGCGGCGTCGCGACTTCCGTCGCTCCCACAAGAACCGTCGCTCCCACAAGAACCGGATTCACCATCATTTCCGCAAGGGCAAGGCGCGGCGCCACGCTCACCGGAGCGCGCGACCGATCACCGGGCCGACGCCAGCTCGCGGCGGGCGTTGAGGTAGTCGGCGGCGGTGATCGCCTTGCCGCCGGCGCGCTGCAGGGTGCGGATGCGCAGCACGCCGTCGCCACAGGCGATGTCGATGCCGTCGCGCCCGGCCGCCAGCACGGTGCCCGGCGCGGCCTGGTGCCGTGCCGGCAGCGCGATCGCGGCGTGGATGCGCAGGCGCTCGCCGGCGACCTCGCCCTCCGCCATCGGCCAGGGATTGAACGCGCGCACGCGGTCGGCCAGCGCCTGCGCCGGCTTCGACCAGTCCAGCCGCGCTTCGGCCTTGTCGAGCTTGCGCGCGTAGGTCACGCCCGCTTCCGGTTGCGGCTTCGCGACCGGACGGATGCCCGCCCGCAGCAGCCCCAGGCCGTCGGCCAGCACCTGGGCGCCGAGGTCGGCAAGGCGGTCGTGCAGCTGGCCGCCGGTCTCGTGCTCGCCGATCGCGAGCGTCTGCGACAGCAGCACCGGGCCGGTATCCAGGCCCTTCTCCATCTGCATCAGGCAGACGCCGGTCTCGGTGTCGCCGGCCTCGATCGCGCGCTGGATCGGCGCCGCGCCGCGCCAGCGCGGCAGCAGCGAGGCGTGCACGTTCCAGCAGCCGTCACGGGGAATGTCGAGGATGCCCTGCGGCAGCAGCAGGCCATAGGCCACCACCACCATCAGGTCCGGCTCGAGCGCACGCAGTGCCTCGCGCGCCGCCGCGGTCCGCAGGCTTTCCGGCTGCCGCACCTCGAAGCCGCGCGCCAGCGCCTCGCGCTTGACCGGCGACGGCGTCAGCGCCCGCCCGCGTCCGGCCGGACGGTCCGGTTGCGTGTAGACGGCGACGATCTCGGCCTTGCCCGCCGCCGCGCGCAACGACGGCACGGCGAATTCGGGGGTGCCGGCGAAGACGATTTTCATGGGGTCGTGATTGGTGATTCGTGATTGGTGATTCGTAAAGGCGGCTCGTACGTGCTCATCGACTTTAATGCTCTTGCGAATCACCAATCACGAATCACGGCTCCTGCGCAGCTTCGCGAGCTTCTTCAGCGCCATCTCGCGCTTGAGCGGCGACAGGTAATCGATGAACAGCTTGCCGTCGAGGTGGTCGACCTCGTGCTGGATGCAGGTCGCCAGCAGGCCGTCGACCCGCAGCGCGAAGGCCTTGCCGTGGCGGTCCAGCGCCTCGACCTCGATGCCGTCGGCGCGGGTGACGTCGGCGTACACGCCGGGAATCGACAAGCAGCCCTCCTGGTGCGCGCGCAGCTCGTCGGAGCGGGTGCGGATCTGCGGATTGACGAACACCAGCGGGCTGTCCTTGCCCTCGGTCACGTCGATGACCATGAACCGGTCCATCGTCCCCACCTGCGGCGCCGCCAGGCCGATGCCGGGCGCCTCGTACATGGTCTCGAACATGTCGTCGAGCAGGCGTTGGAACGCGGGCTCGGCGAGCCGCTGCGGATCGACCGGATCGGCGACCTTGCGCAACTGCGGGTTGGGAAATTCGAGGATCGGGAGCTGGGACATGGCGGGCAAAAGGTGGCGTGGATCACAACCGTGGGCGCAGGCCGCATTGTAACGCCCGCCAGGCTTGCGTTGCTCCGGTACATGTGGGCTATAGTGGCCCGGCTGCAAGGGGAAATCCCAAGGGGAGCGGGTAGATGGCTGGCATGCTTCAGCACCTTTCTCAGGGGCTTCGTACGGTTTGCGCCGTGGCGTTGCTCACTGTCGCGACATACGCCGCAGCGCAGGGGGTGCGCGGCGATCATCCGGATACGTACGTGGTTCAGCGCGGCGATACCCTCTGGGACATCGCCGGCAAGTTCCTGCAAAGGCCCTGGCTGTGGCCGGAGATCTGGCAGGCGAACCCGCAGATCCAGAATCCGCACCTGATCTATCCGGGCGACGTGATCAGCCTGGCCTACCTGGACCGCGTGGCGGTGCAGCCGGGGCCGCGCGAGCAAGTCGCGCCGATCGATGCGCTTCCGCTGTCGGACATCGAACCGTTCCTGAAGGACCTGCGCGTCGTCGACGCGTTCGAGCACCTGCCCCACGTGGTCGGGCTCGAGGAGGACCGGATGCGCGCGGTGCAGGGCCAGGTGGTGTACGCCCGCGGCCTCGCGGATGCGCAGCCGGGCGACCGCTTCGCGATCCTGCGCCCGACCACCCGTTACCACCACCTGCAGCGCAGCGGCTGGTGCTGCGACACGTTCTCCAAGCAGGACCTGGACTTCCGCGGCCGCCGCACGCTGGACACCCAGCAGTACTGGGCCGACGTGGTGATGCCCGACAAGGGCAAGGAAGTGCTCGGCTACGAGCTGATGCAGGTCAACGCCGGCACCGTCACGCGCGGCGAAGTGGCCGGCATCGGCGCCAGCACGATACTGCTCGACGACGAGGGCCGGGAGGTCCGCATCGGCGATCGCCTGGTTCCGGTCGACGCCCAACCGTACGACCTGCAGTTCTTCCCGCACCCGCCGGCACAGCAGACCGAGTACGGCCGCGCCCGCGTGCTGGCGGTCGCCGACATGCTGACCAGCGGCGGCCCGCGCGACGTCGTCGCCATTTCCATCGGCGCGCGCGAGGGTGTCGACAACGGCACCGTGTTCTCGATCTGGCGCGAGGGCACCAATACCGTCGATCGCGTCGAGAAAGGCAAGGACCGCGACGCCGACACCGTGTTCTTCGAGAACAAGGTGCGGCTGCCGGACGAGTTCGCCGGGCACGCCATGGTGTTCCGCACCTACGACAAGATGGCGTACGCCCTGGTGATGGACAGCATCAAGCCGACCCGTGTGGGCTACCACCTGAAGCATCCGGACGCGCCGTACTGAGGGCGGGACTCGGGAAAGGCAAAGGTCCGTCGTCCCAGCGCAGGCTGGGACCCATCTCGACCTGCCTTCCGCGTCCCGCTTGCGCCCCGAGGCGCAGCCTGCGCGACTCTGCGCACCGCACTCTCGCCTTCGAAGAGGGTTCGGACATTTCCTACGAGCGGTCGCGACGGCGCCCTAGGGCGCCGTCGCCGTTTCCGCACTAGGCTGTGGCGATGACCGCCACGTCCACATCCGCCCCGACACCCGACGCCGGCGACCAGGAGGCCCTGCTGCGGCTGGCCGCCGCCGGCGGTCCGGCCGCGCCGCGGCGGGCGCTGCTGGACGCGCATCGCTCCCCGCGCGCGGCGCTCGACGCCGGCACCCGCGCCTGGCGCTCGGCGGGACTGGACGAGGCGCAGGTTCGCGCGCTCGGCGCGGGCGCCGCGGGCGATGCCCGCGGACGCGACTGGCTGGCGCAGCCCGGCCACCATCTGCTCGGGTGGCACGACCCCGACTATCCGCCGCTGCTGCGCCGGTCCGCCAACCCGCCGCTGGCGCTGTTCGTCGCCGGCGACCCGGCGTTGCTGTGGCACCCGGCGGTGGCGGTGGTCGGCAGCCGCTCGCCGACCGCCGGCGGCCGCGACAATGCACGCGATTTCGCCCGCGCCCTGGCCGGATCGGGGCTGGGCGTGACCAGCGGGCTGGCGCTGGGGATCGACGCCGCCGCGCACGAGGCGGCGCTGGCCGCCGGCGGACCCACGGTGGCGGTGCTCGGCAGCGGCATCGACCTGCCGTATCCGCGCAGCAACGCGGCGCTGTACGCGCGCATCGCCGCGGCCGGCGCGGTGGTGAGCGAGCACCCGCCGGGCACCGGGGCCCTGCGCGAGCATTTCCCCAGCCGCAACCGCATCATCGCCGGGCTCGCGCTGGGCACCCTGGTGATCGAGGCGGCGCAGCGCTCCGGCGCCCTGATCACCGCGCGGCAGGCCAGCGAGGCCGGCCGCGACGTGTTCGCCGTCCCCGGCTCGATCCACAACCCGATGGCGCGCGGCTGCCACCGGCTGATCCGCGACGGCGCGGCGCTGGTGGAGCGCGCCGACGAGGTGATCGCCGCGCTCGCGCCGTTGGCCGCCGAACTGGGGCGGGCCTTGCGCCGGCGCCTGGACGCCCCCAACTCCCCGTCCGAGGCCCCATCCGGGGCCCTGCCGGACATGCCGGGCAGCGGCGATCCCGACTACCACCGCTTGTGGCAGGCCCTTGGCCATGACCCAACCGGTATGGATCGGTTGGTCGAACGCACCGGATTGACGACGGCCCAGCTGTCCTCCATGCTGCTGGTCATGGAGCTTGAGGGCCGGGTCGTGGCCGAACACGGTCGGTATTCCCGCAAATCCTGAACGAAGCGCCCGAGGGCGCAGGCCGGGGGCAATGAAAGAGAGCATTCTGGACGTCCTGCTCTACCTGTTCGAACACTATTTCACCGACGAAGCGGACCTGCTCCGCGACCGCGACTCCCTCCAGACCGGCCTGCTCCAGGCCGGGTTCAGCCCGACCGAGATCAGCAAGGCCTTCGACTGGCTCGATGCGCTGGCCGAACAGCGGCCCGGACCGGCGACGCCGCGCAGCGACGGCCCCACCCGGGTCTACGCCGGCCCGGAGTTGGACAAACTGGACATCGAAGGCCGTGGATTCCTGCTGTTCCTGGAACAGCATGGCGTGCTCGACGCCGACCAGCGCGAACTGGTCCTGGACCGGGCGATGGCGCTGGACCAGGACGAGCTCGACCTGGACGACCTCAAGTGGGTGGTGCTGATGGTGCTGTTCAACCAGCCCGGCAGCGAGGCCGCCTACGCCTGGATGGAGACCCAGATGTTCGCCGACGAGCCCGAACCGGTGCACTGAGCGCGCCCCGCCTGCCCCGTAGAGCGGAGCTTGCTCCGCTGCGCGGGCTCCGGAGCCGGGAGCAGCGGAGCAAGCTCCGCTCTACGGCGGGACCGGACCCGCCGCGGCGATCGCGACAATTCCCGCCTTTCCAACGCAATGGACAGCATGCAAACCACGCAAGGACGCGACCGGCCACCGGCGCAGTGGCATTACGCCGACGAACGCGGCATGAGTTACGGGCCGTATCAGGACGACGCCATCGTGCGCCTGTTCCAGTTCGGCCACATCCGCCTGGAAACCCCGCTCTGGCGCAACGATCCTGCCGCGGCGCGCCCCTTGCGCGACTGCACCGAGACGTTCGAGATCGGCCCCGGCAGCCGCGTCCGTTCACGCCGCCCGGCCGGTCGAGGCGCCTGTCGCGCCGGCGCGTTCCGGCCGGCGCTGGATCCTGGGGGCGGCGGCGTTGCTGCTGCTGGCCGTGACGGCAGTCGCCCTGCGTTTCGCCACCTGAGCCAAAACGGGCGAGAATACCCGCCTGCGACGGCCTCGCGCTTGACAGCGCCGGGCTCGGCATGATTCCTGTAATAAGGTGAAACCTGAACGCCCGGGGCCCGTCCCCGGGCGTCCGTGTCTGCGAAACCCCTCTCATGGCGCCGGCAAGCGGCGCCCCGGAACCCCCCAGATGGCCAAGAACCTGCTCATCGTCGAGTCGCCCGCCAAGGCCAAGACGATCAACAAATACCTCGGCAAGGACTTCCAGGTCCTGGCCTCCTACGGCCATGTCCGCGATCTGGTGCCCAAGGAGGGCGCGGTCGATCCCGACCACGGGTTCCGCATGCGCTACGACCTGATCGAAAAGAACCAAAAGCACGTCGAGGCGATCGCCAAGGCCGCCAGGGGCGCCGAAGGCATCTACCTGGCGACCGACCCGGACCGCGAGGGCGAGGCGATCAGCTGGCACATCGTCGAGATCCTGAAGGAACGCGGCCTGCTCGAGGACAAGGACCTGCACCGCGTGGTGTTCACCGAGATCACGCCGCGCGCGATCAAGGAGGCGATGGCCAACCCGCGGCAGATCGCGGGCCCCCTGGTGGACGCGCAGCAGGCGCGGCGCGCGCTGGACTATCTGGTGGGCTTCAACCTGTCGCCGGTGTTGTGGCGCAAGGTGCAGCGCGGCCTGTCGGCCGGCCGGGTGCAGTCTCCGGCGCTGCGCATGATCGTCGAGCGCGAGGAGGAGATCGAGGCCTTCGTCGCGCGCGAGTACTGGTCGATCGAGGCCGAGTGCGCGCACCCGTCGCAGGCCTTCACCGCCAAGCTCAACAAGTTCGACGGCAAGAAGTTCGAGCAGTTCACCATCACCGACGGCGAGACCGCCGAGGACGCACGCGCCCGCATCGTCGCCGCGGCCAATGGCGCCCTGCACGTCACCGACGTGGTCAGCAAGGAGCGCAAGCGCCGCCCGGCGCCGCCGTTCACCACCTCGACCCTGCAGCAGGAGGCCGCGCGCAAGCTCGGCTTCACCACCAGCCGCACCATGCGCGTGGCACAGAAGCTGTACGAGGGCGTGGCGATCGGCGAGGAGGGCACCGTCGGCCTGATCACCTACATGCGTACCGACTCGGTGAACCTGTCGGCCGATGCGCTGACCGAGATCCGCGACGTCATCGCCCGCGACTTCGGCACCCGCTCGCTGCCGGACAAGCCGAACTTCTACCAGACCAAGTCCAAGAACGCGCAGGAGGCGCACGAGGCGATCCGCCCGTCCTCGGCGCTGCGCACGCCGGCGCAGGTGGCGAAGTACCTCGACGACGACGGCCGCCGCCTGTACGAGCTGGTGTGGAAGCGCGCGGTCGCCTGCCAGATGGTGCCGGCCACGCTCAACACCGTCTCGGTGGACCTGGCCGCCGGCAGCGACCACAGCTTCCGTGCCAGCGGCACCACGGTGGTGTTCCCCGGCTTCCTGGCCGTGTACGAGGAAGGCAAGGACCAGAAGGCCGCCGAGGACGAGGACGAGGGCCGCAAGCTGCCGCTGATGAAGCCGGGCGAGCGCGTGCCGCTGGAACGCATCAACGCCAACCAGCACTTCACCGAGCCGCCGCCGCGCTTCTCCGAGGCCTCGCTGGTCAAGACCCTGGAGGAGTACGGCATCGGCCGGCCGTCCACCTATGCCTCGATCATCCAGACGTTGCAGTTCCGCAAGTACGTGGAACTGGAGAGCCGCCGCTTCCGCCCGACCGACGTCGGCCGCGCGGTGTCCAAGTTCCTCAGCAGCCACTTCACCCGCTACGTCGACTACGACTTCACCGCGAAGCTCGAGGACGAGCTGGACGCGGTCTCGCGCGGCGAGGAGGAATGGGTGCCGCTGATGGAGCGGTTCTGGGGACCGTTCAAGGATCTGGTCGCCGACAAGATCGAGTCGGTCGACCGCAGCCAGGCCACCGGCGCCCGCGAGCTCGGCACCGATCCCAAGTCCGGCAAGCCGGTCAGCGTGCGGCTCGGCCGCTACGGGCCGTACGCCGCGATCGGCAGCACCGCCGAGGACGCCGAGGACAAGCCGAAGTTCGCCTCGCTGCGGCCCGGCCAGAGCATGCACACCATCACCCTCGCCGATGCGCTGGAGCTGTTCCTGCTGCCGCGCAAGCTGGGCGAGGACAAGGGCGAGGAGGTCAGCGTCGGCATCGGCCGCTTCGGCCCGTTCGCCAAGCGCGGCAGCGTCTACGCCTCGCTGAAGAAGGAGGACGACCCCTACACCGTCGACCTGGCGCGCGCGGTGGCGCTGATCGAGGAGAAGGAGGAGATCGCCCGCAACCGCATCATCAAGGAGTTCGCGGGCAGCGACATCCAGGTGCTCAACGGCCGCTACGGCCCGTACCTGAGCGACGGCAAGCTCAACGGCAAGATCCCCAAGGACCGCGAACCGGCCTCGCTGACGCTGGAAGAGGCGCAGAAGCTGATGGAGGAGACCGGCAAGCCGGCACGCGGCCGCTTCGGCAAGAAGACCGCGGCGAAGAAGGCGCCGGCCAAGAAGGCCGCCCCCGCGAAGAAGGCCGTCAAGAAGGCGGCGAAGAAGGTCGCGAAGAAGACCGCCAAGAAGGCGGCGGCCAAAAAGGCCACGAAGAAGACCGCGAAGAAGGCGGCCGCGAAGACGGCCAGTCGGGCGCCGGCCGCGGGGGACGCATCGAGGGACGCCGACGACGCGCCCTTCTGACGAGCTTCGGGCGGAACGTGCTGCGCGACGGAATCTGCCGCCAGGGCGAAGGGGCGGCGGGAAGCGTGTCGGTGGGGGCGCGGCTTCGGGTTCTCCGCTGCTACTCGCCCATCGACAGCGCCGCCTCCAGCAGCGGCTTTGCCCAGTCGGGCGTGCCGGCGAGGGCGTCCAGGTCGACCGGCCAGACGAGCTTGCCTGCCTCGATCTCGGCTGCAGGCTCCGTTCCCTCGGCCTCGCAGGACGAAGCGGAACGACAAAAAGGCGGCCCGCAGGCCGCCTTTCGTGCCACCCCCAGCAGGGCCTCAGACCCCGACCGGATTCGGCTTCTCCGCATCGAGCTTGTACAGCTTGATCGCCCGCGAGACGTCCTTCGGCGTCATCTTCCCGTCCTTCGCCAGCGCCTCGATCGCCGCATGCGCGATGTAGGACCGGTCGACCTCGAAGTGCCGCCGCAGGTTGGCGCGGGTGTCGGAGCGGCCGAAGCCGTCGGTGCCGAGCACGGTGTAGTGCATGGGCACGAAGGCGCGGATCTGGTCGGCGAAGGCGCGCACGTAGTCGGTGGCGGCGATCGCCGGGCCCTGGCGGCCTTCCAGCAGTTCGGTGACGTACGGCTTGCGCGGCTTCTTGGCTTCCGGGTTCAAGCGGTTGTGGCGCTCGGCGTCGTAGCCGTCCCTGCGCAGCTCGTTGAAGCTGGGGCAGGACCAGATGTCCGCCGTGACCCCGAAGTCCTTGTCCAGCAGCTCGGCGGCGGCGATGGCCTCGCGCAGGATGGTGCCCGAGCCCAGCAGCTGCACGCGGTGCTCGCCCTTCTTCGGCTTGCCCGCGTCCTTGAGCAGGTACATGCCCTTGATGATCCCCTCCGCGGCGCCCTCGGGCATGTCCGGCTGGGTGTAGTTCTCGTTCATCAGGGTGAGGTAGTAGTACTCGTCCACCTGCTCTTCGAGCATGCGCCGCATGCCGTGCTGCAGGATCACGGTGACCTCGTAGCCGAAGGTGGGATCGAAGCTGCGGCAGTTCGGGATGGCGCCGGCCAGCAGGTGGCTGTGGCCGTCCTCGTGCTGCAGGCCCTCGCCGTTGAGCGTGGTGCGGCCGGCGGTGGCGCCGAGCAGGAACCCGCGCGCGCGCATGTCGCCGGCCATCCAGGCCAGGTCGCCGATGCGCTGGAAGCCGAACATCGAGTAGTAGATGTAGAACGGCAGCATCGGCAGGTCGTTGGTGCTGTAGCTGGTGGCCGCGGCCAGCCAGGACGAGAACGCGCCCGCCTCGGTGATGCCCTCCTCCAGCACCTGCCCGGCGGCGTCCTCGCGGTAGTACATCAGCTGGTCGCGGTCGACCGGCTTGTACTTCTGGCCCTGCGGGGCGTAGATGCCGAGCTGGCGGAACATGCCCTCCATGCCGAAGGTGCGCGCCTCGTCGGCGACGATCGGCACCACCCGCGGGGCCACCTGCTTGTCGCGCAGCACGATGCCAAGCGCCTGCACGAAGGCCATGGTGGTGCTGATGGAGCGCTCGCCGGTGGACTTGAGCAGGCGGTCGAACGCCTCGAGCTTCGGCGCCTTGAGCTGCTGCGTGGTCTTCCGGCGGCGCTGCGGCAGGTAGCCGCCGAGCTGCCTGCGGCGCTCCTTGAGGTAGTTGACCTCGTCGGACTTCTCGCCCGGGTGGTAGAACGGCACCTGGCCGTCCTTGAGCTGGTCGTCGCCGACCGGGATCTTGAAGCGGTCGCGGAACGCGCGCACGGCCTCGTCGTCGAGCTTCTTGGTCTGGTGGGTGGGATTGAGCGCCTCGCCGGCGCTGCCCATGCCGTAGCCCTTGACCGTCTTGGCCAGGATCACGGTGGGCTGGCCCTTGGTCTTGACCGCGTTGTCGTAGGCGGCGAAGACTTTGTGCGGGTCGTGGCCGCCGCGGTTGAGGCGCCAGATGTCGTCGTCGGAGAGGTTGGCCACCATCTCCGCGGTCTCCGGGTATTTTCCGAAGAAATGCTCGCGGGTGTAGGCGCCGCCGAAGGCCTTGCAGTTCTGGTACTCGCCGTCGACGGTCTCCATCATCAGCTTGCGCAGCATGCCGTCCTTGTCCTTGGCCAGCAGCGGATCCCAGTAGCTGCCCCAGACCAGCTTGGTGACGTTCCAGCCGGCGCCGCGGAAGGCGCCCTCCAGCTCCTGGATGATCTTGCCGTTGCCGCGCACCGGGCCGTCCAGGCGTTGCAGGTTGCAGTTGATCACGAACACCAGGTTGTCCAGGCCCTCGCGCCCGGCCACCGAGATCGCGCCCAGGCTCTCTGGCTCGTCGGTCTCGCCGTCGCCCAGGAAGCACCAGACCTTGCGGTCGGTCTTGGGGATCAGGCCGCGCGCTTCCAGGTACTTCCAGTTGCGCGCCTGGTAGATGGCGGCGATCGGGCCCAGGCCCATGCTCACCGTGGGCGTCTGCCAGTAATCGGGCATCAGCCACGGGTGCGGATAGGAGCTGATGCCGCGGCCGTCCACCTCCATGCGGAAGTGGTCGAGCTGCGACTCGTCGAAGCGGCCCTCGAGGAACGAGCGGGCGTAGATGCCCGGCGAGCTGTGGCCCTGCACGTACAGCAGGTCGCCGGGGTGCTCGCCCTCGGGCCCACGCCAGAAGTGGTTGAAGCCGACGTCGTACAGGGTGGCGGAGCTGGCGAAACTGGCGATGTGGCCGCCGAGGTCGCCGGGCTTGCGGTTGGCGCGCACCACCATGGCCATCGCGTTCCAGCGGATGATCGAGCGGATGCGCCATTCCAGCTGCGCATCGCCGGGCATCCGCGGCTCGAGGTGCGGCGGGATGGTGTTGATGTACTCGGTGGTCGGCGCGAACGGCAGGTGCGCGCCGGCGCGACGGGTGAGCTCGACCATGTTGTCGAGCAGCTGGTGGGCGCGCCCGGGGCCGTCGGCGTCGATGACGGCCTTGAGCGATTCGACCCATTCGCGGGTCTCGGTGGGGTCGGGATCGTTCTGCAGGACGTCGTTGAGCCAGTTCATGTGGGGGAAATGCTCCGCGGGCGGCGGCCCGCTGGCCGCGCATTGATCGTGAATTTAGAGTCCGGATTCTAGCAGGCGGCGGCGGCTCGCCAGACTGTCCGCGGGACAGCGGTGCCGGGCGGGCGGGGCCGCCGCGCCGCGCCGGCCGCGGTGCCGCCGGCGCCGTCATCGCGCGGCCTTAACGCCTCGCGTCGATCATGCACGGTTCCGCGGACACCAGACAGCGCCGCAGGCATGCGGCCTCGCGGCGCGCGCGACCGCCGGCGGCGGTCGCCGGCGTCGATCCGCCGTCCGGGGAGCGGGGCCTGCACCGTGTGCCGATGTCCCGAACATCGCGATTTCACGGCCGAGGGTTCCATTCCTCCATGTCTTCCAGAATCCGCTACAACCCTCTCCCGCAGTGGCGGCTGCTCGCGCTGGGCGCGGCGATCGTGCTGATCGTGGTGGCCCCGTTCCTGCTGCTGCGCAAGGCGACGCTGGACAGCCGCGATGCCTGGCAGCGGGTGACCCATACCCACAACGTGGCCGCGGCCATGCACGCGCTGGCCTCGGACGTGCGCAACCTGGAAGCGGGCGCGCTGGCGATCGCGAACGGGGTGGACAATGAATCGGTGCGGGCGCGCATCGCCGAGAGCCGCGAAAGGATCGCACCGACGGTGCTGGAGGTGCAGCGCCTGACCCGCGACGACGCCGACCAGCAGGTTCGGATCGGCGGGCTGCAGTCGAACATCGCGCTGCGGGCGCACCAGGCCGAGCGGATCGTCGACGCCGGGACCGGCGCCTCGCCCGAGGCCGTCGAGCGGCTGGTGACGGACTATCCGATCCAGCGCCTGATCGAGGAGATCATCGCCGAGGAACAGGCGCGGCTGGAATCGCGCCAGGCGCGGGCCGAGCGCATCGGCGAGCGCGCGACGATGGCGAGCTGGACGGCGATGGTCGCGCAGCTGCTGCTGCTCGGCGGCGTGCTCTGGTTCTCCGCGCGCCAACTGGGACGCCGCATGGACGCCGAGCGCACCGCAACGCGCGCCAGCGCCCGCGCCGCGGTGGTGCTGGATACGGTGCGCGAACCGATCGTGCTGGTCGACGGCGGGATGCGGGTGGTGATGCACAACGCCGCCTTCGCCGAGCTCTACGGCGTGGAGGAGGACATCCTGGATCGCCCGCTCCCCGCGATCGGCGGCGGCGCGTGGGAGAAGGGCGAGATCCTGCGCCGCCTGTCCGACGTGCTGACCCGCGGGCGCGAACTGTGGGACCACGAGCAGCGGCAACTTACGGTGGACGGCGTCGAGCGCACGATGCTGATCAACGCGCGGCGCATGCCGCTGCCCGACAGCGCCGACGCGGTGGTGCTGGTCACCGTGAGCGACATCAGCCTGCAGAAGGCCAGCGAGCAGCGGATCCACGAGCTCAACCGCCAGTTGCAGGGCAAGGTGGAACAGGTGTCGGACGTGAACCGGGAGCTGGAGGCCTTCAGCTATTCTGTCTCGCACGACCTGCGCGCGCCCCTGCGGCACATCGCCGGCTTCGGCGGCAAGCTGGAGCGGCACCTGGGCGACGCCGTCGACGACAAGGGCCGGCACTACCTGGAGGTGATGATCGGCTCGGCCGGGCGCATGTCGGCGCTGATCGACGACCTGCTGGTGTACTCTCGCCTGGGCCGCAGCGCGCTGCGGTTGCAGCTGGTCGACATGCAGTCGCTGGTGGCGGAAACTCGCGCGATGCTCGACGCCAACAATGCCGCCGACAGCCCCGGCCACCGCATCGAATGGCGCATCGGCCCGCTGCCGGTGGTGACCGGCGACGAGAACATGCTGCGCCAGGTGTGGCTGAACCTGCTCGGCAACGCGGTCAAGTACAGCCGCGGCCGCGAACCGGCGGTGATCGAGGTCGGCTGCGTGCGCGACGACGACGGCGGCCACCGCTTCCACGTGCGCGACAACGGCGCCGGTTTCGACATGAAGTACGCGGACAAGCTGTTCGGCGTGTTCCAGCGCCTGCACGCGGCCGACGAGTTTCCCGGCACCGGGATCGGCCTGGCCAGCGTGCGCCGGGTGCTGGGCCGCCACGGCGGGCGCATCTGGGCCGAGGCCGCGCCCGGCGAAGGCGCCACCTTCCATTTCATCCTTTCCGCCGCGGGCGACGCGCCCGCTCTTGCTGGGACTCCGACATGACCGAGATCCGCACCATCCTGCTGGCCGAGGACAGCCCGAACGACGCCGAAATGACGATCGACGCCCTGCGCGAGGCACGCCTGGCCAATCCCATCGTGCACGTCGAGGACGGCGTGGAGGTGCTGGACTACCTGCGGCGGCGCGGCCGCCACGCCGACCGCGAGGAAGGCCTGCCGGCGGTGCTGCTGCTGGACATCAAGATGCCGCGCATGGACGGGCTGGAGGTGTTGACCGAACTGCGCAACGACCCGCACCTCAGGCGGCTGCCGGTGGTGATCCTGTCGTCCTCGCGCGAGGAGAGCGACTTGGCCCGCAGCTGGGACCTGGGCGTGAACGCGTACGTGGTCAAGCCGGTCGACGCGGACCGCTTCTTCGAGGCCGTGCGCACCCTCGGCCGCTTCTGGGCGGTGCTCAACGAACCGGCGACCGAGGACTGACGCAGCGGGATCTGCGGGGCTTTTGTGGGGAGTGTAGTGGGGCTTATGCGGGCGGCATGCCGCCGCCGGGAGCCGCGACGACCGGACACCGCGCAGTCGCGACTTCCGTCGCTCCCACAGGAGAAGAGATGCGGAACATCGGGTTTCGATCTGCTCCATCCCGACCGGATGCATCACGGGAGATCCAGCCCGTTTCCGATCCAGATCGCGTCCCAGAACGGATACGCTGCGACCGAGGACGCCAGGCCCGCGCGAAGCGGGTTGGCGATGACATACCGGGCGACGGCAAGTAGGTCTTCATCGCGTCGCAGTGCGCGATCGTGGAAACCCGGCATCCACAGATGTGCATCCCGGCTGCCGTCGGCGCGGATTGCGGCACGGGCGGTGACCGCCTTGATCCGCTGCATCAGCCGCGACAGCGGCTCGTCCGCGCCCAACGCGACCAGCGCATGCAGGTGGTCGGGCATCAGCGTCCAGCACAACGGCTGCGATCCGCGCCAGAGCCGGGATTCGCCCAGCGCCGAAGCCGCGACCCGGGCGCAGTGCCATTCTCCAAACCACGGCTGCCTGTTCCGGCAGACGGTGGTAACGAGATAGACCTGCCCCGGGATCGAAACCCGTCCCTTGCGCAGCGCGCGGTATCCGGTCGTCGAAGTGAAAGCTGCCATGCGCGAACGATGGCGGAACCGGGATGTCGCGGGCATCGGTAGATGCCCTGGACGGTTGTCGGAAAACCGCTATGCCTTTGGTGGGAGTGGTTGCAGTAAGACGCGCGACCGGACACAGCTCAGTCGCGACTGCCGTCGCTCCCACAGGAGGCGGGGCGCACCAGGTTGCCCGCTAAATGGCCGGCGCTGGGACGAGCAGTCGCCCGGGCCCGCCGTCGCGAGCCGCCCTTGTGGGAGCGACGGCAGTCGCGACTTCGCCGTCTCCGGTCGTCGCGACTTCCGTCGCTCCCACAAAAGCCGGAGAGTGGCGGCGCCGCGGTTCTCGGCGCTTTGAACTGTCAGCCGCCGCCGCGCTGGGTCTTGCGGATCTGGGCCTCGACGGCGGCGATGGCGGTCATGTTGATCACCCGCCGCGGGGTGGAGGTCGGGGTCATGACGTGCGCGGGACGGCTGATGCCCATCAGGATCGGGCCCAGCGCCACGCCGTCGGTCATCACCCGCACCATGTTGTAGGCGATGTTGGCCGCGTCCAGGTTCGGCAGCACGAACAGGTTGGGGCGGCCCGACAGCGTGGTGTTGGGGAAGATGCGCCGGCGCAGGAGCTCGTCCCAGGCGGTGTCGGCCATCATCTCGCCGTCGACCTCCAGGTCCGGCTTGCGCTGGACGAGGATCTCGCGCACGCGGCGCATCTTGGCGGCGCTGGGATTGTCGTGGCTGCCGAAATTGGAGTGCGACAGCAGCGCCACCTTCGGCTCGATGCCGAACAGCCTGAGCCGGTAGCTGGCCTGCAGGGTGCTCTCGGCGATCTGCTCGGCGCTGGGGTCGAGCTGCACGTGGGTGTCGAGGAAGAACCACAGGCCGCGGTCGTTGACCACGCCGGTCATCGCCGAGGTGCTCTGCACGCCCGGATCGAGCGCGAACACGCTGCGGATGTAGCCCAGCTTCTTGTGGAAGCGCCCGACCAGGCCGCAGATCATCGCGTCGGCCTCGCCGCGCTCGACCATCAGCGCGGCGATCAGCGACGGCCGCGAGCGCAGCAGGTTCTTGGCCGAGTCCGGGGTCACGCCGCGGCGCTCGGTGATGGCGTGGTACTGCTGCCAGTACTCGTTGAACCGCGGGTCGTCGTTGATGTTGGTGAGTTCGAAGTCGCGCCCGGCCTGCAGCCGCAGGCCCATCCGCTCGATCCGGTTCTCGATCACGTCGGGGCGGCCGATCAGGATCGGGAAGGCGAGCTTCTCGTCGACCACGGTCTGCACCGCGCGCAGCACCTGCTCCTCCTCGCCCTCGGCGTAGACCACGCGCTGGCGGTCGCTGCGGGCGCGGTCGTAGACCGGCTTCATCACCAGGCCGGTGCGGTAGAGGAACTGGCCGAGCCGCTCGCGGTAGGCGTCGAGGTCGGCGATCGGGCGCAGGGCGATGCCCGAGTCCATCGCCGCCCTGGCCACCGCCGGCGCCAGCATGGTCAGCAGGCGCTGGTCGAACGGGCGCGGGATGATGTAGTCGGGGCCGAAGGTGGGCAGGTCGCCGCCGTAGGCGCTGCCGAGGTCGCTGGCCTCGATCTTCGCCAGCTCGGCGATGGCCTTGACGCAGGCCAGCTTCATCGCCTCGTCGATGCCGGTGGCGCCGACATCGAGCGCGCCGCGGAAGATGTACGGGAAGCAGAGCGCGTTGTTGACCTGGTTGGGATAGTCGCTGCGGCCGGTGGCGATGATGCAGTCGGGGCGCACCCGCTTCGCCTCCTCCGGCAGGATCTCCGGGTACGGGTTGGCCAGCGCCAGGATGATCGGGCGCTCGGCCATGGTCGCCACCATGTCGGCGGTGAGCACGCCGCCGGCGGACAGGCCGAGGAAGATGTCGGCGCCCTCGACGATCTCGGCCAGGGTGCGCTTGCCGGTGTCGCGGGCGTAACGCTGCTTGTCCGGGTCCATGTCGCCGCGGCCGGTGTAGAGCGCGCCGTGACGGTCGACGGCGAGGATGTTCTCCGGCTTCAGGCCCAGTGCCACCAGCATGTCCAGGCAGGCGATGCCGGCGGCGCCGGCGCCGGCGGTGGCGAGCTTCACGTCCCCGATCTGCTTGCCGGCGATCTCCAGCGCGTTGATCACCGCGGCGCCGACGATGATCGCGGTGCCGTGCTGATCGTCGTGGAACACCGGGATGTTGAGCCGCTCGCGCAGCTTGCGCTCGACGATGAAGCACTCCGGCGCCTTGATGTCCTCGAGGTTGATGCCGCCGAAGGTCGGCTCGAGGCTGGCGATGATGTCGACCAGCTTGTCTGGATCGCGCTCGTCGACCTCGATGTCGAACACGTCGATGCCGGCGAACTTCTGGAACAGCACGCCCTTGCCTTCCATCACCGGCTTGCCGGCCAGGGGGCCGATGTCGCCCAGGCCCAGCACCGCGGTGCCGTTGCTGATCACCGCCACCAGGTTGCCGCGCGCGGTGAGCTCGCTGGCGGCGTTGGGGTCGGCCACGATCGCCTCGCAGGCATGGGCCACGCCGGGCGAGTACGCCAGCGCCAGGTCGCGCTGGGTGAGCATCGGCTTGGTGGCGGCGACCTTGATCTTGCCCGGGGGCGCGAGGCGGTGGTAGTCGAGCGCGGCGTTGCGGAAATCCTCGGCGGTTTCGGTGCTGCTGGGTTTTTCGGACATCGGCCTTGGCGCTCTGGGTCTGTGCACGGGATTCTAATCGCAAAGCGTGCGCGGCCGGCCGGGCGCGGATCCGGCCGGCTGCGCGTGGCGCCGGTTCAGAACACGACCTGCGCGCGCACGTTGAGCGAGTTGCCGGAATCGGGGCCCCGGTAGGCGCCGACGTTGTTGTCGGTGGTCCAGTGCACGTAGTTGAGCATCAGTCGCGACCAATTGTTCAGGTACCAGTTCAGGCCCAGGGTCCAGGCATCGCCCTCGCCGCCGCGGGCGGCGTCGGTGAAGTCGTACTCGTCGTAGCGCGTGGCCAGTTCCCATGCGCCGATGCCGCCGTCGGTCACCGGGCGCGCCACGCGGGTGGTGCCCCAGACGCCGGAGCGGCTGCTGAAGCCGGGCTTCTCGCCGGTGATCAGCCAGCCGGCGTAGGCCGAGGTGGCGGTGTGGGTGACGTCGTCTTCGGTGGACGAGTGGATGTCGCGCTCGGTGTATTCGCCGAAGGCCCAGAAGTTGCGCCAGGTGCCGCCGAGCTCGGCGCCCCAGATGTTCTCCCGGGTCACGCCTTCGATCGCGCTGGCCGACACGCGCACGTTGTCGTTGAAGCCCGAGGCGATGCGCGGCACCTTGTTGATGCGGTCGGCGTCGATGCCGTGGTCCTGGTACACGTACCAGCCGCCCAGGTGCAGGAACCCGGCGCTGCGCTTGATCGGGTTCCAGTGGGCGCGCGTGGTGAAGGTGAGCGAATCGCTTTCCGCGCCGGCGTTGCCGATGTCGTCGCCGGTCACGCCCAGGCTGTAGTGCCAGTTCTGGCCGATCAGCTTCATCTGCGCGCCCAGGCCGAAGTAGCCGCTGTCGGGCGTGCCCACCGAGGCCACCGCGTTGCGCTCCATGAACGGCACCCGGGTGAGCGTGGTGGCGCTGTCGATGGCGCGGTCCTTGAGCTTGTTGCCGACGTAGAACTCGGCCGGCAGCGCCCCCAGCCGGGTATCCCAGGACAGGTAGGCGTCCTTGATGCTGACGTCGTTGTCGGCCAGCTCGGCGTCGATCTTGTAGCCCAGCGGGCCCATGCTGCCCTCGGCGCCCAGGCGGACCTGGCGCATCTCCGAGCCGTTGATGTTGCGCTCGCCGTAGTCCGAGCCGCGGGTGGCGGAGAAGTCCGCCAGCATGCGGCCGCGCGGGTGGAAGGTGAAGCTGCGGTCGGAGTTGCGCAGCTCCGGGCCGCCGCGGCGCCAGCTGGTGTTGCCACCGCCGGTGCCGCCGCCGGCGGCGAGCTGCGCCACCTGCGCCTGCAGGATGGCCATGTCGTCCTGGCGGGTGTCGGCCACGGCGGCCGCCACCTGCGCCTGCACGGCGGCGTCGGGTGCGGCGGCCGTCGTGCTGCCGGCACCGCCGCCTTCGAGCGCGCTCAGGCGCCGGTTGAGCATTTCCAGCTGCACCGCCTGCTGGCGGATCTGTTCGGACTGCTGGGCGATCAGCGCGCGCAGTTCGGCATCGGTGGCCGGATCGGCGGCCAGGCCCGGCAGTGCGGCCAGGCCGAGCAGGGCTCCGGCGGCGAGCGCCGTCGGCGAGCTGGCGCGGGTGGATTTGCGGTTCATCGGGATCTCCATGGCGTTCGGGTCGCGTCGGAACACGGGCTCAGTCCTCGTCGTCTTCCGGCGAAAGTGCATCGTCTTCGGCCGTCGTCGGCGTCGGCGCCGGCATGTCGCCGGTCAGCGGCTGCAGGCGCGCGGGCGGTGCGGACATGAATCCGTGCGTGCGCGCCCAGGTGGCGAACAGGCGCGGCCACTGCGCCGCCCGGGTCCCGGGCCGGCCCAGCCCCCAGCTGTGGCCGCCGCGGTCGAAGACGTGCATCTCCACGTCCACGCCCTGTTCGCGCACCGCGTCGAACATCAGCAGGCTGTGGGCGACGTCGGCGATCGGGTCGTCGGCGGCGTGGGCCAGGAACACCGGCGGCATGTCGGCGCGCGCGTGCGACTCCACCGAGTACGCCTCCACCGCGTCGGCCTGCGTGCCCAGCTCGCGGCGCGTGCGGGTGGTGTCGTACGGCGCGCGCAGGGTGACGACCGGGTACAGCATGGCCACGAAGTCCGGCCGCGAAGGAAGGGCGTCGGCCGTGTCCACCGCGGGATAGAAGTCGTGGTCGAAGCGGGTGGCGAGGATGCCGCCCAGGGTCGCCCCGGCCGACGATCCCATCACGCCGATCCTCTCCGGATCGATGCCGAGCTCCGCGGCGTTGGCCCGCAGCAGCCGCATCGCGCGCTGGCCGTCGGCGAACGGCGCCGAGGCCGGCCAGCCGTCCACCGGCAGCCGGTAGTACAGCACGGCGCTGGTGACCCCGATCGAGGCCAGCCACTGCGCCATCGGCCGCGCGGCGGTGCCGACCTGGATGCGGAAGAAGCCGCCGCCGCCGAGGATCAGCACCGCGGTGCCGTTCGGCCGCGCCGGGCGGTGGATCTCCATGCGCGGCGCGGACACGCGGGTCACCGCGCCCATGGCGCTGCCCTCGTTGCCGACCAGCTCCGGCCCCTGCACCACCTGCGGCAGGTGGCCGTCGGGCCACAGCGGCATCGTCTCCACGCCGCCCGGCTGCGCCGCCACCGGCGCCGCCCAGGCGCAGGCCGTCAGCACGCATGCCAATGCGGCCCCGCCCATCCAGCTGTCTTTCATGTGCTGCCCTCCCCAATCGTGGTGTCGTCGAGTCCGCGCCCCAGCGGCGCGGCTCCGGTATCGGTGCCGGTATCGGCGATGGGCGCGCCGTCGAGCGCGCGCGCCAGTTGCGCCCGGTCGAGCCCGCCCTCCCAGCGCGACACCACCACCGTGGCGACGGCATTGCCGATGAAGTTGGTGATCGAGCGGCATTCGCTCATGAAGCGGTCGATGCCCAGGATCAGCGCCATGCCCGCGATCGGCACGGTGGGCACCACCGACAGCGTGGCGGCGAGCGTCACGAAGCCCGCGCCGGTCACGCCGGCCGCGCCCTTGGAACTGAGCATCGCCACCAGCAGCAGCATCACCTGCTGCCAGAGCGTCAGGTCGGTGTCGGTGGCCTGGGCGATGAACAGCGCGGCCAGGGTCATGTACAGGTTGGTGCCGTCGAGGTTGAACGAATAGCCGGTCGGCACCACCAGCCCGACCACCGACTTCCGGCAACCGGCCTTCTCCATCTTCTCCATCAGCGACGGCAGCGCCGACTCCGACGACGAGGTGCCCAGCACCAGCAGCAGCTCGGCCTTGAGGTAGCGGATCAGCTTGAGGATCGAGAAGCCGCACAGCCTCGATACCGCGCCGAGCACCACCAGCACGAACAGCAGCGCGCTGGCGTAGAACGTGCCGACCAGCCACGCCAGGTTGGCGAGCGACTCGACGCCGTAGCGGCCGATGGTGAAGGCGATCGCGCCGAAGGCGCCGATCGGTGCGGCCTTCATCAGGATGTGCACCAGCTTGAACACCGGCATGGTCAGCGCTTCCAGCAACACCTGCACCGGGCGGCCCCGGTCGCCGGCCAGCGCCAGCGCGATGCCGAACAGCACCGCGACGAACAGCACCTGCAGGATATTGCCGTCGACGAAGGCACCGGCCATGGTGGCGGGAATCACGTCGAGCAGGAACCCGACGAGGGACATGTCGTGCGAGGCCTGCACGTAGCCCTCCACCGCGCCGGTGTCCAGCGAGGCAGGATCGATGTTCATGCCCGCGCCCGGCTTGACCGCGTGCGCGACCACCATGCCGATCACCAGCGCCAGCGTCGAGAAGAACAGGAAATACGCCATCGCCTTGGCGAACACCCGGCCGACCGTGCGCAGCTGGGTCATGCCGGCGATGCCGGTGACGATGGTCAGGAAGATCACCGGCGCGATGATCATCTTGACCAATTTGATGAAACCGTCGCCCAGTGGCTTGAACTGCTCGGCCAGTGCCGGCGCGAAATGCCCCAGCAGAGCGCCGCACGCGATCGCGACCAGCACCTGCACGTAGAGCTGCCGGTACAGCGGGACGCGGGCGGCGGCCGGCGCCGGAGGGGAATCGGTGCGCATACGGGGGACTGGGCGCCATGCGGCGGAGGCAGCCGTTGTACCGCCGACGCGCCGCGCTGCCGATAACGCATTGGTACTAGACGGCCGCAAGTTCCCGTCCCGCCGGGGTTCGCGGCCCCTACAATCGGCACCGATGCATCACGCCCGAACCCGCCGGCTGCTGTCGATCGCACTGCTGCTGGCCGGCGGACTGACGCTGGCGACGACGCTCGCCTGGCGCGGCGGCGAAAGCCGCGAACTCGACACCCAGGCGCGGCTGGCACGCCAGCAGCTGGAACTGCATCGGCAGGCGCTGGCGCAGCAGATCGAACGCTATCGCGCGCTGCCGCAGGTGCTGGCGCTCGATCCCGACCTGCGCGCCGGCGTGGCCGCGCCGGTCGACCCGGCCACGCGGCAGCGCCTGAACCTGCGCCTGGAACAGGCCAACCGCACCACGCGCGCATCGACGCTGACGCTGATCGATGCCGACGGCATCGCGGTCGCCGCGAGCAACTGGCGCGAGCCGGGCAGCAACGTCGGCGAACGCTACGGCTTCCGCCCCTACGTGCAGCAGGCGCTGCGCGAGGGCCGCGGCCGCTTCTACGGCATCGGCGTGACCACCGGCGTGCCGGGCTATTTCCTGTCCGAAGCGCTGCGCGACGACGCCGGCCGCGCGATCGGCGTGATCGTGATCAAGCTCGAGCTGGCGGCGATCGAACAGGCCTGGCCGCGGGACGCCGACACCGTGCTGGTCAGCGACGCGCTCGGCGTGGTGTTCCTCGCCAGCCGCCACGACTGGCGCTATCGCACCCTGGCGCCGCTGGACACGCGTGCGCGCGCGGAACTGGCGGCCACCCGCCAGTACCAGGGGCAGACGCTGCGCCCCCACGCCGGCCGCCAGCTGCACACCCTGCCCGACGGCAGCGGCCTGGTGCGCATCGCTGCGCCGGAAATGCCGGGGTTGTGGTTGTGGCAGCGCGAGCCGTTCGACGACACCGGCTGGACGCTGCACCTGCTGCACGATGCGGCGCCGGTGGCGGCGGCGGCACGGCAATGGGCGGCGATCGCCGGCGCGTCCTGGGTCGCGCTGGCGTTCGTGCTGCTGTTCGTGCAGCAGCGCCTGCGGCTGGGCGCATTGCGCCGGCGCAGCCGCGCCGAGCTCGAAACGCTGGTGCAGCAGCACGCCGAGGAACTGCGGACCGCGCGCGACGGCCTGGTCGCCGCGGCGCAGGAGGCCGACACCGGCCTGAGCCGGCGCCTGGCGCACCTGCCCCAGGGCGTGGTGATCATCGACGCGGACCTGCGCGTCGTCGCGTGGAACGCGCGCTACATCGAGCTGTTCCGCTTCCCGCCGGACCTGGTGCGGGTGGGCACGCCGATCGAGCACGTGTTCCGCCACAACGCGCAACGCGGGCTGCTCGGGCCGGGACCGGTCGAGGAAGCGATCCAGCGCCGCCTCGACCATCTGCGCAGCGGCAGGCCGCACATGCGCGAGAGCGAGAAGGACGACGGCACGGTGCTCGAGATCCGCGGCAACCCGCTGCCCGACGGCGGCTTCGTGACCAGCTACGCCGACATCACCAGCTACAAGAACACCGCGCGCGAACTGCGCACGCTGGCCGACGCGCTCGAGCGGCGCATCGCCGAGCGCACCGCCGACCTGGAACAGGCGCGGCGCGAGGCCGAGGCCGCGAACCGCTACAAGGGCCGATTCGCCGCCGCGGCGGTGCACGACCTGCTGCAGCCGCTCAACGCCGCGCGGATGTTCGTCTCCGGCCTGCGTGCGCGCCTGCGCGACGACGAAACCCGCGCCATCGCCGACAGCATCGACGGCGCGCTGGCGGCGCAGGACGGCATCCTCGCCAGCCTGCTCGACATCTCGCGCCTGGAGTCCGGCACGTTGCGGACCGACGTGCGCGGCTTCGCGCTCGGGCCGATGCTCGACGGGCTGGCGAGCGAAACCGGCGTGCTGGCGCACGCCCACGGCCTGCAGTTCGACCACGTGCCCACGCGCGCCTGGGTGCGCAGCGATCCGGCCCTGCTGCGGCGCGTGGTGCAGAACTTCCTGTCGAACGCGGTGCGCTACACCGCGCGCGGCCGCATCCTGCTGGGCTGCCGCCGCGACGGCGACCTGCTGCGCATCGAGGTGCACGACACCGGCCCGGGCATTCCGCCCAACCGGCAGGGCGAGATCTTCGAGGAGTTCCGGCGGCTCGACGCCGGCACCGCCGGCGACCGCGGCGCGGGCCTCGGACTGGCGATCGTCGAACGCATCGCGCGGCTGCTCGACCACCGCGTCGGCCTGCATTCGCGGCCCGGCATCGGCAGCGTGTTCGCGGTCGCGGTGCCGCTGGTCGCTGCCGGCACCGAGCCGGCCCCGCCGCCGCCCGAGCCGCCGCCGGCCGACGACGGCTCGCCACTGCGCGGCTGCCGCGTCTGGTGCATCGACGACGATCCGCACGTCTGCGCCGCCACGCGGCTGCTGCTGCGGCGCTGGGACTGCGACGTGCCGCTGTCCGACGGCCCCGGCGCCGCGCTGGCCGCGGCCGCACCCGACAATGCGCCCGACCTGGTGTTGCTCGACGTACGCCTGGGTGCGCAAGACGGGCCGACGGTGTTCGAAACCCTGTGCGAGCGCTGGCAATGCACGCCGCTGGTGATCCTGGTCACCGCCGAAACGGACCCGGCGCTGCACGCGCGCGCCCGCGCGGCCGGTTGGGGCTTTCTCGCCAAGCCGGTGCGCCCGCCGGCGCTGCGCGCGCTGATGACGCAGCTGCTGCTGCGGCGCGGGTGACGCCTGGGCCGCTTCGCTGTTCCGCCCGGAAGCCGGCCCGGACGGAGCCGTGGCGACCCCGTGGGGAGCGGCAGCGACATGCCGCTGCCGGGGCGTCGCGGCTCCGCCGGCGGGCGGTCGCGACTCCCGTCGCTCCCACAGGAGCCGGCCAAGGCACGCATGTCGATCCGGCCCTAGACCTCGTCGTCGCGCTCGAGCGCCTTGACCAGCACCGCGGCCTGGGTGCGGCTGTGGCACTCGAGCTTCCTCAGGATCGCGGTGACGTGCACCTTCACCGTGTTCTCGGCCAGCCCCAGCGCATGGGCGATCTGCTTGTTGAGCAGGCCATCGGCCAGGCACATCAGCACCCGGAACTGCTGCGGGGTCAATTGCGCCAGGCGCGCGGCAAGCCGGGCGTCGTCCTCGGAACGCTCGATCGTCAACGGCGGGAACCAGCTGCCGCCGTCGAGCACCGCGGCCACCGCCCGGCCGATCGACTCGGCCGGCGCCGACTTGGAGATGAAGCCGGCCGCGCCGAACTGCTGCACGCGACGCACAATGCGGGGATGGTCGTTCGACGAGATCACCACCACCGGCAGCTCCGGCCGCTCGCCGCGCAGGTAGACCAGCGACGACAGCCCGCGCGCGCCGGGCATCGCCAAGTCGAGCAGCACCAGTTCGATCGCCGGATCGGCGGCCAGCACCGAGGCCAGCGCCGACGCGCTTTCGGCCTCGACCACGCGGATCGCACCGAGGCTATCCTGCAGGGCATGCAGCACCGCGGCCCTCAGCAGCGGGTGGTCGTCGGCGATGAGGATGGTCGGCGCGTCCATGGGGAACAGTCTGGCACGGAGCGGCGCGCGCCACCGCCGCGCATAACCTGCGGTTATGCGTGACGGGTGTCTTTTCAATGGTGCGCGCGTGGCGCGATGCCTATCGTGGCCGCAGGGCCGGCGTTCTCGGCGGTAGCGCCGGCCCCCACCCCGGAACCTGCCGACAAGGAATGCGTGACCCGATGTCCCGACCCGACGAAGCCCGCGCCCATTTCGATCCCGCCGCGGGCTGGCCGCCACCGTTCCTGCTGTACCTGGGCAACGCGCACGACGACCTCGCCGCCAAGACCGCGCGCGGCCTGGCGTTCTGGCGCCCGGAGTGGTGCGTGGGCCAGTTCCGCGACGCGGACTGCCGGACCACGCTCGGCCTGGCGGACATGGACTTCGCCCAGGCGCGCGCCGCCGGCGTCAACACCATGATCGTCGGCGTGGCCAACGCCGGCGGGCGGATGGACCCGCGCGCGGTCGCGCACGTGGTCGCGGCGCTCGACGCCGGCATGAACGTGGCGTCCGGCCTGCACGAGCGGCTCGGCTCCCATCCCGAGATCGCCGCGGCCGCGCAGCGCAACGGCCGCGTGCTGTTCGACGCGCGCGAGCCGCCGAAGACGCCGGTCGGCACCGGCGCGCGTCGCGCCGGCCGCCGCCTGCTCACCGTCGGCACCGACTGCTCTGTGGGCAAGATGTACACCACGCTGGCGCTGGAGCGCGAACTGCACAAGCGCGGCGTGCGCGCGGACTTCCGCGCCACCGGCCAGACCGGGATCTTCATCGCCGGGCGCGGCGTGCCGATCGACGCGGTGGTGGCCGACTTCATCTCCGGCGGCATCGAATGGGTCTCGCCGGCGCGGCTGGACGACGGCTGGGACCTGATCGAGGGCCAGGGCTCGCTGTACCACCCGTCCTATGCCGGCGTGTCGCTCGGCCTGCTGCACGGCGCGCAGCCGGACGCGCTGGTGCTGTGCCACGAGCCCGGCCGCCCGCACATGCGCGCGTTGCCGCACTTCCCGCTGCCCGACCTGCGCGAGTGCCTGGAGGCCAACCTGCGCGCGGCCCGGCTGACCAACCCCGGCGCGCAGGCGGTCGGCGTGTCGCTGAATACCTCGCGCCTGGCGCCGGCCGCCGCCGGGCGCGCCTGCCGCGAAGTGGAGGACCTCCTGGGCCTGCCCGCGCAGGATCCGGTGACCATGGGCACGGACCGGATCGTCGACCGGCTGCTCTCATGCTTCGCCGGCTGATCGCCCGCCACCGGAGCTGGCCGCTGGCCACGCCGTTCCGCATCTCGCGCGGGGTCAAGCATTCGGCCGAGGTGGTGGTGGTGGAAATCCGGCACGGCGGCATCGCAGGACGCGGCGAAGCCGTGCCGTATGCGCGCTACGGCGAAACCGTCGATTCGGTGCTGGGGCAGATCGGGCTCGCCAAAGGCGCCATTGCCTCGGGCATCAACCGCGCGCAACTGGACGAACTGCTGTCGCCGGGCGCCGCGCGCAATGCGATCGACTGCGCACTGTGGGACCTGGAAGCGAACCGCACCGGCTCCTCGGTGGCCGCCCTGCTCGGCCGGACGCCGCCGCCCGCGCTGGCCAGCGCACAGACGATCGGCATCGACACGCCGGAAAGAATGGCGCGGGCCGCCGCGCAGGTGGCGACGCTCGAACTCATCAAACTCAAGGTCGACGCCTGCGATCCCGGGACGCGCATCCGCGCGGTCCGGCAGGCCGCGCCGGACGCCCGCCTGATCGTCGATGCCAACGAAAGCTGGACCCTGGACCTGCTGCGCGAGCTGCAACCGGTCCTGGCCGAAGCGCGGGTCGACCTGATCGAACAGCCCCTGCCTGCCGCGCAGGACGAGGCGCTGTCCGGCTTCGTGTCGGCAACGCCGATCTGCGCCGACGAATCCTGCCATGTCGCCGCCGACCTGCCGCGGCTCAGGGATCGCTACCAGGCGGTGAACATCAAGCTCGACAAGACCGGCGGCCTCAGCGAGGCGCTGCGATTGCTGAAAGCCGCGCGCGAAGGCGGCTTCCGCGTCATGGTCGGATGCATGGTGTGCTCGTCGCTCGGCATCGCACCCGCGTTCCACGTTGCGCGCGACGCCGAATTCGTCGATCTCGACGGCCCTCTGTGGCTGCGACGCGATCGCGACGACGGCGTGCGCATGCGCGACGGCCGACTGCATCCGCCCGCGCCCGGATTCTGGGGCGGGGCGGGCGTCGCGCCGTCGCAGCCGCCCGACAGACGCGTTCACCCCGGAGCATCCGCATGACCAGACGCCACCCATACCGCTACGCCGCCTGCGGCGCGCTCGCCTCGCTGCTGCTTGCCGCCTGCACCGCTCCCGACGACGACACGACCGCGGAGCCGGCGGACCTGTTGATCGCCGGCGGTACCGTCTACGACGGCGGCCCCGACGGCCCGCGGATCGCGGACGTGGTGGTGACCGGGGATCGCATCGTTCACGTCGGCCCGGATGCGGCGGCGCGCTACCGCGCGGAGCGCACCATCGATGCCGACGGGGCCATCGTCGCGCCCGGCTTCATCGACCCGCACACGCATCCCGGCAGCTACATCCGCTCGCAGGATCCGGACGAGCGGCTCAATGCGCCGTGGCTGTTCCAGGGCGTCACCACGCTGTTCATCGGCGTGGACGGCGGCGGCACGCCGGATGTCGCCGCCGACCGCGACTGGTTCGAACGTCACGGCGTCGGCACCAACCTCGCCCAGTACGTCGGCTTCGGCGCGGTCCGTTCACGCGTGCTGGGACAGGATGCGCGCGCACCGACGGACGATGAACTGCAGCGGATGCGCGAGATGGTGGCCAATGCCATGTGCGAAGGCGCGTTCGGCTTGTCGACCGGTCTGTTCTACGCGCCGCAGAGCTTCGCCACCACGGACGAGGTCGTCGCCCTGGCCCGGGAGGCGGCGATCCGCGGCGGGCGCTACGATACCCACCAGCGCGACGAGTCCAGCTACACGCTGGGGTTGCTGGGCTCGGTCGCCGAAGTGCTCGAGATCGGCCGCAGCGCCGACATTCCAGTCCACTTCGCCCACATCAAGGCGCTTGGCACCGACGTGCATGGCCGCGCCGGCGACGTCGTTCGCCTGATCGAGCAGGCGCAGGCCGCCGGCCAGACGGTCACCGCCGACCAGTATCCCTGGCTCGCTTCCGGCTCCAACCTGAGCGCGGCGCTGTTGCCGCGCTGGGCGGTGGACGGCGGCCGCGCCGCCCTGCTCGAACGTCTCGATGATCCGCCGACGGTCGCGCGCATCCGCGACGAGATGCGCGAGAACCTGCAGCGACGGGGGGGCGCGGAGGCGTTGCTGCTGTCGGGCCAGGGCTGGCCCTGGACAGGGAAGACCCTGCAGGCCGTCGCGGCCGAATGGGACACGGACCCGGTCGATGCGGCGTTGCGCATCGTCCGGGAAGGCGGCGACGGCGACGCTGCGGCACGGTCCGCGCAGCGGGTGTCCTCGTTCAACATGGACCGGGAGGACGTGGAGCTGTTCATGCGCCAACCGTGGGTGCTCACCAGTTCCGACGGCAGCGACGGACATCCACGCCAGTACGCGACGTTCCCCGAGAAGTACGAACGCTTCGTTCGCCAGGACCGGGTCATCTCCGTGGACGATTTCATCCATCGCTCGACCGGCCTGAGCGCCGACAGCCTCGGCCTGGAGCGGCGCGGATACTTGCGTCCGGATCATTTCGCCGACATCGTGGTATTCGATCCCGAGCGCTTCGCGCCGAAGGCCGACTACCTGAACCCGCGCAGGCTGTCGGAGGGCGTCGACTATCTGCTGGTCAATGGTGCGCTGGTTATCGACGACGGCAGCCTGACCGGGGTTGCCGCCGGACGCGTGCTCAGGCACCGGCCGGTGGGCGACGTCTGTCGCTGACTCTGCGCGCGGGCAGAAGGAGAATCGATGCTTGAACTCGACGCGGTACAGACGTTGGCCCTTGCGGGCCTGACCCTCTTCCTCGGTTACGCGCTGTGCCGCGCGATTCCCGTCCTCTCCCGCTACAACCTGCCCGCGCCGGTGGTAGGCGGGCTGGTGGTGGCGCTGGCGGTGCTGGTGGCGCACACGCAGGACACCACGCTGTTCACGCTGGACACCAGCCTGCAGACGCCGTTGATGATCGCGTTCTTCACCACCATCGGCGTCAATGCCAGCGTCGCGCTGCTGAAGATCAGCGGCCGCCAGGTGCTGCTGTTCCTGGCGCTGGCCAGCGGCTTCGCGGTGGTGCAGAACCTGCTCGGCATCCTGGTCGCCACCGGCTTCGGCCTGCACCCGCTGTTCGGAGTGCTCGCCGGGTCCACCACGCTGACCGGCGGGCCGGCCACCGGGCTGGCGTTCGCGCCGCTGTTCGAGGAGGCGGGCGTGGCCGGCGCCGAATCGGTGGCGCTGGCCTCGGCGATGGCCGGCATCGTCTGCGGCGGCCTGATCGGCGGCCCGGTGGTGACGATGCTGATCCGGCGCTTCCAGCTGCGCACGCCGGAGCCGGCGCCGGACGCCGCGGCGGCGGATGCGATGGCCGCCGTGGTCGCGGGCGGCGTCGACGATCCGGCCCCGGACGAGGCGGCGCGCGAGTTCGGCGCGCTCAAGAGCATCGTGGTGATCCTGGTGGCGATGTGGCTCGGCTCGTGGGTCAGCGCCGGCATCTCCGCGACCGGCCTCACCCTGCCCGCCTACGTCGGCGCGATGCTGGTGGGCGCGCTGATCCGCAACATCGACGACCGCACCGGCTGGATCGGCCTGCCGGTGCGCACCACCGACCTGATCGGCAACATCTGCCTGGCGCTGTTCCTGGCGGTGGCGCTGATGAACCTGAAGCTGTGGGAGCTGGCGGGCCTGGCCACGCCGCTGCTGGTGAACCTGGCGCTGCAGGTGCTGATCGTGGCGCTGTTCTGCGGCGTGGTGTTCCGGCTGATGGGCCGCGACTACGACGCGGCGGTGATGGGCGGCGGCTTCGTCGGCTTCATGCTGGGCACCACCGCCAACGCGATGGCGGTGATGCGCACCTTGGTCGAGCGCTACGGCCCGGCGCCGCGCGCGTTCCTGGTGGCGCCGCTGGTGGGCGCGTTCTTCATCGACTTCACCAATGCGCTGGTGATCACCGGGTTCATCAACTTCTGGCACTGAGTCCGCGCGGCGCCGCCGCTCACTCCGCGGCGGCGGTCGCGCCCGGGCGCCGCGGGTCGGCCGCGCCCTCGACGCCGTCCGGCCCGACCAGCAGGGTCTGGGTGCTGCCGATGGTCTCGTCGGCGACCACCTCGTGGCCGCGCGCGGCGAGGATCCGCAGCGTGTCCGGGCTGATCCCGCGCTCGATGCGCAGCTCGCCCGAGCGCATGTCCTGGTGGATGCGCGGCGCGTGCGCCGACTCGGCGATGTTCAGGTCGAAATCGACCACGTCCACGATCGTCTGCATGACCGTGCCGGGAATGGTGTTGCCGCCCGGACTGCCGGTCACCATCCACAGCCGGCCGTCGCGGAACAGCATGGTCGGCGACATGCTGGAGATCGGCCGCCGCCCGGGCGCGAGCGCGTTCGCGCTGCGCACGCGGCCGTCCACGCGTTCGGCGGCCTGGTCGCCGAGCGAGAAATTGCCGATCAGGTTGCCGAGCAGGAACCCCGCGCCCTCGATCATCACCCCGGAGCCGAAGTCGGCGCCGATGGTGTAGGTGTTGCTGACGGCGTTTCCGTCGGCGTCGATCACCGACAGGTGGGTGGTTTCGGTGCTCTCGAACGCCCACGGATCGCCGGCGTCGACCTCGTCGGCCGGCGCGGCGCGCTCGGGATCGATCGATGCGGCGCGCGCGGCGGCGTAGGCCTTCGCGGTCATGCCCGCCAGCGGCACGTCGACGAAGCCCGGATCGCCGGCATGGCGGACGCGGTCGCGCCAGGAGAGCTTCATCGCCTCGGCCATGCGGTGCAGCGCGTCCGCCGAACGGGCGCCGGCAGCGCGCATGTCGAAGGTCTCGAGCAGGTTGAGCATGGACACGATGCCGGGGCCGCCGCCGCTGGCCGGCGGCATCGTCACCACCTCGACGCCGCGATAGCGGCCGACCAGCGGCTCGCGCTCGATGGCGCGGTACGCCGCCAGGTCCTCCAGCGTCAGCAGGCCGCCGTGGCGGCGCATGCCGTCGGCGAGGCGCTGCGCGATCGCGCCGCGGTAGAACGCGTCGGCGCCGTGCTCGGCGATCTGCCGCAGCGACCAGGCCAGGTCGGGCTGCACCAGCCGCTCGCCGGCGCGCAACGCGCTGCCGTCCTCGTGCAGGAACACGGCGGCGCCGGCGGCGCTGCGGGCCAGCCGCTCGCGGCCCCAGTCCAGCGCGAAGGCCTCGTCGCGGCTCAGGACCACGCCGTCCTCGGCCAGCCGGATCGCCGGTTGCAGCAGCGTGGCCCAGGGCAGGCGCCCGTAGCGCTCGTGCGCCAAAGCGAGCCCCGCGACCGTGCCCGGCACGCCGGCCGCGCGGTAGCCCGCGGACTGGCCGCCGGACAGTTCGCCGTTCTCGTCGAGGTAGGCGTCGAGGGTGGCCGCGGCCGGTGCCGCCGAGCGGTAGTCGATCGCCACCGTGCGCTCTTCGTCGGCCAGGTGCACCAGCATGAAGCCGTCGCCGCCGATGTTGCCGGCGCGCGGCAGGGTCACCGCCAGCACGAAGGCGGTGGCCACCGCCGCGTCGACCGCGTTGCCCCCCTGGCGCAGGATCCCGGCGCCGGTCTGGCTGGCGAGCGCGTTCTGGCTGACCACCATGCCGCGCGTACCGGCCTCCGGTTTCTGGATCGCGGCGTAGTTGAGCAACTGCCGCGTCTGCGCGGACACGGTGCAGACGATGCAGCACGCGAGCACGGCCGCGACCAGCAGGCGCGCGAGCGGGCGCGACGGAATCGAACAGATCGGCATGGTGTCTCTCCCGGCCCGCGGCGGAGACCGGCGCGCGTGCGCCGGGCGACGGGCGCGACGGCCGGGCCGTGCCCGCCGCGCCCGTGGTGCCGTGCTAGAACTCGAACCGCAGCCCCGCGGTGAAGTAGCGGCCGACCACGTCGTAGAGGGTCGCATTGAGGCCGTTGTTGTCGGTGGCGATCACCACCGGATCGCGGTCGAGCGCGTTGTCGATCCGGAAGTACGCCTCCATCCGGTCGCCGAAGGCATACGATCCGAACAGTCCGAGGTACCAGGTGCTGGGCACGGTGTTGTCGTCGATGTCCACGCCGTCCACCCAGTCGTTGCGCAGCACGCCGGAACCGATGAAGCGCGCCGAGGCGCCGAGCCGGGCCGGGCCGCTGCGGAAGGTCGCGGTGGCCAGCGCGCGCCACTTCGGCGAACCGTCGCGGTTCTCGCCGGCATAGTCGTGACTGGCGAACGGCGTCTCGCGGGTATCCTCCAGCAGGCGGCTGGCGACCACGCGGAAGTCGAGGTCGGCATCGTCGCCGAGCGTGGGCAGGCCGTGCCGGTACGACAGGTCGACGTCGACGCCGCGCACCTTCTGGTTGGCGATGTTGATCGGCTGGATCAGCAGTTCGGTGATCGTGCCCGAGGCGTCGCGGGTGACGTACCGGCACAGCGACTGGTCGCCTTCGTAGCAGCCGTCGACGGTCTCCTGGTTGCTCAACGTGGAGATCGCGTCCTTGATGTCGATGCTGTAGTAGTCGATCGCGCCCTGCAGGCCGGGCAGGCCGGCGGGCGTGAACACCACGCCGAGGCTGGTGGTGTCGGCGATTTCCGGGTTCAGGTCCAGGTTGCCCTGCGAGATGCGCAGGATGTTCTGGCGCACGTCGCCGTTCCAGCGGTCGAGCACGTTCTGGCGCTGGGTCAGCCCCGCCTGGTAGAGGTTGCTCAGGTTGGGCGCGCGGATGTCGCGCGAACGCACGCCGCGCAGCAGCAGCGACTGCAGCGGCCGCCAGGTCAGGCCCGCCTTCCACGGCACCTCGATCCCGGAGTAGCTGTAGTCGGCCACGCGCACCGCGCCGTTGAACTCCAGCGTCTCCGCCAGCGGCATCAGCACTTCGGCGAAGGCCTCGTTGACCCGGTTCGAGCCGCGGGTGGGCAGGAAGTTGCCGAACAGCCACTCGCGCCGCTGTCCGGCCTCGTCGCTGCGGCCGCGCACGCTCTCGCGTCGATGCTCGGCGCCGAACGCCAGCGTCGCCGGTCCGGCCCAGGTGGAGAACGCTTCGCCGCTCATGCTCGCCGAGGCGACCTGCTGGGTGACGGTCTGGTCGATCCACGGCGAACCGTTCACCCAGTCCAGCGCCGGATCGTCGGGCGCCGCGCCGCCGAAGGTGTTCAGCGGCACGCAGCCGTTGCCGGGATCGGCCAGGCTGGAGCGGCAGACGATGCGCCCGCTGTCGGGGTCCACCACCGCGTCGATCGCCTGCGCCAGCCGCCCGCTGTTGGTGACGTTGAGCACGCGCGTGGACAGCCGGCTCTCGCCGTACTGGTAGTACGCGTCGACATCCCAGGTCTCGCCGACCATGCCGCTCAGGCCGACCACGGCGCGGTAGGTGTCGACCTCCACACGCGGCGAGGCGACGCCCAGCAGCAACCCATAGGGAGCGCTGTCCACGCCGGCTTCGGCCATCGCGGCGCGCGTGCGCGGATCGAGATAGGGATTGTCGTCGCGGATGGTGAGGCTGCCGCCGAAGTAGTTGTAGGACGAGTGGGTGGTCGCCACCGAATTGGCGGCGCTGGCCTCGGCGAACAGTTCGAACGCATCGGAGATCTCGAACGAGGCGCGGCCGAACGCGTTCTTGCGGCGCACGTCGCCCTTCAGCGACATCGCCGCGAAATGGCCGTCGAGTTCGCCGCCGGAAGAATTGGACCCGGTGAGGTCGAGGGTGCCGTAGTCGAACGGGCGCGGCGAGCCGTCGGGATCGAACGTGGTGCCACGCAAGGGGCCGTCGGTGATCAGGCCGCCGAAGGCCTCGTTGGGCCGGTTCAGGAACGGCACGGTGATGCGATAGGGCTGGCCGTTGCCCTCGGTCCAGTCGGGATTGATCATGTTGCCCCAGCCGCGGAACCAGTCGCGGTCGCGTGCCGCGCCGATGCCGTCGCTGTGCGCGTATTCGGCGTTGAGCAGCAGGTGTCCGCGTCCTTCCGCGAACGGCCGGCCGAAGGTGAGGCCGATGTTCTGCTGGGTGTCGTCGCCCTCGGCGGACTCGCCGAACTGCACGTAACCCTTGGTGCCGGTGTAGCGCGTGTCGAGTAGGAAGTTGACCACGCCGGCCACCGCGTCGGAGCCGTACACCGACGACGCGCCACCGGTGACCACGTCGACCTGGCGGATCAGCGCGTTCGGCAGGCCGTTGGCGTCGACGTTGCCCTGCAGGTTGGAGCCGACGAAGCGGCGGCCGTCGACCAGCACCAGGGTGCGGTCGGTGCCGAGGCCGCGCAGATTGAGGCGGTTCATGCCGGTGGTGCCGGAGCTGATCGAGTTGTTGCCCTGGGTGGTGGTGGCGTCGCCGACCAGCGAGGGCATGGTGTTGAGGTAGTCGGCGATGTTGTTGGGCGCGGCGAGTTCGATCTGCTCGAAATCGATCGTGGTCACCGGCGTCGGCGATGCGTAGCCGGCCTTCAGCACGCGCGAGCCGGTGACCTGCACCGTGTCGAGCGTGGCGGCCGTGTCCTGCACCGCCGGCGATGGCGCCTGCGCCGCGTCGGCGCGATCCTGTGCATCTGCCGTTGCGGCAGGGGCCTGTACGTCCTGCGCGACGGCGGCGGGAAGGCCCGGCCCGCCGGCGAACAACAACGCGCTGCCGGAAAGAAGGGTGACGATCCTGATGGCGCTCATGCTCATGCTCTCCCCGGGGTCGGATGCGATCGGGAGGTACGATCCGTATGTTTCGCGCTGCAATCGTCCCGGCTGCCCTCTAGCACGGAGAGTGGCCGCGTATTTCGTGTTTGTCGTGCAGGATTGCTGGGCAGCGGTATAACTTCAGGCTATGGCGCATCCATAACCGCAGGTTATCCGCGTGCAACGCAACGTGAGGTTGCGCGACGCGCGGTGGCGGCTAGTCTGACGGCATGCGCGCGTCCCCGATTCCGCTGTTCTTCGAATGCCTCGCCGGTGTCCGCCCGCTGCCTCGTGGCAGTGCACGGCGAATGCTGCTGTTGCTCCCGCTGCTGCTGCTGGCGGGATGCCGCACGCCCGAAGGCTCCGGTGCCCCGACCGTCGACCAGAGCATGGTGGTGGCCGCCCATCCGCTCGCCGTGGAGGCCGGCACGCGGGTCCTGCAGCGCGGCGGCAGCGCGATCGATGCGGCGGTGGCGGTGCAGCTGATGCTGGGACTGGTCGAGCCGCAGAGCTCGGGCATCGGCGGCGGCGCGATCGTGATGGCCTACGATGCGTCCACGGGCGAGGTCACCAGTTATCTCGGGCGCGAGACCGCGCCGGCGTCCGCCACGCCGGCGATGCTGCGCGACGACGATGGGCGCGCGCTGCCGCACGCCGAAGCGATGCTGGGCGGCGTGGCCACCGGCGTCCCAGGCGCGGTGGCGGCATTCGCGGCCGCGCACCAGGCGCACGGGCGCCTGCCATGGGCCGCGCTGTTCGACGAGGCCATCGAGCGCGCCGAGGCGGGCTTCGTCATCGGCCCGCGCCTGGCGCGGCACATCGACGGCCGATTCCCGCAGGCCTCGGCGCCGGACGTGGTCGCCTACTTCTCGCGTCCCGACGGCACGCGGATGCGGGCCGGCGACCGGGCGCGCAATCCCGACTATGCCGACACGCTGCGCACGCTGGCACGCGAGGGGGCAGATGCGTTCTATCGCGGCGACATCGCCGCCGCGATCGCCGCACGCACCGCGGCGGCGCCGCTGCCGGGTGGAATGACCGCCCGCGATCTGGCCGCGTACGGCGCCGAAACCGTCGCCCCGCTGTGCCGCCCGCTGCGCGCCTATGTGCTGTGCGTGCCGCCGCCGCCGACCAGCGGCGTCGGTCTGCTGCAACTGATGCTGCTGCTGCAGGAGACCGACATCGCCACCCGCGACGCGGACGATCCGCAGGCCTGGTTCCTGTTCGCCGAGGCGAGCCGCGCCATGTATGCCGACCGGGATCGGTACGTGGGCGACCCGCGCTTCGTCCCCGTTCCCGTCGACGGCCTGCTCGACGCCGGTTACCTCGACGCGCGCCGCGCCCTGATCGGCGACACCGCGGCCCCGGAACACCCAGCCGGAACGCCCGCGGGTGCGCCGCAGCTCGCGGACGACGCCACCCGCGAACCGGCCGGCACCAGCCACTTCGTGGTCGTCGATGCGCAGGGCAACGCGGCCTCGGTGACCACCACGGTGGAGTCCTATTTCGGTTCCGGGCGCATGGTGCGCGGCTTCTTCCTCAACAACCAGCTGACCGATTTCTCCTGGGCGGATGCGGACCGGCCGCTGCCGGCCGCGAATGCGGTGGCGCCAGGCAAGCGGCCGCGCTCGTCGATGACGCCGGCGATCCTGCTCGACCACGACGGCCGGTTCCTCGGCGCGATCGGATCGCCGGGCGGCAACGCGATCCCGGCCTACATCGCCAAGGCCCTGACCGGCGCGTTCGACTGGAACCTGCCGCTGGCGCAGGCGCTCGCGCTGCCCAACCTGGTCGCGCGCGGCGAACGCTTCGACGGCGAGGCGACGCGGATGCCGGCCGAGCTGCGCGCGGCGCTGGCGCGCCGCGGCGTCGAGGTGCGGCCCGGCGCGGGAGAGGATTCGGGGCTGCACGGCGTGCTGTTGCGCGACGGGCGGCTCGAGGGCGCGGCCGATCCGCGGCGCGAGGGCGTGGTGGGATGCCCGTGAGCGCGGCCCCGGCGCCGCTGGCCGCCGCGCGCGCGGTGGCCTAGGATCGGCCGATGCGCTTTCGCCAGATCGAAGTCTTCTACGCCGTCTACACCACCGGCTCCATCAGCGCCGCCGCGCGCTCGCTGCATGTCTCGCAACCCTCGGTCAGCAAGGTGCTGCACCACACCCAGTCGCAGCTGGGACTGACGCTGTTCACGCTGGTGCGCGGCCGCCTGGTCGCGACCGACGAGGCGCATGCGCTGTTCATCGAAGTCGCCGAGATCTTCAAGCGCCTGACTTCGCTGCAGAAGACGGTGAGCAACATCAAGAACCTCGGCGGCAGCCACATCCGCCTGGCGGTGGTGCCCTCGCTCGGCCTGCACGTGGCCCCGATGGCGATCATGCGCTTCCGCCGCCAGCACCCGGAAGTGACGTTCGACGTGCAGACGCTGCACCACGACAACCTGTTCGAGGCGCTGTACGAGCGCACCTGCGACATCGCCGTGGCCTACGACCCGCCGGCCCACCCGCGCATGCAGCGGCGCGAACTGGACACCGGCGAACTGATGCTGCTGTTCCAGCGCGACAGCCTGCCCGAGGTGGGCGCGAGCGTGCCGCTGCGATTGCTCGATGGCCAGGACATGGTGGGGCTGACGACCAGCGGCCCGGTCGGCGACCTGTTCGCGGGCGAGGTGCAGCGGAACAACGTCGCCATCCGCGAGGTGGTGTCGAACCAGACCTTCTACATCGCCGCCGCGCTCACCCGCTGCGGCGCCGGCATGGCGGTGGTGGACGAGTTCACCGCGCGCGCCAGCGTGGACGAGACCACCGCCTTCCGCCCGTTCGATCCCGCGATCCGGTTCAAGGTCGAGTGCGTGTACCTGGAGGACCGCCCGCCCTCGAAGGCGGCCGACGCCTTCGTGGCCATGCTCGGAACGACCTTGCGCGGGATGCGCGGGACGGAACGGGCGCCGGCGGACGGATAGCCGCGCCCGCACGAAGGCACGCGACCCGCCCCGGGGTTCCATCCGTCGACCCGCCGGCCCGCGCCTGGTGCGAAGGTTCAGCGTTTCCGGTACTTCTCGTCCGGGCGCCTGTTGGACGTCTTGCCCGCGCCCTTCTGCTCGGCGTTCTGGGCCTTGCGGTGGGCCAACTGGCCGGCCGCGCCGGCGACCTCGTCGCGCAGCTTCAGGTAGTTGGCGAAACGCTGCGGGGACAGCTGGCCGGCCTCGATCGCCGCGCGCACCGCGCAGCCGGGTTCGCGCGCGTGCGAACAGTCGCGGAACCTGCACTGCTCGGCCAGTGCCTCGATGTCGGTGAAGTTCTCGGCGACGTCCTCTTCGCCGGTGGGCTTGAGTTCGCGCATGCCTGGGGTGTCGATCAGGCAGGCGCCGGACGGCAGCGGGATCAGCGCGCGGTGGGTGGTGGTGTGGCGGCCGCGCTCGTCGCTCTCGCGCACCGCGGCGGTCTTCATGCGCTCGCTGCCGAGCAGGGTGTTGGTGAGGGTGGACTTGCCGGCGCCGGAACTGCCGACCAGGACCGCGCTGACGCCCGGGCGCAGCCACGCCTCGAGCGCGGCGACGCTGTCGCGCTCCTTGGCGTTGACCGCGAGCACCGGCACGTCGGCGCCGGCGACGTCGGCCAGCGCGGCCACGGCGGCGTCCACGTCGGCACCGGGCTTGTCGGCCTTGGTCAGCACCACCACCGGCTCGGCGCCGCCGCCGCGCACCAGCAGCAGGTAACGCTCGATCCGACGCGGGTTGAAGTCGGCGTCGAGGCCGCACACCACCAGCACCACGTCGACGTTGGCGGCGATCACCTGCTGGCGGTAGTGCTCGCCGGCGGCGCCGCGCTTGATCACCGTGCGCCGCGGCAGCAGCGCGACGATGCGCGCGCCCTCCAGCAGCACCCAGTCGCCGACCGCGGCGCGCTGCTCGGGCGGCAGGGTCGCCCGCTGCCATTCCGGCGGCGACTCGACCGGGAAGCCCGCGGACGGACCGTCGGCCACCAGATAACCGGTGCGGTGCTGCTCGACCACCCGCGCCGGCGCCGCCCCGGGGTGGGCCTCGAGTTCGTCGCGCCAGGCGTCGTCATCGACCGCCCCGGCGAACGGCCAGCCGATCGCGCGCAGCGCGTCGCGCACCGACCCGGCGGCGGGCGCAGGGCTCAAACGGATGATTCCAGGCGGGTCATGCCGCGATTCTATGCGCTCGGCGCCACCGGAAGGCGCGCACGGCCTCCGGTGATGCGTCACCGGCGCGTTTTCACCGGAGGCTCATTCGTCCGTGGACTCCCGGCTTCCGGCTCCGGACACGAAGTGTGCGTACAGCAGCCTGTTCACCTCGTCCCGGACCGCCATGTCCCGGGTCCCATTGGTGATCACGACGAATCCGTACTGCTTCTCCGCGTCGAAGTACATGGAGCTGTACAGCCCGTAGGCGGACCCGGTGTGCCCGGTCAGCGCGACCCCCGGGACGAGCGCGCGTTCGGTGCGGATGGCCAGGCCATAACCGCTGGTCCCGTCGACATCGACCGCGGGCGTCTGCATCAGGTCGGCGTGTTCGGGCGCGAGGATCCGCACGCCGCCCCACTCGCCCCGGTTCATGTGCATCAGCATGTAGGCGGCCAGGTCGGGGGCCGAGATCTTCAGGCCGCCCGTCGGAGAGAAGACGGGCGTGCTGTAGCCCATCCGGTAATCGTCCAGGCGCTCGCCGAGGCGGGCATACGCCTGGTCCGAACGGACGAATCCCTCCCCCTCGCGATAGCGATAGATCTGCGCGAAGCGGTCCGCGTCCAGGGCATCCGCCAGGTAGCCTCCGTACAGGCCCAGGGGCTCCAGCACATGCGTCCGCACATACGCATCGAACCGCTGCCCGGACGCCCGCTCCACGATCGTGCCGACCATGTTGTAGCCCAGGTTGGAGTATTCGTAGCGCTCCCCGGGCGCGCGGTCCGCATAGCTGTCCCGCCAGTCCTCGTTGGCCTCGGGATTGACGACGTCCAGGCTGCCGTACCACGGCCCGTCGGTAATGGACGAGGTGTGGTTCAGCAGCATTTCCAGCGTGATCGCCCGCTCGGGGAACCGGGGGTTGCGCACCGGAAACCCGACCAGTTCGCTGACATCGTCGTCGAGGGACAGCCGGCCGTTTTCCACCAGTTGGAGGATGGACGTCGCCGCGAACGACTTGGAGATCGACGCGATACGGAACACGTCTCCGTCCTGCAGGGGAAGCCTCCGCTCCCTGTCCTTCCACCCCAGGCTGTTCTGGTAGACGACGGCGTTGTCCTTCACGACCACGACCGCCAGGCCCACCGTCCCGTGCTCCGCCATCAGTTCGCCCAACCTGTGCTCCAGGTCGTGGGGGAACGCAGGCTGCAGGCAAGCCAACGCCAGCAGAAGCGCCGTCCACGACAGCGCGCGCGCCTCTTTCCCGATTCGCATGATCATGCTCCGCTTTCCTTTCCACGAAGGGATGAAGTACGTCGGCGACCGCGACGCCGCGCGCAGGACGCGGCGCCCGTGCCGAGGCGGCACCCGCTCAACCGCGCTCCCGCGGGAGCGGACGAGGTCCGCGGCCCCGATGCGCCCGGGCGCTCCGGCCCGGTCACTCGAACGACTTGGTCAGCGTCAGGTAATAGCCGCGGCCGAGCACGTTGTGCACGCCCGAGTAGAACCCGATCGCATTGGTCGACAGCGGCGGGTCGCGGTCGGCGACGTTGCGTACGGTGAAGCGGACGCTGCTGTTGTCGAGGATGTTGCCGGTGTCGCCGAAGCGGCGCTCGACGTACACATCGGCCGTGGTCCAGCTCGGGATCTGGAAGCGGGTGCCGTCGGCGCGCAGCGCGCCGGTGGACTCGAACGGTCCGACGTAGCGGAAGTGGGTGCCGCTGAGCCAGTCGCCGCTGCGCCAGGAAACGTTGAGCGTCCCGCGCCACGCCGGCGAGCCGTTGATCCCCAGCAGGTTGCCGGCGCTGCTGAGCCGGAAGCCGTCGTTGATGAGGCCGGCTTCCTGGGCCGCCAGGATGGCCGCCTCGTCGGCGACCGGCTCCTGGGTGCGCTCGATCAGCCTGGACACGTTCGCGCCGATGTTGAACGTGTCGCCGCCGGCGGTGCGCAGGCGATGGGTCAGGCCGAAGTCGACGCCACGGGTGGTCCGCGGCAGGCGGTTGATGTAGCGGTCCTGCACCAGGGTGACGTTGCCGACCGGATCCAGGCCCGTGCCCGCGAAGTCCGCGATGCGGGTGTCGTCGGGATCCGCGCGGATGACGTTGGGGTTGGAGGAGCCCTGCATGCGCGCCAGGTAGTCCAGCGCGAGCTGGGTCTGCTCGCCGAGGATGCCGATCACGTCCTCCTGCTCGATCACCCAGTAGTCCGCGGTGAGGGTCAGCCGGCCGGCACGCTCCGGCAGGAAGGTGGGCGAGAACACGAAACCGACCGCGTAGGCGTCCGAGGTCTCCGGCTGCAGGTCGCGGTTGCCGCTGCGCTCGGCCTGGGTGCTGAAGGATCGGCCGCAGTCGGCGAAGCTCGAGATACGCCCGGCACGCAGGTCGGCTTCGCACTGGTAGTAGTCGGTACGCGTGTTGCTGACGGTGGCGCCTTCGGCGTAGAGCTGCAGGATGTTGGGCGCCAGGAAGCTCTGCGCCCAGTTGGCGCGCAGCATCAGGTCGTCGGTGATCGTCCAGGCCAGCGCGACCTTGGGGTTGGCGACCCAGCCGAAGTCGGAATAGCGCTCCCAGCGGCCGGCCAGCTGCAGGTCGAGGCTGCGGACCAGCGGGACGTCCATCTCCGGCGCGACCAGCGGCACCGCGAACTCGGTGTAGAACGAGGCGACGTTGCGGGTCCCCGAGTTGTCGCCGGCCGGGCTGGCGCCGAGCACGTCGCTGGTGATCGCGCCGGTCATCGGGTTGGTGTAGGCGATCGTGCCGTCGAAGCGCGGATCACGGTCGTCGCTCAGCGTCTCGCGCCGCCATTCGGCGCCGAACGCCAGCCCGACGTCGCCCGCAGGCAGGCTGAAGATGCGCTCACGCAGGAAGCGCGTGTCGACCTGGAACAGGCTCGCGGTGCTGTAGCGGCGCACCGGCACGGTGAAGCCGGCGATGGTCGCGGCATCGCTCGGGGTACCGTCCACCGAAGGCCAGTTGCCGAGGTCGCCGCCGTTGAACGGGTTGTAGGCACCGGGATCCGAGCGCGCCAGCGCCTCGGCGAACAGGGTGTTGCTGATCGAACCGTACTGGATGTCCTCGGTGGTCGCGCGGGAGTACAGCACCGCGCTCTCCCAGTCGAAGCCGAGCAGTTCGCCGCGCACGCCGGCCAACGCGCGGTAGGAGTCGTCCCGCACCTCGTAGGGCCGCGAGGTGTCGGTGGCGCGGTAGCTGGTGATGCGCAGGTCGAGCCCTTCTTCCGGCGCGTCGATGCCCGGCAGCCGGTTGGGGTTGGGCGAACCGTCCGGCAGGTACACGGCGCCGAACGGATTCCAGTAGTTGGACGCCGGCACGATCATCGGCGCGGCGCCGAGCGAAGCCGCCTGCTCGCGCATGGCGCTGTACTTGGCCTGGTAATAGCTGACCTCGCCGAAGGCGACGAAGTTGTCGTCGATGTCCTGCTCGATGGTGGTGAAGAGATTGCTGCGCTCCACCCGGCCGAGGAGGTTGCGCTGCTCCATCGCGTTGAACCGCAGCGGCCGGTCGAGGGTGCTGTTCTGGCTGCCCGACTGGATGCACAGTTCGCCGCCGATCGGCGTGGTGCAGCGGTTCTCCGCGGGCTGGATGTTGAAATAGCCGGTGCCGCTGGTGATCGGCGTGCCGTCGCGGTTCACCGCCACGCCGCCGACGGTCTGGAACACGCCCCAGGAACTCGTGGTGAAGCGGTCGTCGAACGACAGATGCCCCTCGAACGGCGTGCCTTCCAGCAGCGCGCGGCGGTCCATGTCGGCGGTGATGGGGTGCTCGCTCGCCGGCACGCCGGAACGGTAGGTGTGCCCGCCGAGGACGGTCACCCGGGTCCGCCCGTCGTTGAACCAGTGGCCTGCCTTGAGGTTGAAGTTGCCCTGGCGCAGGTCGATGTTCTCGGAGCCGCCGTATTGCGCCTGCAACTGCAGGCCCTGGAAGGTGGTGTCCATGGCCACGTTGAGCACGCCGGCGACCGCGTCGGAGCCGTACAGCGCCGAGGCGCCGCCGAGCAGGACCTCCATCTGCCTGACGCCGTAGAGCGGAATGGCGTTCATGTTGGCGGTCTGCCGCGGCACGAGGCTTTCGGTCTGGGTGCCGGGGTGCGGCACCACGCGGCGGCCGTTGACCAGCAGCAGCGTGTTTCCGGTGCCGAGGTTGCGCAGGTTGATCGAACCCACGTCGCCGCGCGCGGCGTTGAGGTTGGCGGCCACGTCGGTGTTGTCGAACATCATGTCGCCCACCTGCGGCAGGCTGCGCAGCAGGTCCTCGCCGGAGATCGCGCCGGTGGCCGCGATCTCCTCGGCGCCGAGCACCGAGACGGGCAGCATGCCCGCTTCGCTGGTGCCGGCGAAGCGGCTGCCCACGACGACGACGCCGTCGAGTTCGGCGATGCGCTCCTCCGCGGTCTTCGCGGCCGCGGGCGGAGCCTCGGGTTCCGCGGGTGGGGTCTGCACCGCCTGCTGCGCGGGCGCGGGCGTCTGCGCCAGCGCGGGATTGCCGATGATCGTACCGAGCATCATCGCGAGCGCGGTCTTGCGGTGCGTTCTCATGTCACTACTCCCGTTTCGAAGCGTTTCGGAGCGTTTCGAGATGACACGCGAATGACACGTGTCTGCCGTTCGAAGTTATCAGCCGACACAACGCGCGAGCCTTAGCAATTTGGGTGCCGTCCATAGCTGCAAGCTATGCCCTGCGGCCGTCGCTGCTGTACGCAGACGGGCAACGCCATGCCCGCATTTCCACCTCGCATCGCGCTCGAGCGCACCGACGGCCTCTCATTCCGAGATTGCGGCGGCGCCCGGCCTGCGCGGATCCGCCGCGCCTTCGGTCGCATCGTCGCGGATCAGTAGCGTCTGCGTGCTGCCGATGGTCTCCCCGACCTCAAGCCGGTGTCCGCGCGCGCAGCAATCTCGCCTCGATAGAACGCGTCGGCGCCGTGCTCGGCGATCTGCCGCAGCGACCAGGCCAGGTCCGCCTGGACGAGGCGCTCACCGGCGCGCAGCGCGCTGCCGTCCGGATGCAGGTACACGGCCGCGCCGTCGGCGCTGAGCACCAGCCCGTCGGCCGCGAGGCGGACCGCCGGCTCGACCAGGGTCGCCCACGGCAACCGCCCGTAGCGGCTGTGCCGGGCACGCGCCCGCCGCCTTGTAGCCGGCGGTGGCGCCATCGATCCTGCCCTCGTCGTCGAGATAGGCGTCCAGCGTCGCCGCGGCCGGTGCGGCCGGTGCGGCCGAGCGATAGTCGATGGCGACGGTGCGCCCTTCCTCCACCAGGTGTACCAGCATGAAGCCGTCGCCGCCGATGTTGCCGGCACGTGGCAAGGTGACCGCGGGTGCAAAGGCGGTGGCCACGGCCGCGTCCACCGCGTTGCCGCCCGTGCGCAGGATCTCCGCACCGATCGCGCTGGCCGCCTCGTTCTGGCTGACCGCCATGCCGCGCGTGCGACGACGGGCTTGTGGATCTCCTGATAGTTCAGCAGCTGGCGGGTCTGCGCCGTGGCCGTGGCCGCCATGGCCAAGAACAGGAGCAGCAGGCGGAACCTTTGAGGCGCGATGGCAGGGACAGGCATTGGCAGCCTTCGATCGTGACGGGGTGCCCGGCCGTTGGCGGCCGTTCTTCTCAGGGTGACCCACGTGCGCGGACCTGTCGCGAACGATTGGGGGCCAGGGGTTACAACCCAGGCTATCGGCCGGCCATAGACGGCGGTTATCCGTCGGCAATGGAAAGTCAACGGCGACCGCGACCGCCGATCCCGCTTCGCCTGGCGGCGTCTGCTGTCCTGCCCGTAAGATCGCGGAGATGCGTTCCCGTCAGACCGAATGTCTTCTACGCCGTCTACACCGCCGGTTCATCAGTGCCGTCGCACGCGCTGCAAGTCTCCCAGCCCTCGGTCAGCCAGGTGCCGCACCGCACGCGACGACACCCTGTGCGCGACGCGGCATCCGCTGCGGAGGCCGCCGGAATGAACCCGGGGAGCAGCGCGCACCATCGACCATTCGCCGCGCGGGCATGACCACAAGGAGATCCCCGATGGGCACTTCAGTGCTTCGTCGCCGCCTGTTTTCGTCCCGCCTGCCGGCGTCGCTGGCACTGTGCCTGCTGGCCGCCTGCGCCTCCGTGCCGCCCCCGTCCGTCCCGGAGGACCCCGCGGCCGCCGCCGTCAGGCTGCAGGAGCGGCGCGAATGGGCGTTCGCGAAGGACGGCGTACGCTTCGACAACCGCCTGACCGCAGCCCGCCTGACCGGAGTGACACGCACGGGCGCGTACACCTACGTGGTCGACGCCGCGCCGGAAACCCGGCCGGTCAATCCCAGTCCCTGGTATGGCTTCCGTGTCGCCGCCGAACGGCCGGCGACGGTGCGCATCGCGTTCCGCTACCCGGGATTCCAGCACCGCTACCATCCGAAGCTGGGCAGCGGCGACGGCCGCTGGCGCGACGCATCGCCGGAGGAATTCGAGCCCGAACGCGACGATGCCCCTGCCACGCTGCGCATCGAAGTGGGGCCGCAGCCGCTGCTGGTGTTCGCGCAGCCTCCGCTCGAGCCCGGGGATTTCGAGGACTGGACCGACACGATCGCACGCGGACTGCCGATCGAACGCAGCGTGTTCGGCCGCTCGGTGCAGGGCCGGCCGCTGCGGATGTTCGAGTTCGGCGGCAGCGATGACGCGCCGCTGCTGGTCGTGATCGGGCGCCAGCACCCGCCGGAGAACACCGGTTCGCAGGCGCTGTTCGGCTTCGTCGAAACATTGGCCGCCGATACACCGCGCGCGCGCGCGTTCCGCGAACGCGTGCGCACGCTGGTGGTGCCGCTGGTCAATCCCGACGGCATCGTCGAGGGCCACTGGCGCGGCAACCTGCGCGGCCGCGACCTCAACCGCGACTGGGGACCGTTCACCGAGCCGGAAACGCGCGCCCTGATGCAGTCGCTGTTGGCGCGCAGCGAAGGGACGGGACGCCGGGTCGTATTCGCGCTCGACTTCCACTCGACCTTCCACGACGTGCTGTACACCGTCACCGAGGATCCCGCGCGGCAGCCCGGCGGCGCGCTCGCACGCTGGATCGCGGCGTTGCGCACGCTGTCGCCGGGACTGGAGGAGAAACCCTCGCCGGCCGTCCGACCGGTGTTCAAGAACTGGGCGTTCTGCCGCTTCGGCGCGCCCGCGGTCACCTACGAAGTCGGCGACACCACCCCTGCCGCGGAACTCGACGCCCTGTCGCGCCATGCCGCGCAGGCGCTGATGGACCTGTTGTTGCAGGAGCTGCCGGTCGGGCCCGTACCGGCCTGCACGATTTCCGCCGGCAACGACGACTGACCTGCGGCTCTAGCCAGCGACACCGGTTCTGCTCCTTGCCGGAATGTTCCCGGATCGGCGATCCGTCCCGCCTGTGGTTCAGAGGTCTGCGCACGGTGCTCCGTGCCTGCGAAGGCGCGAGCATAGCCTCCGGTTATGTGTCACCGGCGTCTTTTCAATGGTGGAAGGCCGGGCGACTGCCTAAGGTGTGGTGAGCGCCGCGAACCGCGCAGCAATAGATCAAGGACTGCCCGGACCGATGTCCCGACTCCAAGACCATTCCGCTCCGGCCGCTGCGACGGTGCGATGGCCTTCATCCTCCCCCCGGTGCGCGACTGCGCGTCGCGCATCCTCGATCGCGTGCTGACATGCCGCCCATCCTGAGCGCTGAGCACCGCAGTTGGCCGCTGGCCACACCGTTCCGGATCTCGCGCGGAGTCAAGGAGTCCGCCGAGGTCGTGGTCGTCAGCATTCGCGAAGGCGAGCGCACCGGCCGCGGCGAGGGCGCGCCCTACGCCCGCTACGCTCCGAAGGCGAGCTACGTCGAGCCAGCGGTTCTTTCGGAGGGCGTGGACCATCTGTTCGTCAACGGAGTCCCGATGATCGACGCCGGACGCGCCGCCGACGCGCTCGCGGGCCGGGTTATACGCCATCGCCCTCCGGCTGGAACGTGCCCGTGACGGCCGCGCGCCATGGATCGCGATCACGCCGGACGCGGTGGAATAACTTCAGGCCGTGGAACACCGTGTCTTTTTCACTGCCCGGGCCGGCACGTCATGCGACGCGGGCCGGTCGGTACGGCGGCCGGACGACATTCCGCAAGATTGCGGAAGCAAGCGAGGAGAATACGCGACATGAAAGAAAATGCCACGAAGGCGAGCCTGCTGTGCACCCTGATGTTGCTGGGCATCACGGCGCCTGCCGTCGCCCACGACGCCAGCCCGCTGCAGGCAATCGTCTCGACACCGCCCCTCGACACATCGCCTGGCTGCGCGATCGCCGCCTATCGGGACGGCGAGATAGTGTCCTCCACGGCGTCCGGCTATGCCAATCTCGAGCGGCGGATCAAGCTGGATGCCGACACGCAGTTCTACGCCGCATCGGTATCCAAGCAGTTCACCGCGCTGGCGGTCATGCAACTGGTCGCGGAGGGTCGTCTCTCGCTGGACGACGAGGTCCGGTCGCACCTGCCCGAGCTGCCGGCCTATCGCCGGCCGGTCACCGTCCGAATGCTGCTCCAGCACAGCGCGGGCATCCGCGACTCGCTCTCGCTGCTTCGCCTGGCCGGCCATGAGCACGCATCCGGCGCGACCATGGATCTGGCGACCGACCTGGTGCTGGCCCAGCAGGACACGAATTTCGAACCGGGAACGGAGGTCCGCTACTCGAACGGCGGCTACCTGCTGTTGGCGCGCCTTGTCGAGCGGATCACCGGTGAGCGCTTCGCCCGACGCGTCGGACGGACCATCTTCGAGCCTCTCGGGATGGACAGCAGCTTCGTTCTCGACGGGAACGTCCCTGCCTCGAGCCAGCTGGCGCACGGCTACGTCCGCACGGGTGCCACGTTCGAACGTCGCGACACCTATCCGCGGTTCGGAGGATCCGGTGGCGTCATGCTGACGCTGCGCGACCTGGCCAGGTACGAATACGACATCGAGAAGGGCAAGCGTGTCTGGACGCCGCAGATCCTGGCGCTCATGACCGAGCCCGGCATTCTGTCCGACGGCCGCCCCGCCGCCAGCGACGACGATGATCTCGTCTACGCCGCCGGACTGGCAGTCGGACAGCGGCAGGGATACGACGTGGTCCAGCACGGGGGAAGCGCCGAGGCGTTCCGGCACGCGTACACGCGCGTTCCTTCCCAGCACCTGGGGATCGCCGTGTTCTGCAACCACAGCGACGCCGATCCACAGCGAAAGGTCGACGCCGCCATGACCGCTCTGCTGGGACCGGCGGCTGGCTATGTCGCGCCGCTTCCCGAACCGGGGCCATACCGCTCGAACGAACTACGGGCCCACTACTCGGTCGAGCGCAACGGACGGACCATCACGATCACGATCACGCCGGACGGCACCTCTTCGGCACCGTCGCTCCTGGTCCTGCGTGCGAAGAGCGACGGCAGCTACGAAGGCGAAGGCGTGACGCTGCGTCCCGACGGGCGCGATCTGCTGATCGGTACCGCGCGGGCGAAGGATCTGCGCGTTCGTCGTATCGGAAACTGACTTCGGGGCCGATCGGGACCGGCGGCAAGGCCGACACGCCCGTCAGGCCACGGTGGCGGCCTTCTTGTCCGTACATTGCCTGTCCGCAAGCGAGCCCCACGTGCGCATGCTGCGCGATGCCGCGAAAGTGTCCGCCGGCGTCACTCGGATCCGCGCGTTATCGGGGTTCGGGTGTGCATGACGCGCACGATGCTGAAGCCACCATTAGCTTGACGTTATAGGTCGGCCAAGCATTTTCAATGGTGGGCCATCGCCGCGCTCAGTACCCTCGAAATTGCAACACACGAGCGCGCACAGGCGGATGGACGAGGCAGCTCGCTTCACTGAACGATTCACGCTGCTCGCCTGCAGCGTTCGAAAGCACGCCATTTCAGGGAGCAGACCGTGTTCAACACCCGCAACGACGCATCGCATTGTTTCCACCTCATGCATGCCCGCCCACGCCGGATGAGACGCACCGCCCTCAGCCTGCTGATCCCCCTTTCCCTGAGCGCGATCTGCTCGGCCCATGCCCAGGAGCCACGAGCCTCCACGGACGAAGCCGCAGCATTCGACAACGCCCCTGCGACCCCCACCGCCTCCGAGATGGACACGGTGGTGGTGACCGGCACCCGCTTCAGCAACCGCACGGTGCTGGAATCGCCGGTACCGATCGACGTCCTGAGCCAGGAGGACCTGCGCGCCGCGGGCTACAGCGACACACCATCGATGCTGTCGTCGCTGGTGCCGTCGGTGAACTTCCCGCCCACCAATACAGCCAACGGTTCGTCCTTCATGCGCCGCCTCTCGATCCGCGGCCTCAACTCCTCGCAGGTGCTGGTGCTGGTCAACGGCAAGCGTCGTCACCTCGGCGTCAACGGTTCCAACGCCGCCGCCGACTTCAACTCGTTCCCGCCCACCGCGATCGGCCACATCGAGGTCCTCAGGGACGGCGCCGCCGCGCAGTACGGCTCCGATGCGATCGCCGGCGTGGTCAACGTCATCCTGCGCCGGGACCTGGGCACGCGGCTGGAAACCACGATCGGCCAGACCTACGAAGGCGACGGCGAGACCATGGAATTCAGCCTGAACCACGGTTTCGCTCTGGGCGACAGCGGCTTCCTGCACGCGTCGTTCTATCATCGCAATCAGAACATGACCAACCGGCAGGGGTACGACAAGCGGCAGATGTATTTCGGCGACCGCGACGGCAACCCGGTGATCTTCCCGACCACCGGCCCCGACGACGCCACGCCGGTGCTGGGGCCGGGCGACACCTTGGATCCGCGCGAGGCCACGTTCGACCGGTACAACACGTACCGCATCGGCGACCCGAAGCGGGACGAGAACGCGATCTTCTTCAATGCCGAGGTTCCCGTCGGCGCCCTGGATCTGTACGGCTTCGGCGGCTATGCCCGGCGCGAGGTGGAAACCCCCTTCGTGTTCCGCGCCCCGCTGGACAACAACAACGTACGCGCCATCTATCCGGACGGCTTCCAGCCGCTGATGCTCGGCATCGTATCGGACGCGTCGATCAACATCGGCCTCAAGGGCATGCTCGGCGAGTGGGATTTCGACCTTAGCCAGGGCTGGGGCAACAACAGTACCCGCCCTTATCCGCGGAACACCCTCAACCCTTCGTTCGGCGCGGACAGCCCGACCGAGTTCTATGCCGGCAAGTACTCGCTGACCCAGGCGGTCACCAACCTCGACTTGACCCGGCAGATCGATCTCGGCTGGCAATCGCCGATCTACCTCGCACTCGGCGGCGAATACCGTCGGGACAGCTTCGCGACCCGGGCCGGATGGCCGGCCGGCTACGAGCACGGCGGCGCGCCGGTGCTGGACGGCCCCAACGCAGGCAACACCACCAATGCCGGCTCGCAGGGCTTCGGCGCCCTCCGCCCCGAGGACGAAGTGGACGTCAGCCGCAGCAACTACGCGGTCTACGCCGACGCCGAGACCGAGTTCTGGGACCGCCTGACCCTCTCCGCGGCCGGCCGCTTCGAGCGCTACAGCGATTTCGGCAATACGCTCGACGGCAAGCTCTCCTTCCGCATGGCGTTCAACCCGGTGTTCGCGCTGCGCGGCAGCATCAGCACCGGCTTTCGGGCGCCGACCCTGGTGGACTCGTACTACACCTCGACCAGCTCCAGCTTCATCCAGGGCGTGTCCTATGTCACCCGGCGCTTTCCGCCCTCCGACCCGGTCGCGCGATTGATGGGCGCGAAGGACCTGGAACCGGAGGAATCGCTGAGCTTCGGCTTCGGCGGCACATTCCAGTTCACGGATTCGTTCCACGCCTCCGTGGACCTCTACCAGATCGAGGTCGACGACCAGCTCGCATCGTCCAGCACCTTCAACGACGACCGGGCACGCGAGTTCTTCGCTGCCAACGGTTATCCGAACATCAGCGGCGCCAGCTTCCCGATCAACGCGATCGACGCCCGCGTCCGCGGCCTCGACATCACCGGCTCCTACGGCATCGACTTCGCCGGCGGAAGCCGCCTGACCCTGACCACCGCGATCAATTTCAACAACCGCAAGATCCTGCGCACCGTCGAGACCCCTCCCGAACTGCGGGAGATCACCTCGATCGACCTCTACAACCGCGACCGGCAGATCAGCTACTCCGAGGGCCAGCCCCGGCGCACCTTCAACTTCTCCGGCAACTACGAGGTCGGCGACTGGACGCTGTTCGCGCGCCTGATGCGGCACGGCAAGTACCGCAACGCCAACGTGAACCCAATCTACGACGAGACGTTCTCCGCCAAGTGGCTCACCGATGTCAGCCTCGCCCGCAGGTTCGGCGAGTCGCTGACGCTCAGGGCCGGCGTGAACAACCTGTTCGACGTCTATCCCGACGAGCGCACGCCCATCAACAATCCGCACGGCGCCTCCCGCTATCCGGCTTCCAGCCCGTTCGGGTTCAACGGCGGCTACTATTACCTGCGCATGCAGCTGGACCTCTGACCCGGCATCGGCGGGCGGCCGGGATCGGGATCGCCTCCCGACACCGCCTGCACCGCGCCGACCACGAGCCGCCCGGCTTCCCCCGGGCGGCGTCGCCGCTTGCCCGATACGAGGCGTCGGCTGCCGCGCGCTCTTTCCCGGCCACCTCGGTCGCGCTTTTCCGATAGCATCGCGCTCTGGCCCCCCAGGTCCCTCGACGTGACCATCCGCACCCTCAAGACCCGCGAACGCCTGTCCGAAGTCCGCTACGAGATCCGCGGCGAGCTCGCCCGGCGCGCGCGCGAGCTGGAGGGCCAGGGACGCACGCTGGTCAAGCTCAACATCGGCAACCCGGGCGCGTTCGGGTTCCGCGCGCCGGAACACCTGCAGCGCGCGATCGCCGACCACATCCACGACACCGATCCCTACACCCACCAGCAGGGCCTGCCGGAGGCGCGCGAGGCGATCGCCGCGCACCATCGGCGCCGCGGCACGCCCAACGCGTCGCCGGAGCGCGTGTTCGTCGGCAACGGCGTCAGCGAGCTGATCGACATCTCGCTGCGCGCGCTGCTCAATCCCGGCGACGAGGTGTTGCTGCCCTCGCCCGACTACCCGCTGTGGTCGGCGGCGACGATCCTCAACGACGGCCGCCCGGTGTTCTACCGCTGCAACCCCGAGGACGGCTTCCTGCCCGATCCGGACGAGATCGAATCGCTGGTCTCGGCGCGCACCCGTGCGATCGTGCTGATCAACCCGAACAATCCGACCGGGGCGGTCTATCCGCGCGCGCTGCTCGAGCGCATCGTCGCCGTCGCCGAGAAGCACCGCCTGCTGCTGATGGTCGACGAGATCTACGACGGCGTGCTCTACGAAGGCGCGAACTTCGAACCGCTGGCGCCGCTGGCCGGCGACCTGCCCTGCCTGTCGTTCAGCGGCCTGTCCAAGGTGCACCGCGCCTGCGGCTGGCGGGTGGGCTGGGCGGTGCTGTCGGGCGATCCCACCGCCTGCGGCGACTTCCACCACGCCATGGACCTGCTCGGCGCGCTGCGGCTGTGCGCCAACGTGCCGGGGCAGTTCGCGATCCAGGCGGCGCTGGACGGCAGCGACACCATCGGCCCGCTGTGCGCGCCCGGCGGTCGCCTGTTCGAGGCGCGGCGCGCGGTGATCGAGAGCTGCGAGGCCAGCGAACATCTGCGCCTGATGGCCCCGGCCGGCGCGCTGTACGCGTTCCCGGGCGTGACCGGCGCCGCCGCGGAAGGTTTCGACGACCACGCCTTCGCGCTGGAGATGCTGGAAACCGAGGACGTGCTGATCGTGCCCGGCTCCAGCTTCAACGTGCCCTACCGCAACCATTTCCGCGTCACCCTGCTGCCGGAGCCGGCGCTGCTGCGCGAGGTGTTCCATCGCATCGACCGGGTGCTGCAGCGGCACGTGGAGCGCGCGACCCGGGTGGTGGCGTTGAGCCCCCGCAGCTCGGCGGCTTGAGAGCGAGGAACGGAGAAACGAGGAACGAGTGGAAGCGTTCCTCCTCTCGTTTCCCGTTCCTCGTTTCTCGTTCCTCTCACGCACCGGAACCGTCGCATGGCACTGTCCTACCTCGCCCTCGGCGACAGCTACACCATCGGCGAATCGGTGCCCGAGGCCGGCCGCTGGCCGCTGCAGCTGGCACGGGCGCTGCGCGCGGACGGCATCCCGCTGGCCGACCCGCGCATCATCGCCGTCACCGGCTGGACCACCGGCGAGCTGTCGGCGGCGATCGACGCCGCCGAACCGCTGGGGACCTACGGCTTCGTCAGCCTGCTGATCGGCGTCAACGACCAGTATCGCGGCCGCGACGTGGACGACTATCGCGAGCAGTTCGCGGCGCTGCTGCAGCGCGCGGTCGGCTTCGCCGGCGGCCGCGCCGACCGCGTGCTGGTGCTGTCGATCCCGGACTGGGGCATGACCCCGTTCGCGGCGCAGTCGGGGCGCGACCCGGCGCGGGTCGCGCGCGAGCTCGACGCCTACAACGCCGCCGCGGCGCGGACCTGCGCCGCAGGCGGCGTCGCCTTCGTCGACATCACCGCGGTCAGCCGCGCGCGCGGCGCCGAGGCGGACATGCTGGCCGAGGACGGTCTGCACCCCTCGGCGGCGATGTACGCGGAGTGGGCGCGGCTGGCGCTGCCGGCCGCGCGTCAACGGCTGTCGGGATCGGGCGGCAGGCCCGGGAACTGATAGGCCAGCGTCATCGCCGCCGCGACCAGCAGCGGCGAGGCGAGCATCAGCAGGCCGATGCCGATGTCGGCATCGCCGGCCGTCGACGCGGCCGCCCACCACGCGACCCAGCCGTGGTACAGCGCCCAGAATGCGGAGGTCGCCAGCGCGCCGGCGAACAGCGCACGCAGCGCACGCCGGTATTCGAGCCGGGCCGCCACCATGAGCGCCGCCAGCGCCAGCACCGGTCCGCCGCAGACCAGCGACAGCACCGGCAGCAGCGCGGGCTCCAGCGGCGTCGGGCGATCCAGCCACCGGCCCGACAGCACCGGCACCGCCAGCACCCAGGCCAGCACCAGCGCCAGGGCGATGCCCAACGCGGCCGCGGCGAGCTTCGGTTGGCGACGCAGGCTCATGGCGGCATGGTAGCGTGTCGGCAACGCGGCGCCATGATCCCACGCATGCAGACCCCGTCCCTCGAATCCGCACCCGCGGACCCGCCGCCCGGCGATGGCCGCCCGCTCGACCGCGCGCGTTCGGCGCGGATCGCCCGCGCGTTCCTGCCGGAACATCCGCTGGGCAACCGCCATGATTATTTCTATACGCTGTTCAAGCTGCGCACCGACCCGCTGTATCCGGGGGTGCTGGCGGCACTGCGCGGTAGCCATGCGCCGCTGCTCGACCTCGGCTGCGGCCTCGGCCTGCTGGCGCACGCGCTGCACGCGGACGGGCAGGCGATGGCCTACCGCGGCGTCGACATCGACGCGGCGAAGATCGCGCGGGCGCGGCGCAGCGCCGCCGCGACCGGACTGGCCGATGCCGCGTTCGAAGTCGTCGACCTCGCCCGCGGCATGCCGCCGCACCGCGGCAGCGTCGCCATCCTCGACGTGCTGCAGTACCTCTCGCACGCGGCGCAGCGCGAACTGCTGACCACGGCGGCAGCGATGCTCACCGCCGACGCCCGGCTGGTGATCCGCACCGGCCTGGGCGACCGCACGCGCCGCGGCCAGACCACGCGCGTCACGGATCGGCTCGCCAACCTGATCGGCTGGATGCAGGAACGGCCGAAGTGCTACCCGACCGCCGACGGCCTGCGCCACACGCTCGAGGATGCGGGCCTGCAGGCGACGTTCGCCCCGCTGTACGGCCGGACCCCGTTCAACAACTGGCTGGTGGTGGCGCGGCCGCGCGGGTAGCCGCGCGCCGTTCGTTCCCGTCGCGACTTCCGTCGCTCCCACCAAGGGAAGTGAGCGACGACAGGTGGACCCTGTGGGAGCGACGGAAGTCGCGACACCTGCAACCCTGGGCCGCCGGCGGGGCCATGCCGTCGCTCCCGTGCCGCGGGTGCCATCAGAACGTGATCGCCGCACGCGTCAGCAATACCCGTTCATGCAGGCGGCCGTCGGCGGCCAGGTCGACCCGGCTGTCCTCATAATCGAACGTCAACCGCCACTCCTTGGGGAACCACAGCCCCAGCGACAGACCACGCACGCGCAGACGGCTGCCGCTGTCGGCGGGATCGGCGAATATGGGAAAGGCGTCCGGATCGATCCGCATCTCGCCGTAACGTCCGGTCAGCTCGATCGCGACCGGAATACCGGCGCCGGGAATCGTCAATCGGGCCGGGACGACCCGCGCGAAGTCGCGGTCCTCGCCAGTCAGGACCCGTCCGAGCTGCACTTCCCAGCCGCGATGCGCCAGCGTCTTCGACGCGGCATCTGCGCGTACCGTGGCCTCGGAACGCGCCCATTCGACCTGTCCATGCCACGCCCCGTCATAGGCATCGGCGAACAGGACCGAGCGCGCGGTGTCGCCATCGGCATAGGCATCGGCCGCCGGGCGGAACCACACCGCGCGCCCGGAGGTGCGGTACTGCCCCAGGCGGGCGTCGCCAACCGCGCCTTCGCGATGGCCGCCGCTGAGACCGCCGCCGTAGCGCAACCGGGCGCCGCCCACGGCCGTCGTGGCGACCAGCCGCAACATGGCCTCCATGCCATGATCCACAGCCCCCTTCACCTCGCCGTCCGCAGCGCCGTCGAATACGCCCAATTCGATCCGCAGCGCGTCGTCCGGCAGCATGTCGATGCCGAGCAGCACGCCGTTGTCGCGGTTGGGGGTCATTTCGGAGACCACGCTGTTCTCGACCATCGCCGCGGCGTTGATCGATTTCAGCCGGTCGATGCTCAACGGCGACTTGAAGCGGCCGATGCGCAGGTTCCAGCGTGCGCCGGGGGTGAGGTCGAGGTAGGCGTCGAGCACCTGGTTTCGGTTCCGCTGCAGGTCGGGCATGAAGCGCAGCGACCAGCTGTCGCGGCGGTATGCAAAGATCGGCCGCACACGCCGCACTTCCGACGACCCCGCGCCGCTGCCGGACCCGTCGTCGGAAAAATCGCGCAAGTCGTAGTGCACGTAGCCGTACACGCGCAGCGGCGCCTCCTGGGCGGCTGCGGTCGTGCACGCCGCCAGCAGCGCGGTCGCGACGGCGGAATACGTGCCGGCCCGCCTGAGATGCGCAGGACGCGAGGCGAAGAGCATGCGCATCGGCTCCTCCTGGACGCCAACGTGGAACAAGGAAACGGGTGCAGTGGTCGGACTGCGTCAGGTCCTGGGCCCGTCGCGCGGCGCGAACGCGTAGCCGGCGTTGGGCACGTGCTCGATCCAGTCGCCGGAACCGCCGATGCGTTCCAGCTTGTGGCGCAGGCGGTGCACCAGCTGCTTGAGCGCGTCGCGGTCGGCCGCGTCGCGGTCGGACCAGACGAAACCGATGACCCGCTGCGGGTCGACCGGCTTGCCCTGATGGCCCAACAACAGCCGCAGCAGGCGCAGTTCCAGGGTCGAAAGCCGGCACGCTCCGCCGCCGGCCACCCGCGCCTCGCTGCGGGATGCATCGATGGACAGCGGCCCGACCAAGAGCACGGGCTCTTCACCGTCGCCGCCACGGCGCAGCAGCGCCCGGATCCGCGCCAGCAGCGCGCGCGGGCTGAACGGCTTGCGCAGGTAGTCGTCTGCACCGAGGTCGAGTCCCCGCACCTCGTCCTCCTCGCCGGCGCGGACGGTCAGCATCATCACCGGGACGTCGCTGTCCCGACGCAACGCGGCCAGCACCGCGAACCCGTCGCGCCCTGGCAGGTTGACGTCGAGCACCACGAGGTCGGGCGCCAGGCGCGTTGCCTGCGCCAGTGCCTGCTCGCCGTCGAATGCGATCGCCACTTCGTAGCCCGCATTGCCCAGCGCGAACTCCAGCAGTCCCACCAGTTCGACATCGTCGTCGACGATCAGGATGCGCATCGGGGATTTCCGGATTCCATCGGTGCGTGTCGCGTGCACCGCACCGCCGCGGTTGCGCCGGCGGCCGGTGCGCGTCTGGACGACGATACCGTCCCGCGCTCCCTGCCTGTCCCTGCCGCCGATTGCGGCCCAGTGGTCGCCGGGCGGTGCCGCGCGGCATGACGTTGCGGGTCTGCAGGCGGCACCACCCGGCGGCCACTGGAACACAATGCGATCTGTTTCATGCTAGGACTCCAAGGGAAGCACGATGCCGAAGCGGGCGCCCTGGCGATAGCGCGGCACGGCGACTACGACCTGGCCGCGATGTTGCTCGACCAGGGCGCGCACGATGGCCAGCCCGAGGCCGGCGCCTCGCTGCGACGGCTCCTGATCCGGCGCCCTCCGGAACGGGGCGAACAGGTCCGCGTGCGACTGCATCGGCGGCAATCCAGGGCCTTCGTCCTCGATCCAGAGCGACACGGTCTCGTCGCCCCAGACGATGTCGACCCAGATCGAACTCTGGTCGGGCGCGAACTTGTTGGCGTTGGCGAGCAGATTCACCACCACCTGCGAGAGCCGTGGTCCGTCGCCCATCAACACATGCTCGCTGCGCGGAAGCGACATGACGGTGCGCTGGTCGCGCTGCTCCAGCAACGGCCGCATCAGCGCGATCGCATCCTCGACCAGCGCGACGAAGTCCACCTCCTCCCGCCGCAACCGCATCTCGCCGCTCTCGATCCGAAGGCTGTCGAGCAGGTTGTCGACCAGTTGCGAAAGCCGCAGCGCGCCGCGGAACTGCGCATCGATCAGCCGGATCGCGACGGCGTCGCCACCGCCCCGCAAATGGTCGCGCAGCAACTCGATCGCGGCGATCTGCGCCGACAGCGGAGTCTGGAACTCGTGCGACAGGTTGGCGAGGATCGCATCGCGCATCGCCCGCGAGGCCTCGTCGCTGGTCTCCTCGCGCACGATCGCGACCTGGCGTCCACCGATCGGCGCGGCGCTGCGGACGACCAGGTTGCACGGTCGTCGACGCACCAGGTACCGCCCTACGACGTGCGCCAGCCCGTTGGCACGTGCCTCGGACAGCGGGTGGGGCGACGCCTCGCCGGCCGCGCCATCCAGGGGCGCGGGCATCAGCACCGCATCGAACGGATGACCAACGACGTCGGCCTCGTCACGGTCGAGCAGATCGAGGAACTGGCGGTTGGCGTAGCGGATCACTTCCTGCGTGTCGACCGCGACAATGCCGTCGCCGACGCCGTCCAGGACGGTGTCCAGTTCCTGCCGCTGACGGCGCTCCTGCTCGGTCAACGCACGCACCTGCCGGCGCATGCCTTCCAGGCTGCGCGCCAGCGCGGCGGGTTCGGCCAATTCGGTCTCGGGCAGGGCGACCGGAGTTTCCAGATCACCGACGCCCAAGCGCCGGGCAGCGTCGGCCAGGATCGAGAACGGGCGCGAGATCCGCCGCGCCAACCAGGCCGCGACGATGGCCGCGAGTGTGGCGATCGCCAGGCTGCCGATACCGAACGCGGTCAACCAGCCAAGGGTGTCGCGCCGGAGCACGTCGCGCGGGACCGATACGGCCACCAGCGCGTCGACTTCCCCGGCCGCCGAATGCACCGGCTCGATACGAATCACCGCATCCGCGCCGAGCGGGCCGATCGTCTCGGCCTTGCCAGTGGTCCAGGCGTGGCGATAGGCATTGCGCAGCTCGTCCTCGTCATCGTCCCCGTCCCGCGCCTGCGCATCCTGTCCGTGGACGATCCCGAGCGGACTGATCAGGCGGATGCGGGCGTCATCGTCCGACTGCGCGGCGAATCCTCCTTCCGGCAGGATCCGCGCCAGGACCACACGGGCACCCTCCTGCATCGCGACCGGCGCGGCTTCGACGTACCAGAAGCGGCCGCGGACGGGATCGAACTGCAGCCCCGGGCGCAACGGGTCGGGCGGCAGGGTGCCGCCCTGCACGAACGGCCCGCCGCCGCGCTCGACGCTGACGTAATCCATCCGCGCGGTCGTGCGGAAGGCTTCGAGGAACTCGCGTGCCTCGGACTGCCGATCGCGCCTTAGATAGCCGTGCAGCGTCGGCCGCTCCGACAGCAGGCCGGCGACGGTCATCACCTCGCGGCGCTGGTCTTCCAGCCGCGACAGCGCCTCGGCCGCGGCCTGGGTCGCCTGCGCCTGCGTCCGTTCGCGCAGCGACGCGCTGATGATGCCCGCGCCGGTGGCCAGCAGAAGCACCGCGAGCAGCAGCACCAGTCCGACATGGCTGAACAGCAACAGGCGCGGCAGGCGCTGATGGAGCACGGCATTCATATCCCGCGCCCGTGATGCCGCGACAGCTGCTCGACCACGGCCTTGGCGAACAGGGTGATCAGTCCGAGCAGCGCCAATAGCGACGCGACGGCGAACGCCGCGGTGAACTGGTATTCGTTGTAGAGGATCTCGACGTGCAACGGCATGGTGTTGGTCATCCCGCGGATATGGCCGGAGACGACCGAAACCGCCCCGAACTCGCCCATCGCGCGAGCATTGCACAGCAGGATGCCGTATAGCAGGCTCCAGCGGATGGTCGGCAGCGTCACGTACCGGAACGTGCGCCAGCCACCGGCACCGAGGGTATAGGCCGCCTGCTCCGGATCGGTCGACTGTTCCTGCATGTAGGCGATCAGCTCGCGCGCAACGAACGGAAAAGTCACGAAAAGCGTCGCCAGCACGATGCCGGGCACGGCGAAGATCACCTGCCAATCCAGAACGCCCAGGACCGGCGCGAACCAGCCCTGCGAACCGAACAACAGCACCATCACCAGGCCGGCGACCACCGGCGAAACCGAGAACGGCAGATCGATCAGCGTGACCAGCAGGCTCTTGCCGCGGAAACGGAACCGGGTCAGCGCCCAGCCGGCGGCCAGGCCGAATACGACGTTGAGCGGCACCGCGACCGCCGCCACCAGCAGGGTCAGCCGGATCGCGGCGCGCGCGTCGGGTTCTCTCAACGCGGCGACGAAGGTCTCCCAGCCGCCGGAGAACGCCTGGCTGAACACCACCGCCAGCGGCAGGCCCAGGAACAGCAACAGGAACGCCACCACCACCGTCACCAGCATGCGGCGCAGCCACGGCGGATCGCGCAATGCGGGCGCGTTGTGTCCGTCCATCAGGCGACCAGCCGCCGGTTGCCGCTCCAGCGCTGCAGCAGGTTGATCAGCAGCAACAACAGGAACGAGAGGATCAGCATGGCCACCGCCAGCACCGTGGCCCCGGCGTAGTCGTACTGCTCCAGTTGCACCACGATCAGCAGCGGCGCGATTTCGGACACGAACGGGATGTTGCCGGCGATGAAGATCACCGCGCCGTACTCGCCCACCGCACGCGAGAACGACAGCGCGAAACCGGTGAGCGCTGCCGGCAGGATGTGCTGCGCCACCACCAGGCGCATGCTCTGTCCGCGGCTGGCGCCGAGCGAAGCGGCGGCCTCCTCGAGCGCCGGGTCGAGGTCCTGCAACGCGGGTTGTACCGTGCGCACCACGAACGGCAGGCCCACGAACACCAGTGCCACCAGAATGCCGGTCGGCCTGAAAGCAGCCTCGACGCCCAGCATCGCCAGCGGCCGGCCGATCCAGCCGTGGCTGGCATAGAGCGTCGCCAGGGCGATGCCTGCCACCGCCGTCGGCAGTGCGAACGGCAGATCGATCATCGCGTCGAGGATGCGTCGTCCGGGAAAGCGGTAGCGCACCATCACCCAGGCCGTCGCCGTGCCGAATGCCAGATTGATCAGCGCCGCTGCCAACGACAGGCCGAAGCTGAGCCGGTAGGCGGCGAGCGCGCGGTCGCTGGTGGCGATGCGCCAGATCTCGGACGGCGCGATGTCCAGCAACTTCAGGAACGCGGCCGCGATGGGCAGCAGCACGATAAGCCCGAGATACGCCACCGTGATCCCGAGCGTCAACCGGAATCCGGGATGCAGGCGACGCAGGCCCGAACGCCGTCGCGGCAGGCGCTCCGCGTTGGCCGCCACCGCATTCACCGGCCGCGCGCAGCGAAGATCTTGTCGAAGCGGCCGCCCTCGGCGAAATGCTCGGCCTGCGCCTGGCGCCAGCCGCCGAACAACTCGTCGATGGTGAACAGCTCCATGCGCGGGAACTCGTCGACATGCTCGGCCAACACTCCGGGATCGCGCGGGCGGAAGTGGTGTTTGGCGGCCAGGCGCTGGCCTTCCGGCGAATACAGCCGCTCCAGGTAGGCCTTGGCGATGGCCTCGGTACCGCGCCGGCGCACGACCTTGTCGACGATGGCCACCGACGGTTCGGCCAGGATGCTCACCGGGGGACGCACGATCTCGAAATCGTCGTTGCCGAACTCCTGCAGCATCAGCAGCGCCTCGTTCTCCCAGGCCAGCAGCACGTCGCCGATGCGCCGCTGCACGAAGGTGTTGGTGGATCCACGTGCACCGGTGTCGAGCACGGGCACCGAGCGGAACACCCGGGTCAGGAAGGCTTCCGCATCGGCCTGGCTGCCGCCCTGCTTCAGGATTGCGCCCCAGGCGGCCAGATAGTTCCACCGCGCGCCGCCGGAGGTCTTCGGGTTCGGCGTCACCACCGCCACGCCGTCGCGCGCCAGATCGGGCCAATCACGGACGTCCTTCGGGTTGCCGCGGCGGACCAGGAACACGATGGTCGAGGTGTACGGCGCGCTGTTGTCGGGCAGTTCGGCCTCCCAACCCGGATCGACCAGCCCGCGCTGCACCAGTTCGTCGACATCGCCGGCCAGCGCCAGGGTCACGACGTCGGCTTCCAGCCCGTCGATCACCGCGCGCACCTGCTTGCCCGAACCGCCGTGCGACATGCGGATCTGCGGCGCGGCGCCGTGCTCGCGCCGCCACGCGTCGACGAAGCCGGCGTTGAACTCGGCATAGAACTCGCGCGTGGGGTCGTAGGAAACGTTCAGCAGCGACGCTTCCGCCGCGGCACCGGACCGTAACGCGGCGTCGGAGGGATCCCCGCCGCCGCAGGCCGCCAGTGCGAGCAGCGCCGAAGCCGCGAACGCGCGCCGGAACCGGCGGCGGGGCGCCGCGGGGGCGGATCGGTCCGGGCTCATGGCACGGTCTCCTGCACGAAGGGCGTCCGCGACCGGTCGCCGCGCCGATTGCGGAATGCGCTGGTGGGAAACAGATGCAGATCGGACTCGTCGGGTTGCACCATCAGGAACGCCCAGCGCCCGTCCAGCGCCCTGAGCCAGGCCTGCTGACGTGCGCCCAAGGCCGAGCGCGGCCCCAGGTCGAGCGCGATGACGTCGGCCGACTCGTCGATCGGAATGACCTCGTCCGCTGGACCGGTGGCGGCGCCATCTTCGATGGTGAACGCCACGCTGCGCAGGGTCAGCGCATCGCTCCAGCGCGCGGGCTCGCCGGATGGAAGCGCGCCGCCAGCGAGGTCGCGCATTTCCACGTTCGCCCCCGCTTCGCCCGCCATTTCCGCCAGCAGGTTGATGTCTGGCTGGCCGGCGGCGAACGCGCGCAGCAGCACCGACCAGCGTGATCGGCCCGCGGCGGCCAGGGGGTTGCCGTACGGAGCGGCCAACAGGACCTGCTGCACGCCTGCCTCGCGCAGGAACTTGAGCAGCTTCTGCGGCTGCCGCATCGAGACCGGCAGCAGCACCAGGTCACAGGACTCCCCGTCCAGGTGCGCGCGTGCCGCACGCCACAGATCGACCTCGTGCGCGCTGCTGTCGATCAGCCGCAGGTCGCCGGCGAAGGACTGTCGGTAGTGCTCCAGCCTCGCGTGCAGGTCGGGCGCCGCCACCGCGCCGCCGAGCACCGTGACCAGCGCGTGGGTCCGTTCCCCGTAGGCCAACGCCAAACCGGTCACCGCATGCCCGTCTGGATCGTCCGGCGCGATCGCCAGGATCCGCAGATCGGGCTGCGGCACCGCATGCACGTGTTCCGCGAACAGGGTGACCTCGTCCCCGGCCTGCAGCGGCACCAGGTGCGAGGCCTCGATCGAGCGCAGTGCTTCGAGCAGATGGCGGCGCCCGCCCGCACCCGCCTCGCCGGTGTTCACCGACAGGTAGACGCGCTCGCTGGCGCCGAGATACTCGATGCGATCGACCCGTGCCGGGTGCGAGAACAGGTCGCGGTCCGCGGGCGTCGGGCTGTTGGCGCGCAACAGGCGCAGCTTCTCGGGCCGCAGCAGGATCTTCACCCGCCGCGGGACCACCTCGGGGTCGGGCGGCCCGGCCTCCAGCCGGATCCGCGCGCCGGACCTGGTCAACTCGCCCGGAAGCAGGTTGGCACGGCCGACGAAACTGGCGACGAATTCCGTCCTCGGCTCGCGGTACAGCTGCGGCGGCGACCCCTCCTCCAGCAACCGCCCCCGGTGCAGCACCATGATCCGGTCGGCGATGGCGAAAGCCTCCTCCTGGTCATGGGTGACGAAGATCGCGGTGGTGCCGATGCGCTTGAGCAGTTCACGCAAACCCTGACGCAGTTCCTGGCGGATCCGGGCGTCGAGCGCCCCGAACGGCTCGTCGAGCAACAGCAGGCGCGGGCTGTGCGCCAACGCACGCGCCAACGCAGTGCGCTGGCGCTGGCCGCCGGACAGCTGCGCCGGGTACTTGCGCGCGCTGCCGCCGAGTCCGACCAATTCCAGCAGCTCGTCACGGCGCACCCGCCGGGCGTGACTGTCGACCTTGCGCACCCGCAGCGCGAATTCGACGTTGTCGGCGACGGTCAGGTGTTCGAACAATGCGTAGTTCTGGAACACGAAGCCGAGGTCGCGGCCCTGCGGCGGGAGCTGGGTGACATCGCTCCCGTCGACGCGCACCCTTCCCGCGTCCGCAGCGGTCAGGCCGGCGATGATGCGCAGGATCGTGCTCTTGCCGCTGCCGCTGGGTCCGAGCAGCACCACGAGATCGCCCCCCGTCACGGTGAAGGACACGCCGTGGACGACCGCGCGCCCGGCGTAGTGTTTACTGAGGCTCTGCACTTCGAGAGACATCCTGAAAGCTGCCGTCGATTCGTTCGCCGTCAGCTTCCGGCTCTGTGGTCACGGCGTCAGTTCCGGCGCGGTTACGATCCGGTTACGGCGGGTCCCGAGCGAGTCTGCCGCGCATGCGTCGCGACGCCGCGAGTGCGGGCTGCAGAGCGCACGCAACGAGGAAGGATTCCTCCTGTCGCGACTTCCGTCGCTCCCACAGGGGCGAGCTGCAAGCCTGCGGCAAATCATGCGCTTGCCGGGCAATGACCCAGCCCGCGCCGGCCATTGCCCCTTGTGGGAGCGACGGAAGTCGCGACGCGGCGAACCCGGAACCGCGGGATCGCACCTAGCGCACGGTTGCGTCGGCGTGGACGGGTCGCACCGCGGGCGCGTCGCCCGGCGGCAACACGGCCCGGTAGCCCAGCGCCTGCAACCGCTGCAGCAGGCGCTCGATCGTCTCGACGCTGCGTCCGTGCGGCGCGCCCTCGTGCAGCAGCACGATCGCGCCGGGCGCCAGGTCGCGCTCGATGCGGGCGACGGCCTCCGCGGGATCGCCGCGCACGGCGTCGTAGCCACGCGCGCTCCAGGCCACGCGCGCCAGGCCGTGCCGCCGCAGCGGCGCCGCCACGAACGGATTGGTCATGCCCACGACCGAACGGAACCAGCGCGGCGCGACGCCGGCCAGCGCGGCCAGCGTCGCCTGCGCCTCGCCGATCTCGCGCGCCATCCGCCGCGGCCCCAGCGCCCAGAACCAGGCCTGCGGGTGGGTCTGGCTGTGGTTGCCGATGCCGTGGCCGCGGCGCAGGATCTCGCGCACCAGTTCCGGCCGCGCCGCGGCGCGGGCGCCGACCAGGAAGAACGTCGCGCACGCGCCATGGCGGTCCAGCAGGTCGAGGATCGCCGCGGTGTCGTCCGAAGGGCCGTCGTCGATCGTCAGCCATACCGCCCGCTCCTCGACCGGCAGGCGCGCCAGCACCGGACCGTAGAGGGTGGCGCGCGGCAGCAGCACCGACACCCAGAACGGCACGTGGCTGAGCAGCATCGCCGGCAGTCCGATACGCCAGCCGAAGCCCCACCACAGCGCGATCACCAGCGCCTGCGAGGGCAGCAGCCAGGCCAGCCACGCGTGCGGACGGTCGGGAACGCGATGCAGTGTTTGCCGGCCGCTCATGCCGCGATGATGCCACGCGCGTAAAATGCCCGGTTCCCCCCGCACCGAGTTCCGCCATGACCCTCGATCCCGCCCTGCGCGAACGCATCGACACGCTGCTGCAAGGCAACCGCGTGGTGCTGTTCATGAAAGGCCGGCCGGACATGCCGCAGTGCGGCTTCTCGGCCAAGGCGACCGGCATCCTCGGCGGCCTCGGCGTCGACTTCGCCCACGTCGACGTGCTGTCCGATCCGGAGATCCGCGAAGGCATCAAGGCCTACGGCAACTGGCCGACGATCCCGCAGCTGTACATCGACGGCGAGCTGGTCGGCGGCAGCGACATCATCGAGGAGATGGCCAACTCCGGCGAGCTGAACCAGGCGCTCGGGCTGCCGCCGGTCGACCGCACGCCGCCGAAGGACCTCACCGTCACCCCCGCCGCGGCGCAGATGCTGCGCCAGGCGCTGGCCGATGCCGGGGCCGACACCGCATTGGCGCTGGCGATCGACGCCCGCTTCCAGCCGCGCTTCCAGATCGCGGCGGCCAGTGACGACGCGATCGCGGTCGAGTGCGAGGGCGTGCGCATCCAGTTCGATCCCGCCAGCGCGCGCCGCGCCGACGGCATCACCATCGACTGGGTCGACGACATCCGCGGCAAGGGCCTGGCGATCGACAACCCCAACGCGCCCAGGCCGGTGCAGGCGTTGACGCCGGCCGAGGCCGACGCCCGCGTGCGCGCCGGCAGCCTGACCCTGGTCGACGTGCGCCCGCCGGAAGAGCGCGCGCAGGCATCGCTGAACGCGCCGTTCGAGGTGCTCGACGGCGACGCCCGGCACACGCTCGAGGCGCTGCCCAAGGACACCGCGCTGGCGTTCCTGTGCCACACCGGCCAGCGCAGCCGGCAGGCGGCGGAGCATTTCCGCGGCCTGGGCTTCGGCGAGGTCTACAACGTCGAAGGCGGCATCGATGCGTGGGCGGCGCAGGTGGATCCGTCGCTGCCTCGGTATTGACCGGGTTGCGTTTTCCGATTCGCGGCGCAATCGCTCGCGGGTTCCGCCATGACGGGAGGCGATCCGCCGCCTTCGTAGCAGCGCCCGTGGGCGCGATGCCGCGCCAGGCAGTCCTTCCTGCTGCAACGGAGCCAGCCCCGTCGTCAGGGGGGGCGGTGTCAACAGGCAGCCTGGCCTTTCGCAATGGGCTAACCACCACCAGGAGTTGGAGCGGCGGCGATCCGTTGGCGGCAGCCGTGGCGACGGCCCGTGCGTCGTCGCAACGGAAATGGCTGCCGGGCGCGACTCAGAAGCCGCCGCCGGCATCCAGCCAGGCCTGCTCCTCGGGCGTGTTCTCGCGCCCGAGCGCGCGGTTGCGGTGCGGGAAGCGGCCGAAGCGCTGGATCACGTCCTGGTGCGCGACCGCGTACTTGTCGTAGTCGACGTCGCCGATCGTGGCGAACAACTCCACCGAGCGCCGCTGGTCGTCCGGACCCTCGGAGTGCTCGAACGGCAGGTAGAGGAAGGCGCGCAAGGCCGGCTCGATCTCGCGGTCCAGCCCGGCCGCCACCGCGCGCCCGGCGTAGTGCAGCGCCAGCCCGTCCGTGGCGAAGGCATGGCCGCTGCCGCGGAACACGTTGCGCGGGATCTGGTCGAGCAGCAGCACCAGGCCGAGCGCGCCCTCGGCGTCGTCCAGCCAGTGCTCGTATTCGCGCCGCGCCGCGGCCAGGTGCGCGTCGAGGAAGCGCGTTTCGCATTCGCGGTCGAAGGCGTCGCCGCCCTGGAACCATTTCTTGTAGCCGGCTTCGCGCCAGAAGATGACAACGTCCATGGCGGTGGTCATAGGCTGCGCTCTCCTGAAAAGCAGGCCCGCAGGATAGCCGGCGCGCGCGCTTCCGGCACCCGTCGCATGGGCAACGGGCCTCGGATGGCGCATCGCGCCTGATGGCCTTGTCGCGACTCCCGTCGCTCCCACAGGCGTGGCGGCGACCAAGTGACGCGGCAAGCCTGCCTTCTTTTGTGGGAGCGACGGAAGTCGCGACGCCGCGCGCCGCGGAGTTCTCGTCCTGGCGCCACCACGCCCGCAACCTGCGGCAACGCCTCAGAACCGCAGGTGGCGCACCGACTTGCCGTTGCGGCGGATCAGGCGCAGCGCCTCGATGCCGATCTGGATGTGGCTCTCGACGTATTCGTTGCTGACCCGCGCGTCGCTGGCCTCGGTCTTCACCCCTTCCGGGATCATCGGCTGGTCCGAGACCAGCAGCAGCGCGCCGGCGGGGATGCGGTTGGCGAAGCCCGCGGCGAACAGGGTCGCGGTCTCCATCTCGATCGCCATGCAGCGCAGCCGGCGCAGGTAGCGCTTGAAGGTCTCGTCGTGCTCCCACACCCGGCGATTGGTGGTGAACACGGTGCCGGTCCAGTAGTCGTGGCCGAGGTCGCGGATCATCGTCGATGCGGCGCGCTGCAGGGCGAACGCCGGCAGCGCCGGCACCTCCGGCGGCAGGTAGTCGTTGCTGGTGCCGTCGCCGCGGATCGCCGCGATCGGCAGGATCAGGTCGCCGAGCTTGTTCTTCTTCTTCAGCCCGCCGCATTTGCCCAGGAACAGCACCGCCTTCGGCCGGATCGCCGACAGCAGGTCCATCATCGTCGCGGCGTTGGGGCTGCCCATGCCGAAGTTGATCATGGTGATGCCGTCGGCGGTGGCGCTGGGCATCGGCCGGTCGATGCCCACCACCTCGGCGCCGGTCAGCTTGGCGAAGTGGCCGAGATAGCCGCCGAAATTGGTCAGCAGGACGTGTTCCCCGAACGACTCGAGCGGCACGCCGGTGTAGCGCGGCAGCCAGTTTTCGACGATCTGCTCTTTTTCCTTCATGGGATCGCATGGTAACCGAGGCTTCCCGGCCGTAGAGCGGAGCTTGCTCCGCTGCTTTCGGCTCCGGAGACGGCGCAGCCGAGCAAGCTCGGCTCTACGGGCGAGTTCGGGGACCGGTGGCGGGCGCAGCCTTTCGCCCATGACTTCCGTCGGGTTGGCAGCCGGCCCGGCGCGGGCTAGCTTGGGGGTTTGCTCCGTCGCTCCCGAGGAACCGCCGATGCTCCGACCCTTGTCCGCCGCGCTGGCCGCGGTGCTGCTGATCGCTCCCGCCCATGCCGACGACGACGCGCGCAAGTCGCGTTTCGGCGACGATCCCTACGCCAGCACCTATCGTCCGATCGCGGCACCGCCGGTGCTGATCGCCGGCGCGGTGGTGCTGACCGGCACCGGCGAACGCCTCGACGGCGCCGACGTGCTGCTGGTCGACGGCAAGGTGGCCGCGGTCGGCGCCGGCCTGCAGGCGCCGGAAGGCGCCACCCGGGTCGACGGCAGCGGCAAGTGGGTCACGCCCGGCCTGATCGACGTGCACTCGCACCTGGGCGTGTATCCCAGCCCGGGCATGCGCGCGCACAGCGACGGCAACGAGATGACCAGTCCGGTCACCGCCGCCGTCTGGGCCGAGCATTCGGTCTGGCCGCAGGATCCCGGCTTCGCCGCGGCGCTCGCCGGCGGCGTGACCGCGCTGCAGATCCTGCCCGGCTCGGCCAACCTGGTCGGCGGCCGCGGGGTCACGCTGAAGAACGTCGCGGCCACCTCCGTGCAGGGCATGAAGTTTCCCGGGGCGCCGCACGGGCTGAAGATGGCCTGCGGCGAGAACCCCAAGCGCGTCTACGGCGAGAAGGGCGGCCCGGCCACGCGCATGGGCAACGTCGCCGGCTACCGCGCCGCGTTCATCGACGCCGCCGAGTACCTCGGCAAGCACAAGCCGAAGGACGAAGGGCCGCGACGCTGGTGGCAGTCGTCGTCCAGCGGCGAGGACAACGGCGACAACGGCAAGCGCGATCTGAAGCTCGACACCCTGGCCGGCGCCATCAACGGCGACATCCTGGTGCACATCCACTGCTACCGCGCCGACGAGATGGCGGTGATGATGGACCTGGCGAAGGAGTTCGACTTCAGGATCGCGGCCTTCCACCACGGCGCGGAAGCCTACAAGCTGTCCGACCGGCTCGCCGAGGAAGGCATCTGCGGCGCCCTGTGGGCGGACTGGTGGGGCTTCAAGATGGAGGCCTTCGATGGCATCCAGGAGAACATCGCCCTGGTCGACCGCCCTGCCAACGGCTGCGCCATCGTGCACTCGGACTCGGACGAAGGCATCCAGCGCCTCAATCAGGAGGCCGCCAAGGTGATGGCCAACGCCCGCCGCGCCGGCATGGACATTCCGCCGGAGCGCGCGATCCGCTGGGTCACGCGCAATCCGGCGCTGTCGATGGGCATCCTCGAGCAGACCGGCACCCTGGAGCCCGGCAAGATGGCCGACGTGGTGCTGTGGAACGGCAATCCCTTCAGCGTGTACGCGCAGGCCGAACATGTCTACGTCGACGGTGCGCGCGTCTACGACCGCGCCGACCGCTCGCGGCAGCCGGTTTCGGACTTCATGCTCGGCCAGTCCGGCCCGCAGGGAGGCGTGCGATGAACGCCGCGTTCTCGTTCGTTTCGCCGTCGTCCCGGCGCAAGCCGGAGCGCTCTGCAACAGCCGCAGGCGGGCCACCCTACCTCGGCCGCGCACGCGGCGGCAACGCCATGAAGCCCCGGAAAAGGCGCTGGATCCCGGCATGCGCCGGGATGACGGGCAGGCTGGTCAGCGCGGTGGCGCTGGCATGCTGCCTGGTCCCCGCGGTCGCCCAGAATCCCGGATCGGCTGCGGGGCAGGATCCCGGACCGAACCCCGGGCAGTACCTGCTGATCCGCAACGCCACCGTGCACACCGCGACCGCCCGGGGCACCCTGCAGAACGCCGACGTGCTGGTGCGCGGCGGCCGCATCGTCCAGGTCGGCAGCGGACTGGTCGCCGACGGCGTGCGGACGGTCGACGCGCAGGGCAAGCCGCTGACCCCGGCGCTGTTCGGCGGCATCACCGGCCTCGGCATCGAGGAGGTCTCCGCCGAGGACACCACCAACGACACCGCGCTGGCGCTGGGCATGGACGCCAAACACATGGTGGTGCGGCCGGAGTTCGACGTCACCCTGGGCTACAACCCGGAGTCGGTGCTGATCCCGGTCTCGACGGTCGAGGGCATCGGCTTCACCCTGCTCGGCGCCGGCAGCCACGCCGGCGGATCGATCGTCGGCGGCCAGGGCGCGGTGATGCGCCTGGACGGCGATCCGGAACCCGCCGGACCGAAGCTGCTGTTCGTGCAGATCGGCGCGGGCGCGGCCGAACTGACCGGCAACGCGCGCGCGGCGCAGTGGATGCTGCTCGACCAGCTGGTGGACGAGGCCCGCGGCCGCATCGCCGCCGATTCCCACGCCGCCCTGCTCACGCCCGCCGGCCGCGCCACGCTGGCGCGCTACCTCGACGGCAACGGCCGCATCGTGGTGGGCGTGCACCGCGCCGCCGACATCCGCCAGCTGCTGCGCTGGGCGAAGCGGCACGGCGTCCGCATCGCCATCAGCGGCGGCGCCGAGGCCTGGAAGCTGGCGCCGCAGCTGGCGGCGGCGAAGGTGCCGGTGTTCGTCGACCCGCTGGCCAACCTGCCCGCCAGCTTCGACCAGATCGGGGCCACGCTGGAGAACGCGGCGCGGCTGCGCGCGGCCGGGGTCGAGGTCGGCTTCACCCAGTCCGGCGACGCCTCGCACAACGCCCGCAAGGTGCGCCAGCTGGCGGGCAACGCGGTCGCCAACGGCCTGCCCTGGGAGGACGGCCTGGCCGGGCTGACGCGGGTGCCCGCCGAAGCCTTCGGCGTCGCCGACCGCATCGGCACCATCGCCCCGGGCATGCGCGCGGACCTGGCGCTGTGGAGCGGCGATCCGCTCGACGTCGCCAATGTCGCCGAGCAGGTCTGGTTCGACGGCCGCGCGATCCCGATGCGCTCGCGGCAGACGGAACTGCGCGACCGCTACCTGCGCACGCTGGCGCCGGCCTCGGAGGGCGGGCTGCCGAGGGCCTATTCGCACTAGGCCGTCGACAGCCACTCGCTCCGCCCTGCCCTGTAGGAGGGGCTTCAGCCCCGACAGCGCGCGCGGTCTGACGGCGGATGCTCTCTGCCGCTGTTTGCCTTCGCAACGCGCGGCGGTGCGTTCATCAATGATCGCCACCGGTGAATCTGCTTGGCGCGGGCTGGCGCCCCGGAGGGACGACGGGGATCGATGACAGGACCTCGCCCGCCGATCGGCGACAATCGAAATCCCCGACGCGGAGGCCTCGCATGACATCCCGCTGGTACTTCGACTTCATCTCCCCCTACTCCTACCTGCAATGGCGCAAGCTGCGCGGCGGCCCGCTGCAAGAGCACGCCATCGCGCCGGTGCCGATCCTGTTCGCGGCGGTACTCGACGCGATCGGCAACCGGGGACCGGCGGAGATTCCCGGCAAGCGCGAGTTCGCCTATCGCCACATCCTGTGGCGCGCGCGCCGGGACGGCGTGCCGCTGCGGTTCCCGCCGGCGCATCCGTTCAATCCGCTGGCGGCGCTGCGGCTGTGCATCGCGGCCGGCAGCACGGTCGAGGCCATCGACGCCGTGTTCGACTGGATCTGGGCGCAGGGCAACGCCGGCGACAGCGTGCTGGCGCTGGCGCCGGTGATCGAGCGCCTGGGCCTGCGGGCGGCGGCGGTGTCCGATCCGCCGGTCAAGTCCGCGCTGCAGGGCAACACCCGCGCCGCGATCGAGGCCGGCGTGTTCGGCGTGCCGACCCTGGCCGTCGGCGACCACCACTTCTGGGGCGACGACGCGCACGAGTTCGCGATGGCGGCGCTGCGCCAGCCGGACCTGCTGGACGATCCGGAGATGCGACGGCTGGGTTCGCTGCCGGTCGGCATCAAGCGCGGCTGACCGCGGCGGTGATCGCCGCGCGGGGATGGCGTAAAGTGCAGCGGGGGACCGCTCCCAGGGAGGGACGCACATGCGCATCGGCATCGTGGTCGACTCGGCCTGCGACCTGCCATTGGCCTGGCTCGAGGCCCATGACGTGCGGCTGCTGCCGGTCACCGTGCGCATCGGCGGGGCCGAACTGGCCGACCACCGCGACGAGCAGGCGACCCTGGACTTCGTCAATGCGCACGTGATCGAACGCGGGCACACCGCCGAAACGTCGGCATTCCCGGCCGAGCGGATCAAGGACCTGTTCCTCGACCAGCTGGTGATCGACTACGACTACGTGTTCTGCCTCACGGTGACCCGGAGCCGCAGCCAGATCCACGACAACGCCACCGCCGCCAGCTTCGCGATCCTCAACGAGTACCGGCCGATCCGCGCCCGCGCCGGGCACAACACCCCGTTCGCGCTGCGGGTGATCGACTCGCAGCAGGTGTTCGCCGGGCAGGGCATCCTGCCGGTGGAGGCGGTGCGGCTGCGCGATGCCGGGGCCGCCGCGCCGGACATCCGCTCGCGGCTCGAGTTCCTCGCCGGGCACAGCTATACCTACATGGTGGCGCGCGACCTCGGCTACCTGCGCGCGCGCACCAAGCACCGCGGCGACCGCAGCGTCGGCCTGCTGGCCGCGACCATCGGCGGCGCGCTGGACATCAAGCCGATCCTGCATTGCCACCGCGGCGACACCGGCCCGGTCGCCAAGCTGCGCGGGTTCGACCCGGCCGTCGAGAAGCTCTTCGGCTTCGCGACCCAACGCGTCGAGGCCGGCCTGCTCACCCCGACCCTGTGCCTGAGCTACGGCGGCGAACTCGAGGCGATGCGCTGGCTCCCCGGCTACGAGGCGTTGATCGCGGCCTGCAAGGCGCACGACATCGAGGTGTTCGAGACGGTGATGAGCCTGACCGGCATGGTCAACGTCGGCGTCGGCTCGCTGACGATCGGCTTCGCCGCCGAGGCGCATACGTTCTCGTGACGACCTGCTCACGGCTTGCGCGGCACGCTGCCGCTCCGTCACCATCGGACCGACCATGACTGCACGCTACTTCATCCGCCTGCCCGACCCGGACGCGCTGCGCGGCAGCGGCGAGTTCTCGTTCCGCTCGCAGGGCGCGGAGGGATTCGCCGAAGAACTGCAGGATGCGCTGCGCAACGACGCCCTGTTCGCGCGCTGGCGCGATGCGCAGGAGGACCCGGACGACGTCGACCCGGCCCTGGGCGCCACCGATCCGGAGGCGCACGTGCGCGGCGAGCAGCACGACCTGCAGATCGACCTGGTCGCCACCACCTCGATTCCCGGCAGTGTGTTCAAGCACCGCCTGCGGCTGCTGGCGGGCAGCGCGTGGGAGCTGCGCGACGTCCGCGCCGGATGAGCCCGCGAAGCGGTCGGCGGGACGGCGACGGAAGCGCCGCGGTGAGCCGGCCCGATCCGGTGCTGCTGTCGTGGAGCGGCGGCAAGGACTCGGCATGGACCCTGCATGCGCTGCGGCGGCGCAGCGATGTCGAGGTGGTCGCGCTGGTCACCACGTTCACCGAGGGCTACGGGCGTTCGTCGATGCAGGGCGTCCGGCGCGAGGTGCTGCTGGCGCAGGCGGCCGCGGCCGGGCTGCCGCTGGTCGAGGCGCGCATTCCGCGCGACTGCGACAACACGATCTACGAGGCCGCGTTCGCCGAGGCGCTGGCGCAGGCGCGGCGGCGCTGGCCGGACCTGCGGCGGATCGCGTTCGGCGACCTGTTCCTGGCCGACATCCGCGCCTGGCGCGAGGCGCTGTGCGAACGGCTCGGCTGGACGCCGCTGTTCCCGCTGTTCGGCGCCGATACCGCGGCGCTGGCCGTCGAGATGATCGCCGCCGGCATGCGCACGCGCCTGTGCTGCGTGGACACGCAGCAGCTCGATGCCGGGTTCGCCGGCCGCGATTTCGATCGCGCGCTGCTGGCCGACCTGCCGGAAGGGGTCGACCCCTGCGGCGAGAACGGCGAGTTCCACACCTGCGTCGGCGACGGCCCCATGTTCGCGTATCCGCTCGAGCTCGTACGCGGCGAGACCGTGCTGCGCGACGACCGCTTCGCCTACACCGACTTCCTGCTGACCCTGGATCCCCCGTAGAGCGGAGCTTGCTCCGCTGCTCTCGGCTCCGGAGCCCATGCAGCCGAGCAAGCTCGGCTCTACGGGAGCCGGCTTCGGAGCCCGCGTAGCGGAGCAAGTTCCGCTCTACGTCGGCAGCGGATGCGCCTCAGGGCTTCAGGGCGCGGGCGTGGTGGGCGATGTGCTCGCCGATGAAACTGGCGATGAAGTAGTAGCTGTGATCGTAGCCGGTGCGCATGCGCAGCTGCAGCGGATGGCCGGCGGCCTCGCAGGCGGCCTGCAGCAGTTGCGGGCGCAGCTGGGTGTCGAGGAACTCGTCGCCGCCGCCCTGGTCGACGAGCAGCGGCAGCCTTTCGGTGGCCGAGCGCACGAGTTCGGTGGCGTCATGGGCCCGCCATGCATCGCGATCCTCGCCCAGGTAGGCGGCGAACGCCTTCTCGCCCCAGGGCACCTGCGACGGCGCCACGATCGGCGCGAACGCCGAGACGCTGCGATAGCGCCCGGGGTTCTTCAGCGCGATCGTCAACGCCCCGTGGCCGCCCATCGAATGGCCGCTGATCGCGCGCGCGTCGCCGGCCGCCGGATCGGCTTCCACCCAGGCCGGCAGCTCGTCGACGACGTAGTCGTACATCCGGTAGTGCCGCGCCCACGGCTCGCGCGTGGCGTTGAGGTAGAAGCCGGCGCCCTGGCCGAGGTCGTAGCCGTCGGCATCGGCGACGCCTTCGCCGCGCGGGCTGGTGTCGGGCGCCACCAGGATGATCCCGTGCTCGGCGGCGTAGCGCTGCGCGCCGGCCTTGGCGATGAAGTTCTGCTCGGTGCAGGTCAGCCCCGACAGCCAGTACAGCACCGGACACGGCGCATGCCGCGGATGCGCCGGATCGGCCTGCGGCGGGAAGTACACGCCGACCGTCATGTCGCAACCGAGCACTTCGGAACGATGCCGATAGACATCCTGCCAGCCGCCGAAGCAGGCGCGGTGTTCGAGGCGTTGGGCGTGGTTGGCCATTGGGGGAGCCCTGATTCGTGGGACGTGATTCGTTAATTCGTGATGCGTGATTCGAAAGAGCGGTAGAGCCGCGGGGGAACGATCATTGTGGTCCGCCGCGACGCTCCTCGCTTTTGCGTATCACGAATCACGAATCCCCAATCACGGCTCTCAAAAATGAATGACCGTCCGGATCGACTTGCCCTCGTGCATCAGGTCGAAGGCTTCGTTGATGCGCTCCAGCGGCAGGGTGTGGGTGATGAACGGGTCGAGGTCGATCTCGCCGCGCATGGACTGTTCCACCATGCCCGGCAGCTGGGTGCGGCCCTTCACGCCACCGAACGCCGAGCCGCGCCAGACGCGGCCGGTGACCAGCTGGAACGGCCGGGTCCGGATCTCCTGGCCGGCGCCGGCGACGCCGATGATCACCGATTCGCCCCAGCCCTTGTGGCAGCACTCCAGCGCGGCGCGCATGACCTCGACGTTGCCGATGCACTCGAAGCTGTAGTCGACGCCGCCGTCGGTCATCTCGACGATGACCTCCTGGATCGGCCTGTCGTGGTCCTTCGGATTGACGCAGTCGGTCGCGCCCATCGACCGCGCCAGCTCGAACTTGCCGGGATTGGTGTCGATGGCCAGGATGCGCGACGCCTTCGCCTGCACCGCGCCCTGGATCACCGCCAGGCCGATGCCGCCGAGCCCGAACACCGCGACCGTCGCGCCCGCCTCCACCTTGGCGGTGTTGTGCACCGCGCCGATGCCGGTGGTGACCCCGCAGCCGAGCAGGCAGACCTTCTCCAGCGGTGCCTCGGGGTCGATCTTCGCCAGCGAGATCTCCGGCACCACCGTGTACTCGCTGAAGGTGCTGGTGCCCATGTAGTGGTAGATCGGCTTGCCCTGGTAGGAGAAGCGCGTGGTGCCGTCGGGCATCAGTCCCTTGCCCTGGGTGGCGCGCACCGCCTGGCACAGGTTGGTCTTGCCGGACTTGCAGAACCTGCACTCGCGGCACTCGGCCGTGTACAGCGGAATCACGTGGTCGCCCGGCGCGAGCGAGGTCACGCCCTGGCCGACCTCGACCACCACGCCGCCGCCCTCGTGGCCCAGCACCGCCGGGAACACGCCCTCCGGATCGTCCCCGGACAGGGTGAAGGCATCGGTGTGACAGACGCCGGTGTGGGTGATCTTCACCAGCACCTCGCCGGCCTGCGGCGGGGCGACATCGATCTCGACGATCTCCAGCGGCTGGCCGGCTGCGAACGCGACGGCGGCACGTGACTTCATGGGGTTTCCTCCTGGATCCGGATCACTTGAGATAGCTCATTTCAGATAGGAGCGGACCAGCGCGACGGCATCGTCGATGCTGGCCTGGCTGCGTGGCGACGGCGCGGCGATCTGCCCGAGCTCCTCGCGCAGGTGGCTCTGCAGCACCTCCGACATCAGCCCGTTGACCGCGCCGCGGATGGCGGCGATCTGCTGCAGCACCGCGCCGCACTCGGCCCCGGCCTCGAGCGCACGCTCCAGGGCCTCGGCCTGGCCGCGGATGCGGCGCAGGCGGGTCAGGACGCGCTTCTTTTCGACTGGCGAGTGCGGCATGGGGCTGCGGGTTCAATACTGGTGGGGAGTATAGGACAGGAGTTGCCGGAATGCATCCGGCGTGTCGCAGCCGCACTCTCACCGGAGCGTCGCGGGCGTCGCGACTGCCGTCGCTCCCACAGCACGATTTCGTCGCTCGCTGCCACTCCATCTGCACGGACATGGTTGCCGTCATCCCGGCGAAGGCCGGGATCCATCTCGACGTCGGCTCGAAAGGCGCTGGATCCCGGCCTTCGCCGGGATGACGGTGTGGGCGCCTCATCGCTCTCGGCTGGTTACCTCGCTCGGCTCTCGACCATTCTGGTCGTCGCCCTCGCCTCGACTCTGCCGTTGCGCAAGCTTGCCCGGAGGATTGTTCCGGGCTCGGTTGCCCATCGCCCGTTGCCGCCGCGGCATGCCGGGATCACGCCACCGGTGTACGAACGCGAAGCGCTCACCCCGTGTTCTGGATGCCCGCGGCGATGCCGTTGACGGTCGCGATCAGCGCGCGCAGGGTGGCGTCGTCCTGGCCGCCGCCGGCGCGCCAGCGCCGCAGCAGTTCCACCTGCAGCAGGCTGATCGGATCGACGTAGGGGTTGCGCAGCCGGATCGACAGCCGCAGGCGGTAGTCGTCGGCGAGGATCTCGTCGCGCTGCTTGAGCGCCAGGATCGCGTCGCGGGTACGCGCGAACTCGCCGGCGATGTCCCCGAAGAACGCCGCATGCGCCTTGCCTGCCAGCAGCGAATAGCGCTCGAAGATCGCCAGGTCGGACTTGGCCAGCAGCATCTCGACGTCGTCGATGGCGGCGGCGAAGAACGGCCACTCGCGCGCCAGCCCCCGCATCTCATCCAGGCCATGGCGCTCGATGCCGTGCGCCAGCGCGGTGCCGACGCCGTACCAGCCGGTCAGGCCGGAGCGGTTCTGCGACCAGGCGAACACCCACGGGATCGCGCGCAGGTTGCCGACGCCGCCCTCGCGCCGCCGCGACGGCCGCGAGCCGATCTGCAGGCGCTCGATCACGTCGATCGGGGTGGCGGCGCGGAAGTAGTCGACGAAACCCTCGCGCTCGTGCACCAGTGCGCGGTAGCGAGCGCGCGAGACCGACGCCAACTCCGACATGATCGCGCGCCAGCGGTCCTCCCGCGGCTCCGGCGGACGCGGACGCAGGCTGGCGCGCAGCACCGCGCCGGTCGCCTGCTCCAGGTTGCGCAGCGCCAGCGCGCGGATGCCGTACTTGCGGTGGATCACCTCGCCCTGCTCGGTCACGCGCAGGCTGCCGTCGACCGAGCCGCGCGGCGCGGCGATGATCGCGCGCTCGGTCTTGCCGCCGCCGCGGCTGACCGAGCCGCCGCGGCCATGGAAGAACACGATGCGCACGCCGGCCTGCTTGGCCAGCGCGGTCAGTTCCACCTGGGTGCGCTGCAGCGCCCAGCGCGAGGCCAGCAGGCCGCCGTCCTTGGCGCTGTCGGAATAGCCGAGCATCACCGTCTGCCGGTCGCCGCGCGCGGCCAGGTGCCGACGGTAGACCGGATCGTCGAACAGCGCGCGCATCACGGCGGGCGCGGCTTCGAGGTCGTCAACGGTCTCGAACAAGGGTGCCACGTCCAGCGGCACCGCGCCGTCCTCGACGCAGCCGGCGATCCGCGCCAGCGCCAGCACCGCCAGCGCGTCGGCGGCGTTGCGGCTCATGCTGATGATGTAGGGGCCGAACGCGTGCTCGCCGTAGCGCTCGCGCGCGCTGCGCACGGCGCGGAACACGGCGAGGGTGGATTCCGCATCGGGCGCGTCCGGCAGCTTCGGCGCCTCGCCCTCGATCCAGGCGTGCAGGTCGTCGGTGCGGGTGGCGAGCGCCCGATCGGGCCACCCGCGGTCGCCGCGCAGGGCGGCGATCGCGGCGTCGTGCACGGCGGAGTCCTGGCGCAGGTCGAGCGCGGCGAGATGGAAGCCGAAGCTGCGCGCGCGCAGCAGCACCCGCTGCAGCGCGTAGCGGCCGGCGCGCCCGCCGCGGCCGTCGGCCAGGCTGGCGTCGATCAGGGCGAGATCGTCGATGAACTCCGACGCGTCGGCATAGCCGCTCGCCTCCTCGCGCTCGGTCGCCGACAGCCGCGCAACCATGAGCGCCAGCAGCCGGCGGTAGACCATGTCCGCCTGCCGCGGCTTGAGCCGCGCCGCCGCGCCCGGCAGCAGCGTGCGGTACTCCTCGATGCGCCGCGTCACCGCGGCGTCGATCGCCACCCGGTCCTGCGTCTGGGTCAGGATGCTCATCAGCCGGCGCAGGTCGTGGCGGTAGTTGCCCAGCACCTGCGCGCGCTGCGCGGCCAGCGTCGCCAGCACCGTGTCGGCGCCGACGTTGGGATTGCCGTCCATGTCGCCGCCGACCCAAGTGCCGAACTGCAGCAGCGTCGGCAGCGCGAGCGGGTGGCCGTAGACGCGCTCGATCGCCTCGGAAAAGGTGCGGAAGAACGCCGGCAGCACCCGGTACAGCACGTCGCCGAGATAGAAGCCGACGTGCTCCATTTCGTCGATCACGGTCGGCCGCGTCGGCGGCGCCTCCGAGGTCTGCCAGGTCGCGGTCAGCGCCTGGCGGATGCGCTCGGTATCCGACACGCGCTCATCGGGGGTGCGGCCGCGGTCGATGTCGGCGACCAGGCGGCGCACGATGTCGCGCTCCTTCTCCAGCAGCGCGCGGCGGATCGCCTCGGTCGGGTGCGCGGTGAACACCGGCTCGATGCGCAGGCGCGGCAGCAGCGCGCCGACCTCGTCGAGGGTGACGCCGTCGGCGCGCAGCTGCGCCAATACCGCTTCCAGGCCGCCCGGCTGCGGCGCGCCGCCGACGCGCTGGTAGTCGCGGCGGCGGCGGATGCGGTGCACGCGCTCGGCCAGGTTGATGGCGCCGAAATAGGCGGCGAAGGCGCGCACCAGCGCCTCGGCGTCGGCCAGCGGCACCCGCGCCAGCTGCTCGGCCAGTTCGTCGACCGGGTCGCCGGCCTCGCGCCGCGCGATCGCCGCGCGGCGCACGGCCTCCACTTCGTCCAGCAGCGCCGGCGAACCCTGCTCGGCCAGCATCTCGCCGACCAGCGCGCCGAGCCGGCGCACGTCGTCGCGCAGCAGCGCGTCGGTCTCGGCGAACTCGGGGTCGCGCAGCGGCGCGTCGGTATCTCGGGTGTCACGGGGGGAGGTGTTCATTGTTCCAAGCCTACCAACTCCGCGGACCATGAGCCGTCGACGGCGCCTGGCTGCAGCGATGAACGGATACCGCGTCGCCCCGGCGCAAGCCGGAGGCGCTTTTCAACAGCTCGAAGGGCTGGTCATCCATTCAATATGGTTGCGAAAGCAACTGGATCCTCGGCCTTCGCCGGGATGACGAGCAAAGGCGTTGCGCTCTTTCGATTCCCGATTCCCGATTTCCGGCTCTAGTACGCGAACTCGCGGAACACGCGGTCGATGTCGCCGCCCCACTCGCCGTGGTACAGCGCGAGCTTGCGCTCGGCCGGGGTCTGGCCGGATTCGGCGAACTCGATCAGCGGCTCGAGGAAGCGCGTCTCGTCGGCGCCCTGGGCGTTGCGCGCGTCGCGGCGGCGCAGGCCGGCGGCGGAGATCTTCAGCGCCTCCATCGCCAGCTCGCGCACCGTCGCGCCGCGGAACGGCAGCCCGAGCGCGTGGCGGGGCACGCCGTCGCGCAGCGCGTGGCGCTCGGCCAGGCTGAAGTCCTTCACCAGGTCCCAGGCGGCATCGAGCGCGGCATCGTCGTACAGCAGCCCGGTCCAGAACGCCGGCAGCGCGCACAGCCGGTTCCAGGGGCCGCCATCGGCGCCGCGCATCTCCAGGTACTTCTTCAGCCGCACTTCCGGGAAGGCGGTGGTCATGTGGTCCGACCAGTCGCGCAGCGTCGGCAGCACCCCGGGCGCGGCCGGCAGGCGGCCGTCGAGGAAGTCGCGGAAGCTCTGCCCGCTGGCGTCGGCGTAGTCGCCCTCGCGGTAGACGAAGTACATCGGCACGTCGAGGATATAGTCGACGTAGCGCTCGTAGCCGAAGCCTGCGTCGAACACGAAATCGAGCATGCCGGTGCGGTCCGGATCGGTGTCGGTCCAGATGTGCGAGCGGTAGCTGAGATAGCCGTTGGGCCGTCCTTCGGCGAACGGCGAGTCGGCGAACAGTGCGGTGGCGACCGGCTGCAGCGCCAGCGAGACGCGGAACTTGCGCACCATGTCGGCCTCGTCGGCGTAGTCGAGGTTGACCTGCACGGTGCAGGTGCGGGTCATCATGTCCAGGCCGAGGCCGCCGACCTTCGGCATGTAGGCGCGCATGATCCCGTAGCGGCCCTTGGGCATCCACGGCATCTCCTCGCGCCGCCACTTCGGCTGGAAGCCCATGCCGAGGAAGCCCAGGCGCAGCTCGTCGGCGACGGTCTTGACCTCGAGCAGGTGCGCGCCGACCTCGCTGCAGGTCTGGTGGATGCTTTCCAGCGGCGCGCCGGACAGCTCCAGCTGGCCCGCCGGCTCCAGCGTGACCGAGGCGCCGTCGCGCAGCAGCGCGATGGTGCGGCCGCGCTCGCGGATCTCTTCCCAGCCGAAGCGCGCCATGCCCTGCAACAGCGCCTCGATGCCGCGCTCGCCGTCGAACGCCGGCGGACGCAGGTCGTCCAGGCGAAAGCCGAACTTCTCGTGCTCGGTGCCGATGCGCCAGTCGGGTCGCGGTTTCTCGCCCGCGGCGATGTAGTCGACCAGCTGCTGCCGGTCATGGATCGGAGCGTCGCTGGCGTGGCTCGGGCTGGACAAGGACGCACGCTCGGTTCGGGGACGGGCGCGACGGCATCTCCCGCCGCCGCAAACTCGCACTATAGCGGCTGCCCGGCGGGCGGTCCGCGCCACCGCCGGGGCTGCTGTGTTCCGCACGTGCCGCTGTCGCGCGGGCGCCGGACGTGCTCCAAGGCGTCTCGACGTCCACTTTTCACGCCCATGCCCTTGCAGGAGGGGCTCCGGCCCCGACCGCGCCAGGCAGATGCATCGGCGGCGACCACGATGAACGCGCCGCCGCGCGTTGCGAAGGGAAACAACGGCAGACGCGTTTTCTATTGATCCGAACGCGGCCGGGGCTGAAGCCCCTCCTACGGATGTCGGCGGAGGGCACGACTGTCGGTACGGCCTAGGGCCGCAGGTAGACCTGGAACGCCAGGTCGCGCACGCCGCCGGCATCGAACAGCTCGATCCAGGCGGGGCCGTTGCCGTCGGCGATGAAGAAACCGCGCCCGCCGGAGTAGCTGCTGCCGCTCGGCCCGACGTAGACGCCGCAATCGCCGCCCTTGGCCGTCAGGGTGAAGGCGTACTGCCCGGGGTCGAGTTTCGCCGGCTCGACGAACTCCACCATGCGCATGCCGACCGCCGGGGTCGGGATCGAGGTGAACACGTAGCCGGGTACCTTCTGCACTGCGAGGATCGCGCCGTCGGGCGCGCCGCCGCTGGTCTTCTCGATGGTGACGTAGATCGTCGCCTTCGGCTGGCAGGACATCGGCACCATCACGTGGCTGAGCACGCCGGGCTCGAACAGTTCGAACGCCTGCGCCAGGCGCTGGCGCACCGAGCCGCCGAGGGCCAGCTGCTGCGTGGCATCGAGGTTGACCTGCTCGGCGGCGACCTCGGGTTCCACCCCGGTCGCATCGCCGGCGACCCACAGCGCCACCAGCAGTCCAAGGCTTCGTCTCTTCATCGCACGCGCTCCCCCCATGGTGCGCCGGCCGGTGGCCGGCATCACTGGTCAATACGCGATTCGGTCCCGGAAGATGCCACCGGCACGACGCTCGTCGGCACCCCCACCGTTCGGCACCCCACCGTAGAGCGGAGCTTGCTCCGCTGCTCCCGGCTCCGGAGCCAAGTGCAGCGGAGCAAGCTCCGCTCTACAGGCCGAGCCAGCCGGCGACGACCGCGCGTGCCTCGTCGACGCCCTGCTTGGCCAGGGCCGAGAACGTCTGCACGCTCACGCCGTCGCCGTAGTCGGCCTTCAGCTCGCGGCGCACCGCCTGCAGCGCGTTGCCGGCGGCGCCGCGGCCGAGCTTGTCGGCCTTGGTCAGCAACGCGTGCGCCGGCAGCCCGCGTTCCACCGCGTAGCCGAGCATCTGCCGGTCGTAGTCCTTCAGTGGATGGCGGATGTCCATCACCACCACAAGGCCCTTCAGCGCCTGGCGGCGCTCAAAGTACCCGGCGACGAAGGCCTGCCAGTGCGCCTGCAGTTCGCGCGGCACCTTGGCGTAGCCGTAGCCGGGCAGGTCGACCAGGTGTCGGTCCTCGTGCGGCGCGATCTGGAAGAACACCAGCTGCTGGGTGCGCCCGGGGGTCTTGGAAACCCGCGCCAGCGCGTTCTGCCGGCACAGGGTATTGAGCGCGCTGGACTTGCCGGCATTGGAGCGGCCGGCAAAGGCGACCTCGTAGCCGAGGTCCGGCGGCAGCTGCGCCGGCGTGTGCGCGGCCAGCCGGTATTGCGCGCGGGCGAGGGGATCGGACATGGCACTAGCATCGCACGGCCGGGCCCCGCGCCGCCGCTCGACGATGCTGGTTTGACCGCGCTTGCGGCCGCCGACGATAATTCCGCGTCATGCCGGGCGCACCTCGCGCCCGATTCCTGTGTTTCGGAGCCCAGCAATGCGCCACGCTCGCGCTTACGGTATCGCCGTCCTCGCCGCCCTCGGGGTGACCGGTGCGGTCGCCCTCGCCCAGTCCACGACCGTCCCCCTGCCGGAGGAGGCGCCGGTCGAGGCCGCGCCGCTGGAGGAGTCCGCGGTCGCCGACCTGGCCGACGCCGAGTGGGGCGATCCCGAGCGCGGCGCCACCCTGGCCGGCACCTGCGCCGCCTGCCACGGGCTGGACGGCAACAGCACGGTGCGCGACATCTACCCGAGCATCGCCGGCCAGAGCGAGCGCTACGTCGCCCAGCAACTGGCGCTGTTCAAGAGCGGCGAGCGCGCCAACGCGATCATGCAGCCGTTCGCCGCGCCGCTGAGTGCGCAGGACATGCGCGACCTGGGCGCGCATTTCGCGCAGCAGCAGGCCGGCGCCGGCATCGCCGACGATACCGTGGTCGAATCCGGCCCCTACGAAGGCATGAAGTTCTTCGAGGTGGGCCAGCAGCTGTTCCGCGGCGGCGATCCGGAACGCGACATCCCGGCCTGCATGGCCTGCCACGGGCCGACCGGCGCCGGCAATCCCGGCCCGGCCTATCCGCATGTCGGCGGCCAGGTCGCGTGGTACACCGCGCGACGCCTGCAGGAGTACCGCGCCGGCACCACCAACGAGCGCGACGGCGACCTGTTCGAGATCATGCACACGGTGGCCGAGCGCCTGACCGACGAGGAGATCCAGGCCCTGGCCAGCTACATGGAAGGCCTGCACCCGCGCCCCGACGCGGCCATGCGCGCGGCGATGGCGCAGGTCGATCCGGACGAGGTGCCGCTGCCGGCGGCCCCGGCCGATGCCGGCGCCGGCACCGCGGACGCCGCCGCGCCGGAGCCGGAGGCCGCCTCCGACGAGGAAGGCGTGACCGAGACCGAGGCCACGCCCGAATCCGAACGACCGACCCGGCAGTGAACTTCCGGGCCGGTCGCGGGTCGAAACCCTGCACAGCCCTTGAATCGATCCGCCGGCCGGGCCGTTTCGGCCGGCGTTTTTTTGTCCGCGTGGAGAACATCGGATGAGACTCCCCCCCGGCTTTCGACGGTTCGGCTGGCTGGCCGGCCTGCTGCTGGCGCTGCCGCTCGCAGCCATCGCCGCGCCCGCCGATGCCGATCCCCCCGTGGAAGGCCGCGATTACGTGCTGATCGCCGACGGCGCTCCCTGGCAGCCGCTCGCCGACGGCGAGGTGGAGGTGGTGGAGATCTTTTCCTACGCCTGCCACATCTGCGACGAACTCCACCCGCGGATCGAGGCCTGGCGGCGGACGCTGCCGGCGCATGTCCGCTTCGCCTACCTGCCGGTGGCCTACCGGACCCAGGACCCGTTCGCCACCGGATTCTTCGCCGCCGAGGCGCTGGGCGAGCTGCCGCGGGTGCACGGGGCGACCTTCGACGCGGTGCATCGCAACGGCAGTCTCGCCCGCAATGCCAGTACCGGCGAGATCGCCCGCTACTACGGCGAGCTCGGCGTCGACCGCGAGCGCCTGGCGCAGGCCATGGCCGCCGACGAGACCCGGCAAAAGCTGAACGCGGCGCACGAATTCCTGCTGCGCAGTGGCGCGCAGGGCACGCCAACGGTCATCATCAACGGCCGTTACCGCGTCCAGGCGCGCAGCCTGCAGGATCTGCTGCGGATCTCCGACCAGCTGATCGCCAAGGTGCGCGCCGAAGGCCGCTGACCCGGCCGGCCGCGCCGCTCGCCACTTCCGAATCCACCGATCGAGGCATACCGCCATGAACCAGCGCCTGGGCCTGTTTCCCCTGCTCCTCACCGTGCTCCTCGCGGCCTGCTCGCAGAACGATGCGCCCGCCGAAGCCGCGGCGACGCCCGACCCCGCGCAACCGGCGGCGACCGGCGCGGTCGCGCCCGCCGATGCCGTTGCGGCACCGGACGCCAGCGGCGAGGCCGCTTCCGCCCCGGCAGCCGAAGAGGCCGACGCCCCCGCCGACGCATCGCAGGCCGCCGCCGCCCCGCAGCCGCCGCAGGGGCCCGAACCGCAGCCGGGCACCGACTACGTCGAGATCCCCAACGGCCAGCCCTACCAGCCGCTCAACGGCCAGGTCGAAGTGGTCGAGGTGTTCGGCTACACCTGCCCGGCCTGCGCCCAGTTCGAGCCGCTGCTGTCGGCCTGGAAGCGCCGCCAGCCGGCCGACGTCCGCGTGACGCCGGTGGCGGCGCCGTTCGGCGGCTACTGGATGCCCTACGCCAGGGCGTTCTTCGCCGCCGAGTCGATGGGGCTGGTCGACGAGACCCACCAGGCGATGTTCGAGGCGATCCACGTCCAGCGCAGCCTGCCGGTACAGAACGCCACCCCGGAGGCCATCGGCGCGTTCTACGCCCAGCACGGCGTCGACGCCGGCAAGTTCGCCAGCACCATGCAGAGCTTCGCGGTCAACGGCAAGCTCAAGCGCGCCGAACAGTTCATCGCCCGCGCCGGCGTCGATTCCACGCCGACCCTGATCGTCAACGGCAAGTACCGGGTGACGAGCGGTCGCTCCTACGAACAGGTGCTGAACACCGCCGAGCACCTGATCGCCCGCGAGCGCGCCGCGCAGCAGCCGTAGGCTGCGCGCCGCCGGGCTGGCCGCCCCCACGCCATGCCATCAGGCCCCGACTCCGTCCAGCGCCTCAGGCTGCTCAGCGCCAACATCCAGGCCGGCTCCAGCACGCGCCGCTACAGCGACTACGCGATGCGCAGCTGGTCGCACGTGCTGCCGGCCGGCAACAAGCGGCGGGCGCTGGACCAGATCGCCGAGCTGGCCGGCGAGCACGACATCGTCGGCCTGCAGGAGAGCGATCCTGGCAGCTGGCGCTCCGGGTTCACCAACCAGACCCACTATCTGGCCGAGCGCGGCGGCTTCGACTACTGGAGCCACCAGCCCAACCGCCGCGTCGCCAACGTCGCCTCCAGCGCCAATGGGCTGCTGAGCAAGTTCGAGCCGATCGAGGTCCACGACCATCCGCTGCCCGGCCGCGTGCGCGGACGCGGGCTGCTGCTGGCGCGGTTCGGCGACGGCGACGCCGGCCTGACCGTCGCCGTGGCCCACCTGTCGCTCGGCGCGCAATCGCGGCGCGCGCAGCTGAGCTACATCGCCGAGCTGCTGCACGGCCACCCGCACGCGGTGCTGATGGGCGACTTCAACTGCACCGCCGACCGCCCCGAGATGGACATCCTGTACCGCAGCACCTCGCTGCAGCCGCCGTCCTGCGCCGTGCACACGTTCCCCAGCTGGCGCCCGCAGCGGGCGATCGACCACGTGCTGGTCACCGGCGCGCTGACCTGCGAAAAGATGCGGGCGATGCCGGCGGCGCTGTCGGATCACTTGGCATTGTCGGTGGAACTGCAGGTACCGGAACACGCGCTGCGGATCGACCGCTGACGCATCCCCGCTCCGGCGTGCTAGCGCCGGAGCCCGCACCCCGTAGAGCCGAGCTTGCTCGGCTGCGCAGGCTCCGGAGCCAAGAGCAGCGGAGCGAGCTCCGCTCTACGAAAGGCGCGGCAGGCGACGGCGGCCGCCCGCTCTCGGCTCAGAACCGCAGGTCGGCGCGCAGGTACCAGAAGCGGCCACCGGGGATGTCGTAGGTCGAGGCGTCGTAGCCGTTGAGCGAGCACGACAGGCAGTACGGCGGGTCCTTGTCGAACAGGTTGTTGACGCCGGCGGTCAGCTCCAGCCCGCGCATCCAGTCGAAGCGGTAGCCCAGCTGCATGTCGTGGTAGGTGGTGGCATCGAGCGTGTTGGTGCCGGTGGCCTGGTCGCTGCAGACCGGAAAGGCGACGGCATCGCCACAATCTTCGGTGAGTTCCGAAATATGGCGCACCGCCCACGAGGCACGCCAGCCGTCGAGCTCCCAGTCCAGGGTCGCGGTCGAGGTCCATTCGGGGATCGCGCTGTCTTCCACCTCGACCCCGGGTTCGCGCGGTTGCCGCTGCCCGGCGCCGCCGACGGCCTCATAGTGGCCGACGAAACTGTTCTGCCAGCCGAACTTGAACTGTCCCGCATCGCCAGCCGGAAGCGTCCAGTACAGGTCCACATCCCAACCGTCTGTCTTGATGTGGCCGAGGTTGGTGAGGCGGTTGTTGAAGGCGTTGATGCCGCCGGTGGCGGCGCGGCCGATGCCGTCGCAATAGGTCGGATCGAGTGTCTGCACGCATTGGTCCAGCTGCGCCTGGGCGCTGAGCGCCTGGATCGGCCCGTCGATGGTGTGGCGGTAGAAGGTGACCTCAAAGTCCAACCGCTCCGACCAGCTGGCGCCGCTGGCGAACCATGGGCTCCACACGAAGCCGGTGGTGAAGCTGCGGGCGCGCTCGGGATCGAGTTCACTGTTGCCGCCGGTGGTGATCGAGATCTGCGGGTTGGGCTGGGCGTAGCCCGCCGGCACGCCCAGCGTGCGGCAGTTGGCCTCGAGTGAAGGATCGAGCAGCGGCTCTGAGCAGGGATCGCGCAGCTGTGCGTCGAAGCGGCTGTCGGAGCCGAACAGCTCGCCGATCGACGGCGCACGAAAGCCTTCCGCGTAGGTCGCACGCATCAGGAAGTCGTCAGTCACTTGCCAACGCAGCCCGTATTTGGGAGTGAACTCGCCGCCGAAGGTGGAATAGTCGGAGTAGCGGCCGGCCAGGCTGAGGTCGAGCTTCTTGCCTAGCGGCGAGTCGGCGAAGATCGGCACGCTGAACTCCACGAAGACCTCGTTGACGTCGTACTCGCCCGAGGTCGGCAGCGACGGCACGCCGTTGTAATGGCCGCGCACGGTCAGCGGATCGGGCTGGTACCGGCCCTCGTACTTGCGGTACTCGTAACCGGTGGCGAAGGCGACGTAGCCGGCGTCGCCCGGCATCGGGAACAGGTCGCCGGACAGGTTGGCGGAGAACAGGCTCAGCTCGTTCTCGCTCTCGTCGCGCACCACCGGCTGGATCCAGGCCAGCATCTCCGGCGTGAGGGTGCCGGGCCCACCGAAGATGTTCATCGGCACGCAGCCGGCGACTGCCGCGCACTCGGCCGGATCGCCCAGCGCCAGGGCGATGTTGAAGATGTTGTAGCTGCCGTAGTTGGTCTGCTCGGCCTTGTTCTTGCTGTAGGCGGCGTTGACGTCCCAGAACCACAACGTGTTGCCGACGTCGAAACTGCCGACCAGGCCGGTATTGAAGTAGGTGGTGTCGACCTCCTGCTCGAATACGCGCGCGCCGCCCTCTACCGGGCGGCGGCCGAGAAAGATCAGGTTGTCACCAGAGACCAGGTCGAAGCCGAACGGGTTGTAGGGATTGTCGCCGGAGATGAAGATCTCATCGGCCAGCGGATTACCGGTCGCGCCCTCCGGACCAAGAAAGATCGGCTCCGGTGCTGCTTGGTTGGTTGACTCGCGTCGGTTGTACAGCGCCTTGGCGTACCACTGCAGGTTAGGGCTGATGTCGAAACGGAACTGTCCGAACACGCCGGTGCGCTTGGAGGGCGTCATCAGCAGGTTGTATTCGGCGAAGTTGAAGCGATCGTCGTTAGTGAAGCAGTGGTAATCGTCAGTACGATCGCAGCCCGTCTGGGCCGGATCGAAAGTCGGCGAACTGGCCCCGTCATTGGGAGTAATGAGGTAGTACTGCCCGGTGTTGGGATCGATGAACTCGAACAGGCCGGTAGGCGTTCCCGCACTACCGAACCGCACACCAGTCCCCGGCACCGGGAACCGCGATTGCTCGCGGTCCTTGGCGTAGACCGTGCCCTGGTCGGTATGGCTGATCCCCAGGAACAGGTTGCTGCGCTCGGTGGTGCGGCCCCAGGCGAAGTCGACGCCCTTGATGCTGCCGTCGCCCTCGCCGAATTCGCCGTAGTTGAGCGTGACCTGGCCGCCGTCGAAGTCGCGGCGGGTGATGATGTTGACCACACCGGCGATGGCGTCGGAGCCGTACAGCGAGGAGGCGCCGTCCTCCAGCACCTCGATGCGCTCGACGATCGCCAGCGGGATGGTGTTGAGGTCGGTCGAGGCGCCGACGCCGGAGGCCGAGGCCTCGTTGACCCAGCGGATGCCGTCGACCAGCACCAGCACCCGCTTGGAGCCCAGGTGGCGCAGGTCGACCTGCGCCGAGCCGGCACCGACGCCGCCGCCGTCGGGCGGGAAGCCGAAGTTGCCGGAGGAGTTGAACTTGGTGTTGAGCGCCGAACCCGAACCGGTCAGCTGCTGCACCACGTCGCCGATCGAGGTCAGGCCGCTGCGCTCGATGTCCTCGCGGCTGACCGTGTGCACCGGCACCTGGCCCTCGATCTCGGCGCGCTTGATGCGGGTGCCGGTGACCTGGACGGCATCCAGGGTGCGGGTCTGGTCCTCGTTGTCCTGGGCGGACACCACGGCGGGAACGGCGAGCAGCAGGGACAGCTGGACCGCGAGGGCCAGTCGGCAAGGGCGGGGCGACTTCATCTAGCTCTCCTGGGAATGGTCGGCCGCCGATGCCCCTGTCCACGCGGCGGTGGTCCCGTTGTAAACAATCTGTAAAAAGCGAACTGTGAAGGAGTTCACTGAAATCAGGAGCCTGCACCTGAGGCTTCCCCGCATTTCTCGCAGCCTATCTTCCCCCTTTGAAAAAGGGGGATCGAGGGGGATTTGCTGTTGCTGTTGCTTGGTCGGGCACCGAGCAAACCCCCAACCCCTTTTACAAAGAGGGGAAGCAGCCAAGCCATTGAATTGATTGCAGGAAAACAGGGAAAACCTCAGGGCCTGCACCCGTTTCCGCTTGCGCCGGGATCCCTCCTCGCGAATCGCTAGCGGAGACCAGGGCGGGACGCCGCCAACACGAGCATCGCGGCAATGCCCAGCGCCGGGCCCGGCACCAGCACCAGGAACACCCAGCGCCAGCTGCCCAGCGCGGCCGCCAGCAGCGGCACGACCCAGATCGTCGCCACCGTCAGCAGGAAGCCCAGGCCCAGCTGCAGGGTGAGCGCGGTGCCGACGGTGCGCGGATCGCCGTGTTCGGTGACCAGCGCCGAGAACTGCGCCGAATCGGCGATCACGCTGATTCCCCACACCATGCCGATGGCCAGGAACAGCCACAGCGGCGCGGCGTGGGCCCAGCCGGCGGCGATGCAGCAGGCGCCGGAGACCGCCATCGCCGCGGCCGCGGTCCTGGCCCGGCCGGCGCGGTCGGCGACCGCGCCGGCCAGCACGCAACCGAGGCAACCGGCCGCGATCACCACGAACGTCAGCAGCGATGCGCGCACGGCGTCGCCGGCGACCGCCGCGGCCGACAGCGCGAACGTGGAGAACCACGCCCACATCGCGTACAGCTCCCACATGTGGCCGAAATAGCCGAGCGAAGCCAGCACCACGCCGCGGTTGCGCAGGATCGCGCCGACATCGCCGAACCGGAACGCCGCGCGCGGGAACGGGTACGGCCCCTCGCGCACGCCGGCGGCGACCACGACCGCGCCGGCCAGCGTCGCCGCCGTGGTCCAGGCGATCACCGCCTGCCAGCGCGCGCCGCCGAGCGCGTTGATCAGGTGCGGCAGCGCCGAACCGACCGTGATCGCGCCGATCAGCGCGCCCAGGGCCAGCCCGCGCCCGCGCACGAACCAGGTCGCGATCAGCTTCATCGCCGGCGGATACACCGCCGCCAGGCAGGCGCCGGTCGCCATCCGCGCCAGCAGCAGCTGCGCCGGCGACTGCGCGATCAGCACCGCCGCGTTGGCCAGCGCCGCGCCGACGGCGGCAGCCACGATCAGGCGGCGCGCGGGAATGCGGTCGGCCAGTCCCAGCAGCGCCGAGCCGAGCGCGCCGGCGACGAAGCCCAGCTGCACCGCGATCGTCAGCCATGCGGCGACCGAATCGCCGAAACCCCATTGCGCCCGCAGCTGCACCACCACCGCGGAGGCGGAGAACCACGGCGACATCGCCAGCACCAGTGCCAGCGACATCAGCCACAGCGCCGGGCGGCGGCCGGGCGCGAGATCCGCCACGGCATTCACCACAGCAGCAGGCTCGCGCCCACCAGCACCATGAACCCCGCGAACACGCGCCTGAGGGCGGCGCCGCTGATCGCATGCGCCAGCCGCGTGCCCAGCGGCGCGGACAGCACCGAGGCGATCGCCACCCCGATCGCCGCCGGCAGGTAGACGTAGCCGATCGCGTGCTCCGGCAGCGCGCCGGGCGGCGCCTGCAGGGCGTAGCCCGCCGCCGCCGCGATGCCGATGAAGATCCCGCAGGCGGACGAGGTGCCGACCGCGCGCACCGGCGCCACCCCCAGCCACACCAGCAGCGGCACGGTCATGCTGCCGCCGCCGATGCCGACCACCGCCGACACCGCGCCGATGCCGCCGCCGGCCGCGGTGATGCCGGCGCCATGCGGCACCACGTCGGCGTCGGCGCCGGGGCGCGCGCGCGAGAACGCCATCTGCGCGCCGACCAGGAAGCAGTAGATCGCCACGCACCACTTCAGCACCTCGCCGTCCAGCGCGATCGCGAAGCGGCTGCCGAGCCAGCCGCCGACCAGCACCCCCGGCACCATCCACGCCACCGTCGGCCACAGCACGCTGCCGCGGCGATGGTGCGCGAACGCCGAGGAGGCCGCGGTAAGCACGATGCTGGCCATCGAACTGGCCAGCGCCGCATGCATCGCCGCCTCCTTCGGCAGTCCGTACAGCGGCAGCAGCCAGGCCAGCGCCGCCACCAGCACCAGGCCGCCGCCGATGCCGAGCAGCCCGGCGAGGATCCCGGCGATGGCGCCGAGCACGAGGAAGGTGAGCAGGAGCATGCGGTGTCCGGATCTGCGGCCGTGAAGGCGAACTATGCCATTGCGCCGGCGCGGCGCGTCCGCACCGGAAGAGAGCGGAGGCGTTGGCCCGTGTCGGGCGATGGCGATGCCTGAGATCGCGAGCGATGGTGGACGCTACGCGGCGGACGCGCGCGCGGGGTCGCGGCTGAAACAACTCCTACAAGAGAGGCTCAGTGCCCCCGCTCCTTTTCTGTAGGAGCGGCTTCGTCTGTAGGAGCGGCTTCAGCCGCAACCCCACGCGACACCTACAGCGCTCATCTTCGCTCCGCTATAGTCGGGCGCATCGCACATGCCGTGACGCTCCCCTGCAATGAAGCTCCTGTTGGCCGCAACCCTGGCTTTCGCCGCCGTCCCCGCCGCCGCTCACGCGCAGAGCAACGACCTGCAGCTGCGGCAGGCGTTGCAGGCCGCCGCGCGCGGGCAGCCGGTGCCCACGCACATGGCCTCGCATCCCGCCTACGGCTGGCTCGAGTACGCCGGCCTGCGCCGCAACATCGACACGCTGCCCGCGGCGCAGGCGCAGGCTTTCCTGTCGCGCTACCAGGGCCAGGCGGTGGCCGAAGCCTTCCGCGAGGATTGGCTGCGCGCCCTGTACAAGCGCCAGGACTGGGCCGGCATCCGCGCCGCCTGGTCGCCGTCGATCGGCAACACCGCGCTGCGCTGCATCGAACTCCAGGCGCGCGAGCGCAGCGGCGCGGCCGATGTGCAATGGGACCGCGACGTACAGGCGATCTGGCGCAGCAGCGGCAACTCCCTGCCCGACGAATGCGACACACCGTTCGCGGCGCTGGCCGCGCGCGGCGGGCTGGCGCCGGAACTGCGCTGGGAGCGGATCGAACTGGCCGCGGCGGAATGGAACCCCGCGGTGATGCGCAGCGCGGCCAGCGGCCTGCCGGACGACCAGCGGGCGCTGGCCGACGACTACGCCGCGTTCCTGCAGTCGCCCCACGAGCGCGCACTGGCCTGGCCGAAGACGCCGCGCAGCCGCCTGGTCGCCTCGCACGGGCTGGCGAAGCTGGCCAAGGACGATCCGGCCGCGGGCGAGGCGCAGCTGCCGCGCTACACCGCCGCGCTCGGCTTCACCGAGGAAGACCGCGGCCGCGTGCTCTACCGGGCCGCGCTGTGGACGGTGGCCTCGTACCTGCCCGATTCCGCGCGGCGGCTGAACCTGGTGCCGGACGCGGCGTACGACGAGCGCCTGCACGAATGGCGCGTGCGCGAGGCGCTGTCGCGCTCGGACTGGCGCGCCGCGCTGGACGCGATCGGGAAGATGGACGACGCGCAGCGCGACGACGCGCGCTGGACCTACTTCGCCGCGCGCCTCAACGAACTGCTCGGCGATCGCACGCGGGCGCAGGCGCTGTACGCGCAGGCCGCGCGCGAGCCGAACTTCCACGGCTTCCTGGCCGCCGACCGCATCGAGCAGCCCTACGCGCTGTGCCCGTGGTCGCTCGATGCCGACGCGTCGGCGCGCGCCAGGGTCGCCAACGCGCCGGCGATGGTCCGCTCCATGGCGCTGTTCCGCGCCGACTATCCCGGCTGGGCCACGCGCGAGTGGAACGCGGCGCTGGACGGGTTCGACGACACCCAGCGGCGCATCGCGGTCCAGGTGGCGCAGGACAACGGCTGGTTCGACCGCGCCCTGTTCGGCCTCGGCCGGCAGCCGGAGGAGACGCGGCTGTACGCACTGCGTTTTCCGCTGCACCACGACGCACTGATCCGCAGCGAGGCGGAGAAGCACGCGCTCGATCCGGCGTGGATCGCCGCCGAGATCCGTGCCGAGAGCGTGTTCAACCCGCGCGCGCGCTCGTCCGCCGACGCGCGCGGGCTGATGCAGGTGCTGCCCGCCACCGGCGCCGCGGTCGCGCGCCGCATCGGCCTGTCCTGGCGCGGCGGCGAGAGCCTGTACGACCCGGCCACCAACATCCGCCTGGGCACCGCCTACCTGCGCGAGATGAAGGAGAAGTACGGGCAGCCGTACATCGCCATCGCCGCCTACAACGCCGGGCCCACGCCGACCGCGCGCTGGCAGTCGCAGCGGCCGGCGATGGACCCCGATTTCTGGATCGAGACGATCAGCTACAAGGAGACCCGCGAATACGTCGCCCGCGTGCTCGCCTTCAGCGTGATCTACGACTGGCGCCTGCACGGCGCCGCGGTGCCGGTGAGCGATCGCATGCAGGGCCGGCTGGGCTCGCCGCGCAAACCCTTCGTCTGCCCGGTGCAGAACCCGGCTCCGTAGGAGCGCACGCAGGGGCGCGACAGGTGTGCCCGCCAAGCCGTCGCGCCCCTGCGGTGCGCTCCTACGGACGCCGCGCCGTGCGGATCAGGCATCATGCCTCCCATGAAGACCTACCTCGTCGGCGGCGCGGTGCGCGACCGGCTGCTGGGCCTGCCGCCCGGCGACCGCGACCACGTCGTCGTCGGCGAGACCGCCGAGTCGATGCGCGCGGCCGGCTTCCGTCCGGTCGGACGCGACTTCCCGGTGTTCCTGCACCCCGACAGCGGCGAGGAGTACGCGCTCGCCCGCACCGAACGCAAGTCCGGGCGCGGCCATCGCGGCTTCGTGGTGCATGCCGATCCGTCGGTGACGCTGGAGCAGGACCTCGAACGCCGCGACTTCACGATCAACGCCATCGCCGAGGAGGCCGGCACGCTGGTCGATCCGTTCGGCGGCGCGCGCGACATCCAGGCGCGGGTGCTGCGCCACGTCGGTCCCGCCTTCGTCGAGGACCCGCTGCGGGTGCTGCGCGCCGCGCGCTTCATGGCGCGCTTCGCCGGCCTAGGCTTCACCGTGGCGCCGGAGACGCTGGCGCTGATGCGCGAGATGGCCGCCGGCGGCGAACTCGCAGAACTGGTGCCCGAGCGTGTCTGGCAGGAACTGTCGCGCGCGCTGGCGGCGCCGACGCCGTCGGCGTTCCTGCGCACCCTGCGCGCTGCCGGCGCGCTGGCGGCGGTACTGCCGGAAGTCGACACGCTGTACGGCGTGCCGCAGCGCGCCGAATACCATCCCGAGATCGACACCGGCGCCCATATCGAACTGGTCTGCGACATGGCGGCGCGGCTCGCCCCGGGCGACGCCGTCGTCGGCTTCGCCGCGCTCACCCACGACCTCGGCAAGGCGCTGACGCCGGCCGACGAGTGGCCGAAGCACATCGCCCACGAGCGCCGCGGCCTGAAGCCGCTCGCCGCGCTGTGCGAGCGCCTCAAGGTGCCGACCGCGCACCGCGAACTGGCAGCGGCCGCCTGCCGCGAACACCTCAACGTCCATCGCCTCGACCAGCTGCGCGACAGCACCGTGCACGACCTGCTGGCGCGCTGCGATGCCTTCCGCCGGCCCGAACGCATCGCCCCGCTCGCGCTGGTCTGCGAGGCCGACAAGCGCGGCCGCCTGGGCCGCGCGGACGACGACTACCCGCAGGCCCGCGAGCTGTTGCGCCTGCACGCTGCGGCGATGGCCGTCGCGGTGCGCGACCTGGCCGTCGAGGGCCTCGCCGGCCCCGCCATCGGCGCGGCCCTGCGCAAGGCCCGCATCGCCGCGATCACGAAGGCGCGAAGCGCCGCGGGCGAGGCCGGCGACGCCGCTTCCGGCATCTCCTGAAGGCCCGCCGCCAGTGCCGAGCGATCAGGCGGCTGCCGCCATCCATTCCCGGAACGCCCGCATCGCCGCCGTCTCGGCGCGCGAACGCAGCCGGGTGAGCCAGTAGGCGCCGGCGTCCACGGCGACGTCGAACAACCGCACCAGGCGCTCGGCGGCGAGGTCCTGGCCGAACATGGGCAGCGGCAGCAGCGCCACGCCGGCGCCGGAGGCGGCGGCGCTGGCGATGGCCAGCGAGGAGTCGAAGACCGGGCCGCGCGCCGGCGGCGCCGGCAGCCGCGCGGCCGCGAACCAGCGTGGCCACTCGTCCGGGCGGTAGGACCGCAGCAGCGGCACCCCGGCGAGGTCGCGCGGACGTTCGACCCGCCGCGCCAGCGCGGGCGCGCACATCGGCACCAGGGGCGCATCGCAGATGCGCACCGCATCGAGTCCCTGCCAGGCGCCGTCGCCGAAGCGGATCGCCAGGTCCAGCCCCTCGCCGGCCTGGTCGATGCGGTTGTTGTGGGTGAGCAGGCGCAGGTCCACGTCCGGGTGCGCCACCGCGAAGCCGTCCAGCCGCGGCAGCAGCCAGCCAGTGGCGAAGGTGGCCACCGCGCTGACGGTGAGCGCCTCGCGCGGGCGCCCGCCCTCGAAACGGCCGAGCACGGCGCCGATCCGGTCGAAGGCGTCGTTGATCACCGGGAACAGCGCCGCGCCCTCGTCGGTCAGCGCCACCCCGCGCGGCAGCCGCCGGAACAGGGCGAAGCCCAGCCGCGCCTCCAGCCCCTTGATCCGGTGGCTGAGCGCGGCCTGGGTGACGCACAGCTCCAGCGCCGCGCGGGTGAAGTTGAGGTGGCGCGCGGCCGCCTCGAAGGCGCGCAGTCCGTTGAGCGGCAGGGTCGGGCGGTCCATGGAGCCATCAATCCGGTTCATGACTCCGATGAGATAACGTCGCTTGTCGCCCGCGGTCAAGCTTTCGAGAATCCCTGCACCTGGCACGCTGCCAGGATCGAGACCGGAGCGAAACGATGGGAATCGAGTCCAGAATCGCCGCCGCGGCCGTCGCGATCTGCGCGACCGCCGGCACGGCGCACGCACAGGAGGCCGTACCACTGCCGCAACTGCGGGCCTACGAGGTGCCCGCCGCCTGGCGCCAACCGGTCGCGCCGCTGCGCATCGCCGAGCACACCTGGCAGATCGGCACCGCCGGCCTGAGCGCGATCCTGCTGACAGGCAGCGAGGGCGCCATCCTCATCGACGGCGGCATGCCGCAGGCCGCCGACCACCTGCTCGCCAACCTGCAGGCGCTGGGCCTGGCGCCGTCGGACCTCGAGCTGATCCTGCACAGCCACGCGCACGTCGACCACGTCGGGCCGCTCGCCGCGCTCCGGCGCGCGACCGGCGCGCGCGTGCTGAGCAATGCCGAGTCCGCCCGGCTGCTGGCGCAGGGCGGCGCCGACGACATCCATTTCGGCGACGGCCTGCTGTATCCGCCCGTCCACGTCGACCGGCTGCTGCAGGACGGCGAAACCGTGATCCTCGGCGACCTGCGGCTGCGCGTGCATTTCACGCCGGGGCACACGCCCGGCAGCATGAGCTGGACCTGGGACGACCGCCGCGACGGCCGCACGCTGCGCATCGTCTACGCCGACAGCCTCAGCGCGCCCGACTACCGCCTGCTGGACAATCCGCGCTACCCGCGCATCGTCGACGACTACCGCGCCACGTTCACCGCGCTGCGCGCCCTGCCCTGCGACCTGCTGCTGACGCCGCATCCCGATGCCAGCGGCTGGCGCTTCGCCGACGCGGCGACGCAACCCGAACCGGTCGACTGCCGCGCGTACGCCGACGCGGCCGAGGCCCGGCTGGACGCGCAGCTGGCCGCCGAGCGCGGCAAGCCGGGGCGCTGAAGCGCATCGCGACACGCGGATCGTCGTCGGCATGGGCAATACGGATCCCCAGCGCCGTCACCAAAGTCGTCCGAACCCATCACCACACGAGAAACCGACATGATCGACAGACGCGGATTCCTGCGCGCCACCGGCGCCGCCATCGCGCTCGCCGGCCTGGGCAAGACGGCGGCGGCCATGGACGCGCCCGGGCTTCCCGGGCTGGCGCCGACCCTGGCCGAACTGGCGCGCGACAGCGGCGGCCGGCTGGGCGTCGCGGTCCTCGACGGCGGCTCCGGGCGGCAGGCCGGCCTGCATGCGGACGAGCGCTTCCCGATGTGCAGCACGTTCAAGTTCCTGCTGGCGGCCGCCGTGCTGCAACGGGTCGACCGCGGCCGCGAACGCCTGGACCGCAGTGTGCCCATCGCCGAATCCGACCTGGTGCCGCATTCGCCGCTGACCGAAAAGCACGTCGGCGCGGACGGCATGCGCGTGGGCGACCTGTGCCGGGCGACCATGATCTGGAGCGACAACGCCGCCGCCAACCTGCTGTTGCGGACCCTCGGCGGGCCGGCCGGGCTGACCCGGTTCGCGCGCGATCTCGGCGATCCGCACACCCGGCTGGACCGTTGGGAACCGGAGCTCAACAGCGCCATCCCCGGCGACCCGCGCGACACCACCACGCCCGCGGCGATGGCGCGTCACCTGCAGCGCCTGCTGCTGGGCGACGTGCTGCACGCCGCCTCGCGCGCGCTGCTGGCCGGCTGGCTGGTCGACAACCGCACCGGCGACGCCCGCCTGCGCGCCGGTTTGCCGAACGGCTGGCGCGTGGGCGACAAGACCGGCACCAGCATCAATGCCGCCGACCAGGGCAGCGCCAACGACATCGCCATCGTCTGGCCGCCCGGGCGCCGGTCGCTGCTGATCGCCTGCTATCTCACCGAGGCCGCGCCGGACATCGATGCGATGAATGCCGTGCATGCGGCGGTCGCGCGCGCGGTGGCGGCGGCAACCGCCTGACGGTCGGCGCGGGCGACGCCGGCGCGTCCCGCAACGCGCCCTTTGGTCCCGCGCGGCTGCGGATGCGCAGGCGAGCCGGATTCCGGGCTGGTTGGAAACGTTTTCACGCAACGGCTAGGATGTCGCGGAGGCAATCGACGGGTCGCTGGCGATGACGGGACGTCGGTCCGCACCGGCATCGAGGGGGTTCGGTCTGCTGGCCATGCTGCTGGCGCTGTGGGCGCTGCCGCTCGTGCCGCGGGCGGCGCCGGCGGCGGCGCAGGAGCGCTGGATCCGGCCCGCCGATGTGCACGCGCCGCCGGTCTGGGGCATCCGCGGCGGCATCGTGTTCAGCCTGTGGCCCGACGACCTCGAGACCGGCTGGCCGCGCACGCGTCCGCGACCACGCGGACTCATCCGGATCGGCCGCGAGCAGGCGGGCATGGTCTACCTGATCAACTTCGTCGCGGTCGAGCCGGTGGTCGACGGCAAGATGGAGTTCAGCGAGATCTCGCCGTCGCGGGTGGACGGCCAATGGGGCAAGCTGATGTGGGCCGGCGACGCGCCCGAGCCCGGTGCCTACGCGCCGCATGCGATCACCCGCGGCACCGTCACCCATCCCGACCCGTCCGATCCGGCGGTCGAGGAACTGTCGCTGTACGTCTTCATGGAGCCGTTCGCCAACGGCGCCCATCCGTACCTGCGGCTGAGCATCCGCAGCGACCGCCCGGACGAGATCGGATTCCAGGTCTTCGATCACGACGGCAGCGCGCCCATGCAGCGCTGCACGCTCACCGCGACGATGGGCAACTACGCCCGCGCACGCCTGCTGCACCTGCGCGACGGCGTGATCGATGCGCGCGAGCTGTACGCCGGCTTCGACGGCATCGGCTTCGTCGAGAAGGATCCCTACCCGGCGGACGCGATGCAGCGCACGCCCGACGGCGACCTCATCGCCGCGATCGCCGGCGACGAGCCGTTCGAGGCGCTCGCGTCCTGGCCGCAAACCGCGCCTTACCGGCAGCGCTGGGGCTGGCGCTGGCGCCCCTTCTTCAAGGTCGCGCAGTACTGGCGCAAGCCGGCCGGCGATGCCGATGCCTCGCTGCAGGTCCGCGTCAACGGCCGCGCCAAGTACTGGGCGACCGGCAGCCGGGACCCCGCCGACTACGTCGACATCCCCGGCGGCGTCGCGTTCGAGAACTTCGAACTGCGCCAGGACTACCGGCCCGGGCAGACCTTCCATTTCGGCATCACCCGGAAGACTCCGGAGGAGTTGATCGCACCGTGAAACGCATCGCGGCAGTGCTTGCTGGCCTGATGATGATGTCCTCGCCCCCCACCCAGGCAACCCCGTTCGGCGGGATCGGCGGATCGCTCGGCGACCTGATGCGCCTGTCGGACGCCAGGACCCGCTCGATCTCGCCGGAGAACCGCACCGGCGAGAAGGGCCGCGGCGGCATGACGCCGCTGGCCGAGGGCAGCGCCAGGGAGGCCGCGCGCGAGCTCGGCCTGGGCTGGAAGGTCAATCCCTACGTGATGATCGAACCCGGCGAAACCGTCGTGCTGGGCACGATCGACGGCCCCGGCGTGATCCAGCACATCTGGATGACGGTGACCGGCGACTGGCGCCAGTCGATCCTGCGGATGCGCTGGGACGGCGAGGACGCGCCCTCGGTGGAGGTGCCGGTCGGCGACTTCTTCGCCCAGGGCTGGGGCCGCTACGCCCACATCGACTCGCTGCCGGTCTCGGTCAACCCGGGCAGCGGCTTCAACAGCTTCTGGCCGATGCCGTTCCGCGAGCGTGCCGAGCTGACCCTGACCAACACCGCCCCGGAGCGGATCCAGGTGTACTACCAGATCGACTACGCCCTGACCGCGGTCCCCGGGGACGCCGCCTACTTCCATGCCCAGTTCCGCCGGGTGAACCCGCTGCCGTACAAGGAGGTGTTCACCATCGTCGACGGCATCCGCGGCAGGGGCCACTACGTCGGCACCTATCTCGCCCATGGCGCCAACAGCCCCGGCTGGTGGGGCGAGGGCGAGGTGAAGTTCTACATCGACGGCGACGACGCGTTCCCGACCATCGCCGGCACCGGCGAGGAGGACTACTTCCTCGGCTCCTACGCCTATCTCTCGCGCCATCCCGACGGCGAGAACCGCGCCACCGACTACACCACGCTGTACGCCGGCTATCACCAGATCGAGGATCCGGACTCGGACGTCGACCAGCGCCGGTTCGGCCAGTACCGCTGGCACATCCCGGACCCGATCCGCTTCGAGCGCGATCTCAAGGTGACCATCCAGAGCCTGGGCTGGCGCGGCGACGGCCCCTACCTGCCGCTGCAGGACGACCTGGCGGCGGTCGCCTACTGGTACCAGGCCGAACCGCACCGGCCGTTCCCGCCGCTGCCGGATCGCGAGGACCTGCTGATCGACTGGACCGCGCCGCTCAACCACCTGGGCAAGCTCGGCGAGATCCGCCTCGAGCATCCGCCGGGCGACCGCTACGGCACCGATCCGCGCGCGCTGCTCGATGGCGAGACCGGCTCCGGGGATCCCGGCGACGGCCGCTGGCTGGGAGTCGAGGGCGACGACCTGGTCGCCGTCGTCGACCTGCAGGCGACCCGGGCGGTGCAGGAGATCGCGGTCCGTTTCCTGGAGCGGCGCGACCAGCGCATCCTGCATCCGGCCGCGGTGGACATCCTGGTCTCGGCCGACGGGAAGGCGTACGAATCCGTCGCCCTCGCGGGGGAGCCGGAGGCGGGCCGGATCCGCACCTTCCGCGCGACGCTGCCGCATCGCGAGATCCGCTACGTCAAGATCGCCGCCCGCAACGCTGGCGACCATGCGGCGCAACCGGCGTGGCTGCTCGCCGACGAGATCCTCATCCGCTGAGCCGCCCGCGATGCCGCTCCGCCGTAGAGCGGAGCTCGCTCCGCTGCTCCCGGCTCCGGTGCCCGCGCAGTCGAGCAAGCTCGGCTCTACAGCCGCGCCTGCAGCGCCATCGCGGCGGCCGGATTGCGCGCCTTGGCGGCGCCGATGAAGTAGACGAAGACCTCGCGCGGCCGCACCGGCGCGCGGTTCGCTTCCACGGCCGGCAGGTCCTCCGGCGCCTCGCCGGCCGCCCAGCTGCGGGCGCGTCGCGCCCACGCATCGAGCTCGTCGTCGGGATAACCGCTGGCGAGACCCTCGCGGCTGCGCATCAGCCGCGCGTAGGCGAAATCGCCGGTGAGATCGGCGAAGGAAGGGTAATCCGGCGAGTCGGTGAACACCGTCGGCAGGCCATGGGCGCGGGCCAGCGCGAGATACGCCGCGCACGCGAAACTCGCGTGGCGCACCTCCAGCACGTGCCGCAGCGGCATGCCGTCGAGCTCGCGTGGCAGCAGGTCGAGGAAGGCGGCGAAGTCGTCGTGCTCGAAGGCGCGGCGCGGATCGAACTGCCACAGGATCGGACCGAGGCGGTCGCCGAGCTCGGACAGGCCGCCGGACACGAAGCCTTCGATGGTCCTGCCGGCACCCGCGAGCCGCTTCGCCTCGGTGCAGTAGCGCGGCGCCTTGAGCGAGAACACGAAACCGCCGGGGGTCTCGGAACGCCAGCGCGCGTACGTGGCCGGCTTCTGCGCGCCGTACCAGGTGCCGTTGATCTCGATCGCCGCAAGGCGGCGGCTGGCGTATTCGAGCTCGCGCTTCTGCGCCAGCCCGGCAGGATAGAAGTTGTCGCGCCAGGGCGCGAAGGTCCAGCCGCCGATGCCGGTGCGGATGCCGTGCTTCGGCACCGGCACGTCGGAAAACAGATCCGTTGTCGCCATCAGCGCGTACCTTGCAGCGCCGGGCGCACGTGCCGGTCCAGGATCGACCGCAGCGGCGACAGCTCCGGATACCTCGGCAGCACTTCGTCCAGGTAGGCGACGAAGCGCGGCGCGTCGGCCAGGTACTTCGGCTTGCCGTCGCGGTGATGCAGGCGCGCGAACAGGCCGAGGATCTTGAGGTGGCGCTGCACCCCTGCGAAGTCGGCATCGCGGCGGAAGTCGTCGTACCCGGGCACCGGCAGCCCGGCCGCGCCGGCGCGGGCGTGGTAGCGCTGGAGCCAGGCGTCGACGCGCTGCGGCGGCCAGCTGTGGAACGCGTCGCGGAACAGGCTGACCGGGTCGTAGCCGATCGGACCGCGGACCGCGCCCTGGAAGTCGATCACCGCCAGGCCGCCGGCGACCGGCATCAGGTTGCGCGGCATGAAATCGCGGTGCACGAAGACCTGCGGCTGCGCGAGCAGGTTGCCCACCAGCGTCTCGTGCACCCGGCGCAGGCCGGCGCGGTCGCCGTCGTCGAGCGCGGCGCCGAGATGGCGGACGAGCAACCAGGGCTCCAGCAGGTCGAGTTCCTGCTGCAGCATCGCGCGGTCGTAGCGCGGCAGGTCCGGCGGACAGGCGATCGCCTGCAGGATCAGCAGTTGCTCGAACGCGGCGTCGAACAGGGCGTCGGCATTGTCGTCGTCGACGACCTGCAGGCAGGTGTCGCGCCCCAGGTCCTCCAGCAGCAGGAAACCGGCATCGAGATCCTGCGCCAGGACCTGCGGCACGCGCACGCCGGCGTCCAGCAGCAACCCGCGGATGCGCAGCCAGGGGCGCACGTCCTCGAGGGCCGGCGGCGAATCCATGACGATTCGGCTGCCACCGGCGCTGGCGGCGCGCCAGTAGCTGCGGAATCCGGCGTCGACCGAGGCGCGTTCGAGTTCGAGCGCGGGATCGCCGGTGACGGCGCGGGCCCAGGCCAGGCGGGCGGCGGCGCGGCCGGCCTCGGGGACGAGCGCGGCGATCTGGATGGCGTTCATGGCGATGCGGGAAGGCAGCTGATCGTGGGCAGATTAGCCTATCGCTCCCCACCCTCGGCAGCGGAGGAGAGGAAGCGGGAACCACGGCCCGGGCAAGGCCGTACCGCACCGCATCGCAGCAGCGATTCAGATCTTCAGGTACCAGCCGCGGCGGTCCATCGCGAACACCAGCAGCCACCAGGCCCCGACGAAGGCGAGCGCGAAGGCCAGCGACGGCACGTAAGGCCCGAACCGCGGCGTCATCCAGCCGGCGAAACCGATCCGGTAGACCGCATCCCACCAGCCGGCCGCGACCAGCAGGTACACCATGGCGGCGGACCCGGCGTAGGCGGCGATCGCGTTGACGCCGAAGCGGCGCCCGATCGCCGGCCAGCCGCGACGATCGACCAGCGCATGCATCGCCGCCAGTGCCAGCAGCGCCCAGCCGCCGCTCCAGAGCACGTACGACGGCGTCCACAGGTTCTTGTTCAGCGGCAGCAACGGCGCCCATCCGGCGCCCAGCGCGAGCGCCGCCACGCCGGCCTGCCACAGGCGATCGCGGCGGCCGCCGCGCAGCCAGGCGCCGGCGCGCAAGCCGAGCAGCGTGGTGGCGACGGCCCCGAGCGTGCTGACGAGGCCCTCGGGATCGTGGCCGCGCCCGCTGGCCGGGTCGAACTGGTACAGCAACGGGCCGAACAGCGCGGTATCGATGCGGCTGGCGAGATTGTGCGACGGCGACTGGCTGCCGCCCGCCGCCAGCAATGCCCAATAGCCGAGCAGCAGCCCGCCGAGGATCGCCCACTGCGTGCGCGCCTGCGCGTGCAGGGCGAGCGACCCGACCACCAGGAAGCACAGGCCGATCCGCTGCAGCACGCCCCAGGGCCGGTAATGTTCGGCATCGAGCGCCCACCACGCCAGCAGGTGCAGCGTCAGCCCGAGCGCGACGATCCGCAGCGCACGCGCCAGCACCGCGCGCTGCAGTCCGGCGCGATCGGCGCCGGCCTCGACGCGCGGCGCCAGGCCGAGCGCGATCGAAACCCCGACCACGAACAGGAAGAACGGGAAGATCAGGTCGGTCGGCGTGCAGCCATGCCACGGCGCATGCAGCAGCGGCGCGTAGACGTGCCCCCAGTCGCCGGGCGTGTTGACCAGCAGCATCGCGGCCACGGCGAGTCCGCGCAGGGCGTCGACGGAGGCGAAGCGCGGCAATGGCCGCCGCGGCATGCTCGCCGGCTGCGCGGCCTGCATTTCCCGCACCGGAAAGCCTCTAGCCACGGGAACGGCCAGAAGGGGCGCTGCCACAGCAACCCGGCCGCACCGGGAAAGCCGCTCCCAGGTTGTCCGAAGCCAGTTCCTCCCCCTTTGAAAAAGGGGGACACAGGGGGATTTGCTCTTCGTGAAGCAAAAGCAAATCCCCCCTGCCCCCCTTTTTCAAAGGGGGGAAAGCTGCAGGCTCGGGCTCATGGCGCATCCGGCTCGCCGCCGATCCAGGTGCGCGCCACCTGCAGCTCCGCATCGAGCAGGACCAGGTCGGCGCGGCAGCCCGGCGCGATGCGGCCGTGGTTGTCGCCCAGGCCCAGGCACTGCGCGGGATAGGCCGAGGCCATGCGCGCGGCCTCGTCCAGCGGCAGGCCGAGCAGCCGCACCGCGTTGCGCACCGCCGTGGCCATGTCGAGCGCGGAACCGGCCAGCACGCCGGCGGCGTTGCGGCAAACCCCGTCGACCGCGGTGATGCGCTCGCCATAGAGCACGTAGTCCGGATCGTCCGATCCCACCGGGGGCATCGCGTCGGTCACCAGGAACACCTTGCCGCGCGGCTTGGCGGCGACCGCCAGCCGCAGGCTGGCCGGGTGCGCGTGCACGCCGTCGAGGATGATCCCGCACCAGCTGTCGCGGTCCTCCAGCGCGGCGCCGACCGCGCCGGGCTCGCGCCCCTGCAGCGGGCTCATCGCGTTGTAGAGATGGGTGAAGCCGCGCACCCCGGCGTCCAGGCCGGCGCGGATCTCCTCGTAGGTGCCCGCGGTGTGGCCGGCGAAGACGATGGCGCCGCGCTCGACCAGCGCACGGATGGCCTCGGCCGGCACCCGCTCCGGCGCCAGCGTGACCAGCGTGGGGCCGTTGTCGAGCGAGGTGGCGAGCGCGATCTCGCCGGCGTCCGGCACGCGGAACTTGCCGGCGTCGTGCGTGCCCTTGCGCGCCGGCGCCAGGTACGGCCCCTCCAGGTGGATGCCGAGCACGCCGGGTGCGCCTTGCGCGATCGCCTCGCGCACCGCCGCGATCGCGGCGCGCATCACCTCCACCTCGTCGCTGATCAGCGTCGGCAGCAACGCGGTGGTGCCGAACCGCCGGTGCGCTCGCGCGATCGCGCGCACGGTGTCCACCGTCGGCGCATTGTTGAACAGCACGCCGCCGCCGCCGTTGACCTGCAGGTCGATGAAGCCCGGCAGCAGCGATCCGCCCTGCAGGTCGAACGCGCGGACGTCCTGCCGCCGCGCATCGCCGGCCGCCGGCAATGCCGCGATGCGGCCGTCGTCGCCGACCAGCACGGCCAGGTCGTCGCGAAAGCCGTCGTCGGTCAGCACGCGGCCGTTGACCAGCAGCGTCGCCATCACACCGTCTCCGTCACCTTGTTGAGATGCGGCGGCGCGTCCGGGTCGAACCCGCGCGCGCGCGCCAGCGCCTCGACCGCGCGGTAGAAGCTCTGCACCGTCAGCAGCGGCGCGACGACCGGGTGCGGCGCCTCCGCCACCGGCAACGCCTGTCCGGGGCTCGATCCCGGATCACCGTGCCGCGAAGCGGTCCACATCGACGCCCCGCGCACGCGGAACTCGTGCGCCAGCGCCAGGGTGCCGCTCTCGGTTTCGTCGTTCTGCGCCAGCACCAGCACCGGAAAGCCGGGGCCGACCAGCGCCATCGGGCCGTGCTTCACCTCGGCCGAACTGTAGGCCTCGGCGTGCAGGCCGCAGGTCTCCTTGAACTTGAGCGCCGCCTCCTGCGCGGCGCCCAGCCCGAGCCCGCGCCCCAGCACGAACAGGTTGTGCGTCCGCACCAGGCCGTCGACCAGCGGTGACCAGTCCTGGCCCCATGCGTCGCGCATGGCATCCGGGGTGCGCGGCAGCGCGTCGAGCAGCGCGGCGTCGCCCTTCCAGCAGGCGGCCAGCTGCAGCAACGCCGCCAGCGACGCCAGGTAGCTCTTGGTCGCGGCGACGCTGCGCTCGCTGCCGGCGTGCAGCGGGATCACGGTGTCGGCAAGCGCGGCCAGCGGCGAGTCCTCGGCGTTCACCAGCGCCACCACGCGGGCGCCGGAACGGCGCGCGTCCTCGGCGTTGCGCAGCAGGTCGGGGCTCTTGCCTGACTGCGAGATCACCACGTACAGCGCGCCCTGCAACTGCTGGCTGGCGGCGTACACCGAACCGACCGACGGCGACGCCGAGGCGGTCACCCGCCCGAGCTGGGTCTCGAACAGGTACTTGCCGTAGGTGGCGGCGTGGTCGGAACTGCCGCGCGCGCAGGTGACCACGAACGGCGGCGGGTCGCGCCGCAGTTCGCGCGCGAGGTCCGCCACCACCGCGGCGTTGCGCTCGAACTGGCGGGCGACCACGTCCGCCGCCTGCGCGGCCTCGCGGAACATCCAGCTGGTCCCATCGTGCGTCGTCTCCGCGCCGGAGGCGGCCGGTCTGTGCATGTTCATTCCTCCGCGGCTGCGGGCGCGCGCGGGCGCATCGGCGCGGTGGAACCGCGCACCACCAGCTGCGGCACGAAGCCGTGGTTGTGCACGGGCGCCGCGCCGTCCGCGTCAGGGCTCTGGCGCAGCCGCGTGATCAGCAATCGCGCCGCGTGGCGGGCGATGTCCTCGGTCGCCTGCTTGGCGGTGGTCAGCGGCGGCCACGACTGCTTGGAGAACGGGCTGTCCTCGAAGCCGGCGATCGACAGGTCGTACGGCACGTTCATGCCGGCCGACTTGGCCGCGGCCAGCACGCCGGCGGCGATCTCGTCGTTGGAGCCGAAGATCGCGGTCGGCGGATCGCGCAGCGCCAGCAGCCGGCGCGCCCCGCGGAAGCCGTCGTCGAAGGTGTAGTCGCCCGGGATCACCAGGTGCTTGTCGAGGGTGACGCCGTAGTCCTTCAACGCCTGTTCGTAGCCGAGGTAGCGCTCGGAGCTCGAACGGTGCTCCTGCCCGCCCCACAGGAAGCCGATGCGCTGGTGGCCGAGCTGGATCAGGTGCTCGGTGACCTCGTAGGCGGCATCGCGGTCGTCGACGAAGACACAGGGGTGGCCGTCCTGCGGATCCTCGGCCGCGGCGATGATCCGCACCAGTTTCACGCCGCGCTCGGCCAGCGCCTCCAGCAGCTCCATGCGCTCGGACATCGGCGGCGCCAGGACCAGTCCCGCCAGGCGCGAGCGCCGCATCCAGTCGCACAGCTCGTCCACCAGCAGCGGCGAGCTGGCGTCGCAGGGATGGATCTGCAGGTCGAAGCCGGTTTCGCGGCAGGCCGCCAGCACCCCGTTCTGCACGCTGATGATGTAGTACGGGTTGGGGTTGTCGTAGGCCACGCCGATCACGAACGCGGTCGCGCTGCGCAGGTTGCGCGCGGACGGATCCGGCTCGTAGTCGAGCTCGGCGATCGCGTGCAGCACCCGCGTGCGCGTGGCCTGCATCACCGACGGCTCGTTGTTGATCACGCGCGAAACGGTCTTCAGCGATACCTTCGCCCGTTCGGCGACGTCCCGGATGGTCGGTCTGCGCACTGGTTCGTCTACCTCGCCGTGGAGCGGCCCATGATGCCGCGGGTCAACGCCTGCCGCCCATGCCGACGCGGTGGCCGCTGCGCGCATAGAACAGGATGTACAGGTAGCACGGCAGCATCAGCAGCAGGAACACCAACTGGAAATCGAAGTGCTGCTTGAACACCGCGAACGCCTGCGGAATGATCGCGCCGCCGGCGATGCCCATCACCAGCAGCGCCGAGCCGGTCTCGGTCGACCGTCCCAGGCCGCGGATCGCCATGGGGAAGATCGCCGGCCACATCATCGCGTTGGCGAAACCGAGCGCGGCGACGAAACCCACCGACAGGTAGCCGCCGGTGAAGAACGCGCCGGTGGTGAACGCGATGCCCAGCACCGCCGATACGCTGAGGTAGCGCTCCTGCGAGATGAAACGCGGGATCAGCACCAGCCCCGCCAGGTAGCCGAGCAGCATCGCGAACAGGGTGAACGAGGTGAAGAACTTGGTCCGGTCCAGCGGCAGGTCCAGCGCCTGCCCGTAGGTGCCGATGGCATCGCCGGCCATGACCTCGGCGCCGACGTAGGTGAACAGGCACAGTACCCCCAGCCACAGGTGCGGGAACTGGAAGATGCTGCGGCGCGTGCGCGGCGCGTCGCCGTCGGCGCCGGTTTCGGCGCCGCTCTCGGCATTGGCCTCGGCCGGCTTGAGTTCCGGCAGCGGCGAGAACAGCACGCCGGCGGCGACCAGCATCAGCAGCCCGGCCATCGCCAGGTAGGGGGCGTGGATCTTGGCGGCGAAGGTGTCGAGCAGCTGCGCACGGGTGGCGAGGTCGGCGGCCTCGACCTGGGTCGCCAGGTCGCCGATGCCGTGCAGCACCAGCGTGCCCAGCAGCAGCGGCGCGAGGATGCCGGCGGTCTTGTTGCAGATCCCCATCAGCGCGATCCGCTGCGCGGCGCTGTCGATCGGCCCGAGGATGCTGACGTAGGGATTGACCGCGGTCTGCAGCAGCGCCAGGCCGCCGCCGATCACGAACAGCCCCGACAGCGCGCCCGGATACCAGCGCTGGGTGGAGAACTCGCCGAACAGCATCGCCCCCACCGCCATCACCGCCAGGCTCAGCGCCAGGCCCTTCTTCATCCCGGTCCACTTCAGCACCCAGGCCGCGGGCAGGGCGAGGAAGAAGTACGAGAGATAGAACACCATCAGCACCAGGAAGGCGTTCACCTCGTCCAATTCGAAGGCCAGCTGCACGAAGGTGATCAGCGGGCCGTTGATCCAGGTGAAGAAACCGATGATGAAGTACAGCAGCCCCATGATCGCGATGGCCATGGAGAGGTGCGAGCGTGCGCTCATGGTCGCGACAGCGGACATCCTGGCGTCTCCCGTGTGATGGTTTCCGGCCTGCGCCGGAGCTTGCCGGCCACGCGTGTCTTGCCGGGCCATTCGAGTCCAACGTTGTCATACATGACCCGGATTTACCACGTTTTGCGTCCGCGATCCGCTACCGTTTACTGCTGTCCTGCAGCAATTGTCTTGCCTTGACCGAACTTGTCCTGCCGCTGATAGCACTTATTAACGCTACATATGCCCACTAACAAGGCAAAATCACTCCAAACACAGCACAAATGATGCCATTGAACATGAAACTGCCACAAATCTTACGTGACCCGTTGACATCGTTGTCAAACTATTTTCAAACTCGACCACGGTTTCCGGTCCGAATCTCGCCGGATCTCCCGCACCCTCCAGCAACGGGACACACGTGGCCGCCATCGCAAGCCCATCGCGGATCGACGCCATGACCGGCAGCGCGAAGCCGTTCATCGCCGCGGACGTCGGCGGCACCCACGTCCGCATCGGCCTGGTGCGGCGCAACGGCGATCCGGCGCATCCGGTCGCGGTGCTGCAGTACCGCAAGTACGTCTGCGCCGAGTGGCCGGGCCTGGCCGACATCATCGAGGATTTCCTCGGCCGCCTGGACGGCGTGCGGGTCGACGAAGGCGCGATCGCCAGCGCCGGCTACGCGCTCGAGGACGGCTCGGTGATCACCGTCAACCTGCCTTGGCGGATCTCGCTCAACGCCATCCGCGACCGCCTCGGCTTCCGCGAGTTCCGCCTGGTCAACGATTTCGAGGCCGTGGCCCACGCCGCCGCCTACGTCGACGCCAGCCAGGTGCTGCAGCTGACCGGGCCGGAGGCCGCCCCGCACGGCCCGACGCTGGTCGTCGGCCCCGGCACCGGACTGGGCGCGGCGGTGTGGATCCCGACCGCGAAGGGACCGGTGGTGCTCGCCACCGAGGCCGGCCAGGCCGCGCTGACCACCGGCAACGCTCTGGAGGCGGCGCTGCTGCGCGAACTGCAGCGCGAACGCGACCACGTGCCGAACGAACACGCGCTCTCGGGCCCCGGGCTGATGAACCTGCACGCCGCGCTGGCCACGCTGCGCGGCGTGGCGCACGACTACCGCTCGCCGGGCGAGATCACCGCGGCGGCGCTTGACGGCGACGATCCGCTGGCGCGCGAGAGCCTGGAAGTGTTCTGCGGGCTGCTGGGCAGCACCGTCGGCGACATGGCGCTGCTCTACGGCGCCAACGGCGGCATCTACCTGGCCGGCGGGATCCTGCCGCAGATCCGCGAATTCCTGCTGCGGAGCAGCTTCGTCGAGCGCTTCCTCAACAAGGGACCGATGCGCGAGGCGCTCGAACGTATTCCGGTGAAGTTGGTCGAGCACGGACAGCTGGGCGTGATCGGGGCGGCGACCTGGTACCTGTACCGGCGCGAGGCGGCGTGATGGCGCGGGGCCCGCGGTCGACGACGGGACGAGGCATGGCGCCCGCGGCGGGCGCCATGCGGGACGGAGACACACAGGCACGGCCGCGGGATGCGAAGGCACCCGCGCCGCAACTCAAACAGTGACGGGAGAGACACCATGACATACCGCAGATCCGTTCTTTCGGCCGCGATCGTGACCTGCCTGGCGTTCAATGCACAGGCGCAGGATCCTGCCGACAGCCGCGAAGACGCCACCGAATTCGAGACGATTACCGTAACCGGTATCCGCGCCAGCCTGGAGCGCTCGCTCGACACCAAGCGCAACAACGACACCGTATCGGAGGCGATCACCGCCGAGGACATCGGCAAGTTTCCCAACACCAATGTCGCCGAAGCGATGTCGCAGATCCCCGGCGTCTCGCTCGACCGGCGCTTCGGCCAGGGCGAGCGGGTGAGCATCGATGGTACCGATCCCAGCCTCAACCTGACTTTCCTCGACGGCCACCCGGTCGCGCAGGCGATCTGGCTGTACGGCGAACAGCCGAACCGCGGCTTCGACTACACCCTGCTGGCACCACAGATCCTGGGCCGCCTGGAGGTGATCAAGTCCTCCGAGGCGCGGCTGCCCGAGGGGAGCCTCGGCGGTACGGTGCTGATGCACACCCGCCAGCCGCTGGACATGGAGGCCAACGCGGTCGCCGGATCGGTGGGCTACAGCTACAACGACCAGGCCGGCAGCGGCGCTCCGAACGCCGCGCTGCTGTACAGCTGGAAGAATCCGGTCGAGACCTTCGGCATCGCCGTCTCGGCGCAGCATTACGAAGAGAAAGTCGACCGGCAGGGGCTCGAGATCTTCGGCTATGCGCCGGCTTCGACCTTCGCCAACGCCGCTTCGCCGGACCTGGACCCGGATGCGATGGTGCCGAACTCGATCAACGCGGCCTGGTTCCAGCAGGAGCGCGAACGCGACAGCGCCGTGGTCAACCTGCAGCTCAAGCCCAGCGACGCGCTGGAGTTCAATCTGCAGGGCCTGTACATCCGCGAGAACTTCGACAACTACAACCAGTCGCTGTACAGCTTCCTGACCTGGAATCAGGGCACCGAAGCAGCGGTGGACGAACTGAACCAGGGACCGGACGGCGTGGTCACCGGCGGCCATTCCAATGCCCATGCCGATCCCGAAGGCGGGACCGTCATCTACGACAACAATGTCCGCGAGTCCGAGGTCACCACCAAGGGGCTGGACCTGCGTGGATCCTGGCAGGGCGACGTCTGGGGCGTGAAGGGCCAGATCGGCCGCAGCGAATCCGACAACAGCAATCTCGCCCAGTACTTCATCGAGCCGGTCTACAACGGCGGCTTCAGCTGGGACATCGACAAGGGCATCCAGTTCGACGATCCGGACGCGGCCCGCGATCCGGCCAACTGGGGATCCAATGGCTGGCTCGGCAACAACGGCATCTTCTCCACCGACAGCGAGGACAGCTACGGCCAAGTCGACTTCAGCGTCCGCCTCGACGGTGTCTTCAACCTGCTGCAGTTCGGCGCGCGCCGGGCACGGCACGAGGAGAACTTCGCGCTGAACGTCTACGGCGGCGTCAATACCGGCTTCCTCGACGAGGTCGGCACGATCGGGCTCACCGACATCCGTGGCTTCCATCCCGATCACGGCCACCACCTCCAGGTCGGCCGCGACAACGTCATCGACTGGATCCGCAACAGCCCTGTCGATTACGACAGCCCGGATCCTGCCAGCTACCTCAACAACACCTGGGCGCTGGAACAGACCAACACCGCCGGCTATGTGCAGGCCAACTTCTCCACCGGCGCCGTACGCGGCAACGTCGGCCTGCGCTACGTGGAGTCGGAGATCGAGGGCAGCGGCTTCGTCTACAGCGGCACGCCGACGCTCGACGACCTGGACAGCAAGTGGCAGACCCGGACCGGCAAGGAGGACTTCCTGCTGCCGTCGGTCAACCTGGTATTCGATCCCGGCAACGACTGGGTGTTCCGCTTCGCCGCCGCCAAGGTGATCGCCTGGGCGCCGTACAACCAGCTGGTCAACAACACCTTCCTCAACGACACCACGCTCACCGGCGCAGGCGGCAACGCCGAGCTCTCGCCGTACGAGTCGACCAACTTCAACCTGTCGGCGGAATGGTATTTCGCCGAGCAGGCGGTGATCGCGGCCTCGGTGTTCTACAAGGACATCGACAACTACGTCGACACCAGCGCCACCATCGAGCGCCAGTACAACTCGATCCGCGACAACGATCCCGCCGCCTGGGAAGGCCTAGTCGGCAGCAACGGTTGTACCGACGATGGCTATTGCGACTACAGCATCTCGCGACCGCGCAACGCCGGCGGAGGCGAGGTCCGTGGGCTCAACCTCAACTACCAGCAGCCGTTCGGCGACAGCGGTTTCGGACTCACATCCAGCTACACCTACGCCGACGGCGAGAACAACACCGGCAATCCGCTGCCCTATCAGTCCCGGCACAGTGTCGCCTTCAGCCCGTATTACGAGATGGGCCCGATCAGCGCGCGCCTGACCTACAACTGGCGCGACCACTACCTCGCCGGCGGCTACGTGGCGGGTGCCGCGCCGGCCAGCGTCGACGATTACGCGGAACTCGGCGCCAGCCTCGGATGGAACTTCAACGACAACTGGTCGCTCACGGTCGATGCGCAGAACCTGCTGGACGAGGAATACTTCCAGTATCTGGGCGACAAGAGCCTGCCGGTCGGCAAGTACCACACCGGCCGCCGCTACATGGCCACGGTCCACTTTAAGTTCTGACCCGTTGGCATGATGTGGTGAACAGCAGGCCCGGGCGAACCGGGCCTGCGCCTTTCCGGAGAAGCGGATGAAACCCTCGCATCACCATGCCCGTCGGCTGCCGCTGGCTGCAGCCCTCGTCCTGCTCGCGATACTGGCTCCGGCCGCTGCCGGGTCAGAGCCGACGCCGATCCCGATCCCCGCCGAGCTGCAGTCCGGCCAGGGCCGCTACGAACTGCAAAAAAATCCGGCCGTCGTCGCCCGAGGCGCGCCAGCGGCACGGGTCGCCCGTTACTTTGCCGACCTGGTCCAGCGCACCCATGGGTTGACCTTGCAAGCCACCGCTTCCGAGCATGGTGCCGGCGTGACGTACACGCTCGACCCGACCGCCGCCTCAGGCGATGGGGGCTACGTCCTGGACGTCGACGACGACGGCGCGCGGATCCTGGCCCGCGACGAACGCGGCCTGTTCTACGGCGCCATCACGCTGTGGCAGCTCCTCGATGCCGACGGCCGGCTTCCGGCCGTGCATATCGAGGACGCGCCGCGCTTCGGCTGGCGCGGGCTGATGCTGGACTCGGCGCGGCACATGCAGTCGGTCGACGAGATCAAGCATCTGCTCGACGCGATGGCCCTGCACAAGCTCAACGTCTTCCACTGGCACCTGACCGACGACCAGGGCTGGCGCATCGAGATCAAGCGCTATCCGCGCCTGACGGAGGTCGGCGGCTGCCGCATCCCGGCCGGCGACGCCGGTATCGATCCCGGCACCGGCCGGACGCGCGCCTACTGCGGCCACTACACCCAGGCGCAGATCCGCGAGATCGTCGCCTACGCGGCCGAGCGCCACATCACCGTGATGCCGGAGATCGACATGCCCGGCCACGCCCAGGCCGCGGTGGCGGCCTATCCGGAACTTGGCGCGGTGGCGGGCGAGACCGCGGTGTCCAACGAGTGGGGCATCCACACCTACCTGTTCAACGCCGAGGAGGGCACGTTCGGGTTTCTCGAGAACGTACTGGCGGAGGTGCTGGAACTGTTCCCGTCCACATACATTCACGTCGGCGGCGACGAGGCGGTCAAGGACCAATGGCAGGCGTCAGCGCGGGTGCAGGCGCGCATGCGTGCGCTCGGCGTGGCCGACGAGACGCAGCTGCAGGCGCACTTCATCGCCCGCATCGAACGCTTCCTGTCCAGCCACGGCCGCAAGCTGATCGGCTGGGACGAGATCCTCGAGGGCCGTCTGCCCGCCGACGCGACGGTGATGTCGTGGCGCGGCATCGAAGGCGGCATCGAGGCCGCGCGCGGGGGGCACGACGTGGTGATGTCGCCCTCGTCCCACCTCTACCTGGACTACCTGCAGACCGATTCGCCGAACGAGCCGCCGGGGCGTCCCGCAACCATCCCGCTGCGGCAGGTCTACGCCTTCGAGCCCGTCCCCGAGGCGCTCGACGCCACGCAGGCACGCCACGTGCTCGGCGTGCAGGCCAACGTCTGGACCGAGCACATGCGCGACTATGGCCGCGTGCAGCATGCGGTGTTTCCGCGGATCGCGGCCCTGGCCGAGATCGGCTGGTCGCCCGCGGACAGGCGCGACTACGACGGCTTCCTGGCCCGGCTGCCGGCCCAGCTGCGGCGCTACCGCGCGCTCGGCATCGCCTACGCGCAGACGCCGTTCGAGGTGCGCATGGCCGTCGAAGCCGCGGACCGCGGTGCAGGCACCGCCACGGTGGCGCTGTCGAACGCGCTCGGCTACGACGACATCCGCTACACCATCGACGGCGGCGATCCGACCGCTGAATCGCCGTCCTACGAAGCGCCGCTGGCCCTGGCGCTGCCCGCCGAAGTGCGCGCGCGGGTGTTCGTCGACGGGGAGGCGCTGGCCGATGCCAGCGCGCGGCGCTTCGATGCCGCCTCGCTGCTGCGCCGCAGCGACGAGGCGCTGAAGATGTGCACCGGCGCGCTGATGCTGCGGCTGGAGGACGACGGCCCCGCCGACGGCGATCGCGCGCTGTTCAACGTCGACATCTTCAACCCCTGCTGGCAGTGGGACGGCGCCGACCTGGACGGCATCGCCTCGGTGCAGGTCCGCGCCGGCCGCATCCCCTACTACTTCCAGCTGCATCGCGACGAAGCCAACCGCAGGTTCCGCACGCCGAAGTCCGCGCACGGCGAACTCGAGATCCACGCCGGCTGCGACGGCGAACTCCTGGCCAGCGTGCCGCTGCCCGAACGCCCCGACGCCGATGGCTTCGTCGTCCTGGACGCGGCGCTGCCGGCGCAGACGGGGACGCAGGACCTGTGCATCACCTTCACCGGCGATACGCGGCCGACGATGTGGGTGCTGGACGAGGTGCGATTGGTCCCCCGGTAGGTCCACCGTGGACACGGTCCGGCTCGCGGCCGGACCGTGCCGCGCGGCGGTCCATTGCGGACATCGGCTGGATAGCGCCTTGTGGGAGCGATGGAAGTCGCGACCTGTCGTGGAGGAAGTCGCGACTTCCGTCGCTCCCACAAACAATGATCGGCCGCCATTGCGGCTGTAGGAGCGCCTCATAGGCGCGAAGCCCGCGTGGTCTGGTTCACCGCGCGTCCAGCGGCGCCGACAGCGCGCGCATCGCGGGCCTACGCGTCGCGGGCCCGGCCTCGTTCGAGACGGAGCAAGGCGTCCCGCCACGGCGTCAGCCGCACCGCCAATCCCGCGGCCACGCCCAGCGTGTTCGCCAGCGCATCGGCGCGCTCCATCTGCCTGGTCTCGGTCAGCGCGCCCTGGGCGTATTCCAGTCCCACCCCCATCAACACCAGCCCGATCCCGGCGCCGAGCAGCGACGGCCAGCGCGCATACAACTGCACGGCGCCGGCGGCGAGCACGAAGTAGGCGATGAAGTGCCCGAACTTGTCGCCGCCGTCGACCGGCGGCATCGGCGGCGGCGGCGCCAGTGACAGCACCACCACCGCCGACACCGCGGCGCACCACAGGCCGGCCCACAACCCTGGCCGCCGGAACGGCTTGAGCGATCTTCCAAGGCGCCGCTTCACAGCCGGTGGCCCAGGTCGCCGGCGAGGAAGGCGTGGTCGAACGCCACCCCGCGCGCGAAGCCCATCGCCTGGAAACGCTCGCCCATGGCGTCGGGCAGGGTCAGCGTCTTGACCTGCTGGCGCAGCGCGTAGCGGCCGGCCTCATCGCCGGCGCGCACCTCGTGCTCGGCCAGCCGTTCCGGCAGGCCGTTGCCGAGCAGGAAGTTCGCCTGGGTGCAGTAGCCGGCGAAGTCGAATCCGGCGCCGGTGCCGGCCTCGGCCAGCGCGGTGAAGTCGACCGAGGCGGTGAGGTCCTGAAGCCCCGGGCGCGCGAGCACGTCTTCGACCAGCTGGTGGCGGTGGAACGCGCGCAGCGTGCCGTCCCTGCGTTGCGGCCGGTAGTACTCGCGGCGCGGATAGCCGTAGTCGATGAACAGCAGCGCGCCGCGGTCGAGACCGCCGATCACCGCCTGCAGCCAGTACGGCAGCTGCGGCAGCAATTCGGAGCGGTAGCCGTCGGCGAACGGTGCGTCGAGCTGGCGCTCGACATGGCGCACCGCGGCGGTGAGCAACGGATCGGCCGGCCGGTCGATGCGGACGAAGCCGCCGTCGCCGCCGAGCGCGACGTGCTCCTCGAACACCTCGTCGTCGCGCAGGGCGAAGCGCGGCGTCGGCAGCGCATCGATCACCTCGTTGGCGAACAGCACCCCGTCCCAGCGCGCCTGCGGCGGTCCGTCCAGCCACGCGACCCGCGCGAACGCCGCCGGTGCCAGGCACTGCTGCAGGTGCGCGCGCTGGCGCTCGCGCAGATCGGCACTGGGTTCGAGGATGGCGTAGCGGGCGGGCATGGCATCGATCGCCAGCAATCGTCCGATCGCGTCCTCGGCGAAACGGCCGCTACCGCCGCCGATCTCGACGAACTCCGCGGCGGCGCCGAGCTGCCGCAGCACCGGCGCCGCCGCCCCGGCCACGCACTCTGCGAACAGCGATCCGAGCTCGGGCGCGGTGACGAAATCGCCGGCGGCGCCGAACTTGGTCGCGCCGGCGCTGTAGTAGCCCAGGCCGGGCGCATAGAGCGCCAGCTCCATGAAGCGCGAGAACGGGATCGCGCCGCCGCCCTCGGCGATCTGCTCGCGGATCAGCGCCCGCAGGCGTTCGCTGTGCGCGAGTGCATCGGCGTCCGGGGCGGAAATGGGCATGCGGGCTCCTGAATTTCAGTTGCCAGTTTACGGAAAGCGGGTGGAATGCCGCGAGGTGGTGGGGGGCCGGGCGGACCAAGCGCTTATCGGGAAACGGACAGCCTCCGCTCCCCCTTTGAAAAAGGGGGCTGGGGATTTGCGCGCGACCGACCAACGCCAAGCCAAAAGCAAATCCCCCTCAATCCCCCTTTTTCAAAGGGGGAAGCACAATCGAGCGCTAGTCGCTGTGATACCGGCATGGCTTGCGCTTGGACCCGACGACCGACGAGATGCGCCAGACATCTGTCGAGTACCGATGCCTGCCACGCAAAGACGCTTCGCACGAATGACGCTATCGTGTCTGCCGCACCATAGACACGGAGCCGCCATGGCAGACCGCCCCGTCGCCCTCGTCACCGGCGCCGCGCGCCGCCTCGGCGCGGCCATCGCGCGCCGGCTGCACGCCGACGGCTACGATCTCGCGCTGCACTATCGCAGTTCGCAGGCCGAGCTCGAGGCGCTGGCCGCCGAACTCGAGTCCGCGCGCCCGGGCAGCACCCTGGCGCTGCAGGCCGAGCTGGCCGAATTCGACCGCCTGCCGGAGATGATCGCCGCCGCGGTCGGCCGCTTCGGCCGCCTGGACGCGCTGGTCAACAACGCCTCGGCCTATTTCGCCACGCCGCTCGGCGAGGCGACGCCCGCACAGTGGGACGCGCTGTTCGCCAGCAACGCGCGCGCGCCGTTCTTCCTCGCCCAGGCGGCGGCGCCGCACCTGAGGGCGGCGCGAGGTGCGATCGTCAACATGACCGACATCTATGCCGAACGGCCGCTTCCGGGGCACGCGCTGTACTGCATGGCCAAGGCCGCCCTGGCGATGGCGACCCGGGCGCTGGCGCTCGAACTGGCGCCGGACGTGCGGGTGAACGCGGTCGCCCCCGGCGCGATCCTGTGGGGCGACGGCGAGACCGACGAGGCCCGCAAGCGGCGGATGCTGGCGCGCACGCCGCTGGCGCGCACCGGCACGCCGGCGGAGATCGCCGGTACCGTGGCCTGGCTGTTGCGCGACGCCGGCTACGTCACCGGCCAGGTGATCGCTGTCGACGGCGGGCGCCTGGTCTCCGGCTGACCGCGCCGGGCCCGTCTCTCCGATGCAGCGAAGCCAGGCCGCCGCCGCCGGCGGCGCGAACGATGCACCGGTGAGACCGGTCAATAGATGCCCCGGTGAAACCGTAGAGCGGAGCTTGCTCCGCTGCTCCCGGCTCCGGAGCCCGCGCAGCCGAGCAAGCTCGGCTCTACGGAGGCGCGCCGCCGCGGCCGGCCCGTGGCGTCTCGTAGAGCGGAGCTCGCTCCGCTGCTCTCGGCTCCGGAGCCCACGCAGCCGAGCAAGCTCGGCTCTACGGAGGCGCGCCGCGCGGCCGGCCCGTGGCACCTCGTAGAGCGGAGCTTGCTCCGCTGCTCTCGGCTCCGGAGCCCGCGCAGCCGAGCAAGCTCGGCTCTACGAGGACCGGTTCCGGCCTGCGTCGCGGGGCGCCGCGTTGCGCGACGGCGGTCAACGCTTGTCGAACGCGTGCTCGAGCTGCAGGCCGCGGAACGCCTCGGGCGCGTCGTGCGAGACCGCGTAGCGGTACAGCACCGCCGAGTACACGCCGCTCAGCGCCGCCTGGAACACCGCCAGCAGCAGTACCGCGACCAGGAACAGCCCGCCCACCAGGATCGCCAGGCCCAGCCAGGCCTGCAGGGCCAGCACCGTCAGCGCGATCCCGAGCAGCACGGTGCCGAACGTGATCAGCCCGAACGCCGCGCCGATGCCGATGTTTCCGATCGCGTTCTCGCCCCAGGTCCGCTTGAGCAGCGTCGTGCTCTGCTTGAGCGCGTCGATCGGCCCGACCTCGCGGCTGACCAGCACCGGCACCACCAGGAAGGTCGCCAGGGTCCAGGCAGCGCCCAGGCCGCTGCCGATCAGGCGCACGATGAAGTTGTTGTCGCGGTTCTTCAACGACTGCAGCAGCACGCCGACGGTGGCGGCGATCGCGGCGTAGCCGAGGATCGCCGGCAGCCGCCGCTTGGCGGCGTCGAAGCCGTCGGACAGCGTGGGATCGCCGCCGTCCAGGCGGATCATCGCCGCCGCCACCAGCGCGCTGTTGCAGAAGATCATCACGCTGTACTGGCAGAAATAGAACAGGAAGCCGAACACCAGCGAACCGGCGCCGAAGCCGTCGGCGAACACGCCCAATAGCGACATCGGGATCAGGAACGTCGCCAGCACCACCAGCGTGGCGGCGCCGGAGATGACCGGGAACAGCATCAGCTCCTTGTCGGAGCGCAGCACCGACGCGCTGGCCTTCACCAGCGCCCAGCTGCGGGGAAACTTCTCGAACATGCCTGCCTCCCCCTGTGACGTTCATTCATCCTGCCGCCCCGCGACTTCCGCGACAAGCGCCTGAAGTCATGACGGGCTTCCGGCCCGAATGTGACCCCAGGTCCGCCGATCGGTCCCGCAGAACCTCGATTTCCTGAAGCCGCGCACCCGGCCGGGATCGACCGGCCCGCACATCGGCGCGTCGCGACTTCCGTCGCTCCCACATTGTTCGGGCTGCTTTGTGGGAGCGACGGAAGTCGCGACACCACCGACCTGCCCCAGCTCAGCGATCCCTGTTTCCCCGCCTGCCCCTCGCGGGCGCCCTGCCGGACTCAGGCCATCCCCGCGAGGGCGACCGGCGCCATCGGCGTGTCGCGCTCGGGCGATTCGGCCCACAGCTCGGCGAGCGTCCGGCCGCTCGCCGGCTCGACGACTTCCGGCGCGATCTCGGCCAGCGGCCGCAGCACGAAGGCGTGGCGCAGTTCCGGCCGCGGCAACCGCAGAGGGTCCGGACCCTCCAGCACCAGGTCGTCGTAGAGCACCAGGTCGAGGTCCAGGGTGCGGTCGCCGAACCGCGGGCCGCTGCGATCGCGGCCATGCGCGTCCTCCAGCGCGTGCAGCCAGGCATCGAGCGCGTAGGCGTCCAGGTCGCTGTCGATCACCGCCGCGGCGTTGAGGAAGTCGGCGCCGTCGAAGCCGACCGCGCGGGTGCGATAGACCCGGGACACCACCGCGCCGGGAAACCTCGCCCGCAACGCGCCGATCGCCGCCGCCAGGTGCCGTTCCGGCTCGAGGTTGCCACCCAGGCTCAGGCAGGCGCGCCCCATCTCAGGTGGCGTCCGGTTGCCCGTCCTGCGCCTGCAGCCGCGCCAGCGCCGCGGTCACGTCGGCGCCGCCCGGCGCCTGGAACAGCCGCAGCCCGAACTCGGGCAGCACCGCCAGCAGATGGTCGAAGATGTCCGACTGGATGCCCTCGTACACGGTCCATGCGGTGGTCGCGGTGAAGCAGTACACCTGCAGCGGAACGCCGGTGGCCCCGGGCTCGAGCTGGCGCACCATCAGGGTCATGTCCTGGCGGATCTGCGGATGCGCGCGCAGGTAGGCCTCCACGTAGGCGCGGAAGGTGCCGAGGTTGGTCACCCGGCGGGTGTTGACCGGGTCCTTGCCGGCGGCCTCCAGCTGCGCGTTCCATTCCTCCAGTTCGCGGCGCTTGGCGTCGAGATAGCCGTCGATCAGGGCGATCCGGCGCAGGGCGTCGCGCTCGGCGGGCTCCAGGAACCGCACCGACGACTGATCGATCAGCAGCGCGCGCTTGATCCGGCGCCCACCCGACTCCTCCATGCCGCGCCAGTTCTTGAACGACTCGCTGATCAGCCGGTAGGTGGGGATGGTGGTGATGGTCTTGTCCCAGTTCTGCACCTTCACCGTGTTGAGCGCGATGTCGATCACGTCGCCGTCGGCGTCCAGCGCCGGCATCTCGATCCAGTCGCCCACGCGCAGCATGTCGTTGCCCGACAGCTGCACGCTGGCCACCAGCGAGAGGATGGTGTCCTTGAACACCAGCAGCAGCACCGCGGTCATCGCGCCCAGGCCGGACAACAGGATCAGCGGCGAACGGTCGATCAGCGCGGCGATCGCCAGCACCGCGGCGATCAGGAACACCACCAGCTTGGCGACCTGCAGGTAGCCCTTGATCGGGCGCGTCCTCGCGCGGTCGGCGTCGCGCGCGTACAGGTCGCCGAGCGCGTTGAACAAGTTGCCCAGCGCCAGCGCCACCGTCAGCACCATGTAGGCATGGGCGACGTTGCGCACCACGAGCACCGTCGCCTCCGGCAGGCCGGGCACGAAGGCGATGCCGGACGAGATCACCAGCGCCGGGACCACGTGCGCCAGCCGCGACAGCACGCCGCTCGCCAGCAGCGCATCGTCCCAGTGCATCGGCGAGGCCTGCACCAGCTTGCGCACGATGCGCAGCAGGACCCGCCGGGTGATCCAGCTGGCGAGCGCGGCGCCGAGGATCAGGGCCAGCAGGGCGAGCAGGGTGTCGGCGTAGGGGACGCCCGCCAGGGCGGGTATGGCATCGGTCAGACGTTGCATGCGGACAGGTTAGCAGGGCGCAGCGACGCACCGCACCGTCAGTCGGCGCGGCTGCGCTCGATGACCACGCCGACCGCGCGCGCGCCGCGCACCGCGCCGGGCTTGCTCAGCTTCAACCGCAGCCAGTCGACGCCGAACTCGTCGAGCACGATCTGCGCGCAGCGTTCGGCCAACGTCTCCACCAGCCCGAACTCGGACTGCGACACGTACTCGACCAGGCGCTTGCTGACCGCCTTGTAGTTCAGCGTGTCGGCGATGTCGTCGCTGGCCGCCGGAACGCGGTTGTCGAACCCCATCTCCAGGTCGAGCAGCAGCGGCTGGCGGATGCGCCGCTCCCAGTCGTAGATGCCGATGACGGTCTCGATCTCGAGCGCTTCTATGAAGACTGTGTCCATAAGGGCCGGGATTGGGGATTCGGGATTAGGGAGTCGTGAGAGCAAGAGCTTAGCGCGCCGGCTTTGAATGCTCTTGCGAATCCCGAATCTCCAATCCCGAATCCCGCGCTGGCGCCAACGGCGCCAGCGTCGCCATGTCCCAGCGCGGCACCGCCCGCACCGCCGCGTCGTCGTGCTGGCCGGCGGCCAGGCGCAGGGCGCCGGCGAAGGCGATCATGGCGCCGTTGTCGGTGCACAGCTCGGGACGCGGGAAGCAGACGCGGCCGCCGCGGGCGGCCGCCATCGCCTGCAGGCGCGTGCGCAGGCGGCGGTTGGCGCCGACGCCGCCGGCGACCACCAGCACCTCGCTGCCGGCCGCGTCCAGCGCGCGTTCGCACTTGATCGCCAGGGTCTCGACCACCGCGTCCTCGAAGCCGCGCGCGATGTCGGCCCGTGTTTGCCCGCCCTGGTCGCTGTCGCGCCAGGCCAGCAGCACCTGGGTCTTGAGCCCGCTGAAGCTGAAGTCCAGCCCGGGCCGGTTGGTCATCGGCCGCGGGAAGCGGTAGACGCCGGGCGCGCCCTGCTCGGCCAGCGCCGCCAGCTGCGGGCCGCCCGGATACGGCAGCCCCATCAGCTTGGCGGTCTTGTCGAAGGCCTCGCCGGCGGCGTCGTCCAGGGTCTCGCCGAGCAGCCGGTAGCTGCCGATCGCGTCGACCGCCACCAGCTGGGTATGGCCGCCGGACACCAGCAGCGCCACGAACGGCGGCTCCGGCCGGCCGTGAACCGGGTCTGGATCCTCGATCAGCGGCGCCAGCAGGTGGCCTTCCATGTGGTGCACGCCGAGCGCGGGCACGTCCAGCGCCCAGGCCAGCGACCGCGCCACCCCGGCGCCGACCAGCAGCGCACCGACCAGGCCGGGGCCGGCGGTATAGGCGACGCCGTCGAGATCGGCGACCGCCAGCCCGGCCTCGGCCAGGGTCTGGCGGATCAGCGGCAGCAGCTTGCGGACGTGGTCGCGGCTGGCCAGCTCCGGCACCACCCCGCCGTACTCGGCGTGCAGGGCGACCTGGCTGTAGACCGCCTGCGCGCGCAGCCCGGCCGCGCCCGCCAGCGCCGTGTCGTAGACGGCGACGCCGGTCTCGTCGCAGGAGGTTTCGATGCCGAGGACGCGCATGGGGCGGGAATTGGGGATCCGATAGCGAGTTTTCACCCGCGCCCGCCCGCCATGGCTTGCGGGCGCGGGGCCACGACGGCTATCATACGCGGCTCGCCGTGCCCTGCCCGGCGGAGCTACCGTCCCGGAGATTCCATGCCCAGCGTCAAAGTCCGCGAAAACGAGCCGTTCGAGTTTGCCCTCCGCCGCTTCAAGCGCACCTGCGAGAAGGCCGGCGTGCTGGCCGAAACGCGCAAGCGCGAGTACTACGAGAAGCCGACCCAGGAGCGCAAGCGCAAGGCCGCGGCCGCCGTCAAGCGCCAGGCCCGCCGCGCCTCGCGCGACGTCACCAAGCGTCAGCGCCTGTACTGAGTCCCGGTCCGCGCCTCAGGCGCGGAGCCGACCGTACTCCAGCGAGAAGCCGGCACGCGCGAGCGTCGCCGGCTTTTTGTGTTGGAAGCCGGGATTCGTGATTCGTGATTGGTGATTCGCAAGAGCGGAACGCCGCGTGCGTTAACCTGCGTCCGAACCTGTATCCGCGCCCGCTTTTGCCTTCTCGAATCACCAATCACGAATCCCCAATCACCAATCTCGGCTCCCACCCATGACCCTGAAGCAGCAACTGACCGACGACATGAAGGCCGCGATGAAGTCCGGCGACAAGGCTTCGCTCGGCGTGATCCGGCTGATCAACGCCGCGATCAAGCAGAAGGAGGTCGACGAGCGCGTCGAGCTCGACGACGCCGCGGTGATCGCGGTGATGGACAAGATGGTCAAGCAGCGCCGCGATTCGGTGTCGCAGTACGAGGCCGCGGACCGCGAGGACCTGGCCGCGGTGGAGCGCGCCGAGATCGCGGTGATCGAGCGCTACCTGCCGGCGAAACTGGACGAGGCCGCGATCCTGGCGGCGATCGAGGCCGCCATCGACGAGACCGGCGCCGCCGGCCCGGCCGACATGGGCCGGCTGATGGGGGTGCTGAAGCCGAAGCTGGCCGGGCAGGCCGACATGGGCGAGGTCTCGCGCCTGGCGAAGCAGAAGCTCGCCGGCTGAGCGCGCGGCGATGCCCATGTCCGCGCCGTCCGGTATCGTGCTGCGCGCAGCCACGCGCGCCGACGTGCCGCAGATCCTCGCCTTCATCCGTGAGTTGGGCGAGTACGAGCGCCTGGGGCACGAGGTGGTCGCCGACGAGGCGACCCTGGCCGAGAGCCTGTTCGGCGCGCGCCCCGGGGCCGAGGTGGTGATCGCCGAGGTCGAGGGCGCGCCCGCCGGCTTCGCGCTGTTCTTTCACAACTTCTCCACGTTCCTCGGCCGTCCCGGGCTGTACCTGGAGGACCTCTACGTCCGCCCCGGCTTCCGCGGCCTCGGCCTCGGCCGGCGGCTGATGACACACCTGGCGAAGCTCGCGCTCGAGCGCGGCTGCGGCCGCTTCGAGTGGTCGGTGCTGGACTGGAACGCGCCCGCGATCCGCTTCTACCGCGCACTCGGCGCGGTGGGCATGGACGGCTGGACCGTGCAGCGCGTCGACGGCGAAGCGCTGCGCCGGCTCGCGAAGGACGGTTCCACCATCCCGTAGCGCCGCGCCGGCTCCACGCCGGGCCGCGGCGACCGCAACCCCATGTGGGAGCGACGGAAGTCGCGACTCCGCGGGCGGCCTGTCGCGACTTCCGTCGCTCCCACATGGGCATCGGGCAAGCCGCCGGCACGCCGATCGCGCGCCGCGACAGCCGGCCTTCCCGCGACCGCGCCGGGACGGATCGCCGGCAGCCGGAGAACCGGCAATCGGGCAGCCGTTCTCACCCACCGTGGACGCCGCTCTGGCATGCTGCGGGGCCACCGGATTCCCACGCCGCCGAGAGATGCCGCTCCCGTCGAGCCACTATTTCAAGCGCCTGGCGCACAGGCTCCAGGACAGCCTGCCGGCCGCGGTGGTACGGCGCTTCGTCGAGATCGACCTGCTCGCCCATGCGGCATCGCTGTCGTTCTTCACCCTGATCTCGCTGGCGCCGCTGCTGGTGCTGCTGCTGTGGCTGACCTCGCTGCTCTATCCCTCGGCGCAGGAGGCGCTGCTCGCACAGGTCGGCGAGCTTGCCGGCACCAGCGCCGAGAAGGTGGTCGGCACGGTGATCGACAACGCCAGGCAGCGGCCGGACCTGGGCTCACTGGCCGGGTTGTGGGGCACGCTGTTGCTGCTGCTCGGCGCGACCGTGGTGTTCGCCCGGCTGCAGAAGACGCTGAACCTGATCTTCCACACCGACGCCCGGCGCCTGGCGCTGCTGGCATGGCTGCGCAAGCGGGTGTTCTCCTTCGGCGTGGTGCTGGCGCTGGGCTTCCTGCTGCTGGTGTCGACCCTGCTGTCCACGGTGCTGGATCTACTCTTCTCCGGCGTGCCATCGCTGCTGCCGGCGCTCGGCAACGCCAGCGCGTTCGCGCTGTACGCGCTCGCCTTCGCCCTGCTCTACCACTACCTGCCGGACCGCCGCGTCGGCTGGCGCCGGGCGCTGCTCGGCGGCCTGATCACCGCCGGGCTGTTCGTGCTCGGCCGCTGGGGGATCGGCCTGTACATCAGCCGCGCCGCGCCCGGCAGCGCCTACGGCTCGATGGGCACGCTGGTGGTGCTGCTGGTGTGGATGTACTACGCGGCGATGGTGTTCTTCGTCGGCGCGCTGATCACCTCCGTGATCGACGAGCGCGCGCGCGACAGGGCGGACGACGCGGCCTCCCCGCCCGCATCGCCCGCGGACTGATGCCCGCGCCCCGGGAGACGCTCCCGGCCGGAAGAGCATTCTTGCCACGGACCGGCGCGGATGAACGCGGATAAAGCCATTCAAGGGTGGGGCCGAGCACCGCCATTCCGACGTCGCGTCGATCCATGGGTCTGCATGCCGTGGATCCCGGCCTGCGCCGGGATGACGGCGTGTCGGATCCTGCCTTCGAAGGAATGCCTTATCCACGTTCACCCGCGCCGATCGCGGCCAAAACGCTCTTCCTCCGGCACGCGATCATCCAGGCTGCCGGCCGCGTCCGGAGGGTGCGATCATGGCGCCATGGCCCGCATCCCCGACGCGTTCATCGATGACCGCGCCCCCACGAACCGGGGCTGCCGCGCGGCTGGGCGCGCCGCCGCGCGCGGCAGCGCTATGGGCTGCAGCGACACCCGCATGCCGCTGCCCCGGAGCGATTGAGATGGCCCGCATTCCGGACGCCTTTATCGACGACCTCCTGGCCCGCACCGACATCGTCGAGGTGATCGGGGCGCGCGTGCCGCTCAAGCGCCAGGGCAAGGAATACGCCGCCTGCTGCCCGTTCCACGACGAGCGCTCGCCCTCGTTCACGGTGTCGCCGGCCAAGCAGTTCTATCACTGCTTCGGCTGCGGCGCGCACGGCAGCGCGATCAGCTTCCTGATGAACTACGACCGCATGGAGTTCCTCGATGCGGTCGAGGAGCTGGCGCGCGGCGCCGGCATGGAAATACCGCGCGAGACCCAGCAGCGGAACCAGGACGGCGACACCCAGGCCCTGTTCAACGCGCTGGATGCCGCCGCCGGCTTCTTCCGCAAGCAGCTGGCCGCCAGCGCCAAGGCGCGCGCCTACCTGGACGGACGCGGCGTCGACGACGCCCTGCGCGAGCAGTTCGGGATCGGCTACGCCCCGGACGGATTCTCCGCCCTGAAGGACGCGCTGGGCGCAGACGAGCGCCGGCTCAAGCTGCTCGACCGCGCCGGGCTGCTGTCGAAGAACGACCGCGGCCACAGCTACGACAAGTTCCGCGACCGGGTGATGTTCCCGATCGCCGACCGCCGCGGGCGCACCATCGCCTTTGGTGGCCGCGTGCTGAGCAAGGACGACGGCCCCAAGTACCTCAACTCGCCCGAGACCGCGCTGTTCCACAAGGGCCGCGAGCTGTACGGCCTGTGGCAGGTGCGGCAGGCCAACCAGAAGATCGAGCGGCTGATCGTGGTGGAGGGCTACATGGACGTGATCGCCCTGTTCCAGCACGGCATCGCCCAGGCGGTGGCCACGCTCGGCACCGCCACCACGCCCGACCACGCCGAGCTGCTGTTCCGCAATGCGCCGGACGTCTACTTCTGCTTCGACGGCGACGCCGCCGGCCGCCGCGCCGCCACCCGCGCGATGGAATCGGTGCTGCCGCGCATGCGCGACGGCCGCCAGGCGTTCTTCCTGTTCCTGCCGGAGGGCGAGGATCCCGATTCGCTGGTGCGCGCCGAGGGCGCCGGCGGCATCGACGCGCGTCTGCGCGAGGCGGTGCCGCTGTCGCGGTTCCTGTTCGACAGCCTCGGCGCCGACGTCAACCTCGGCACGCTGGACGGCAAGGCGCGCCTGGCCGAACGCGCCCAGCCGATGCTGGCGCAGATCCCCGACGGCGCCTTCGTCGACCTGATGCGCCAGCGGCTGACCGAACTCACCGGCGTCGGCGCGCGCGGCAGCGCGCCGCAGACGCACGTCCCCACGCACCGCGTGCGCCGCGGCGGATCCGCGGCACCCGCGCCCAGGCGCAGCCTGGTGCGCGCCGCCATCAGCCTGCTGCTGCAACGTCCGGCGCTGGCGCTCGAACTGCCCGGCTCCTACCGCTTCACCGCATTGCGCCAGCCGGGCATCGCCCTGCTGACCGAATTGATCGCACTGGTGCACGCGCGCCCGGGCATCACCACCGGCTCGCTGCTGGAACACTTCGAGGGGCGCGAGGAAGCCGAGGCGCTGCAGAAGCTCGCCGCCCAGTCGATGCCTGGCGAAGAGGCCGGCTGGCGCGACGAGTTCGTCGGCGCGATCGCCCAGCTCGACCGCCAGGCCCTGCAGCAGCGCGTCGAGGAACTGCAGGCCAAGCAGCGTGAAACCGGGCTCGACGCCGCCGACAAGGCCGAACTGCGCGAACTGCTGCAGAGCGGAGCGCGCTGATCCGGCGTCGCGCATGCCGCGCGCGTGACGCGGCGCATGGCGTCCGTCGGCACGCCGGTTTTCCCAACCGGAAGTGAACCAGCTAGGGATCGCCCCAGCTGTGCTGTCGCGCCGCGTCGTCGGATGATCCGACGGACCGTTCCAGCCCACCGAATACCCCCGCCCCCGGAGCCACAGATGAGCACGATCGACGACGCAGTCAACACCATCCAGGACCGCCTTTCGCAAGGCTTCCTGGACTGGGACGTCAGCCACGGCGACCTGACCGACATCAGCAGCACGTTGTCCGGACTCACCCCGAGCGAGCGCAACCAGGTCGTCAGCCAGCTCGAGGCCGACGACCTGAAGAACTGGGCGCAGGAAGTCCACGGAAACATGGGCAGCCTGAGCGCCGGCGAACGCCAGGACCTGTTCAAGAACCTCGCGGAGGGGCTGGACGGCGAACAGCTCACGCGGGTCGTCAACGCCTTCGAGTCGGAAGGGTTCGGCGACAGCGTGCGCGAACTCGGCACCGCCGTGGCGACGCATGCCGACTCGGCCACCAAGACCGACTTCGTGTCCCACATGGCCGACCGCACCAACAGCGGCGACGACAACTACAATCCGGAGCCGACGCACAAGAACGACGTCACCGACACCCTGCGCGCGGATCCCGATGCGCAGGCGGTCGCGGAGGTGCTGGGCAGCCTGGAAGGCGACGATTTCGACACCGCCGTCGGACACCTGGACGGAGCGCAGCTCGACGCGGTGATGCAGGCCGGCATCTACCAGGCCGAAACCAGCACCCGCAACGGCAACATCACCAACTTCGACAGCTCCGTCGCCACCCGGATCGTCGAAGCCGCCGCGACCAGCAACGATCCCAGCGTCAAGGGCGCGGTGTTCACCGCGGCTGCAGAGCGTCTGGAGTTGATCCAGAAGGGCGGCGACAACGGCGCCGTCATCGGCGATGTCGGCGTCGACAGCCGCCACGAACCCGCCCGCACCGGCCTGAGCGACGCGATGCTCGGCCTGCTGCAGAGCGACACCAACGGCGTGGTCACCGAGATCCGCACCCAGTACGACCTCAGCGGCACCTCGCTGACGACCCTCAACCGCGAGCTGATCGGCGCCGGCCGCGAAGCCGACATCAGGAACGTGATCCTGCAGCTGCAGCAGGGCAACGACGGCAGCGGCAACGCCTACGAAACGGTCGCCGGCAGCGACGTGGTCGCACGCAACCTGGGCCTGTTCACCGGTTCCGCGGTCAACGCGATTTCCGACCTGAACACCGAGCGCAAGGACCAGGCGGAAACCCTGAAGGGCATCTTCGGCACCGCCTACGGCGCGGCCGGCGCGGCCAATCCGGGCGCCGGCGTGATCGCGTCGGTCGGCAACGGCATCACCACGTCCGCGATCAACAGCATCATCGGCAGGTTCGAGTCCAGCGACGGCGACACCGCCACCGAACTGGCGCAGGCGTTCTACGAACTGTCGATCCCGCGCGATGCCGACGGCTACATCGACGACTCGTCCGACAGCACCATCCAGGACCTGAAGACCGAGTTCGCGGCCGTCACCTCCACCGACATCGACTGAACATGGCATCCCGCTCCGCCCCGGCGGCGGAGCGGATGGCCTCCACTGGCAGCCCGGCCCGCCGCAGCGCAAGGCGGTGGCCGATGCCGTGCGCCGCCGCCGGGTTCGCTATAGTGCCGACACCCGCGCCCGGCCCGCCTGGAGGACCCGATGCCCCGTCTGCATGCGTTCCTGCTGTCCTGTTTCGCGCTCGCCGCCACGCACGTGGCCGTGGCGGCGCCTCCACCCCCGGAACGTCTCCAGATCGGCAACCGCGTCACCGAGAACATGCCGGAAATCCCGGCCGAGCTGCTGCAGCGGCTCAACCGCTACCAGAACACCCGCGGCGCGAGCGTCGCCGGGTGGACCCGCGACGGCTGCCTGCTGGTCGGCACCCGTTTCGCCGAGACCACCCAGGCGCACCGCGTGTGCGAACCCTTGGGCATGCGCGAGCAGCTGACCTTCGAGCCGGAGCGCATCGGCATCGGCGACACCGCACCTGCCGAATCCGGGCTCGACGGTTTCGTCTACGGCAAGGACGTCGGCGGCGACGAGTTCTGGCAGCTGTTCTGGTACGACCTGTCCACGCGCGAGAGCACGCTGCTGACCGACGGCAAGCGCAGCCGCAATCAGGGACCGCTGTTCTCGCGCGACGGCAGGCAGCTCGCCTGGAGCAGCACCGCGCGCAACGGCACCGACACCGACGTCTGGGTGATGGACTTCGCCTCGCGGCGGGCGCGCCCGGTGGTCACCGAAGGCGGCAACTGGAGCGCGGCGGACTTCTCGCCCGACGGCGGCCGCATGCTGGTCGTCCGGTACGTGTCGATCAACGAGTCGTACCCCGGAGAGGTGGACCTGGCCAACGGCGAACTGCGGATGTTTCCGGTCGACGGCGGCAAGGCCGGCTTCGGCGACTTCCGCTACGCCCCGGACGGCGAGGGCGTGTTCTACGTCTCCGACGAACCGATCGACGGCGAGCCGCAGGAGTTCCGCACCCTGCGCTACCACGCGCCCGGCGGCGGCGCGCCGACGATCGTCAGCGGCCACATCCCGTGGGACGTGCAAGGTTTCGAGATCTCCGACGACGGGCGCCACCTGGTCTACGCCACCAACGAGGACGGCATCGCCCGGCTGCACCTGCTGCGCCTGCCCGCGCTGGCGCCGGTGGCGCTGCCGGAGCTGCCGGTCGGCGTGTTCGGCGGCGCCAGCTTCTCGCCCGACGGCAGGCGCCTGGCGCTGACCCTCAACACCGCCACCTCGCCCAGCGATGTCTACGTGATCGACCTGGAGCGCGCCGACCTCGCGCGCTGGACCCGCAGCGAGGTCGGCGGCCTGGACAGCGACGCCTTCGTCGCGCCGACACTGGTCCGCTACCCCACCTTCGACACCGTCGACGGCCGGCCGCGCACCATTCCCGCGTTCTACTACACGCCGAAAACACCGGCGCCGGGTGGAAAGTACCCGGTCGTCGTCAGCATCCACGGCGGCCCGGAAGGACAGGCGCTGCCGACCTTCAATCCGACGTTCCAGTTCCTCGCCAACGAGCTCGGCGTGGCGGTGCTGGTGCCCAACGTGCGCGGCTCGTCGGGCTACGGCAAGACCTACCTGCAGCTCGACAACGGCGTGCGGCGCGAGGACTCGGTGAATGACATCGGCGCGCTGCTGGACTGGATCGCGCAGCAGCCGGAGCTCGACAGCGCGCGCGTCGGCGTGTACGGCGGCAGCTACGGCGGCTACATGGTGCTGGCCTCGCTGATGCACTACAGCGACCGCATCCGCGCCGGCATCGACATCGTCGGCATCTCGCACTTCGGCACGTTCCTGGAGAACACCGAGGACTACCGCCGCGACCTGCGCCGGGCCGAGTACGGCGACGAGCGCGACCCGGAAATGGCGGCGCACTTCGAGCGGATCTCGCCGCTGAGCAACGCCGGCCGCATCGCCGCGCCGCTGTTCGTCGCCCAGGGCCGCAACGATCCGCGGGTGCCCTACACCGAGGCCGAGCAGATCGTCGAGGCGGTGCGGAACAACGGCCAGCCGGTGTGGTTCCTGATGTTCGACGACGAGGGCCACGGCTTCGCGAAGAAGTCCAACAGCGACTACTTCGGCGCCGCGGCGATGCTGTTCTGGCAGCGGTTCCTGCTCGACGGCGACACGGGCGCACCGGACTGACCACTCCACCGCTCGCGCCGCGGGCCGCCGCCGGCCCGCGGTGCGCAGGCGGCGCCTCGTCAGCCGACCTGCCGGAACTCCAGCAACGGCACCGGCGCCAGCCACGGCTGCAGCCAATGGTCCACCAGCAGGAACGCGAACAACGCCATCAGGTAGACCACCGAATAGTTGAACACGCGCATGGCGAAGAACTCGTCCGGCGGGTCGAGCAGCCGCCAAGCGTACCAGAGGAACATGCCGCCCAGCACCAGCGCGCCGCCGAGGTAGAACACGCCGCTCATGCCGGTGACCCACGGCAGCAGCGTGGCCAGCAGCAGCAGCACGGTGTAGAACAGGATCTGCCAGCGGGTGTAGGTGACGCCGTGGGTGACCGGCAGCATCGGGATCAGCGCCCGCGCGTAGTCCTCGCGGCGGAAGATCGCCAGCGCCCAGAAATGCGGCGGCGTCCACACGAAGATGATCAGCACCAGCAGCAGCGCGTGCGAGTCGAGGGTGCAGGTGATCGCGGCCCAGCCGAGCGCCGGCGGCGCCGCGCCGGCGATGCCACCGATGACGATGTTCTGCGGCGTGGCGCGCTTGAGAAAGCCGGTGTAGACGACGGCGTAGCCGATCAGCGAGGCGAAGGTGAGCCCGGCGGTGAGCGGGTTGACCAGGACGATCAGGATCGCCATCGAGGCCGCGCCCAGCAGCACGGCGAACACCAGCACCTGCGCCGGCCTGAGCGTGCCGGTGGCCAGCGGCCGGTGCGCGGTGCGCGCCATCAGCTTGTCGATGCGCTGGTCGATCAGGTGATTGATCGCCGCCGCCGAGGCGGCCGCCAGCCAGATCCCGAGCAGGCCGAAGAATGCCGGCCCCGGCGGCGGCAGCCCCGGCACCGCCAGGAACATGCCGACCAGCGCTGTGAACACGATCAGCGCCACCACGCGCGGCTTGGTCAGGCTCCAGTATTCGCGGGCGATGCTCACGCTGGCGCCGCCCCACGACACCCGTAGAGCCGAGCTTGCTCGGCTGCTCCCGGCTCCGGAGCCCGGCGCAGCCGAGCAAGCTCTGCTCTACGGTGGAGGCGACGGAAACGGCGCGGCGCGCTCACGCCGGCTCCTCGATCCGCGCCAGCAGCGACACCAGTACGAACAGCAGCAGCGCGGCGCCGGCGTTGTGCAGCACCGCGACCGACAGCGGCAGCGACAGCTTGACGTTGAGGATGCCCAGCAGCACCTGGCCGACCGCCAGCGCCCCCAGCATTCCGCCCCAGCCGCGCAGGCCCGGCGTGCGCAGCAGCCGCGCGGCGATCCAGAGCAGGCCGGCGAAGACCGCCACCGCCATCATCCGGTGCGCCATCTGGATGGCGATCCGCGCTTCGCCGCCGAGCACGCCGCCCTCGTAATCGGCGCCGAGGCCGCGCCAGAGCACGAAGCCCTCGCTGAAATCGCTGCGCGGCCACCACTGCCCGACGCACCGCGGAAAATCGTTCCAGTGCGCGCTCTCGGTGACCCAGCCGCCGCCGCCGCAGGCCAGCGCCGCGTAGTTGGCGCTGACCCAGCCGCCGAGCGCGATCTGCAGCGCCAGCAGCGCCACGCCGGCGATCAGCCAGCGTCGCAACGCGCTCGCGCCCGCCAGCCGGATCGGCACGTCGGTCGCGCGCCAGGCCATCCAGGTCAGCAGCGAGAAGGTCAGCAGGCCGCCGAGCAGATGCCCCATGACGATGACCGGCTTGAGCAGCAGCGTCACCGTCCACTTGCCGAGCAGCGCCTGGAACACGATCACCGCCAGCGTCAACGCGGCTGCGCGGGCGAGATCGAGATTGGACCAGCGCATCGCCGCGAACAGCAGGATCGCCTCGCCCAGCCCGGCCAGTCCCAGTGCGACGCCGTGGTGCCCGGCCATGTACGCCGGGATCGCCCCCGCCACCAGCAGCGAGGCGCCGATGATCTGCGCCACCCCGTAGCGGCGCCGGCGCGCGGCCAGCAGTGCCAGCACCAGCACCAGGACGCCGAGTGCGGCGGCGATGTGGCGGTGCACCTGCTCGCGCCAGGCCTTGTGCGCCTGCAACGGGCGGATCTGGCTGGCGGCGTGATCGCTGACCTCGTCCGGCGACTGCGGCCAGGCGGCGCGGCCGTAGCAGGTCGGCCAGTCGGGACAGCTCAACCCGGCATCGGACAGCCGCACGAACGCCCCGAACACCACCACGCACAGCGTCAGCGCCACCGCGAACCAGGCGATGCGGTGGAAGTGCTTGTAGACGGTCGGCGACAGTCTGCTCATCACTTGAGTTTCAGCAATCGGGCCATGTCGGTGCGCAGATGGCCCGGATCGAAGCCGGGAGCGTAACGCAGAATGACGAACCCATTCGGATCGATCACGTACACCGGCACGCCGGCGGGATCGTCGACGCGCGGCAGGCCCGCGCGCAGCGCCGGGTCGGCCATCACTTCGCGCAACGCGGCATTGCGCGCGGCGGCCTCGGGCAGGTCGCCGATCCAGAGGATGTGCACGCGGTCGGCCTCGCGTCCGAACAGCTGCCACACGGTGTCCAGCTGCGTCGACAGCGTCACGCACGGCTCGCCGCAGCCCGCCGGCGGCGCCACGGCGATCCGCCACTGGCGTTCGCCCGGCTGCCAGTGGTAGGCGTCGCCGCTGCGCAGATTCGGCACCACTTCGCGCAGGTCGCCCGGCGGCTGCAGCAGCTCGCCGTGGTTGCGCGTGCCCTCCGGACGCCAGCCGGAAAACCGCAGCGCGCCGGCCACGACGGCGCTGCCGAGGAAGATCACCACGATCAGGACCAGCAGGCCGCGGTTGCGGTTGCGCTGGCGGCCGGAGACGGGAGCGTTCATGGGGTGCTGTCCGGATGTCGCCTGCGACGGCGGAGGGTGAGGACCAGCGCGGTGACCAGCACCGCGAGCGCGAGGCCGTACCACTGCACCGCGTAACCGAGGTGCCGCTCGGGCGGCAACGTGTTCGGCAGTACCTCCAGGTCGCGCGCGTAGCCGCCCGGCAGCTCGGGGTCGAGCCGGAGTACCCGCGGCGCCAGCGCCGGCAGCCCGAACGCGTCGGCGATCGCCGCGGGATCGAGCGCGATCGCCAGCAGGCTGCCGTCGGCCTGCGGCTGCAGCGCGGCGGCGGCGATCCCGGCCGACGGCGGCGGGGTCAGCAGTCCGCGGACATGCGTCTCCGCCGGGGGCGGCACGGCCGGCGGCAGGTCGCGGTCGGGGGGCAGGGGCAGCCAGCCCAGCTCCACCAGCAACGGTTCGCCCGCGTCCGGTACGAACGCGCGGTACACGCGCACGCCGGGCCGGCCGCCGCGCTGCTGGTTGTCGAGCAGCACCGGCGGCAGGTCGGCATAGCGGCCCCGCCCCGCGGCCCAGTCGTAATCGCGCGCGCCGGCGGGATCGGCGGCGGCGGCCAGGGGCCGCGCATCGCGCCGCTGCAGCGTATGCGCCGCCGCGTCCAGCAGCGCCTGCTTCTGCTGCTGCCGCCCCCATTGCCAGTTGCCGAGTCCGGCGAACAGCACGGTACCCGCAAGCGCCAGGGCCCAGCCGAACAGCAGGGTCCGGGTTCGGGTCACGCGGACCTGCCCCGCAGCTGCGATAATGCCCGCTCGCGCAACCACGCGCCGGAGACCGCCATGAGCGATTCCTTGAAAACCCTGCTCGTCGTCGCCTTCCTGATACTCATCCTCTGGAACCTCGGCGCGGGCCTGTACTACATGCTGGTCGACAAGGGCGAGACCAAGCGCACGGTGAACGCGCTGACCAAGCGCATCGGCCTGTCGGTGGCGCTGATCCTGCTCGTGATCCTGGCGATCTGGATGGGCTGGATCGAGCCGCACGGGGTCGGCGGCTGAACGCCGCCGACGGGATTTGGGATTGGAGATTCGGGATTGGCAAAAGCAAAGAGCGACGGTGCACCGTCGCTTTTTCTGCAAGGACACCGGAATTTTCGCTCGGCGAATCCCGAATCCCTACTCCCGAATCCCGGCTTTACAACACATAGACGAACAGGAACAGCCCCAGCCACACCACGTCGACGAAGTGCCAGTACCAGGCCACCGCCTCGAAGGCGAAGTGGTTCTCCTTGGTGAAGTGGCCCTTGAGGCAGCGGAACCAGATCACCAGCAGCATGATCGTGCCGAGCGTGACGTGAGCGCCATGGAAGCCGGTCAGCATGAAGAACGTCGAGCCGTAGATGCCCGAGCCCAGGGTCAGGTTGAGCTCGCGGTAGGCGTGGATGTACTCCTCGGCCTGGAAGAACAGGAACACGCAGCCCAGCAGCACGGTCAGGCCCAGGAACACCAGCAGGCGGGCCCGCTGGCCGGCCTTGAGCGCATGGTGCGCGATGGTGACGGTCACGCCCGACGTCAGCAGGATCAGGGTGTTGAGCAGCGGAAGCCCCCAGGCCGGAATGGTCTGGAAACCGCCGCCGACCTCGCCCGGGCCGCTGGTCGGCCAGGCCGCGCTGAAGCCTTCCCAGAGATAGGTATTGGTCGCCACGCCCTTCACGCCCTCGCCGCCCAGCCAGGGCAAAGCGAACTGGCGGGCGTAGAACAGCGCGCCGAAGAACGCGGCGAAGAACATCACCTCGGAGAAGATGAACCACACCATCCCCATCCGGAACGAGGTGTCGACCTGCTTGTTGTAGTAGCCCGAGACCGATTCGAGGATCACGTCCGCGAACCACTTGAACAGGATCGCCGCCAACCCGGCGACGCCGACGAAGAACACGGTCCGGCCCCAGCTGACGTCGTTGAACCAGCTCGCCAGGCCGAACATGGCGACGAACAGGGCCACCGAGGCGAACACCGGCCACCGGCTGCCGTGCGGCACGAAATAGATGTTCGTGTCGTGCTGTTGCTGGGCGTGTGCTTGGGCCATGGCTCGGATTCCGGTTCGGGGACTGCGTGAGGGTGGGTTGGATTCAGCGCGCCGCCAGCGGCGTGGCGGCCGGGGCCGCCTGCGACAGGCGCTCGGTGGCGAAGTCGTTCTTGAAGAAGGTGTACGACAGGGTGACGGTGTTGACCTCGGGCGGCAACGCCGGGTCGATGATGAAGCGCACCGGCATGTCGCGCGTCTCGCCCGCCTCGAGCGTCTGCGCGGTGAAGCAGAAACATTCGGTCTTCTGGAAGTACCCCGAGGCGCGCGCCGGCGCCACCGACGGCGTGGCGCTGCCGACGATCGCGCTGTCGCTGTCGTTGTGCGCGTAGTAGGTGGTCTCGTACTGCTCGCCCACGCGCACCTGCATCCGGGTCTGGTTGGGGTGGAACGACCATGGCAGCTTCGAGTTGACGCTGCCGTCGAACTCCACCGTGACCACGCGCCCGGGCACCGGCGCCGGCGCGCCCGCGGGGACTGCCGCGGCGGTGTTGTCCAGGCGGATGCCGAACACCTTCTCGCAGGCGATCCGGTACATCGGCACCAGCGAGAAGGTGAACGCGAACGCGGCCACCGCGATGCCGACCAGCTTCAACACGTCGGTCCTGCGCGCGCTCATTGGCCGATCACTCCGGACAGGATGAAGGCGGCGTAGATCGCAACCGCGATCACGGCGACGATCAGCGCAGTGCGCCGCGCGCGCCGCCGTCCGGCGGCGACCCGCGGATCACCGTCGTCACGCTTCCCGGTCATTGCTGTGGCCCGCGGTGTCGAGGTGCGAACTGGTGTCGTCGTAGTCGAGATGCTCGAAATCGCCATGCGCCAGGTCGCCTTCGCGGATCACCGGCGGCGTGCTGAAGGTGTGGTGCGGGGCCGGCGAAGGCACCGTCCACTCCAGGCCGCGGGCCGCCTCCCACGGGCGTGCCGGTGCCGGCTCACCGCGCTTGAGCGAGTGGTACAGGATCGCGAACATCATGAACGGCGTGGCGAACATGCCGAACGCGCCGATCGAGCTGATCAGGTTCCAGTCGGCGAACACCACGTTGTAGTCCGGAATGCGGCGCGGCATGCCGGCCAGGCCGAGGAAGTGCTGCGGGAAGAACAGCAGGTTCACGAACACCACGCTCCACCAGAAGTGGAACTGCGCCCACCGCTGGCTGTACATCCGCCCCGACCACTTCGGCCACCAGTAGTACACCGCGGCGATGATGCCGAACAGCGCGCCTGTCACCAGCACGTAGTGGAAGTGCGCGACCACGAAGTAGGTGTCGTGGTACTGGAAGTCCGCCGGCACGATCGCCAGCATCAGCCCGGAGAAGCCACCGATGGTGAACAGCACCACGAAGGCGATCGACCACAGCATCGGCGCCTCGAAGGTGAGCGAGCCCTTCCACATCGTGCTGACCCAGTTGAACACCTTCACGCCGGTCGGGATCGCGATCAGCATGGTCGCGAACATGAAGTAGATCTCGCCGCCCAGCGGCATGCCCACCGTGAACATGTGGTGCGCCCACACGATGAACGACAGGAACGCGATCGCCGCGGTGGCGTACACCATCGCCTGGTAGCCGAACAGCGGCTTGCGGCTGAAGGTCGGGATGATCTCCGAGACCACGCCGAACGCCGGCAGGATCATGATGTAGACCTCGGGATGGCCGAAGAACCAGAAGATGTGCTGGTACATCACCGGGTCGCCGCCGCCGGCGGCGTAGAAGAAGCTGGTGCCGAAGAACTTGTCGGTCAGCAGCATGGTCACCGCGCCGGCCAGCACCGGCATCACCGCGATCAGCAGGAACGCGGTGATCAGCCAGGCCCAGCAGAAGATCGGCATCTTCAGCAGGTCGATGCCGGGCGCGCGCATGTTGAGGATGGTGGCGATGACGTTGATCGCGCCCATGATCGAGCTGATGCCCATCATGTGGATGGCGAAGATGGTGAACGCCACGCTGTTGCCGCCCTGCAGGCTCAGCGGCGGGTATAGCGTCCAGCCGGCCGCCGGGCCGCCGCCGGGCATGAACAGCGTCATCAGCAGCATGGCGAAGGCGAACGGCAGGATCCAGAACGACCAGTTGTTCATGCGCGGCAGCGCCATGTCCGGCGCGCCGATCTGCAGCGGGATCATCCAGTTGGCCAGGCCGACGAAGGCCGGCATCACCCCGCCGAAGATCATCACCAGCGCGTGCATGGTGGTCATCTGGTTGAAGAACATCGGCTCGACCAGCTGCAGGCCGGGCACGGTCAGCTCGGCGCGGATCACCACGCTCATCGCGGCGCCGACGATGAACATCAGGAAGCTGAACAACAGGTACAGCGTGCCGATGTCCTTGTGGTTGGTCGAGAAGAACCAGCGCTCGACGAAGCCTTGCTTGTGGCCGTGCTCGTCGGCGGTGTGATCGGCGGTTGCGGTATGCGTGGACATGAACGTCTGCCTGGAAAGCTTTCAGTGGGGTCGGGTCAGCCGGCGGCGGGCGCGGCGATCGCGGAATCGGTGGACTCGAGGCCCGGCGCCGCGGCTGTCTCGTCCGTTTCGGCCGGCGCGGCCGGCTCCTCCGGCCGCGGCTGCGCCGGCTCGGCCGGCGGGGCGTTCTTCGCTTTCTCGGCGGCCAGCCAGGCGTCGAACTCGGCGCGCGGCACCGCGCGCACCACGATCGGCATGAAGCCGTGGTCCTTGCCGCACAGCTCCGCGCACTGGCCGCGGTACACGCCCGGCTCGGTGATCTCGGTCCAGGCCTCGTTGACCAGGCCGGGGATGGCGTCCTGCTTCCAGCCCAGGGCCGGCACCCACCAGGCGTGGATCACGTCGTCGGCGGTGATCACGAACCGGATCTTGGTGTCGGTGGGCAGCACCAGCGCGTTGTCGACGTCGAGCAGGTAGTGCGGATGGGCGTCGAGTTCGGCACGGGTGGTGGCCGGGTTCTGCCGCAGGCGGTCGCTGTCGCGATCCAGCCGGCTGGTGAACGCCACGTCCTCGCCCAGGTACTCGTATTCCCACATCCACTGGTAGCCGGTCACCTTGACCGTCATCTCCGAATCGCGGGTGTCGTACATCGCGATCAGCTTGCTGGTCGCCGGCACCGCCATCACCACCAGGATGATGATCGGCACGATCGTCCAGATGATCTCGGCGGTGGTGTTGTGGCTGAACTGGGCCGCGACCGCGCCCTTGGACTTGCGGAACTTCACCATCGCGAAGGCCATGGCGCCGAACACCAGGATGCCGATGGCCACGCAGACCCACAGCACGAACATGTGCGCGTCGTAGGCGTGCTGGGAGGAGGCGGTCACGCCGCGCCCCATGTTCAGCTGCCAGCGCTGGGGATCGGCGGACTGCGCGAACGCGCTCGCGGACAGCGCCATCGTGGCGAGGCCCAGGGCCCATTGCTTGAAACGACCGGCTTGCATCACTTTCGAACCCCGAATGCCTCGTTGGCGTCTGGCTGTTGGCTGGCGGGAGCGCGGCCGCACCCGCGCCCCGGCAGGGCCTGGGGCAGGACAAATCGGCTGCGGGCTGTGGAAAACCCGCAAATGGTAGCGGCGACGGGCATTTGCGGGCAAGTCGCACGTGCATCGATCCGGACCGGAGAAGTCAAAAATCGGGCCCGAATGGGCCTGTCGCGGGGTGCCCGCAAGCCCTAGAATCGCCTGCCCTTGCCCGCTCCCGGTGTGCCGTGTCCGCGATCCTGTCCCCCGAACTGCCCGACGCGCCGCCGCCGCCGCGCGCAGCGATCACCGCGCACTGGAGCCGCGACGAGGCCGGGCATCTGCGCGAACTGCTGGAGCGGGCCCGCCTGCCCGAGGCCGATCGCGCCGCCGTCCAGGCCGCCGCCGCCGACCTGGTTCGGCGGGTCCGCGCCCGCGCGCAGGACCAGGGGGCGATCGAGGCGTTCATGCAGCAGTACGACCTCGGCAGCGAGGAGGGCGTGCTGCTGATGTGCGTGGCCGAGGCGCTGTTGCGCATCCCCGACCAGGACACCGCCGACAAGCTGATCCGCGACAAGCTCGGCGAGGCCGACTGGAAGCGCCACATGGGCCAGTCCGAGTCGGTGCTGGTGAACGCCTCGACCTGGGGCCTGATGCTGACCGGGCACCTGGTCGACCTGGCCGACGAGACCAAGCGCGACGTGCACAACGCCTTCAAGCGGGTGCTCGGCCGGGTCGGCGAGCCGGTGATCCGGCTGGCGGTGCGCCAGGCGATGCGGATCATGGGCCATCAGTTCGTCATGGGACGCACCATCGGCGAGGCGCTGGCACGCAGCCACAAGGGCGGCAATGCCGCCTACCGCTATTCCTTCGACATGCTCGGCGAGGCGGCGCTGACCGACAAGGACGCGCGGCGCTACCTGCAGGCGTACCACGACGCGATCGAGGCGATCGGCAGGCAGGCCTCCTCGCAACGGGGCGACGATGCCCATCGGCCGGACGGCGATTTCGCCGCGTCCTCGATCTCGGTCAAGCTGTCGGCGCTGCACCCGCGCTACGAGCACGCCAAGCGGCAGCGGGTGCTGGCCGAACTGACGCCGCGCGTGCTGGCGCTGGCGCGGCGGGCCAAGGCGCACGGCATCGGCTTCACCGTGGACGCCGAGGAGTCGGAGCGCCTGGAGCTGTCGCTGGACGTGATCGCGGCGGCCTACGCCGACCCCTCCCTGGACGGCTGGGAAGGCTACGGCCTGGCGGTGCAGGCCTACCAGAAGCGGGCGCCGGCGGTGATCGACTTCGTGGTCGACCTCGCCCGCCGCCACGGCCGCCGCATCCCGCTGCGCCTGGTCAAGGGCGCGTACTGGGACAGCGAGATCAAGCGCGCCCAGGTCGAAGGCCATGCGGACTATCCGGTGTTCACCCGCAAGCCGAACACCGACGTGTCCTACCTGGCGTGCGCGCGGCGCATGCTGGAGTCGACCGACGCCCTGTATCCGATGTTCGCCACCCACAACGCGCACACCATCTGCGCGATCGGGCGCATGGCGGCGCTCTACCTGTCCGAGGCGGCGCGGTCGCAGCCGACGCCGTACGAGTTCCAGAAGCTGCACGGCATGGGCGACGACCTCTACGCCGAAGTCATCCCGGCCGACCGCATGGGCGTGCCCTGCCGCGTCTACGCGCCGGTCGGCAGCCACGAGGACCTGCTGCCGTACCTGGTGCGGCGCCTGCTCGAGAACGGCGCCAACTCCAGCTTCGTCAACCGCATCAGCGACGAGGACGTGCCGGTCGAGGACCTGATCCGCGATCCGGTCGAGACCGTCGCCGGCTTCGACAGCATCCCCCACCCCCGCATTCCGCTGCCGGTCGATCTCTTCCGCAGCCAAGGCGCCGACAGGAGCAATTCCATGGGCATCAATCCCGCCGACGACGCGCAGCTGCGGCAGCTCGCAGACCAGGTCAACGCCGCCGTGGCCAGCGGCGCCGACAGCTGGCGTGCCGCGCCGCTGGTGCCGGGTGCGCAGCCGGCCGGCCCCGACATCGCCGTGACCAATCCCGCCGACCGCCGCCAGCGCGTCGGCCAGTGGCAGGCCGCGGACGAGGCGACGGTCGAGCGCGCCCTGGTCAACGCGGTCGCCGCGCAGCCGGGCTGGGACGCGACGCCCGCGGCCTCGCGCGCTGCGATCCTCGAGCATGCCGCCGAACTGCTGGAGTCGCGCATGGCGCAGTTCATCGCCCTGTGCACCAAGGAGGCCGGCAAGACCATCCCCGACGGCGTCGCCGAGGTGCGCGAAGCCGTGGACTTCCTGCGCTACTACGCCGGCCAGGCGCGCAAGCTGTTCGTGCCCGAGCCGCTGCCCGGCCCCACCGGCGAGACCAACACCCTGCAGCACAACGGCCGCGGCGTGTTCGTCTGCATCAGCCCGTGGAACTTCCCGCTGGCGATCTTCACCGGCCAGGTGGCCGCCGCGCTGGCCGCCGGCAACAGCGTGATCGCCAAGCCGGCCGAACAGACCAGCCTGGTGGGCTACTACGCCGTGCAGCTGCTGCACGAAGCCGGGATCCCGCAGGACGTGCTGCAGTTCCTGCCCGGCGACGGCGCCACCGTCGGCGCGGCGCTGACCAAGGACCCGCGCGTGGCCGGGATCGCCTTCACCGGCTCCACCTTCACCGCGCGCGCGATCAATCGCGCGCTGGCCGCGCGCGACGCGCCGATCGGCGTGCTGATCGCCGAGACCGGCGGCCAGAACGCGCTGATCGCCGATTCCTCGGCGCTGCCCGAGCAGCTGGTCAAGGACGTGATGGCCTCGGCGTTCACCTCCGCCGGCCAACGCTGTTCGGCCGCGCGCATCCTGTTCATCCAGGACGACGTGGCCGACAAGGTGATCGAGATGCTGGCCGGCGCCATGGCCGAGCTGCGGGTCGGCGATCCCGGCCTGCTGTCGACCGACGTCGGCCCGGTGATCGACACCGACGCGGTGAAGATGCTCGACGACCACGCCGAGCGCATGGCCGGCGAGGCGCGGCTGATCGCGCAGGCGCCGGGCGGCGACCACCTCGCCCACGGCACCTTCTTCCTGCCGCGGGCCTGGGAGCTGAAGTCGCTCGACCAGCTCGACCACGAGAAGTTCGGCCCGGCGCTGCACGTGATCCGCTGGAAGGCCGGCCGGCTCGACGATGTGATCGCCGCCATCAACTCCACCGGCTACGGCCTGACCCTCGGCATCCACTCGCGCATCGACGAGACCGTCGAGCGCATCGCCGCGCGGGCGCGGGTCGGCAACGTCTACGTCAACCGCAACCAGATCGGCGCAGTGGTCGGGGTGCAGCCGTTCGGCGGCCAGGGCCTGTCCGGCACCGGCCCCAAGGCCGGCGGCCCGCACTACCTGCCGCGCTTCGCCACCGAGAAGGCGGTGACCATCAACACCACCGCCGCCGGCGGCAACGCGTCGCTGCTGACCCTGGAGGACTGAGCCGCGCGACATTCGCGACATCGCCTCTCCCGGATCGCCCGGCTCATGCGATCTTCGGCCGGTCCGGGACCGGCCTCGTGGCGACGCAGCGAACCCTCCCAGCTTCGGCGGCCCGGGTCCTGATGGCGTCGCGACTTCCGTCGCTCCCACAGGAGAGTCCAGAACTCCGATTGTGCGGTTCCGCACTTGTGGGAGCGACGGAAGTCGCGACCCCGCAAATCCAGCGGCTATGCCCTTGGCGATGCGCCTGGGATCGCCGCCGCGATCGCGCCCGCTCAGCGCTCGGGCAGCTCCACCGAATCGCGCAGCTCGCGGTCCTCGGCTTCGAGCGCGGCGATCGCGTCGGCGCGCTCGTCGACGAAGCGGTTGGCCACGCCCTCCTGCACGGCGGTCGAGTTGCGGCTGAAGTGCGCCAGCTCGCCGTCGGCGTTGCGGCGCCCGCGCTCGGCATAGACGGCGTCGATCACGGCACGGTCGAAGCCCGGCTCCCAATCCTGCAGGCCGGCCTCGCGCACGCCGTTCACGGCGTTGGCGACGATGTTGCTGTTCGGGCCGTGCTGCACCGCGGTCGACCAGGCGACGTTCTGCAGCGCGCGCGAATGCTGGGCGAGATCGAGACCGGGCGTGGTCACAGTGCCGTCGGCCGCGGTGACGGTGGTGCGCGACTCGACCCGGCCGGCCTGCACGTCGTAGTGGGTGCGCTCGATGTAGTCGTGCTGCGCCTGGCCGAACGCCTCGGGTTCGCGCGCGGCAACCTCGCGCCAGGTCTGGCTGAAGGCCGGCGTGCCCGGCCGCTGGCCGGCGAACTCGCCCGCCCAGGCGGCGCCCTCATTGGCCAGGAACTCCTGCGGCCGGCCGGCGGCGGTGGACAGCTGGTAGCTGCCGTAGGACACGCCGCCGATGTCGCCGCGCCCGGTCGACACCGTGCCCGGCCCGCGGCCGCCGGTCTCGTAATGCGCCGAGAGCGAACCGAGCTCCGGCTTGTCCTGCGGCCCCGGCACGCTCAGCACGTCGCCCGGATAGACGGTCTCCGGGTTGACGACGCCGTTGGCCAGCGCCAGGTCGCGCATGCCGACCCCGAAGGCGGTGGCGATGTCCTGCAGCGTCTGCCCCGGCTGCATGGCGTAGCAGACCGGGCCTCCGAGCTCGATCGGCTGCTGCGAGGCGATCGCCTCGGCGACCTCGCGCTGCGCGGCCGGATTGTCGAAGCGGCTGCCGGCCTCCAGGGCGGTCGAAGCCGAACCCAGGCCCGGGGAGCTGCCTTCCTGGGTCGACGAAGCGCCGGACGCGCTGTTCGCAGTGGAAAAGCTGCCGGTGGAATCGACGCTGCTGCTGTCCATGACGAGGCCCCGCGGTAGTTCGGAGGATGCGTCAGGAATACCGGGCTACCGCGATCGGCAACACTGGGGCCAACCCCAGCATCGGCGGGCGAATGTCTCGAGCAGTGACGTCATTCACGGTTCCAGCAGGCCTGCGGCAGCGGTGGGCAGTCGGTCAACAGCTGCGGTGACCCGGTGCGCAGGTAACGCCCGTCCAGCACGGTGCGCAGGGGGCAGTAGTCGAAATCGCCGCTCAGCACCGCCGCTTCGCCGTCGAACGCGAGCTCCAGCGTGCGCGGCCGCTCCGCCAGTTCGCGCGCGTCGAAACCGAGGTCGAGGCTTTCGAACGGCACGAAGCCGGCGCGCAGGCGACCGTTTTCGAGCGTGCCCTCGGCCACCGCATAGCAGTCGGCGCCGATCGCCGCGCCATCGGCCGCATCGCCCGCGCCGTGCACCTCCACCCGGTACGCGCCCACGTCACCCGGCAGCGCGACCACCCGCAGCTCGGCGAGCGCGGGATCGGGCATGGCGTAGACGCCCTCGACCGGCGGCGACGTGCCGGCCCCGGCACAGCCGGCCAGCAGCACGAAGAACGAAGCAAGGACGGGAACGGCGGATCGCATCGGCGGAAGTCCTTCAGCTGGGGGCGCCCAATCTCTACCACATCCGGCGACCCCCGCCACTCCCCGACGACGCACTCGTTGCCTCCGGCGCCGGCTCCTCCGCCTGCGCCAGCAGCCTGTCGGCGGCCTTCGCGATCTCCTGGATCGAGGACTCGGAATAGCCGTTGTGCGTATAGGCCAGCCGTCCCGCCCTGTCGACCATGAACAGACGCGGCACCGCCTCAACACCATAGGCATCGGAGATGGCGCCATCGCGGTCGTGGGTCATGGTCACCGTCAGCGCCCTGAGTTGGCGCAGGATCGCCCGATAGGTCCGCGGCGGCTCCTTGAAGTTGATCACCGGCGCGGCGTGAGCCGACGCTGCCAGGGTGCAGCCCAGCATCACTCCCCACCACGTGCCGGTTGCCGATCCGCCGCTCATCTGCGCCCCCACGCCAAGGTAGCCTATTGGCCGTGGTCCACACCTACCAGGTCATCGGCCCCAACTCCGCCCGCCTGCGCATCATCTCCGCACGCCCGGCCACCCGTCGCGAACGCGACCAGTACGCATACCACCCGCGATGACTGCCATGAACGCCCACCCTGAACACGACGACGATCTGCCCGCCGAGATCGATTTCTCGAACGCCGAGCGTGGCAAGTTCTACCGCAAGGAGGCGCGCCTGCATCTGCCGGTGTATCTCGACGATCCGGCGCAGGACCAGTTGGCCGCCCTGGCCGAGGCCAAGGGCGTGGAACTGTCTACCCTGGTCAACGAGCTGCTGCGCAAGGATCTCGAACTCATCGAAGCGGCGCGGTGAGCGCGCCGCTAAAGAAGAAGCCCCGCCGAGTGAGGGCGGGGCTTCGCATCATTAAAGGACTTGGAAGCTCAATCCTCGTCTACGGGAGACGACTTCTCTGCATCAGCAGAGTCTGTTTCATCGTAGACATTGCCTTCTTTGTCATAAGTGATCCATCGGCCGACTTTTTGGCCGTGCTCGTACTGACCTCGAATGCTCACAACTCCGTTTTCAATCGCAACAAAGGGACCGTGGTCTATTCGACACCCGACTGAAAGGCCACTCTTCCCCCACGCGCGATACTCCTTCTTCGCTGGCTCGGGGCAAGTGATCTCCTTGGCGACAGATTCGGCGACTTCATGACTACTCACTTCGCCTGCAGAGCATCCAGCTAACAGCAGGCTTGCGAGAAAGATGCCCATAGTTCTTTGGCAGCTCATCACAACCCCCACCGCGGCCTGTTCCAATCGCGCCTCAATGGAGACGGAACGGTCGATGGCTGGTTGAGCACTGAGCGCGAGAAAGATTGGCATTGATTCGCAGGATGCCATCGCCCAAGTGGGCGGCCTATCTCCAATAGTTGGTTCACCTTGTCCTCGTCGACGTTATCGACTTTGTCGCACTTGCTGCCTTTCTGTGTGTGTCGCCCTGATTCGTCGACTACCTGCACAGGGTCAAGAGGTCGATCGCCTTTCTCATTGCCTGCCACATTGCCGCGAGTCCCTCCCATGCCTGCTTCTACTGTGTCGGTCTTGATCCAATGGTGATCGACCCATCCCATACCCGGAACTTGTGCCGGTTGTGAGCACAGGAACACGTCGAGGCCGAGCGGATCAGTAAGACTTATTGGGTTGCCATGGACATAGGCATACGTATTTAGCCCACCCGCCAACCCGATCGGATCGCTCTCCAGATACCGGCCGAGGAACGGATCGTAGGTCCGGAACCCGTTGTACCAGAGCCCGCTCTCGCTGTCGTAGTACTGGCCCGGGAAGCCCAGGTTCAGGCCGCCGATGTCGTCCTGCTGCACTGTCCGGTCGAAGGCGTAGTTGTCGGCCCGCCACACCAGCGCCTTGCTGCCGTTGGTCACCCGCTCCGGCCGGCCAAGGTGATCAGTGTGGATGAAGTGCAGTTGGCCACTCCGGGCCATCGCGACGGGACGCCGTTGGGTAGCCGCAGGTAGTGCGTCCACACGTGCTGCCGCTGAAGCCGCTGCGCTCCACCGCCAGCTGGGCGTCTGGTCCGTAGACGTAGAAGGCCGCGTTGGGCGAGCCCTGCGTCTTGTAGACCCGCTGCCCGAGGGCGTTGATCACGTAGGTCGTCTTTCCTCCGGTGCTGGTCGTGACCGACGAGAGCCGGTTGAACGGATCGTACTCGTAGACCTGGATCGCGCTGCCTTGGCGGATCATGTTGCCGTTGGCGTCCAAAGTATAGGACTGGTCGCCGGCGGTGACCCCGGCCGTCGACTCTCGCAGCCGGCCCAGCGCGTCGTAGGCGAAATTCTGGACCTGGCTGCTGAGCATGCCGTCCGCGATCCGGCTGATCTGTTTCGTGTTGCCATAGAAAGGTGATGGGTATCGCTGCGCTCAACCCATTCTACCTCGCTCATCGAAGTGGCGCGCCGACAACAGCAGCTAAAAGAGAGCCCACTGGAAGTGACAAGGCCCGCAGCGATGCGCGCCTTGAATCGGGGGGCAGGTTAATTGCCTACGTCCCCTTACTCTCCCGCGGCGTCGAGAGACTTATTCTGACCTTCTTAAATCTTTCGAAAATCCAATATACCCTGCCACTAGACCAAAAATCACTATTGACTACCTCCATCCTTCGCTTGGACCATACCCCAACACAAAAAAGAAACCAAGATTCCATATGACCACAATGCACGCAGATATAGAAAACCACAATAGAAATCTATAGATAACCCATAATTTTTGACTTTTTTCTTTTTATTGTTAATTACAACCACATCCATCAGATATCTCCAGAGCTAAACCCTCTACTTGAAGGTGTACTAATCCAGATACTGCGCCCGCTGCCGCCCCTGCAACCCTGCCACCTGGACCAATCCTTCCCCCAAGAACTACACCAGCCCCAACATATCTAGCCGTTGTTACTCCTATGCAGTAACCACCAGGCTTGTTATTTGCCCTGACATAGCTTCCTGCCGATGTTGAAGCACCACTCAATGCTGCTGACATTGTTGCCGCTGCTGCATTTCCCGCCTCAACGAATGCCTGCCCCCCGGCCGTCATCGCAGCCGCTACTCCATCCGCACCCGGCCCACCTCCCATGCACGATGAAATGTTTTGTGATAATGCTTCCAAGCCATAACCAATAAGCGTCCCACCCGCCGCTCTCCATGGACTACGACTCAATAGTCCACCCATTGTCGCTCCACCTGCAGCTGCACCCAAGCGAGACGCCTGCTCACTGGTAATACAGATCAAACCGAGAGGATCGACGAGGCTGATTGCCCCCCCCGACATAGGCATAGGTGTTCAACAGTTCGATGAACGATATGAGCAACTAGTCGATGTAATGCACCTCAGTGATTACTCCATCCTTGGTTTCAACAACCAGGTCGCCTAACTCGATTGCATTTCCTTCAACGCCTGCGATCACGCCAGCTTTTCCTTCCAGCTCTTTTGAGAGTACGGAAAAAGAATATGAGCTCTTGCCTATCCAAGACTTGTTAATTATTGCAAGGCTAAGTTCGCTTCTTGCTCGCTGCCGTTTCATTTCGCTCTGCGAATTATCAAGCATGATTCCCGCATCAAGAAATTTTGCAAACAGGTAGACATTGGCAATTAAAGAAATAGATAGCGCGACCCATAGTATTCTGTTCGTCATTGTCCCGCTCCCAATGCATCTCGTGCAAAAGTGCCGCAGGTGTTTGGACTTAGCGGATTCCAACTGTAAGGCGCTCGATTCGGGTCATTCATTCGCTGCTCTGCAAATGCGATGATTTTTTTCTCATCAGCATTTGCGTCACACTTCAATTTTGCCTTCGTGCCCTTTCCTTGGTTTTGAGTCAGCGCCTTTTGAAGAGCGCTCATGGACTCCGGAGTTGGATTTCCATCTGGCCCCATCTTCAGATCAGGCACACTCGCACGCCTCACGTTACCGAAATCGCTGTTATACCGACCATATTCGTAGTAGCGCGTACTACCCGATGAGTCATAGGCGAGTACCCCAGCATGCCCTAAAGCCAGCTGCGTGTTCGTGCCAGGAAGCGTGATCGGGTATCCGGGAAATGCCACCGTGCAACCCGCAAGTCCTAGCAGGTCAATGAAGCTGATCGGATTCCCCCCAACATAGGCATACGTATTCAACCCACCCGCCAATCCGATCGGATCAGACTGGAGATAGCGCCCCGTGAACGGGTCATAGTCGCGGAAGCCGTTGTGATACAAGTTCGACTCGGCATCGAAGTACTGACCCGGGAAGCGGATGTTCAGGCTGCCGACACCGCCCAGGTCGTTCTGTCCAACGGTGCTGTCGAAGGCATAGTTGTTCGCCCGCCAGACCCTGACCTTGCTCTGGTTAGTCACATGCTCGGGCCGCCCCAGATGGTCGTTGTGGACATAGTGCTTGGCGCTGCCATCGACAAAGCCCAGCAACTCGCCGCCCAGCCAGATGTAGTGGCGCCAGTAATGGGTGCCGCCGGAGGTAATCCCACCCCTTTCCGCCATCAGCTTACCGCCCGGGCCATAGACATAGAAGGCATTCTTCGGCGAGCCCTGTGTCTTGTAGACCCGCTGGCCGAGAGCATTGACCCAGTAGATCGTGCTGGTCCCGTTGGAGTCGGTCACGGTATTCAACCGGTTGAACGGATCGTACGTGTAAGTCTGGATATTGCTTCCCTGCCGGATCATGTTGCCGTTGGCGTCGTAGTACAGCGCCCGGGTGCGATCTCCCGACAAACTCAACAATCGATTGCTGGCCGTGTCGGTCGCATGGCTGGTAAGGCTTCCGTCTCGGATCTGTTCCAACCGATTGCCATTGGCATCCCAAGTGAACGACTGCTTTGCGTGGCTGTATCCGCCGTCTGAACCGAGCAGCCGGCCTAGCGGGTCGTAGGTATAGCCCTGGGTCAGATTGCCATTGGTACCGACTGTCATCCGAGTGATGCGATCGTTCATGTCGTACAGATAGTCCAGGCTCTGCACGTTGGTGGAACCATTCTTGGTATAGATGCCGGTCACCCGTCCATCGATGTCATAGGTGCGGGTATGGGCAAGGCCGTTGCCGTAACTCAGCCCCGCCATCGGCCCGAACGGCCGATAATCGACGTTGTTGGCTATTGTATGGGTGGTGCCGTTGACCGTCGCCGTGACCGCCCTGACCCGGCCATAGCGATAGCCATACCCCACAGCAACATTGTTGGGATAGCTGATGCCAGTCAGCCGCCCCATGTTGTCGTAGGCATAGCTTTGGTCGAAGCCGGCGCTACCGATCTTCTGCTGCTGGGTTGCGGGCAGGCCCTCCGGGGTGTAGGTGTAATCGATCTGTCCGTAGGGGTCGACGACCTGGCACAAGCGACCCTTGCCGTTGCTGCAGGTGTCGTAGGCGAAGCTCTGGGTCTGGCCGCCGGCCTGGAGCGACGTGACTCGGCCCAGACCGTCATAGCCATAGGTCGTCACGGTGCCGTCGGCTCGGGTCATCTTGGTCCGGCGGCCGTACGGATTGTACTCGAAGGTGGTGGTGCCGGTATCGCGGCTGGTCTGCGCCCACAGCTGGCCGAAGCCGTCGTAGACGTAGGTGGTGGGCTTGCCGCGCGGATCGGTGACTTTCGTCATGCGGCCGGCGGCGTCGTACTCGAACTTGGTGTACTTGCCCATGGCGTCCTTCGATTGCACCAGGCGGTCGAGGGCGTCGTAGGTATAGGTCGTCGTGTGTCCCAACGCATCCTTGGCGGTCTTGACGTTGCCGTTGCCGTCGTAGGTGTAGGTGACGCTCTGGCCATTGTTGCCGCGCTGGCGGCGCACCCGGCCAAGTTCGTCGTAGTCCGTGTAGGAACGAGCGTAGAGCGTGCTCGTAGTGGCCATCGGCATGACCTCCAGGCCATCCTCGACGCCATCCATCTCCGCCCCAGGCATGCCCTGGGGGTCCGTGCAGATACGACCGTCACAAGGCGGAGGGATAGGCGGTGGCGGGCTCGGGTTGGTGACCGAGACGGCGACATTCGCGCTCTCGGCTCCGAACCAGGTTCCGCCGTTCACCATGCGCCATCTAAAGTCGTAGCTACCGGCCGTGCTTGGCGCGGTGACATTGAAGCTGAAGGTCGCCGTGCCCCCGGGAGCGACACTGGAAGCCAAGGGAATGCGGTTGGTTCCCCAGGTCGTGTTGTTGGAGGGGTTGCGTGACCCCAACCGGTAGTTGGACGAAGCGGGCCAGGTGGTGTCACCCGTGTTCTTCATGCGCACGGTGACCCCATAGCTCTGCCCACGCAGCATCGGACTGGGGACCACCTGGCTCGCGAACTGGGCGTTGTCGGTCGGCACCCAGGTGTCGCGATAGATCTCGGTCCGCGTGGTATTGCCCATGGCGTCATAGGTGTAGCGCGCCACGGCGTAGTTGTTGCCGCCCTCCGGCTCCTTCGCCGAGATCAGCCGCCGGTTCGCCGCGTAGGCATACTCTCTGTAATGCCCGTCAGGCAGCGTGACCCGCGCGAGCGAGCCCACGCCGTCATACGCATAGGTCGTGTATGCGGCCACGCCGTTGGGATAGGTGCGTTGTCGCGTGACGCGCCCACGCGCATCGTAGGTGTACTCGGTTACGTCGCCGTTGGGGCCGGTGATCTTTCCGGGCAGACCCAACGCGTTGTAGTTCTGGTAGATGGCCTGCTGACCCAATCCGTTGCGGAGGCTGTAGAGAAAGCCGGTCGTCCCGTAACCGTAGACGATGGAATCCCCGCCGCCCGGTAACGGGCCGTCTATCGTCACGGTCGCCAGCAGCCCATTGGCTTGAGTCGTATAGGTGTATGTGGTCTTGCGTATCTGATTGGCGACGCCGTTGGGGCTCAGGTTCTTGATCGTGATCGATGCCAGGCGGTGATCGCTTCCATAGGCGTAGGAAATTTCGTGCTGCCCATGCAAGGTTTCGCGCGTGATGCGGTTATGGGTAGCGTCCCAGGCATAGGTGGTTCGGCGCTCTTCCGTCGCACCTGCTGCTTCACGCTTCTCGAGCATCTGCCCCTTGGCGTTGTATATGAATTGCGTCCGGTTCCCGTTTTGATCCTCGCTGGCGAGCGGATAACCATTGGTGTCGTATACCTTGAGCCTGGTCGTCGCCAGCGGGCAGTACGTCGATGGATGCCCGATCATCGAAGCAAGCTTGCCGTCCTCGAACTCGTAGGTCGTTGTCTTCCCAAGAGGGTTTGTTTCTACAACGCGACGGATACTACCAGCCGATGCAACCGATGCATTGGCTATGGCGACCGTTGCGCCCTCGTCCATGCCGGCAGCCGGCAATTGCATTGTCCCGCCAGCACTTCTCGGCAGCGTACAGATTCCGGCATTGCATTCACCACCTGGCGGCGGTGGCAGTGGCAGCGGCGGCGGCTGGGAACCACCTTCGACCTCGTAGCTGAAGGTGTATTTGTCCGCACCGCCCGCATGCTCGCTGCTGATGGCGCGGCCTGCAGCATCATAGGCGAAGCTGGAATAGCGGATGTCATTGAAGGACTTTCCGGTCAGCGCCCCAGGAAAGCGGCCGTCCTCGTAGTGGTAGGTGGTCTTGGTAGCGGGGGCACCGGGCAGCGTGGCGGTCGCCAGCCGATGGCGCCCCGCTCCGAAAGCGTTGGCGGTATAGGTGTAGTTGTAATGATTGCCCGCCGGGTCGGTGACGCGAGTCAGCTGTCCATTGGACCAGGTAAATCGAACGGTACGACCGGATGTATGAGTGACGGTCTGCAGGTAGTTGTTGCTGTAGCTGAAGGTCAGGCCGACACCGTGCCGATTCTTGATGTCGAGCACATAGCCGTTGGCGTCGTAGCGCTCGATCAGCTGGTCTTCCGTGTAATGCGTGTAGATGCCGCCGGCCAGTGCGATATAGGCGATCGGAGCCGCCTTGTCTTCATTCCAGCGGTTCTGCCCGGCGACGCGGATGAATTTGATGCGCCGACCGTCAGGGCGCTGCAGCCAAACCAGATCCTGCCCGTTTGTCGTCTGGCGAGACGACGAGTAGTCGAAGTTGCTCAACCAGTGCCGGCCGAACAGGCCAGTGGCGTTCCAATAGTGATTGTAGGTGCGTGACAGAGAGAGCGGCATTTCGCCGGCACCGGTGAAGTCCGTTTCGAACTCCACCTTGTTTCCGGTCGAAACTACAATGGGATTTCCTCTGCAGGGTTTGATCTCCGGGTCATGATCGGAGGTCGGCTGCTCCGGCGCGCCTGGCGAGCCAACAGAGCCGCCTCCGCCCCAATCGCCACCGGGCCCGCCATCGCCTCGACCAAGGCTGTCCAAATCGAAACAGCGCTCCGTCGTGCTGGACCTGAGCCCTCCCGCCGGGTTATCCGGAGTAGGAGGCGTGGAGTGCCAAGTAACTTCCGTCCAGCAGACTTGGTTGATCGCGTGAACCGGCTGCGTCGACAGCGACGCGACCACGGCAAGCGCGAGCAGCAGAAACGAGTGAACGAGGCGAGCCCGTCCATGGCCTTGTGTGAACATCCTGCCCCCCCCCCGGGCCTTGACCGTGCTGGTCAAGTTTTCGACTGTTTAGTCCACCGCGGTTCGGAAGTCAATCCGTTGGATGCTTGCTGCGAGAGGATGGTTTTGGCGCTGCGGCCGTCGGGCCCAAAACCGGACATGAAGGCTTTCTTCAAAAAAAAAGCCCCGCCGGAGCGGGGCTTTTCGACCACGTGACGCGGTGGATCAGAACCGGTACTGCGCCGAGACGCCGAACAGGTTGGCGCCGCCGTCGTAGGTGCCGGTCAGGCGCGAGCCGCTGCTGGAGACGATGTCGATCTCCGGGTCGTCGGCCATCTGGATGCGGGTGTAGGCCGCGCTGAGCTCGAACTGGTCCGAGGCCGCCCAGGTCAGGCCGATCGCGTACCAGTTGCGGTCCTGGTCGGGCATGCGCGGGGTGCGGTGCTGGTAGGCGATCGGCGACTCGTCGCGGCCGATGCCGCCGCGCAGGGTGAAGCGGTCGTTGAGCGCGTACTCGGCGCCGATCGTATAGAACCAGCTGTCGTGCCAGTTGTAGTCCTCGACCGAGTCCGGCTGCGCCGGGTTCTCGAACTGGATGCGCACCTCCTCCATCGAGCTCCAGCCGGTGTGTGCGGCCTCGGCCATCAGCGAGAGCTGGTCGGTGGCCTGCCAGGTGCCGCTGAAGGTGTGGGTGCTCGGCAGCACCAGGCGCGCGCCGCCGCCGGTGTCGACGAACTGGCCGGTGCCGGCGAGGATCGGGGCGACGTTCGACGGCACGGTGAAGTCGGCGCTGCCGCTGATCTCGTGCTTGATCTCGGAGCGGTAGGCGTAGCCCAGCGAGATGCGGTCGGTCGGGCGGAAGTTCAGGCCGCCGACGAAGCCGAGGTTGGTGTCGTCGCCCTCGATCGAGACGAAGCCGTCGTTCTTCTGCGGGCCGTAGGTCCCGGTGACCGGATCGGGCATGAAGCACAGCGGCTGGGTGGCCGGGTTGGCGCACAGCGAGCTGCCGAAGTCGATGGCGTTGGACAGGGTGACGTCGGCGCGCTCGATGACGGCGCCGAAGCCGACCGAGAAGCGGTCGGTGATGTCGACGGCGGCCGAGAGCGTCAGGTCGACGATGCGCACGTCCGACTCGACCGCGTGGTAGCGGCCGGCCCAGTCGCTGTCGTACTCGGTCTTGAGCCCGAACGGCGCGCTGACCATGGCACCGAGGGTGAGGTACTCGAAGCGGTCGCTCAGCGGCAGGATGAAGGACATCGCCGGCACCGGGGTCACGCCGCCGGCGTCGCCGCCGTCGCCGCCGGTCAGCGGCTGCTGCAGCGGACTGCCCGCGGCCGCGCTGCCGCCGCCGTTGAACTCGAACGACAGATCGATCGCGGTGACGTCGCCCTGCACGGTCTTCTGCTCGAAGGTCGACATGACCGCCGGGTTGTTGACGACCACGGACGCGTCGCCCTTGGCGGAGGCCGAACCGGCCATGGCGCGGCCCTGGGCCTTGACGCTGTTTTCGCGCAGTTCGAACGCCGAGGCGTGGGCCTGGTCGGCGCAGGCGAGCACGCCGGCGACGCCCAGCGTCAGGGCGGAAATCGTAAGGATGCGGGGATGGGTTTGCATTGCTCGGTAGTCTCCGATGACTTTTATGGTTGTCGCGCCGCAACGTGCGCGGGCCTGTCCCGGCCCTGTGCCCTGCATCGGAAGCCCTCCCGACCGCGGCGCCGACCGCACTATACCGTACCCGGGCGTGTGGTCGCGGAAGTGCGGCAGGAATCGCCGCCGGCCATGCTGAACGGGTATCGTTGCCGACTCGCGCGCTCCGGACCCGGCCGGCATGTTCGTATCCATTCCCACCCGCACGCAGCCCGGCTTCCGCTGGGCGACGCCGGCGCTGTGCGCACTGCTGTGGCTGACGTACTTCTGGGCCAGCATGCGCCCGGACAGCGCGCAGCACGACCTGCTGCTGGAATGGGGCGCGCTGAGCGGCGGCCTGGCGCCGACCGACCTGTTGCAGTCCTGGTCGGAAGCGGAGCGCTGGCTGCGATTGCTGAGCGCGCTGTTCCTGCACGCCGACTGGGCACACCTGGTCGGCAACCTGGTGTTCCTGCTGATCTTCGGCCTGCCGGCGGAGCGGGCGATGGGGCCGTGGCGGTTCCTGGCGCTGTTCCTGCTCGGTGGCGCATTCGCCAACTTCATCGCCGCGCTGGCGATCGGCGCGCCCGACCGGCTGATCATCGGCGCCAGCGGCGCGGTCTCGGCGATCATCGGCGCCTACCTGGCGCTGTTCCCGCGGGCGCGGCTGGGCGTGGTGCTGCCGCTGGGGCTGTTCCTGGAATTCGTGCGCGCGCCGGCGTCGCTGCTGATCGGCATCTGGGCGCTGCTGCAGGTGGTGTTCGCCTACATCGGCCCGGCGTTCGGCACGGTCGCCTGGGCGGCGCACGCCGGCGGCTTCGTCTTCGGCGCGGCGTTCGCGCTGGCCTCGCGCGGGGCGATCGCGCGGCGCCTGCGCAAGCGGCAAGGGTATTAGGGCCGTGATTGTTGATTCGTGATTGGTGATTGGAAAAAGCGGCCGACCGGGGAAGGGACCGCACCGCTGCCGCCGACCCGCTCTTGCGAATCACGAATCACGAATCACCAATCACGGCTCCCGGAATATAATCGGGCCATGGCCAAGCCGCTCTACAAGATCAGCTTTCTCAGCCACGGCAAGATCTACGAGCTGTACGCCCGCCGCGTGCAAAGCGGCAGCCTGTGGGGCTTCACCGAGGTCGCGGACCTGGTGTTCGACGTGCACGACGGCGTGGTGGTGGACCCGACCGAGGAGCGCCTGCGCGACGAGTTCGGCGCGACCCGGGTCCTGCATCTGCCGATGCAGAGCATCCTGCGTATCGAGGAAGTCGAAAAGAAGGGACAATCGGCGATCCGCGACGCCGGCTCCGGCGAGAAGGTCGTCACGCCGTTCCCACTGCCCGCCAAACCGCGCTGACCCGCCCACCAGGACCAGACCGCCATGCCGATTCGCCGCCGCATCTTTGCAATCGCCCTGGCCGTCCTGCCGCTCACCGGTTGCGAACGCGGACCGGCGCCGGCGACCGATGCCGAAGCGCCGCCTGCGGCGGCGCCGATCGCCCGCGGCGACAACGGCTTCGAGGTCGTCGTCACCCTGTCCGAGACCGCCGCCCGCACCCTGGCCGCCACCGACGAAAGCGTGATCGTGGCGGCCGACTACTTCGGTTATCCCACGGTCGCCGCGCAGCAGCGCGAGCTGCCGGGTACCGAGGATCCGTGGCTGACGCTGCATCGGCAGCAGGTCGAACTGGAAGGCGCCGGCACCGCCGAGTTCCCGCCGGTGGCGCTGGACCCGGCGCAGCTCGAACTGGTCGAGCGCGGCCGCCCGCAGTTGCTGATCAACGTCTATTCCGGGCGCCGCTCCTCGGAGGACAACCTGCTCGACTGCGGCACGTTCCAGGATGCGCTGTCGCTGGCGGTGCGCAACGGCGTCGCGATCGAGTGCAAGCTGATCGCGGAGTAGACCGGCGGACGCATTCACCGCGCCTATCACCCCCCTTGTAGAGCGGAGCTTGCTTCGCTGCTTCCGGCTCCGGAGCCCGGAGCAGCTCCGCTCTACGAGAAGGCGGCTACCGCGAAGAGGTCTGCGCCGCGACCGGCGGCGGCAGCGGCAGCGGCTTCTTCAGTTCCGCCAGGGCGGCTTCGATCGGGCCGTCGCCGTCGAGCACGTCGCCGGCGTTGTCGCCGGGCAGGCCTTCCTCGTCGCCGCGCAGGTGTCCGGGCAAGGCCGCCTCGGAATAGTCGCGGGCGATGCCGGCGGGGCGGTTCTCCGGCTCCAGCACCACGTCAGGATCGATGCCACGCGCCTGGATCGAACGCCCGCTGGGGGTGTAGTAGCGCGCGGTGGTCAGTTTCACCGAATCGCCGTTGTCCAGCGGCAGCAGCGTCTGCACCGACCCCTTGCCGAAGGTGCGGCTGCCGACGATGCGCGCGCGCCCGTTGTCGCGCAGCGCGCCGGCCAGCACCTCGGAAGCGCTGGCCGAACCGGCGTCGACGATCACCACCACGGGCGCGCCGTCGAGCAGGTCGCCCGGCGTGGCCGAGAATTCGGCATCGCTGATGCTGATCCGGCCACGGGTACTGACGATCGCGCCCTCCTCGAGCAGGTCGTCGGCGATCTGCACCGCCGAGGTGAGCAGCCCCCCGGGATTGGTCCGCAGGTCCAGCACCAGGCCACGCAATGGCCCGTCCGCCTGCAGTTCGCGCAGGGTGCTCTGGAAGTCGGCGGCGGTGTCGACCTGGAACGCGCTGACGCGGATGTAGCCGTAGCCGGGTTCGAGCAGCCGCCCGCGCACGCTGGCCACGCGGATGGTTTCGCGCTCGACCGGGATCTCCAGCGGCTCCGGCGCGCCCTCGCGCAGCACGGTCAGCAGCACCGAGGTGCCTGGCTCGCCGCGCAGGGGGCCGACGCCTTCGTGGCTGGACGGAGTGAACGTTTGTCCGTCGGCGGCGATGATGGTGTCGCCGCTGCGGATGCCGGCGCGCGCGGCCGGGGTGTCGTCGATCGGGGCGATGACGCGCAGGCTGCCCTCGGGCAGTTGCATCACCTCGACGCCGATGCCGCTGTAGGCGCCGGTGGTGCTCTCGTCGAAGGCCTCGGCGTCGTCGCGCTCGAGGTAGGCGCTGTGCGGATCGAGGTCCAGCAGCAGCCCGCGGATCGCCGACTGCATCAGTTCGCGGTCCTCGACCGGATCGACGTAGGCTTCCTTGACCGCGTTGTAGACCGCGACGTAGCGCCGGATCTCCTGCAGCGGCACCCGGCTCGAGGCGTTTTCGACGGCATCCGGGTCGGTGCCGGGCGCGACCGCGCGCGCCTGCTCGCGTGCGTCGAGCGGCGGATCCCGGTCGTCCCCTGGCGGTTCCGGTGCCTCGTCCTCGTCCTGCCCCGCGGCCGCTGGTGCGGTGGGCTCCGGTTCCGGCACCGCGGGCGGCGGTGTCGCGGCGTCTGGCTCGTCGCCGGGCTCCGACGGCGACGGCAATGCCGGCTGCGGCGGCGCCGGCGCCACGTCGCCGGCGCGCTCCTGCGCATGCAGGGGCGCCAGCAACAGGACGGCGGCAGTGGCGAACGACAGCACGCAACGACGCATGAACGGCTCCGGGGGAATGCGAGAGATTCGGACCGCGGGATGCGCCGCGGGTTCAATCGATTATGCCTCCCGCCCGGGGAGAGGCGGGTAAACGGCTCGGAAACGGAATGTGCCGTGTCGTCCCCGTTCGATCCCGGTCGCGAATCGCGTTGCACCTCAACGGCGGTCCGGCGGCGCTGTTCGATCCGCGCAGGCGCGCCTCGGGCAAGCTCGGGAACAGGTCTGGTCGCGGGCGCCGCGAACCCGCGACGGCTCGGCGGCGCGGCTTCTTCCGCCGGGTCGCGACTGCCGTCGCTCCCACGAAGAACGACCGGAGGTGGGCGACCCTGGGCCGCCCTCTTGTAGGAGCGACGGCAGCCGCGACACCGCGAACCGCACCGCCACCCTCGCCGCGCCTTCGTGAGCGCCACCCCATGATCGCCGCTCACGATCCGGCAGCGCTCGCCTGGGGGGGTCTGCGCCGGATCAGCGCTTCTGCAGCCAGGTCGCGGGATCGATCGGCTTGCCGTCGCGGCGCAACTCGAAGTAGAGCGCCGGCTGCCCCTGGCCCCCGGAGTTGCCGACGCTGGCGACCGCATCGCCGCGGCCGACGCGGTCGCCGACGTCGCGCAGCAGGGCGTCGTTGTGCGCATACAGGCTCATGTGGCCGTTGCCGTGGTCGACGATCACGATCAAGCCATAGCCGGTCATCCATTCGGCGAAGACCACGGTGCCGTCGGCGACCGCCTGCACCGTGGTGCCGCTGGGCGCGCCGATCAGCACGCCGGAGCTGGTGCGGCCGTCGGGCATCCGGCCGCCGAACCCGGCCAGCAGGTTGCCCGACAGCGGCCAGCCGAGTCCGCCGACCCGGATCGGCGCGCCGCGCGCGACCTGCGCCGGCGCCCGCCGCGTGTCGTCGCCTTCGCGGCGGGCGCGGGCGGCGGCGGCACGCTCGGCGGCGGCGGCGCGCGCGGCCGCCTCGCGCAACTGCGCCAGCACGCGCTCGAGTCCCTTGGCGTCGCGCCCCAGCGCCTGCTCGCGCTCGCGGCGGTCGTCGTGGCGCCGCTCGAGCTGCGCGACGGTGGCGGCGCGTTCGCCGCGCTCGCGTTCGAGCTCGCCGAGCTGTTCGCGCTGGCGCTGCCGGGCCTCCGCGAGCGCCGCGGTGCGCTCGTCGATCTCGCGCTCGACGGCGTCCAGTTCGGCCAGCTCGTCGCGCAGGGTGCCGATGCGTTCGGCGCGCTGGCGCTGCAGATAGCGGTGATAGGCCAGCGTGCGGTTGGCATCGCCGACGCGATCCTGCGCCAGCAGCAGCTTGAGCGCGGCGTGATCGCCGAGGCCGTAGGCTGCACGCAACAGCCCCGCCAGTTCCTCGCGCTGGGCGCCGAGGCGCTGCTGCAGCTCGCCTCGGCGCGCGCCGAGTTCGGCCAACGCCAGCTCCTCGCGTTCGAGCCCGGCCTCGGTCTCGCGCAGCGCGCGGGTGGCGGCCGCGACCCGCTCGTCCGCGGCGCGCAACTGGCGCGCCGCCGTGCCGCGCTGGCCTTCGAGCTTGCGGCGCTCGGCGGCGACGCTTTCGAGTTCGCGCTTGACCCGCTCCAGCCGGCGCTCGGTCTCGCGCTGCTGCTGGGCCGTCGCCGGTACCACCGCCGTGGCCAGGGCCACCGCAAGCACGACATGACGCAGGCTCGTCATCGCGATCAGCGCGGCGGCAACAGCGACCGGCCGGTCATCTCCCGCGGCTGCTCCAGGCCGAGCAGGTCCAGGATCGTCGGCGCCAGATCGCGCAGCGCACCGCCCCCGCGCAGGCCGCCGTCGCGATCGCCGACGTAGACCAGGTCCACCGGTCCGACCGTGTGCGAGGTGTGCGGCTGCCCGGTTTCCGGGTCGCGCATCATCTCGACGTTGCCGTGGTCGGCGGTCACCAGCACTTCGCCGCCCTTCGCGCGCGCCGCCTCCACCACTTCGCCCAGCGCCTGGTCGACCGTCTCGACGGCGCGGATCGCGGCCTGCAGGTCGCCGGTATGGCCGACCATGTCGGGATTGGCGAAGTTGCAGATCACCACGTCGAACCGGTCCGACCCGATCGCCTCGAGCAGCCGCGACGTCACCTCGGGGCAGCTCATTTCCGGCTGCAGGTCGTAGGTGGCGACCTTCGGGCTGGGCACCAGGATGCGCTCCTCGCCGGCGTACGGTTCCTCGCGCCCGCCGCTGAAGAAGAAGGTCACGTGCGCGTACTTCTCGGTCTCGGCGATGCGCAGCTGGGTCAGGCCGCGCGCGGCCAGCACCTCGCCCAGGGTGTTGGGCAGGTGGTCGGGCGCGAAGGCGACCGGTGCCGGCAAGGTGGCGTCGTACTCGGTCAGGCAGACGAAGCGCGCCAGCCGCGGTCGGCGCGCGTCGAAACCATCGAACTCCGGTGCGACGAAGGCGGCACTGAGCTGGCGCGCGCGGTCGGCGCGGAAATTCATGAACACCACGGCATCGCCGTCGGCGATGCCGTCGGCGCCGTCGAGCACGGTCGGCAGCACGAACTCGTCGTTCTCCTCGCGCGCGTAGGCGGCCTGCAGCGCCGCCAGGGCATCGGGCGCGCGCTCGCCCCGTGCCTCGACGATCGCGTCCCAGGCCTTGCGCACCCGGTCCCAGCGCTTGTCGCGGTCCATGGCGTAGTAGCGGCCGCCGACGCTGGCGATGCGGGCATTGCCGAGCGCGTCGCACTTCGCCTGCAGGGCGCGCAGGCTCTCGGCGGCCGAGCGCGGCGGCGTGTCGCGGCCGTCGAGGAAGGCGTGCACTGCGACCTTCGGCACCCCGCGCTGCGCCGCCAGCTCGAGCATGGCGAAGACGTGGGACTCGTGGCTGTGCACGCCGCCGGGCGAGAGCAGGCCGAGCACGTGCAGCGTACCGCCGCCGGGATCGCCGGAACTGGCCGCATCGCAGGCGGCGACCAGCTCGGCGTTGTCGAAGAAGCTGCGGTCCTCGATCGCCGCATCGATCCGGGTCAGCTCCTGGTAGACGATGCGCCCGGCGCCGAGATTCATGTGCCCGACCTCGGAATTGCCCATCTGCCCGTCCGGCAGGCCGACGAAGCGGCCCTCGGTGTGGATCAGCGTATGCGGGTGCGCCTGGTACAGCCGGCGCCAGTTGGGGATTTCGGCCAGCGCCAGGGCGTTGTCGCGCGGATCCTCGCGATGGCCCCAGCCATCGAGGATCAGCAGGATGACCGGTTTCGGACGTTTGACGGCTGCGGACACGACGATGGGCCCTGTGACTTCGGACAGATGCGATTGTAGCGAAGCCGGTGCATGCTGGCGGTCAAGCGGAAACCGCGCCCCGGCGCGGGTATCCTTTTTGCCGCCGCAACACGAGAGACGCATCATGGCCCATCGCCCCGCCCGCCTCACCTTCGCGCTCCTGCTCGCCCTGGCCGCCGCGCCGGCGCTCGCGGAGGGCGAGAACATCAGCAAGGTCAACGGCAGCGTGACCGCCGAGGCGGACCGCGTGTACGGCGACCTGAGCACGGTCAACGGCAGCGTCCGCATCGGCGACGGCGCGCGGATCGAGGATGCGGAAACCGTCAACGGCTCCATCCATGTCGGCGATCGCGTCGAGGCGCGCAACCTGGAGACGGTGAACGGCGGCATCACGCTCGGGCACGACGTCACCGCTCGCAGCATCACCACCGTCAACGGCCACGTGCGCGCCGGCCGCGACGCCCGCATCGGCGGCGCCGTCGAAACCGTGAGCGGCAGCGTCTTCCTCGACCGCGGCACCACCGTCGCCGGCGGCGTCAGCACCGTGAGCGGCGGCATCGGCCTGGTCGATACCGACCTCGAGGGCGGCATCGAGACCGTCAACGGCGACGTCACCGTCGGCGTCGGCTCGCACGTGCGCGGCGGCCTGCGGATCCGCAAGCCGAATTCGAGCTGGTTCCTGGTCAACGTCAACAAGCGCAAGCCGCGCGTGATCATCGGCCCCGACGCCGTGGTCGAGGGCGAGCTGGTGTTCGAGCGCGAGGTGACCCTGTACGTGCACGAGAGCGCCCGCACCGGCCGCGTCAGCGGCGCCGAGGCCGTGCGTTATTCGGGCGCGCGTGCGCCGCACGAATAAGGCTGGGAACGAGAAACGAGGCGTGAGAAGCGAGTGAAGGCGGCAGGCCTGTTCTTACTCGTTTCCCGTTTCTCTCCACTCGTTCCTCGCCTTACCGTTAGAATCGCGGATTCCCGTCACGGAGATTCCGCATGCAACGACCCCTGCTGATCAGCCTGGCCGCCGCGCTGGCGCTGGCCGCCTGCGGCGGCGAACGCCCGGCCGAGACCGGCGACGGCGCGCCGCAGGCAGACGCCGCACCAGCCGCCGATGCCCACGCGTTTTCTCCCGAGATCAACGAAACCGATTTCCGCGAGCTGGTGAAGACCCTCGCCTCGGACGAGTTCGAGGGCCGCGCGCCCGGCTCGCCCGGCGGCGAGAAGACGGTCGAGTACATCCGCGCCCAGTACGAGCGCCTCGGCCTGCAGCCGGGCGGCGAGGACGGCGGCTGGTACCAAACGGTGCCGATGGTCGAGACCACCGCCGATGAATCCACGGTGCTGCGCCTGGACAGCAACGGCGAGGCGCGCGACCTGCAGTTCGGCACCGACATGGTGATCGGCACCCGCACCGGCGAGACGCAGGTGAACATCGCCGACAGCGAGCTGGTGTTCGTCGGCTACGGCGTCGATGCGCCGGAGCAGGACTGGAACGACTACGCCGGCGTGGACGTCGAGGGCAAGACCGTCGTCATCCTGGTCAACGATCCCGGCTTCCACGCCGGCGACGACAGCCTGTTCGAAGGCAACCGGATGACCTACTACGGGCGCTGGACCTACAAGTACGAGGAGGCCGCGCGCAAGGGCGCCGCCGCCGCGCTGATCATCCACGACACCGAGGGCGCCTCCTACGGCTGGGACGTGGTCCGCAACTCCTGGTCGGGCGCGCAGTTCGACCTGCGCGCAGCGGACGATCCGGAGCCGCGCCTGCCGGCGCAGGGCTGGATCACCGGCGAGGTCGCGCGGCAGCTGTTCGCCGATTCGGGGCTCGACCTGGACGAGATGTACGAGGCCGCCAACCAGCGCGGCTTCGAGGCGGTGCCGCTGAAGGCCAGCATGTCGGTCGACCTGAAGAGCACCGTGACCGAGAAGTCCTCGCGCAACGTGATCGGCGTGCTGCCCGGCAGCGAGCGCCCGGACGAGGCGGTGATCTACATGGGCCACTGGGACCACCTCGGCGTGCACGAGCGCGACGACGGCACCCGCGAGATCTACAACGGCGCGGTCGACAACGCCACCGGCATCGCCGGCATCATCGAGATCGCCGGCCGCTTCGCCGGCGAGGAGCCGGCGCCGAAGCGCTCGCTGGCGTTCCTGGCGGTGACGCTGGAGGAGTCCGGCCTGCTCGGGTCCAAGTACTACGTGGCGCACCCGACCTTCCCGATGGAGAAGACCGTCGCGGTGGTCAACCTCGACGCCATGAGCGTCGCCGGCCCGTCGCGCGATTTCGTGGTCACCGGCAAGGGCAACTCCGAACTCGAGGACATCCTCGAGACCTTCGCCGGCGAGCAGCAACGCGTGCTGGTGGAGGAAGGCAATCCGGCGGGTGGCTACTACTTCCGCTCCGACCACTTCAACTTCGCCAAGGCCGGCGTGCCGGCACTGTACGCCAAGGGTGGCAACGACCTGGTCGAAGGCGGCACCGCGGCCGGCAAGGCGGCGACCGAGGACTACGCCTCGCGCTACCACCAGCCGGGCGACGTCTACCGCGAGGAATGGAACCTCGCCGGCGTGATCCAGGACCTGGAGGCCCTGTACGGCGTCGGCCGCGTCCTGGCCGACGATGTCGACCGCTGGCCGAACTGGTACGAGGGCAATCCGTTCAAGGCCGCGCGCGACCGGATGATGGCTGGAGAGCCGGAAACGAGAAACGAGGAGTGAACCAGTGAAAACGGCGGGCTTCTGCTTGCCTACTCGTTCCTCAGTTTTTCTCCGCTCGTTACCCACTGCAGAAAACGGCGCCCACGGGCGCCGTTTTCGTATCCGCAAAGCCGCCACGCGCACGCAAGCGCATCAGGGCGGCACGCTTTTCTCTCGCTTCCCACTCCTCGTTTCTCGTTGCTCGTTCTCGCCCCCCCGATGCCGAGCACCGGCCGGAATGCCCATGCGCCGCTCGCGCCAGCGCTCCCAGAACGACAGCGCCACCAGCACGAACAGCGCCAGCGCCGTGGTCATCAGCGCCAGCAGGTAGTAGTCCAGTCCCGCCGCCACGCCGATCGCCGCCACCATGAGCAGCGAGGCGGCGGTGGTGATGCCGGCGATCGTTTCGCCGCCGCGGCGACTCTGGCTGAAGATCGTGCCGGCGCCGATGAACGCCACGCCGGCGATCACCGCCTCGACCAGGCGGAACGGATCGACCTGCAGGATCTCCGCCGCCTGCCCGCCGGCGCGCTCGACCACCGACAGCTGGCCGATGCCGATCAGCAGCGCGGCCGCGCCGGCGACCAGCATGTGGGTGCGGAAGCCCGCAGGCCGCTGCTTGAGTTCGCGTTCGTAGCCGATCAGGCCGCCGAGCAGCATGGCGTAGGCCATGCTGACGACGACGCCGAACTGCCCGGTGAAATCGTCCATGGCGCGCAGCTTCGCGCCGCTTCCGTCATGACGCGGTGATCAGGCGTACCCGTGCGAAATTGCGCTTGCCGACCGCCAGCACGCCCTCGAACCCGGGCGCGAACACCTGCTGCGGATCCTCGACCACCGCACCGTCCACCTTCACCGCACGCTCCCTGAGCTTGCGGTTGGCCTCGGAATTGCTGGGCGTGAGCCCGGCGGCGGTCAGCAGGGCGGCCACGCGCAAGCCCTCGACCGGTACCGCCACTTCCTGCAGCGGCAGCAGCGCGGTGTCGCCCTGCCCGCGCACCGCGGCGTCCCAGCCGGCGATCGCGGTCGCGGCGGCGGCGGCGTCGTGGAAGCGCGCGGCCAGCTCCCGCGCCAGGCGCTGCTTGACGTCGCGCGGATTGAGCCGGCCGGCGTCGACCTCCTGCCGCAGGCGCCGCGCCTCGTCCGCGCCGATCTCGAAGCTGAGCAGTTCGATCCACTTCCACATCAGCGCATCGCCGATCTTCATCGTCTTGTTGACGATGTCGATCGCCGGCTCGTCGATGCCGATGTAGTTGCCCAGCGACTTGGACATCTTCTGTACGCCGTCCAGGCCCTCCAGCAGCGGCATCGTCAGCACCACCTGCGGCTTCTGGCCGTGCGCCTCCTGCAGGCCGCGGCCCATCAGCAGGTTGAACTTCTGGTCGGTGCCGCCGAGCTCGACGTCGGCCTCCAGCGCCACCGAGTCAAACCCTTGGACCAGCGGATACAGGAACTCGTGGATCGCGATCGGCTGCTGGCCGGCATAGCGCTTGGCGAAGTCGTCGCGCTCGAGCATGCGCGCCACGGTGTGCTGCGCCGCCAGCCGGATCATGTCGGCGGCGTCCATCTTCCCGAACCATTCGGAGTTGAAGCGCACCTCGGTGCGCTCGCGGTCGAGCACCTTGAACACCTGGGCGGCGTAGGTCTCGGCGTTGGCCAGCACGTCCTCGCGGGTGAGCGGCTTGCGGGTGGCGTTCTTGCCGCTGGGGTCGCCGATCATGCCGGTGAAGTCGCCGATCAGGAAGATCACCGTGTGGCCGAGGTCCTGGAACTGCCGCATCTTGTTCAGCAGCACGGTATGGCCCAGGTGCAGGTCGGGCGCGGTCGGATCGAAGCCGGCCTTGATGCGCAGCGGCCGGTCCTGCCGCAGGCGCGCGTGCAGCTCCTCGGCCTTGAGGATCTCGTCGGCGCCGCGGGCGATCAGCTCGAAGGCGGTCTGCGCGGAGGCGGCAGGGGTCTCTGGCACGGCGGAGGTCTCGCGGGTCGCGGAGCGGGCACATAGCTGAATGTGACCCAGTTCCTGAAAATGAGTTAAGTCGATGTTAACCGAAACGTTCGTGAAAAATGCGAGCCGGCTCAAGTATTTGACGCGTGCAGCTCACGTCTTTATGTTACCTCGCTGACGCGTCCTTCACGCCATCTCCCGGAAACGCACATGACGCCACCCGCCGCGGATGCCGACCGCAATCGTCTTGTCCGTCTTTCCAACCTGCAGGCCGTCGCCCAGCGCGCGGCGCAACTCTCGCAGCAGGTCCCGGCGTTCATCGAACGCAATGGCTTCAACGGTCGCTGGACGCGCCGGCACTGGGCGCATGCCAGCCTGTTCGCCACCCTCGGCGCGCTGGTGGTCACGCTGGTGCCGGGCTTCTCCAGCGCGATGCAGACCACGCCGGTCCACGGACAGGCGCTGACCACGATGGCGCTGCCGCTGCCGCCGCTGCCGGCCACGAAGGCGAAACACGCGGAGACGGCGCACTGGGAACTGGTCACGGTGCAGTCCGGGCAGACGCTGGGCGAGATCTTCTCCGACCTCGACATTCCCGCCGCCACCCTGCACCGGATTCTCGAACACTCGTCCGCGAAGGACGCGCTGGCGCGGATCCGCCCCGGCACCGAGCTCGGCTTCGACCTGCATGCCGACGGCCGACTCCGCGGCTTCCGCTTCGATCGTGGCGACACCGAGCGCGTGCAGCTGAGCCTGCGCGGCGGCGAGATCAGCGAACACGTGATCGAACGCCCGGTCGAAGTGCATACCGCGGTGGTCACCGGCGAGATCACCAATTCGCTGTACGGGTCGGCGCGCCAGGCCGGGCTGTCGCCGAAGGTCATACACACCCTGACCGACGGCATCTTCCAGTACGACATCGACTTCTCGCGCGAGATCCAGCCCGGCGACCGCTACAGCGTGGTGATCGAGGAGCTGTGGCGCGAGGGCGAGAAGATCGGCAGCGGCGACGTCCTCGCCGCGACCTTCACCACCGGCGGCAAGACCTATTCCGGCTTCCGTTTCGAACGCGACGGCAAGGCCGAGTACTTCACCGCCGATGGCCGCCCGTTGAAGAAGAGCTTCCTGCGCATGCCGATCGAATTCGCGCGGCTGAGCTCCAGGTTCGGCAACCGCCGGCACCCGGTACTGGGCACGATGCGCATGCACAAGGGCGTCGACTACGCCGCCGGCACGGGCACCCCGATCAAGGCGGCAGGCGATGCCCGGGTGCAGTTCAAGGGCAAGCAGCGCGGCTATGGCAACGTCGTCATCCTCGACCACGGCCGCGGCTACACCACGCTGTACGCGCACATGTCCCGCTTCGCCAACATCCGCCAGGGGCAGCGGGTGCCGCAGGGCCAGGTGATCGGCTACGTCGGCGCCACCGGCCTGGCCACCGGCCCGCACCTGCACTACGAATTCCGCGTCAACGGCGCGCACCGCAACCCGCTGTCGCAGACGATGCCGCCGCCGGAACCGCTGAAGGGCCAGGCGCTGGCGCAGTTCAAGGCGCAGGCGGCGCCGGCGCTGGCGCGCATCCAGCAGGTCGAGACCCTGCGCTACGCGCAGCGCCCGCCCGAACCCGGTCGCGAAGTCGCCGCGGCGCGCAAGCCGGGCGCCAAGCGCGGCTGAGGCGGCGCCCGGCACGACCGCATCCAACCGCCGCCGCGGTGATTGCCGCACCCGCAGCGGCGCACGCCGCCGGCGCCGGCGCCGGCGCCGGCGCCTGGCCGCATACTTTCACGTCGCGTCCGCGGCGCTGAAGACGAGGCCCCATGCCGACCACTCCCGCCCCGTCCCTGTACCTGGGCCTGATCTCCGGCACCAGCGCCGACGGCATCGATGCCGCGCTGGTCGATTTCGACGACACCCGGCCGCAGCCGCGCCTGGTCTTCGGCCGCACCTATCCCTGGGAGCCGGCGCTGCGCGCGCGCCTGGTCGAGCTCGGCCAGCGCGACGCGCAGCTCGGCCTCGACGACTTCGGCGAGCTCGACGTGCGCATCGGCCACGCCTTCGCCACCGCCGCGCTGCAGGCGCTGGCCGACAGCGGCACCCCCGCCGCCGACGTCGCCGCGATCGGATCGCACGGGCAGACGCTGCGGCACCGGCCGCACGGACGCGGGGGCGACGGCCGCTTTCCGTTCACCCTGCAGCTCGGCGACCCCTCCACCCTGGCCGAACGCGCCGGCACCACCGTCGTCGCCGATTTCCGCCGCCGCGACGTCGCCGCCGGCGGCCACGGCGCGCCGCTGCTGCCAGCGCTGCACGCGGCGTTGCTGGCCTCCGCCGGGGAGTCGCGCGCGGTGCTCAATCTCGGCGGCATCGCCAACCTCACGCTGCTGCCGCGCGGCGGCGCGGTGCGCGGGTTCGACACCGGACCCGCCAACGGACTGATGGACGCGTGGTGCCTGCGCCGGACCGGCGCCGGGTTCGACGCCGGCGGCGCGTTCGCGGCTTCGGGGCGCGTCGACGAGGTGCTGCTGTCGCGGTTGCTGGACGAGCCCTGGTTCGCGCTGCCGCCGCCCAAATCGACGGGTCGCGACCAGTTCCACCTCGGCTGGCTGGAGGCGCGCCTGGCGGGCGCCGAGGCAGCGGCCGACGTGCAGGCGACCCTGCTCGCGCTCAGCGTCCGCACCATCGCCGGCGCGCTGCGGGCGGCCCAGCCCGATACCGCACGCGTGATCGCCTGCGGCGGCGGCGTCCACAACCCGGTGCTGATGGCGGCGCTGTCGGCGGCGCTGCCCGGCTGCACCGTGGAATCGAGCGCGGCGCATGGCCTCGATCCCGATTTCGTCGAGGCGATGGGCTTCGCCTGGCTGGCGCGGCAGGCGCTGCTGGGGCGGCCCGGCAACCTGCCCGGCGTCACCGGTGCGGCAGGACCGCGCGTCCTCGGCGGCATTTATTCGCGCCAGGCAGAACTTTCCCGTTACGGTGAGAACGAGGCCGTCGCCACGGGTGCCGCCAACGAATAGCCGCGCCGATACAATCGACCGATGCCACAGGCTCCGCAAGCCGCGCTACCGCCGGAGGTTCCGCACGTCGTCATCGTCGGCGGCGGCTTCGCCGGCCTGTGGGCGGCACGCGGGCTGGCCCACGCGCCGGTGCGGATCACCCTGGTCGACCGCGGCAACCACCACCTGTTCCAGCCGCTGCTGTACCAGGTGGCGACGGCCGGTCTGTCGGCGCCCGACATCGCCGCGCCGCTGCGGCACATCCTGCGCAGGCAGCGCAACGTCGAGGTGCGGATGGCGACGGTCGCGGCCATCGATCCGGCGGCCAAGCGCGTCCGGCTCGCCGGCGGCGATGCGCTCGGTTTCGACTACCTGTTGCTGGCGACCGGCGCCACCCATGCCTACTTCGGCAACGACGCCTGGGCCGCGCACGCGCCGGGGCTGAAAACGCTGGACGACGCGCTGGCGCTGCGCCGGCGCCTGTTGACCGCGTTCGAGCGCGCCGAGGCCGAACCCGATCCGACGCAACGCGCGGCGTGGCTCGACTTCGCCATCGTCGGCGGCGGCCCGACCGGCGTCGAACTGGCCGGTACCCTGGCGGAGATCGCCCGCCACACCCTGCGCGACGAGTTCCGGCGCATCGAGCCGGCCACCGCGCGGGTGCGGTTGATCGAGGCCGGGCCGCGGGTGCTGCCGTCGTTTCCCGAGCGGCTCTCCGAACGCGCACGACGCCAGCTTGAGCGCCTTGGCGTCGAGGTGCTCACCGACGCCCCGGTCACCGGCATCGATGCCGACGGCTGCCACCTCGGCGAGCGCCTGGTGCCGGCGCGCACCGTGGTGTGGGCCGCCGGCGTCGCGGCATCGCCATTGGCGCGGACCCTGGGCGTGCCGCTCGACCGCGCCGGCCGCGTGCCGGTGCGGCCCGACCTGAGCATCGGGGCGCACCCGGACATCTTCGTGGCGGGCGACCTGGCGACCGTGCAGCAAGGGGGCCGACCGGTCCCCGGCGTGGCGCCGGCGGCCAAGCAGATGGGCCGGCACGTCGCCCGGACGATCCGCGCGCGGCTGGGCGGCGGTACCGGCACGCCGTTCCGCTATCGCGACTTCGGCAATCTCGCCACCATCGGGCGCCAGGCCGCCGTGGTCGATCTCGGCCGGCTGAAATTCTCCGGCACGCTCGCCTGGTGGTTCTGGCTGGTCGCGCACGTGTTCTTCCTGATCGGCTTCCGCAACCGCCTGACCGTCATGCTCGACTGGACCTGGGCCTATTGGACCTGGCAGCGCGCGGCACGGATCATCCTCGGCACCGGCGACGACACACCCGCGGGGCCGCCGGGCCCCTCGTAGCGCGCCCGCGCCTCCCGCTCGATCGCCCATGCGCGTCCCCGCCGGCCGGCCGGCGCACAACGCCCGCGCGTTTCGCTACGATGGCCCCACCGCAAGACGACCCGCGCTCCCGGCGCGAGGCCCGCCCGAACCGCCGCCGGCCCAGCGCCCGGCCCCAGGAGCGCAACCGGCGTGATCGACGACATTGCCCTGCACAACATCCTGGTCGCGTTGGCGGTCACCACCGCCGCCGGGCTGGCGACCGGACTGGGCGGCCTGCTGGTGTTCACCACCAAGACGCCGAACGCGCGCATGCTGGCGTTCGGGCTGGCCTTCGCCGGCGGCGCGATGGTGTACGTGTCGCTGTCGGAGATCCTCAACAAGTCGATCGCGTCCTTCACCAGCGTCTACGGCGACGCGCAGGGCTTCTCCTACGGCACGCTGGCGTTTCTCTCGGGGGTGATGCTGATCGTGCTGATCGACCGCCTGGTGCCCAACCCGCACGAACGCCTGGAGGCCGACGATCCGTTCTTCCGCGACCACAACCGCGAATACATCAAGCGCGTCGGCCTGCTGACCGCGTTCGCGATCACCGCGCACAACTTCCCCGAGGGCCTGGCCACGTTCTTCGCCACGCTGGAGGATCCGGGCGTGGGCCTGCCGCTGGCGTTCGCCATCGCCATCCACAACATCCCCGAGGGCATCGCCATCGCGGTGCCGGTGTACTACGCCACCGAGAACAAGCGCTACGCCTTCATCGCCAGCCTGCTGTCGGGGCTCGCCGAGCCGATCGGCGCGATCCTCGGCTACGCGGTGCTGGCGCCGTTCCTGTCCGAGGGCATGTTCGGCGCGCTGTTCGGGATCATCGCCGGGGTCATGGTGTTCCTCGCCCTGGACGAACTGCTGCCGGCGGCCAAGCGCTACGCCAAGGGCCACGAGACCGTCTACGGGCTGGTCACCGGCATGGCCGCGCTGGCGATCAGCCTGATGCTGTTCAAGTGGTGAGCGAACGCGCCCCGTGGTAAGCCGCGACTTCGTGCCGGCATCCGTCGCGACTTCCGTCGCTCCACAGGACGTCCGCCCACCACAGCGCCGAGCGGCTTTCACCGTGGGAGCGACGGGAGTCGCGACTTCTGTCCGATACGGCCGCTTCCGCCGCCTACACACCAAAACGGCCCGGTGATCCGGGCCGTTCTGTCTTTGGCGGGAAGACCCGGTCAGGCCGCGAACAGCGCCTTCATCTTCTTCAGCGCGTTGGCCTCGACCTGGCGGATGCGCTCGGCCGAGACGCCGTACTCGTCGGCCAGCTCCTGCAGCGTCACCTTGTCCTCGTCGGCCAGCCAGCGCCGCTGGATGATGTCGCGCGAGCGGTCGTCGAGCTCGGCCAGCCCTTCGCGCAGCAGCGCCAACTGGCTGTCCTCGCTGTCCTCGCGCTCGTAGGCTTGGGCGGGATCCTCGTCCTGCGCCATCAGGTAGCCCGACGGCGCCGGCGGCGCGTGGTCGTCGTCCTCGTTGGCGGGGGCGTCGAAGCCGACGTCGCGGCCGGACAGCCGCGATTCCATCTCCAGCACCTCGCGCTCGGAGACGTTGAGGTCGGCGGCGACCGCGCGCACTTCCTCGGCGTTCAGCCAGCCCAGGCGCTTCTTGCTCTTGCGCAGGTTGAAGAACAGCTTGCGCTGCGCCTTGGTGGTGGCGACCTTGACGATGCGCCAGTTCTTGAGGATGTACTCGTGCATCTCGGCACGGATCCAGTGCACCGCGAACGACACCAGGCGCACGCCGACGCCCGGGTCGAAGCGCTTGACCGCCTTCATCAGGCCGATGTTGCCTTCCTGGATCAGGTCGCCGAGCGGCAGGCCGTAGCCGTTGTAGCCGCGTGCGACATGCACGACGAAGCGCAGGTGCGAATGCACCAGTTCGCGCGCGGCGTCCAGGTCCTCCTGTTCGCGGTAGCGGCGCGCGAGGCGCTGCTCGTCCTCGGCGGACAGCACGGGGATCTGGTGCACCGCGCCGATGTAGGCGTCCAGCGACCCGAGCGTGCTCGGGACCGGCAGGTTGTTGGCGACCAGGGCGGTGGTGGGGGTTGTCTGGGTCATGGCGGCCATTTTAGCAGTGTCCACATCTGACTGCTAAGCGCATGGGAAGTTCCCAGCGTTTCCTCATTGGAACGAACCCGCCCGCAAGTCATTGATTTCCTGATTCTCCAGTGCATTCCGGGGTGGCAGCGACCAATCGATCGGGGTCTGGCCCCGGCGGACCAGGGACTCGTTGGCCGCCGAGAAGTGCCCGCAGCCGAGGAATCCACGATGCGCCGACAGCGGTGAAGGATGGGTGGTCCTGAGCACGCGGTGGCGGCGCGGGTCGATCACCTTGCCCTTGGCCTGGGCGTAACTGCCCCAGAGCAGGAACACCAGGCCCTCGCGCTCGCGGTTCAGGGTCTCGACGACATGGTCGGTGAAGCCCTCCCAGCCCTTGCCCTGGTGCGCGCCGGCGCGTCCCTGCTCGACCGTCAGCACGGCGTTGAGCAGCAGCACGCCCTGCTGCGCCCACGGCAGCAGGCAGCCATGGTCGGGGCGGGCGATGCCGAGGTCGCGCTGGATCTCCTTGAACATGTTGTCCAGCGACGGCGGCACCGGCACCCCCGGCTGCACCGAGAAGCACAGCCCGTGCGCCTGCCCGGGACCGTGGTAGGGATCCTGGCCCAGGATCACCACCTTGACCGCATCGAACGGTGTCGCCTCGAAGGCGCCGAAGATCCGCGGCCCCGGCGGGAAGATCCGCGCGCCGGCGGCCTTGCGCTCGCGCAGGAATGCCGACAGCGCCTGCATCTCCGGGCGCAGCAGGTAGTCGCCGACGTGCGCCTTCCAGGACGGCTCGAGCTTGATGTGTTCGGTATCGGGCATGGCGAGTGGACGGGAATCGGGAATCGGGAATCGGGAATCGGGAATCGGGAATCGGGAAAGGCTAAAGCTTCATCGTCCCAGCACAAGCTGGGACCCATCTCGATTTCTTCCAAGGCAAACCTCGATTTTGCCCTGTCTCTTTGTCACAAGCTCTTAATAGCGCGGTTCCCTTCCAGTTTGCGGAGTCCGAAGCGGATGATTGGGGGCGCCGCAAGCACGAAAAGCACCCTCATCCAGCGCTTCACGCCACCCCCGACCAACAGCACTTCGGGGCAGCCCTTCTCCCGCGAGCGGGAGAAGGGAAATGCAAATGGATCCCGGCTTTCGCCGGGATGACGGTGTCGGCGCCTAATTGCCTTCGCGCTTTTCCCATTCCCCATTCCCGATTCCCGATTCGCGTATCGCCGCCAGCCGCAGCTGGAACAACGCCTTGGTCACCAGCAGCCGCTCCTCGATCGGCTTGAGCACCAGGTCGTTGGCGCCGTCGCGCAGCAGGCCCATCTGGTTGACGCGGTTCTCGTCGCCGGTCATCACCAGGACCGGCAGCCGGCGCTTGCCGTAGCCCAGTTCGCCGCGGACCGCCTGCAGCAGGTCGCGCCCGCTGAGCTCGCCCTTGAGGTACACGTCGGTCAGCAGCAGGTCGACGCCGGGCGCGTCGTCGCCGGCGCTGCGCTCGCGCAGCCAGGCCAGCGCCTCCTCGGCGCTGATCACATGGGTCACCTGCATGCCGTGCGACTGCAGCATGCGCCGCGTCGCCAGTGCGACGGTACGGCTGTCCTCGACATAGAGCACGTGCGCGCCGGGGATCGGTTCGGGCACCACATAGCCGCGGATGAAGGTGGCCAGGGCCTGGTGGCCGTTGCCCTTGTCGAAGTAGTCGGTGACGTCCTCGGTGAAGCGGCGCGATTCCAGGTGCGCCTGCGCGTCGCCGGACACCACGATCACCGGCACGTAGCGCTGCGCCGCCGCGCGCCGCACCACGCGCGCCAGCTGCAGTCCGTCGCCGTCGGGCAGCACCAGCGCGGTGCTGACCAGGTCGACCGGGGCCGCCTGCAGCGCCGCGCGCGCTTCGGCCAAGCCGGCACAGGCCACCACCTCGACCGCCGGCAGCTGCTTGCGCAACACGTCGCCGATCAGCCGGCGCACCAGTTTCGAGCCGTCCACCACCATGATCCGCGGCGAATCGCTGATCAGATGGCGCAGATCGTGCGCGTCGGTCTGCCCGTTGCCCATGCGGTTCTCCGTCAGGTCTCCGTCGGCCGCGTCTGCCGCAGGAAGTGCCCGGTGACCAGGCTGGCGCCGAGCCAGCCGAGCGCGGCCGCGGCCAACAGCACCACCAGCACCTGCCCCGGGCCGAAGCCGGCCAGGACGAAACCGCTGCCGTAGCTCGCGGCCAGCGCCGCCACCGGCTCGCGCAGCGCCAGCCCGGCGACCGCCAGCAGCGCCAGCGCCAGCGCGCCGGCGACCAGCCCGTACCAGGTGCCCAGGTACAGGAACGGCCGCCGGATGAAGCCGTCGGTGGCGCCGAGCAGCTGCAGCACGCCGATCTCCTCCCGCCGCGCCTGGATGTCCAGGCGCACGGTGTTGCCGACCACCAGCAGCGCGCCGAGGCCGAGCAGCGCCGCCAGCACCCAGACCAGGCGGCCGCCGAAGCGCAGCCAATCGTCGAGCCGGCGGCGCCACTCGGCGTCGTGTTGCACCAGGTCGGCCTCGGGCAGCTGCCGCAGCGACGCCGTCAGCAGGGTCTCGTCGCCGGCCGGCGATACGATCAGCACGAACGGCAGCGGGTTGTCGCCGACCGCCTCGATGGCCTCGCCCAGGCCGCCGCGCTCGCGCAGTTCCTGCAGGCCCTCGTCCGGCGTGCGCAGCTCGACCGCGTCGACGTTGGCGCGGCCGCGCAGTTCCCCGGCCAGCGCCTGCGAACGCTCCGCCGTCACGTCCTGCTTCAGGAACACGCTGATCTCGCGCGAGGCCTGCACGCTGCCCGACAGCCGCTGGAGGTTGTCCAGCGCCAGCCACAGCCCGAGCGGCAGCGCCAGCGCCACCGCCATCACGCCGATCGTGAGCGCGGTCGCCCACGGCCGCCGGAACACGCGTCCGAGGCTGGAGACGAAGCTGTACAGGTGGTGATCGGCCCAGGTGCCGATCCGGGAATGGGTGTCGCGCGCCGGCGCGTTGTCGCGTGCCTCAGGCATCGGCCAGGTCCTCCGGCGCGATGTCGTCGGCCAGGCGGCCGTGGTCGAGTACCAGCACGCGCTTCCGCATGCGCTTGACCAGCGCCAGGTCGTGGCTGGCGACCAGCACGCTGGTGCCGCGTTCCGGCAGTTCCGCGAACAGCGCCATGATCTCCGCCGACAGGGTCGGGTCGAGGTTGCCGGTGGGCTCGTCCGCCACCAGCAGCCGCGGCTCGCCGACCACGGCGCGGGCGATGCCGACGCGCTGCTGCTCGCCCGCCGACAGCTGGGTCGGCAGCGCGCGTTCGCGCGCATCCAGGCCGAGCCGCTCGAGCACGCCGCGCACCCGCTTGCCGATCTCGCCGCGGCGCATGCCGCGCAGGATCAGCGGCAGGGCGACGTTCTCGTAGACGCTGCGGTCGGTGAGCAGGCGGTGGTCCTGGAACACCACGCCGACCTCGCGGCGGTGCATCGCCACCCGGCGCCCGCGCACCCGCAGCAGGTTGCGCTCGGCGAACAGCACCGCGCCGCGGCTCGGCCGTTCGGCCAGGTGCACCAGCTTCAGCAGCGTGCTCTTGCCGGCGCCGGAATGGCCGGTGATGAACAGCATCTCACCCGCGGCGACGTCGAAGCTGAGCTCGGACAGGGCGACGTGCCCGCCGGGATACTGCTTGCTGACGCTGTCGAAGCGGAGGACGCTCATGCGGCGGGACCGGAGACGCAGGACGATGGCTGCCAGAGCTTAGCGGACTTCGCTGGCGGCAGCCTGACGCGGGGCGGAAAGCCGCAGAGGTTCGCGCGTTTTTTGCGGCACGGGGCCGACGGCAGGTCTGCGGCAGCCGGTCGAAGACACGGACGGTGCTTACTCGAGCATCGTCATTCCCGCGAAGGCGGGAATCCATGGACTTTGATTTTCAACGGCTTAACGTCCATGGGTCCCCGCCTTCGCGGGGATGACGGCAATTGTTCAGGCCTTCCTCAGTGCTGCGAGTTCGGCGCCCGCGTGACCAGTTTCTTCAAGCCGCGACCGATGCGCGACAGCAGCGAGGGCGAGGGCGCCGCCGCCGCCGGCTCGGCTGCCGGACGCGACGCAGACCTGAACTCGGCGGCCGGCTTCGGCTTGCGCGGCGTTTCGGCCTTGGCGCCGTTGCGCGGCGCGACCGCTTGCGAACCGTCCTCTCCACCCTCGACGCGGCGGCCGCTGCGCCGGCGGCGACGCTTGCGCGGGGGGCGGGCCTCGCCTTCGGCAGCGGCGCCCTGCGGCGGCTGGGCGGGCGGCGCGGTGCTCGCCGCCTTCGCATCGGCGGCGGCGGGCTTCGCGCGGGCGGACGGCGCGGCAGCATCGCCATCCGCAGCGGCGCGGCCGCGACCGCCGGCCGGCTTGCGGGCGCGCCCACCCTCGCCGCGGCGGGCGCCGCCGCGCGTACCGGACCCGCCGCCGCCGCGACGGGCGTCGTCGGCGGCGCGCTGCTCGCGCGCCTCGCGGAAGATCTCGCCGATGCTCTCGCCATCCTCCGGCTGCGCCTCGACGCCCTCGCGCGGCTTGCGCGGCAGCGCCTGCAGCAGCTCCGGGGTGACCGGCTCGACCGGGATCTTCTGCTCGATGAAGGCCTCGATGTCGGGCAGGCCCTGGGCGTAGATCTCGCAGGCGAAGCTGATCGCATCGCCCTCGGCACCCAGGCGCGCGGTCCGGCCGATGCGATGCACGTAGTCCTCGGCGTCGAACGGCAGGTCGTAGTTGTAGACGTGCGACACGCCGTCGATGTGCAGGCCGCGCGCGGCGACATCGGTGGCGACCAGCAGCTCCAGCTGGCCGGCCTGGAACTTCTTCAGCAGGCTTTCGCGCTTCTTCTGCGGCACGTCGCCGGACAGCACGCCGACCCTGTAGCCGCCGCGCTCCAGCGCCCGCGCCACCCGCTCCACCCAGGCCTTGGTGTTGACGAACACCATCGTGCGCGCGCCCTCGGACCGCGACAGCAGGCCGAGCAGCAGCGGGATCTTCTCCTCGTTGGCCGGGAAGAAGACCTTCTGCCGCACCTTGGCCGCGGTGATGAACTCGGTCTCGACCACGACCTTCTCGGGCTCGTTCATGTGCTCGTAGGCGAGCTCGAGCACGCGATGGCTCAGCGTCGCCGAGAACAGCAGCGTCTGCCGCTCGGTGCGGATCGGCATGCGCCGCAGCAGGAAGCGGATGTCCTTGATGAAGCCGAGGTCGAACATGCGGTCGGCCTCGTCCAGCACGCACATCTCGCAGGCGTGCAGGCTCACCACCTTGTGCTGCTTGACGTAGTCGATCAGGCGCCCCGGCGTGGCGATGATCACGTCGGCGCCTTCCTGCAGCAGCTGGCGCTGCTTGTCGTAGTCGACGCCGCCGTAGACCAGGGCGAACTTGAGGCCGAGGTCGGAGGCGAACTTCACCGCGTCCTTGTGGATCTGGATCGCCAGCTCGCGGGTCGGCGCCAGGATCAGCGCGCGCGGGTCCTCGGGCTTGCGTTCGGCCAGCGCCGGCTGCGACAGCAGGCGGTTGACCACCGCGACCAGGAAGGCCAGCGTCTTGCCGGTGCCGGTCTGGGCCTGGCCGGCGACGTCGCGCCCGGACAGGGCGAGCGGCAGGGTCAAGGCCTGGATCGGCGTACAGCGGAGGAATCCAGCGGCTTCGATGCCGGCGAGCAGCTGCGGATGCAGCTCGAACTCGGAGAAGGGGATATCGGTCAGTGGTTTGTCTGTCATGCCTGGAATGGTCTGTGCGGCGGGGCGCGGTTGCGCAGGGGGCGACCGCGTCGCAGACTGCCGAACCGTGAATAGAAGGCTGTGCGGACCTGAGGGTCGACCCTTGATCCAGCCTGATAACGCCCCAGTTTAACAGCACAACGCCGCCCGACCGTCACGGCGGCGGCCCGATCCCAGGAGAACTCCGTGAACGACAAGGTCATCCACGCCGGCGACAGCGATTTCGACGCCACCGTGCTGCAGTCCGAAGAGCCGGTGCTGGTCGATTTCTGGGCCCCCTGGTGCGGCCCGTGCAAGATGATCGCCCCGGCGCTGGACGAGCTGGCCGAGAGCTATGCGGGCCGCGCCAAGGTGGTCAAGGTCGACATCGACCAGAACCAGGGCATCGCCATGAAGTACCACGTGCGCTCGATCCCGATGCTGCTGCTGTTCAAGGGCGGCCAGGTGCAGGCGACCCAGATCGGCGCGGTCGGCAAGGCCCAGCTGTCGCAGATGCTCGACAAGGCGCTCTGAGCCCGTTCCACCGTACGGCGCCTCGCGGCGCCCCCTCTCGGGGCCTGCATCGTCGCCACGGGCGCCCTGCCGCACGCCGCGGCAGGCTTAACCGCCGTGTCGCGACCGCTTGCCGCGGGCGTGGCGCGGTGCTAGCGTTGTCCCATCCGGCGCGGAAGCCAGCGCCGCACCCCGTCTGAAGATCACCCTTCCCAACCCTCCGCCCGCGTCCGCGGGCGCTCGCAGCTAGCGAGGATTTCGCACTTGTCCGACAACACTCCCGATTCCGGCGAATCCGCCGAGAAGCGCGTGCGCAAGCCGCGCGTCACCAAGACCGCCAAGGTCGCCAAGACCGCCCAGGCCGACGCGCCGGCGCCTGCGGCGCCCCCGGCACCGACAGCGCCGGCCGACGCGCCGGCCCCGGCCGCCCGGCAGGCGCCCGCGTCCGCGCCGGCATCCGCACCTGCGCCCGCCGCGCCTCCCGCACCCGCCGCGGACGCCTCCGGCGGCGACAATGGCAGCGACCAGCCACGCGAATCGCGGGAGCAGCGCGAACAGCGCGAGGGCGGCCGCCAGGGCAACCGCCGGGATCGTTTCCGCAATCGCCGCGAACGCGGCGGCGGCGGTGGTGGCGGCCGCGGCCGCGACGACGGCCTGCCGCAGGACGGCGGCGACCAGGGCCAGCGCCTGCCGCCGCCGAACATTCCCGAGGACTTCCCGCAGTACACGCTCAGCGACCTGAAGCGGATGCCCGCGCAGAAGCTGATGGACATCGCCGAGCAGCTCAACATCCACGACGGCGTCGCCCGCGCCCGCAAGCAGGACGTGATCTTCAACCTGCTCAAGGTGCTGACCCGCCACGGCGAGGGCGTGGTCGCCGACGGCGTGCTGGAGATCCTGCCCGACGGCTTCGGCTTCCTGCGCGCCGCCGAGGCCTCGTATCTCGCCGGCCCCGACGACGTCTACATCTCGCCCAGCCAGATCCGCCGCTTCAACCTGCGCACCGGCGACCACCTGTCCGGCCGCATCCGCTGGCCCAAGGACGGCGAGCGCTACTTCGCCCTCTCCGTGGTCGACACCATCAACGGCGAGCCGCTGGAGGCCAGCAAGGGCAAGGTGCTGTTCGAGAACCTGACCCCGCTGTTCCCGCGCAAGCGCTTCAAGCTCGAGCGCGGCGACGGTTCCACCGAGGACATCGCCGGCCGCATCCTCGACCTGATGGCGCCGCAGGGCAAGGGCCAGCGCGCGCTGATCGTCTCGCCCCCCAAGGCGGGCAAGACGATGATGATGCAGCAGATCGCCACCGCCATCACCACCAACCACCCCGACGTGCACATGATCGTGCTGCTCATCGACGAGCGGCCCGAGGAAGTGACCGAGATGCAGCGCACCGTGCGCGGCGAGGTCATCTCCTCGACCTTCGACGAGCCGGCCGCGCGCCACGTGCAGGTCGCCGAGATGGTGATCGAGCGCGCCAAGCGCCTGGTCGAGCACAAGCGCGACGTGGTGATCCTGCTCGACTCGATCACCCGCCTCGCCCGTGCCTACAACAACGTCGTGCCCAGCTCCGGCAAGGTGCTCACCGGCGGCGTCGACGCCAACGCCCTGCACCGGCCGAAGCGGTTCTTCGGCGCCGCGCGCAACGTCGAGGAGGGCGGTTCGCTGACGATCATCGCCACCGCCCTGGTCGACACCGGCAGCGCGATGGACAAGGTGATCTACGAGGAGTTCAAGGGCACCGGCAACTCCGAGATCCACCTCGACCGCCGCATCACCGAGAAGCGCGTGTACCCGGCGATCAACGTCAACCAGTCCGGCACCCGCCGCGAGGACTACCTGATCGAGCCCGAACTGCTGCAGAAGATCTGGATCCTGCGCAAGCTGCTGCACCCGATGGACGAGATCGCGGCGATGGAGTTCCTGCTGGACAAGATGAAGACCACCAAGTCCAACGACGAGTTCTTCGCCGCGATGCGGCGCTGAAACAGGCGAAGACCCTCCGGCACGAAGAAGCCCCGCACACGCGGGGCTTTTTCATGCCCGTGCCGGAGCGCGTACGCGCCTTATGTTCTCTTGCAACTGGCCTCGTAATTCCTCAGCGTGCACTCTTTGTAGTCTCGCATGGCGATCTCGCCGGCCAGCGGCACGGGAACGATGATTTCCGTCGCGCCATCCTCGTTGTTGTAGCAGCGGAAGAAATATCCCAGCGCTCCGAGCGCCGGCATGAAGGGGCCATCCGCAATCTGGACGCCTACCTCGCGCACTGCGACGCGCAGCGCGTCCATGTCGATGCCGTCGACACCGCCCTTGAACGCTTCGTCCATGCAGACCAGCAGCGGCACCTCGCACGAGACGTCGACCTCGTGGATGTACGCCGCCCCGTTGCCGCCGGCCACGCAATCGACGAGATAGCCGGCGGCGACGTCCTCGTCCTCGGCGACGTACAATCCCGACCAGTTCTCGTCGTTCGGGGCGGTGTCGATGAACAACTGCGGATCCCATTTTGCATAGCTGGCCGCTTTGAATCCGATCGATCCCGCGGACAGTTTCGATATCGTGACCTTCACGCTCCTCTCCTTTGCGATGCGGACGAGGCGGCGCGCGACGACGGCGACCGTTGCCACCAACGCCGCGACGAAGACGCCTCACATGCAGAAACGCGCATGCGCGCGTGCCGTGAACGCCACCGCCCGGGCCGTGCGGCAGCGCGGCCGTGAGTTTGCGGCGCATGCGCGATAGCATGCTCCCGCCGGACCGGAGCATCCGACGCCCGGCAACGCCACGAGGGATCTCGGGAACCATGCCCAACGCCGTGGACGCGTTCCTCGAACACGCCGAGCAGCGACTCGCCGCCCTGGTCGGTGAATTGCAGGGCGTCCATTCCCCGGTCGAGGTCGCCTGGGTCCTGTGCGAGTTCTCCGGACGGGAGCTGGCGCTGGTCGACTGCGTGGTCTACCTGCTCGAGGGCGACGGCGGCACGCTGACGCAGCAGGCGGCGTGGGGACCCAAGCGCGCCGCCCAGCGGGTACTGGAATCGCGCATCCGGCTCGAGCTCGGGCAAGGCATTGTCGGCAAGTGCGCGCAGCTGCGTCTGCCGCAGCGTACGGCCGATGCGCGCCAGGACCGGCGCTATGTGGTCGACGACCAGTTCAACCTGTCGGAACTGGCGGTGCCGATCTGCATCGACGGCGCGCTGTTCGGCGTGCTCGACAGCGAACACCCGGACCCGGGCTATTACGCACTGGCGCACGAGCATGCGCTGTATGCGATCGCCGAACGCGGCGCGATCCGCCTGCGCGAACTGGCGGGAGCAGCGGACACCCCGTTCGCTTGAAAGGCCCGGCACCGGCCGGAACCCTCGATCGTCGAAGGCCTTCTCGCCCCGGCTGCCGATGCCGCCGTCCTGCGCAGGCGGAATGAAGGCGTGATGTTCCATCGGCGACCATCGCTGTGCCGTGGACGGCGGCCGTCGGCGCGGACGCGACCGTGCATACTTCCAGGCCGGAGGTGCGCATGCACGGCAGTGGTCTGCAACTGGCATTGGTGTTCCTGCTCGCCGCGGTGATCGCGGTGCCGCTGTTCAAGCGCTTCGGGCTGGGCGCGGTGCTGGGCTACCTGGCCGCCGGCGTGGCGCTGGGGCCGGACGGGGTCGGCGTGGTGCGGCACGCGGAACCGGTGCTGGCCGCGAGCGAGATCGGCGTGGTGATGATGCTGTTCGTCATCGGCCTGGAACTGTCGTTGGCGCGCTTGAAGCTGATGCGCCGGCCGGTGTTCCTGACCGGCGGGCTGCAGGTCGCGATCTCCGGCGTGGCGCTCGCGGCACTGGCGGCGCTGGCCGGCCTGGGCTGGAAGGTCGCGCTGGTGGTCGGCCTCGGGCTGGCGCTGTCCTCGACCGCGTTCGGGCTGCAGCTGCTGGCCGAGCGCAAGGCGCTGCACAGCCCGCATGGGCGGCTGGCGTTCGCGATCCTGCTGTTCCAGGACCTGGCCGCGGTGCCGCTGATCGCGGCAATCCCGCTGCTCGCCCACGCGGCCGCGCCGGAGTCCGGACACGCCGGCTGGGCGCTGCTCAAGGCCGTCGCCGCGCTGGCCGCGGTGTTCTTCGGCGGCCGCTACCTGCTGCGCCGGCTGTTCCGCACCGCGGTGCGCATCGGCGTGCCCGAAATGCAGACCGCGAGCGCGTTGCTGGCGGTGCTCGGCGCAGCCTGGGTGGTGCAGCTGGCCGGGCTGAGCATGGGCCTGGGCGCGTTCCTGGCCGGCGTGCTGCTGGCCGAGTCGGAGTTCCGCCACGAGATCGAATCGCAGATCGAGCCGTTCAAGGGCCTGCTGCTGGGGCTGTTCTTCATGGCCGTGGGGATGAGCATCGACCTGGCGCAGGTGGCGGCGGAGCCCGGCTTCGTGCTGCTGGCGACGCTGCTGCTGATGTCGGTGAAGTTCGCCGTCCTGTTCGGGCTCGGCCGCCACCCGGGCGGGCTCGGCATGCGCGAGGCGCTGCGCCTGGGCGGGGTGCTGTCGCTGGGCGGCGAGTTCGCCTTCGTGGTGTTCGCCGAGGCTGCCGGCGCCGGGCTGCTGGAGGCGGCGATGCACAACCGCCTGCTGGCGGTGGTGGGCCTGTCGATGGCGCTGACGCCGCTGCTGATGATCGCGCTGGCGCGCCTGCTCGACGGCCGCGACGATGCGGAGGCGCCGGCCCGCGAGTACGACCCGATCCACGACCACGGCCATCCGCAGGTGATCGTCGCCGGCCTGGGGCGTTTCGGGCAGATCGTGGCGCGCCTGCTGGTGGCGCAGAAGATCCCGTTCGTCGCGCTCGACGCCGATCCCGGCACGGTCGAGGCGCTGCGACGCTCCGGCAATCCGGTGTACTTCGGTGATCCCACCCGTCCGGAACTGCTGCGCGCCAGCGGCGCCGCGCACGCCCGGGTGTTCATCAACGCCATCGACGACCGCGAGGCGAGCCTGCGCACCACGCACCTGCTGCGGCACCTGTACCCGCACCTGCGGGTGTTCGCCCGCGCCCACGACCGCCGCCATGCCTGGCAGCTGATGGACCTGCAGGTGGAGGCCTTCCGCGAGACCTTCGCCTCGGCGCTGGAGATGGGCCGCGAGGTGCTGGTGGCGCTGGAGGTGCCGCGCGAGGTCGCCGAGGACCGCACCCGGCGCTTCCGCGAGCACGACGAGCGCCTGCTCGCCAGCCATCACCGGATCTACAACGACGAATCGGCGCTGCTGCAGGCGCTGCGCGAGGGCCGGGCCGAGCTGGAGCATCTGTTCGAGGCCGACCAGGCGCAGCAGCCGGCGCCTGCCGCTCCGCAACCCCGTACCGACGGCCGCGACGGCGCCGGCGTGGGCTGAGCCTCAGCCCTGCTCCTGCTGCAGCGGCGTCAGCAGCCGCATGCCGACGCCCGCCTGATGCACCTGGCCCGCGAGCAGTGCATCGGGCGCGCCATCGTCTTCCGGCGCCCAGTCAGGCTGCTGCCGAGGACCGGGAATATAGGTGTCCCATTCACCGTAGTCGGGCCGCCGATCCTCGAATGCATAGTCGACCGGCACGCGCACGACCCACGAGCCGGCATCGGCATGTTCGCCCGTGGTCGGCACCTTGAACGTCCAGTCACGGGCCGCTGCCAGGCTGGCACGCACGAGCAGGTGCCGTGCCCTGTCCATCTGGTGGCTGTTGCCGACCACCCGCAGATTGACCTGCTCGGCCATCACGTCCTCGACCGTGCCCTGCGTGCCGATACGCAACAGCAGATAGACGGTACCCTTGATGCCTGCGTGCAGCGCATCCAGCGGATAGACCGGCGGCTTCATGCCCCGGCTCGCGATCGTCTCGTCAGGCGTGTCCTGGTCGGTGAAGTGCGCGTGGCGGATCCCGAGTTCGTAGTTGCCATCCTCCAGCCGCCGCGCCACCAGGTTGAGGCCCATGCGCGCGGTGGCGGGCACCGGCTCGCCGTTGCGGCGCGCCGGCGCGAAGCGCCAGTGCGGCGCGGCACCCTCGACCAGGCGAACGACCCCTTCTGGCAGTTTCTCGCGCTGATCGAGATCCAACCCGGCGACGCTGCCATCGCGTGTGACCTCGACTGAGCCGGTCACCAGCATGCTCATTTCCGCCTGCTTGCGCACGTCCCGGGGTCCGCTGGCCAGCGCCACGCACGACAGCAGCAGGATCAGCAGGCCCAGACTCCAGCGTTTCATCCTTGATCTCCAGGGAGGGACGATCGCGAGGAGAGCGGCGCGTTCCCGAGACGCTTTTCCGGCCCCCGGATGAGTGCTTCTTCCAGGACTTGGATCACGCGGTAAGGCAGTTTGATCGCCCCCCTTTGAAAAAGGGGGTTGGGGGGATTTGCTCGGCGCCCGACCAAGCAACAGCAACAGCAAATCCCCCTCAATCCCCCTTTTTCAAAGGGGGAAGACAAGCGCGAAAAGAACGCGGGGACCCAGGCGCTATCCGCGTTGATCCGCGTCGAAAGAAATCACGCGCTCAACGCGGCTCGCGCAGGAACCGCGCCATCGACACGCCCGGCTGGGTCTGGGTCGGCGCCAGCTCCGCGGCGACGTCGACGAAGCCGCGCATCACCGCGATCTCGCGCGGGGTGCGGTTGAGGGCGTCGCGCAGGTCGGGATCGGCGCCGGCGCGCAGCAGCCGGCGCGTGAGCTGCAGCAGGCCGTGCAGCGCGGCCAGGTGCAGGGGACCGAAGCCGCGCGGGTCCTGGGCCTCCAGCGTCACCTCCTCGTCGAGCAGGTGGTCGAGCGCTTCCAGCACCACCTCTTCGTCGCAGGCGGTGCCCGGCTCGGCGCGCGCGCCGAGCAGCAGCAACAGCGGCGTGACGCCACCGGCAGCCGGGGCATCGACCTCGGCCCCGGCCAGCAGCAGGGTATCCAGCAGCGCCAACAGGCGCGGGCGATCGCGGCAGGTGAAGCCGTACAGCGCCGCGCAGTGCAGCGGCCCCAGCCCCTGCGCATCGGTGGCGTGAACGTTGGCGCCGGCGGTGAGCAGGCGCGCGCACAGGTCGGGCAGGCCGAGCGCGGCGGCCAGCATCAGCACCGTGACCTCGCCGGGCAGGCGCTGCTCCAGCCTGGCACCGGCCTCGAGCAGGCGGTCGACGATCTCGCCCTGGCGCATGCTCACCGCGGCCGACAGCGGCGTGGCGCCGGTATGGGCGGCCCGCTGCGGATCGGCGCCATGCGCCAGCAGCAGGTCGACCGCGGCGCGATGGCCGCCGCCGGCCGCGCGCAGCAGCGCGGTGCAGCCCTGGCTGTCGGGGGTATCGACCTCGAAGCCGAGGTCGAGCAGGCGGCGCAGCGCATCGGCGTCGCCGACGATCGCCGCGGCCGGCAGGTCGACCGCCTGCAACGCGCGCCCGGGCAGCGTCCAGCCGCGCCAGTCGAGCCAGTCGGCGAGGTCGCGGCGTCCGCCCGACAGCGCGACGCCGAGCGGCGTCTGCCCGTCGGCGGCACGCATGTCGGGAGTGGCGCCGTGGCGCACCAGGGTCTTGAGCGCGGCTTCGCGGCCCAGCGCGGCGCACAGGTGCAGCGCGGTCATGCCATGGCTGTCGCGGGCGTCGAGATCGACGCCGGCCGCGATCAAGCGGTCCATCAGGCGGGTCCAGCCCAGGCGCACCGCCAGCGCCAGCGGCGGATCGCCCGCCTCGGCGGCGGCGAAGGGATCGGCGCCACGCTCGAGCAGCTCCAGCGCCAGTTGCTCCAGTCCGCGCCCGGCCTGCTCGCTGCGCGCGCAGGCGGCGAGGAAGCGCGCCAGGCCGCCGGCGCCGGCCGGCGACACGTTCCGGCGCAGCATCGCCTGCAGGGCGTCGACCGCGTCCGGTCCCCGCGCCAGCAGGCGGAAGACCGCGCTGTCGGCGAATCCGTCGCGGACCTCCGGGTCGGCGCCGTGCGCGAGCAGCCAGTCGATGCGTTCGGCCGACAGCGGCGCCTGCTCGTCGAGCAGCAGGCCGCCCAGTTCCTGCGGGTCGAGCAGCGGCAGCAGGCCGTCGAGATTGTCGTAGCGGCCTGCGCGCAGGCTGTCGCGCAGCAGCGACAGCGGCGCGCGATCCGGGACCTCGGTCGCGCCGGCCTCGGGCAGGATGCTGGCCGGCAGCGCGTAGTCGGGATCGAGCAGCGCCACCAGCGACCAGCGGCCGGCGGCCGCGGCGTGGTCGACCGGGCGCTTTCCGTCGGCGTCGGCCGCCTGCGGATCGGCGCCGAGTTCGAGCAGGCGCCGCACCAGCGGCGGCGACGGCGTCTCCGCCAGGCAGGCCAGGGCCAGCGCGCCGCGGTCCTTGCCGTCGACCGCGGCGATATCCGACTGCGCCGCGACCAGCGCTTCCAGCGTCGCCAGGCGTCCGCCGCGGGCGGCATCGAGCAGCGGCGTGCGGCCCTGCGCGTCGCGGGCCTGCACGTCCGCCCCGGCGGCCAGCAAGGCCGCCGCGATCTCGGCGTGGCCGGCGAACGCGGCCTCGTGCAGGGCGTTGCGGCCGTTGCGGTCGCGGGCGGCGGACTTGGCCTTGTGCTTGAGCAGCAGCTGCACGCCGGCGACGTCGTCCTCTTCGCCGCCGGCGGCGGCCAGCAGCGCCGGCGTGCCGGTCCCGGAATCGGCATGCGCGCCGCGCTCGAGCAGGAAGCGCGCCAAGCGCCAGTTGCCGACGCTGCAGGCGACCCCGAGCGGCGTCAGCCCGTCGGCGTTGATCGCATCGAGCTCGGCGGCGGCGTCGCGCAGCAGCGCGGCGACCCCGGGATCGGAACTGCGCGCGGCGTGGTGCAGCGGGCTGTTGCCGTCGGCATCGGTGGCTCGCGGGTCGGCGCCATTGGCGAGCAGGGTCATCACCGCCTCGGGGCGGCCGTGCCAGCTGTCGCGTGTCGCCGCCAGCAGCGGGGTGAGGCCGGCATGGGGGGCATTCAGATCGACGCCCTGCGCGATCAACGCGCGCAGCAGGCGCAGGTCCGGCAGCACCGCCGCCAGCACCGGCAGGCTGCGCTGGTCGCGCTGCTCCGGCGCGGGCAGGCCGTGCGGATCGGCGCCGAGGTCGAGCAGTTCCAGCGCGCGGTCGACGCGCCCGCCGCGGGCGGCGGCATACAGCGCGGCGTCCAGGTCGCCCTCGGGCACGTCATCGGCGACCGCGGCCGCGGGGCCCGGCATCTCCACCACCGCGATCGGCAGCTGCGCCGCCGGCGCAAGCCGCTGCAGCACCCAGTGCGCGACCGGCCACAGCCCGGCGCCCGCGATCGCGAGCGCCCAGCGCGCCGGCGGCGGCAGCAGGCCCGGCCAGGCCAGCAGCAACGTCGCCGCCAGCACCGCCGCCACGCACAGCGCCAGCACCGCGCCGCGCGTGGGCGAGGCGTCGCGATCGGCCAAGCCGCGCCAGTGCCGCGACAGGCCACCGCCGTCGCGCTCGAGCGCATGCCACAGCGGCCACAGCCGCCACAGGCCGATGGTGCAGATGCCGGCCATCGCGCTCACCCCGAGCGCGGCGCCGAGCGTCCCGCCCTGGCGCAACGCCGAGAGCGGCCAGGCCAGCAGCAGCGCGCCCACGGCCAGCGCAATCCCCCACAGCGCCAGCAGGTCGAGTCCGTCGCGACGCAGCGCTGCCGGGCCCGACTCGGCCGGGGCCGGACCGGTTCCGCGCCACCAGCGCACCGCCAGCGCGAACGCCGGCTGCGCCAGCCACATGCCCAGCGCGGCGGCGATCCCGCCGAATCCGGCGATCAGGCTGAGGATGGCTCCGAACACGAACGCAAGGGCGGCGCGCTGGCGCGGGCGCTGCGGATCAGGCATCGGTGCCCCAGTCCTCGGTCAGCGAATCGCCGGCGGCCGAGGGCGGCAACTGCAGATGGAAACCGCGCAGCGCCAGGTGCTGGCGCACCGCATTCACATCCTCGCGCGCCAACTTGCGCTCCGGGGTCAGGGCGACGTCCAGCACGAATTGCAGCGTGCCCAGCCGCTCGCGCAGCGAATCGGGCAATCGCGAGAAGTCATCGCGTGCGGCCAGATAGACATAGGTGTCGGCCTTGCGCAGGCTCTTGTAGACGTAGGCGTGCATGGCCCGGGGGACGGCTCGATCCAGGCGATTGTGCTTTAAAAGCCGGGATTGGGGAATGGGGAGTCGGGAATCGGGAAGAAGCGCAACGCTTTTTCTCGACGTTCCGGCGAAGGCCGCGCCAGTATCCGTCGCGGTGAGCTCAGGCCCATCGCCACGGGCGGTGCCAACGAAGGGCCGGGATCGTCCGTTGACGTGGCGCCATGAAAGTCACTGGATCCCGGCCTTCGTCGGGATGACGGATTCTTGGTCTTTTCCCGAATCCCGAATCCCGGCCCTTAGTGATAGCCGGCATCCGCCTCGATCTTGCCGCGGAACACGCGATACGACCACGCGGTATAGCCGAGGATCATCGGCAGCAGCACCACGAGCCCCACCAGCACGAAAACCTGCGAGGAAGGCGGCGACGACGCCTCCCAGATGCTGAGGTCGGGCGGCACGATGTTCGGCCAGATGCCCAGCACCAGCCCGGCGAACCCGAGCGCGAAGAAGCTCAGGGTGAGCAGGAAGGGCATGGCGTCGCGGCCTTCGCGCATCGCCGCGCGCCACAGCCAGAACGCGTTGACCAGGACCAGCAGCGGCACCGGCGAAAGCCACCAGAAATTCCCGTCCTCGAACCAGCGCGCCATGATCCGCGAGTCCAGGAACGGCAGCCAGGCGCTGACCAGGCCCATGAACGCGGCCACCACCAGCACCAGCGGCCGGGTCAGGGTGCGCGCGATCTGCTGCATGCGGCCGCCGGTCTTGAGGATCAGCCAGGTGCTGCCGAGCAGCGCGTAGCCGAACACCACCGCCACCCCGGTCAACATCGAGAACGGGCTGAACCAGGCGAACGCGCCGCCGATGTAGCGGCCTTCCTGCAACGGCATGCCCTCGACCAGGGCACCGAGGATCACGCCCTGCGCGAACGCGGTGAACATCGAACCGAGCGCGAACGCCGCGCCCCAGAACGGCCTGCCGCGCCGCGCCTTGAAGCGGAACTCGAACGCCACGCCGCGGAACACCAGCGCGATCAGCATCAGCAGCACCGGCAGGTACAGCGCCGAGAGCACCACCGCGTAGGCGCGCGGGAACGCCGCCAGCAGCCCGGCGCCGCCGAGCACCAGCCAGGTCTCGTTGCCGTCCCAGATCGGCGCCGCGGTGTTCATCATGTGGTCGAGCTGGCCGCCGTCCTCGGCGAACGGCGCCAGGATGCCGAGGCCGAGCACGAAACCGTCCAGCAGCACGTACATCAGCACGCCGAAGCCGATCACGCCGAACCATGCGATGGGAAGCCAGTATTCCATGCGATCTCCGAATCACTCATCTGTGCAGCGCCATACCTCCGGTCGGATCGGGCGGCCGTCCCTGGCGCAACCGAGCCGGCTTCGAAGGCCCCGGCCCGGCCATCCATGGCCGGGCGTTCGGGGCGCAGCCGATGCCGATAGGGCATCGGCTAGGCGCGCCCCTCACCCATCGGCTCGTCCGCCGCCGAGATCGGCCGCATCGGCGTCTTCTCACCGCCCTCGGTGTCCGGCGAGTCCTCGACGTGCTGCGGGCCGGTGCGCACCATCTTGGCGATGTAGCCGCCACCGGCGCCGAACACCACCGCATAGGCGACCACGAACGCCGTCAGCGAGGCCACCACGCTGCCGGCGCCGATGTCGCTCACCGCGTCCGCGGTCCGCAGCAGCCCGTAGATGACGTACGGCTGGCGCCCGATCTCGACGACGATCCAGCCCGCCACCACCGCGACGAATCCGGCGAGCGTCATCAGCCGCCAGCCGTCGAGCAGACGGGGCGACGCGTACAGCGTGCCGCGTCGCAGCTTCCACACCGACCACAGCGCCAGCGCCAGCATCGCCAGGCCGATGCCCACCATGATCCGGAACGCGAAGAACACCGGCGTCACCGGCGGCCGCTCGTCGGCCGGCACCGCCGTCAGCGGCTGCACCTCGCCGTCCCAGCTGTGGGTCAGGATCAGGCTGCCCAGGCGCGGGATCGCGAGCTCGTAGTCGTTGCGCTCCGCCTCGGCATTGGGCAGCGCGAACACTACGAAGGGGGTGCCGGTGCCGGGCGGGCCCTGCTCCCAGTGCGCCTCCATCGCCGCGACCTTGGTCGGCTGGTATTCGCCCGTCTTCAGCCCGTGCAGGTCGCCGACCAGGATCTGCGCCGGCACCGTGATCGCCGCGAATATCGCCGCCAGCTTCAGCATCCGGCGCCCGGCCTCGACGTGCTCGCCCCGGCGCAGGTAGCGCGCGCCGACCCCGCCGATCACGAAGCAGGTGGTGATGAACGCCGCCAGCACCATGTGCGCCAGCCGGTACGGGAACGAGGGGTTGAAGATCACCTCGCGCCAGCTGGCCGGGTGGAAGACGTCGCCGACCATCTCGTAGCCGGCCGGCGTGTGCAGCCAGCTGTTGGCGGAGATGATCCAGAAGGTCGAGATCAGCGTGCCGAGCGCCACCATGCAGGTGGCGAGGAAGTGCAGCTTCTCCGGCACCTTGCGCCAGCCGAACAGCATCACGCCCAGGAACGTGGCCTCGAGGAAGAACGCGGTCAGCACCTCGTAGGAGAGCAGCGGCCCGAGGATGTTGCCGGCGCGCTCGCTCAGCACCGACCAGTTGGTGCCGAACTGGAAACTCATCACGATGCCCGACACCACGCCCATGCCGAACGAGACCGCGAAGATCTTCAGCCAGAAGAAGTATAGGTCGCGCCAGACCGTCTCGCGCGTGCGCAGCCAGCGCCATTCCAGGAACGCCAGCCAGCTCGACAGGCCGATCGTGAAGGCCGGGAACAGCACATGGAAGGAGATCACGAAGCCGAACTGGATCCGCGACAGCAACAGGGCGTCCACGCTCGCTCCAGGGCAACGGTTCGGATGTGGGCGCCATTGTGCACCGGGCCGCGTCAAGGCCGGGTGCGACCGATGGTCGCAGGCGTTGCCCGGCGGGCGCCGGCACCCGCACGCTCCGCACCCGCAATGCCCGGAAACGAGACCTCCGTCGCGGCAGGCACCGGTCCCGGCTGGTACACCTGCATCCACAGGGATCCTCCGGAACACCGGGACAGGGAAGTACGCAGGGGCGCAACGCGCCCCTGCCTCGTTCTGGCGCACCGGCATGACCTGTGGCCCAGCCCGCCACGCGGACGGACTGCTACCCTGCGGCGGTTTGCATCGCCACGAGGGGCGCCATGATCCGATCGCTGCCGCTGTTCCTGCTGCTGTTCGCCGCCACCGCCACCGCGCAACCGGCGCAACCGGCGCAACCGCTGACGATGGCGCGGGTCATGGCCGATCCCGACTGGATCGGGCCGCCGGTGGAGCGGGCCTGGTGGTCGTGGGACGGACGGCACGCCTACTATTCGCTCAAGCGCGACGGCAGCGACATCCGCGATACCTACCGGCAGGCGATCTCAGGCGGGGAGACGGCCCTGATCGACGGCGCCGCGCGCGCCGGAATCGACGGCCTGCAGCCGGTCTACGACGCCACCCGCACGCGCGCGGCCTTCGTCCGCGACGGCGACGTGTTCGTGCGCGACCTGCGCAGCGGCGCGCTGGCCCAGCTCACTCGCAGCGACGAGAGCGCCGCCTCGCCGCGCTGGGGCGATGACGGCGCGCTGGTTTGGCGCGTCGGCGACGACCGCTGGTTCCGCTGGACCGCGCGAGACGGCGTGACCGAGGCCGCGATCCTCAAGGCCGAGGACGCTCCCGGCAAGCCGCCGAAGCCCGACGCGCTGCGCGATCGCCAGCTGCGCCTGTTCGAGACGCTGCGCACCGAGCGCGAACGCCGCGAGGCGCAGCGCCTGCAGGAGCTGGACTGGCGCCGTACCGACCCCACCCGCTCCCCGCCGCCGGTCTACCTGGGCAAGGACGTGGAGATCGCCGCCAGCTCGCTGTCGCCCGACGGCCGCTGGCTGCTGGTCGCCACCCAGGCCAAGGACGCCGACGAGGGCCGGGAAGGCAGGATGCCGAAGTTCGTCACCGAATCGGGCTACGTCGATGTCGAGGACGTGCGCACCCTCGTCGGCCGCGACGACCCGCTGCCGCAGACCTTCTGGCTGGTGGACATGGCCGATGGCGAGCCGCGCAAGCTCGGCCTCGCCGGCCTGCCCGGCATCGACCGCGATCCGCTCGCCGACCTGCGCAGGGCGGCGGGCAAGGAACCGTTGCAGGGCCTGCGCGCGGTGCGCATCGAGGACGCGGGCCCCGACGCGATGCAATGGAACGGCGACAGCCGCAGCGCGGCGCTGATGCTGCACTCGGTCGACAACAAGGACCGCTGGCTGGTCACGGTCGAACCGACCGACGCGACGGTGCGCACCCGCCACCGCCTGACCGACGCCGCCTGGATCAACTGGGGTTTCAACGAGTTCGGCTGGATGCCCGACAACCGCACGCTGTGGTTCCTGTCGGAGCAGAGCGGCTGGTCGCACCTGTACCTGAGCGACGGCGGCCGCGCGCGCGCGCTCACCTCCGGGCGCTGGGAGTCCTCGGAGCCGGTGCTGGCGGCCGACGGCCGCAGCTTCCTGTTCCTCTGCAATCGCGCCCGCCCCGGCGACTACGAGGTCTGCACGGTGCCCGCCGACGGCGGCGAGGTGCGCGAGATCACCGACCTCGACGGCGTCGAGGGCTTCACCGAGTCGCCCGACGGCAGCCGCCTGCTGGTGCGGCACTCGGAGAGCTACGTGCCGCCGCAGCTGGCGGTGGTCGGCACCGACGGCGGCGGCTATCGCGCCCTCACCGATACCCGCAAGGACGAGTACCGGACCTATGAATGGCTGCAACCCGAGTCCGTGCAGGTCCCGTCGAAGCACAGCGCCGGCACCATCTGGGGCAAGTACTACGGACCGGCGGCACCGGAGCCGGGACGCGAGTACCCGATCGTGCTGTTCGTGCACGGCGCCGGCTACCTGCAGAACGTCAGCGACCGCTATCCGAACTATTTCCGCGAGCAGATGTTCCACAACCTGCTGGTGCAGAACGGCTACATCGTGCTCGACCTCGACTTCCGCGCCTCGGAAGGCTACGGCCGCGACTGGCGCACCACGATCTACCGGCAGATGGGGCACCCGGAGCTCGAGGACTACCTGGACGGCATCGACTGGCTGGTCGAGCACAGGCAGGGCGACCGCGAGCGCGTCGGCATCTACGGCGGCAGCTACGGCGGCTTCATGACGTTCATGGCGCTGTTCCGCGAGCCGGGCACGTTCAAGGCCGGCGCCGCGCTGCGCCCGGTCACCGACTGGACCCAGTACAACCACGCCTACACCGCCAACATCCTCAACACCCCGGAGCTCGACCCCGAGGCCTACCGCAAGTCCTCGCCGATCGACTACGCCGACGGCCTGCAGGACCACCTGCTGATCGCCCACGGCATGATCGACGACAACGTGTTCTTCAAGGACTCGGTGATGCTGACGCAGCGGCTGATCGAGCTGCGCAAGGACAAGTGGGAGATCGCGCCCTACCCGCTGGAGCCGCACAGCTTCAAGCATGCCGACAGCTGGTACGACGAGTACCGCCGGATCTTCGAGCTGTTCGAGCGGACGTTGAAGGACTGACCGGCGGCGGGTGCATCTCACGGTAGCCGCGGCAGGGACGCAACCGTTTGTGGCCCTCCGTCTCCGGACGAAGCGCGCTCCGTCCGGATTTCGGTATCGGGTGACCTGCTTCGACGCCGGCGTCGCGACTTCCGTCGCTCCCACAGGAGCTGAAGGCACGGCCATGCCCTTGTGGGAGCGACGGAAGTCGCGACACCCCGCTGCGCAGTGATCCCGAGGAAACATCGGCCGCCGTCCTACAATGTGTCCATGAAGGATCTCGACGCGATACGCGACTATCTCACCGGCCTGCAGGACCGGATCTGCACCGCCATCGAGGCCGCCGACGGCGGCGCCCGCTTCGCGGAAGACGCCTGGACCCGCGCTGAAGGTGGAGGCGGGCGCACCCGCGTGCTGCGCGAGGGCGCGGTGTTCGAGCAGGCCGGGGTCGGGTTCTCCGACGTCTCCGGCAGCCGGCTGCCGCCGTCGGCGAGCGCGGCGCGGCCGGAGCTGGCCGGCGCGTCCTGGCGCGCCGTGGGCGTGTCGCTGGTGTTCCACCCACGCAATCCCTACCTGCCGACCACCCACGCCAACGTGCGCCATTTCCGCGCGCAGCGCGATGGCCAGACGGTGGCCTGGTGGTTCGGCGGCGGCTTCGACCTGACGCCGTTCTACCCCGTCGACGAGGACGTGCTGCACTGGCACCGCCAGGCACGCGCGATCTGCGAGCCGTTCGGCGGGCAGGCGCGCTACGACGCGCACAAGCGCTGGTGCGACGAGTACTTCTTCCTCAAGCACCGCGGCGAGACGCGCGGCATCGGCGGCCTGTTCTTCGACGACCTGCATGGGCACTTCGAGCACGATTTCGGCTACCTGCGCGCGGTCGGCGACGGTTTCCTCGATGCCTACCTGCCGATCGTCGGACGCCGCCGCGACACCCCGTACGGCGAGCGCGAGCGCGCGTTCCAGCTGTACCGGCGCGGCCGCTACGTCGAGTTCAACCTGGTCTGGGACCGCGGCACGCTGTTCGGACTGCAGTCGGGCGGGCGCACCGAGTCGATCCTGATGAGCCTGCCGCCGCTGGCGCGCTGGGAGTACGGCTACGCGCCGGAGCCCGGCGGCGCCGAGGCGCGGCTGGCCGACTACCTGCGCCCGCGCGACTGGCTGGCCGAACTCGCCTGACACCTGCCCGGACCTGTCAGTCCCAATCCTCCTGATAGACGAACTTGGGCATTTCCCATCCGTAGCGGATCGCGAGCACGCGCATGGCGAAGCCGGCGACCATGGCGACGACCATCGCGACGCCGTGCACCACACCGGCATGCTGCAGGCCGAGATAGAGCAGTCCCGTCAGCAGCGATACCGTGGCATAGAGCTCCCTGCGGAACAGCAGCGGCGTCCGGTTGCAGAGGATGTCGCGCAGCACGCCGCCAAAGGTGCCGGTGATCATGCCGGCGACCACCACGATGAAGAACGGCAGCTCCATCGAGGCGGCGACGTTGCAGCCGATCACCGTGAACACCACCAGCCCGAGCGCGTCCAACAGCAGGAACAGCGTCCGCAACCGCTTCATCACCGGTGCGATGAAGGCGGTGAGGATGGCCGCGGCCAGGGTGATACCCAGGTACAGGGGATGCTCGATCCAGACCAGCGGGTGATGGCCCAGCAGCACGTCGCGCACCGTACCGCCGCCCAGGGCGGTCACGCAGGCGATCACGCCGACGCCCAGCCAGTCCATGTTGCGGCGGCCCGCGGCCAGCGCCGCGGTCATCGCCTCGGCGGTGATGGCAACGAGATAGAGGCTGTGCAGCAGCATGGGAGCCATCCATGATGCGGGAAGCGACAGTATGCGCGGGTGCCGCCCGCCTTGCGAACGGGAGCAAATCGCTGCTCGATTCCCGGCCCACGCGCAGTGCACGTGGGCGCTCGAGCCGCCGCAAGCCTACGGCTTGCGAGCGGCGGCTTCGCCCCCCTCAATCCCCCTTCTTCGAAGGGGGAAGCACAGCCAAGGCGATCGTCGCGAGATTGTTCCGGTTCGTGCGGGAGCGCTCGGCCAGCGCCCCTTCGCTGCGGATTCGGCGCCTTCCGCTCAGGCCGGCTGCAGGTTGGCGTAGGCCAGCACCAGCCACTTGCTGCCGACGTCGGCGAAATTGACCTGCACCCGCGCGTGCGCGCCGCTGCCCTCGATGTCGGTGACCACGCCGGCGCCGAACTTCGCGTGGGTCACGTTCTGCCCCAGCCGCAGGCCGGGGCTCTCCTCGACCAGGGCGTGCCCGCGGTTGCGCCGGGGCGCCGCCGCGAACGCCGGCCGCGACACCTGCACCCGCGGGCGCACCTCGTGCAGCAGCGGCGCCGGGATCTCGCGCAGGAACCGCGACGGCACGCCGTACATGTCCTGGCCGTGCAGGCGCCGCGCCTCGGCATAGGTCAGCACCAGCTTCTGCCGCGCGCGGGTGATGCCGACGTAGGCCAGGCGACGCTCCTCCTCCATGCGCCCGGCCTCGTCGGCCGAGCGCTGGTTGGGGAACAGGCCCTCCTCCATCCCCGCCAGGAACACCAGCGGGAATTCGAGCCCCTTGGCGCTGTGCAGGGTCATCAGCTGCACGCCGTCCTCGCCCGCCTGCGCCTGGCCCTCGCCGGCCTCGAGCGCGGCGTAGGCGAGGAAGGCCACCAGTTCGGTCAGCGCCGCCGACTCCTCGTCGTCGCTGCGGACGAAGCGCGAGGCCACCGACACCAGTTCGTCGAGGTTGTCGGTGCGCGATTCGGAGTCCAGCCCGCCGCGGCTCTCCTTCGACCAGTGCTCGCGCAGGCCGGAACGCGCCAGCACGTGGTCGATCTTGTCCGGCAGCGGCAGGTCGTCGACCTCGCCGGCAAGCGCATCGATCAACGCGTGGAAGCCCGCCAGCGCGTTGCGCGCGCGCGCGGTCACCACGGCGCCCTGCGCGATCCGCAGCGACGCGTCCCACAGCGACAGCCCCTCGCCCCGCGCCGTGCGCCGCACCTCGTCGAGGGTGCGCTCGCCGATGCCGCGCGTGGGCGTGTTGACCGCGCGCTCGAATGCGGTGTCGTCGCCGCGGTTGGTCACCAGCCGCAGGTAGGCCAGGGTGTCCTTGATCTCGGCGCGCTCGAAGAAGCGCACGCCGCCGTAGACCCGGTACGGGATCTGTTCGGCAACCAGCTGCTCTTCCAGCGCGCGCGACTGCGCGTTGCTGCGGTAGAGCACCGCGCAGTCGCCGTAGCTGCCGCCGTCGCGCACCCACTGCTCGACACGCTCGACCACGAAGCGTGCTTCGTCGATCTCGTTGTACGCCGCGTACAGGTCGACCGGATCGCCCTCGCCGCTGTCGGTCCACAGGCGCTTGCCGAGGCGGTCGGGGTTGTGTGCGATCACCGCGTTGGCGGCGTCCAGGATGTTGGCGCTGGAACGGTAGTTCTGCTCCAGGCGGATCGTCTGCGCGCCGGGGAAATCCTCCAGGAAACGCTGCACGTTCTCGACCTTGGCGCCGCGCCAGCCGTAGATCGCCTGGTCGTCGTCGCCGACCACGAACACCTGGCCGGTCTCGCCCGCCAGCACCCGCACGAAGGCGTACTGGATGCTGTTGGTGTCCTGGAACTCGTCGACCAGCAGTCGGCCGAAGCGCTGCCGGTAGTGCGCCAGCAGCGCCGGGCCGTCGCGCAGCAGCTCGTGCGCGCGCAGCAGCAGCTCGGCGAAGTCGACCAGGCCGGCGCGGTCGCAGCGCTCCTGGTACAGCGCGTAGCTGCGCCGCATCACGTCGGCCCACTCGTCGTCGCCGGACTGGATGTGCTGCGGACGCCGGCCCTCGTCCTTCTGCGCGTTGATCCACCAGGCGATCTGCCGCGGCGGGAAGCGCGCTTCCTCCAGCTCCAGCTGCTGCGCCACCCGCTTGACCAGGCGCAGCTGGTCGTCGCTGTCGAGGATCTGGAAGCCTTCCGGCAGCTTCGCGTCCTGCCAGTGCAGGCGCAGCAGGCGATGGGCGAGGCCGTGGAAGGTGCCGATCCACAGGCCACGGCTGCCGTGGCGCAGCAGCGCGCCGGCGCGATGGCGCATCTCGCCGGCTGCCTTGTTGGTGAAGGTGACCGCGAAGATGCCGTGCACCGGCACGCCGTGGACCTCGTTGAGCCAGGCGATGCGGTGGGTCAGCACGCGGGTCTTGCCGGAACCGGCGCCGGCCAGCACCAGGTAGTGCCCGGCGGGCGCCGACACGGCCTCGCGCTGGGCCGGGTTGAGGCCGTCGAGCAAATGCGAAACATCCATCGACGCATTTTACGCCACCGCCTGCCCGGCTCCGCCGCGCGGCACGCATCCGGACGCGGAGCACGGTCGCGCCCCTGCCGTACACGCCGTGCCCGCGGCCCACGGTGCCTCGGCAGCCGACAGGTCCCCGGTAGCGCTCGGCCGCGCTTCCGATTCCGCTCTGATGCGGCGCCGGTGAGATCGGGCGCGTGCGCCGAGCATGTCGGTACCGTCGCCTGGACATCATCCCGAGGGCACGCCTGCCAGGCAGTGGCGACCGCGTGGTGCGGCGGCGCGCGCACCACATGCCCGCGCGGCACGGCGATTTCGCTGCAGCGCAACATGCTTCAGGAAAAACCGCTGCTGCCAGAACGGCTTGCCGTAGGTCTGACCGCCCCGGTTGACAACGCTGTCAATTGCACGTGCAATCCGTCACGCAATCGGCCGGCTGGCGCTCGCCCGCAGAAGAACATCAAGACGATCCGCGACCCTGGGGAGGGAAATTCATGAACCATCACGTTCCGAGACGGCGGCTGTTGACGTCCGCCCTGTTGCTGGCACTCGCCCATCCGGTCGCGGCGCAGGTCGCCGCCGAGGATCCCGACGATCCGGCCGCCCGCACCGGGGAGACCGATCCCAGCACGCTCGACACCGTCGTGGTCACCGGCATCCGCGGCAGCCTGATCTCATCGATGAACCTCAAGCGCGACGCCCAGGGCGTGGTCGACGGCATCGTCGCCGAGGACATCGGCAAGTTCCCGGACACCAACCTGGCCGAGTCGCTGCAGCGCATCAGCGGCGTGTCGATCGATCGCGTCAACGGCGAGGGCGAGAAGGTCACGGTGCGTGGCGTCGGCCCCGACTTCAACCTGGTGCTGCTCAATGGCCGGCAGATGCCGGTCTCGCGCACCGGCCCCGGTGGCGCCGGCGTGTCCAACTCGCGCGCCTTCGACTTCGCCAACCTGGCCTCGGAAGCGGTCTCGGAAATCGAGGTCTACAAGACCAGTCGCGCCAGCACGCCCACCGGCGGCATCGGCGCCACCATCAACATCAAGACCGCGCGCCCGCTGGACAATCCCGGCTTCGTCGGCAATGTCGGCATGAAGGCGGTGCACGACACCTCGAACGGCAACCTGCCGAAATCACTGCAGGGCGACGACTTCACCGGCGAGATGTCGGCGATCTTCAGCAACACCTTCGCCGACGGCAAGCTCGGCATCGGCTTCAGCGGCAGCTATCAGGAACGTGACTTCGGCTTCAGCCAGGCCTCGGTGGCCAATGGCTGGTACCGCTTCGCGGGCGACGACGACAACAGCTGGAACCGGCTGCCGCTCCCCGGCGAGGACGGCTACGAGAACATCACCAACCGCCCCGGTCCGGACGACATCTACTCGCGCCCGCAGAACTTCGGCATGAGCGTCAACGGCGTGCAGCGGCAGCGTAGCAACGGCCAACTGGTGCTGCAGTACGCGCCGACCGACCGTGTCACCGCCACGCTCGACTACACCTATGCCGAGCACAAGGTCCAGCAGCAGCGCAACGAGCTCTCGGTCTGGTTCAACTTCGGGCCGAGCACGTCCTCCTGGACCGACGGCCCGATCGCGGCGCCGATCATCTACTCCGAGCACTTGACCTACAACGCGGAGGGCCAGCCGCAGTACACCGATCTGTCGATGGGCGGCGCCAAGTTCGCGACCAAGAACGAGAACAACTCGCTCGGCTTCAACGTCGAATGGGAAGTGACCGACGCGCTCGATCTCGAATTCGACTATCACGACTCCAGCGCCGAATCGACGCCCGACAGCCCTTATGGATCGGCGGGCGTGCTGGGCGCGGCGGCCTTCATCCGCGGCACCACCACCGTCGACTTCAGCCACGACTTCCCCGTACTGACCGTCGGTTACCCGGATGGGGTTGTCCAGGTCGACCCCTCCCGGGCTCTGGTGACCGGGTCGGTGTTCCATAACAGCCGGACCCGCTCGGATATTGAACAGGGCCAGATCAATGGCCGTTTCGAGTTCGGCGACTATTCGGGGCTCGATTTCGGCGTCTCGTCCACCGAAGTCGAAAACCGCACCGCGTACGGCTTCATGCAGCGTGACACTTGGGGCGGGGTCGGCTCGCCGGCCGACTACCCCGACGATCTCTGGCAGCTCGATGGGATGGGCGACTACTTCGAGAGCTTCGGCAGCCATGACGATCCGCGCTTCACCGACGGCTTCCTGGTGTTCGACTTCGAACGCCTGCGCGACCACGTCGCCGCCCTGACCGGCCGCGAGGACTGGTACCGGGCCCCGGACGCGTTCTCGCGCGACCTGCGCACCACTGAGAAGTCGCGCAGCGCCTACCTGCAGTGGAACACCAGCTTCGACTGGGTGCTGCCGGTGCGCGTGGCCGCAGGCGTGCGCTACGAGGAAACCGAGGTGGTGTCGTCGGCAGTCGTGCCCGAGGCCACCGGCATCGTCTGGGGCTCCGCCAACGAATTCACCCTGCAGTTCGGCGAGCCGCAGATCGAGACGCTGGAGGGTGAATACGACTACTGGCTGCCCAGCCTCGACGTGGCCGTGGACCTGAGCGACAGCATGATCCTGCGCGGCAGTTACGGCCAGAGCATCGGACGCCCGGGATGGGAACAGATCCAGGGCGGCCTGAACCTGGACACCATCGTCCGCGTCACCGGCGGCACGGGAAACATCGGGGATCCGACCCTGGAGCCATTGCTGTCGGACAACTTCGACCTGTCGTTCGAGTGGTACTACGGCGAGTCGAGCTACTTCTCGGTCGGCTACTTCCGCAAGAACATCGACAACTACATCGGCACCGTGCGCATCGATACGCCGTCCGACCTGCACACCCCGGTGGGCGGCGCCTACTGGAACAACGCGCTCGCCTCCGGCTGCGCGGCCAGCGACATGGTGTGCATCCGCAACTACATCTTCACCAACCATGACGGCGACCCCGGCGTCGTCCGCGCCGGGACCGACGACCAGGGCAATGCCACCGGCACGATCGAGGGCCTGCCGGGCGATCCAACCGCCAACTTCGCGATCACCTCGCCGGCCAACCAGCGCTCGGCGTCCCTGGACGGATGGGAATTGAACCTCCAGCACGTGTTCGCGCAAAGCGGGTTCGGCGTGTCGGCGAACTACACGATCGTCGACTCCAGCCTGACCTACGACGACTACAGCCTCGGCGAGCAGTTCGCGCTGGAGGGTCTGAGCGACTCGGCGAACCTCGTGGCGTTCTACGACAAGGGGCCGTGGCAGGTGCGCGCGGCCTACAACTGGCGCGACAAGTTCCTCTCCGGCAGGTTCGACGGCCAGGGGCCGAACCCCAACTACACCGAGGCCTATGGCCAGCTCGACCTGAGCGCCGGCTATGCATTCTCGGACAACTTCACGGTGCAGCTGGAGGCGATCAACCTCACCGACGAGACCGTGCGCATCCACGGCCGGCACAAGAACCAGCTGCTGTACGCCACCCAGACCGGGCCGCGCTACATGCTCGGGTTCCGCTACAAGTTCTGAAGCGCGTGCACCGCCCAATCGGCGCACGCGCCTGGCCAACGGCGGTGGGGATCGGCCGACGGTATGCTTGCCAGACATCACGCGCCGCCCTGCCCACGGCGGGAAGGGCGGACGCGTGCAGGCCCAGGACATGACTCGCCACGTTCCGCTCAACATCGTCGACCACCGCGATCTGCGCGTCGATCCCGCGCGCGGCGATGCGCTTGGGGATGCGGTGATGTATGCGCCGACCTTCCCGGCCGAGTTCCGCAACGTCCAGGCGCACTACCCGATCGTGTTCCATCGGCAACGGGACGGCGGCTTGCAGCCACTGGCCCTGTTCGGCCTGCAGCGGGGCCACAACCTGTTTCTCGACGGCGACCGCTGGGACGCCGCCTACCTGCCACTGGCGATGGAGCGACAGCCGTTCCTGATCGGAACCGCCGACGACGAGCCGACGGTGCACATCGACCTGGACAGCCCGCGCGTGGGCACGACCACGGGCGAGCCGCTGTTCCTCGAACACGGCGGCAACGCCCCGTTGCTGGAGCGTATCCGCTCCGTACTGAAGACCCTGCACGCAGGACTGCAGGCCACGCCTGCGTTCTGCACGGCGTTGGAGCGCCACGACCTGCTCGAGTCGTTCGTGTTCGACGCGCAGTTGCAAGACGGCACCACGCATCGCCTCTCCGGGTTCCATGTGATTCACGAAGAGCGGCTGCGCGCGCTGCCGGAGGACGCGGTGGCCGGGCTGCATCGCAACGGTCACCTGGAAGCCGCCTACATGGCGATCGCTTCGATGTCGCGGTTCCGCGACCTCATCGACCGTACCAACCGGCGTCGGAATGCCTCCGCACATTGAACCCATCGCCGAGCTGCACGACGTCGATCCGCAGGCGTTGCCGGATGCGGTGCTCAATGGCGACCAGCCGATGGTGCTGCGCGACGTGGCCAGGCACTGGCCGCTGGCGGAAGCGGCACGCGATTCCGCGACCACGGCCGTGGACTACCTGCGGCGCTTCGAGCGTCGAGACGCGCCACCGGTGGTGGCGACCGTGGGTCCGCCGGAAATAAACGGCCGCTTCGGCTACGACACCGGGCTGACCGGCTTCAACTTCCGCCAGGAGCACGTGCCGCTGGGCGTGGTCCTGAAGACCCTGCTCAAGTACGCCCAGGACCCGGCGCCGCCGGCGATCTATGTCGCCTCCACCACCATCGATACCTGGCTGCCCGGGCTGCGCGCCGAGAACGATCTCGACCTCGGCGGCCGCGAGCCGCTGGCCAGCATCTGGATCGGCAATCGCACCCGTGTGGCCGCGCACCAGGACGTGCCCGACAACCTGGCCTGCGTGGCCGCCGGCCGGCGCCGTGTGACGCTGTTTCCGCCGGAGCAGCTGGCCAATCTCTATGTCGGCCCGCTCGACTTCACGCCGGCCGGGCAGCCGATCAGCCTGGTGGATCCGGCAGCTCCGGACCTCGAGCGCTTCCCGCGCTTCGCGCACGCGCTGCACCATGCACGCGTGGCCGAGCTGGAGCCCGGCGATGCCGTCTTCATCCCGAGCATGTGGTGGCACCACATGGAGGCGCTGGAGCCGTTCAACGTGCTGGTCAACTACTGGTGGCGACGCTCGCCGGCGTGGATGGACACGCCGATGAACGCGCTGATGCTCGCCATCATGACCGTGCGCGACCTGCCGCCGGCGCAGCGCGCGACCTGGCAGGAGGTCTTCCGCCACTACGTGTTCGAGCCCGGCGAGGAAACCGCCGGGCACATCCCGGAGAACGCCCGGCGCGTGCTCGGGCCGCTGGACGAAACCCGTGCCCGCGAACTGCGCGCGCGCCTGCTGCAACGACTCAACCGCTAGGGGGGGAACGCCTTGGAAGCAACGGCTTCGACTCAGGCCGGGCGCGGACCGGTCAGGCGCGTGGTCATCGCCGGCGGCGGCACCGCCGGCTGGATGGCCGCGGCGGCGCTGTCGCGCACGCTCGGCAAGGGCCTCGACATCCGCCTGGTCGAGTCCGAACAGATCGGCACCGTCGGCGTCGGCGAGGCCACCATTCCCACCCTGGTCACCTTCCATCGCCTGCTCGGGATCTCCGAACAGGCGTTCATGGCCGCCGCGCAGGGCACGATCAAGCTGGGGATCGCGTTCGAGAACTGGCGCGCCCGCAACCACCGCTACATCCATTCCTTCGGCACCACCGGCAAGGACCATTGGAGCGCCGGCTTCCAGCACTTCTGGCTGCGCGCGCGCGAACGCGGCCTGGCCGACGGCTACGAGGCGTATTGCCTGGAATCGCGCGCGGCCGAAGAGGAGCGCTTCGCGCACCTGCCGCGCAACGGCGTCAACTATGCCTACCACATGGACGCCGCCGGCTACGCCCGCTTCCTGCGCGGCTTCGCCGAGAGTTACGGCGTGAAGCGCATCGAGGGCAAGATCGCGCGGGTCCGCATCGATCCGGACTCCGGCGACATCGCCAGCCTGGCGCTCGAGGACGGCAGCGAGCTCGAGGGCGACCTGTTCATCGACTGCACCGGCTTCCGCGCGCTGCTGATCGGCCAGGCCTTGCGGGTCGGCTTCGAGGACTGGTCGCACTGGCTGTTCAACGACAGCGCCTTCGCGGCGCAGACCGCAGCCGTGCGCCCGCCGGTGCCCTACACCCGCGCGATCGCCGGCGAGGCCGGCTGGCAGTGGCGCATCCCGCTGCAGCACCGGGTCGGCAACGGCATCGTCTATTCGAGCCAGTACATGGACCAGGACCGGGCGCTCGAGGCGTTCACCTCGAGCATCGAGGGCGAACTGATCGCCAAGCCCTGGCACCTGCGCTTCCGCCCGGGCCGGCGCCTGAAGTGCTGGCACCGCAACTGCGTGGCGCTGGGGCTGGCCGGCAGCTTCATCGAGCCGCTGGAATCGACCACCATCCACCTGATCCAGCGCGGCATCATGCACCTGCTGCGCTGCTTTCCCGCGGTGATCGTGCAGGAGGACATCGACGCCTACAACCGCCAGGTGGACGCCGAAGTCGAGCACGTGCGCGACTTCGTGGTGATGCACTTCAACCTCACCGAGCGCCGCGACACGCCGTACTGGGAGGCATGCCGGCTGATGGAGATCCCGCCCTCGCTGCGCCAGCGGATCGAGCTGTTCCGCGAGACCGGTAAGGTGTTCCACGTGCCCGGCGAGCTGTTCGGCGAGAACTCCTGGATCCAGGTGATGCTCGGCCAGGGCGTGATGCCGCGGCGGCACCATCCGGCCGCCGACCTGATGGACGACGAGGAGCTCGCGCGTTTCCTCGGCGACATCCGCTCCCGGGTCGAGCACACCCTCGGGCAGTTGCCGGCGCACCAGGCGTACCTGCAGTCGTACTGCCCGGCGCCAGCGCCTTCCCGCCCTGCCTGATCCTGCCATCCCGGAGACGATCGCATGACGCTTTCCCCCCTCGACGCCGGCATCGTGCTGGTCTACCTGGCCGGAATCTTCGTTCTCGCGCAATGGGTCTCGCGCGAGCGCGCCGGGCACAAGAAGTCCGCGCAGGATTACTTCCTCGCCGGCAGGGCCCTGCCGTGGTGGGCGATCGGCGCCTCGCTGATCGCGGCCAACATCTCCGCCGAGCAGATCATCGGCATGTCCGGCTCCGGCTACGCCATCGGCCTGGCCATCGCCTCCTACGAATGGATGGCGGCGGCGACGCTGCTGATCGTGGCCAAGTACTTCCTGCCGATCTTCCTGCGCAACGAGATCTACACGATGCCGCAGTTCCTGGAGCGGCGCTACGGCAGCCGCATCCGCACGCTGATGGCGGTGTTCTGGCTGGGGCTCTACGTGTTCGTCAACCTGACCTCGATCCTGTGGCTGGGCTCGCTGGCGATCTCGTACGTGGCCGGGATCGACCAGACCACCGCGCTGCTGTGCCTGGCGGCGTTCGCGCTGGCCTACCAGATCTACGGCGGCCTGAAGGCGGTGGCGTTGACCGACATCGTGCAGGTCACGCTGCTGGTGCTGGGCGGGCTGCTGCTGGTCGGGATCGCCATGGACCGCATCGCCGACGGCGCCGGCGTGCTGGCCGGGTTCGAGCGGCTGCGCACCGAGATCCCCGGCCACTTCCACATGATCCTCTCGCCCGACCACCCGTTCTACAAGGACCTGCCGGGCCTCAGCGTGCTGCTCGGCGGCATGTGGGTGATGAACATCAGCTACTGGGGCTTCAACCAGTACATCATCCAGCGCGCGCTGGCGGCCAAGAGCCTCGGCGAGGCGCAGAAGGGCGTGCTGTTCGCCGCGTTCCTGAAGCTGCTGATGCCGGTGATCGTGGTGCTGCCGGGCCTGGCCGCGGTGCTGCTGGCGCCGGACCTGCTGCGTCCCGATGCCGCCTATCCGGCGATGATGTCGCTGCTGCCGGTCGGGGTGCTGGGCGTGGTGTTCGCGGCATTGATCGCGGCGATCGTGTCGTCGCTGGCGTCGATGGCCAATTCCATCTCGACCATCTTCACGCTCGATTTCTACACCCGGTTGGGCCGCGAACACAGCCAGCGGCAGATCGTGCGCACCGGGCGCATCACCGCGGTGGTGGCGATGCTGCTGGCGGTGCTGGCGGCGCGGCCGCTGCTGGGCAGCTTCGACCAGGCGTTCCAGTACATCCAGGAGTACACCGGCTTCTTCACGCCGGGCATCGTGACGATCTTCCTGCTCGGCCTGTTCTGGAAGCGCGCCAACGAGGCCGGCGCGATGGCGGCGGCGATCGGGTCGTTCGCGCTCTCGGTGGTGTTGAAGCTCGCCTGGCCGGGGTTGCCGTTCATCGACCGCGTCGGCCTGGTGTTCCTGCTGGCGACCGCGCTCGCGGTGGCGGTGTCGCTGTTCACGGCGCGTGCGCCGGACAAGGACTTCATCCACACCGAGGACGTGCGCTACGGCACGTCCTCCACCTTCAACATCGGCGCGTTCGCGGTGATCGCGATCCTGGTTGCGCTGTATGCGAGCTTCTGGTGATCCCGGCGGCGAACGACCGCGGTCACGCTCGCACCAATGCGCCGCCGCGCAGCCGCAGCCGCGCCGATTCGCCGGCCTCGAGCGCCAGCTTCAGCGTGCGGTCGCGGTAGGCGACCAGGTACTCGCCGCCGCGGTCGCTGCGCAGCCGCGCCTCGTGCAGGCTGCCCGATGTCCAGGCCAGGTCGATGCCGGCGGCGCCGCGCGCGCGCAGGCCGCGCACCGTACCTTCCGGCCAGGCCGCGGGCAGCGCCGGCAGCAGGAAGATCGTGCCGCCCCAGCTCTGCAGCAGCATCTCGGTGATGCCGGCGGTACCGCCGAAGTTGCCGTCGATCTGGAACGGCGGATGCGCGTCGAACAGGTTGGGATAGGTGCGCGAAGGACTGATCAGCATGCCCAGGATCCGGTACGCATGTTCGGCGTCCCACAGCCGCGCCCACAGGTTCAGGCGCCAGCCGATGCCCCAGCCGGTGGCCTCGTCGCCGCGGATCTCGAGCGACCGCTGCGCCGCCGCCGCCAGTTCCGGCGTGTCGCGCACGTTGATCTGGCTGGACGGATGCAGCGCGTACAGGTGCGAGACGTGGCGGTGGTCCATCTCCGGCGCCTGCATGTCCCAGTCCTCCTGCCATTCCTGCAGCTGGCCGGCCTGGCCGATGCGGTGCGGTGGCAGGCGGTCGCGCAACGCCGCCAGCCGCTGCGCGAACCCGCGGTCGGCGTCGAGCCGTTCGCTCATCTCGATGCATTGGCCGAACAGGTCGCGCAGGATCTGCGCGTCCATCGACGGGCCGGCGCAGACCGAGGCGCCGTGGGGATGCTCGTTCTCGGGCGACAGCGACGGCACGGTGACCATCGCGCCGGTGTTCGGGTCCTCCACCAGGGTGGCGGCGAAGAACTCGGCCGCGCCCTTGAACAGCGGCCAGATCTTCGCGAGACACCCGGGGTCGCGGCCGTAGTCCCAGCGATCCCATAGCTGCTGCAGCAGCCAGGCGCCGCCCAGCGGCCACAGCCCCCACTTGGCGCCGTCGATCGGCGCGGTCTGCCGCCACAGGTCGGTGTTGTGGTGGACCACCCAGCCGGGGGCGCCGTACATCGCCCGCGCCGTGCGCACGCCGGTCTCCGACAGCTCGAACAGCATGCGCTCCAGCGGCTCCACGCACTCGGGCAGCGCGTTGGCCTCGCTGGGCCAGTAGTTCATCTCGGTGTTGATGTTGATCGTGTACTTGCTGTCCCACGGCGGGGCCATCAGGTCGTTCCAGATGCCCTGCAGGTTGGCTGGCTGGGTGCCCGGGCGCGAGCTGCAGATCAACAGATAGCGGCCGTACTGGTGATACAGCGCCGCCAGCGCCGGGTCGCCGCCCTCGGCGAAGCGCGCCACGCGCACGTCGGTGGGCAGGTCGGCGGCGGGCGTGCGGCCCAGGTCGATCGACACGCGCCGGAACATGCGGCGGTGTTCGGCCATGTGGTCATCGAGCAGCGCCTGCCAGGACCTGCGCGCGGCCGCGTCGAGCTGTGCGCGGGTGATCGCCTCGGGATCGCCGCCGATGTCGTCGTAGCGGCGGTAGCTGGTGGCGGCGGTGAGCAGCAGCACCACCTCGTCGGCACCGACGATCTCGATGCGGTCGCCCTGCCGCCGCATGCGGCCGCCGCGCGGCAGCGCGCGCAGGCGCAGGGCGAAGCGCAGGCGGCCCTCGATGCCGCGGCTGGACCCGTTGCTCCCGCGCAGCAGCAGGCCGTCGTCGCCGTCGGCGGCGACCTCGGAAGCCTGGTCGCTCTCCAGGCCGATGCGCAGGCCCAGCCGACCCGGCTCGTCCACGCTCAGCCGCACCGCGATGCACTGGTCCACCGGCGAGACGAAGGCCTCGCGCAGGTGCTGCACGCCGCGGCTCTCGAAGGTGGCGGCCGCCAGCGCGCTGTCCAGGTCCAGCGTGCGCCGGTAGCCGTTGACGTCGGAGACTTCGAAGAAGTCCAGCGCCAGATCGCCCAGCGTCTGGTACGGCATCTGCTTGATCGGCCGCGCCATCATCCTGGCGTCGGCCAGCGCCTCGGCTTCGGCGTAGCGGCCGGCGAAGATCAGCCGCCGCACCTCGGGCAATGCTTCCAGCGCATCCGGCGAGGTGGGATCGTAGGGACCTCCGGCGTACAGCGTGTCCTCGTTGAGCTGCAGACGCTCGTACTTGCCGCCGCCCCAGACCATCGCGCCGAGCCGGCCGTTGCCCAGCGGCAGCGCCTCGACCCATTGCGTGGCCGGACGGTCGTACCACAGCGTCAGGTCGCCACCGCCCGAAGCCGGTGGCATCGATGTCTTTCCGGCCGCTCCGCCGGCGCTCCCCTGCGCCGCCGGCGGCCGCCCTTGCGCCGCCGCCGCGCCGATGCCGGCGCCCAGTCCGGCGACCGTCAGGCCGGCCGCCACCCCCTTGAACAACAGGCGCCGCGAAGGATCGTCCGGCCGGCCCGGGGCGGACCGGACGACGCCAGGTTCGTCGCGCGCTTCATCACTCACTGGTGCTGCTCCCCATCGGATGTCTACCGGGCGACAACGATCTTGCCGGCTTCGGGATGCGCTGTCATTGCGCACCTGCAGCATCGCGCGGCACCACGAGCGCTTCGCCGGTGTATTCGACTTCGACATCGGACGCCGGTTCCAGCTGCCCCGCGTCCATGCGCGGACCGTCGATCCAGCGCACGCGGAAAGTGCGTTGGTCCGGCATGCCCGACCAGTCGCCCTCGCGCGCGCCGAGCGTCAGCTCGCCCTTGGCTTCGTTCCACGCCAGCGGAATGCGGCTGAACTCGCCTTGCTCGTAGTCGTAGCTGCGGCCGTCGTCCTCGTACAGCGAGAACGCGCCGTCGGCGCCGGTGTAGACCGCCAGCGTGACGGGCGCGTCGGGCTGGTCGTCGATGTACTGCCGCACCGGCCCGGTCGGCACGATCGAACCGGCGCGCACGAACAGCGGCATGCGGGCCAGCGGTGCGTCGGCGTCGATGGTCCGCCCGCCTTCGTAGCGGCGGCCGGTGTGGAAGTCGATCCAGCTGGTGCCGGCCGGCAGGTAGACCTCGCGGCTCGTGGCCTCGAACTCGTGGACCGGGTTGACCAGGAACGCGGAGCCGAACAGGTACTGATCGGCGACGTCGCGCGCGTTCGCGTCCTGCGGAAAGTCCATGAACAGGCCGCGCAGGATCGTGCCGTCGCGGTGGTAGGTGTCGCTGGCCAGCGAATAGACGTACGGCAGCAGCGTGTAACGCAGCTTGAGGTAGTACGCCATGCTGTCGTGGTACGGCGTGCCTTCCGGCGCGATGTGCCAGATCTCGCGGTACGGGAACTGGCCGTGCGAGCGGAACAGCGGCAGGAACGCGCTGTACTGGAACCAGCGGGTGTTCAGTTCGCGCCACTCCGGCAGGTGCGCCGGGTCCCGGTTCTCGTAGCGCTTCTCGACCGAGAAGCCGCCGCTGTCCACGGTCCAGTTCGGCAGGCCCGACAGCGACATGTGCACGCCGGCCGGGATCTGCTCGCGCAGGTCGTCCCAGCGCGAGACCACGTCGCCGCTCCAGCTCGCCACGGCGTTGCGCTGGGTGCCGGCGTAGGCCTTGCGCGACAGGATGAACACGCGCTTGTCCGGATCGGCCGCGCGGTCGCCGGTGTAGACGCCGTGCGAGTGCGGCAGCGGGTACGAGTTGAAGAACTCGGTGGATGGGCCCAGCGCGGTCGGCGTGGTGCGCGCCTTGCGCTCGCCGATGTCGAGGTTGGAGTGCAGGTCCGGCTCGGTGGCGTCCAGCCACCAGGCGTCGAAGCCGAGCGCGTTGAGCTTGTCGTTCACCTGGCGCCAGAAGATCTGCTGGGCCTCTTCCGAATAAGGGTCGTAGAACGAGCTGAGATAACCCTCGCCGATCCAGTCGCGCTCGCCGACCTCGATGTTGCGCTTGTACATGTAGCCTTTGGCGTCGAGCTCCTTGAAGTGCTCGGTGGTCGGATAGAACTTCGGCCACACCGAGATCATGATCTGCGCGTGCTGCGCATGGACCTGGTCGACCATGCCCTTCGGGTCGGGGAAGTACTGCTTGTCGAAGTCGTGCGAACCCCAGGCGTCCTGCGGCCAGTACGACCAGTCGAGCACGATGTTGTCGATCGGCAGCTCGCGCTCGCGGTACTCGGCCAGCACGCCGAGCAGTTCGTCCTGCGACTTGTAGCGCTCGCGGCTCTGCCAGAAACCGTAGGCCCACTTCGGCAGCATCACCGACTTGCCGGTCAGGCGGCGGTAGCCGGCGATCAGGTCGTCGTAGCCCCGCCCGCCGCCGGCGACGACGTAGTAGTCGATGAACTGCCCGGCTTCCGACCACAGCGACAGGTCGGCGGCCTCGTCCTGCGGCAGCGGATCGCGGTGCAGCAGCGCGATATAGCTGGGGTCGATCAGGTCCCACTGGATGCGCAGCTTGCGGCGTTCGCCCGGCTGCATGTCCAGGGCGAACTCGTGGTGCCACGGATTCCAGTTCTGCCGCCAGCGGTCGATCTGCGGTTCGCCGTCGATCCACAGCTTGATGTACTCGCTGCCGTACAGCGAGAAGGTGTGGCGGCCCGGCGACAGCGCCTCGATCTCGCCCTCCCAGACCACCTGCATCGGCTGGTCCCGGCTCTTGGCCTCTTCCGGAAAGTTCGCCAGGTCCTTGATGTACTGGTAGTTGACCTCGGACTCGCGGCGCTCGACCTTCTGCTCGCCGTTCACCGAGTAGCGCGCGGTCAACGCGCCCTCCTCGCCGTCGGCGTCGTACAGCTTCAGGCTCTGCGGCAGCGGCTGCAGTCCGCGCGGATCGCCCAGGCGGGTGATCGCGTTGTTGTCCCACAGCAGGCCGTAGCCGCGGCTGGACACCAGGTACGGCACCGCGTTGTCGATGTTGTGCTGGAGCAGTTCGACGTCGCGGCCCTTCAGGTCCATCCAGCCCTGCTGGTGCTGGCCGGTGCCGTAGAACGCCTCGTCGGCGGGAGATTCGAAGCGCTGGCGGACGCTGAAGTATCGCTTGTCCCCCACCTCGAGCGGCGCGAAGCTGCGGCCGCCGGCGCGCTCGGCCAGCAGTTCTTTGCCGTCGGCGTCGAGAAAGCGCACGCGGCCGTCCTGCAGCGACACCTCGGCGGTGACCGTGCCGGTGCTCAGCCGCAGCTGGCCATCGGCCTCGGCGACCTCGAACGCGGGCGCCGGACCTTCGTCCTCGACCCGCATCAGGCTGGGCGTACGCGCGAATTCGCCCCCGGGATCCGCGCTGACACGGATGATGCGGTCGCTCACCACCTGCAGGCGAACGGCGGCCGCGCCGTCGTCGACGGGGTGCACGACCACGCCCCGGTCGGTCGTTTCGTAGCGTTGCGAGGCGCTTTCCGCACTGCAGGCGGCCAGCAGCGCAGCCAGCGGCAACGCCAGCCAGGTCACGTATCTCATGGTTCCGCTCCCGATCGTCATGTCTGTCCGTCCATCATCGTTTCGTACCCGCACCTGTCCCCCCGTAGAGCGGAGCTTGCTCCGCTGCGCGGGCTCCGGAGCCGGGAGCAGCGGAGCAAGCTCCGCTCTACGGGGCGGTGTGGGATGCATGCGCGCCGTTCACCACTCCGCCAGCTCCACCCGCAGCAGCTGCACCGCGCTGGAGAAGTTCAGGCCGTAGTCGGTCTGGTCGCCGTTCCAGACGCGCTGGAACCGCCACTGTCCGTCCCCGTCGTAGGTTCCTTCCTCCACCCGCTCATAGATCATGTTCACCGTTTCGTCGGCGGGGACGATCGTCACCCGCGCGTGGTAGCCGGTGACGAGGAATTCGTCCGGCCCCAGCTCGGCGATCAGCGCCGCGCCCATCGGTTCCGGATTTCCGGGCGGCTCGCCCTGGAACCAGAACTGCGGCACGCCGTAGGTGATCACGGCATTCCAGCGGTCGTTGAGCTCCAGTTGCTGCACCGGTTCGCCGTCCTGCTCGGCGGTGCCGTGCACCTTGCCTTCGAAGCTCAGCTTCGCCAGCACGCGCGCGGCCGGACGCACCAGGTCGTAGTTCAGCGCGAACGGCGCCAGCGTCTCCTCGTCCAGGCACTTGGCGCCCAGCGGCCAGTTCGAGTACCCGGTGTAGTCGATGCCGAACGGCGACCAGCCGATCGCCTGCTGCCCAAGCACGGAGAAGAAGAAGCGCGCGTACGGCGTGTCGTTGCCGGTCTCGGCGACGAACAGCGCGTTGTCCGGGCGCGAGTAGCGGTCCAGCACGGTGGTGTATTTCTCGTACTCGCGCATGTAGATGTCGGGCGCGAGCAGGTCGATGTGCGGCGCGGCGAGCTTGTAGATGTCGAGCACGTTGTCGGTCGGCCCGCCGCTCTCGTACTGGCCCGGCAGGCCCGGGTCGAACGGGTCGCGCAGCGCGCCGTTGACGTACATCGGCAGCGGGTACTCGGCCTTGCCGGCGGCCGCGACCTGGTCGATGTAGTGCGCCACGTGCCAGGCATGGAAGAACTCGTCGGCGTCGTTGCCGAACACCTCGCGCCAGGTGCCGGGCTGCCGGTCGAGTCCTTTCACCAGTGCATCGGGCACCGGGCCGTCGAACGCCCGCTGCGCCATCGGCGAGAAGTCGCGAGGGGCGCCATAGGTGCCGGGCTCGTTCTGCGGCTGCACCATGATCACGGTGCGCTGCGGATCGGCCCGCTTCAGGTGGCGCATCAGCTGCACGAACGCCTTGGTGTCCGCCCCCAGCGTGCTCGCGGCCAGCGGCGACAGCGAGTTCAGCGTCTTGCCGTCGGCGGTGATCACGCGCGGGAAGCGGTCGTTGTCGAGCTTGACCCAGGCCGGCGCGTAGTTCGGGCCGTTGTTCTTCCAGGTCGCGAACCACAGCAGGACCAGGCGCAGTTCGCGCTCGCGCGCCTGCGCCAGCAGGGTGTCGACGAAGGAGAAGTCGAACTCGCCCTCGACCGGCTCGACCTGCTCCCACGCGATCGGCACCATCACCGTGTTCGGCTCGAGCACGTCGATGGCCGGCCAGACCTTGTCCAGCGCGGCCGGATAATTGCTGGAATTGTTGACCTGGGCGCCGAGGATCAGGAACGGCTCGCCGTCGACCAGCAGGGCGTGGCGGCCGTTCTCGGTGACCAGCTTCGGGATCGGCGCCTCGGCGTCGGCCCTCCCCCCGCCCGCCGACGCGGGGGCGGCTGTTTCGGCAGTCGCATCGTCGTTCGCGGGCTGCCTGCCGCCGCAGCCTGCGAGCAGGATCGCGAGCAGCACCGCCGCAAGGCCCCGGGAAACCACTAAGCCGCGCCATTTTCGCGATGGTCTGCGCCTCTCCCGTAGAGCGGAGCTTGCTCCGCTGCGCGGGCTCCGGAGCCGAGAGCAGCGGAGCAAGCTCCGCTCTACGCCGCAAGCCTGTGCGACGTCGGGAGCGGCAACGGGAACGGGAATCGTCTTCGTCATTCGGTTCACCACTCTTCGGTCCGGAACGGCGAGGCCGGCAGGCCTTCGCGGTTGATCAGGTCGGCGTCTTCGGGGTTGTCGCGCCAGGCGTAGCGGACTGCGGCGGGCGCCGGCACCGCGTCGCTCCGCACCACGACGGTGTCGCCGGCGATCCGCGCCTGCGCCGGATGGAACACGCGGTCGGTGCCGGCGATCTCGAAGCCATGCACCGCGTCGCCTCCGACGCGCACCGCCAGCGAGCTGCCCTGCAGGTCGAAGCGCAGCACGGCACGGTCGCCTTCGATCGCCATCGCGCGGTAAACCGGCCCGGAGAACACCAGGTCTTCGCCGTAGGCGACGTGGCGGGCCGCCAGCGCCAGGCGCTGGCCGACCGTTCGCTTGTCGCGCGGGTGGATGTCGTGCGCGTCGCCGACGTCGATCGTCACCGCCTGCGCGGTGGCCGGCAGCGCCAGCGCCGCCGCCTGCGATTCGCGCAGCACCGCCCACGGGCTTTCGAGCACGCGGCCGTCGGCGTCCGTGCGGTCGCCGCCGGAGACGAAGCCGGCCAGTTGCGCCCAGAGGAACGGCAATTCCGGCGCATTCCAGTCGCCGCGCCAGCCGCGGATCATGTCCGCGAACTGCTCGCGATAGCGCCAGGCGCCTTCGGGCCAGGCGTTGGCCTCGCCCTGGTACCAGATCGCGCCGCGCAGCGGGTACGGCTGCAGCGGCCGGATCATGGCGTTGTAGAGCAGGGTGTCGATCTGGTTCTTGTCGTCCAGCAGCGAGACGGTGACCGCGGTGGTGCGGAACTTCCAGTCGCCGGCAAGCGGGCGCCGCGCGCCGCCGGCCGGCGCCACGTACAGCTGGTCCGCGTTGCCGGCGATGCCGCCACCGCCGCCGGTGTCGGTGACCCGCACCGCGAGGGCGTTGGCGCCCGCACGCAGCGCCGCCGCGGGCACCGGGTACGCGCGCGGCGTGCTCCAGCCGTTCTCCATGCCGCCGATCGCCTGGCCGTTGACCCAGGCCCGGTCGGTGTCGTCGATCTGGCCCAGGCCCAGGGTCACGCCGGCCGCGGCCTCGTCGGCGCTCAGTTCGAACGTGGTGCGGTACCAGGCCTCGCCGTCCATGCCGGCATAGCCTTGCGCTTCCCAGAGCGCCGGGACCTCGATGTCGGCCCAGTCGGCGGTATCCAGCGCGTCCACGGCGAACTCGGTTCCCCCGGCAGCAATTTCGGGCCAGCGCGCGATCAGGCCGCGCGTGCGCGCTTCCACTTCGGCGTCCGCCTCGCGCTTGCCGCGCATCTTTTCCGCCAGCGCGGCAGCGTCCAGGCCGAGCATCTCGGCGCCCATCCAGGCTTCGATGGCGCTGCCGCCCCAGCTGCTGTCGATGATGCCGACCGGCACCCCGGTGGCGGCGCGCAGCTCGCGCGCGAAGTGGTAGCCGACCGCGGAGAAGTCGCCGACGGTCTGCGGCGAGGCCACGGCCCAGGCGCCGCCGGCCAGCCGCGCCTGCGGCGTGTCCGCCCACGACTTCGGCACCTTGAAGTGGCGGATCAGCGGGTCGTCGGCGCGCGCGATCTCGGCCTCGGCACCGTCGGTCTGCAGCAGCGGCCACTCCATGTTCGACTGGCCGGACGCCAGCCACACGTCGCCGACCAGCACGTCGCGTACGACGATGGTCTCGTCGCCGGCGGTCACCGTGATCTCGAACGGTCCGCCCGCGGCATGCGCCGGCAGCACCGCGGACCAACGGCCGTCGGCGTCCGCCACGGCCTCGGCCCGGCGTCCATCGAACGTGACCTGCACCGCGGTGCCCGGCGCCGCCCAGCCCCAGACCGGCAGCGGCCGGTCGCGCTGCAGCACCGCGCCGTCGGAGAACAGCAACGGCAACTCGACGGCGGCGTGAGCGGGAAGGGAGAACGCAAGCAGGAGCAGGACCAGCGCGATGCTCCTGCCCGCAAGGCGGCTGCCGCGAGCGAGGGCCGGGAATCGCGCAGCGATTTGCTGTTGCCCTTCTTCCCCCTTTGCAAAAGGGGGATTGAGGGGGATTTGCTCTGGCTGTGGCTTGCGCCGGGCGCCGAGCAAATCCCCCCTCCCCCCCTTTTGCAAAGGGGGGAAGTGCGGGTCGGCTTCGGTCGCCGCGGAGGCTCCGCTCGGGTGCGGCATCGCGTTCATTGGTCATTCTCCAAGGTCGCTTCCGCAGCGGCCGGCGCGCCCCACTCCTCGTAATAGCCCCGCATCACGTACCAGGCCTGCTTCTTCTCGCCGTCTTCGGACAGCAGGCCCTTGCGGTTATACCCGTGCCCGTGCGCGCCGCGCTGGAACGGGTGCAGGCGCACCGGCGAGCGGAAATCGACCAGTACCCAGGGCGCGACGCCGCGCAGGAACGGGATGCCGGCCAGCATGCGCAGCTGCTTGCGATAGAACGCCGCCTGGAAATCCTCGCTCCAGGCGCTGGCGACGTCCTCGCTGCCGCGATGGCCGTGGCGCGCCCCGGCGCCGAATTCGGTGACCAGCAGCGGCTTGCCGAACGGCGTCCACACCGCCTGTCCGGGTTCGACCGGCCAGGGCGTGTACCAGCCGAAGTACTCGTTGACGCCGACCACGTCGAGCGCGGCGACCAGCGGATCGCCGATCGTCAGCGTGTCGCCGTCGAAGCCCGGCCCGTACAGGGCCGCGCCGACCAGGCGGGTGGGGTCCAGCCGGCGGCTGCGCTGCGCCAGCGCCGCCAGCGCCGCGTCGCGCTCGGGCCCGGGCGAGGTCTCGTTGGCGATGCCCCACAGCACCACCGCGGCGCGGTTGCGGTCGCGGCCGATCATCTCGGCCAGCATCGCGTCCAGCCTGGCGCGCATGTCGGCGTCGGCGAAGTCGAGGCCCTGGTAGACCGGAAGCTCCTGCCACAGCAGCAGCCCCATGCGGTCGGCCAGGCGCACCAGGTGCTCGTTGTGCGGGTAGTGCGCCAGGCGCAGGAAGTTGGCGCCCAACGCCACTGCCTGGTCCAGCAGGCGCTGCGCATCGGCCTCGGAATGCGCGCGGCGGCCGTCGATCTCCTCGTGCAGGTTGACACCGCGCAGGAACACCGGTTCGCCGTTGAGCAGGATCTCGTCGCCGCGCACGGCGATGCTGCGGAAGCCGATGTCCTCCTCCAGCGCGTCGCCGGGCGTGGAGACGTGCACGCGATATAGCTTGGGGCGCTCCGGCGACCACGGCTCGAACGGCGCCTCGAAGCGGATGCGCGCACGGCCGTCGGCGCCGGCCTGCGCGCGCACGTCCAAGTCCAGTTCCGGAATGCGCACGCGCACCGGCTGTTGCGGTGCGCTGCCGGCCACGCGGACCCAGCCGTCGACGCGCTGCAGCGAATCCGGCGCCAGCTGGATGGAATAGTCCTGGACGTAGGTCGCCGGCGTTTCCACCAGGTCCACGTCGCGGGTCAGGCCGCCGTAATTGAACCAGTCGAAGCCCTGCGCCGGGATGCCGTCCTTGCGCCGCTCGTTGTTGACGTGCACCAGCAGGCGGTTCTCGCCGTCGCGCACCCGTTCGGTCAGCTCGAACTGGAACGGGGTGAACCCGCCCTCGTGGCTGCCCAGCTTCTCGCCGTTGAGGAACACGTCCGTGCGGTAGTTGGCGCCGCCGAAATGCACGAACAGCCGGCGCCCGCCGCGGCGCGCGCCGGCGGCGTCATGCTCGAATGCCTTGCGGTACCAGACCGAGCCTTCCAGGTACATCAGCTCCGGGCGCTGGGTGTTGAAGTCGCCCGGCACCTCCAGGGTGAGGCCGTCGTCGAATCCGTATTCGTAGAAATCGGTCTTGCCGGTGGCAGTACGGTCCTTCCACACCGCCTTCCATTCGCCGATGCCGGAGGCGTAGGGATCCACCAGCGCCTGCCATTCGCCGTTGAGGCTGCGCCGCTGGCGCGCCGGCAGGTTGGTCAGCACCGGTGACGGCGCCGCCGCGGCTTCGGCCGCGGCCGATTCGTCGTCGCGATCGCCGCGATCCTGCGGCAGGGCGGTATAGCCTTGCGCAGCGGCCAACAACGGCGCCGCGGCCAGCAGCAGCGCGAGCCATCGCGGCGCGCCGGCGGACCGCACGGGCCTAGCGCGGATCGCCATACAGGATTCCCCGGCCGCCGGTGGCGAGATACACGCGGCCGTACAGGCGCGGATCGCCGGCGACGCTGCGCAGGCTGCCGAAGCGGTGCGCATCGTCGTCGATGCGCAGCCAGCGGCGGCCGTCGTCGTCGGAGCGGTACAGGCCGAACTCGCCGCGCACCTCCCCGAACAGGAACAGCGTCGGCGTCTCGCTGCCGTCCTTCGGCTTGCCCAGTCCGATCGCGCGGGCGTCGCCGACGTCCGGCAGGCGTTCCAGCCGGCCGGCGTTCCAGCGCAGCAGCCCGTGCCGGGACGCGGCGACGTAGACCAGGCCGGCGTGGCCGGGCGCCGGCCTGAGCTGCGGGCGGGCGCGTTCGCCGGCTTCGCCGGTGGCGCGCGCGGCCTCCTTGAACCCGGCGCCGCCGCCGTCGCTGACGTAGAACCTGCCGCTGGCCGGATCGAACCCGTACCAGCGCGCCGCGTCCACCCGGTCGGCCTCGACCACCACGGTGTCCGGCAATCCTTCCACTCGTTGCCAGCGCTTGCCGAAGTCGTCGCTGCGCCAGTGCCCGGCGTTGCGCGGCCGCCAGATCACGCGTTCGCCGTCGGCGGCGACCGCGATGTGGCCGGCGCCCTCGCCCTGCGGCGGTTCGCCGGCGAACATCGTCCAGCTGCGGCCGCCGTCGCGCGAGTACGCCGCGAGCACGACGCCGTCGCGAGGGTCGTGCAGATGGCCACTGCGCACCATCACCTGCGGCGCCTGTCCCGCGAAAGCGAGGCTCTCGGTATTGCTGTAGCGCGGCGGCGCGGCGAACTGCACGGTGGTGCGATCCAGGTCGTCGTGCACGAAGCCGTCGATGTCGCCCAGCCCGCTGATCAGGTGCGGCCCCTGCGGCGGGCTGACCAGGGCCAGCGGCACAGTTTCCTCCAGGCCGGCGTCCTCGAAGCGCCAGTGCACGGTGTCGCCGCGCTCGAACGCGGTCATGTCGTGCGAGGCCCAGAGGCCGTAGCCGGTGACGAACCACACCCGGTCCGGGTCGAACGGATCGATCTCGATGTCCGCCATCCAGTGCGGCGTGGCCTGCGCGGTCCACGGCCAGGCCGAATGATCGAACTCGGAACGCGGGAACACCGGCTGCCAGGTCTCGCCGCCGTCGGTGCTGCGGAACACGTCGTCGTGCGGCCCGAAGCGGCCGAAGGTGGTGGCGACGATCGTGTCCGGATCGCGCGGGTCCGCCGCCACCGCGCCCCAACCGAAGCCGTCGCCCTCGGTGTCGGTGGACTGCGGCGCGGGGGTGATCTCGGTCCAGCTGCCGTCGGCCGGCGAATATCTCCACAGCGCGCCGTCGTGCATCGCATCGGGGCCCGGCTCGTCGCCGTAGCTGACCAGCCAGTCGCCGCGGGCGTCACGCACCATATGGTTGGGCCGCAGCCCGGTCGGCTGGCCCGGCAGCGCGCGCCAGCTGGCGCCGCCGTCTTCGGAGGCGTACAGGCTGGCCTCGCGCGTGGACACGCCGGCATAAAGCCACGGCGTCGGCGCGCCGGCCTTGCCGCTGTCCGGATCGAAGGCCACGAACACGACGCCGATGTGCTGGCGCCGCCAGGTGTTCTCGGCCGTCGCCGCCTGCGATTCGGCCAGTGCCGGAAACGCGTCCACCTTGTTCCAGCTGGCACCGCGGTCGGCGCTGCGCCACAGCCCGTGCGCACGCGACCCGAGCAACAGCACGCGGCCGTCGTTCGGATCCACTGCCAGGCGCTCGCCGTTGCCGCGCCCGAGCTCGTTGCCGCCGAGCTTGAACGGCAGGTCGCTGCGCTCGAACGTGGCGCCGCGGTCGGCCGAGCGCAGGATCGCGCCGTTGCCCGCGCGCTCGTGGGTGTAGGTGCCGGCGGCCAGGTACAGCCGCTCGGGATCGGACGGATCCAGCGCCAGGCTCTCGATGCCGGTGAGGTTGGCGTCTTCGTGGCCGATCCAGTCGGTCAGCGGGATCCAGTGCCGCTCGGCGGCCTCCCAGCGATACGCGCCGCCGACGTCGGTGCGCGCGTACAGCAGGCCCTCCTCCGACGGATGGAACACCAGGCCGGTGACGAAGCCGCCGCCGCCGATCGCGACGTTGCGCCACCGGTACGGCGCCTGCTCGGCGAGCGCCTGCGACGGCGCGCCCACCAGCAGGAGCAGCGCCAGCAGGCCGGCCAGAACCGCGCCGGGACCGGGCGGGCGGAGCACGGAGCTGGGGAAGCGGGTCGCGGGCATTTGGAAAGCGGTTTCCTGGTTGGATAGGCGCGGGCGGGTGGCCAGCGGGAAGCTTCGGCGCCGGTCAACCCCGGTGGGAACGATCGACTCCCTGTGGGAGTGACGGCGGCATGCCGCTGCCGGGAAGTCGCGACGGCGAACTCGGAAAAGCGTCGCGACTTCCGTCGCTCCCACACCACGCCGTCACAGGCTGGCCCGCAGGGTGATGCCGTAGCGGCGGTCGTTGATCACGAAGTCGCGCAAGCGCGATTCGTAGCCGAGGTAGCTTTCACGCTGGGCATCCAGCAGGTTGACGCCGTCCAGCGAGATCGACCAGACGTCGTTGATGTTGAAGCGGACCGATGCGTCCAGCTGGCCGAAGCCCTTGTTGTAGACCGGCAGGTTGCCGGTGCCGTTGCCGGCGGTCGTCACCAGCCAGTCGCTTCGCCAGTTGTAGGCCACGCGGGTGGCGAAGCGGGGCTGTTCGTAGCTGAGGATGACGTTGTAGCTGTTCTTGGACAGCCCTTCCAGCGGCACCGTCAGCGGCTGGCCGTTGGTGTCGGTCGCGGTCGGGCTCGGCGCCTCGCTGTCCACGTAGGTGTAGTTGGTCTGCAGGCCGAAACCGCTCAGCCAGCCCGGCAGGAAGTCGAAGAATTGGGTATAGCCCAGCTCCACGCCCCTGATCCTGCCGTCGTCGCCGTTGACCGGGCGGGTGATCTCCCACTCTTCGCCGTCGATGGTTTCGACGGCCGTGACGTCGGCGAGGAAGCCGTCGACCTTCTTGTAGAACGCGGTGCCGTACAGCATGGAACCTTTGCCGAAGTACCATTCCAGCGACGTATCGAACTGGTCGGCTTGCATCGGCCGCAGGTTCGGGTTGCCCGCCGAGCCGGTGCGGCGTCCTCCCGTATCGACGCTCAGGCCCAGATTGGGATTGAGCTTGTCGAAGGTCGGGCGCGAAATGCCCTTGGACGCGGCAAAGCGCCACTGCAGGTTGTCGCGCAGGAACCAGCGCAGGTTGAGGCTGGGCAGCACGTCGGTGTAGTTCTGCGTCACGCTGATCGGCAGCAGGCTGGTCAGGTCGTCCGGATCGGTCATGACGCCGGTGGATTCCAGCTCCGTGCGGACCACGCGCACGCCGACGTTGCCGTCGAACGGCAGGGCGGCAACGTCGTTGCCGAAGCGCAGCACGCCGTAGGCCGCGTAGGTCTGCTCGCTCTGGGTGTTGACGTTGGTGGGGCCGAACGTCAGCGGCGGAGCGCCGAAGCCCGCAAGGGTCCCTTCGTAGTTCCCTACCGCGATGTCGGACGCGGTCAGCGTCGGGCCGAAGGTGTCGCCGTCGCCGCGGAAGAAGTCGGTGGTCGGGTTCGGCACCAGCGGGATGGTCGGATAGTCGGCGAACGGGGCGCCGGCGCAGTCGTTCAAGCACATGAAGCGCCAGACGTTGCCCTTGTTCTCGGCATCGCGATCGGTATAGCGCACGCCGGCCTTGAAGCTGCGCACGAAGCCGTCGTCGAACGCCAGGTCCATGTCGCTGCGCCAGGCGAACTCGATGCCCTCGTTGTCGTCCTTGTTGTCCAGGTGGAACTTCCAGCCGATGTAGTTGGCGCTGTCGGCCAGGTAGCCTTCGGCGCCGCTGGCGTCGGTCACGGCCAAGCGCGGCAGGTCGCCGCTGAAGTCCATGGTGAAGCGCGGCACGCCGGTCATGCCGGTGCCGACGATGTAGCGCGTGGACTCGGTGGTGGCATCGACGTACTGGAAATCGGTGCTCAACGAGAGCCGCTCATTGACGCTCCACTTGGCGCCCGCCGAGTAGTCGGTGGTCACCGAGTGGCGTTCTGTCAGGCTGGTGTTGGAGTCGACCGGAGTGTCCTGGAACGTGCCGCTGACGAACTCGTCGCGGTCGTTGACCACGAAGCTGCTGCCGGGAACCGGCACCATCGGGCTGCCGCCGCTGTAGGCGAAGAACGAGTAGTCCAGCCAGCTGAACTCGTAGTCCGAACGCAGCGCCTGCAGATACACTTCGACATCGTCATTGGGACGCCATTGCAACGCGATGGCGCTGGTCTCGCGGTCGCGCTCGCCATTGGTGGTGTTGATGCCGGCGCCACGCGGAACCGAGACGTTCCGGCCTTCGTGGCCGGGCACGGTCGTCAGGTCCCACCAAGGCTCGATCGAGATCGTGTCCTGGCGGAACGAGCCCTCCTGCTTGGACAGGTTCACCAGCAGACCGATCTCGCCGATGCCGGTCTGCCAGCGATTGCTGAACAGTCCGGAGAAGGCGGTTTCGCCCTCGTCCGCCAGATCGTAATGGTTGTACTGGATGCTGCCGGCCAGCTTCTGGCCGTCGTAGTCGAACGGCAGGCGCGTGCGCAGGTTCACGGTGCCGCCGAGGCCGCCCTCGATCATCTCAGCGGAAGGGTTCTTGTAGACGTCGATGCCGGCCAGCAGCTCCGCCGACACGTCCTCGAAGCTCAGGCCGCGGCCCTCGTTGGCAGTGAAGATGTCGCGGCCGTTGAGTTCCGTGCGCACCTGGGTCAGGCCGCGGATGGCGATTTCGCTGCCTTCCCCGTAGTTGCGCTGGATCTGGATGCCGGAGATGCGCTGCAGCGCCTCGGCGACGTTGTTGTCGGGCAGCTTGCCGATGTCCTCGGCGACGATCGAGTCGACGATCTGCTCGGCGTTCTGCTTGATCGCCTGCGCCTGGGTCACGCTGCTGCGCACGCCGGTGACCACCACGGCGTCGAGCTCGGTGGCGCCGTCCGTCTCCGGATCCGCATTGGGCGCGGGCTGCTGTGCGTACGCGTTGCTGCCCATCAGCGCGGCGATGCCGAGCGCGATGGCGGAATGCCGCAATCCGCGGACCGATGCACGGCCGGCGGCCCGGCCCGCCGGAGCGTGGCGCTGACGTGTTGGCATGGTTGTTCCCTCCCAGGACCCACTTGAACGACGAATGGTTTCGAGCGTCCCGGCATGCCGATCGGCCGGGCCATGCTCGTGCTCCGGGTCGACCGCTGCTCGCAGGGCAGGGGCCCGCCGGCATTCCATCGCCCGATGCGCATGGCGCTGCGTTCTTGCCCGGACCGCAAGCCTCACCGCTCGAGTGGAGGCGCATCCCGATACCGCAGACTCGCCCGCAGCATAGGAGGGGGTGACATTCCATACCAATGAAATATTCGCCGCGAGCTATATCGTCACCGAATGATGCGTTGCATCAATTGCGTCCTGCTGATGGAAACGAAATCCCCGACGCGCATCGCCACGACACCCCGCATCGCCGCCACGCCATCAACGGTGATGTCGTCGTGTCACACATCCAATTCAGCAGCGGCAGCCGGCGACGCGCATCCGGAAGCCGACGATATGCGTCACCGCCGTCGGTGCGCGTATACAGCAGATCGGGCGCGGAAGATGGAATGCCAGCCCGGTGGCGAAGCCGCCGCCCACCGATGGCGACGTCGCGCCATGCATCGCCGGCCGCCTGCGTCCATGCCGGGCAAGTCGCCAGCGCGTGCACGGTCCCTCTCCCCGCGACGCGGGTGCAGACCCGGCGCATCCGCCGGCGATCCCGAATCGTGCCTGGACCTGAGGTTTTCCCTGCTTTCCTGCAATCAGTTCAACGGCTTGGTTACTTCCCCCCTTTGTAGAAGGGGGGTTGGGGGGGATTTGCTCGGTGCCCGACCAAGCAACAGCAACAGCAAATCCCCCTCGATCCCCCTTTTTCAAAGGGGGAAGATAGGCTGCGAGAAATGTGGGGAAACCTCAGTGCCTGGATCGGAAGTGCGGGGACAAGGCGGCTCTCCGCTGGTCATGCGCCGGAACGCATGCTTGCATCGCACTTCCGACTGCCGCGACCCCGCCCGCAGCGTAGCGGGCGAGGGCCGGGGCCTACAGCTCCAGGTTGGCGTGGACGGTCAGGCCGATCCGACGGTCGTTGAGGTACCAGCCGTTGGGACGGCTCGGGCTGCCGTAGTAGTCGAAGCGCTCTTCGTCCAGCAGGTTGGTGCCGTCGAGCGAGATCGACCAGACCTCGTCGAAGTTGAATCGGATCGACGCGTCCAGTTGTCCCGTCTCGTCGTGGTACTGCGGCACGTGGCCGGCATTCGGCGGCCGGGTGGTGACCAGCCAGGTATCGCGCCAGTTGTACGCGGTACGGACCGAGAAACGTTCTCGCTCGAAGAACAGCACTACGTTGTAGCTGTGCTTGGACAGCCCCTCCAGCGGCAGGTAGGCCACCTCGATGCCGTCGGTGGTCTGCGCGTCCGGCGACGGCGCGCTGCTGTCGACGTAGGTGTAGTTGGTCTCGAACCCGAACCCCGACTCGAAGATCTGCCGGTAGCCGACCTCCAGGCCCTTGATCTTGCCGTCCTCGCCGTTGGCGCGGGTCTGCAGCTCGAACGGGCGCACGCACTCGGCGCCCACGCAGGGGCGCGCCGAGCCGTCCGGCGTGTCCTGCACCTCGTACGCCGGGTCGTAGTAGTTGGCGGTCACCGTGTCGTAGAAATAGAAGCCCTTGACCTGCTTGTAGAAGGCGGTGCCGTAAAGCATCGAGCCTTCGCCGAAGTACCACTCCAGGGAAGTGTCGAACTGATTGGAATACATCGGCTCCAGGTAGGGATTGCCGCGGTTGGCGTAGGACAGGCCGCCGGTGTTGAAGTCGAAGAAGGTGTTGCCCAGGTGCACGTACGGATCGAGCAGGTCGAAGTTGGGGCGCGACATCGCGCGCGAGGCGGCCACGCGCCACTGCAGTTGCGGGGTGAAGAACATGCGGAAATTGAAGCTCGGCAGCACGTCGGTGTACGAGTGCTTCACGCTGACCGGCATCAGTTCGTTCACCGGCACGTCCTGCTCGCGCTCCCAGCCGTCGACCGTGGTCTCGGTGCGCACCAGGCGCGCGCCGGCATTCGCGTCCCAGGGGAAGCGGCCGCTGTCGTTGCCGAAGCGCAGCATCGCGTAGGCGGCATAGGTCTTCTCGCCGAACTCGCGAATGTCGGTCTGCGCGTTGTACGTCACCGGATCATGGCCGAACATGCGCACGGTGTTCTCGTAGTCGGCGACCATCTCGTCGCAGGCCACGTAACCGGTCGGCAGGCCGCTCTGTCCGCGGAAATGGTCGCCGAAGGGGAACAGCCTGTAGCACGCGTCCGGGTACTCCGACAGGGGCACCGCGGCCCACGTGCCCCAGGCGTTGTCCGAACCCGGCGGCGGGATCTTCTGCCAGTTCCAGCTGGAACTGCGCACGATCGAGTCGCGGTCGGTCAGGCGGACCCCGAAGCGCAGGTCACGCAGGAAGTCGCCGTCGATGAAATCCCAGCGCACGTCCGCCCGCCACGAGATCTGGTCGGCGTCGTTGTCGTCGCGCTTGTCCAGGTGCGACATCCAGCCGGCGTAGTTCTCGACATTGCTCATGTAACCCGGGATCGGCTGGCCGGTGGCCTGGTCGACGACGCTGATCGACGGCCGCTCGCCGCGGAAGTCCACGATCACCGGCGGCATGCCGTAGAGCCCTGACCAGCCACGCCAGTCGTTCGGGTCGGACAACTGCCCCGCCAGCAGGTCGACCCAGTAGTTCACGCTCTCGGTGGTGGCGTCGACGTACTGCAGGTCGGTGGAGAAGTGGAGCCGGTCGTTGACCTGCCACTTGAAGCCGGCGCCGTAGTCGCTGGTCACCGAATTGCGCCAGTCCATGCGCGCGGTGGTGGTCACCAGCGCGTTGTTGAACGTCCCGTACTGGAACTCGCCTTCCGGGGTGAAGCCGAACGGATCGGTGAAGGCTTCGTAGCCGGGGATCGACGGCGAGACAAAGCCCCAGCCGTTGCCGGAGAAGTTCACCAGGTCCTCGGTGTCGTTGTTGAAGTTGCCGGCGCGGACGCTGTACTCGCGGTTGCGGAACTTGTAGTCCGAGCGCAACGCTTGCGCATAGATCTCCATGCCGTCGTTCGGCTTCCACTGGAACGCCGCGGCCAGGCCGTCGCGCTCGCGGTCGCCGAAGTGGCTGTACATGCCGACCTCGGTGGGGATCACGACCTCCTGCCCCTCGTAGCCGGGGACATCGTCGAACACCAGGTAGTTGCCGAGATTGATGCGATCCTCGCGATACTGGCCTTCCTGGCGGGCGGCGTTGAACAGGAAGCCCATCTCGCCGACGCCGGTCAGCCAGCGGTTGCTGAACAGGAACGAGGCCGACGGCTGCACCGAATCGCGCAGGTCCCAGCGGTTGACGGTGAAGCTGCCGCTGATCCTCATGCCGTCGGCGTCGAACGGCATGCGCGTGCGCAGGTTGACCAGGCCGCCGATACCGCCTTCGATCAGCTCGGCGTTCGGATTCTTGTAGACGTCGATGCCGGCGAGCAGTTCGGCCGGCACGTCCTCGAGGTTCAGTGCGCGGCCCTCGTTCGCGGTGAAGATGTCGCGTCCGTTGAGCTCGGTGCGCACCTGGGTCAGGCCGCGTATGGCGATCTCGCTGCCCTCGCCCTTGTTGCGCCGGATCTGCACGCCCGAGATGCGCTGCAGCGCCTCGGCGATGTTGTTGTCTGGCAGCTTGCCGATGTCCTCGGCGACAACGGAATCCACGATCTGGTCGGTGGTTTCCTTGATGATCTGCGCCTTGGTGAGGCTGCCGCGCACGCCGGTGACCACCACCCTGTCCAACTCGGTGGCGTCGTCTTGGTCCGCCCCACCAGGACGCTCGGTAGATTGTTGTGCATGCGCCTGCGCGCTGAGCAACGCGGCGATGCTCAGTACAATGGCAGTACGAGGAAAGCGATTGCGACTGGAACTGCGGCTCACGAGCCGGCATGCAGGGTCACGGCGATGACGCGTTGACATGGTTGTTCCCTCCCAAGGACACATGGCTTGCGTTGTCGGTTGGGGCCCGGACACCGTGGCGCCGCGTGCTCCCTGTGGTCGCTCGTTCTTCGGGTCGGCGTTCCGCTCTTGTTGGATGGCGGGCCCGGCACATGCGCCGGGCTCCGCCTGGCGACCTATCGCGCGCTCCGATGGCGCGCGTGTTCCTGAGTTCCGCAAATGGGCCGCTTCAAACTGCCGCGCCGCCCATGAATGCCGTTGATCGATCGGAATCGTGAAAACGTGACTTCCGTCGGAGCATAGGCGGCAGGCGCGATGCCATACCAATGAAATATTTACGGAGATCTATATTTCTTTGGAATATAAGAGGCCGTCGATTGGGTCGGTGCGTGCGAATATCGAACGGCTCTTTTCCCGGGCGGCGTCTGCTTCCGAAACCCGGCGGTTTCCACCACCTCGGAATGAAAACGTTTCCTGCGCCGGGACCTGCTGCACGTTGGCCGGAGCCGGGGCCGGTCCGTGCCAGCGGCACGGGCGCTCGACCGTCCGCACACCAGATGGCGCGCAAGCCGCGCGGTCTCGCCGCGGCGGGAGAGAGGCTTCAGAGCCTGCCCCTGCGGATGTTCAACCGTCGAACGACTGGCCAGGCCTGGGGGCGAACCTCAACGGTTCCTGGGTCTGCTTCGGAAAACCAGCAAGAACGCCGCTCAAGGCGCATGCCGCGGCGGCATCTCCGCGTACAACCGCCGCGCCGTGCTCCGCAGCGCCTCCAGCACCCGCTCGGCGCCGGGCGACAGCAACTGGTCGCGGCGGCGGACGATGCCGAAGAACTCCATGCGCACGCCCAGTTCGATCGGCAGCGCGACCAGCTGGCCCGCCTGCACGTACGGCGCCACCGAATCGATCGGCAGCGCGGTCAACAGATCGCCGCTGCGCAGCAGGTTGGTGATGACCGGCAGCGCCGAGGTCTCGATGATGTTGTGCGGCCGCTGCAGGCCGTGTTCCAGGAACACCGAATCCAGGCGCGCGCGCAGCACGCTCTCCGCAGGCGGCAGGATCCAGCCGTAGTCGATCAGGTCGGCGTGCTGCAGCCGCGTGCGCCCGGCCAGCGGATGCCCGGCCCGCGCGATCACCGAATGCGGCTCGTCGGCGAGCGGCTCGAAGTCCAGCTCGCCGGCGCCTTCCGGACCCATGATGCGGCCGATGACGATGTCCAGTTGCCCGTCCAGCAGCTTGGCCACCAGCGGCCGGCTGTAGTCCATCTCCACCCGGATCATGATGTCGGGGAAGTCGCGCTTGACCATCGCGACCGCCTGCGGCACCAGGTTGGTGCCGGGATTGACCACGGTGCCGATCGCCGCCTGCCCCATCTGTCCGCTGCGCAATGCCGCGATCTCGTCGTGGGCGCGGCCGATCTCGGAAAGCGCCGAGCGCGCCCGGCGGATCAGGACCTGGCCGTACCAGGTCGGCTCGACGCCGCGGGCGTGGCGTTCGAACAGCGTCACGCCCAGCACGCTTTCCATCTCGGCCAGCAGCTTGGAGGCGGCCGGCTGGGTCATGCTGGCCGCCTCGGCGGCGCGCAGCACGCTGCGCTGCTCGTACAGATGCAGCAACAGCAGCAGATGCCGCGTCTTCAGGCGCGAGGCGTTGAACCAGCTGGTGCTTGCCTGGACCATGCGGACCACCTTCCCCCGGGGTGCGGTGCGGCTGCGGATGCGTGCCGGCCGGCGGCGGGCGATCGCGGAAAAGTCACGGCCGCCGAGGGCTCGTCGGTCGATGATACGTATTCACATGGGGAATAGCATCTGCCGAAAATTTCATTTGTCGAACATAGGTTTGCGGGCAACGCTATGGCCCATCGCCAACCCCGCGAGGGCGTGACCGGCATGGGCGCATGCGGCCCGACGGTTGGCGTAACGCCGCACCGACGCGCATCGTGAACGGTCGCCCGGCGCAGGACGGCGGGCAGGCCCCCGCCACTGCCGAGGGCCCCATGCCAGGAGGAGGGTCCATGGCGCATTCCATCGGCATCCATGTCTTGCGCGACGCCGGGCGGATCGTCCGCCCGGCGATGCCGTCGCCCCGGTGCGCATGAGCGGGCCTCCGTTCCGGCTTCCGCTGATCGCCATCCTGCGCGGCATCCGGCCGCAGGAAGTCCTGGCGCACGTCGAGGCGCTGGTGGACGAAGGCTTCGACGCGATCGAGATCCCGCTCAATTCACACGACTGGGCCGACAGCATCGGCAGCGCCGTCCGCGCCTTCGGCGACCGCGCCTGGATCGGCGGCGGCACCGTGCTGCGGACCGCCGACGCCGACGCGCTGGTCGAGTTGGGCGCGCGCTTCATCGTCACGCCCAACACCGATCCCGCACTGATCCGCCATGCGGTGGCGCGCGGCCTGCAGGTCGTCGCCGGCTTCGCGACGCCCAGCGAAGCGTTCGCCGCGCTCGACGCCGGCGCGCAGATGCTCAAGCTGTTTCCCGCATCCACCTATGGGCCGGCCCACGTGCGCGCGTTGCGCGCCGTGCTGCCGCCCGTTCCCTTGTTCGTCGTCGGTGGCGTCGATCCGACATTGCTCGCCGGATACCTCTCCGCCGGCAGCACGGGCGCCGGCATCGGCGGCGAGCTCTATCGGCCGGGGCAACCCGCCGACCGCACGCAGGACAGCGCGCGCGCGTTCAAGCAAGCCTATCTGGAAGTCCTGCCATGAAGATCGTGCGCCTGAGCACCTACCACGCGGCACCGCGCTGGCTGTTCCTGAAGATCGAGACCGACGAAGGCGTCACCGGCTGGGGCGAGCCGGTGATCGAAGGCCGTGCGCAGACCGTGGAGGCGGCCGTGCACGAGCTGTCGGACTACCTGGTCGACCGCGATCCGGCACGGATCAACGACCTGTGGCAGACGCTGTACCGCGGCGGCTTCTACCGCGGCGGCCCGATCCTGATGAGCGCCATCGCCGGCATCGACCAGGCGCTGTGGGACATCAAGGGCAAGGCGCTGGGCGTGCCGGTCTACGAGCTGCTCGGCGGGCTGGTGCGCGACCGCATGAAGACCTACCGCTGGGTCGGCGGCGACCGCCCGGCCGAGCTGATCGCGCAGATCCGCGCGCTCACCGAGCATGGCTACGACACGTTCAAGTTCAACGGCAGCGAGGAGCTGGCGCCGCTCGCCGGCACCGCGGCGATCGATGCGCTGATCGCCAAAGTGGCCGGCGTGCGCGAGGCGTTCGGCAACACGGTGGATTTCGGCATCGACTTCCACGGCCGGATCGGCGCGCCGATGGCGCGGGTGCTGCTGCGCGAGCTGGAGCCGTACAGGCCGTTGTTCGTCGAGGAGCCGGTGCTGCCGGAACAGGCCGAGGAGTATCCGCGGCTGGCGGCCATCAGCGCGATCCCGCTGGCCGCCGGCGAGCGCATGTACTCGCGGTTCGAGTTCAAGCGGGTGCTCGCCGCCGGCGGCCTGTCGATCCTGCAGCCGGACCTGTCGCACGCCGGCGGCATCAGCGAATGCTTCCGCATCGCGGCGATGGCCGAGGCCTACGACGTCGCCCTGGCACCGCACTGCCCGCTGGGGCCGGTGGCGCTGGCCGCCTGCCTGCAGGTCGATTTCGTCTCGCACAATGCGGTGCTGCAGGAGCAGAGCATCGGCATCCACTACAACCAGCATGCCGACCTGCTCGACTACGTGCGCAACCCCGACGACTTCCGCTGCGAGGACGGCTACATTCGCGCCCTGCCCGGCCCGGGCCTGGGCGTGGAGATCGACGAGGAGCGCCTGCTCGAAGCGAGCCGCGCGCCGCCGGCCTGGCGCAATCCGCTGTGGCGCCATGCCGACGGCAGCGTGGCCGAGTGGTGAGGCCCCGATGATCCGGAGCGCCGCCGTGCTCTGTCCGTCCGAATTCCCGGAGCGCGCATGATCGCGGTCGACTGGGGCACCAGCCAGCTGCGCGCCTATCGCATCGACGACACCGGCGCCGTGACCGCGCAGCGGCGCGTGGCCGAGGGCGCCACCGCCTGCCGCGGCCGCCATGCCGAGGTGCTGCGCGCCTGCGTCGGCGACTGGGACGACGCCGTCGTCGTGCTGTGCGGCATGGTCGGCAGCCGCAACGGCTGGGTGGAGGTGCCCTACGTCGACTGCCCCGCCGGCATCGATGCACTCACGGCGGCGCTGCGGTCCTGCGACACGCCGGAATTGCCCGGCCGCCGGCTCTGGTTCGTGCCCGGCATGGCCGACCGCAGCGGCGCCGGCGACGCGATGCGCGGCGAGGAGACCCAAGTGCTCGCCCTGCTCGACATGCTCGGCGGCGGCCGCCATGTCATCTGCCTGCCGGGCACCCACAGCAAATGGGTCGAAACGGACGACGGCCGCATCGTCTCGATCGCGACCGCCATGACCGGCGAAGTGTTCGACTTGCTGCGCCGGCACGGCACCCTGGCCGAACTGGCGCCTGCAGGCGCAGGCCACGCCGGCACGGCTACCGGCACCGCGGAGGCCGAGGCATTCGACCGCGGCCTGCACGACAGCGCGGCCGACGGCGGCCTGCTGCACCATCTGTTCGGCGCGCGCGCGCACGTGCTGTTCGACAGCCTGCCCGCCGAGCGCCTGTCCGACTATCTCTCCGGCCTGCTGATCGGGCACGAAATCCGCGCGCTGCTGCCTGCATCGGTGAAGGCCGCCGGCTCTACGGTGCACCTGATCGGCAACGACGCGCTACTCGATGCCTATACTCGCGCCTTCGCCACGCTCTACACCGAGACCCACTGTCATTCCGAGCAGCTAACCGCCCACGGCGTGTACCTACTGGCGCATTACCACCGCCTGGCCTAAGCGGCCGGCCTGAGCATCACCAGAAGGAAAGCTTAAGCCTCCTCCACTCACTGGCCCTTGCGAGGTCCGCTTCATGGTGTCTGAGAAATCAGGGGTGACTCACTCCGTCCCCTTTGATTCCGTGACCTGGCGACAAGGAAGCACTTCAAGCGGACCATGGATGGCGTTATTCATCAACAAGCTCACCAGCATCCCTTCTATACCATTCATACATATCGGACAGCGAATCGTACAAGAAGATCGCCTCATCACGAAGTCCTTCATTACCTATTTGTTTAGCGAACTTAAGTACAACTTCGCTGGAGTCCAGCAAATTTTTCAACGTGTCTCCTTGAACAAGGACCCCTGGAAACCTTCTCCCCGGCATAGAAATAACTGCATTATTTGACGCATCTCCATACAAGGTTACTGTTATTTCTTTCACTTTCATAAATCATCCTCAGGAGAGAATCGAATAAAGGGCTTAGATTCATCAACAGATCCCTTAAATATATCTATATTCGGCCTAGACCCTTCACTAAGATTTCCCGCTCCGGGCAGGGAGCGAGAAAGACTGTTTCTCGTTGATGAATTGGCATTAATGACATAATCCCAATCAGAGTCCGAAGTCGAAGTCCCGCTTGCACGACTTCCTACTAGGTTTATTTCTTGCCCGCTGCGGTTAGCCGCATTCTGAATTCTGCGAATTTCCGACGCCCCCAAACTCCCCAGTCTTGCACCGCCTCCTTCTACAACTCTACTCGCACCTGCGGGGTTTCGAGTTACAACACCTAATAGAATACCTGCAGCGGGCGACAGATCACGCCCAAGCTGTTGCTCATTGCTAGTTGCCGCCCCGAATGGAGATTGGTAGTTACAGCCACACGCCTCTGCCTGGGAGGACTCACCAGGGTATGCCGCCACCATAGGGTTTGGAGACGAATAATGCGCGTCAGCGAGAGCACTATCTGCTAGGCCTTCGGCCATTCCTTTGATCACTTCCCGAAATTTCGACTGCCGCCCGTCTGGATCGATGAAGCTATAGGGATTGTTGTTGGCGTACCAATAGCGGTTGAAGTTCGCTCCGCTACTGGTGCTTACTCCCACCGGATCCACGCTGAGGAACCTTCCGATCGCCGGATCATAATAGCGCTGCTGCATGTACATAAGTCCGGTGGCCGCATCCATCACATGCCCGGTGTAGCCCGGGCGATCGTCGTTAACCGCCCCGATCCTCCGCCCGTACGGCTCATACTCCATCCGCCTCACCACCGTAGGCGTCGCGCTCGTCAGCGCCGCCACGCTACCCAGCGCGTCAGTGTGCTGATAGCGCCTCACGCCCGCACTGCCAGATGAAGTCTCCTCGTACGCCACTGACCGTCCACCAAGATACACGTACTCGTACCGCTTCGCCGCCCGATAGTCCTGCTGGTACAGCAGCTGCCCACTTTTGCTGTAGTGCGATACGATTCCGCCTTGTCCGGTCAAACTGTTCGCCTGGACCCGACGGCCGTAACCGTCATACCAGTACGTCTCCTTACCCACCGCTTCACGCAGACGATTGCCAGAGTCGAAGGTGTACCGCTGCCCGTTCCTATCTGCCAGGTTGCCCTGCGCGTCGTAGCCGATATTCATCACCGTGGTCCCGCTACAGCTGCCGGTTCTCACGCTGGTGAGCTGCCACTTGGCGTCGTAGCAGTAGTAATGGTTGCGCGCATTGCCTACTGACAGGTTCTTCACCCACGTTAGATTGTCCAGCACGTCATAGCCATAGTAGGCATGCGTGGGTGTTCCGCTGCCCCCGAACATGGACGAAGTAGCTCGGGTCAGCCGGTCCAAGCCATCGTAAGCCATGTCCACGTTGCGCCGCGCGCCAGGGAGACCATCGCTGATTGCCAGCACATTACCATTGGCATCGTAATCATAAGACTCATCCACACCTCTTACCGCTCCGGCATCCTGGATGCGCTCGGGCAGGCCACGCAAGTTCTGGGTTGTGGTATGAACGAGGCCGTTGCCGTAGGTGAACCGAGCGATCGCGCCGTTGGTGTGGTACGTCACTCCGGTGGCATAGGCACCAGCCTGCGTGGGCTGGCCCAAGGCATTGGGAGCGTAGGCTACTGTCAGCCCGGATGGGTATTTCAAGCTGCTCAAGTGTCCATTGGCGTTATATGCGTATGAGATGTTCCATGGAGTCATGCCGGCGCGGCTCATATCCTCGTGCACCAGTAAGCGCCGCCTGTTATAGACGTAGGTGCTGGTCACCAGCACTTCACCAGCCAGCCCGTTGGCTGCGGTCACGCCCGCCGGCAGCCCGTCAGGGGTATAGCGCCAAGTCTGGTCGCCGCGCCTGTCCGGGAAGCTCAAGGTCTTGAGCCGGTTGCGCTTGTCGTAGGTGCGGACCGTGCGGTCGGCCATCGGAACCGAGTCGGTGTTGCAGTTGCTGACATTGGTGTAACCCGAACCTGTCTTGCTCCAGGCCAGGTTGCCGGCGCCGTCATAGGCGAAGATGGTGGCACGGGTCTCCGGATCTACCGCTTTGCACAGCAACTGGTTGGCGTTGTAGAGATAACTGCGCGTTGCCGATACACCGCCTCCGCTGCGGGTGATCGACTTGGGCTTGCCGAACACGTCGCGGATGATGTCGGTGCGCCCGCCGGGATCGGTGATGATCGTCGGGAAGCCCTCGCTTGGCTGGTCGAAGGCCTGATACCAGATGCGGGTCTGGTTGCCCTTGGGATCGGTGATGCGAGTGTAGTAGCCGTCAGCATTGTTGTGATAGCTATGGAAGGTGACTAGATCGCCGAGTTCGGAATTCTGACGAACCGTGGTCGTCCGACCGATCGCGTCGTAGCTGCTATGGGTTCCCTGCGTGACGGCGGACAGCGACGAGACGGAAGAGACTGGATATGAGGTGAAGGTCGTTCGGCCTTCATGGTCATAGGCATAGCGAGTGAAGCGATTGGTTGCCGCCGCATTGCCGGCGTCGTACTCCTGCACAAGCACCGGCCGCCACAAAGCGTCGAAGTAGGTGAGCTTGCGGCCATTTCCGGTGCTGACGACCTGTCGCCAATGGCCGGCGGGCAGCCCATAGGCGCTACCCGCTCTCTTTTCGAAGACGAAGGAAGTCGAGTTCCAAGCCGTGCTGTCGCCGGTCGGATAGGTGATCCGGCTCAGCCGCCCCATCGGGTCGTAGGCGTAGTTGGTGGCAAACCCGTTCTCATCGGTGACGCGGGTGATCCAGCCGGCGTCGTTGACGACCGCTGACTGGCTGGTGCCATCGGCATAGGCGATGGATTGCGGGATACCACGCTTCCAGTTGGTCAGCGTGGTGATGTTGCCGTTGCCGTCCTTGATGGTCTTGATCATCCCCCTCTGACCCGCAGTCGTCACATCATAGGTGCGGGTTTCTTGTAGCTTGCCGAAGGATTTGAAGGTCAACGGCAGGGCGTGGCTGCTGTAGGTGATCTCGGAAGCGACAATGCCATTGACGGTCAGCTTGGCTGGCTGGCCGAGCACCCAATTGCTGAGATTGTCGTGGTAGGCGGTGACCTCCGTCTTGCTGGGGCTGCCTACGATCGTACTGGATTTAGTCACGACAATCGGGCGCCAGAATGCACCGAAGCTTTGTACGGTTGACGTGAATGTCACTCCATTCTGAAAGACTGTTCGGATGCGCTCCGGGCGGGGGTAAGCCTCTATGAACTCGGGGCTCCGCCCCCGAGCGCTAGGAATACTCGTTCCGATAGGCGGAAGAAATTTCCCGGACGAATCCAAAATTGTATAGCCGTACGACTCCGTCCTGTTGATATTGTTAGGGCCTGCGCCCGTTTCAACTTTAATTAGCTTCTGCTCATTATAACGATAACTTGTACCAAATGTATATCGCATCCAATCACCGCCGGGGCCATTTACGGTCGTAGAAGTGGTCCCAGCGCAATTGTCGGATAAACATACTGGATCATCCCCGGAACTGGCCGCCCAACTACCGGGAACACCCTCGTCATTTCGCGAGGCAGCATAGCTGTAGGACCACTGCATGTCGGCCAAACCAGGGCCATAAACCCGTTTGCTGACTAAGCTTGGCACCCAATAAGCACGAAGGTGTCTCGATATATCATCCGAGTGCACGCCAGAAGTATTGTTAGTGTTGCAGCTGTAAGGTACGTTCGTTCGCCCATGCAGCATCTGCGTTACCACATACTCCATAGTGGCGCCGGAAGGATGGACTATTGAGCCTACGTACTCACTCTTGGTTATATAACCTGGATGCAGGCAGCTTCTGCCAAACCCTTCCGAGTCTACGCCTTCCATAAGGAAAAGCTTTGAGAAATCAATCGTCCAACTTGTTCCATCGGGCAAGCCGACTGAAGTCAAGTACGATCTACCGTAGAGTGGCGCCGCGGAATACGAATAAGACCAAGTACGTGCACCTGCGCTCGCCGCCTTGATACGGCCTTCCGCATCGTAGGTAAGTAGTATTTGCCTGCCGTCACTGGATTGGATGCTATCCAATTTTGCACGGGCTGCAGGGTTATTGGAATACGAGTACGTTACCCAGTTTCCGAAGCGATCTTCCACACGGGTTGCATAAAGCACATTCCTGCTGCGCGAAACTGGATCAGCATGGTTCTGATGCCTAACATAAACCGTTGACTCGCCATACTGCGCCAACCAATCGAACCAGTACCGAGTACCATCTGGAGTGATTGCAACAAAGCCTTCACCAGTTGAATTCTTAACATTGACAGCGGGATCGCAATAGAACCAGGCACGTCCCTTAGTGACCGCAACAAACGATGCGCCAGAAATTGGCTTTGTTTCGGCCTGACTGGGTTTTAAAAATGCACCGCCAAACGGCATGTGCGCGTCGTTCCCTTTCCAAAACTTTGCATAGGAAACATCCCGGAAATGGACTTCGATGTTTGGCGGAGCGAGCGATCCTGAGCACCGATCATCGTGCCACGTTGTGGCAAATGCTCCACTAATGCGTGGCGTGTCGAGTTCCCAGTCAGAGAATGTGCCATCGGTGCTCGCTCCACCATCCTCGTTCCTTAAAAGGATATTATATCTCCGCTTAAGCTCTACCGGCATTAGATTATTTCCGGTTATTGATATATCGGCCACCGAGAATGAAAGCGATCCGTCATAGAGATCGATATGCTCGCCAAACGCTGAACTTCCAAGTGGAAGTACCTTCGTGCTTTGAGCATCTTCATTGTCCTCCGCCCAATCAGCATTTACATTGGCCGACAAAGGTCCCGGAATCAGAATGATCGCAAGGAGCAATGCCAAAAGGCGTTTTTTCGTACGCAACGCGCCATCAAGGCCACGAGTTGCGAGTGGAGCCGAACTTGGTCGATCAGTCATCCGCATTCCGCAATCATTATGCGGAATTCGATTTAGACAATCTGGTAATTGATTGACTGCGGCGTGAGTTGCGTTATCAGGAAGATCTGGGCAGACAGCCTGTACTACAGGACGGATATGCAATAACATCGTTCGTACTAGATTGGCTACATAATTAAAGATATTCATTGCTTATTCCATTAATTTTTTTGATAGCCAGATAGCCAAGGGCGGAGGCAATTAAGCGCCGCCTAGGTCGGCAGACCATTCAGTTCTGACACTTCGATAAGGTATATCCATCCGATAAACGCAACTTTCCAGCGTACTTCGCTGGCCACCGAGCCGGCTTGACGGGTTATCGCCAACATCGCCGCCGGCCAACATCACCATAGTGGACAGTTGCTACCTGCTGCCGCTCGCGTGGTCACAGACGAAGCCGGTAGGCTAAAATTGACAATCGGCGGTCACGCCGGATCTCCGTTGCACGGCAAAACACCGCACGCGACACCAAACCGCGCGCTCGCGAGACGAATCGACATTTCGACCCCTTAAGCTCTTCCGGCCCGATGCGGACCTAATTCCCTGAGTTCCCCCAGTCATCCCGTCGAATGACCGCAGCCCTTGCATTGGTTCCGTATATCAGCTTTCCCGCGGGGCGGCAATGGAGTTGAGGCCGCGCCAAATCATAGGGGCACCATTCCGGCGCCACCGATCGACAAAGCCATGCGGCATGTACGCTTTCTCGGCGCATCATGGCGCAACGCAACAAGCCTTCGCCGCTAATCTCATGCTGTCCGATCCGAGAAGGTTTGCAGATCGGAGAAGTGTTGGGCCGGCCCTACGCCGCACAAGATGTCGCGCTCGAAGGCTTCGACGCCTGCAGGCCGCTCCCCTGCCCTTTCCCAAACCTAGATAATGGTCATGCATGCGATGTCGATGCAAGTAAATGTACACGGTTTCGCGTGCACGGCGCGCTCCTTGGTGGAGACGGGATCGTTCGAACGGCGCATTCGTCACCGCACTGGTGGGACCGGCTCGACGAAGCAATCCTCAACGCCCGGGTACAGGCCCGGTCGAGCGCCGCAGCTGCAGCGCGTACGGCACGGCGACCATCGTGCCGGCATTGCGGTCGCGGATCGCCTTGAGCAGCTCGACGCCGGCAAGGCGTCCCATGTCGCGGGTCGGTTGGCGCACCGTGGTCAGCGCCGGGTAGATGTGCCGCGCGATCGGGGTGTCGTCGAAGCCGCAGACCGACACGTCGCCCGGCACCGACAGGCCGCGTTCGCAGATCGCGCAGATCGCGCCGGCGGCCATGTCGTCGTTGGCGGCGAAGATCGCGGTCGGCGGGCGCTTGAGGTCGAGCAGGTGGTTGGTCGCCGCGAAGCCGGAGTCGTAGTAGAACTCGCCGTCGGCCACCAGCGCGGGATCGAACCGGATGCCGGCGCGCTTCAGCCCTTCACGGTAGCCCGCCAGCCGCCAGCCGCTGGCGCCGTGCGCCGGATGGCCCTTGATGTGGGCGATGCGCCGGTGCCCGAGCTGCGCCAGGTGCGCGATCATCTCGCATGCCGCATCGCACTCGTCCACGATCACGCCGATGCGGCGGTTGGCCTCCATCGGCGAGATGCTGGCGTAGGGAATGTCGAGCGCGTCCAGCCGCTGCAGCAGCGCCGGGTCGTCGGTGATCGGCGGGGTCAGCACCACGCCGTCGAGCCGCGACTGGTCGATCAGCGCCTCGACCTTGGCGACGATGTCGCGCGCGTCGTAGACCAGCGGCGCCAGCATCAGGTTGTAGTGGTGCGCCTGGCAGGCGTCGAGCACGCCCAGCTCCACCTCCATCAGGTAGTTGCTGGACGGGTTGTCGTACAGCATCGCCACCAGGTACGAGCGCCGTCCGGCCAGCGTGCGCGCCGAGGGATGCGGGCGGTAGCGCAGCTTCTCGACGATCGCCTCGACCCGCTGCCGGGTCGCGTCGGCGACGTTCGGCTCGTGGTTGAGGACGCGCGAGACGGTCTTCATCGACACGCCGGCGGCGGCGGCCACGTCCTCGATACGGATTCGCATGTTGCCTCGTCCCGGCTCGGCCACGACCGGCTGCGATTCTGCCAGATGCACGCGCGCGCGCATGTCAGCGCGCGTGCCGCGGCGGCGGGAACGGGTTCATCGGGGCGTCTCCTCCCTGTGGGCGTCACCGATGCCGTTCCCGGCATGGCCCACCGGCATCTTTCCGTGATGCAACAAGCATCGCCGGCAGCTTGCGGCTATTCTGCCCACATCTTGACAACGCTGTCATCCATCGGACCGCCAGTCCACCACCGCGGAGAACACCCCTGATGACCACGACCTGGAACGCACGCCTGCGCATCGGCGTACTGGCCCTGGCGCTGGCCGGCTGCACGCCGTCCGGCAACGACACCGACGCCGCGGCCGCATCGCCGCCCGCGCCCGCCGACAGCGGGACGCCGAGCGCCGAGATCACCCCCACACAGTGGCCCGAGGTGGACTGGCCGCTGGCGGCGGACCCGGCCCTGGAGAACCGGATCGACGCGCTGCTGGCGACGATGACGGTGGAGGAGAAGGTCGGCCAGATCGTGCAGGGCGACATCGACAGCATCACCCCCGAGGACGTGCGCAAGTACCGGCTCGGCTCGATCCTCGCCGGCGGCGGCTCCGATCCGGGCCGCCGCTACAACGCCCCGCCGCAGGACTGGCTGGATCTGGCCGACGCGTTCTGGGAGGCCTCGATGGACACCAGCGGCGGCGGCAAGGCGATTCCGGTCATCTGGGGCATCGACGCCATGCACGGCCAGAGCAACATCGTCGGCGCCACCCTGTTTCCGCACAACATCGGCCTCGGCGCCACCCGCAACCCGGAGCTGCTGCACGAGATCGCCCGCATCACCGCGATCGAGACGCGTACCACCGGCATGGAGTGGACCTTCGCGCCCACCGTCGCGGTCCCGCGGGACGACCGCTGGGGCCGCGCCTACGAGGGCTACTCGGAGGATCCGGAGCTGGTCGCCAGCTACGCCGGCGTGTTCGTCCAAGGCCTGCAGGGCAAGCCCGGCACGCCCGAGTTCCTCGACGACCATCACGTGATGAGCTCGGTCAAGCACTACCTCGGCGATGGCGGCACCAGCGACGGCAAGGACCAGGGCGACACGGTGGTGAGCCAGGCGCAGCTGCGCGACATCCACGCCGCCGGCTACGTGCCGGCGATCGCGGCCGGCGCGCAGGCGGTGATGGCCTCGTTCAACAGCTTCCACGGCGAGAAGATGCACGGGCACAGGCCGCTGCTGACCGACGTGCTGAAGGAGCGGATGAACTTCGGCGGCTTCATCGTCGGCGACTGGAACGGCCATGGCCAGGTCCGCGGCTGCACCAACACCGATTGCGCGCAGACCTTCAATGCCGGCCTCGACATGGCGATGGCGCCGGACAGCTGGAAGGGCATGTACGAGTCCACGCTCGCGCACGTGCAGGCGGGCACGATCCCGATCGAACGCCTCGACGATGCGGTGCGCCGCATCCTGCGGGTGAAGTTCCGCGCCAACCTGTTCGAGAAGCCGAAGCCCTCCGAGCGTGCGCTCGGCGGCCGGTTCGAGCTGCTCGGCGCGCCGGAGCACCGCGAGGTCGCGCGCCGGGCGGTGCGCGAATCGCTGGTGCTGCTGAAGAACCAGGGCGGCATCCTGCCGCTGTCGCCGAAGTCCAGCGTGCTGGTCGCGGGCGACGGCGCGGACAACCTGGGCAAGCAGGCCGGCGGATGGACGTTGACCTGGCAGGGCACGGAAACCCGGCGCGAGGACTTCCCCAACGCAGACTCGATCTGGGGCGGGCTGAAGGCGCAGGTCGAAGCGGCTGGCGGCCACGCCGAGTTGGCGGTCGACGGCGGCTACACGCGCAAGCCCGACGTGGCGATCGTGGTGTTCGGCGAGGAGCCCTATGCCGAGTTCCAGGGCGACCTGCCGGACCTCATGTTCAAGGGCGGCAAGTCCGGCGACCTCGAGCTGATCCGCAAGCTCAAGGCCGACGGCATTCCGGTGGTGGCGGTGTTCCTCAGCGGACGGCCGCTGTGGCTGAACCGCGAAATCAACGCCGCCGACGCCTTCGTCGCCGCGTGGTTGCCGGGCTCGGAGGGCGGCGGGATCGCCGACGTCCTGCTGCGCGGCGCCGACGGCGACATCCAGCACGATTTCAAGGGCAAGCTGAGCTTCTCGTGGCCACGTCGCGCCGACCAGTTCGCGAACAACCACGGCCAGGAGGACTACGACCCACTGTTCGCATTCGGCTTCGGCCTGACCTATGCCGACGACGGCGACCTCGCCCCGCTGTCCGAGGAGCCGGGCGTCGACCCCGAAGCCGCTCGCAGCAACGCCTGGTTCGAACGCGGCATGGCGACCACCGGGCTGACCCTGCGCCTGGTCGGCGCCGACGACAGCGCCACCGACGTCGTGCATCCGGCCGCGGAGACCGCCGACGGCAGCCTGGAAATGACCGCGGTCAACACCGAGATCCAGGAGGGCGCGCGCGCGTTCGCCTGGTCCGGCGATGGCACCGTGCAGCTGCGCGCCAACACCCCGCTCGACCTGGTGCGGGAGACCAACGGCGACGTGTTCGTGGTCGCGACCGTGCGCGTGGATGCGCTGCCCAGCGACGGCAAGGCGACGTGGCTCGCCGGCTGCGGCCCGGACTGCGCCGGAGAATTGCCGATCGGCGATGCGCTGGCGAAGCTGCCACAGGGCCAATGGACGCGCCTGGGGGTGCAGCTCAAATGCCTGCGCGCGGCCGGCGCCGATACCGCCCGGCTCGACATGCCGTTCGCGCTGCGCACCGGCGCCGGCGCGCGGATCGCACTCAGCCACGTCGCCCCGGGCACCGATTTCGACCACAAGGTCGACTGCGCGACGCAGTAGCCGCGTCCTCCACCGGTGCGCGCCGGCACGCCGGCCGCGCCGTGGGCTGCAACACAGCGGTCTGCACGGGTGGGCAGCCGGGTCGCATCCACGGGCCTAGAATCGTGTCCTCCCGCACGCGGAGCACCCGACCATGATCGACCTCTACTACTGGCCCACCCCCAACGGCCACAAGATCACCCTGTTCCTCGAGGAAGCGGGGCTCGAATACCGCATCAAGCCGGTGAACATCGGCAAGGGCGACCAGTTCGAACCCGGCTTCCTCGCCATCTCCCCCAACAACAAGATGCCGGCCATCGTCGACCACGCGCCCGCGGACGGCGGGGAGCCGGTCAGCGTGTTCGAATCCGGCGCGATTCTCCTCTATCTCGCCAACAAGACGGGCCGCTTCTTCGGCGAAGACGTGCGCCGCAAGATCGAGGTCAACCAGTGGCTGATGTGGCAGATGGGTGGCCTCGGGCCCATGACCGGGCAGTACGGGCATTTCCACGTCTACGCGCCGGAGCAGATCCCCTATGCGATGGAGCGCTATCGCAACGAGGCCGCGCGCCTGCTCGGCGTGCTCGACAAGCAGCTGCAGGGCCGCGCCTTCATCACCGGCGACGACTACAGCATCGCCGACATGGCCAGCTATCCCTGGGTCGACCCGTACGACAAGGCGCCGCTCGACCTGGCGCCGTTTCCCGAGGTCCGGCGCTGGCACGCGGCGATCGCCGCGCGGCCCGCTACGCAGCGCGCGTACGCGCTGACCAAACAGGTCAACCCGGACGCCGGCAAGCCGATGAGCGACGAGGAACGTGCACTGTTGTTCGGCAAGGCGCCGGCCTGAGTCCGGTACGGCTTCGGTGCTCCGCCGTAGGAGCGCCCCATGCACGCGATGCCGCGGGCAGTTCGCCGCCCGCGGGATTCCGGTGGCCGGCGCGCCTGCCGGTCGGGAATCGCGGCATCCACCGGATCCTGCCGGCACTCGCGGTATCGCGCCCATGGGGCGCTCCTACGGAGGCGCGGCGGGCCGCTAGACTTGGCGCTTCCGCCCGCCGGGAGAGACCATGCGTCCCCTGCTCACCGCCGCCGTCCTGATGCTCGCCACCACCGCCACCGCCCTCGCCGACGATCGCAAGCTCACCCTCCAGGCCATCACCGGCGATGCGGCGCTGTCCGGGCCCACCCTGACCAAGCCGAAGATCGCGCCCGACGGCTCGCGCGTGACCTTCCTGCGCGGCAAGGACGAGGACCGCAACCGGCTCGACCTGTGGGAGTACCACGTCGACAGCGGCCAGACCCGCCTGCTGGTCGATTCGCAGGTGCTGCTGCCCGGAGAGGAAACGCTCAGCGACGAGGAAAAGGCCCGCCGCGAGCGCCAGCGCATCGCCGGCTTTTCCGGCATAGTCGACTACCACTGGGCGCCGGACGGGCAGCGGCTGCTGTTTCCGCTCGGCGGCGAGCTTTACCTGTACGACCTGACGAAGCGGGGCGCGGATGCGGTGCGCCAGCTCACCGACGGCGGCGGCTTCGCCACCGACCCGAAGCTCTCGCCCAAGGGCGGCTACGTCAGCTTCGTCCGCGAGCGCGACCTGTGGGTGATCGACCTGGCCAGCGGCAAGGAACTCCGCTTGACGGAGGACGGTTCCGACACCATCGGCAACGGCGTCGCCGAGTTCGTCGCCGACGAGGAGATGGGCCGCCATACCGGCTACTGGTGGGCGCCGGACGACTCGGCGATCGCCTACGCCCGCATCGACGAATCACCGGTGCCGGTGCAGAAACGCTACGAGGTGTATGCCGACCGCACCGAGGTGGTCGAGCAGCGTTACCCGGCCGCCGGCGATCCCAACGTGCGGATCGAATTGCGGGTGGCACGGCTGGCAGACGCCGGCCCGCCGCCGACGCGCGAGGGCGGCATCGATACCGCCGACGGCCCGCGTACGGTGCGGGTGCAGACGCGCATGGGCCCGGCGGCGCCGCTGCGCGTCGATCTCGGCGACGATCCGGATATCTACCTGGCGCGCGTCGACTGGCGCGACCCGCAGCGGCTGACCTTCCAGCGGCAGTCGCGCGACCAGCGCACGCTGGAACTGGTCGAGACTACGCTCGCGACCGGCGCGCAACGGATCCTGGTCGCCGAGACCTCGAAGACCTGGGTGCCGCTGCACGACAGCCTGCGCTTCCTCGAGGACGGCCGCTTCCTGTGGAGCTCGGAGCGCAGCGGCTTCGAGCACCTGTACCTAGCGTCGGAAGACGGCAGCGAACTCACCGCCCTGACCGCCGGCGACTGGCCGGTCGACGCGTTGCTGGCGGTGGATCAGGACGCCGGCCGCGTGTACTTCAGCGCCGGGCGCGAATCGCCGACCGAAAAGCAGATCTACGCGGTGCCGCTGGCCGGCGGCGAGATCGAGCGGCTGTCGCAGGCGCCCGGCCTGCACGACGCCAGCTTCGCCAAGAACGCCAGCGTCTACGTCGACAGCTGGTCGAACACGCGCACGCCGCCGCAGGTCGAGCTGTTCCGCGCCGACGGCAGCCGCATCGCCGCGCTCGTCGACAACGACCTGGACGCGCCGGACCATCCCTACGCCCCGTTCCGCGACGCGCATCTGCCGACCGAGTTCGGCACCCTGACCGCCGCCGACGGCCGCACCCGGCTGCACTACAGCCTGATCCGGCCGGCCGGGTTCGATCCGGCGCGGCGCCACCCGGTGGTGGTGTACGTCTATGGCGGCCCGGCAGGACAGACCGTGGTCGATGCCTGGCCCGGGCGCGCCGACGCATTCTTCAACCAGTACCTGGCGCAGCAGGGCTACGTGGTGTTCTCGCTCGACAATCGCGGCACGCCACGCCGCGGCGCCACCTTCGGCGGATCGCTGTACGAGAAGCAGGGGACGGTGGAAGTCGAGGACCAGGTGGCGGGCGTGGACTGGCTGCGCGCGCAGCCGTGGGTCGACGGCGAACGCATCGGCGTGCACGGCTGGTCCAACGGCGGCTACATGACCCTGATGCTGCTCGGCAAGGCGCCCGATGCCTACGCCTGCGGCGTGGCCGGCGCGCCGGTCACCGACTGGGCGCTGTACGACACCCATTACACCGAGCGCTACATGCACCTGCCGGACGCCAACGTCGACGGCTATCGCGAAGCCAGCGTGTTCACCCATGCCGGCCACATCCGTCCCGACCGCCTGCTGCTGATCCATGGCATGGCCGACGACAACGTGCTGTTCACCAACTCGACCAAGCTGATGAGCACCCTGCAGCAGGCCGGCGTGCCGTTCGAACTGATGACCTATCCCGGCGCCAAGCACGGCCTGCGCGGCCCGGACGCGCTGCACCGCTACCGCCTCAGCACCTCGTTCTTCGGCCGCTGCCTGAAGCGCTGAACCACGCCCCGCTCCCGGAGCCCGCGCAGCCGAGCAAGCTCGGCTCTACGGATCGCGCCAAGCCACACAGCCGGAACCAACCCGCCCCCCCCGTAGAGCGGAGCTCGCTCCGCTGCTCCCGCCCCCGGAGCCCGCGCAGCCGAGCAAGCTCGGCTCTACGGATCGCGCCAAGCCGCACAACCGGAACCAACCCGGCCCCCCGTAGAGCGGAGCTTGCTCCGCTGCTCCCGCCCCCGGAGCCCGCGCAGCCGAGCAAGCTCGGCTCTACGGATCGCGCCAAGCCGCACAACCGGAACCAGCCCGGCCCCGTAGAGCGGAGCTTGCTCCGCTTCCCCGGGGGCAACGCCATCCACCCACAAAGCGCCGGCCGCTCGCGGGCGCTCAGGCGAGCCGCGCCAGCATCCGCCGGTGCCGGACCAGCCGCGCCCAGCGCATGCCGATGTCGGCCCAGCAGACGTAGGCCGCCTCGCCGGCCACGCGCCACAGCGCCACCGGATGCCAGCGCCAGTGCGGCTCGGCCGCGCACAGCTCCGGCTCGAAGCCGAGCTGGCGCGCCAGCAGCGCGCAGCGCGCGAGGTGATAGCGGCTGCTGAGCAGGGTGACGGGACCGAGCGACACGTCGGCGCGCAGCAGTTCGCGCGCGTTGCGCAGGTTCTGCAGGGTGTCGCGCGAGCGCGATTCCAACTGCAGCGGGACGTCGGCGGCAAGGCCGCGCGCGAACAATGCGGCGCGCGCGAGCTCGGCCTCGCTGACCGCCCCGGGCGGCCCGCCGCCCAGCAGCATGAGGTGGCGCGGCGGGCGCTGCCGCCACAAGGCGACGGCGCGGGCCAGGCGCGCCTCGAAATCGGCGTCGATGCGGCCGCGGGGGGCATGCTTGCCGAACAGCAGCACGCACTCGCCGCGCGCCGGCAGGCACGAGGCGTTGCGCGCGATCCGCAGCACGTGGACGAAATAGACCACGTATACCAGGCCCACGCTGAGCGCGCAGGCGGCGGCGGCCACCGTCAGCGCATGCAGGGCGTCGCGGTCGATGAACAGGCGGATTCGGTGGGCGAGGCGGCTGGCCAACGACGGGGCTCGGCGTCCGGGCAGTTCACAGTTTACGGCCACCCGGCTCGTATACTGCCGGCCAGTCAGGAACGGAGCGCCGCCCAGTCGATGTCGTTGTCCCCGATTCCGGCGCTGGCGATCCGCGCCTACACCGCCACCACGGCACTCGGACGCGGCCGCGCCGCGCAGGCGACGGCGATGGCGGAACGCCGCGGCGGGCTGCGCCGCAACGACTTCGGCCCGGATCCGCTGGACACCTGGATCGGCCGCGTCGACCGGCTCGAGGAGGCGCCGCTGCCGCCGGAATTCGCCGACTGGGAATGCCGCAACAACCGGCTCGCCTGGCTCGCGCTGCAGCAGGACGGGTTGCCCGATGTCGTCGCCGCCGTGCGCGAGCGCCACGGCGCCGAGCGGGTCGCCGTGGTGCTGGGCACGTCCACCTCCAGCATCGGTGCCACCGAAGAGGCCTACGCGCGCCTCGAGGGCGGCGACGGTGCCGGTGGCCGCCGCTTTCCCGCCGACCTCGCCCGTCCGATCGTGCACCAGCCGCACTCGCTGGGCGATTTCGTCCGCCACGCCACCGGACTGCGCGGCCCCTGCGTCACCGTCGCCACCGCCTGCTCGTCCAGCGCCAAGGTGTTCGCGCAGGCGGCGCGGCTGATCCGCGCCGGCATCGTCGACGCCGCCCTGGTCGGCGGCGTCGACACCCTGTGCGGCAGCGTGCTGTTCGGCTTCAACGCGCTGGGACTGGTGTCGGCGCAGCCGGCGCGGCCGTTCGACGCGGCCCGCGACGGGCTGTCGCTGGGCGAGGCCGGCGGCTTCGCGGTGCTCGAGCGCGGCGACGACGCCCCGCTGCTGCTGCGCGGCTACGGCGAGTCCAGCGACGCGCACCACATGTCGGCGCCGCACCCGCAGGGGCTCGGCGCGCGGATGGCGATGCAGGACGCGTTGCAGCGCGCCGGCGTCGCCGCCGACGCGGTCGGTTACCTCAACCTGCACGGCACCGCCACTCCCGCCAACGACGCGATCGAGGCGCAGGCGGTCGCCGCGGTGTTCGACGGCGGCCTGCACGCCGGCTCGACCAAGGGCTGGACCGGGCACACCCTCGGCGCCGCCGGGATCGTCGAATCGGTGTTCGCCTTGATCGCGCTGGAGGACGGGCTGCTGCCCGGCACGCTCAACAGCCGCGAGCGCGATCCGGCCTGCGGCGCGCAGATCCGCTTCGACAACGCGCGGCGCGCGATCCGCTACGCGATGAACAATTCCTTCGGCTTCGGCGGCAACAACTGTTCGCTGCTGTTCGGTGCCGCATGAGGGCCTGCGCCGCACGCATCGCCGGCATCGGCTTCTGGACCGGCGGCCTGTCCGGCTGGCCGGCCGCGCGCGCGTTCGCCGCCGGCGGCGCGCTGGCCGACGACGCCCCGCGCCGGCCATCGCCGCGGCTGCTGCCGCCGAACGAACGCCGCCGGGCGCCGGAGTCGGTTGCGGTCGCGCTCGAGGTCGCGCTCGCCGCGTGTGAGGCGGCCGGGCGCGATCCGAAGTCGCTGCCGTCGGTGTTCGCCTCCGGCCACGGCGACTTCGCCATCACAGACTACATGTGCGGGACGCTGGCCAGCGAGCCGCGCGCGATCTCGCCGACCCGCTTCCACAACTCGGTGCACAACGCCGCCGCCGGCTACTGGACCATCGGCACCGGCTGCATGATGACCGCCACCGCGATCAGCGCCGGCCGCGCGACCTTCGCCGAAGGCCTGCTGGAAGCCCTGGTGCAGCTCGACGACGGCGCCGGCGCGGTGCTGCTGGTCGCCTACGACACCACCGCGGTCGGGCCGCTGGCGACGATGACCGGCAGCCGCGGCCTGCTCGGCGGCGCCCTGGTGCTGGCGTCCGCCGACGACCGCGCCGACGCCGGCCCGTGGCTGCACGCGACGCTCGTCGACGCCACCGCCCCGGCGGCCACCGGCCCCCTGGCATCGCTGCGCCACGACAACGCGATGGCGCCGATGCTGCCCCTGTTCGACGCGCTGGCCGCCCGCGACCGCCTGGTCCTGCTCGACGCCGGTCCCGGGCGCGCGCTGCGCGTGGAGATCGACCATGCCTGAAAATTCCGTCCGCCTGCATCGCGGCAACGTCGCCGTGGTCATCCCCGCGCTCAACGAATCGCTGCGCATCCGCGAAGTCGTCGAGGGCGCGCTGGCGCAGTGCGACCGCGTGATCGTGGTCGACGACGGCTCCGACGACGGCACCTCCGAGTGCATCGCCGGCCTGCCGGTCACCGTGCTGCGGCATCCGCGGCGGATGGGCAAGGGCGCCAGCCTGCGCGACGGCTTCCGCGAGGCGCTGCGCCAGGGCGTGCGCGCGGTGCTGACCATGGACGGCGACGGCCAGCATTCGGCCGAGGACATCCCGCGTCTGCTCGACAGCGCCAACCGCCATCCCGGCTGCGTGATCATCGGCGCGCGCCTGCGCAAGCGCCGCTGCCAGCCCTGGCACCGGCGCCTGGGCAACGAGTTCGGCGACTGGGGCATCGCCTGGGGCTGCGGCTTCCGCATCGTCGATTCGCAGAGCGGGCAGCGGCTGTACCCGGACGCCGTGTGCGCGCTCGAGAACGTGCCCGGCGAAGGCTTCGTGTTCGAGGCGCAGATGCTGATCTCGGCCGCGCGTTGCGCCGGCGCCGGCATCGTCTCGCTGCCGGTGGAATCGCGCTACGCCACGCCTGGCGAGCCGGCGCAGTTCCGCAAGAGCCATTTCCGCCTGTGGCGCGACCTGTACAACATCACCTCGCACGTCGTGGTACAGATCTGGCGCCAGGGCGACATGCTCCACGCCTACCGCCGCGCGCGCGCCACCCCGCCGGTGATCGACGATCCCGACGGCGAGTTCGCCGCCGCTCCGCTCCCGCAGGACTCGCACCAGGCAGGTTGACATGGACAGCGACGCTCCAGGCACCGACACCGACACCGACGTCCTGATCCTCGGCGGCGGACTCGCGGGGCTGACGCTCGCCCTCCAGCTGCGCCGGCGCGATCCGACGCTGCGGGTCGCGGTGATCGAGCGCAAGCCGCATCCGGTGCCCGAGGCCGCGCACAAGGTCGGCGAGTCGACCGTCGAGATCGGCGCGCACTACCTCGCCGACGTACTCGGCCTGCGCGAACACTTGGAGACCGAGCAGATCCGCAAGTTCGGCTTCCGCTTCTTCTTCTCGGACGGGCGCCACGACATCGACCGCTGCACCGAAATCGGGGTCAGCCGGCTGCTGCCGACGCCTTCCTGGCAGATCGACCGCGGCCGCTTCGAGAACTTTCTCGGCGTGCAGGCGCGCGCGCTCGGCGTGCGCTTCCACGACGGCGCCGTCGTGCGCGAAATCGGCATGGCCGCCAGCGGCAGCGGTGCGCCGCACGCGGTGACCTTCACGCAGGCCGACGGCGGGCACACCCTGCGCGCGCGCTGGCTGGTCGACGCCAGCGGTCGCGCCGGCCTGCTCAAGCGCAAGCTCGGCCTGGCGCAGGCCAACGACCACGACGTCAACGCCGCCTGGTGGCGGGTCGACGGTTGCGTCGATCCCAACCTCTGGTCGGAGGATCAGGCGTGGATCCAGCGCTGCACGCCGCCGGACCGCTGGCGCTCGACCAACCACATGTGCGGGCCCGGCTACTGGTTCTGGCTGATCCCGCTGGCCTCCGGCGCGCACTCGCTGGGGATCGTCTGCGACGCGAAGCTGCATCCGCTGGAGACGATGAACACCCACGCCAAGGCGATGGACTGGCTGCGCACGCACCAGCCGCGGGTCGCCGCCGCGCTCGACGGCGGCGGCCACGCGCTGCAGGACTTCCTGTTCCTGCGCCACTTTTCGTACGGCTGCAGGCAGGTGTTTTCCGCCGACCGCTGGGCGCTGACCGGCGAGGCCGGGCTGTTCCTGGATCCGTTCTATTCGCCCGGCACCGACTTCATCGCCATCGCCAACACCTACATCTGCGACCTGGTCGAAAAAGACCGCGCGCAGCAACCGTTCGCGCCCTATGCCGACCTGTACCAGCAGCTGTACTTCTCGTTCTACGAGAACACGCTCACGCTGTACCAGGACCAGTACCCGCTGTTCGGCGACGCCCAGGTGATGCCGCTCAAGGTGATCTGGGACTACACGTTCTACTGGGCCCTGCTGGGGCCGCTGTTCTTCGGCCGGCGCATGACCGACATCGCCATGCTCGGGCGCCTGCGCCCGCAATTCGCGGAAGCCAGCGCGCTCAACCGCGCCATGCAGGCGTTGCTGCGCGAGTGGGGCGAGCGCAACCGCGGCCGCGCGCCGCCGCCGGGACGGCTGCTCGACCAGTACGGGATCGGCTGGTTCCACGAGATGAACCGCGCGCTCGGCGACGTGCTCGACGACGAAGCCTTCGCCCGCCGCATCGGCGACAACGTGGCGCGGATGCGCTGGCTGGCCGCCGAGATCCTGGCGCAGGCGCGCGGCGTGCACGCCGAGATCGGCGACCGCGGCCTCGACCGCCTGCTGGCGGCGTCGGGCCCGACGCCGCCCTCGCTGGCGACCGCCTGGTACGCGCCAAGCAGTCCTTTCCGCCACGGTGAGAACCGGCCCGTCGCCACGGGTTCCGCCAATGAATAGCCCGCGCTTCAAGCCTCGATTGCTTTACCCCATTGCGAAGGACTCGGCTGCCTACCTACACCGCCCGTGGCGACGGGCCTGTCCGCCGCAACCGAGAAGGCTGCCTGGCGAAGGCGGCCGATGGCCCTATTCCTCCGGCGGCACCGGCGCGGTTTGTGGCGGCGGGTTCGGCACGTAGATGGCGATGCCGCTGGCGTGCTTCTGCCGCGGGCTGATGTTCACGCCGACGCCGGCGCCGCCGAAGCTGCTGCCGCCGATGCGGCCGCCACCGGCGCCGACGCTCACGCCGCCGCCGCCGTAACCGTCGGCGCTGCCCTGGAACAGCACGCCGTTGGCGCCGAGGCTGGCGGCCTCCTCGCGCAGCTTGCGCAGGACCGCATCGGTCTTGTTCTGCTCGCCGTAGGTGAACGCGCCGCTGGCGGTCTCGAGGATCGCGATCTCTTCGTAGCCGCCCGGCGGCGGGCCGTGGTAGATGCGCACCTGGGCCGGATCGATCGGCGGCCGCGGGGTGCCGGTGAGGACGTGGGACGTGGCGCAGCCGGCCATCGCCAGCGCGACCAGCAGCAGGAGGGAAACGCGGATGGCTCGCATGTCTTGGGTCCTCACGGCTGGGACCCGGGCATCATTGCCCAGGCCGTCTGAATCCTGTGTGCATGCCGGCCGCCATTTTCCCCTTGCCGGCGCTGGCGCTCCGCGGCTAGCCCATGCCGCCGTTGATGCCGATCACCTGGCCGTTAATGTACCCGGCCGCGTCCGAGCAGAGGAACCCCACCAGTGCGGCGACCTCCTCCGGCGTGCCGGCGCGCGCCGCCGGCACCATCTGCTTCACCTGCTCGGGCGGGAACACCGCCGCCGTCATCGCGCCGGCGATCACCCCGGGCGCGATCACGTTGACGCTGATCCCGCGCGAGGCCATTTCCCGCGCCAGCGACTTCGAGGCGCCGTGCAGCGCCGCCTTGGCCGCGGCATAGTTGGCCTGGCCGCGGTTGCCGAGCACCGCGGCCACGCTGGAGACGCTGACGATGCGGCCCCAACGGGTGCGCGCCATCGGCAGCAGCAGCGGCCGGGTGACGTGGAAGAAGCCGTGCAGCGACACGTCGATCACCCGTTTCCACTGCGCGTCGGACATGCCGGCCATCGGCGCGTCGTCGTGGATGCCGGCGTTGTTGACCAGCACCTGCACCGGGCCGTCGGCCAGCAGCGCCTCGAGCGCGGCGGCGGTCGCTTCGCCATCGGCGACGTCGAACGCGATCGCCTCGGCGCTGCCGCCGGCCTCGCCGATCGCGGCCACCACCGACTCGGCGCGGCCGCGGTTGGCATTGGCATGGACGATTACGTGCAGGCCGTCGGCGGCCAGGCGGCGGCAGATCGCGCCGCCGATGTCGCCGCTGCCGCCGGTGACCAGCGCGCGCCTGGGTGTCGTCGAAGTCATGCCGCGATGCTAACCCGCCGCGGCACCGGGGCGGCCCGCGGGCGGCGACGTCAGTGCGGCAGCTCCTCGATCACCGTGCTGCCGTCGGCCTGGTAGAACCGCAGCGCCGGATCGCCGTCCGCGCCCTCGACGGCGGCCCCCAGGCGCCGGTTGCCGCGGGCGTCGTTGAACTGCAGCAGGCCCTGGTTCTGCGCCGCGTCGGCCGGGAACGACACGTTGCCCAGGGTCATGCGCGCCACCCCGGCCGGATGGTCGGCGTTGAATGCGTCGATCCGCCGCTGCCGCTCGTCCTCCGGCAGGCCCTCGATGTCGACCAGCAGGTCCAGGTAGTCCTGGATCGGCCAGTCCGGCGTGTCCCAGGTCTTGATGGTCGCGCCCTTGACGCTGCCGTAGTCGAGCGCGTCGATGGCGAAGAGCTGGTCCTGGTCGTAGCCGTCGAAGCTCAGGTGCCCCCAGCGCGAGACGTTGCCTTCCGCGTCCTTGCGGCCGCCGAAGGTCAGCCCGCCGCTCTCGGTGCCCCCGGCGTCGAAGAACAGCGCGCCGGCGGTGTCGGACGCCTTGCGGTTGGTGAGGTCGGGGTATTCATGGCCCTTGACGATGATCCCCGGGATGCGCCTGGTGTTGCTGATCACCATGCGCAGTGTGCCGTCGGGTTCGACGACGTTGATGCGCTGGACGGTCACGGTATCGAAGCGCGGATTGCCACCGGTATTGGTGAAGCCGGCGAGCAGGGCGGCGATCACGCCGAGCGTCAACACGCCCGAATAGGCGACGAGGCATTTCTGGCCGTCGAGTTTCATGCTGGACTCCTGGATGCGGGAAGTTTCCGCACCGGCGACCCGGTGCGGTCGCGGGAGGAGGCGGCGATGCAGCGGGACCGGCACGCGACCTCCCGCGCACGACCTTAGGCGGGATGCGCCGGCCGTTCTGTGCAACAGGCCTCGTGCCGGCCGCCGGATGCGCGGATCGCGCCGGCGGTCACGGCCGCTCGGAGAACGCGTTCCGCTGCTCCGGCGGCGCCAGCACCACCGCGGCACGTCCCTCGGCGAGCGGCGTGCCGCGATGGAGCAGGCGGAAGGCGTACTGCTGGCTGGCGGCCGTTTCGGTCAGCGCCTCGGCCTCGCATTCGAGCGGGCCGGGCAGGTCGTCGATGCGCGCCAGGTGCAGGCGCACGTCGCGCAGGGCCACCAGCAGGCCGGCGCGCGCGGCCCCGCCCCCATCGCGCGCGCGCAGCCCGCCGTGCACCGCCATGGCCTGGGCGCCGTACTCGCACAGGTGCACGGCGTGCAGCCGGCCGCCGCTGCGCAGCGGGTGCTCCGGCGCGCGATGGCTGCCGGTGCGCAGCCGGATGCGCGCCGCATCCCAGGCGAGCACCTCGTCCCAGAGGCACATCGCGCCCTGGTGCGGGACCAGCGCGAGGATCTCGTCGCGGCCGATCATGCCGCGCCCTCTCCCGCGATCGCGCGGCGGTCCGCCGGCGGACGCGCCACCAACAGCGCCAGCACGAAGTTCGCGACCACGCCGATGCCCACCGTGGTGCCGATGGCGCGCAGTACCGGGATCGACGAGAGCGCCAGCAGGCCGAACACCAGCGCGGTCATCGCCGCGCACACCAGGATCCCGTGCAGGGTGCGCAGCCGCGCTTCGGCAGCGCCCCCTGCACGCTCGAAGAACAGCGCGTAGTCGAGGCCGAGCCCGGCGGCCAGCACCAGCGAGACCAGGTGGAACAGATTGAGTTCGATCCCGAAGCCGCGCAGCAGCGCCACGGTCAGCAGCAGGGTCAGCGCCATCGGCAGCAGCACCCGGCCCACCCGGCGCGGCGAGCGCAACGCCGTCCAGACCGTCAGCGCCAGCAGCACCGCGGCCAGCGCCAGCGCCGCCAGGACCCGGCCGCGCCAGGCCGCCACCAGCGCCTCGGACGTGTCCTTGAAATCGAGCAGACGGACACCGCTGCCGGCGGCCATGGCCGCCACCGCGGCCGGGTCGCGCAGCCCGCCCAGGGTGACCAGCGCGGTGGCGCCTTCCGCCGTGTCCAGCAGCAGGCCCGACACCGGCGCCTCCAGCGGGCTGCCGACGAGATCGCCGGGCCGCAGCGGCGGCGCACGGCGCGCGATCGCGACGTCGGCCACGAACGGCTCGAACGCATCGGGCCGGAACGGGCTGTCGGCCAATGCCTCGTCGAGCGCGGCGCGCAGGGCATCGGGCGCGGGCAGGCGCATCCGGCGCGCACGCTGCGTGGCGGCGCTGGGCAGGTAGCGCGCAGCAGAGTCCCACCCGGCAATGGCGCCGTCGGCCACCAGCGCATCGAGCGCCGGCTGCAGCCGCTCGAGCGCCTGCAGCGCGCCCTCGGCGTCGCGCGCCTCCAGCGCCAGCAGGTAGCGCACGTCCGGCGCGCCGAGTTCGCCGCGCAGTCGCCCGTCCTCGGCCAGCGCCGCCTCCGGCACCGGCGTCAGCCGCGAGAGGTCGTTCTGCCAGAAACCCCCGGGGGCCAGGGCGGCGACCGCCGCGCAAGCGAGCGCCAGCACGGCCAGCAGCGCCGGTGCCGCGCGCGGCCGCGGCAGCGCGTCGATGCGCGAGCCCAGGCGGCGCAGCCACGGCGACGTCGCGACGTCGCGGCGGTCCGGCTCCAGCAGCCGCGGCAGCAGGAAGCGCGTGGACAGCGCCGCGGCCAACAAGCCAGCGACCGTGAACACCGCCAGCTGGCGCAAGCCGTCGACGCCGGAGACGAAGAAGGTCAGGTAGGCGATGCAGGTCGACACCACGCCGGTCAACAGGGTCGGCCAGATCCCGCGCGCCACTGCCAGCGGCGACCGTCCCTCGCGCAGGTGGCTGAACAGGTGCACCGGGTAGTCCTGGGCCACGCCGATCAGGGTGAAGCCGAACGCCAGGGTGATGCCGTGCATCGCGCCGAACAGCAGCGCCACCGCGGCCACCCCGGCCAGCGCCGCGGTCGCCAGCGGCAGCACCCCGAGCAGCAGCAGGCGCCCGCTGCGGTAGGCGAACCAGAACAGCAGCACCAGCCCCAGCGAACCGATCGCGCCGATCCGCGCCGCCTCGCCGGCGGTGCGGCTGCCGATCTCGACCGAGAACGCGCCCGGCCCGGTCATCGTCAGGGCGCTGCCGGAATCGCCCGCGGCATCGGCGAACGCCTCGCGGATCGCGGTCACCACCGCCGCCTGCGCGCCCGGGTCGAAGCCGGCCGCATCGGTGCGCACCAGCAGCAGGGCCTCGCGCCCGGCGCGGTCGAACCAGACCCCGTGCAGGCGCTGCGGCACCGCCGCGGGTTCCCAGGCGTCGGCCAGCACCAGGGTCTCGAGGGTCGGATCGGCCGGCAGCAGCGGCTCGACCAGCGAGGCCGCGGGCGAGCCGAGGTCCTGCAGCCGCGCCTGCAGCTGGTCGCGCAGGAAGCCCGCGTCCAGCGCCCGGTCGTCGAGGGTCGGCGAAAGCAGGTAGCGATACGGGCGCAGCCGCTCCGGGATCGCCTCCAGCCCCGCATCGTCCGCGCCGTTGGCGACCAGGTCGATGCGCGGGTCCGGCCGCAGCGCCGCCGCCAGCGCGCGCGACTGCCGCGCCAGCGCCTCGGGCGCGGCGCCCGACAGCGACAGCAGCAGCAGGCGCGAACCGGGGCCGTCGCCGAGTTCGTCGATCAGCAGGCGCTGCTCCGGCGTGCGCGGCTCGGGCATGAAGGCGCGCAGGTCCCCGGACAGCTGCAGCCGCTGCCCCGCCCAGGTGCCGGCCAGCGCCAGCAGCGCCAGCCATCCCAGCGCCAGCGCCAGCCTAGCCCGCATCGCCGTTCCGTAGAGCCGAGCTCGCTCGGCTGCTCCAGGCTCCGGAGCCTGCGTAGCCGAGCAAGCTCGGCTCTACGGGGTGGACCCTTGCCGCCGGCATCAGCCGTCGCCGCGACAGAGCGCTTCGAGCGCGGCGGCGTCGGCCTGCGCATCGGCGCTGCGCGCGGCGCCGGCCATCAGCGTGCGCCGCGGCTCGCCCTCGCGCGGGCGGGTCTCGACGCAGCGCAGCTCGGCGCCACGACCGTACAGGGTGATGTCGCGGACGGCGTCGGCCAGCGCCGGATCGCGCGGCGTCAGGGTCATGCGCCAGCGCTCGCGCGCGCCCTGCACGTCGATCTCGTACTGCCGCGCCAGCGCCGCGTGGTCGCCGGCCAGCAGTGCGCCGAAGCTGGCCTGCAGGCCGGCCAGTTCGGGCGCCCGCGACAGCGCGAAGCTCCGCGGCGATCGCCCGGTGCGCTCGATGGTGGCGCGGCCGTCGCGGATGGTGGTGGTCTCGGCGTAGGGCGAATGCACCTGGCGGACCAGCGTGCGCTCGTCGGGGCGCAGGTACTCGCCGGCCACCCGCAGCGGCGCCTTCAGCATCGGCGAGGTGCGCACCTCCAGGAACGAGGTCCGCGCCGGCGCCGGGCGGGCCAGCTTCTCCAGGATCCAGGCGCTGCCGAACTCATCGCCCGCCGCCTGCGCCATCGCCCAGCACGGGACCAGCGCGCACAGCAGCACGGCCATGCCTGCGGCCCTGCGTGCCCGGCCCGTCGGTCGCACCGTTGTCGGCATCGCCGGTTTCATCGTCGTGCTCCCAGAAATCGTAGAAGTTGAACCAGTTGTAGGGCGCATCGCGCACATGATGCTCCAGGCGCGCGGCGTAACGGCCGATGAGCGCCGGGATCGCCGCCGCGCGTTCGCGGCGCGGCAGGTCGATGCCGTCGCTGAACGCCTCGAACACCAGGTCGTAGCGGTTGCCGCCGCGGTACAGGCCGAACGCCAGCACCACCGGGATCTTCAGCACCGCAGCGATCTGCCACGGCGCGGTGGGGAACGCCGCCGGCGTCCCGAGGAACGGCACCCGCACCGACGGCTCGCCGGGCTGGGTGCGGTCGACCAGCAGCGCGATCATCGCGCCCTCGTCGGCGGCCTGCTGGATCGCCAGCATGATCGCCGGGCCGGACTGGCCGGCGTCGATCACGGTGGCGGCGATCTCGGGATTGAGCGCGTCGAGCACCTGCATCAACGCCGCGCTGTGGCCCTTGTCCAGCAGCACCCGGATCTTGTAGTCGGGCCGCCGCCGCGACAGCACCCGCAGCACCTCGAAACTGCCCAGGTGCGAGCCGAACACCAGCACGCCGCGGCCGCGGTCGAGCTGCGCGTGCAGCGCCTCGAGGCCGCTGACGCGCACGTCGAAGCGGCGCAGGTCCTCGCTGAGCAGGAACAGGCGGTCGAGGATGGTCTGGGCGAAGGTGCGGATGTGGCGCAACACCTCGCGCCAGCCGGCACGGCGCCCGAACATGCGGCTCAGGTAGGCGCGCGAGTCGCGGCGCTCCTCGCCCCGGCGCAGCAGGAAGTACAGCGCGATCGGGTGCAGCAGCAGCCGTGCCAGGCCACGGCCACCGTAACAGCCGATCAGCCGGATCAGCGCCAGCGCGAACCGACCCCCGCCCTCGTGGCGCCGTTTCCACTGCGCACTCATGCCGCCGCGATCTCGCCGCTGGCGATCAGCACGGCATCGCGCAGCACCCGGAACTTCCAGCGCGGCGCGGCGGCCTCGCCGGCACGATCGAGTTCGACCCGCGCCGTCTGTCCGGGGAGCAGCGGCTGCAGGAACTTCACCTGCGGCAGCCGCAGCGCCCCGAGTTCGCCGTGCTGCGCCTCGACCGCCGCCAGCACCCGCTCCAGCAGCACCACGCCGGGCACCAGCGGGCGTCCCGGGAAATGGCCGGGCAGGCTGGGATGGTCGTGGGGAATGCTGAACTGCATGGCGGAGCCGGCGCGCAAAGGTGCAAGAGGATAACGTGCCAGGCAGTCGCATCCGTTGTAGCAATCTCAACCCGTCGCCACGGGCGACGCCAATAACCAGCTGGAATCATCTCCGGACGGCCTGAAACACAAGCAAGCCCTCCCGGCCGTCGCCCGTATCGACACTCGCCCCCTCCTACGAAACGGGCATGGAAAGCGACCGCGCCCTACTGCAACAACGCCACCACCGCCGCACGCGCCTGCACCGCCAGCACCCGCCGATCGAACGGCCCACCATCGCCGGCCAGCGGCAACGGCGCACCGAAGCGCACCCGGATACGGCCCGGCCGCACCCGGAAGAACCCGTCCGGCGGCAGCACCGCGCCGGCGCCCTCCAGCGCCACCGGCAGCACCTGCGCGCCGGCGTCGATCGCCACCTGGAACGCCCCCGGCTTGAACGGCGCCATGCTGCCATCGGAGCTGCGCGTGCCTTCCGGGAAGATGCACAGGATCGCACCGCCGCGCACCAGCGTTGCCGCACGGCGCAGGCTGGCGGTGGCGGCGCGGCGATTGTCGCGGGGAATGAACACCATCCCCATCGCCTTCGCATACCAGCCGACGAAGGGCACCCGGTCCATCTCCTGCTTGAGCAGGAAATGCAGCGGCACCGGCACTGCGCGAAACAGCGCGCAGATGTCGATCACGGATTGATGGTTGGCGACCAGCACATAGGGCCGCGACCAGTCGACGCGCTCCAGTCCCTCGACCTCCAGCCGCGCGCCGGCGCCGCCCAGCAGTCCCGGCGCCCAGCAGCGCGAGGCCATCCGCAGCGGCAGGCGGCGGTCGCCGCCCGACAGCGCATGCAGCAGCAGCGCCACGCCGATCAGGCCCGCGGTCCACAGCAGGGTGAACCCGAACTGGAGCACGTTGAAGACGGTCCACAGCCACCGCCACAAGGACGCGGGCTGCGGCCGCAGGGATTCGATGCGCTGGTTCACCGCGCAAGCATACCGTGCGCCCCTTGCCGAAGCCGCTTCGCAGGCGCCCGCGAAGCGCTGCGCGCCGCCCATTCAGCGTAACAGGTCGCGCCAGAAGGGTGCGCCGAGACCGGCGAGCCGGCGCAGGAAGTCGGCGAAGCTGCGGTAGCGGCCCGGAAAACGACGCTTGCGCACCAGGTATTCGCCGAAGAAGAAGCCGCCGACGATGCCGTAGTTGCACAGGTTGGCGAACCACGACCATTGCGTACGGGTGATGCTCACCGGCGCCTGCAGGCCCAGCGCCGCCAGCAGGCCGTCGGGAGCGGCGATCAGCGCCAGCATCAGGTTGACCACCGCCAGCACCGCCAGCAGCAGCGCCCAGGCGGCGGTCAGGCCACGGGTGTAGGCGCGCAGGTCCGGCGGCAGCGCCGCCGGTTCCACCCGGTCGAGCGCCGCCACGATCCGCGCGATCAGCGGCGCGCGCCCGGGCCGCAGGGTGCGCCCGAACATCCAGGCGATCAGGCCGATGAAGGCCACCGGCACCAGCAGCAACGGCAGTCCGGCATGGCCGGCGCGGAACAGGCCCCAGGCCGCGGCGGACAGCAGCGGCAGCGCCAGCCATGCCCAGCGCCGGCGCGCCGCCAGCGGCGCGGCCAGCACCAGCAGCATCAGCGCCAGCAGCGCCGCCAGTGCCAGCGCGTCGCTGTCGCGGGCGCTGGCCAGGTGCGCGAACAGGGCGTAGCCGACCGCCAACAGGACTTCGATGGTCAGCAGCATCGGTCGCCCGTGGTCCCCGGCCGCCGGCGGCCTCCGCAGACCGGACCGCTGCGCCCGTGGCGGCGGTGCGGCCGGTGCCGGCGCGCTCCGGTCACCCGGCCGGGCACCGCATGTGATGCCGCGCCGTCATGTCGTCCGGTGCTGCTCGACGTGCGCCGACAGCGCGCGCAACGAGGCGAAGATGCGCAGGTTCTCCTCGTTGTCCGAGCGCAACTGGAAGCCGTAGCGCTTGCTGATCGCCAGCGCCAGTTCCAGCGCGTCGATCGAGTCCAACCCCAGCCCGGTATTGAACAGCGCCGCCTCCGGATCGATCTCGCCGGGCTGCACCTCCTCCAGGTTCAGGCTTTCGACCAGGAGTTCGGCGAGCTCGCGTTCGGCGGGAGATTGGGTGGGCATGCGGGTCTTCCGTTGTGGTGAACGAGCGCCCGCTGCGGCAGGCAGGCGGGCGCGGGCGGCGCGCTATCATGCGCGCCCGGAATGATGGCATGGGCTGGCGGTCACCGCGAGATGTTGAACCCGATCGAAAACAGCGAGGCCACCAACGACGCCCTGGAAGAGGTCGACGTGCTGGTGATCGGCGGCGGACCCGCCGGCAGCACCGCCGCCGCGCTGCTGGCGCGCCGCGGCTGGCGCGTGACCCTGCTGGAGAAGGGCGCGCACCCGCGCTTCCACATCGGCGAATCGCTGCTGCCGATGAACCTGCCGATCCTCGAGCGCCTGGGCGTGCTGGAACAGGTGCGCGCGATCGGCGTGCGCAAGGCCGGCGCCGACTTCCCGCTGTGCGAGCAGCGCACCAACGTGTTCCGCTTCGCCCGCGCCCTGGATCCGCAGTACGACCACGCCTTCCAGGTGCGCCGCGCCGACTTCGACCGGCTGTTGTTCGAGCACGCGCGCGGCTGCGGCGTCGACGCCCGCGAGCAGGTGCGCGTGGAACGGGTCGAGTTCGACCCGACCGGGCGGCCGCGCCAGGTGCACGCCAGCGCCGCCGACGGGCGCGCGCTCGCCTTCCGCACGCGCTACCTGGTCGACGCCAGCGGCCGCGACACCTTCCTCGGCGGCAAGCTGAAGCTCAAACGCAAGAGCCGCGCCCACCAGTCGGCGGCGATCTTCAGCCATTTCCGCGGCGTCGAGCGGCGCGAGGGCGCCGACGCCGGCAACATCACCGTCGACCGTTTCGAGCACGGCTGGTACTGGCTGATCCCGCTGCCCGACGACGTCATGAGCGTGGGTGCGGTGTGCACGCCCGAATACCTCAAGCAGCGTCGCGGCGACAACGCCGCGTTCCTGATGCGGACGCTGGCGGCGCGGCCGTCGGTGTGGACGCGGATGCAGCGCGCCGAGCGGGTGGCGCCGGTGCACGCGACCGGCAACTATTCCTACCGCTGCACGCGCATGGCCGGCCCCGGCTGGGTGATGGCGGGCGACGCCTACGCCTTCATCGATCCGGTGTTCTCCTCGGGCGTGTACCTGGCGATGAACAGCGCCGAGCACGCCGCCGAGGTGGTCGACGGCGCACTGCGCGAGCCGGCCCGCGAGCCGGCGCTGCAGCGTGCGATGGCCAGGCGCCTGCGCCGCGGGCTGCGGCACTTCTCCTGGTTCATCCACCGCTTCACCACGCCGGTGATGCAGCGCCTGTTCGCCAGCCCACGCAACGACTGGAAACTGGAGCAGGCGGTGGTCTCGATGCTCGCCGGCGACGTGTTCGACAACCGCGCGGTGCTGTGGCGGCTGCGGGTCTTCCGCCTGCTCTACGCGCTGAACGCGCTGGCGATCGCGCCGCAGGCGCTGCGCGGCTGGCGGCGGCGGCGGCGCCAGGTCGACGTGGCGTTCGCCGGCGACACGCTGCAGGAGGGCAACCCGTGAGCCGCCCGCTGATCGCGGCTCACGACGACGAACCGGCGCGCCTGCAGGTGGACTACGCCGATGCCGATGCGCCCGAGGCGCTGTTCGGCGACGACGCGCTCGCCGTGCTCGGCTTCGGCCATGATGCGCCGCGCTGCGACGACCCGCGCTACCTGCGGGTGCCGCTGCAGCCCTACGGGGCCGCGCCGTTCGAGGTCTGGCGCGCCAATGCGCCGGTGCGCCGCGGCCGCGACGGCGCCATCGCCTGGGCCAGCGACGGCCACCTCGGCTTCGGCGCGATCGAGGTCGAGGAGGGCGCCGGCGGCATCACCGAGGCCGCGCGTCGGGGCTATGCGGCACTGACCCGGTTCGTCTCCGGTGGCGACACCCCGCACCTGCTGCGGATCTGGAACTACCTCGACGCGATCACCCTGGGCGACGGCGACGCCGAGCGCTATCGCCAGTTCTGCCTCGGGCGCGCCGCCGGACTCGGCAGTTTCGATACCGGCCGGCTGCCGGCGGCGACCGCGGTCGGCCGCTGCGACGACGCCCGCGTGGTCCAGCTGTACTGGCTGTCGGCGCGCGCGCCCGGCACGCCGCTGGAGAACCCGCGCCAGGTCAGCGCCTACCGCTACCCGCGCCAGTACGGCCCGCAGTCGCCCAGCTTCGCCCGCGCCATGCTGCCGGCCGACGGCGTCGCCATGCCGCTGCTGCTGTCCGGCACCGCGAGTATCGTCGGACACGTGTCGCAGCATGCCGGCGAGCTGCAGGCGCAGCTGGAGGAGACGCTGGCCAACTTCGACGCCCTGCTCGGCGCCGCGCGCGCGAAGCGCCCCGACCTGCCGGCGCAGTTCGGCGCCGGCAGCCGACTGAAGGTCTACGTCCGCGATCGCGACGACCTGCCGCTGGTGGCGCGGGCGCTGGACGCGCGCTTCGGCGACCGCGTGCCGCGGCTGCTGTTGCACGCGGCGATCTGCCGCCGCGAGCTGGCGGTCGAGATCGACGGCGTGCACCGGTGAAGCGAGGAACGAGAACCGAGGAGTGAGAAGCGAGCAAACGCAACGACGAAGGCGCTCTTCTCTCGTTTCTCGTTCCTCTCCACCCGTTCCTCGCTCCCCATGCACTATTCTCACCGGCACCGTCACCTCGGAGAAACGCCATGGGCCTGATCAGCCTGCTGTGGGGCATCGTCGCGATGCTGTGGATGGTCGTCGCGCTGATCCCGTTGCTGGGATGGGGCAACTGGTTCCTGATCCCGTTCGCCGCGGTCGGCGCGATCATCGCCGCCATCGGCATCGCCGTGACCGCGCGCGAGAACCGCGGCCGCGCCAAGACCGGGCTGCTGCTCAACGGCATCGTGATCGTGGTCGGCGTGTTCCGGCTGACGCTGGGCGGCGGCGTCATTTGAAGGCCCCGTCGACGCTCCCGTAGAGCGGAGCTTGCTCCGCTGCACGGGCTCCGGAGCCGGGAGCAGCGGAGCAAGCTCCGCTCTACGGGGGGCGACCAGTCCATCGGCCCGGACGTAGAATGCCTCCATGAGCCTCCTCCCGATCCGCCCGCGGCGCATGCGCCGCGACGAGTTCTCGCGCCGGCTGATGCGCGAGCACGTGCTGACCACCGACGACCTGATCTGGCCGCTGTTCGTGCACGAGCACGACGGCCGCGCCGCCGTGCCGTCGATGCCGGGGGTGGAGCGGGTGTCGATCGACGAGCTGCTGCGCAGCGCCGAGCGGGCCTGCGCGCTGCGGATCCCGGCGCTGGCGCTGTTCCCGGTGACCGCGCCGGAGGCCAAGTCGCTCGACGCCGCCGCCGCCTGGGCCGACGACGGCCTGGTGCAGCGCGCGGTGCGCGCGCTCAAGCAGCGCTTCCCGCAGCTGGGCGTGATCACCGACGTCGCCCTCGACCCCTACACCGCGCACGGCCAGGACGGGCTGGTCGACGACGGCAGCTACGTGGTCAACGACGCCACCGTGGCCGCGCTGGTGCGGCAGGCGCTGTCGCACGCCGCCGCCGGCGCCGACGTGGTCGCGCCCAGCGACATGATGGACGGGCGCATCGGCGCGATCCGCGACGCCCTGGAACGCGACGGCTTCGTCCATACCCGCATCCTCGCCTACGCCGCCAAGTACGCCTCGGCGTTCTACGGCCCGTTCCGCGACGCGGTCGGTTCCGCCGCGGCGCTCGGCAAGGCCGACAAGACCACCTACCAGATGGACCCGGCCAACTCGGACGAGGCCTTGCGCGAGGTCGAGCTGGATCTCGACGAGGGCGCCGACATGGTGATGGTCAAGCCGGGCCTGCCGTACCTGGACATCGTGCGCCGGGTGAAGGAGCACTTCGGCGTGCCGACCTTCGCCTACCAGGTCAGCGGCGAGTACGCGATGCTCAAGGCCGCGGCGCAGCAGGGTTGGCTAGACGAACGTGCCTGCGTGCTGGAATCGCTGACCGCGTTCAAGCGCGCCGGCGCCGACGGCGTGCTGACCTATTTCGCGGCGGACGCCGCGCGCTGGCTGCGCGAACGGGACTAGGCTGTATCGACATCCACTCCCTCCGCCGACAAGGGCGCGGTCATGGAATGCGAATGTGGATGCCCTCCGAGCGGCTTGTCGCGAATCGGATGTCGAATGCGCCTCATGGCAGGCAGCCCTCGCGGCCCTCGGCTGCCGGCGCGCGGGCGCGGTAGATGTCCAGCTTGCCCGCCTTGGGCGCCGGCGCCGCGCCGCTGACCAGGAGCTCGGCCGGCTTCGACAGGTCCACCACCGGCCCCAGCGTGGTGCCGTCTGCGGTGTTGAACGCGATCGCCCAAGGTTCCGGATCGGCGTAGGCGGCGCCGTCGCACTGCGCCACCAGCAGCCGCACCGGTGCGGTGGCCGGATCGCGCGAGCGCGCGAACACGATCGCGCGGCCGCCGGCCAGCCAGGCGGCGTCGAAGTCGTCCTCCGGACCGTTCACGCCCGGCACCGGCAGCGGATCGACGAAGGCGGCGCCGTCCCAGCGCGCGACGAACAGGTCATGGCCGCCGGCGCCGCCGTGGCCGTCGCTGGCGAACAGCAGGCGCCGCCCGTCCAGATCCGGCGTCGGCGCCCACTCGTCGCCGGCGCCGTTGACCCCGGCGCCGAGGTTCTCCGCCTCGCCGAATCCGCCATCGGCCAGCACCGGCGCGCGGTACAGGTCGTCGCCGCCGAAGCCGCCGGCGCGATTGGAGAAGAAGTACAGCCAGCGGCCGTCGGCACTGAACACCGGGTCGAAATCGTTCTCCGGCGAGTTGACCGGCAGCGGCCGCGCCTCCGCCCAACGGTCGTCGCGCAGCCGCGCCTGCCACAGGTCCCAGCCGCCGGGCCCGCCTGCGCGATCGGTGCTGCCCCAGACGATCCACTGCCCGTCGGGACTCACGCTCGCGCGCACCTCGGAAGCGGCCGTCGACACGACGCCGGTGCCCTCGAGCCCGTAGGGCTGCAGGACCGCCGCTGCGGCCGCGGTCACGGCCGCGCAGAGTAGACTGAGGCACAGGACGGCTGGTTCGCGTGGCATCCGTGGAGTTCCGATGCATGGACCGGCCGAGTGTAACCACGACCGAGCAACGAGTTCCGCGATGACCCCGACCGATTCCGCCCCCGCCCGCTTCGCCCTGTTCGGCCACCCGGTGGCGCAATCGCTGTCGCCGCAGATCCATGCCGCGTTCGCCCGGCAGCTGTCGATCCCGCTGCAGTACACGGCGATCGACGCCACGGCGGGGACCTTCGCCGACCTGCTGGCGCGGTTCGCGGCGCAGGGCGGCGGCGCCGGCGCCAACGTCACCCTGCCGCTCAAGCAGCAGGCGGCGGCGCTGTGCGGCAGCCTCGGCGACGGCGCCCGCCGCAGCGGCGCGGTCAACACCCTGATCCGCAACGACGGCGGCTGGCATGGCGAGAACACCGACGGCCGCGGCCTGGTACGCGATCTCACCGAGCGCCACCGGCTCGACCTGCGCCAGCGCCGCACCCTGCTGATCGGCGCCGGCGGCGCCGCGCGCGGCGTGGCGCCGGCGCTGCTCGATGCCGGCATCGGCGACCTGTTCGTGGTCAACCGCACGCCCGAGCGCACCGACGCCCTGGCCGATGCCCTGGGCGAGCCCGGGCGCGTGCACCCGCGCTACATGGAAGACCTGAAAACGATGGGCGAGTTCGACCTGATCGTCCACGCCACCTCGGCCACGCGCAGCGGCTCGCTGCCGTCGCTGCCGATGTCGTTGATCGGCACCCGCGCCACCGCCGTCGACCTCAACTACGGCGACAGCGCGATCCCGTTCCTGGCCTGGGCACGCGCGGCCGGCGCCCACGACGCGGTCGACGGCCTGGGCATGCTGGTCGAGCAGGCCGCCGAGAGCTTCGCGCTGTGGCACGGCCGGCGCCCGGCCACCGACGAGGTCTACGCCGGCCTGCGCGAGCGCTATGCCACGCTCGTCACCGCCGACTGAGCACGCCCGTGGAGTGCCGTAGCGGCTGCGGCGCATGCTGCGTCGCGCCGTCGATCACCTCGCCGATTCCGGGCATGCCGCATGGCAAGCCCGCGGGCGCTCCCTGCGTGCAGCTCGACGACGACTACCGCTGCCGCCTGTTCGACCGCCCGGAGCGGCCGGCGTTCTGCGCCTCGCTGCGGCCGTCGCCCGACATGTGCGGGCGCGATCGGCGGCAGGCCTCCGACGCACTCGCGGCCCTGGAGCGCGCCACCGCCCCAATGACGGGCGTCCGGCGGGCAACGAAGCGTCCAGGCGCATTGCCGTAGGAGCGCGAGATGCGCGCGATGCCGCGCCAGGCAGCCTCTTCCGCCGCAGTGAGAAATGGGCCGTCGCCACGGCCGCAGCCAATAAATAGCCCACATCTCAAGCCGTTGGGCGACGTGTTGGTCCATCGTGAAGAGCTCGGCTATTGATTTACACCGCCTGTGGCGACGGGGCTTGTCTCGTCGCAACGGAGAAGGCTGCCTAGCGCGCTCCTACGAAAAGGCGAGGTACTCGTCCTTGAGGCGCACGTAGTGCGCGGCGCTGTAGTGCAGGCCTTCGATCTCGGCGTCGGAGAGCATGCGCACCTTGCGCGCCGGGTTGCCCAGCCACAATTCGCCCCCGCCGACGACCTTGCCCGGAGGCACCAGCGCGCCGGCGCCGACGAAGGCGTGGCGTTCGATCACCGCGCCGTCGAGCACGATCGCACCCATGCCGACCAGCGCGGCATCGCCGATGCGGCAGGCGTGGATCACCGCCTTGTGGCCGATGGTGACGTCCTCGCCGATCACCGTGGCGAATCCGCCGAGCTTGGCGTGCGGGCCGTCGTGGCTGACGTGCACCACGGTGCCGTCCTGCACGTTGCTGCGGGCGCCGATGCGGACGAAGTTGACGTCGCCGCGGATCACGGTCGACGGCCAGACCGAGACGTCGTCGCCGAGCACGATATCGCCGATCACGGTGGCGGCGGGATCGACGTAGACGCGCTCGCCGAGGACGGGGCGCTTGTCGCGGTAGGGGCGCAGGTGCATGGCGGCATGGGGTTCGCGTGTCGCGCCAGCTTAACCGGCGCGCACCGTGCGGGCACGCCCGTGGCGCCATGGCCGGCCTGGCGCCGGTGCTGACATCGCTGCGGCGTCGCGACTCCCGTCGCTCCCACAATCGAACCCAGGCGGTACTCGACCTGTGGGAGCGACGGGAGTCGCGACGCGGGGTGCGCACCGCGCCTACCGCAGTAGCCGTCGGTTCTCCACAACGACTCGCCCTGTCAGTCTCTGCCCGAAGCCGCACCCGCATGCAGGGCTACACTGCGGCGATGGAGCCAGCCCCCGACACGCCCGTTACCGAGCTGCCGCCCACCCTGTCGCGGCTGCGCGCGGCCTGGCAGGCGCGGCAACCCGATGTCGCCCAGCGCAGCGACGACCTCGCGCGCCTGCGCGCGGCGTTCAAGCCCCGCCTCGACGAGATGGCGCGGGCGATCGCCGCCGACTTCGGCCATCGCTCGCACCACGAATCGCTGCTCGCCGACGGCATGGCCGTGCTGGCCGAACTCGACCACCTGCGCCGGCACCTGCGCCACTGGACGAGGCCGCGCCGGGTCGGCGCCGGCTGGCGGCTGTGGCCGGCGCGCGCCGAGGTGCGGATGGCGCCGGTGGGCGTGGTCGGGGTGATCTCGCCCTGGAACTACCCGGTCAACCTGGCGCTGGTCCCGCTGGCGACCGCGATCGCCGCCGGCAACCACGTGTACCTGAAGCCGTCGGAACAGACGCCGCGCACCACCGGCTTCCTGTGCGAACTGCTGGCGGCGGTGTTCCCCGCCGACCGCGTGGCCGTGGCCTGCGGCGGCGCCGAGGTCGGCGCGGCCTTCGCCGCGCTGCCGTTCGACCACCTGGTGTTCACCGGCTCGACCGCGGTCGGGCGCAAGGTGATGGCCGCGGCGGCGCCCAACCTCACGCCGCTGACGCTGGAGCTCGGCGGCAAGTCGCCCGCGATCGTCTGCGACGACTTCCCCATCGCGCAGGCGGCCGCGCGGCTGGCGACCGGCAAGTGGTTCAACGGCGGCCAGACCTGCATCGCGCCCGACTACGTGCTGGTCGACGCGGCACGGCGCGACGCGCTGGTCGACGCGCTGCGCACCGAGGTGCAGGCGCGCTATGCCGGCGCCGATGCCGCCGCCGACTACACCCGTATCGTCAACAACGGCCAGGCCGCGCGCCTGCGGGGTTATCTCGACGACGCGACGCAGCGCGGCCTGCAGACCGTGCGGCTCGCCGAGATCTCCGGCGAACGCGCGATCGCGCCGACGCTGGTGCTCGATCCGCCCGACGACGCGATGGTGATGCGGGAGGAGATCTTCGGCCCGATCCTGCCGATCAAGAGCTACCGCACGCTGGACGAGGCGATCGACTTCGTCGCCGCCCGCGACCGGCCGCTGGCGCTGTATCCCTTCAGCCGCGACCGCGCCCGGATCGAGCGCATCCTGCAGCGCACGCTGGCCGGCGGCGTCACCGTCAACGACACACTGCTGCACTTCGCCACCAGCGCGCTGCCGTTCGGCGGCATCGGCGCCAGCGGCATGGGCGCCTACCACGGCCGCGCCGGCTTCGAGGCGATGAGCAAGGCGCTGCCGATCCTGTGGCAGTCGCGGCGCGCCGCGAGCGACCTGCTGAAGCCGCCGTACGCGAAGGTCGACCGCTTCATCCGCCTGCTGCTGCGCTGACGCCGCTACTGCTCAAGTCCGGCCCGTAACACCCGCATCCGGCGCTGGACACCCGCGCTGACGGATTCGTGCAGCGCTGGCGGAATGTCCGCCGGGAGCCCGGCTTCGAAAGATGCCAAAGCATCGCCCATGCGCGCGGCGATGCCCTCGACAGCGCTGCGGATGAGCGAACGCGGCAGGCCCGCCGCCTCGGCGGTCTGGAAGAAGTGCCTGGTCTGGATCCCGTCGATCCGGTAGTGGTGGTGGTTGCCGACCGACATGGCGAGCTTCATCTGCTTGCGCTCGATCTGGCGGGCGTCCAGGCTCGGCTGTGCGGTGAGTACGTCGTAGAGCGGCGTCAGGGCGTAGCCCCCGCCTGGATGCAGGAAGACGCTGAAGTTCTTGGCGTGCCCATCGGTCGCGCCGATCAGCCAGAAGACCAGTTGCGCCTGCAGCAGCGTACGGTGATCGTCGGCGGGCGAGTCGGCGCCCTTGAGAAGTTCCGCGATCTCCCGAATGCCGGGGCCGCCGTGGCTCTGGTATTTGCGTGCCGGCGGCACGGACAGCGCCTGGCAGCAATCCTCCTGCGGCAGGCGGATCAAACGGCCATTGCTCCAGGTCCGGTCGAAGCGTTCGACCACCAGCGCCTTGGTCTGGCCGAATGTCGCGATCTCGGCGCGGTTGACCTGCAGGCCGAGATGCCTCAGCAACTGCAAGCAATAGAACTCGTTCTCGACGCTGTTGGAGAGGTCGATGCCGTTCGGCAGTTTTCCGATCTGCGTTTTGAACAGGTGCGTCGTCGGCGTGGTGCCATGCGGCTTGATCCACCGGCCGTCATGCCAGAGCAGCGCGGTCTTTTCCTGCGCGCCTGCGATCGAGATCCTGAAATCGTCGTCCCGGCTCAGACCCAGCGGGGCTTGCGCCAGCGACTTGAGCAGTCGTTCGATGGCCTCCTCGTCGACCGGCTCTCCGGAAATCTCCGTCGTGCCTTCCGGCGTCGCATCGCCCGCGATGAACTGCAGGGCACCAATGCAGTCCCTGCCGATCGCGGCCAGCAAGCTATGGGCGTCGGCGCCTGCCGCACCGACCTTCTCAGCCACCCGCTTTCGCAAGTCCTCCGAGTCCGGCAACAGGTTCTCGAAGACCGCGACGACCGGCTCGCCCCGCCAAGGCTCCTCGCGCAGCGGGAGCGACAGCGACACCGGAAAGGCCTTGCCGTGGCCGAGCCATTCGCGATCATAGCGAAACTCGATCGCGCCGCTGGACGCCTTGAGCAGGTGCCCCACCAGGCGATCGTTCTGGTAGACGCGCAGCGGCGGGTGGCGGCGGGTCCGTGCCACGATCAGATCAGGTCCCGTGGATCGGCTCCGCGGCTGCGGGCGGCAACCTGGAACTCCAGACCAAGTGCCGCCAGCACCGCCAGCATGGTGTCCAGCCGGGTCGCCGGATTGCCGGTCTCGATCAGCGAAATGGTTTCCTGGCGCAAGCCGACCCGATCGCCCAGCGCACGCTGACTCATGTTGAGGCGCTTGCGGTTGCGGCGAACAAGGGCGCCGATCTGCTTGGGCGTGCGGGCAAGATCATGCATGGTGAACCTCCTGCCGGCGACTATGCGCCAATCACCATAAGTCGTCAATATGAGAATCAGCACATATTTTAGTTTATGCGCTTTATCCGATATTTATCATTTATGTGATCTGGCGCATAGAGCTGGTCGGTACGTTTCACTGGATAAGGCGCTTTCTGCAAATACCGAACTTGGGCCACGTGCTGAAATACCCTCGGGTCGGGCCACTCGTGTGTCCGGCCCTGGGCACGGTACGAAGGCCTACGCAAGCGCAGGCAGTCGGGGGCATGGCTGGGGTATCTTCAGATGAAGCGAAAATAAAATACAATCAATTCAAAAAGTTAGGCCTACTCATGAAAATCGCCAGCTGGAACGTCAACTCGCTCAACGTGCGCCTGCCGCACGTGGAACAGTGGCTGCGCGACGCCGCGCCCGACGTGGTCGGCATCCAGGAAACCAAGCTCGAGGACGCGCGCTTTCCGGACGCGGTGCTGGCCGCGCTCGGCTACCGCACCGTGTTCCATGGGCAGAAGACCTACAACGGCGTGGCGATCCTGGCGCGCGACCGCATGATCGCCGACGTGCAGATGGGCATCCCGGATTTCCACGACGACCAGAAGCGGGTGGTCGCGGCCACCGTGGACGGCATCCGCATCGTCAACCTGTACGTGGTCAACGGCCAGGACGTGGGCACCGAGAAGTACGCCTACAAGCTGCGCTGGCTGGAGGCAGTGCACGACTGGATCGCGCGCGAACTGCAGGCGCATCCGAAGCTGGTGGTGCTCGGCGACTTCAACATCGCCCCGGACGCGCGCGACGTGCACGACCCGGCGGTCTGGAACGACGACCACATCCTCACCTCGACCGCCGAGCGCGCCGCGCTGCAACGGCTGCTGGCGCTCGGCCTGCACGACGCCTTCCGCCTGCACAACGACGAGGCCGGGGCGTTCAGCTGGTGGGACTATCGTCAGGCCGCGTTCCGCCGCGGCATGGGCCTGCGCATCGACCTGACCCTGGTGTCGGACGCGCTGAAGCCGCTGGCGATCGCTTCGGGCATCGATCGCGAGCCGCGCACCTGGGAGCGGCCCAGCGACCATGCGCCGGCGTGGGTGCAGCTGGCCGGCTGACGCCACGCCGCGCACCGCCGGGCGGGTGCGCGCCGCGCTCGTGCCCTGCGGCGCTAGGATGGCCCGGCCTCCGACGGCGATCACGCCGCCCGCGCGCCCTCGCCCGCCATGACCGCGTACCGATTCGACGATTTCGTACTCGACGTCGCCAAGCGCGAGCTCGCCCGCGCCGGCGGGCCGGTGCGCCTGTCGCCGCGGGCGTTCGATTGCCTGGTGCATCTGCTCGGGCATCGCGACCGCGACGTCGGGCGTGACGAACTGGTGGCAGCGGTGTTCGGGCGCACGGACGTGTCCGACGCGCAACTGGGCCAGATCGTGTTGCGTGCGCGACGCGCGGTCGGCGACGACGGCCAGGGCCAGCGGCGCATCCGCACCGTGCCGCGCTACGGATTCCGCTGGGTGGGTGAGGCCGAAACGCTCGTCGACGCGCCCGCCGACATGGTCGGGCCGGTTCCGACTGCCCCCGGTGCGTCGGCCACCACTCGAGCACCTGCCGCCCGATCACGCCCGCCGCATGCTGAAGCGCGCCGCGCCCGCGGCTGGCCGGTGGCGTTGCTGGTGTCCGGCATGGCCGCCGTGGTCGTCCTGGCGGCGCGGCCGCTGTTGCGCGCGCCGCCTGCCGCGGCGGAGGCGGCCGCGGCCGCGTCTCGGGGCACCGCCGTGGTGGTGCTGCCCAGCCGCATCGACGGCCCAGACGACATGCAATGGGCGCGCATGGGGCTGATGGACTACCTGGCCGACCGCCTGCGCCGGGCCGGCCTGCCGGTGCCGCCCAGCGAGACCACCCTTCGGCTGGCCGATCGCGCCGGCGCCGGTGCCGGGGCCGCGACCGATCTGCGCCGGCTCGCCGACGCCGAACTGCTGGTCGGCAGCCGTGCCACATACCGCGACACGCGCTGGCGGGTGGAGTTGACGGCGGTCGCCGCCGACGGCATCGCCCAGCGCGGGCGCGCCGAACACGCCGATCTCATCAGCGCCGCCCGCAACGCCTGCGATCGCCTGCTGTCGGCACTGGGACGGACGCCGCCCGCCGATGGCGAACACGCGCCACCCGATCTGCAGGAGCGTCTGCTGCGTGCGCAGGCGGCCACCCTGGCCAATGAGCTGGACGCCGCGCGCGCGATCCTGCGCGCGGCGCCGGAACTGCAGCGACAGGCACCGCAACTGCGCTATCGCTTGGCGCAGGTGGATTTCCACGCCGGCCTGTACGAGCGCTCGCTGGCCGAACTGGATGCGTTGCTGGCGCAGGCCGGCAGCGGCGATCCGCTGTTCCGCGGCAACCTGCTCAACGCGCGCGGCGCCAACCGCATCCGCCTGGACCGGTACCACGAGGCGCAGAGCGACTTCGAAGCCGCCGTGGCCCTGCTCGATCCGCAGCGACATCCGGTCGAGGCCGGCAAGGCGCTCAATGGGCGCGGCGTCGCCCGCCTGGTACTGGGCGACTTCGAGGGTGCCTCGGCCGACCTCGGCCGCGCGCGGATCCTGCTCATGCGCATCGGCGATGCCGTCGGCGCGGCCCGGGTCGACGCGAACCTCGGCCATCTGGAGCGTCGCCGCGACCATCCGCACCAGGCCCTGGCGCATTTCGTCAGTGCCACGCGCGCGTTCGAATCGCTGGGCGCGATCAACGAGCTGGCGAGCACGCGCGCGATGGTGGTCGATGCCCACCTGCAGCTGCTGCAGAACGATCAGGCTGCGCAGGCCAGCGAACGCGCCCTGGCCATGCGCCCGCGGATCGGCGATGTCGCCCAGCGCGCCATGGTCGATCTCGACCACGCCAGGGTGCTGCTGCGCCTGGGCCGCCTGCGCGAGGCCGCCGGCCTGCTGGCGGCGCCGGCCGCCGACAGCCGCCCCAACGATTTCCTGCGCGGCCTGGCCGCGCTGCTTCGGGTCGAGCTGGCGCTGCAGGCCGGTCGCGCCGGTCCCGCGGTGCGGCTGGCGGACGCGGCACTGGCGCAATGGCCGGCGGCCGCCGAACCGATCCGCGGCTGGATGCTGCTACGGCGCGAACAGGCGGCGCTCGCCGCCGAGCTGCCCGGCCTGGCGGCCGGGCAGACGGTTGCGGGCGGCGAACCGTCGTTGCCCGACGCCCTGGTTCGCGCCATCGCGCTGCAACGCGGCGGCGACGAAGCCGCGGCGCACCAGGCCTACCGCCAGGCCCTGCTGGAGGCCGACCGCGCCGGCGCGCCGCACGACCTGGTCGAAGTGGCGAACGCCTACCTGCCCTGGCTGATCGAGCAGGGGCACCTGGCGGAAGCCGCCGAACTGGCCGGACGCGTGGCCCCGTGGGCGTCGTACGACTTCGACGCGGCCGTGCTGCAACTGCGCATCCACCACGCATCGGGCCAGCGCGAGGCCTGGCAGGCCGCACGGCAGGATGTCCGGCGGCTTGCCGGCGAACGCACGATCGCACCGTTCCTGCTGCTGCCGCCTGTCGCGGAGTCCACGCAAGCGCATGATCCGGATGCGATTTTGATTGATGCAATGAAATAGTCACGGAAATGGAGTGTCGCCCGGCGGGCGGCATGGGATGGATGCCGGCACCCCGGCATTCGCCGGCACGTCCGCGGACGGACCGGCACCGGTTCGCCGCGACCACTCGAACGCGGAGACACAAGCACGATGAAGTCGATTTTCCTGTCCCCACCTGCGGCGACCGGCATCGCTGTCGCCCGACAACCCGGTTCCGGTTCCTTCTTCCCCGCAGCCAGCCGCAATCCCCTGGTCCTGGCCCTTTGCGCCACCCTGCCGCTGGCCTTCGCGGCATCCGCCTGGGCGCAGACGGCCCCTGGCGATTTCGATCCAGCCGCCAAGGCCTCCACCGCCGGGCGCGCGGGTGAGACACCCGCCGCCCTCGACGGCACCGACGACGGCGCGAGCACCGCCGCCGAGCCGGACGCGGACGCCGGCATCGAAAGCGCTGATGCCGCCGAACGTTACTTCCAGGTCAACGGCGATCCGGACGGCGGTGACGATGCGCTGGCCCTGGGAGACTACGCCACCGCCATCGGCGCCGGCAGCCTGGCGCTGGGCGCGGAATCGCTGGCGCTAGGGCACCTATCCACCGCGATCGGCGACTTCAGCACCGCGATCGGCTACGGCACCAGCAGCGGCGGCACCTCGGCACTGGCCATCGGCGGCTATGCGGTGCTGCCCGAATACAACTCGAACTCGGCACCCTTGATAGAAATGGTGACCTCGGCCAATGGCGAGAACGCCACCGCGATCGGTCCCGGTGCCAGCGCCGACGGCGCGACCGCGCTGGCGCTGGGCGCCGGCGCCGAGGCCTCCGGCCACATCACTACCGCGATAGGCCTGCGCGCGCAGGCGACCGGCGGGTTCTCGACCGCCGTCGGCCCGTGGAGCGTCGCCGACGGACTGGGCGCCACGGCGATGGGCGTGGCCGCGAAAGCGCTGGAGGAAGATGCGACTGCGGTCGGCGCCGGCTCGACCGCGCTCGATTTCGGTTCCACCGCGTTCGGCGCCGGGTCTTTCGCGGAGCGCGGCGGTACCGCGATCGGCAACGTCGCGACCGCCTACGCGATCCATTCGGTCGCCGTGGGCACCGGCAGTTCAGCGGACGGCTATTTCGGCGTGGCCCTGGGTGGGGGTTCGAGGAACTACGGCGACTATTCGATCGCTGCCGGCTTCCAGGCCTCCTCCCGCGGCACCGGCAGCGTCGCCATCGGCGAGTACGCCGAAACCGGCGGCTACCTGCCCAAAGAGCCACCGGACGACGATGAACCCTGCTGGATCTGCCCGCCGGAAGAGGGCGGGCCGATGGCCGGCACCCTCGACGGCATCGACACTCCGGCCGACGCGGTCAACGCCGTGGCCATGGGCCATCGCGCCCAGGCCTGGGCCGACCGCAGCGTGGCGATCGGCGAGTACGCCGCCGCCTTCACCGAGAACAGCGTGGCGCTGGGCGCCGGCTCGCACGCCGACCGCGACAACGTCGTCTCGGTGGGCGCCGGCGCCGAATGGCGCGCCTCCGACGGCACCCTGCACGCTGCGATCCGGCGCCAGATCGTCAACGTCGCCGCCGGCACCCAGGACCACGACGCGGTCAACGTGGCCCAGCTCGGCCAGTTCGCGCCGGTGCTGGGCGGTGGCGCGGCGATCGTCGATGGCGTGCTGCGCCTGCCCGCCTACAGCATCCAGGGGCAGAGCTACGCGGACATCGGCTCCACCTTCGCCGCCATCGACGGCCGCCTGAGCAGCCTGCAAAGCGCCATCGACGGGATCGAGCCGGTACCCGGACCACCGGGACCTCCGGGTCCGCAGGGGCCGGAGGGACCGGCCGGCAACGACGGGATCGGCTACGACGACGACGGCAAGGCCACGCTGACCCTCGAGGGCGAGGGTGGCACGCGCGTGCGCAACGTCGCCGACGGCGTGGCGGGGACCGACGCCGTCAACAAGCGGCAGATGGACGCCGGCGACGCCGCCACCCTGGACTCGGCGCGCGAGTACACGGATGCCGCGTCCACCCGCACCCTGTCCTCGGCCAAGGCCTACACCGACCAGCGCTTCCAGGCGCTCAACGACGATTTCCTGCGCCTGGAAGAGAACGTCGGCCAGCGTCTGGACCAGCAGGACAGGCGGATCGACAAGATCGGGGCGATGAGCACGGCGATGATGAACATGTCGATCAACGCCGCCAACAGCCGCAGCCCGCGCGGGCGCGTCGCTGTGGGTGCCGGCTGGCAGGGCGGCGAGAGCGCGTTGTCGCTCGGCTATTCGAAGGCGATCGGCAATCGTGCCTCGATCAGCCTGGGTGGCGCGTTCACCAGCGACGAGAGTTCGGCCGGCGTCGGCTTCGGCATCGACCTGTAACGGCGCGGCCGCCCGCGCGCGGCCGCTGTCCCAATTTCCCGCGACCTGTGCCGCCGCACGCCGCCGGCACCGTCGACCACGATGAGGATTCCCATGCACATGCTTCTTCGCACGCTCGCCGGACTGACGCTCGGCGTCGCCGCTGCGGCCACCGCCAGCGGACGGCCGGGCGCCGAGCGCTCTCCGTCTTCGCATGCCCTGCCCGCCGCCACCCGCATCGCGCCGCCGTCCAGCCAGCGGCCGCCACCGCAGGCGCAATTCAACCGTTTCATCGTCCAGTACCGCGACACCGGCGGCCCCCGGCCGGATGCCGCCACCGCCCTGCGCAGGATCGGTACCGCCGCCGCGGACGCCGGCCTCGCGGCCGCCGGACCGCGGGCGCCCGGCGTGGCGATGCGGCACGTGCGCCGCACCGCCACGGGCGGCGAGGTGGTAGCCAGCTCGAGGCCGTTGGACGCGGTGGAGGCCGAGCGCTTCCTGGCGCGCCTGCGCCTCGATCCCGAGATCGCCTTCGCGCAACCGGACTTCATCAAGACCGTGCTGGACACGGTGCCGAACGATCCGCACTACGCCGACCTGCAGTGGGACATGCACCACCCGGTCGGCGGCGTCAACGCCCCGCAGGCCTGGGACGTCTCCAGCGGCGAGGGCGTGGTGGTGGCGGTGATCGACACCGGCTACGTCGAGCACGTCGACCTGTCCGCCAACCTGCTGCCGGGCTACGACTTCGTCAGCTGGTACGGCCAGCAGGCCGACGGCCAGACCTATCCCGACATCGCCGGCGACGGCGACGGCCGCGACCCCGACGCCCGCGATCCCGGCGACTGGACCGACCAGAGCATGGCCGGCTGGTGCGGTGCGACCGCTCCCAGCTCCTGGCACGGCAGCCACGTCGCCGGCACGGTGGCGGCGGTGGCGAACAACGGGCGCGGCATCGCCGGCCTCGCCCACGGCGCGCGGGTGCAGCCGGTGCGGGTGATGGGGCACTGCGGCGGGCTGACCTCGGACATCGCCGACGCCATCGTCTGGGCGTCGGGCGGCCGGGTCGACGGCGTGCCCGACAACGCCACCCCGGCCGAGGTGCTCAACCTCAGCCTGGGTTCGAACAACGCCTGCTCGGCCGATCCCGCCACCCAGGCGGCGATCGACGACGCCCTCGGCCGCGGCGTGACCGTGGTGGTGGCGGCCGGCAACTCGGGGCAGGACGCCGCCAACCACAGCCCCGCCAGCTGCGCCGGCGTGGTCACCGTGGCCGCGACCGACGTCAACGGCGCGATCGCCTACTACAGCAACTTCGGCCATAACGTCAGCCTGGCGGCGCCCGGCGGCGGCGCGCAGCCCGACGACACCGGCTGGATCTGGTCGACCGGCAACAGCGGCCAGACCTCGCCGGTGGCCAGCCCCGGGGGCGACGTGCTGATCGGCCAGGCGGGCACCTCGATGGCCGCGCCGCACGTGGCCGCCACGGTGGCGCTGATGCAGAGCGCCGCGGTCGCCGCCGGGCATCCGCCGCTGACCCCGGCCCAGGCCAAGGCGGTGCTCAAGGGCACCGCCAAGCCGTTCGGCCAGGCGCCGCCGAGCAACCGCCCCATCGGCACCGGCATCGTCGACGCCGCACGCGCCGCCGTCGCGGCCGCGCAAGGCTTCGACGAGTCCGACCTGGCGCTGCCGCTGACCAGCCGCGTCCCGGTCGCCGGCGGCGGCGGCGAGGCCGCCGAGGACCTGCTGTTCAAGGTGGCGGTGCCGGCCGGCGCGCGCAGCCTGACCCTGCGCAGCTACGGCGGCGTCGGCAACGTCGACCTGTTCGTCGCCCGCGAACGCGTGCCGACCGAACAGGACCACGACCGCGCCTCGCGGCACGCGGGCAACAGCGAGTCGGTGACGATCGCCGCACCGGCGGCCGGCACCTGGTTCCTGCGCCTGCGCAGCGATGTGCCCTACCGCGGCGTCTCGGTGCTGGCGGTACTGCAATAACCTCGCATCGGCGGTGCGCCGTCCGTGGCGTTGCCGCTCTTGGTTCCAGCGCTGCGCTTTCGCAGGAGCTCGCGATGTTGCGGATTCGGGATTCGGGATTCGGGATTCGGGATTCGGGATTCGGGATTCGGGATTCGGGATTCGGGATTCGGGATTCGGGATTCGGGATTCGGGAAAGCGTAACGGCCTTGCTCGTCATCCCGGCGAAAGCCGGGATCCAGCTTTTGATGTACCCGAAAGGCTGGATCCCGGCTTTAGTCGGGATGACGGATGACAGGCTATCGGCAGGATGCCTGCTGCTTTCCCGAATCCCTCGGCATCGTGCGCATGGGCGCGCTTACGAAAAGGGAACGGACATTCAGTCGAACAGCTTGCCAGGATTCATCACGCCGTTCGGATCCAGCACCGCGCGGATGCCGCGCATCAGCGCGATCTCTTCCGCGCTGCGCGTGCTGCCGAGATAGGGTTTCTTCACCAGCCCGATCCCGTGCTCGGCGGAGATGCTGCCGCCATGGCGCCGCAGCAGGTCGGCCAGCAGTTCGGTGACGCGGCCGCATTGCGCCATGAACGTCTCGTCGTCGACGTCGTCGGGCTGCAGCACGTTGATGTGCAGGTTGCCGTCGCCGATGTGGCCGAACCAGACCACCTCGAACCGCGGATAGGCCTCGGCCAGCAGCGACTGCGCCTCGGCCAGGAACGCCGGCATCGCCGAGATCCGCACCGCGATGTCGTTCTTGTAGGGCCGGTAGCGCGCCACCGCCTCGGTGATGCCCTCGCGCAGGCGCCACAGCTGCTGCGCCTGCGCCTGGCTCTGGGCGATGGCGCCGTCGAGGATCCAGTCCTGCGCCATGCAGGCCTCGAATGCGGCCAGCCCGGCGGCCTGCTGCGCCTCGTCGGCGGCATCGAACTCGGCGACGACGTAGTACGGGTGCACGTCGTCGAAGGGATCGGTGCCGCCGTGCGCGAGCACGTGCCGCAGGCCGCGGTCGGTGAGGAACTCGAAGGCCTGGAGCCGCAGCCGCGCGCGGAACTCGGCGAACACCCGCATCAGCACCTCGAACGAGGGCAGCGCCAGCAGCATGGTCTGCGCCGGCGGCGGCGGATCGGCCAGTTTCAGCATCGCCTCGACGACGATGCCGAGCGTGCCCTCGGCGCCGATCGCCAGGTGACGCAGGTCGTAGCCGCTGGAGTTCTTCACCAAGCCGCGGTTGAGGTCGAGCAGGTCGCCACCGCCGGTGACCAACTTCAGCCCGGCGATCCATTCGCGGGTGTTGCCGTAGCGGATCACGCGGATGCCGCCGGCGTTGGTGGCGATGTTGCCGCCGATCGAGCACGAGCCGCGGGCGCCGAAGTCGACCGGATACAGCAGCCCCTGCGCGGCGGCGGCCTCGTGCACCGCCTGCAGCGTGATGCCCGGCTGCACGGTCAGCGTGCGCCCGACCGCATCGAACCCGAGCACGCGGTTCATCCGCTCCAGGCCGACCACCAGTTCGCCGTGTGCCGCGACGGCGCCGCCGGACAGGCCGGTGCGGCCGCCGGACGGCACCAGCGCCACGCCCTGCGCGTTGGCCCAGCGCACGATCGCCTGCACCTCTTCGATGCCGCCGGGCAGCGCGATCGCCAGCGGCGCCGGCGTCCAGCGCCGGGTCCAGTCGCGGCCGTAGTGCTCGAGGTCGGCCGGATCGGTCTTCAGGTGCAGGCCCGGGACGGCCTGGCGCAGGGCATCGAGACGCGGATCGTTCATCGGGGCGGGTCGTGTTGAAGAGGAAATGGCGGGTTCTCTTGCAGGGTCGTCCCGGGCTCCCGATCCGTCGTATCCGCGGAGGCGACATCAGCGCCGTTGCGCGGAACGTCCATGGATGCCCGCCTGCGCGGGCATGACGGTCGGAGGAAGGCCGAGGCCATGCGCGGCGCGTTGTTGCGGTGCAGCGACACGCCAAGCATAGTGCACGATCCCCGTTCCCGCCGCGCGACCACCGCGATGACACCCCCGAAGACCTCCTATCCCAAGCAGGACATCCGCGTATTGTTGCTGGAAGGGATCAGCCAGACCGCGGTCGACGCGTTCCGGGCCGCCGGCTATTCGCAGATCGAACTGCACGACAAGTCGCTGCCCGACGCCGAACTCAAGCGCGCGATCGCCGAGGCGCACCTGGTCGGGATCCGCTCGCGCACGCAGTTGAGCGAGGACGTGCTGGCGCACGCGCGGCGGCTGATCGCGGTCGGCTGCTTCTGCATCGGCACCAACCAGGTCGACCTGGAGGCCGCGGAACTGGCCGGCATCCCGGTGTTCAACGCGCCGTACTCCAATACCCGCAGCGTCGCCGAGCTGGTGATCGCCGAAGCGATCCTGCTGATGCGCGGGATCCCGCGCAGGAACGCCGAATGCCATCGCGGCGGCTGGTCGAAGTCGGCGGCCGGCAGCCACGAAGTGCGCGGAAAGACCCTGGGCATCGTCGGCTACGGCCACATCGGCACCCAGGTCGGCGTGCTGGCCGAGTCGCTGGGCATGCAGGTGCTGTTCCACGACATCGAGGCCAAGCTGTCGCTGGGCAACGCGCGCGCCGCCGCCGGCCTGCACGACCTGCTCGCGCACAGCGACGTGGTCTCGCTGCACGTACCGGAAACGCCCGCCACCCAGGGCATGTTCGGCACCGCCGAGATCGCGGCCATGAAGCCCGGCGCGCACCTGCTCAACGCCTCGCGCGGCAGCGTGGTCGATATCGACGCGCTGGCCGCGGCGCTGCGCGAGGGCCGCCTGGGCGGCGCCGCCGTCGACGTGTTCCCGGTCGAGCCCAAGGGCAAGGACGAGGCGTTCGAATCGCCGCTGCGCGGGCTCGACAACGTGATCCTCACCCCGCACGTCGGCGGCAGCACCCTGGAGGCGCAGGACAACATCGGCCTGGAGGTCGCGGCCAAGCTGGTCCGCTACAGCGACAACGGCTCCACCCTGTCGGCGGTGAACTTCCCCGAGGTCGCGCTGCCCGGTCACGAGGGCAGCCGCCGCATCCTGCACATCCACCGCAACGTGCCGGGCGTGCTGTCGCAGGCCAACGACCTGTTCCGCGAGCACGGCATCAACATCGACGGCCAGTACCTGCGCACCGACAGCAAGGTCGGCTACGTGGTCATCGACGTCACCGCGTCCGAAAAACAGGCGGCGGACCTGAAGAGCGCCCTGGCCGCGATCCCGGGCACGCTGCGCACGCGGGTGCTGTATTGAGAGCCGGGATTGGGGGATTGGGGATTCGGGATTCGTAACGGCGTGGCGCGGGTGCTTTTGCGAATCCCGAATCCCCAATCCCCAATCCCGGCCTCCAAAACAAAGGCCCGGCAATGCCGGGCCTTTGGCCACCGCGGAACCTTGGGTGCGACTTTCAGCGCACGCGGCCGCGGCGGAACAGGTTGACGATCGCCAGCAGGATGATCGCGCCGATCAGCGAGACGACGACGCTCATGATCGAGATGCCTTCGTTGATCGAGGGCGCGCCGAGCAACGGGCCGATCAGCCAACCGCCGATGAAGGCGCCGACGATGCCGACCACCACATTGAGGATGATGCCCTGCTGCGCATCGGTCTTCATGATCAAACTGGCGAGCCAGCCGACGATACCGCCCACGATCAACCAGATGATAATGCCCATGCTCCGGACTCCTTAGCGTAACGAAAGGGATGTAGGACGCCTCCCCTGTGTGGGGGCGGGGTTCAGTCTGAACAGCCGTACGTGACGGCTACGTCAGCGGAAACCCGTCGCGGGCATGGGGCGCTACCCGCCTGCAAGCCATTGATACCGCAGGCACGTCGCTATTGCATGCCGCCCTGCAACAGACGCAGCAACGCCGCCCGCGGCAGCTTGCCGGTCTCGTTGCGCGGCAGCGCGGCGACGCGGCGCAGGCGCCGCGGCAGGAACACCGGGTCCACGCTGCGGCGCAGCGCGGCATGGATCGCCGACTCGTCCAGGTCCGGCGCCACCACCAGCGCGGCGATGCGGCGCACGCCGCTGGCGTCGCACTCGTCCAGCTGCAGTACCACGCCGTCCTCGACGCCGGGGATCGCCAGCAGGCGACCGGTCAGGTCGCCGAGCGAGGCGCGCTTGCCGGCGATCTCGAGCAGGTCCGATCGCCGCCCGCACAGCAGGAAGCGCCCGTCCGCCTGCAGTTCGACCAGGTCCGCCAGCACCACCGGCGCATCGAGGTGCTCGCCCTCGACCTGGGTGCCGTCCGGCTGCGGGTGCAGGCGCACGCCGGGCAGCGGCGTCCACGCCTGCTCGCGGGCGGTGCGGCGGCGGGCGATGATGCAGGTCTCGGTGGAGCCGAACACCTCCCGCACCTCGCAGCCGAAGCGCGCCTCGGCGGCGGCCGCCAGCGCCTGCGGCAGCGGCGCGGTGGCGCTGACGATCCCCGCCAACGGCGGCAGCGCGACCGTCGACTCGAGCAGCGCGCGCAGATGCACCGGCGTGGTCACCAGCAGGCGCGGCGCCCGCGTCTGGCACAACGCGGCGGCGATATCGGCGGGAAAGAACGGGCGCGCCGCATGCACCGCGGCGCCCGCCAGCAGCGGGAACAGCACCGACATCTCTATCCCGTACATGTGCTGCGGCGGCACGGTGGCGACGATCTCCGCGCCCGCGTCCTGCGGCCACAGGCCGGCGAGCGCGGCCAGGTTCTGCACGGTGCCGGCGTGGAACCCGCGCCAGCGTTTGCGGTTCGGCGTCGGCGCGCCGGTACTGCCGGAGGTGAAGCCGATCGCCGCCAGCGCGGCATCGTCGACCGTCGGCGGCGGCCCGTCGGCGAGCGGCAACGGGTCGGGCATGTGTACGAAGTGCGGCAGCGGCGACAACGACGGCGCTTCGCAGCCGCAGGGCGCGCAATCGCCGAGGCAATAGCTGTCGGGATGCTGCGCGCGCACTTCCTCGATCGCGGCACGGGTGCGCGACGGCGGCAGCAGCGTCGCCTGTCCGCGCACGGCGACGGCGCAGAACGCCACCAGGAAGCGGTAGCGGTCCTCGCACAGGTTCACCGCGTAGGCGGCGTCGGGCAGGCACGCGGCCAGGCCGCGCACCTGGGCGAGGAACGTGCCGAGCGCGATCCGCCGGTCGCCGGCGATCGCCAGGATCCGGTCAGGATCGCCCACGGCGAGCGGGCGGCGAAGACCGGTATCGACGGACGGCGATGGGCTGGCGATGACTGCGGACATCCGGTGAACTGCGTGGCGTGGCGCCACATCCTCCTGTGCCTTCGACCACGGCGTTCGCCGCTTCCCCGTCGATAGCTTACGCTGCGGCCCCACGATCCGGTCAAAACGGCTTTCATGTCCCTGTCTCCCGGCCAACTGCGGCTCGCGCACGTGCGCTGCGCGTGGCGGCCCTACCGGCGCGGCGACGCGGCCGAGCCGCAGGTGCGCGCCTGGCTCGAGGACACGTTGGGCCTGGCGCCCGAGTCGTTGGTCCTGCAACGCAGCGCCCACGGGCGCCCGCAGTTCGGGGCGCCGCCGCAGTCGCGCGACGTGAGCTGGAGCCACAGCGGCGACGGCCTGCTGATGGCGCTCGGCGAGGACGTGCGCCTGGGCTGCGACCTGGAATGGCTGCGGCCGCGGCCGCGCGCGCTGGAACTGGCGCAACGCTATTTCACCGCTGCCGAGGCGGACCGGCTGGCGGTCATGGCGCCGGACCGGCGCGAGGCCGCCTTCGTGCGCCTGTGGTGCGCGAAGGAAGCGGTGCTCAAGGCCTACGGCCGCGGCATCGCCTTCGGCCTGCACCGGCTGGAGTTCGGCGAGCGCGACGGCACCCTCGCGCTGCTGGCCTGCGATCCGGCGCTCGGCACGCCCGCCGACTGGACGCTGCACGGATTCGTGCCCGCGCCCGGCTACCTCGCCACTCTCGCCTGGCGCGCCGCGTAGGAGCGCGCCGCGCCAAGCAGCCTTTTCCGCCGCGGTGAGATCAGGCCCGTCGCCACGGGCGGTGCAAATGGGCAGCCGAGCCTTTCGCAATGGGCTAGCAACATCAAGGGCTCGAAGCCTCGGCTATTCATTGGCGAAACCCGTGGCGACGGCCCGCTCCTCACGGCAACGGAAAAGGCTGCTTGGCGCGGCGCGCTTCTACAATGGCGGGATGCCGGACACCTTTCCCCCGCAACTGCGCGACACCCTGGACGCCGGCCTCGACGCGCTCGGCCTCGACCGGGCGCTTGCGGCGCCGTTGCTGGCCTACCTCGGTCTGCTGCTGCGCTGGAACCGCGCCTACAACCTCACCGCGATCCGCGATCCGGGGCAGATGGTGGTGCGGCACCTGCTCGATTCGCTGGCGATGCATCCGTACGTCGCCGCCGCCGGCACCCTCGCCGACCTTGGCACCGGACCGGGGCTGCCCGGCATCCCGCTGGCGATCGCGCACCCGGCATTGCAGGTGGCGCTGGTCGAATCCAACGGCAAGAAGGCGCGCTTCCTGCGCGAGGCGGTGCGCGCGCTGCAGCTGGACAACGCCCGCGTGCTGGAGTCGCGCGCGGAGGCGGTCGATGCACCCGGCACCTTCGATGCCATCACCGCCCGCGCATTGGCGAGCCTGCCCGGCATCCTCGCCGTCGGTGGCCACCTGCTGGCGCCGGCCGGCCGCCTGCTGGCGATGAAGGGGGCACCGCCGGATGCCGAGATCGCCGCCCTGCCGCCGGGTTGGCGCCTGGAGGCGCTGCATCGGCTGGTGGTGCCGGGACTGGCGGCCGAGCGCCATCTTGCGGTGGTGCGGCGATCGCCGTGACCGGTTCCCGGCGACCGGCGGCCTGTCCCGGTGGCGGCTCTCCTGCATAATCCCCGGTCCGGCCCCGGTTCGCGGCCGGTATCCCGCATCTCGAGGTTCCGGAGCCCATGGCCCGCATCATCGCCATCGCCAACCAGAAAGGCGGCGTCGGAAAGACGACCACCGCGGTCAACCTGGCCGCTGCGCTGGCCGGCACGCCGCGGCGGGTGCTGCTGGTCGATCTCGACGCGCAGGGCAACGCCACCATGGGCAGCGGCGTCGACAAGCGCGAACTGGCGGCCTCGACCTGCGACGTACTGCTCGAGGAGCAGCACGCCGACGCCGCGATCGTGCGCACCGAGGAAGGCTTCGACCTGCTGCCGGCCAATGCCGACCTCACCGCCGCCGAGATCGAGCTGATGGACGAGGAGGGCCGCGAGCAGCGGCTCAAGCGCGCGCTCGACCCGCTGCGCGCGAACTACGACTTCATCATCATCGACTGCCCGCCGGCGCTGTCGCTGCTCACCCTCAACGCGCTGACCGCCGCCGACTCGGTGCTGGTGCCGATGCAGTGCGAGTACTACGCCCTGGAAGGCATCACCGCGCTGCTGCAGACCATCGACGCGCTCAAGGGCCGGCTCAACCCGGCGCTGGAGATCGAAGGCGTGCTGCGTACCATGTACGACGTGCGCAACAACCTCACCAACGCGGTGTCGAACGAACTCGTCGGGCATTTCGGCGACAAGGTGTTCCGCACCATCGTGCCGCGCAACGTGCGCCTGGCCGAGGCGCCCAGCCACGGCCAGAGCATCGTCGGCTACGACCGCGGCTCGCGCGGGGCGATCGCGTATCTCGGCCTCGCCGGCGAGGTGGTGCGGCGCCAGCGCGAACGCGATCTCAAGGAGAAGGCGGCATGACCGCTGCGAAACAGAAGGCGGCCCCGGCCAAGAAGCGCGGCCTCGGGCGCGGGCTGGAGGCCCTGCTCGGCCCCAAGGGCGCCGAGACCGCGCCGGTGCTGGAAGCCACCGCGGCCGACACGCTGCAGACGCTGCCGGTCGACGCGCTGACGCCGGGCAAGTTCCAGCCCCGCCGCACGATGGACGAGGGCAAGCTCGACGAGTTGGCCGAGTCGATCCGGGCGCAGGGCGTGATCCAGCCGATCGTGGTGCGCGACCTCGGCGGCCGCCGCTTCGAGATCATCGCCGGCGAGCGCCGCTGGCGCGCTTCGCGGCGCGCCGGGCTGGCCGAGGTGCCGGTGGTGGTGCGCGAGGTCGACGACCGCACCGTGGTGGCGATGGCGCTGATCGAGAACATCCAGCGCGAGGACCTCAACCCGCTGGAGGAAGCGCAGGCGCTGCAGCGGCTGATCGAGGAATTCATGCTGACCCACGCGCAGGCGGCCGAGGCGGTCGGCCGCTCGCGCGCGGCGGTCTCCAACCTGCTGCGGCTGCTGGAGCTGCCGCCGGCGATCCGCGCGCTGCTGGAGGCGCGGCGGCTGGAGATGGGCCACGCGCGCGCGCTGCTGACGCTGTCGCCGGAGCTGGCCGGCAAGCTGGCGGCCGAGGCCGCCGAACACGGCTGGTCGGTGCGCGAGGTCGAGCACCGCGCGCAGCAGTTCGCCGAGGGCCGCATCCCGGCGCGCAAGAAGGCCGGCAGCAAGCCGAAACCGCAGCAGGCGGACATCGCCGCGCTGGAGAACGAACTGGCCGCGACCCTCGGCGCCAAGGTCAGCATCGCCCACGGCCGCGGCAACAAGGGCCGGCTGGTGATCCATTACAGCGACCTCGACACCCTGGACGGCCTGCTGGAGCGCCTGCGCGGCAAGCGCGGCTGATTCGGAAGGTCCGGTCGCGACTTCGGTCGCTCCCACAAGAGGCGGCGTTGCCGTCGGCCGTCGCTCCCGTTCCACCATGAAGCCTCGTCGTCGGTGCCGGTGGCCCGCTCCGGCGCGGCGAGCGCGAGCCACGTCCGTCACTCCTGCTCGATAACGGCTCCCCCGCTGGCCAGGCGAACGCCTGTGGGAGCGACGGCAGTCGCGACGGCCGGTGAAGAACCAGTCACGGTCGCCGCCGCTTCCACGGTTACCATCCGCGCTGCCGTTGTCCTTCCGTCCGCCACCAGCGCCCACATCCCATGCCCACTCTCGTCACCGGCGCGGCCGGTTTCATCGGTGCCTACGTGATGCGCGCGCTCGCCGCGCGCGGCGAGGCCGCGGTCGGGCTCGACAGCTACAACGACTACTACGATCCGCAGCTCAAGCGCGACCGCGTCGCCGCGCTGTGCGCCGATGCCGACATCCGCCGGCTCGACCTGTGCGACCGCGACGGCCTGGGCGCGCTGTTCGACGAGATCGCGCCGGCCCGGGTGATCCACCTGGCGGCGCAGGCCGGCGTGCGCTATTCGCTGCAGAACCCGCACGCCTACGTCGACAGCAACCTGGTCGGCTTCGTCAACCTGCTGGAGCTGTGCCGGCACCGCGGCGTCGAGCACTTGGCGTATGCGAGTTCGTCCTCGGTCTACGGCGATTCCGCCACGCCGCCGTTCTCGGAGGACCAGCGCATCGACCGGCCGCGCTCGCTGTACGCGGCAACCAAGGCGGCCAACGAACTGATGGCCTACACCTATGCGCAGCTGTACGGCCTGCGCGCGACCGGCCTGCGCTTCTTCACCGTGTACGGCCCGTGGGGCCGGCCGGACATGGCGCCGCTGATCTTCAGCCGCGCGGTGCTGGCCGGGCGCACGATCGAGGTCTTCAACCACGGCCGCATGCGCCGCGACTTCACCCATGTCGACGACATCGTCGCCGGCGTGCTCGGCGCCTTCGGCCATCCACCGCAGGACACGCCGCCGCACCGGGTGTTCAACCTCGGCAACCACACGCCGGTGGAACTGGAGGGCTTCATCGCGGTGATCGAGCGCGCCGCCGGTCGCGATGCGCGGAAGGTCTATCGCGAGATGCAGCCCGGCGACATGGTCGAGACCATGGCCGACACCCACCGCGCGCGGGACGCGTTCGGCTTCGAGCCGTCGACGCCGATCGCCGCCGGCCTGCCGCCGGTGGTGGAATGGTGCCGCGAGTATTTCGGCGACCGCGCCTGAGCGGGAATCGGGAATCGGGAATCGGGAATCGGGAAAGCATCATCCGCCCGTCATCCCAGCGCAAGCTCATTGCTGTCCGGAGAAGTTTCTCGGCTGGCAGGGAATGCACCGACAGATCAAGGATCAATCGGAGATTGATTGGACGGCGACTCGGTTCCCGGCCCGGTGCGTTGGCGGTGATTGGAGCCGTCGTCGCTTCGCCGTACCCTCACCCCGACCCCTCTCCCAAAAGGAGAGGGGCTTTGTCCCTTCTCCCTTTGGGAGAAGGTGCCCGAAGGGCGGATGAGGGTACGGCGAAGCGGTAGCGGGCGCCGAACAGGACGGCCGATCCACGCCATGGATCTATTCCGGACAGCAGTGAGCGCACGCTGGGATCCATTTCGATCTTTGCCTTTCGAAAGGCGAGAGCAACAGTCAATGGATCCCAGCTTGCGCTGGGATGACGATCCGAACGCTTTCCGACAACGACGGCGGTAGGCGATCGGCTGGCGACCTGCCGCCGGTGATCCGCTTCCCGCACCCGCGACTTCCGACCCAGGCGCAGGGTTCGCGCGGATGCGATGATGCCGGCTTGTACCGCCGACGGATCCGAACACGTGAAACGCGCCCTGTCCGCCCTGCTCCTCGCATGCCTCTTCCTCGCGCCCGCCGCCTGGGCGCAACCCGCCGACGCCGACGCCGCCTTCCAGGCGATCCACGAGAAGGAATGGGCCTGGCGCCAGGCCGAGTTCAGCCATGACGACGAGGACACCGTCGCGGCCGCCGACCGGCGCCTGACCGACGTCGGCGCCGAGGCCCAGGCGCGTCGGCTGCAGGTCTGGGAGGGCGTGCTGCGCGACCTCGCGGAGATCGATCCGGAACGGCTGTCCCCGGAGAACCGCGTCAACCTGGCGGTGTACCGCCCGCAGATCGAGAACCTCGCCGCCAACATCCGCGTGCGCGCCTACGAGATGCCGTTCAATTCCGACAGCTCGTTCTGGGCCAACCTCGGCTTCATGACCCGCCGGCCGTTCCGGAGCGCCGACGACTACCGCGCCTACGCGGCGCGCCTGCGCGACGTGCCCCGCTATTTCGGCCAGCACATCGCCAACATGCGCGCCGGCCTGGCTCGCGGCTTCAGCGTGCCGCGCGCGGTGCTGGACGGCCGCGACGTGTCGATCGCCGCGGTCGCCGAGCTCGAGGACCCGGAGCAGGCGAACTTCTGGACGCCCTACGCGCGCATGCCCGCATCGATTCCCGCCGCGGAACAGGAAGCGTTGCGCGAGGAGGGCCGCGCCGCGATCCGCGAAGCGGTGATCCCGGCGTTCGCGACCCTGCTGACCTTCTTCCGCGAGGAATACGTGCCGCAGGCGCGCACCACCCTGGCCGCCGAGGCGATGCCCGGCGGCGAGGCCTTCTACCGCCAGCAGATCCGCGAATACACCACGCTGGACCTGTCGCCGGAGCAAATCCACGCGATCGGCCTGGAGGAGGTCGCACGCATCCGCGCGGAGATGGACACCGTGATCGAGCGCACCGGCTTCGACGGCGACTTCGCGGCCTTCCTCCGGTTCCTGCGCACCGACCCGCGGTTCTACGCCAAGACCCCGGAGGAACTGCTGCGCCGCGCGGCCTGGATCGCCAAGCGCGTCGACGGCGAGGTCGGCAAGTTCATCGGCACCCTGCCGCGCGCGCGCTTCACCATCATCCCGGTACCGGACGACATCGCCCCGTACTGGACCGCCGGCCGCGGCGGCAGGGGCACCTACTGGCTCAACACCTACGACCTGCCATCGCGCCCGCTGTACAACCTGCCGGCGCTGACCCTGCACGAAGCCGAACCCGGACACGCGCTGCAGGGTGCGCTGGTGGCCGAGCGCGAGGACGAATGGCCGGGATTCCGCGGCGAGTACATCTCCGCCTACGGCGAGGGCTGGGCGCTGTACACCGAGAAGCTCGGCCAGGAGATGGGCATCTACGAGACGCCCTACGAGGAATTCGGCCGCCTGACCTACGAGATGTGGCGCGCCGCGCGCCTGGTGATCGACACCGGCGTGCACCACAAGGGCTGGAGCCGCGAGCAGGCGCTGGCCTACCTGCGCGACAACACCGCCCTGTCCGAGCACGAGGTCACCACCGAGGTCGACCGCTACATCTCCTGGCCGGCGCAGGCGCTGAGCTACAAGCTCGGCGAGATCGCCATCGTGCGCCTGCGCGAGGAGGCCGAGCGCGCACTGGGGCCGAAGTTCGACATCAAGGCCTTCCACGACGCGGTGCTGGCGCAGGGTGCGGTCCCGATTCCGGTGCTGGAATCGCAGATCCGCGCCTTCATCGCCGAAAGCAAGGCGGCGCCGGCCGCGAACGACGGGAAGCAGGCGCCCTGAGCGCACGGTCGCGCGGCCTACCGGCCTAGCCCGTATGCCCTGCGCTGCCCAAGCGAGGATCGATCCTCCTCCCCGTAGAGCGGAGCTTGCTCCGCTACGTAGGCTCCGGAGCCGAGAGCAGCGGAGCAAGCTCCGCTCTACGGGGGCGCTGCCCGGCAACGAGGCCCGCCCAAGTGCTTGCGGCACAAGGGGAATCCCGACATAATGCCCGGCTCGCTGTGTCCGGCCCGCCTGTCGCGGGGCCCGGAAACCGCCCGGAAGCGCGATCTCCGGCCGGTCCGCGCGGCGAATCCAGACCCGTATCGCGCCGCGGTGGCGACACCCGGGGGCCGACGCTTCCCTGGCCAAGGGGGGCACCATGTGCGGATCCCTCCGCAGAAGCCTGGCCATCCATGGCCGGACTTTCCAAGTTACGAGGTGCGTATGTCCCGAGTATGCCAAGTGACCGGCAAGCGAACGACGACCGGCAACAACGTCTCGCATGCCATGAACAAGACCCGCCGCCGTTTCCTCCCGAACCTGCACGAGCGCCGGTTCTGGGTCGCCAGCGAGAACCGCTGGGTGAAGCTGCGTGTTTCCGCCAAGGCCCTGCGCACCATCGACAAGAACGGGATCGACTCCGTCCTCGCCGACCTCCGCGCACGCGGCGAAAAGATCTGAGGAGGACTGACCCATGGCTTCCAAGCGCGACAAGATCCGCCTGATCTCCTCGGCAGGCACCGGTCATTTCTACACGACCGACAAGAACAAGAAGAACACCCCGGGCAAGATGGAGATCAAGAAGTACGATCCCGTCGTCCGCAAGCATGTGGCGTACAAGGAAGGCAAGATCAAGTGACGTGGCGGCGCGTTCGCAGCGCGAACGCCTTCGCCGCTACGTCATCCCGGCGAACGCCGGGATCCAGTGCCTTCCGCTTTGCCGTACGTCATTCCGGCAAAAGCCGGGATCCAGGAAAGCCCGCCGCAAGGCGGGCTTTTTTGTTGGCCGTTGGCGCGCCCGCGCCAGGACGCCGGCGGCGGACGCCGCGCGGAGTCGCGACTTCCGTCGCTCCCACAGGGGGCGGGGAACACCGCCCGACACCGCCAATGTGGGAGCGATATCGGGCGACGCTCCGCACTTGTGGGAGCGACGGAAGTCGCGACGCGGCGCGGCCATGGACCTCGGCGCACGAACGGGCCTTCCGGCCCCGCCGCGGATCGCCGCCGCTTTGCACCCGGCCGGCCGCCCCCCACAATCGCCACGATGACCGCCGCGACCGCGACACCGCGATGACCTGGGAGCTTTCCCCCGGCGCTTGGCTGCTCGCCGTGGACTGGAGCATCCGCCTGGCGGCGCTGGCCTGGATCCCCAGCCGCACCACCCCGGCGGCGGCGCGCAGCTGGCTGCTGCTGGTGTTCTTCCTGCCGCTGGCCGGGCTGCCGCTGTACCTGCTGTTCGGCCATCCCTGGCTGTCGCGCGAACGCGTGCGCCGCCAGGCGCAGGCCTCGCAGGCGATCCGCGAAGGCCAGGCGCCACAAGCGGCGCTGCGCTGGGCGCCGCCCGAGGGAGACGCGCAGAGCGAACTGGCGCCGCTGGTCGAGCAGTTGGGCGACTTCATGCCCGTGCGCGGCAACGCGGTGGAACTGCTGGACGACTACGACGCCTCGCTGCGCGCCTTGCTCGACGACGTCGACCGCGCCCGCGAGCGCGTGCACCTGCTGTATTACCTGATGTTCGACGACGCCGTCGGCGACGCCGTGACGGCCGCGCTCGAGCGCGCCGCCGGACGGGGAGTCAAGGTCCGGCTGCTGCTGGACGCGGTCGGCGCCAAGCGCGGCTTCCGCCGCTACGCGCGGCGCCTGCGCGAGGCCGGCATCGAGGTCCACGACATGCTGCCCGGCGGCCTGCGCTGGCGCCGCAGCGGGCGCATGGACCTGCGCAACCACCGCAAGATCGCCGTGGTCGACGATGACGTCGCCTACGTCGGCTCGCAGAACCTGGCCGAAGCGGAATTCGTGCGCGGCTTTCCCAATCGCGAACTGGTGGCGCGCGTGCGCGGCCCGGCGGTGGCGCACCTGGAGGCGGTATTCGCCAGCGACTGGTACCTGGAGACCGGCGAGGTCCTGGAAGTGTCCGCGACGCGGCCGGTGCAGCCGGCCGACAGCGCCGCGCAGCTGCTGCCCAGCGGCCCGGCCTATCCGTTCGCGAACGCGCGCGACGTGGTCAACGCGGTGATCCACCTGGCGCAGCGCAAGCTGGTGCTGACCACGCCGTACTTCGTGCCCGACGACGCCACCCTCAGCGCGCTGCGCATCGCCGCCCTGTCGGGCGTGGACGTGCAGCTGATCCTCTCGGCCAGCAACAACCAGCGCCTGACCGCCTGGGCGCAGCGGGCCTGGTACGACGAGCTGCTCGCCTGCGGCGTGCGCATCGCGCTGTACCGCCCGCATTTCCTGCATGCCAAGCACCTGAGCGTGGACGACGACATCGCCCTGCTCGGCTCGATCAACCTCGACATGCGCTCGTTCGCCCTCAACGCCGAGATCGGCCTGCTCTGCTACGACCGCGCCGTGGTCGCGCGCATGCGCGAGGTGGAGGCCGGGTACCTGCGCGAGTCCGAGCAGCTGTCGCTGGCGGCCTGGCGCACGCGGCCGGCCTGGAGGCGCAGCCTGGAAGGCATCGCGCGGCTGGCGGATTCGTTCATGTAACGGGCGCAAGGCCGCTCGCGATCGCCCATCGCTCGGGTTCGGCAGGCCGCTTGACGGTCGTCGTTTCATGCAACATCATTAGTTCCATGAAACGAGACAGCCGACTGTCGGGCGTGCTCCACGTCCTGCTGCACATGGCCGAGCACGAGGGCCCCGTGACCTCCGAGGTCCTCGCCCTGGCGATGGACACCAACCCCGTGGTCATCCGCCGGGTGATGGCGGGCCTGCGCGAGCAGGGCTACGTCCGCTCCGAGAAGGGCCACGGCGGCGGCTGGACGCTGGCCTGCGACCTGTCGAAGGTGACGCTGCGCGATGTCTACGACGCGCTGGGGCGCCCCGCGCTGCTGGCCATGGGCAACCGCACGGAGGCGCCCGGCTGCCTGGTCGAGCAGGCGGTGAACGCAGCCCTCGGCCAGGCGTTCGACGATGCGGAAGCACTGCTGCTCTCGCGCCTGGGCGAGGTGACGCTGGCGACGCTGAGCGCCGACTTCCACCAACGCATCGCCGTCCGCGGCGGCCGCCACGACCTGGAGTCCGCGCATGCGGCATGACGCGACACGCCCGGCGGTGGGCGCGGCCGGCACGCGCGAGCTGATGGCGCCGTTCTCCGACCCGCAGGCCGTGGCCCACTATGCCGAGGGCCCGCCGCGCTTCGTGCCGGGGTTCGCGGACCTGCACCGGATGGCGGCCGTGCTGCTGGCGGAGCGCGCGCCCGCGGACGCCCGCGTGCTGGTCCTGGGCGCCGGCGGCGGCCTCGAGCTGAAGGCGTTCGCCGAGGCCCATCCGCGCTGGACGTTCGACGGCGTCGACCCGGCGGCCGAGATGCTGAAGCTCGCCGGGCGCACGCTCGGGCCGCACGCGCCGCGCGCGCGGCTGCACGAGGGTTATATCGACGATGCCCCGGACGGGCCGTTCGACGCGGCCGCCTGCCTGCTGACCCTGCACTTCCTGGCGCCGGAGGAACGGCGGCGCACCGCAAGCGAGGTCCGGCGCCGGCTCAAGCCCGGCGCGCCGTTCGTGGTCGCCCACTCCAGCTTCCCGCAGGGCGCGGCCGAGCGCGGGCGCTGGCTGTCGCGCTACGCCGCGTTCGCGATCGCCTCGGGCGCCGACCCCGACAAGGCGCTGGGCGCGAGCAGGGCGGTCGGGACGCACCTGGACCTGCTCGACCCCGAGACGGACGCGGCGATCCTGGGCCAGGCCGGGTTCTCCGGGATCGAACTGTTCTACGCCGCCTTCACCTTTCGCGGATGGATCGCCTACGCATGAATCGACATGACGCCATCGTCATCGGCGGCAGCTTCGCCGGATTGTCCGCCGCCATGTACATCGCCCGGGCGCGGCGCTCGGTCTGCGTCGTCGACGCCGGCCGGCCCCGCAACCGCTTCTCCGACCACGCCCACGGCTTCTTCACCCGCGACGGCAGCGCGCCGGGCGCGATGCTCGCCACCGCGCGCGCGCAGGTGGCGGCGTATCCGACGGTGCATTTCGTCGACGGCGAAGCGGCCAGCGCAGTCAAGCAGGCGGACGGCTACTCGGTCGCGCTGGCGGGCGGCGAGGTGCTCGAAGGCGCCCGGCTGGTGCTGGCGTTCGGCATCTCGGACGAGCTGCCCGCCGTTCCGGGCCTGGCCGCGCGCTGGGGCAAGTCGGTGCTCCATTGCCCCTACTGCCACGGTTTCGAGTTCGGCGGCCAGCGGCTGGGCGTGCTGCACGTGTCGCCGATGTCGGTCCACCAGGCGCTGCTGATCGCCGAGTGGGGACCGACGACGCTGTACTTGAACGGCGCTTCCGAACCCGACGCGGAAGCGCTGGCCCAACTGGAAAAACGTGGCATCGCCATCGAAGCGGCGCCGGTGCAGGCGCTGCACGGCGAAGGCACCGGACTGTCCGCGATCGAGCTGGCCGGCGGGCGCATGGCGGACATCGACGCGCTCTACGTCGGCACGCGCACGCGCTTCAACAGCACGATCGCCGAGCAGCTGGGCTGCGAGCTGGACGAGGCCCCCTTCGGCCCCATCGTCCGGACCGACGAGCAGAAGGCGACCTCGGTCGCCGGCGTCTACGCGGCCGGCGACATCACCCGCGGCGCCCACAGCGCCACGTTCGCCAGCGCCGATGGCGTCATGGCCGGCACCGCCCTGCACCGCTCGCTGGTGTTCTGATCCGCATCGCTCGCGTGGGAGTGGCGATGGCATGCCATCGCCGGGAAGTCGCGACTGAAGTTTCGGCGCCGGCGTCGTGCGGGTTTCGCAGGCTCGCGGCGTCGCGACTTCCGTCGCTCCCACAATGGATTGACCCAGCCCTGCGGGCTGTCGAAAAGCGCTTGCTTCCGCGGGAGTGACACACCTCGTTGCAGCGCCCGCTGATGTTCTGAGCCGGCTTCCCGAAGACCGGATGCGACAAAGGGTCGCATCCTGCGCGTTCGATGCCGTGGGTATGGTGGGCTTCATCCTCTGGAACCCTCCACGTAGCGCCGATGACGCCGTTCCGCCGAACCGATCTCTCCAAGGCGGTCGCCTGTGTCCTGGCGCTTCCTCTGCTGTTCGCCCGGCAGGCAGCAGCGCAGACACCGGCGCCCGATGCAGCGGTGACGCTCGACCGCCTGAAGGTGACGGGCGAACGTATGGACGCCGGCGCCGGCGTCGGCACCGGATCCCGCCTCGCCCTGCGCATCGCGGAAGTGCCGGCGACGGTGATCTCGGTCGGTCGGGACACGCTGGATGCGCGCGGCGTGCGCACGACCCAGGAGGCGCTGGCGGCGATTCCCGGGCTGGTCGCCGCGTCGCCGCCGGGGCACGGCAATGCGGTGACATGGCGCGGCTTCTCCGGAAGCCAGATCAGCCAGCTGTTCAACGGCATCGACGTCAAGTACGCCTCGATCGCGGCGCGGCCGGTGGATGCCTGGATCTACGACCGGGTGGAAGCGGTGGGCGGGCCGTCGAGTTTCCTGCATGGCGCCGGGGCGGTCGGGGGATCGATCAACTACATCACGCGCCTGGCGTCCCGGGATGCCGACGACCTGCAGTGGATGGCCGCCGGCGGCTCGCACGGTAGCGGCGTGCTGGCAGGCGGCGTGAACCGGCTGCTTGGCGGACCGGAAGCCCCGGGCGCACTGCGCGTGGACCTGGGCTACAGCACATCGGATGGCTGGATGGACCGCGCCCACCGGGAATCGCTGACATCGGCCGCATCGCTGTTGACCCGGTTGACCGACGATGTCGACCACACGTTCGCTGTCGAGTACCAGAAGGAAGACAGCGACCGGCCGTACTGGGGAACGCCCGCGATCCTGGGCGACGACGGGCGACTGCGTGCGCTGCCGGGAACGCGGCGCCGCAACTACAACGTGTCCGACGGCCACTATGGCCAGGAAGTGCTGTGGCTGCGGTCGCTGCTGGCGTGGCGGGCTTCCGAACGCAGCCGGCTCAGCAACACCCTCTACCACTACGACGCGCTGCGCGACTACCGCAACGTGGAAAGCTACGCCTTCAACGATCGCGTCGACGGCGTGATCCGCTCCGGCACGCTGCTGCAGCGCCATGACCAACAGGTCTATGGCAACCGGTTGGACTGGAACTGGGACGGCGAGATCGCCGCGCTGCAATCCAGGTGGGCGGCCGGCCTGGAAGTCAGCTACAACCGGCAGACGCGTTTTCCGCTATCGATCCCGGGGATCGTGGATGAAGTGCCGCTGGATGCCGTGACGCCGGGCAGTTTTTTCGACGTGCCGGGTACGTCGCGGACCTATGCGCCCGATCGAACCAACCGCCTGCACACCCGGGCGCTGACGCTGGAGAACATCACCTGGCTGGCGGACTCGCTGTCGCTGCTGACCTCGCTCCGGCACGAGCGCATCGATCTGGACGTGGTCAATCATCGCGAGATCACGGCCGGCAATCCCGCCCGCTACCGGCGGGATTACGCGTCGACGACCGGTCGTGCCGGCCTGAACGTCGAATTCGCGCAGGACAGGAGCCTCTACCTGCAGTACAGCACCGCCGCCGACCCACCCGCCGGGATCCTGTCCACGGCCAGTTTTTCGACGCTGCGCGATTTCGATCTTTCCACCGGGCACCAGCTGGAGCTGGGAAGCAAGCTGCGCTTTCTCGAAGGCCGCGCCACCGCCACGGCGGCCGTGTACCGGATCGTGCGCCGGAACCTGGCGATCGCCGACCCCGAGAACCCCGGACAAACACGACCCGTTGGACAGCAGTCCGCACGAGGCGCCGAGTTCGCGCTTTCCCTGCGCCCCACCGGAACGCTCAACATCGACGCCAACCTGTCCTGGTCGGACGCGACGCTGGACGACTACTACGAGAACGTGTCCGGCGTTCCGGTCTCGCGCGCCGGCAACCGCCCAACCAACACGCCGTCGCGGGTCGCCAATCTCTGGCTGGACTACGCGATGACCCCCGCGTGGTCGGCGGGCATGGACCTGCGCGCCGTGGCGCCACGATTCGCCGATGCCGCCAATACGGTCGAAACGCCAGGCTACGTGATCCTCGGAGCGCATCTTCGCTGGAACCTTGCGGACGCAGGCAGTCTCACGCTGCGGGGGCGCAATCTCGGCGACATCACGTACGTGGCGCATGCCATCGGCACCGAAATGATCTACCTGGGCGAGCCGAGCTCCTTCGAGATCGAATGGCGGAGCTCCTTCTGACGGGTCCACACGAGCGGCCGGTCGAAGGAACGGGCCGGATCGCGGAATAGGGCCAACGACGCGGAGGCCCGGAACCGCGGCCCGCGCGCAGGCAGGCTCAGCCACGGTCCGCCGCGCCCTCCAGGTGCAGCGCGAAGCCGGCCGCATCCGGATCGCCCAGGCCGGGACGCAGCTGCAGGCTCGGGATCAGGTAGTCGCCGCCGTTCTGCCGCCGATAGGGAATCGGCGCGGTGGTCGCGAGCGTGCGCACCCGCTCGCGCAGGCGTTCGGCGACGCGCGCGAAGCCGGTGTCGTCCAGGCGATCGACGCGGTAGGCCACGAACGGCGGAAGCACCGCGTAGCCCGGGTAGTAGAGGATCCCGTGGTTGATCGGGAACAGCAGGTCGTCGATCGGCCCGTTGACCCCGCGCGCGGCGTAGTGCGCCTCCCAGCCGCCGGTGGTCACGACCAGCATGGCGCGCTTGCCGACGAGGGTGCCTTCGCCGAAGCGGTCGCCCCAGTGGTGGTCGCTGTGCTCGCCGACGCCGTAGGCGAAGCCGTACGCGTACACCCGGTCCACCCAGCCCTTGAGGATCGCCGGCATCGTGTACCACCACAGCGGGAACTGCAGGATCAGGGCGTCGGCCCACAGCAGCTTCTCCTGCTCGGCGCGGACGTCGGCGGTCAGCGCGCCGGCGGCGAAGGCCTCCCCGGACGCCGCGGCCACCCGCAACCGCGCGTCCGGCGGCAACTGGGTGAAATCGGTGCGGTCGACTTCCGATTTCCAGCCGTCGGCATAGAGATCCGAGACCCGCACCGCATGGCCCTCGGCCTCGAGCGCCTGGACGGCGACGTCGCGGAGCGCGCCGTTGAGCGAGCGGGGTTCGGGATGCGCGAAGACGAGCAGGACGTTCATGGGGAAAACCGGTGATCGGCGACGGGAGCCGTACGCTAGACAACGCCGGAACGATCCGATAGATGTATCAATGCATAGGATCGTTCCGAATAATGGATAAATCGGACATCACGCTCGAGCGCATGCGCACCTTCGTCCGCGTCGCCGAGCGGGGAAACCTGTCGGCGGTCGCGCGCGAGCTCGGCATCGGCCAGTCGACCGTCACCCGCCACCTGCGCGAACTCGAGGAGGCCGTCGGCGTGCCCCTGCTCAGCCGGACCACCCGGCGCGTCACGGTGACCGAGGAAGGCAGCCGCTACCACGCCCACTGCGCACTGATCCTGCGCCTGGTGGAACAGGCCGGCGACGAGGCGCGGGGCACGCGCGGCGCGCCCGCCGGCACGGTCCGGATCTCCTGCACGGCCACGTTCGGCGTGCTGCACGCCACCCGGCTGGTGTTCGCCTTCCAGGACCGCTATCCCGGCATCGGCATCGACCTCAACCTCACCGACGAGCGCGTCGACCTGGTGCGGGAGGGCGTCGACGTCGCCCTGCGCCTGGGACCGCTCGCCGACAGCTCGCTGAAATTGCGCACCCTCGGCCAGTCCCGGCGCCTGCTGGCGGCGGCGCCGGACTACCTGGCGGCGCACGGCACGCCGTCGGTCCCGCAGGACCTGTCCGGCCACGAGGGCATCCGCATGTCGAACGTGGCGGGCGGCGACACCCTGGTCCTGCAGGGCCCGGACGGCGCGCGCCACGCGGTGCCCTTCGGCGGTCGCCTCCGCGTCGACCACGGGCTCGCCGCGCGCGAAGCCCTGGTGGCCGGCCGCGGCATCGCCCCTGCCCATCACTGGCTCGTGGGCGACCTGCTCGCCGCCGGCCGGCTGAAGGCGATCCTGCCCGACTACGCGCTGCCGTCCGTCCCGCTGAGCATGCTGATCGTTCCCGAGCGCGCCGGCATCGCCCGCGTGCGGCTGCTGGTGGATTTCCTGATCGAAAGGATCGGCGGCATTCCGGGGATCGAGCCGCCGCGGGCGGAGCGCTAGCACGCGAGCGTCCATCGTCATGATGCGGCGCATCTTCGGCCGCCATGCGTCAGCCGCCAGCTCGATCTCGTTCGACCGTTTTCGGCCAACTGCGGACATCAGCTCCGTGCCCGAGCGTCCGGGGCGACGGCCGCCCGGAATTCGATCCGGTTCTCCGGGCAAGCAGCGCATCGGCCTCTACGGCGGGCGACTGCTTCCGAGACAGCTCCAAACGCTTACACATTTCTATTGTGAGCGCAGCTAGTGCCTAGTCGCGAATGTCGTAATGAAAGACCTTGGCTACGATCCGCCATCGATCATCTACCTTGACCAGTGTCAGCAGGTCCATGAAGGACCTAGGGGGCACGGAACATTCCGCCTTGACCAACGCGGTCACCGGGCCGGCAAACTCGATGGAGAGGATCCTGTCTGACCTCGGCTCACCTTTGCTCGCCGGCGACGGTCTCGCGTCGATGACAGGGAAGTACTGTTCCATGTCGTAGTGGAGCAGGCTCCCTCCACTGGCGGTGAAGTAATGGGCCTGTGGATCGAACGCCCTTCTCAGCCGCTTCGTGTCGCTGAGGTAGAGGCCGTCGAAGTAGTCTTGCATCAGCGATTCGATCGCGTCGCGCTCCGCTGCCTCGTTCACTTGCCGCGCCTCCGGAACGCGGACACGGGGAGCCCGCCCACACCCCAGTTATCGAGATCTACCTCGTCGATCACGACGTGGGTGGTCATGGGATCCTTGCCGAGGACGCGGACCATCAGGTCGGTGGCACCCGCAATCAGCTCGGCCTTTTGCCCAGGGGTAGTGCCTTCACGGGTGATCTGAATGTTGATGTAGGGCATGGCTCAGCTCCCTCGGGTCAAAAGACTCACGACTTCCGCCACGCGCTTGCCAAACACAAGGGCTGTAGCGAGATCGCCGCTCGATACCTCGTCGACGGTCGCGTCGGCCGGCGTGGCGGCTGTGAGCCCGGAGAACGACGCCAGGTAGTTCAGGTCGTCGCGGGTGGAGGCCTTGGTATTGCTCGGCATCATCCCCGTACCCAACCAGATCATTCCGTGCTGCTGGGATACGGTGAAGAGCGCCTGCAGCGTCGACTGCTTGTCGCCGTTGATGCCCGCACTGTTGGTGAACCCGGCCGAAAGCTTGTTGCGCCAGCCTTGCTTAAACCAGACGCTCGAGCTGGCGTCGAGGAATTTCTTGAACTGCCAGCTCACATTGCCCATGTAGGTGGGTGACCCGAACACGATGGCTTTCGCCTGATCGAGTCGGTCCCATCCACCGGGCGGAAGCTCGCCGCTTTCATCGACTCGAAGCAGCGTGCCTTGCCCCCCTTGGGCGATGGCCTCCGCCACCTTGTGCGTATGGCCAAAGCCACTGTGGAAAACGATGCATATCTCAGAATTCACGTTGACGCTCAGGGTTAAGGACCAGACGCAAGCCTATTGACAGGTCGATAGTTGAAAAAGGCATCATGCGTACCTTCAGAAGTTCCATCAGGTAACAAATGAGCCGTCACTTCGGAAATGTCGGACTTGGCAGCATCGAGCTCTTCTGTTCGGCTGCAGAACTCGAGAGCTTTACGGCGGCGTCTGTGCAGGCAGGCCTCACGCCCGCAGCGGTAAGCCGCACGATCGCCCGCCTGGAAGAGCGTCTGAAGGTTCGCCTCTTCGTAAGAAGCACCCGAAAGATCCGCCTGACCGAGAGCGGGCGTAGCTACTACCTCCAATGCAAGCAGGCATTGAGTCAGCTGCTCGATGCGGAGCGGGAGCTCACGGGTGCACAGGTGGAGCCCACAGGCACGCTCAGGATGAGCATCCCAACGCCCTTGGGTCACCACCGCATACTTCCGCTACTCCCGCGATTTCGCGAGCTCTACCCGAGGGTCGAACTCGACATCAATTTGAGCAACAGAAACGTCGACCTGGTCGCCGAGGGTGTCGATCTTGCGATCCGTGCCAGGGTGCAACCAGAGTCGGGGCTCGTCGCCCGAAAGTTGTTCGATGCGGAACTGGTAGTGGTAGCCACACCCGACTATCTGCATCGTCGCGGGCGCCCTGAGACTATGGATGACCTGGCGCGCCACGAATGCATCCAGTTCGTGCTCCCGAGCACCGGCCAGCGCGTTCCGTGGCTGTTTCACAATCGGGGGCACGACATCGACCTCGTCACCGCGGGCGCCTTCCGTTGTTCAGAAGACCTGCTGGGAATCTCCACACTCGCGCTGCATGGTGCTGGAGTCGTGCAGACCTACCGCTTCATCGTCGAACAGGAGCTGGCCGACGGACGTTATGTCGAGTTGCTGGCGGCGTATGGCGGGCGCTCGCGACCATTCTCGATCGTTTATCCGGCGACCCGCCACATGCCACTTCGGCTGCGTGCATTCGTAGACTTCATCGCCAGCGCAATCGATGCTCCCCTGGACGCGTAGACGGAGCCGTAGTTCGGGCTGCAGCAATCGCGCCGGAACTCTAGCCAACTCAGCAGTCTGACTCCGGAAACACCGGCATGTCCGATTTGGGTCGGAAGCTGCCGTTCCCCAACCTACTGTTGAGCATGTGGCCTTGTGCAGTAGTCGGTCGAGGATGGCGGCGGCCAGGGCTTCGTCGCCGGCCAGCAGTTCGGTCCAGTCGCGGACGACTTGTTGGCGGTGATCAGGATCGCAACCCGGCCGTAGCGGTAGGTCACCAGGCACGCGGAACTCGATTTGGACATGTCCGAGTCGAGTCTTGACTCGTGTCGCTCCATGGTATTCCGGTGCCTGCCCGCTGAAGCTTGCACCCTGCGCCTGCCACCTTTGCCCTTGACCAGCCGGCTCCTCCGCCTCAACCAATACGGTGCCAGGCCGGCTCGTCACCCTGCCCGACACCGTACCCGCCCTGCTCAGTGCAGGGCGTGCGACGCCTGCTGCAATTCCGCAGGCGCCGGCCCCGGGATCATCAAGCCGGCAGGGCGAGGCTCGGCCCGCCCAGCGCCTCGGGCGCAGTAGTGGGCCCGTTCCTCGCCGACGCCGGTTCGCGACTGCGGCGCCTGGTCGAGCGGTTGGGCGTTGATCTGCGAGACGATCTCGCGCACGGCGCTGGCGCCGTCCCGGATCGCCTGGCCCAGTTGCGCCAACGCGCCGTTGACCAGTTCGGCGTCCTCGGCCGCCATGACCATGTCGCCATGCGCGGACAGCATGTCGGTCAACCGGCCGAGCGCATCGACCTGCGCCAGGCTGACGGCGAAAGGAGCGCCGCCGGCCGCGGGTGCCGTCGACTCCTCGTCAAGGTCGGCGTCCGCGTCGGCCCCGGCACCCTCGTGCGGTTCCATCCGTTCCGCCGGCCACGACACCTCGTCCAGCACCAGCCCGGCCTGTTCCGCCAGCAGCTCCAGGCAGACCGCCAGCTCGCCCACGCGGATCTCGGGCACCCATTCCTGTTCCTCGTCGTGCGCACGCGGCTGCGCCAGGTGCGACAGGAACACCATGTGCTCCCGCAGCTTCTTGAGCCGGAACTGGCCGTCCTCAGGCAGAAAATAGCCCGTCGATTCCATCTCCTCGGATTCATACTTCGACATCGTCGCCTCCTCATTCCATGAAGTGCCCGCCCACCGGGACGGCGGACGGGAAGCCGGGAGGTTAGAAACCGCTAGTAGACGGCGGGCGTATTCCCCTTTCGGGTGTTGTATTAGCCGCCCTCCCGACGCAGGCATCGCGTCGGTTGCGCCTGACAAGACAGGCACAAAAAACCCACCGGATTTTCGGAGGTGGGCACCGCTACTAGAGGAGTTTCTACGCTCCTTGGAATCGAGTCTGCTACTTGGGTTGGGGGGTGTCAAGCCGGCAGAAAAAGCGTACTCACCGACCACGCGATCATCAGCAGGTGATCCTGCTCGACTACCTACTGCCGCCCGCCCCGCTGAGCATGCTGTCGTTCCCGAGCACGCTGGCATCGCCCGCGTGCGGCTGCTGGTCGACTTCCTGGCCGACCAGATCGCCGACATCCCGGGCATCGAGCGACCGCGGCCGGAGTGCCGACCGCACGCGCTACCGTGATGTCGATGCGGGTGCATTTCGTTGCCATTCATCGGCCGCTGCCGGGTTTCGACCCAGAGCAGCCACTGCCCCAGTAGGGTTCCTTGAGATTGCCGTCGCTACCGTTGGGCGGCAAATGCCGCAATGCAACGGAGAAAGCGTTATGGTGAGCCATGATGCACGAGTTCCTCACCGCAAATCGGGCCGAGCTGATTGCCCGTTGCCGGGCGAAGGTTGCCCAGCGGTCGCCGCCTGGCGTGCCTGCGGAGGAACTGGCCAATGGCGTCAGCATCTTCCTGGACCAGCTGATCAAGACGCTGGTGATGGAGCAGACCGAAGCCCCCATGCAGAGCTACAAGGTGTCCGGCCCGTCGGGCGGCGGCAAGCCCGCACTTTCGGAAATGAGCGATTCGGCGACGCGGCACGGCAAGGAGCTGCAGGAACATGGGTTCACCGTGGAAGAAGTGGTCCACGACTATGGCGACCTGTGCCAGTCGATTTCGGACCTGGCCTTCGAGACCGGCGCCGACATCGAGATCGACGAGTTCCGCACGCTCAACCGCTGCCTGGACAACGCCATCGCCAGCGCCGTGACCGAATTCGGCTACCAGCGCGATTCCGTCATCGCCGACAAGCAGGCCGTCGAGCTCAACGAGCGCCTTGGATTCTTCGCCCACGAACTGCGCAACCAGCTGTGCACCGCGACGTTGGCGTTGTCCGTCATCAAGCAGGGCAATGTGGGGTTGAACGGTGCCACGGGCGGCGTGCTGGACCGGGCCCTGGTGGGGCTGGGCAACCTGATCGATCGTTCCCTGGCCGAAGTGCGCATCACCGCCGGCCTGGAGGTGCGGCACCGTCTGTTCTCGCTGTCTGAATTCATCGCCGAGATCAAGCTGTCGGCAACGCTGGAGGCCCGGGTCAAGGGATGCGTGTTGACCGTTTCCGACGTCGACCCGCTGCTGGCCGTCGACGCGGACCGCGACCTGTTGCTGTCGGCGGTCGGCAACCTGCTGCAGAACGCCTTCAAGTTCACCCGTCCGCGCAGCGAAGTGATACTCAATGCCTATGCGCTGGCCGACCGTATCCTCATCGACGTGCAGGACCATTGCGGCGGCCTGCCGCCCGGCCTGGCGGAAGACATGTTCAAGTCCTTCACCCAAGGCGCGGAGGATCGCAGCGGCCTGGGCCTGGGGTTGTCGATCTCGCGCCGCAGCGTCGAGGCCAACAATGGCGTGCTGAGCGTGCGCGACGTGGCTGGTTCAGGCTGCGTGTTCACCATCGACCTCCCACGCCATTTCATGACGGCTGCGGCCCCGGATGCGGGAAACGCCTGAGGGCTACGATCCGGAAGGTTGTTGTTACTTCAGGATCTCCATCGGAATCAGACCCAGCCACGCCAGCAGCAGCGCCAGCCACAGCCAGCGCCAGCGGCCCATGCCGCGCCATGCGAGCTTCCACGGGCTCATGCGGCGGCCTCCGCGGTGCGGCGCTTCGCGGCACGTCGTTGCCCGGAACGCAGGGCGTCGGCGATGCGCAGGCCGTAGAGGTACACGCCGGTGATGCACAGGGTGGTGAGCAGGGCGCCGAAGACGAACCAGACGAGCTTGACCGGCAGGCCGGCGAAGTTGCCGAAGTGCAGCGGGTCGGCCATCTCGGCGATGCGCTGGTGCACGCCCATGTCGCGGCCGTCGCGGGTGCCGACCCAGCGGCCGTCGGCGGCGTCGAATGCCAGGGCGTTGGCGCGTGGGCGCACCAGGACGGCTTCGGCCTCGCCCTCGAGCAGGAGGGTGCCGCCGGCGCCGGCGGGGCGGACCACGCGCACCTCGAAGGCCGGCCAGCGTGCCTGCGCCTCGGCTACGGCACGGTCGACGACCGCGGCACTGGCGGGGCTCGCATCGCCTTCGCGCCCAGCCTGCAGCCTTGCCGGCGGTTCGGCGCCGCCGCCGAGCGATTCCACCAGGTACCAGGTACCGGTGAGCGCCATCAGCGCGACGAAGCCCAGGCTCCACACGCCGACCAGGCGATGGAGGTCGCCCCAGAACCGCCGCGGGCGGTCGCCGCGCGGGCGCACGAAGAAGCCGCGCCACCAGTGCCGGTAGATGTAGAGGCTGCTGACCAGGGTGATGACGAGCGGGATCGACAGCGCCGCCACCAGCGGTACGCCGTAGCGCACCGGCAGCATCAGGTGGCGGTGGGTGTTGCGCAGGAAGCGGTGGGCGTTGAACCAGTGGGTGTCGCCGGTGACACGGCCGCGGTACGGATCGACCCAGACGAAGCGCAGCCGGCCGTCCGGCGTGCGCGCCCGCACGCGGGCGGCGAAGCGGCTGCCTTCCGGGGCCTCGATGGCGCTGAGCTCCCAGTCCGGATGGGCGCTGCGCGCGGCGGCGAGCATGGCGCCCCAGCTGATGCGCTCGGGGCCGGGGGCGACGCGGATCTCCGGGTGCAGCAGCCAGTCAATCTCGTGCGCCAGCACCGCCAGGGTGCCGGTGAAGCAGACGAAGGTCAGGAACAGGCACAGCTTGAGCCCAACCCAGCTGTGCAGGTCGAACCACAGGCGGCGGCCGCGGGGCTTGCGTTGGTCGGTGTGGACTGGCGGCGGCTGGCCCATGGAATGGTCTCTCGTTTCCTCTCGAAGCTGGGAAGGACGATGACAGTCGAAGCGTCCCTGCTTGCTGCTTCCCCCTTTGAAAAAGGGGGATTGAGGGGGATTTGCTGTTGCTGTTGCTTTGTGGGGCGTCTGGTGAAGAGCAAATCCCCCCTGCCCCCCTTTTTCAAAGGGGGAAAAGCTGTGGTTAGAAGGTATAGCGGGCTTGGAGGTAGAGGCGGCGGGGTTCGCCCGGGAAGTGGCCGGTGCGCTCGATGAAGCCGCTGGCGGCGTAGACCTTGTCGAACAGATTCTTGACGTTGGCCTGGAAGTGCCAACCGTTCCAGTCGGTCTGCCAGCTGAGATCGTAGACGGTGTACGGCTTGACCCGCTGCCCATCGATGCTCAACCGCTCGTCGACGTAGTCGACGCCGAAGCCGACCGAGGACAGCAGTGCCGGCAGCTCGTAGCGGGTCCACAGGCCGAAGGTGTTCTGCGGCGCGTTGGCGAACTTGTCGCCGACCGAGTTGGTGATGCCGTTGGTGCCGGCGTCGAGCACGCGGGCGTCGTTGTAGGCGTAGGCGGCGCTGACCACCCAGCGCGTGGTGACGTCGGCCAGCACGTCGAGTTCGAACCCCTCGCTGCGCACCAGGCCCAGCGGTGCGAGTTGGTTGTTGCCGTCGATCACCTCGCCGGTGGCCTGCAGCACGTTGCTGCGCTCGATGCGGTACAGCGCCGAGTTGAGGGTGACGCGGCCGCCGGCGAGCGCGGTCTTGAGGCCGAGCTCCCACTGCCGGCTGCGCTCGGGGTCGAACGGGCCGCCGACCTCCGGGCGCTGGTTGCCCGTCGACTGCGGCTGGAAGCCGCTGGCGACGTTGGCGTAGGCGTTGACGCCCTCGGCCAGGGCGTAGGTGCTGCCCAGGCGCCAGCTGAGGTCGTGGCCGTCCACCTTCGCGCCGCTCACCCGGTCCTCGTCCTCGAAGCCGTCCCAGCGCAGCCCGGCCAGCAGCTGCCAGCGCGGGGTCAGTTCGATCTGGTCCTGCAGGTAGCCGCCGTAGCGGGTGCCGCGGCTGCGGGTGGTACGCCAGGGATCGAAGGTGTAGTCGGCGCCGGAGGTCAGGCCGTACACCGGCGCGAACAGGTCGACGCCCGGCACGTTGCCGCCGGCGACGTCGCTGTGCGCGGTGCGGCCCCGGAAGTCATTGTCCTCGCGATAGCCGTCGACGCCGAACAGCACCGTGTGCTCGAGGCCGCCGGCCCGCGTGCGCCAGACGCCGTTGGCGTTCGCGGCCAGGCCCTCGACGTTGCGCACCTGGTCTCGGAACTGCCGCGTCATCCATTCCGCGGTGCCGTCGCCGTCGCGGTCGATCAGGCCCCAGGGCTCGTGGTACTGCTGGTGCTCGTCGTTCTCGAACCAGCGCGCGGAGACGTCGACGTCGAGCGCGGCGGTGGGCGCGGCGGCGTAGGTGGCCAGCGCGATGCGCGCGTCCATGTCGAGGAAGTCGGTCGCCTCGTTGTGGTTCCAGCGGCGGTCGGTGAGGAAGGCGCCGGTGTCGTCCACCGGCACGCCGCGCAGGCGGTTGCCCGCCTGGTCCTGCGCGATGTCGGTCAGCTTGAGGGTGAGCGTGCCGGTGGCGCCGACGTCGAGCGCGGCGGCGATGTCGCCCATGCGCACCTCGTTGTCGGTGTTCCAGCGGAACGGATCCTCCTCCTCGCCGTAGACGCCGACGCGGTAGCGCAGGCGCTCGTTGCCGGCCAGCGGCCCGGTCGACTGGAACGAGGCGGCGGCGAAGTCGTCGTTGCCAACCCGCAGCTCCACGCTGGTCTGCGGATCGCGCTGCGGCTTGCGGGTGATGTAGTTGATCACGCCGCCGGGATCGCCGCCGCCGTACAAGGCGCCGGCCGGGCCCTTGAGCACCTCCACGCGCTCGATGTCGAACAGCTGCGGCACCGAGAAGCCGGCGTAGGGGTCGCCGCGCAGGCCGTCGTAGAGCACGTTCTCCTGGCGGAACCCGCGCAGGGTGACGCCGGCGTAGCTGAAGAAGTTGATGCCGCTGATGCTGCGGTACAGGTCGGTGACCTGGCGCGCGGCCTGGTCGTCGATCAGCTCGCGCGGCAGCACCTGCACCGACTGCGGCACCCATTCGAGCGGCGTCGGCGTGCGGGTGGCGGTGGTGGAGTCCTCGACTTTGTACAGTGTCTGCGCGCGGCCGACGACCTGCACCGCGTCCAGGTCGGTGACCGTGGCGTCCTGCGCGGCGGCGGCGGCGGACAGGCACAGGGCCGGCGCGAGCAGGACGGCGGGCAAGGTGGGGCGCGGGCGGGTGGCGGGCGTCGGGCGCTCCGCTCTCGTTGGTAACGGCATGGGCGATTCGTCTTGGGGAGGCAGGAAATACGAATCATTATCACATAATGTTGATTCTCGTTTGCTAACGGCCGGGGATACATCCCGAGGATTCCACCGCCCGATGCCTTGCGCGGAGCCGCAATGGCTCTGGGAGTGGCGGGTTGCGACCGTGGGGAAACCGCGGTTGCGGAGGCTCGGAAGCATGTCGCGACTTCCGTCGCTCCCACAGGGTGACCCTGCTGGGGCGGTTCTGCTGGGGCGGTTCTGCTGGGGCGGTTCTGCTGGGGCGGTTCTGCTGGGGCGGTTCTGCTGGGGTGGTCCTGCTGGGGTGGTCCTGCTGGGGTGGTTCTGCTGGGGCGGTTCTGCTGGGGTGGTCCTGCTGGGGTGGTCCTGCTGGGGTGGTTCTGCTGGGGCGGTTCTGCTGGGGTGGTTCTGCTGGGGTGGTTCTGCTGGGGTGGTTCTGCTGGGGTGGTCCTGCTGGGGTGGTCCTGCTGGGGTGGTCCTGCTGGGGGTCTGCTTGGGGGCGGCCTGCTGGGGCTGCTGCTGGGGGTCTGCAGGGTGGCCTGCGAGGGCGGAGCGCACCGGCACCGGCGGCGCATTCTCCTGTGGGAGCGACGGAAGTCGCGACTGCGCGGCGCCCGGTCGCCGCGACTCCCGCCGCTCCCGCAGTCCGGGGCAGCCGGCGATGACCCGCGCCATGCGCTCGCACAGCTGGCGGACCGGCGGCGACCGCTCCACCGGCGCCGCGTACACTGGCGCCGACGTTCGGGGATCGGAATGCTGTCGGACTGGGTACTGCTGCTGGTCTCGCTCGGCTACGCCGCGCTGCTGTTCGCGGTGGCGTGGTGGGGCGATCGCAATCCCACCTACACCCAGCGCCCGGGTCTGCGCCCGGTGGTCTACAGCCTGGCGCTGGCGGTGTACTGCTCGTCGTGGACGTTCTACGGCGCGGTCGGCAGCGCCGCGCGCAACGGCATCGGCTACCTGCCGATCTACCTGGGCCCGCTGCTGGTGCTGCTGTTCGGCTGGCGCATCCTCGAGCGGCTGGCGCTGATCGCGCAGTCGCAGAGCACGGTCTCGATCGCCGACTTCATCGCCGCCCGCTACGGCCGCTCGCAGCGGCTGGCGGCGATGGTGGCGCTGATCGCGCTGATCGCCGCGGTGCCGTACCTGGCGCTGCAGTACAAGGCGGTGGCGCTGAGCCTGCAGGTGCTGAGCGACGGCCCGGCCGCCACCAGCACCCTGGGCGATCCGGCGCTGTACACGGCGCTGATGATGGCGCTGTTCGCGATCCTGTTCGGCACCCGCCAGGTGGACGCCACCGAGCACCGCCCCGGCATGATGCTGGCGATCGCGCTGGAGTCGCTGGTCAAGCTGATGGCACTGGTCGCGGTCGGCGTGTTCGCGATCTTCTGGTTCGGCGACCACGAGTTGGACCTGGTGCCGGCGACCCGCGAGTTGCTGTCGAACTCGCCGCCGGTGGGGTTCGTCGGCCAGACGCTGCTGGCGTTCACCGCGATCGTCTGCCTGCCGCGGCAGTTCCACGTCGCCGTGGTCGAGTGCATCGACGTCTCGGACATCCGCCGCGCGCGGTGGATGTTCGGCACCTACCTGGTGCTGATCTGCCTGATGGTGCTGCCGATCGCCAGCGCCGGCATCGCCCTGTTCGACGACGGCGCGGCGATCGCCGACACCTACGTGCTGGCGCTGCCGCTGGCGGAAAACCGCGATGCGCTGGCGCTGTTCGCCTATATCGGCGGCTTTTCGGCGGCGACCGGCATGGTGATCGTGGCCAGCGTGGCGCTGGCGACCATGGTCAGCAACGACCTGGTGATGCCGCTGCTGCTGCGCCACGGCTGGGCGCAGCGCCACGGCGGCAACGTCGCCTCGACCGTGCTGTGGATCCGGCGCGTGGCGATCGTCGGCTTCGCCGCGCTCGCCTACGGCTACTACCGCGCCAGCAACACCGAGACGACGCTGGCGGCGTTCGGGCTGATGGCGTTCGCGGCGGTGGCGCAGTTCGCGCCGGCGCTGATCGGCGGCCTGTACTGGCGCGGCGCCAGCCGCCAGGGCGCCGAGGCCGGCCTGCTGATCGGATTCCTGGTGTGGGCCTATACCCTGCTGCTGCCGACGCTGACCGATGCCGGCTGGCTCGGGCCGGCATGGGTCGAGCACGGACCGTTCGGGATCGGCTGGTTGCGGCCGCGGCAGCTGTTCGGCCTGGAAGGCTGGGACCCGCTGACCCACGGCACGTTCTGGTCGCTGCTGCTCAACATCGGCGCGCTGCTGCTGGTCTCGGTGCGCTGGCGCCCGAGCCTGGACGAGCGCCTGCGCGCGGCGCCCTTCCTCAATCCCTACACCGCGCGCCGCACGCTGGCCGGCAGCGACTGGCGCGCCGGCCTGCACGTGGCCGACCTGCTGGCGCTGGCGCGGCGGATCGTCGGCGTGCGCAATGCGCAGCGCGCGTTCGGCGAGCAGGCGCAGGCGCTCGGTCAGGAACTGCAGCCGCACACGCCGGCCGACCGCACCTGGGTGCAGTTCACCGAACGCCTGCTGGCCTCGGCGATCGGCGCGGCCTCGGCGCGGCTGGTGCTGACCAGCACCCTGCGCGGTTCCGGCATGGACCTGGCCGAGGTGGTGGCGGTGCTGGACGAGGCCGGGCAGGAACTGCGCTTCAACCGCGAGATCCTCTCCACCACCCTGGAGAACATCGACCAGGGCGTGAGCGTGGTCGATCCGGACATGCGCCTGGTGGCCTGGAACCGGCGCTACCAGCAGCTGTTCGACTATCCAGACGGCATGCTGTTCGTCGGCCGGCCGGTCGCCGACCTGATCCGCTACAACGCCGACCGCGGCGAGCTGGGCGAGCTGTCGAAGGACGGCATCGAGGCCGAGATCGACAAGCGCATCGACCACATGCGCGCCGGCTCGGCGCACGTGTCCGAACGCATCCTCGGCAGCGGCCTGGTGATCGAGGTGCGCGGCCAGCCGCTGCCAGGCGGCGGCTACGTCACCAGCTACAGCGACGTCACCGAACACAAGCGGGTGGAGCGCGCGCTGCGCGAGATCAACGAGACCCTGGAGCAGCGGGTGACCGTGCGCACCCGCGAGGCCGAGGCCGCGCAGCAGTCGCGCACCCGCTTCCTGGCCGCGCTCAGCCACGACGTGCTGCAGCCGCTCAACGCCGCGCGGCTGTTCGCCTCGGCGCTGCGCGAGAGCGGCGAGGCGGCCGAGCAGCAACGCCTGGCCGAGCGCGTCGACACCTCGCTGCGCGCCGCCGAGGAACTGCTCGACGGCCTGCTCGACGTCTCGCGCCTGGACGCCGGCGCGCTGCAGCCGGAATGGAGCGACTTCAATGCCGGCGACCTGCTGCGCCAGCTGGCCGCGCAGTACGCGCCGATGGCCGCCACCCGCGGCGTCTCTCTGCGCCTGTACGCCCAGTCGCTGCCGGTGCACAGCGACCGCCGGCTGCTGCGCCGGGTGCTGCAGAACTTCCTCGCCAACGCCATGCGCTACACCCGCGAGGGCCGCATCGTGATGGCCGCGCGCCCGCGCGGCGGCGAGGTGGCGCTGCAGGTCTGGGACACCGGGCCCGGCATCCCCGAGCACCACATGCGCCAGATCTACGACGAGTTCCATCGCTACCAGCAGCCGTTCGACTGGGACGAGCGCGGCCTCGGCCTGGGCCTGTCGATCTGCCAGCGCGTCTCGCGCCTGCTCCAGCACCGGCTCGACGCGCGCTCGAAGGTCGGCCGCGGCAGCATGTTCTCGATCCTGGTCCCGCGCGCCGAACACGCACTGGTGGCGACGCCGAAGCCGCCGCTCGACCTCGCCGACTCGTTGGCCGGGCTGCGCGTGCTGTGCGTCGACAACGACCCGGACATCCTCGCCGGCATGGTGGCGCTGCTGCGGCGCTGGCGGATCGAGCCGCTGTGCGCGACGACCGTCGACGAAGCACTGGCGCAGATGGCGGCGCGGCCGGACGTGCTGCTGGTGGACTACCACCTGCACGACCGCCTCGACGGCCTGGATACGCTCGACGCGCTGCGCGCCCTCGCACCGGACGTTCCCGGCGCACTGCTGACCGCCGACGGCAGCGACGCCCTCAAGCAGGCGGCGCGCCAGCGCGGCCACCGGGTGCTGACCAAGCCGGTGAAGCCGGCTTCGCTGCGCGCGTTCCTGGCGGCGCAGCGGCGGGGCGGCGCTGTGGCCTCGAGTCCGCGCGTTGAAGCGAGCAACGATGAGTGAGAAACGAGCCAAAGCGGATGCTGCGCTGCCGGCGCCGGCGCCGGAGGATCACCGGTTGGCTTCGCAGCATCGAGTGCGCATCTGCTCCGGCGCCGGCGGCTCCACTGGACCGGTTCCGGATCGCCGCGGCATCGCCGGGATCATCCTCCGACATCACCCGTAGAGCGGAGCTTGCTCCGCTGCGCTCGGCTTAGGAACCTGCGCAGCGGAGCAAGCGCCGCTCTACGGCTCGACCGACGCCTTGGACTCGGCCGGGTCGATCGCCAGCCGGCCGGCGATCAGTACCGCCTGGGTGCGGTTGGAGGCGCCGAGCTTGCGCAGGATCGCGCTCATGTGCGCCTTGACGGTGGCCTCGGACACGTTCAGCTCGTAGCCGATCTGCTTGTTGAGCATGCCGGCGCCGAGCATCTGCAACACCCGGAACTGCTGCGGCGTGAGCTCGCGCACGCGCGCGGCGACGTCGTGCTCGGCGTCGCTCGCCGCCGGCGCCGCATAGGCCGCCGCGGGTGCCCAGCGGTCGCCGTCGAGCACGTGCCGCAATGCCTCGGCCAGGGTCTTGGCATCGGCCGATTTCGGGATGAAGCCCATCGCGCCATGGTCGAGCGCACGCCGCATCACCCCGGCCTCCTCGCGTGCGGACACGACCACCACCGGCAGCTGCGGATGCTGCGCGCGCAGGTGCACCAGCACGCTGAAACCCTGCGCGCCGGGCATGTTGAGATCGAGCAGCAGCAGGTCGGCGTCGGGATCGGCCTCGACCAGCGCGTACAGCGCATCGGTGCTGTCGGCCTCGCGCAGCACCGCCTGCGGCAACAGCCGCGCCACCACCCCGCGCAACGCCTCGCGGAACAGCGGGTGGTCGTCGGCGATCAACAGAGTAGTCATGGGGCGGGGGTGCCGACAGGGAGCAGAAGCAAATCCCCGCTGCCCCCCTTTTTCAAAGGGGGGAAGTGCTGGTGGTGTCCGGGACTGCGGGGGGTCCCCGGTGCGCCGGCTTCGGAGGGAATTCCCACGTCGCGACGCGGATGAACCTGACGGCGGCCTTGGCTGTTCCCCCCTTTGAAAAAGGGGGGCAGGGGGGATTTACTCCCGCCATGCTGCCGTATGCCCGCCATTTGAAACCCTGCGCCCGCAGTCTGCGCGGCGCGATGACCGATGCCGAACAGCGGCTGTGGCATCGCGTCCGGCGCCGACAGGTCGCGGGGGTGCGGTTCTATCGGCAGAAACCGCTGGGGCCGTACATCGTGGACTTCCATGCGCCGGCGGCCAGGCTGGTGGTCGAGATCGACGGTGGGCAGCATTTCACCACTGATGGCCTGCGGGCCGATGCCGAGCGCGATGCTGCGCTGGCGCGGATGGGATTGCAGGTGCTGCGCTTCGACGATCGGCAGGTGCTGCGGGAAACGGACGCGGTGATGGAGGAGATCTGGCGGACGATCGATGGCGGCCGTGGCTGAGGGGAAAAGCAAATCCCCCCTGCCCCCCTTTTTCAAAGGGGGGAAAAGCAACAGCTGGCGTGTCGATCGTCTGGCTGAGCCAACAAGGTCCCCGTTTGCACCGATGCCGAACGAAGCACCCCCCCCTTTGTAAAAGGGGGGCAGGGGGGATTTGCTTTTGGCCGCAGCGGTCACGGCACCCGCCGGTCCTTCACCAGCGACTCGACCACCGACGGGTCCGCCAGGGTGCTGGTGTCGCCGAGCTGGTCGGGGGCGTCCTCGGCGATCTTGCGCAGGATCCGGCGCATGATCTTGCCCGAGCGCGTCTTCGGCAGGCCCGGCGCCCATTGCAGGTGGTCGGGCGAGGCGATCGGCCCGATCTCGCTGCGCACGTGGGCGACCAGTTCCTTGCGCAGGTCCTCGCTGCCCGGCTCGCCGGCGACCAGGGTGACGTAGGCATAGATGCCCTGGCCCTTGAGGTCGTGCGGGAAGCCGACCACCGCGGCCTCGGCGACCTTCGGGTGCGAGACCAGCGCGCTCTCGACCTCGGCGGTGCCGATGCGGTGGCCGCTGACGTTGATTACGTCGTCGACGCGGCCGGTGATCCAGTAGTAGCCGTCGGCGTCGCGGCGGCAGCCGTCGCCGGTGAAATAGGTGCCGGGATAGGTCTTGAAGTAGGTGTCGATGAAGCGCTGGTGGTCGCCGTACACGGTGCGCATCTGCCCCGGCCACGAATCCAGGATCACCAGGTTGCCCTCGGCCTCGCCCTCGAGCACCTTGCCGTTGGTGTCGACGATCGCCGGCCGCACGCCGAAGAACGGCAGCGTCGCCGAGCCCGGCTTGAGGTCGGTGGCGCCCGGCAGCGGGGTGATCATGTGGCCGCCGGTCTCGGTCTGCCACCAGGTGTCGATCACCGGGCAGCGGCCGTCGCCGACGACATCGAAGTACCAGCGCCAGGCCTCGGGATTGATCGGCTCGCCGACCGTGCCGAGGATCCGCAGCGAGGAGCGGTCGGTCTTCTTCACCGGCGCGTCGCCCTCGCGCATCAGCGCGCGGATCGCGGTGGGCGCGGTGTAGAACAGGGTGACCTTGTGGCGGTCGACCACCTGCCAGAAGCGCGAGGTGTCGGGATAGTTCGGCACGCCCTCGAACATCAGCGCGGTGGCGCCGTTGGCCAGCGGCCCGTAGACGATGTAGCTGTGCCCGGTCACCCAGCCGACGTCGGCGGTGCACCAGAAGACGTCGTCCTCCTTGAGGTCGAACGCGCACTCGTGGGTGTAGCTGGCGAACACCAGGTAGCCGCCGGTGGTGTGCAGCACGCCCTTCGGCTTGCCGGTCGAACCCGAGGTGTAGAGGATGAACAGCGGATCCTCGGCGTTCATGCGCTCGGGCTCGCAGGTGTCGGGCTGGCCGTCGACGACGGCGTCGTACCAGCGGTCGCGCGGCATCTGCATGTCGATGGCGCCGCCGGTATGGCGCACGACGAGCACGGTCTCCACGCTGGCGGTGCCGGGCAGCTTCAGGGCGGCGTCGACGTTGTCCTTGAGCGGGATCTTCTTGCCGCCGCGCACGCCCTCGTCGGCGGTGATGATGAACTTGCTGCCGCAGTCGGCGACGCGGTCGGCGATCGAGTTGGGCGAGAAGCCGCCGAACACCACCGAGTGGATCGCGCCGATCCGGGCGCAGGCCAGCATCGCCACCGTGGCCTCGACGATCATCGGCAGGTACAGGGTGACGCGGTCGCCCTTCTTCACGCCGAGGTTGCGCAGCGCGTTGGCCAGGCGGCAGACGCGGGCGTGCAGTTCGCGGTAGCTGACGTGCTGCGGTTCGACGGCCGGATCGTCGGCCTCCCAGATCAGCGCGGTCTTGTCGCCGCGGGCCTCGAGATGGCGGTCGAGGCAGTTGACGCTGGCGTTGAGTTCGCCGTCGGCATACCAGCGGATGCGGAAGTCCTCCAGGTCGAAGCTGACCTCGCGCACCCGGGTGGGAGCCCGGTCCCACTGCAGGCGCCCGGCGATCCGTCCCCAGAATGCATCGGGATCGCGCACCGACTCGTCGTACAGGCGCTGGTAGTCCCGTCTGCGAATGGCCGCGGCCCCGGCGACCGCCTCCGGCACGGGGTACAGGTTTGGCTGGCTGGACATGCTGATGACTCCCGGGTGGATCGAGACGGCGACAGTGTGCCGCATCGGCCCCGGCCGGGCCTTATTAGACCTTGGTCTATGTGCGCGGCACCCGGCGGCCGCCTGTCCGTGGCGCCGGCATTCGACCAATGGTGAATTGGCGCTGCCCCTGGCAGCGTGCAGGCTCGTGCCGACGGGCCTGTTTGCGGCCCGCGTCCGGCTTCCTCGGGAGGGAATCATGAATCGACACGTCGCAGCGAAGGCGCGACCGCGGGCGCTCGCGGTCGCGCTGCTGGCCGCCCTGGCCACTCCCGGTCTGGCGTTCGCGCAGACCGCCAAGGAGCAGGAGCTCGAAGCGCGGATCGCGCAGCTCGAGGCGCAGGTCCAGGCCCTGCTCTCGCAACAGCAGCAACAGCAGTCGCAGATTTCCGAGACGCAGACGCAGGTCACCGAGGTCCGCACCGCGCAGGCGCAGGCGCCGGCGGCGGCCGACGGCAAGCCGGGCATCCAGCGCACGCAGATCAACAGCGCCGGCAGTCCCGGCACCCGCTTCAGCTACGGCGGCTTCATCAAGCTCGACGCCAGCGTCACCAGCACCAACGACGGCGACCTCGCCGACGGCTCGGTGGGCCGGCTGTTCTACGTGCCCAAGACGATCCCGGTCGGCGGCGGCGCGACTGCCGAGGGCGGCGCCGACACCGATTTCGGCGCCAACTTCTCGCGCTTCTGGTTCGCCTCGGACACCGACCTGGACAGCGGCGACAAGCTGCGCAGCTACCTGGAATTCGACCTGTTCGGCGGCGGCAGCACCGCGTTCACCGGCAACGAGGTGTCGACCAACACCTATGCGCTGACCCTGCGCCAGGCCTACGTGACCTGGAACAACTGGCTGGCCGGCCAGGCCTGGACCAACTTCCAGGACACCGCCGCCCTGCCCGACGCGGTCGACTTCCTCGGCCCCACCGAGGGCACCGTGTTCGTGCGCCAGGCGCAGATCCGCTACACCAACGGCCCGTGGTCGTTCTCGGTCGAGAACCCGCAGACCGTGCTCACGCCGTACCAGGGCAACATGGCGCAGATCTCCGGCGACGACGGCGCCATGCCCGACGTCACCGCGCGCTACAACACCACCGGCGACTGGGGCCACTTCAGCGTCGCCGGCCTGGCGCGCCAGCTGAAGTACCAGGACGGCGCCGCCGGCATCAGCGAGACCGGCACCGGGTTCGGCGTCAGCGTCTCGGGCAAGTTCAACGTCGGCGCCAGCGACGACATCCGCTACATGGTCACCGCCGGCGACGGCATCGGCCGCTACGTCGGCCTGGCGCTCAACAACGACGCGGTGCTCGAGGCCGACGGCAGCCTGGACAACATCGGCGTGCTGGCCGGCTTCGTTGGCTGGCGGCACGTGTTCAGCCCGAAGCTGCGCGGCAACATCTTCTACTCGCGCGCCGAATACGACAACGACACCGACCTGACCGGTCTCGGCATCACCCGGTCGGCGCAGTCCGCGCACGCCAACCTGATCTACACGCCGCTGCCCAAGCTCGACGTCGGCGCCGAACTGATCTGGGGCCAGCGCGAGATCGAGAGCGGCGACCGCGGCGAGATCAACCGCCTGCAGACCCACGTCAAGTACAGCTTCTGAGGGGGAACGACACATGCTGGACAAAACCGCGAGCAACTACTGGAAGGCCAATCTCAGGATCATCTTCATCTGCCTGGGGATCTGGGCGCTGGTGTCGTTCGGATTCGGGATCCTGCTCCGGCCGCTGCTGGCCGGCATCCGGTTCGGCGGGACCGACCTGGGTTTCTGGTTCGCGCAGCAGGGCTCGATCCTGGTCTTCATCGCCCTGATCTTCTTCTATACCTGGTACATGAACCGGCTCGATCGCGAGTACGGCGTCGACGAGCAATAAGGGCCCAATGACCATGGATCAGTTCACGATCAACCTCATCTTCGTCATCGGCTCCTTCCTGCTCTACATCGGCATCGCGATCTGGGCCCGCGCCGGCACCACCGCCGAGTTCTACGCCGCCAACCGCGGCGTCCACCCGGTGCTCAACGGCATGGCCACCGCCGCCGACTGGATGTCGGCCGCCTCGTTCATTTCGATGGCCGGCCTGATCGCCTTCGTCGGCTACGGTAATTCCACCTACCTGATGGGCTGGACCGGTGGCTACGTGCTGCTGGCGCTGCTGCTGGCCCCGTACCTGCGCAAGTTCGGGCGCTTCACCGTGCCGGACTTCATCGGCGACCGCTTCTACAGCCGCACCGCGCGGATGGTCGCGGTGGCGGCGCTGCTGGTCATCTCGATCACCTACGTGATCGGGCAGATGACCGGCGCGGGGGTCGCCTTCTCGCGCTTCCTCGAGGTCGACGCGACCACCGGCCTGCTGATCGCTTCGGCGGTGGTGTTCGTGTACGCGGTGCTCGGCGGCATGAAGGGCATCACCTACACCCAGGTGGCGCAGTACGTGGTGCTGATCATCGCCTACACGATCCCGGCGATCTTCATCTCGATGCAGCTCACCGGCAATCCGGTGCCGCAGCTCGGGCTGTTCTCGACCCACACCGAGTCCGGCCTGCCGCTGCTGGCCAAGCTCGACCAGGTGCTGGTCGAACTCGGCTTCCAGGACTACACCGGCCACCACGGCTCGACCCTCAACATGGTGCTGTTCACCCTGTCGCTGATGGTCGGCACAGCGGGACTGCCGCACGTGATCATCCGCTTCTTCACCGTTCCCAAGGTGTCCGATGCGCGCAGGTCGGCAGGCTGGGCGCTGGTGTTCATCGCCCTGCTCTACACCGTGGCTCCCGCGGTGGGCTCGATGGCGCGGCTGAACATCATCAACACCATCTACCCGGCCGGTACGGCCGCCGCGCCGATCGAGTACGAGGCCCGTCCCGACTGGATGCGCAACTGGGAGCAGACCGGGCTGCTGGCGTTCGAGGACCTCAACGGCGACGGCCGCATCCAGTACTACAACGGCGCCGACGAGGAGTTCGCCGCCACCGCCGAGGCGCGGGGCTGGGAAGGCAACGAGATGGTGACGTTCAACCAGGACATCCTGGTGCTGGCCAATCCCGAGATCGCGCAGCTGCCGGGCTGGGTCCTCGGCCTGATCGCCGCCGGTGGCCTCGCGGCCGCGCTGTCCACGGCGGCGGGGTTGTTGCTGGCGATCTCGTCGGCAGTCAGCCACGACCTGATCAAGTCGACCTTCAAACCGGACATCTCGGAGAAGGGGGAACTGCTGGCCGCACGCGTCTCGATGGCCGCGGCGATCGTCCTGGCCACCTATCTGGGATTGAATCCACCTGGATTCGCGGCACAGACGGTAGCGCTGGCGTTCGGGTTGGCAGCCTCGTCGCTGTTCCCGGCGATCATGATGGGCATCTTCTCGAAGAAGATGAACGCCACCGGCGCGATCGTCGGCATGCTGGTCGGCCTGGTGGCCACCTGCGTGTACATCTTCACCTACCTGGGCTGGTTCTTCATTCCGGAGACCAACATGCTCGAGAACGTGGAGGAGAACTGGCTGTTCGGCATCTCTCCGCTGTCGTTCGGTGCGGTGGGGGCGGTGCTCAACTTCGCCGCCGCGTACCTGGTGCTGTCGATGACCAAGCCGGCGCCGGAGCGGATCCAGGAACTGGTGGAGGGCATCCGCGTGCCGCGTGGCGCGGGTAGCGCGGTCCACATCGCACACTGAGTCCGGTTCTCTCCAGGACCCGCCCCCGTTACGCGGGGGCGGGTTTTTTTGGGCGCCGAATCCCGATCGCCCGTGCGCCTGCGCCGCGCACGAAAACGCCGCGGCCGATTTGTCATGATGGAGCGCGGCGGGCGATCGCCGGGCCACAACGGGGGAGCGGCATGCTGTTGGAATTCATCGCGATCATCGCCGCGGGCTTCGGCCTGGGCGGCGTGGTCCTGGCGCTCAACTTCCTGGTCCGCAAACGGCTACCGGGCTGGGCCATGCCCGCCGCGGCGGGCGCCGGCATGCTGGCGATGGCGGTCTGGCTCGAGTACTCCTGGCTGCACCGCGTCACCGCCACGTTCCCGGACGAAGTCGAAGTCGCCTCGACCAACGAGCTGCGGGTCTGGTATCGCCCGTGGACCTACGTGGTCCCGCAGACCAGCCGGCTGATCGCGATCGACCACCGCTTCGACCGGCGCAATCCGGCGATGCCCGACCAGGTGCTGACCCAGGTGCTGCTGGTGGCCCGATGGGAGCCCTCCCGGCAGTTCGGCGCGGTGTTCGACTGCGCGGGCCGTCGCCGCGCCGATCTGGTCGACGAGGTGGTGTTCGGCGAGAACGGCGCTCCGCTCAATGCCCGCTGGATCCCGCTGGCGGAAGACGACGGCCTGCTGCGCGCCGCCTGCGACCCATGAGCGGCCATCGCCGGTCGCGCCGCACGGCCCCCTCGCCGCCGGCCCGCGGAGGCGGGTTGCGCGGCAGCGCGCGACAATAGCGCCATGGACAGCGTGCCCGGCCTCGACCTGAGCCAGCCCCCGTTCGACCTGCTGGACGATGCCGGCCGCGCCCGCCTGCAGGCCAGCGTGGACGTCGGCTTCCATGCCCCGGGCAGCACCCTGATCGAGGCCGGCAAGGCCTCGCCGCACGTGCACGTGATCCTCAAGGGCCTCGTCCATGCCTACCAGGCCGATGGCGGTGGCGGTGGCGAGCAACGCTTCGCCGACTACGGCCCGGGCGACGTGTTCGGCGCCTGGGCGGTGATGGCGGGCCGCGCCCGGCTGAGCTACCGCGCCGAAGGCGAGTGCCTGAGCTTCCTGATCCCGGCCGAAGTGTTCCGCCGGCTGATCGAGGACAACCCGCGCTTCGCCGCGTACTTCAACGAGGGGCTCGCGACCAAGGGGCAGCTGTCGGTCTCGGGGCAGGAGCGCCGCGAAGCGGCCGAGCTGATGGGCACCCGGGTCGGCGAGGCGCAGCTGGCGCCGGCTGAGCACGTCGCCGCCGCGACCTCCATTGCCGATGCCGCCGCACGGTTGCGGGAGCGCCACGTCGATTGCCTGCTGGTGGACGATGCCGGCCACCAGGAGCCCGGCATCGTGACGCGCACCGACCTGCTCGATGCGGTGGCGCTGCAGCGGCTGCCGCTGGGAGCGCCGGTCGGGCCGCTGGCCAGCCGGCCGCTGGTCTGCGTCGGCGCCGACGAGGTCCTGTTCCAGGCGCTGATCGGCATGACCGAGCACCGGATCGAGCGGGTCGTGGTCCGCGATCGCGGCGCCATCGCCGGGACCCTCGGCATCGCGGAAGTGCTCTCGCACTTCGCCAGCCACTCCCACCTCATCAGCGTGCGGCTGGCCCGCGCCCGCACCCTGGAGGACATCGCCAGCGCCGCCGCCGGGATGAACGAACTGATCCGCAGCCTCGCCGCGCACGGCGCGCGCATGCCCTACCTGATGGGGCTGGTCAGTGCGCTCAACGGCCGGGTGATGGCGCAGATCTTCGACCTGCTGGTCGCGCCCGAGCACCGCGACCGCATCTGCCTGCTGGTGATGGGCAGCGAAGGCCGCCGCGAGCAGCTGCTCAAGACCGATCAGGACAACGCGCTGGTGGTCGCCGACGGGCTCGACTGGCCCGGCCTGGCCGAGGCCATGGCGCGCTTCAGCGCCGCGCTCGACGCGGTCGGCTACCCGCCGTGTCCCGGGAGGGTCATGGTGAACGAGCCGCACTGGCGGATGACGGCCAGCCAGTGGCAGGAACGCATCGGCCATTGGCAACAGCGCCACGGCGGCGAGGCGGCACTGGACCTGTCGATCGCGCTCGATGCGCGCCCCATCGCCGGTAACCCGGCGCTGTTCGCCCCGGTCAAGGCCGGCCTGATGGCGCTGGGGCAGGACGAGATCCTGATGCACCACCTGGCCTCCGCCACGCTGAACTTCAACACCCCGCTGACGCTGTTCGGGCGGGTGCGCGGCGATGCGCGCGGCATCGACCTCAAGAAGGGCGCGATCTTCCCGGTCGTGCACGGTCTGCGTTGCCTGGCGCTGCGCCATGGCGTGGCCGCCACGGCCAGCCTCGAACGCTGCGAGGCGCTCACTGAACGCGCGGCGCTGCCGCGCGAGCTCGGCCGCGACCTGCCCCAGGCGCTCGACGTGTTCCAGCGCATGCGGCTGGACGCGCAACTGGCCGCGCTCCAGGCCGGTCGCGTTCCCGACAACCACCTCGACCCCCAGGCCCTGCGCCGGCTCGACCGTGAGCTGCTGCGCGATGCACTGCACGTGGTGAAGGAGTTCCGCGAGCACGTGCGCCGCGCCTTCCACCTCGTCGACTGACGACACAGATGCACGCCCTGCGCAGATGGTGGCTGCGGAACCGGCACGGCGGGGGCGAGTGGGCGGCGCTGCTGCAGCCGGCGCCGGCGGGCGAGTGGGTGAGCCTGGACGTCGAGACCACCGGCCTGGACCCGCAGCGCGATCACATCCTCAGCCTCGCGGCGGTGCCCGTCCGCGACGGGCGGGGGCTGCTGTCGGAACGGTTCGAGCGGCGGATCCGCCCGGACCGCGGCTTCGACATCGAGTCGATCCGCCATCACCGCATCACCCCCGACGAGGCGGCCGGCGGCATGTCGGTCACCCCCGCGGTACGCGAGTTCCTGCTCTGGCTGGGCCCCCGCCGGCTGCTGGGCTATCACCTGGTGTTCGACCTCGCGATGCTGGCCCCGCACGTCAAGGCGCTCACCGGCTTCGCGCTTCCCAATCGCCGCGTCGAACTCGCCGATGCGTTCGCCGCACGGGCGCGCCGCGCCCGGCCCGACGTCCCGCCCAACCTCGAGTTCCGCCATATCGCCGAGGCGCTGGGTGTGCCGGTATTGGCGCGGCACAGTGCCCTGGGCGATGCCACGACAGTGGCGCTGTGCTGGCTGGCGCTGCAGGGCGCCGCGCGAAACGCGCCGTCGGCCCCTCCGTGACCGCCGCGGCCGATGCCCGTGCGCGCACCCGGACGGTCGGCAGGACCGCTACTGGGGCGGAGCGGCGAGTTCGCGCGCGTCGAGAAAACCGTCGCGGTTCAGGTCCTGGCGATTGAAGCGATCGGTCAGACGGGCCAGGTGCGCCGCGCGGGTGATCGGCTTGCCCCGGCGGCTCCCGGGCTGTTCGGCCGCGGTCAGCACACCGTCGCCGTCGGCGTCCATGGCGTCGAAGGCATAGCTCATCCAGGCCTGGTATTCGCCCAGCGACGCCCGGCCGTCGCCATCGGTGTCGATCCGCTCGAGGTAGTCGACGGTGGCCGCGACCTGCGCGGCGGCCGGCGTCGCCAGCGCGGCGATCGCCAGCGCCACCACGAAAAGGCCCGGCCGTCGCCGGCCGGGCCCTCCGTCAGGCACGCGTGGAGCCATCCGGCGGCTCGATCAGGCCCGGGCCGGCTGCAGCGAATAGCCCTTCAGCCGCGCCGAGTACTCCTGCAGCACGCGGATGCCGCTGGCCTCGGCCTCGTGGCACCAGGCCTGCAACTGCTTCAGGCGCTCGGAGGCATCGTGGCTGCGTGCCTCCAGCAGCGCCGTCAGACGCGCGCGGTATTCGATCAGGGTGTGGATCCGCGGACGCTGCTCGACCCACTGCTGCAGCTCCCGGCGCGCCTTCGGCTCGAGCCAGCGGCCGTCGTCGACCAGGCCCTTGCGCAGCCTGCGCGGCAGCAACGCGCGCAACTTCGCGCCGGCGGCGCGCGCCTCCTCGCGCAGCGCGGGCGTGATCACGTTGCGCTGGTAGTCGGTCATCGCCTGGAAGCGGTGCGCCAGCAGCGCCCGCATGGTGTCGGTGTCGGGAACGTTGATGTTCGGACGCACGTCGAGCGAGGGCGCCACCCGCAGCACCTTCGCCAGGCCGATCTTCTCCAGTCCCTTGATGGTCGCCCAGCCGATGTCGAACTCCCAGCGGCGCAGCGCGAACTTGGCGGAGCTCGGGAAGGCGTGATGGTTGTTGTGCAGTTCCTCGCCGCCGATCCACACGCCCCACGGGGTCAGGTTGGTGGCGGTGTCGGTGGTCTCGAAGTTGCGGTAGCCCCACCAGTGGCCGAGGCCGTTGACCACGCCTGCGGCCCAGAACGGGATCCATGCCATCTGGATCGCCCACATGGCCACGCCGGCGAAGCCGAACAGCGCGAACTCGATGAACAGCAGCAGCGTCGGGCCGAGCGTGGCGTAGGGGGTGTACAGCTTGCGCTCGATCCAGTCGTCCGGGCAGCCCTTGCCATACTGCTCGATGTCGCCGCGCTGCGCGCGCGCCTCGCGGTAGAGCTCCACGCCGCGCCAGAACACCGTCGAAATGCCCTTGAACTGCGGGCTGTGCGGATCGTCCTCGGTCTCGCACTTGGCGTGGTGCTTGCGATGGATGGCCACCCATTCGCGGGTGATCATGGAGGTGCTGAGCCAGGTCCAAAGGCGGAACACGTGCGCCAGCGCCGGATGGAAATCGACGCCGCGGTGCGCCTGGCTGCGATGCAGGTACAGGGTGACGGACAAGATGGTCAGCTGGGTCGCGACCAGGAAGAACAGCGCGAGCTGCCAGAAGCCGAACTGCAGCAGGCCGCCGGCGAGAAAATCGAGCAGGGAAGCAGGCATGGGTCTATCGAAAGCGGTGGGTCCGGCCATGATGGGGGGTGATCCTGGCGAATGCCATCCCTGCGCGACCGTACGGACCCGCGAGGCATTCAGCTGGGTGATGCCCGGATCAAGCCATTCATCGACTCATCGAAGCGCGCGACTTGCCCGCGGCGCGAAATGCCGCCACCTTGCGCGCCATGCCCGAACTCCCCGAAGTCGAGACCACGCGCCGCGGCCTCGCCCCGCACCTCGAAGGACGCCGGATCCGGTCGGTGCTGCTGCGCCGCCCCGACCTGCGCTGGCCGATCCCGGACGCAATCGCGACGCAGCTGCCGGGCCGCCGCATCGAGGCGGTGCGCCGACGCGCGAAATACCTGCTGCTCGATACCGATGCCGGCAGCGCGCTGCTGCACCTGGGCATGTCCGGCAACCTGCGGGTGTTGCCCGCCGCCACGCCGGTGCAGGCGCACGACCACGTCGACCTCGTGCTCGCCGGCAACCGCGTGCTGCGCTTCAACGATCCAAGGCGCTTCGGCTGCCTGCTGTGGCAGCCGGCCGGCCAAACGCATCCCCTGCTGCGCGGCCTCGGCCCGGAACCGCTGTCCGACGCCTTCGACGGCGATGCCCTGTTCGCCCGCAGCCGCGGCCGCAAGGCACCCGTGAAGTCGTTCCTGATGGACCAGCGGGTGGTGGTCGGGGTCGGCAACATCTACGCCGCCGAAGCGCTGTTCGCGGCCGGCATCTCGCCGCTGCGCCCGGCCGGGCGGGTCTCTCTCGCGCGCTACCGCGGGCTCGCCGCCGCGGTGAAGGCGATCCTGGAGGACGCGATCGGCCGCGGCGGCACCACCCTGCGCGACTTCCTGAGTCCCGACGGCGCCCCCGGCTACTTCGAGCAGGACCTGGCGGCCTACGGTCGCGGCGGGGCGCCATGCCGCCGCTGCGGCCGCGCGCTGCGGCACGCCCCGATCGGCCAGCGCGCCACCGTCTGGTGCGCCCACTGCCAGAAATAGCGCTGCACCCGTAGAGCGGAGCTCGCTCCGCTGCTCCCGTCCCACGGCGCCGGCGCCGTCCGTCGCACCCGCGCATCCCGGGCCGCCGTTGCAGGTATATAGTGATCCCCTGTCGCGGGGGAAAGCGATGGCGGAAACCGCCGACATCACACAGTGGCTGAACGCCGCGCGCGACGGCGACCGCGCCGCGCTCGACCGGGTGCTGTCCACGCTCTACCAGGAACTGCACGCGATGGCGCGGCGCCAGCTGGCGGGCCAGTACGGCCAGACCCTGGACGCGACCGCCTTGGTGCACGAGGCCTACCTGAAGCTGATCGGCGGCAGCGGCGCGCGTTTCGAGGACCGCGCGCATTTCTTCGCCTACGCCGCCTCGGCCATGCGCAGCGTGGTGGTCGACTACGCGCGCCAGCGCCTGGCGCGCAAGCGCGGCGGCGACCAGCACCGCGTGACCGACCTGCCCGAGGAACTCGCCGGCGCGCTGCGCCTGGACGAGGAGATGCTGGGGCTCGATGCGGCGTTGACCCAGCTGCACAGGGCCGACGCCCGCCTGGCGCGGGTGGTCGAGCTGCGCTATTTCGCCGGCCTGTCGGAGCTGGAGATCGCCGAACTGCTGCAGCGTTCCGAACGCAGCATTCGCCGCGACTGGCAGAAGGCACGGATGTTCCTGCTGGCGGCGCTCCAGGATGAACCTGCCCCCTGAAGCCGCCGCGCGTGCCGAGAGGCTGCGGCGGCGGGGACGCGGGTGCCGCACCTTGCGCGACGGCACGGCACCCTGAGGGCACCATGGACCCGGAACGCTGGCGCAGACTGTCGCCGCTGCTCGACGCCCTGCTCGAGCTGACGCCGGACGAACGTGCCGCCAGTCTCGCCTCGACGCGCGAGGAGGACCCTGCGCTGGCGGCCGACCTCGAGCAGTTGCTCTCGCTGCAGCAGGCGCACGGGGATTTCCTCGAGACGCCGCTGGTGGCGCCGTTGCCCGGCGCGCGCCCGGACAGCGAGGTCGGCCCCTACCGCCTGGAACGGCTGCTCGGCGAAGGCGGCATGGGCCAGGTCTGGCTGGCCAGCCGCGCCGACGGCCTGTACCAGCGCCGCGTCGCGCTGAAGCTGCTGCGTCCGGGACTCGCCGATCCCAACCTGCGGCTGCGCTTCACGCGTGAGCGCGAGATCCTCGCCCGCCTCGAGCATGCCCACATCGCGCGGCTGCTCGACGCCGGGATCAGCGCCGACAACCAGCCGTACCTGGCGCTGGACTACGTCGACGGCGAGCCGATCACCGACTGGTGCCGCGCGCGCGCGCTCGACCTGCGCTCGCGCCTGCACCTGTTCCTGCAGGTCTGCGACGCGGTCAGCCACGCCCACGCCAACCTGATCGTGCATCGCGACCTCAAGCCGTCCAACATCCTGGTCACGCCGCTGGACGAGGTGCGGCTGCTCGACTTCGGCATCGCCAAGCTGCTCGACAGCGCCGAACTGCCGGAACAGACGCGGACCGGCATGCGCACCTTCACCCTGCACTACGCCGCACCCGAGCAGATCCGCGGCGAGCCGGTCACCACCGTCACCGACGTCTATTCACTCGGCGTGGTGCTGTACGAACTGCTCGCCGACGCAAAGCCCTACGAGCCCGAGCGGCACAGCGACGCGCAATGGGAGCAGGCGATCCTGGACGTCGACCCGGCCAAACCGTCGTCGCTGCTGCTGCGTCGCGCCGATGCCGGATCCGCCGACCCGGCCGCGCTGCGCCGGCGCGCGCGCGCGGTCGCCGGCGACCTGGACAACATCGTGCTCAAGGCGCTCGCCAAGCGCTACGAGCAGCGCTATCCATCGGTCGAGGCGCTGGCGCTGGACCTGCAGCGCTACCTGGACGGCAAACCGGTGCTGGCGCGGCCGCAGCGCGTGACCTACCGCATCCGCAAGTACCTGCGCCGTCACCGCTGGGCGCTGTCGACCGCGGCCCTGGCCGCGGTGGTGCTGTCGACCGCGCTCGGCATCGTCGCCTGGCAGGCGCGGCTTTCGCTGCAGGAGGCGGCGCGCGCGCAGGCGATGCAGAATTTCATCATCGGCCTGTTCCAGAACGCCGGCAATTCGCCCGAAGGGGCGCCGTTGGACGTGCGCCAGCTGCTGGCGGTCGGCGCCGAGCGCGGCGACATCGAACTGGCCCGGCAGCCGCTCGCCCGTGCCGAACTGCTCGGCGTGATCGCCCGGCTGCGGATGGGCCTGGGCGATCATCCGCAGGCCCTGGCGCTGTTGCAGCGGCAGTCGTCCCTGCTCGCCGCGCTCGACCGCGCCCCCGCCAGCCTGCGGCTGGAGGCGGCCAGCGATCTCGGCCACGTGCTGCGCCGGCTGCACCGGCCCGGCAACTGCATCGCCGCCATGCAGCCGCTGCAGTCGCTGGCGCGGCGGCAGGAACGGCGCCTGCCGCTGCAGGTGGCCGGGTTCTATTCGCAGCTGGGCCGCTGCCATCGCGCGCTGGGAGAGCACGAATCCGGCGGCGTCCTGTTCCGGCGCGCGCTCGCGCTGCGCCGGGATCCGCTCGAGAGCGATGCCGGGATCGCCGAGAGCCTGGCCGACCTGGCGGGGCTGCACGCCGACGCCGGCAACCGCGACGAGGCCCTGCGCGAGTTGCGCGCGGCACTGGAACAGCTGCGCGACAGCGTCGGCGAGCGCCATCCGCTGGCGATCGAGATCCTGCGCGAGGTCTGCGCGCTCGAGCGCCACGAACGCGGGCCGCAGGCCGCCGAACACGAGTGCGCCCATGCCGTTTCGCTGGCGGTGGCGCTCCACGGCGCGCAGCATCACGTCACCATGGAAGCCCGGCGGCACTTGGCCGCGATCCATGCCGAGCAGGGACACTACGCCGAGGCCGACGCCGAATACCGCGGCCTGCTGGCCTGGCAGGTCGCACGCCTCGGGCCCGACCACGGCGACGTGGCGCAGACCTACCGCGACCTGGCGTTGCTGGCATGGGAGCGCGGCGAGACGCCCGCGGCATTGCGCGACCTGCGCCGCGCGGCCGCGATCTGGCGCAACGACGGCGACCAGGCCCGGCTGGCAACCGCGCTGTGCGAACAGGCCACCGTGCTGCACGGCAGCGGCGAGTCGGCCGCCGCGCAACCGCTGCTTGAGGAGGCGTTGCAGCTGTCCCGGCGTTCCGCGCCGCGGGCGCGGTCCTGCGACGCGTTGCGCCTGGCCGGCGATGTCGACGCCGCGCTCGGCCATTCCGCAGGCGCCCGCGAGCGCCTGCGCCGCGCAGTCGCCGCGAGCGCCGGCGACCGGGACGCCGCCGCGGCACGTGCCGAACTGGCATTGGCGGCTTTCGAGGCGCGGCAGGGCGATGCGCAGGCGTTGCAGCGGCTCGACCGCCTGGCCCGCCTGCCGCGGATCGACCCGGCCATGCGCGACGTGGCCTGGCTGGCGCGCGCCCAGGGCGCGGCCGTGGGCTGCCGCACGGCGCGGCGCGCGCGGGCGCTGGAGGCGTTGCGCGGGCTCGACGAGGAGATCCATCGCGCCCTGCCCGAGGGCGGCAGCGTGCTGCGCGAAGTCCGCGCCCTGCGGCGCGCCTGCGAAGGCCGGGCGTGACGCGGCCGGCTACGCCAGCGGCAGGTCCGGCTGCAGCGGTTCGATCCGGCCCTCGCCGCGCATGATCCGCTTGAACTCGGCCCGGCTGACGGAGACGTAGCGCTCGTTGCCGCCGATCTCCACCTGCGGGCCCTGCTGCAGGGCGAAGCCGTTCGCATCGACGCGCACGGTCATGGTGGCCTTCTTGCCGGTATGGCAGATGGTCTTGATCTCGCTCAGTTCGTCGGCCCAGGCCAGCAGCGCCTGGCTGCCCTCGAACAGCTCGCCGCGGAAGTCGGTGCGCAGGCCGTAGCACAGCACCGGGATGCGCAGCGCGTCGACCACCTCGGACAATTGCCATACCTGGGCGCGGCCGAGGAACTGCGCCTCGTCGACCAGAACGCAATCGAGCTCGCCGTGCACGGCGATGTCGTCGCCGACCAGCTTCTGCAGATCCGCGCCACGCTCGAACGCGATGCCGTCGGCCTGCAGCCCGATGCGCGAGGCCACGCGGCCGCTGCCGGCGCGATCGTCGAGGCGCGGCGTCAGGATCAGCACCCGCATCCCGCGCTCGCGGTAGTTGTGCGCCGACTGCAGCAGGGTGGTGGTCTTCCCGGCGTTCATCGCCGAGTAGTAGAAATACAACTTGGCCATGCACGCAGTCTAACCAAGACGCCGCTCGGATTCGGACGATGATCAATCGCCTTCCTGCGCTTGGGGCCGGTTCAACGGCTGGACGTCGCGGACATCCACCCGCCCCTCCCGGGGCGCCATCCAGATCGCGTCGTGCCAAGCCTGATACTCGTCCGGATCCCAGAATTTCGGGTCGTAGAAGCGGGAGCCGTCGATCGATTGCATCTGCTCACCCGGCCCAGGGATCTGCACCTGCAGGGCGCCCACGAAACCGGCCCGGCTGCCGCTCGTGCGCCAACGCTCCCGGCGCAAGACGGCGTCGATCCTGGGACGCGCCGCGCTGTCGCCGTACTCGGCGTAGACCTCCTCACCGCGCACCATGGCATCCTGGCGCTGAGCCCGGTCGAGCTGCGCCCAATAGCGCTCGCGTATGAACGTGAATCCGGGATAGCCGCGCTCGGCCGCCAGGTCCATCCAGGCGTAAGCCAGCGCCGGATCCCGCGGCCCGCCCTCGCCCTTCCACAACATTTCCGCGACCATCGCCTGGGATGGCTTATCCGCGTAGCGCGCCGCGCGCCTGAAGTAGGTCAGCGCTTCCTCGTGGCGCCCGGCCTCGTAGGTCTCCCAGCCCCGGCGGCGGTTGTTGAGATCCGGATGCGCGGTCAGGAAGGCCTCTGAACCGAGCACCAACTCCTCTTCGCCGTTCTGCGCACATACGGCGAAAAACGGCAAACCGGCAGCGAGGAGAACGCCCATTAGGCGGACCAGAGTCAGGCCCCGCACACAACATTCCTCCTCGCCCTTCCCTCGCGCCAGTTCTCCAACCGACGCAAATGCCTGGCTGCATGTATCGAACGAGACAGCCCTGCCGGAGGTGCCATTGTGCACCGGATATTCTCCACCGCACTGCTTCGGTTCAGGAGCACTATCGGCAATCCTTTGAGCGAAAAACTCCCTTACCACTCGCCCCTATTCCTGTCAAATATCCCAGAGAGGGATGGGCGTGCGCACTCGCGACTTCATTGATCGGCAGCCTTGATCAGGATCTGCATCGATAGCGTTCGCCGACCCCAGTGTCCGCTTCGGCATCCCGCTTGGTACGGTGGACGCCGCCGGCTCACCTGCGCAACCGCATGGCGCGAGGTTAGGCGGAGCGCCCGTGGACATGGCAGGTAAGATGCGCGTTAGTTCCCCGTCGCCCGTCCGCATGCACGGTCTCAATCCCCAACAATCCGCCGCGGTCGCCCATTGCGACGGCCCGCTGCTGGTGCTCGCCGGCGCCGGCAGCGGCAAGACCCGCGTGATCGTGGAGAAGATCGCGCACCTGGTCGCGTCCGGGCGCTATCCGGCCAGGCGCATCGCCGCGATCACCTTCACCAACAAGTCGGCCAAGGAGATGCGCGAGCGGGTCGGCAAGCGCATCCGTGGCGACGCGGCCGACGGGCTGACCGTCTGCACCTTCCACGCGCTCGGCCTGAAGCTGCTGCAGATCGAGCACGCCGCCGCCGGATTGCGGCGCGGCTTCTCGATCTTCGACGCCGACGACAGCCTGGCGCAGTTCAGGGACCTGCTGCCCGGCGCCAAGCCCGACGTGGCGCAGGCGATGCAGCAGCTGGTCTCGCGCGCCAAGAACGCCGGCCTCTCGCCCGAGGAGGCCGCGGCGGCGGCGCACAGCCCCCGCGAGCACGAGGCCGCGGCGCTGTACGCGCGCTACCAGGCGCGGCTGGCGGCGTTCAACGCGGTCGACTTCGACGACCTGATCCGGCTGCCGGTGCAGCTGCTGGAATCGCGCGAGGACCTGTGCCTGGGGTGGCGCGAACGCATCGGCTACCTGCTGGTCGACGAATGCCAGGACACCAACGACGCCCAGTACCGGCTGCTGAAGGCGCTGGCCGGGCCGAAGGGCAACTTCACCTGCGTCGGCGACGACGACCAGAGCATCTACGCCTGGCGCGGCGCCAATCCCGAGAACCTGTCGCAGCTGGCGCAGGACTATCCGAGCCTGACTGTCGTGAAGCTGGAGCAGAACTACCGCTGCTCCAACCGGGTGCTGCGCGCGGCCAACGCGCTGATCGCCAACAATCCGCACGAACACCCGAAGACGCTGTGGAGCGCACAGGCCGACGGCGAGCGCATCCGCGTGTGGGAATGCCGCGACGCGACCCACGAGGCCGAGCGCGTCGCCGCCGAGATCCAGTTCCTGCAGACCGCCGGCAAGGCGCAGTGGAACGAGTTCTGCGTGCTGTTCCGCGGCAACCACCAGTCGCGCGCGCTGGAGAAGGCGCTGCAGCTGCTGCGGGTGCCGTACCACCTCAGCGGCGGCACCGCGTTCCTGGCGCGCGCCGAGGTCAAGGATGCGCTGTCGTGGCTGCGGCTGGTGGCCAATCCCGACGACGACGCCGCGTTCCTGCGCGCGGTGCAGGCGCCGCGGCGCGAGGTCGGCGCGACCACGCTGGCGAAGCTGTCGGAGCTGGCGCAGCACGCGCAGCTGCCGCTGTCGCGCGCGGCCGAATCGATCGGCCTGTTGAAGCAGTTGCCGGCGCGCGCCGCCAATGCGCTGGGCGGGTTCGCCGACATCGTCCGCGGGCTGCGTGCCGACGCGGCGCGGCTGCCGCCGGCGGAGCTGGTGCGCAGCCTCAACGAGCGCTCGGGCCTGCTGGCCGCGCTGCGCGCGCAGTGCAGGAGCGAGCAGCAGTTCGCGATGCGCCGCGGCAACCTCGACGAGCTGGCCGACTGGTTCGACGGCCCGCGCGGCGCCGGCCCGGGCGAGCTTGCGGCGCAGCTCGCCCTGCTCACCCACGCCGACCGCGACGACGGCGGCAACCAGGTGCGGCTGATGAGCCTGCACGCCGCCAAGGGACTCGAGTTCCGCTACGTCTTCATCGTCGGCGTCGACGACGACACCCTGCCGCACGAGGCCAGCGTCGACGAAGGCCGCATCGACGAGGAGCGGCGGCTGCTCTACGTCGGCATTACCCGCGCCAAGGAGCGGCTGTGGCTGTCGTACGCGCGCGAGGCACAGAAATGGGGCAGCCGGCTGCGGCTGACGCCGAGCCGGTTCCTCGACGAACTGCCCGCCGACGAGCTGCAGCGTGACGGCGCCGATCCGGTCGCCGACGCCGCGCGCAAGCGCGAGCGCGCCGATGCCGGTTTCGCCGCGATCAAGGCGCTGCTCGACGCCTGATCGGCCCGGTGCCCCGACACGGCCGTCCGCTACACTCGACGCCCCGCAACGCCGGAGACCGCCGTGCGCACGACCCTGCTGGGCCTCTGCCTGCTCGCACTGACCCTGCCCGCTTGCCAGACCACCCCGCCGGCGGCGTCCGCCCCGGCCGCCGACGACAACCTCAATGCCGTGCTCTGGATGCAGGCGTCCGCCGAGTACCGCGCCACGGCGCTGTCGTTGTACCGCGCCGCCGGCGAGCGGCTCGACGACGCGCTTGCCGATCCGGGGTGGGACGCGCTCGTGGCGGAGGAGCGCGCGGCCGCGGGCAGCGCGGCCGGGCTGCCGCCCGCGGTGATCGTCGACATCGACGAAACCGTGCTCGACAACTCGCCCTACCAGGCGCGGCTGGTGCGCGACGGCGCCGAATACGACGAGGCCACCTGGGCCGCGTGGGTCGACGAGCGCCAGGCCGAAGCGGTACCGGGCGCCCTGGCGTTCGCGCGCCTGGCCGACGCCAAGGGCGTCACCCTGGTCTACCTGTCCAACCGCACCCAGGCTTCCGCCGACGCCACCCTGGCCAATCTGCGCGCCATCGGCTTTCCCGTCGCCGACGACAGTGCGTTCCTCGGCCTGGGCACCGAAGTGGAGGGCTGCCAGTCGCGTGGCAGCGGGAAAGGTTGCCGGCGCGTGCTGGCCGGCCGCCGCTACCGCGTGCTGATGCAGTTCGGCGACCAGCTCGGCGATTTCGTCCAGGTCGAACGCAATACGCCGCAGGCGCACGCGCAACTGCTGTCCGCTCACGGCGGGTGGTTCGGCGAGCGCTGGTGGATGCTGCCCAACCCGAGCTACGGCGGCTGGGAGGCGGCGGCATTCGGCAATGCCCGGGACCTGCCGCGCGATGCGCGACGCCGCGCCAAGCGGGATGCGCTCGAGCTCAAGGAAAAATGAGCCGGGTGCACGCGCCGCCGCCTCCAGGCCGGTTTCGGCTCTGGAACCGCGGTGGCTTCGTCCGGCACAGCCTGCACTGCGCCGTTGGCGCCCGGCGCCCGCTGTCGTGCCTGCATGAATCCGGGCGGCCTCCGCTTCCCCTAGGGTTGGCCCCAGGGTGCCGGCAACGCCCAAACGCCGTAGCTTGAGGGGCATCCCGGTGCAGGGGGCCCGGTCCCGCCACCCGAAGCGACACGGGGTTCCGCTATGCCCATCGGTCCGCTCTCCGGCCCGCCTGGACTGTCCCATGGTCCGCCCGGACTCGGCGGGTTGAGACAGCTGCTGGGCAATCTGACCTCCAGCCTGGCGCGCGGTCTCGGCGGTCCTTCGAATTTTCCCGGCGCGGGGCCGTCGCTGTCGCCGTCCGGACCAGGGCCGTCGCCGCATCCGCAGGCGCCCTCCGGTTTGCCTGGCAGCCCGCCACAGCCCTCCTCGCCCGGATCCACCCAGCCTGCGCACCATCACACGGGCGGGCCGCCTGCGCACGCGGGCTTGCAGGGTCCGCCTGCACACGCGGGCGGGTCGGGCCCGCCGCCGCACGCCGGCGGGCCGCCGCTGTCGTCGAACGGCTCGCCTCCGCCCACGATGGCGGGCCCCGGGCAGAACGTGCCTTTCGTTTCCAGCGTCGCGTCGGCGGTCGCTTCGACCCTGGGCAGCGCCCTGGACGCGCTGACGCAGCAGCAATCGCTGCCGCCCGGCCTGGCACGGCAACTGTCCGCGGCCGCGCAGCCGATGCAGCCCGGCCCCGCCAACGCCGCGGTCGCGACGCAAGCGGCGATTTCCGCAGCGGCGGCGCAGGCGCAGCCGGCGACGCCGGTGCCGACGGGCTACGGCCCGCAGGCCGCGCCGGCAGCCATGGCGCAACCGTCCGCGGCGGTGGTGCCGCAGCAGGCGCCGGCAGCACTTGCCGCACAGACCGGCGCGACCGCGCCGCCGACCCAAGTCGTCGGCCACCCGGCATTGACGGCACAGGCGCGCCCGGATGCCGTCCCGCACGCGCTGCGCGCGGACGGTGCCGTCGTCGAACGCGCCCTCTCCTCGATGCCGGGCGCGAGCACTGCGGCGAACACCGCGGGCGCTCCCGCGTCGGCCGCGGGAACGACTGCCGCGGCGGCCGTGCCGGCCGGCGCCACGCAGGCCACGGTGGCCACCGTGCTCGCCACCGCCGTGCCGGCCTCGCAAGCTCCCGGCGATGCCAAGGGCGCCACCATGCTGGCGGCGGGCGATCGCGCCCAGGTGGCGCGCGCCGACGGCGCCGTCGCGCACGGCCATACCATCGCGGGTACGCAGCAGCGGCGGTCGTGGAGATCCCAGTACGGCATGTCGGCGCTGCTGGCGGCGCTGGGCGCGCGCGATCAGGCCGCGCGCTCCCGCCGCGAGGCCGAGTTCGCCGAGCAGCGCCTGGTCGAACGCGTCTTCCAGTGGCTGTACTGGGTGCTGGCGATCGTCGCCTACGGCTGCCTGGCGCTGTCGATCCTGGTGTTCCTGCCGGTGTTCGACGGCAACGTCGCCCCGGCACCGCAGACGCCGGTCTGGATCGGCGGCCTGGCGGCCATCGGGCTGATCGCCGGCCTCGGCGCCTGGTTGCTGGCGCGGCGATTGAAGTGATCCGGCCGATTGGCCACCGGCGCACCGCGCCCCCGCGGTGCGCGCCGCGCCCGCCGACGGATCGCGGCTGGCGAGGGTAGGCCTTCCCCCTTTCGGCGGTGCCGGAACCGGATCGTCGTCGCCGCACGAGGCTGGAGGCCGCGCACGCGGCGCATGCCCGCGCGCCGGTGTCGGCGACACGCCGGCGGCTCCCGGTCACACCAGCCGGCCACGAGCGCAACGACGCGCCGGATGCCTGGTTCAATCGCGGCAAACCGGCACGCGCACCAATCCCATCGCGCCGCCGGAAAGATTCGGAACGTTCTTCAATCGCCATTCGATCCGGTTGCACGCAGCCTCGGCATCGTTGCCGCCTGCGTCCCCCGGGGGCTCCTCGGTCCCGCGCTCCAGGTCGTAGTGGAACGCGAAGCGCGTTCCCGCCGGCAAGCCGTTCGGATTGGCTTCGAGCGTTTCCAGGTCGACATCCAGCTCGAGGCGGGTTTCCGAGACGTTGCCCGAGAACTCGAGGCGATGCGGGTGCGCGATGCCGCCCCCGGCAATGGTGCCGTCCGGGCCGATTTCCAGCCGTACCCCGCCGGATTCGCTCACCCAGGCCTGCCCTTCGTACGCTCCATCAACCGTGAACCCGGCGTCCCCCGCCTCTCCGAAGGAGCCGGCGACGACGAAACGGGTCTTCCCGTCCTCCTCCATGAAGTGGGCGCTGCCGCGCCCGCGATCGCTCGATCCGGCGTGCGCCTCCTCGGGCGCGTCGACGCGCACCCGAACCTCGCCGAGATAGGGATCGCCGAAGTAAGGCTGGAGGAACTGCGGCCCGGGTTGTCCGCCGCAGGCGGCGACGGAGACCGGAACCAGCAGGAGAGGCGACAGCTTTCGAAGCAGGCGCATCGTTCTCACACCACGCAAAACGCCCCCGACCAGGTCGGGGGCGTTGTTCGAGCTTTCGCGAAGAACCGGCTTAGCCGGTCTTGCGAGCGACCTGCGAATTGGCTTCGCCGGCGGTCTTGATCACGGTGCTCATGGCCTGCATGAACATGTTCAGCAGCTGGGTCTGCGCCTGCAGCTCGGCGGTCAGCTTGTTCTCGCTCTCCGAACCCGGCGAACCCTTGCCGGAGCTCGCGCTGTCGAGCTCTTCGGCCTTCTTGACCACGTTCGCCATCATCTTGTCGGCGAGCTCGCCGAGGATGACGGCCATGGCCATCAGCCAGCTTCCGGACTTGGCGGCCTCGGCGGACAGCCTGGCGGTGGCTTCGTTCTCGGCGCGGGCATTGGCGACGTAAGAGAATCCGTACTCGGACATGACGTTACTCCTGATCAGAATGATGTTTGAGGTGAATTCCAGAGCTGGTGTTGCAGCGGATACATCCGTCTAGCGTCTGGAAGGCGGTCCCCTCAAACGGCGTGAGCGGGAGTTCACGACTTCGCTGCGCAATGGCGCCGCGGCGGCATCGGCAGTCGGATACTGCGGAGACGAGGACGATTCATCCTCGGCCCGCTTCGCCTGTTGCTCGCGGAACCACGCCAGCGCCTTTTCCTGGCCGTCCGCCTGCATGCGACGGCTGAACTCGATCGCGATTTGCGATTCCCGGCGCTCGAGCGGCTCCATGGCCCGGTCGATCTGCCGGATCAGATCGTTGGCATCGCCGTCGGCCATGGCGCCACTGCTCTGCAATGCCTCCACGGCCTCGAGCCAGACCGAACGGTCCAGCGAACCGTCGGATGTGGCCGGCTTCTGGGCGGCATCGTTGAGCGCCTCGCCGAACCTGGCCAGCAGATCGTCCCGCTCGCCCTGGCCCAACGCGTGCTCCTCCCGGAGCGCGGCTTCGAAGTCCTGCAGCAGCTGTTCCATTCCCGCCTGCAGATCGACCGCATCCCCGGACTGCCCGGTTCCATCCACTTCAGCCGGCTGGCCCATCACGCCCGGCCCGCCATTGGCCACCAGCGACGCCGGCGCTCGGGACGGCCGCTTGTGTTGATCCGGGCGACGGGGTGGGCGAAGTGCCATTGAACAAAGGGCTCCAGATGTGGGAGGCGCTGCGTTTTCTTCAGCCTACAGAACGTGAAAAACGGAACAAGCTGGGGACGACCCTAGGGAACGTCGGAAATCTGTTCACCGCAGGACAGCTGGTCGAATATCCGGCGCATCTTCTCGCCTTCACGGGTTCCGAGCTCACGCGCGCACTGCTGCAACCAGAGATCCGCGCGCTCCTGTCCGTCGGCGGCGACCCGCCGCTCGTATTCGGGAGCGATGGAGGCGAGTTCCCGCTCGATCAGGGACTGGTGGTCGTTGACGTGGCGGATGAGCACGTTCTCGTCATCCGCGTCGATCACGCCCTCCGAGCGGAGCTGCTCGATCTGTTCCATCCACGGGCGGACGGTGGAATGCATGCGTCCGTCAGCGCCCGAGCGCGCCCTGGAAGGCTTGCATGAAGTTGCTGTTGAACAGGTCCTGGGCGTTGAACGGCAGCGACGAATTGGAACTTGCGTTGCTGGTCTGATCGCCGATCGCCTGCATCGCGAAGTCGGCAAGCAGGCCGCCGATCATGGCGCCGGCCGGGCCACCGATCGCACCACCGATCGCCTTGGCGGCGGAACTGACGAGATCACCGATACCATCGAACATGACAACCTCACTTATGTTGTGATGTGGGCAGGGCCGACCCGAAAGGTGACCCCGGTCCCGACTATTACCGGATCCACGTCGCTCCCCAAGCTGGGGCGTACCCGACCCTGGGGAGAACCCCAGCCGGCGTCAGCCGTGGAACTGCGGATCGATGCTCAGCGTGCCCAGGTTGCGCTCGGCGAAACGCCGGGCCAGCTCCGGGGCGGCCTCGCGGATGGCGTCGTAGCTGCCGCGCGAGCGCACGTCGGCCCGCAGCAGCCAGCCGTCGGCGGTCTTGCTCAGCAGCAGGTCGGTGCCGGGGAGGGTGCTGTCGGCCATGCGCAGCAGCACCTGGCCCTCGCGATCGCCGGCCGCGCCGCCGTCCGCCGCCAGCTGGCGCACGTGCCGCTCGACCAGGTCGGCGAACGCTGAGGTGTTGACCGGCGCCGCGACCGGAGCGGCGTGCGCGCCGTCGCGCAGGGCGGACTGCGCCTGCATCATCGCCAGGACCTCGGCCGGGTCGAGCGCCTGCATCGACTGCTCGCTGTCGCCCGGCGCCTGGCGCGCGGCTTCCACCGCGTCCTGGGTCGCCGCCTGGCGCGCGGCCGCCTCGGCCTCGGCGCGCTGCTGGCCGCTGAGTTCGCCGGCGCCCTTCGCCCGGGCCGACAGGAATTCATCCTTCGCTTCCTGCTTGCTCTGCAGCACCTGGCGGAAGCGGTCCACGGTTTCCTTCGGCGGCGGCTCGCGCTTGGCGTCGGTCTTCTGCTCGCCATCGGTGTTGCGGGCCTGCTCGGCCGATTGCGGCGATTGGCTGCGTTCGATGCTCATGTTGACCTCACGTTTGTCCGGGGGTGAGACGCCGCGCCAGCGACAGGTCGGCGGCGGCGTCCTCTTCCTTGCGCATCTCCAGGGCGACCTGCTCGTCGCGCCAGACGCCCTTGCGCTTCTCCAGCGCGTCCTCGCGCGCCTTGGCGCGGAAGAACGCCTGCTTGGCCTCCTCCAGCGCACGCTCGGCCGCCTGCAGCTGCTGCTGCGCCTGCTGCAGGCGCTGTTGCGCCGCCTGCACCTGCTCGCCCAGCAGGTCGATGTGCGCCTCGCGCTGCTCCAGCACCTGCGACCAGGGCGCGCCGGGCGGCGGCGGGTCGAGCAGGCGCATGCGGTGCCCGGAACGTTCCTGGCGCAGCGCCTCGATCTCGCCTTCGATCCGGGTGCACGCCTCGCGGCAGGCACGCGCCTGCTGCTGTTTTTCCAGCACCACCTTGCGCGCGAGCTCGGTGCGGTGCGCGCGCAGCTTGATCAGCGTCTGCAGCGGATAGCGTTTCATCGGTGGGGCCGGGAGTCGGGAATCTGGAATCTGGAATCGAAAGATCGCCGGGGGTCGCCCGCACCACGGCCCGCAAGGAAGGCGTACGAGCGCCCGCACCTTCCCACCGTCGCGGGTCCCGGCACCTGCATCTCGGGCCCGCGGCGCTTCATCTGAAGAGCTTCTTCAACGCGTCGGCGGACTGGACGAAGGGCACCAGTTCGGTGGACGGCTGCTGCAGCAGCTTGCGCATCGGGCCGATCTTCTCGATCGCCACGTCGGCCTCGGGATCGCTGCCGCGCTTGTACTCGCCCAGCTGCAGCAGCAGCTCGATGTCCTGGTGCTTGGCCAGGTACTTGCGCAGCTGGCCGGCGGCGCGCAGGTGCGCTTCGTCGACCACCCGCGGCATGGTCCGGCTGAGGCTGGTCAACACGTCGATCGCCGGGTAGTGGTAGGCGGCGGCCAGCTTGCGCGAAAGCACGATGTGGCCGTCGAGGATCGAGCGCACTTCCTCGACGATCGGGTCGCCGCCGTCCTCGTCCTCGGCCAGCACCGTGTAGAAGGCGGTGATGCTGCCGCGGTCGTTGTTGCCGGCGCGCTCGAACAGCCGCGGCAGCGCACTGAATACCGAGGGCGGGAAGCCGCGCCGCGCCGGCGGTTCCCCGACCGCCAGGCCGACGTCGCGCAGCGCGCGCGCGAAGCGGGTCACCGAGTCGAGCAGCAGCAGCACGCGCTTGCCGCGGTCGCGGAAGTGCTCGGCGATCGCGGTGCCGACCCAGGCCGCGCGGCTGCGCTCGAGCGCCGGACGGTCGGAGGTCGCGACCACGACGATCGATTTGGCCAGTCCCTGCTCGCCGAGGTTGTCGTGGATGAACTCGTTGACCTCCCGGCCGCGCTCGCCGACCAGCACGATGACGTTGACGTCGGCATCGCCGCCGCGGGCGAGCATGCCCAGCAGCGTGCTCTTGCCGCCGCCGGCGACGGCGAAGATGCCCACGCGCTGGCCTTCGCCGGTGGTCATCACCGTGTCGATCGCGCGCACACCGGTGGAGAACGGGCGCTCAATGAGGTTGCGCGCGAGCGGATTGGGCGAGGCGGCGTAGATGGGCGCGTCGACGGTCGGCCCCAGCGGACCGCGGTCGTCGATCGGCTGCCCGTGCGCATCGAGCACGCGGCCGAGCAGGCCGTCGCCGGCGCGCACCGACGCCTGGCGGCCGCTGGCGTAGACCTCGGTGGTCGCGGAGATGCCGTCGAGCGCGCCGAGCGGGGTCAGCAGGGTGTGCTGCTTGGACACGCCGACCACCTCGGCGGCGAGCTCGAAATCCGGATCGCCCTCGCCGCGCGGATGGCGCAGGTGGCACAGCTCGCCGATCGAGGCCTTGAGCCCGGTGGCGCGGATCAGGGTGCCGTAGGCGTCGGCGACGCGGCCGACGCGCTGGATCGTCTTGACCGACGACAGCGCGCTGAGCAGCGGATCGGAGGCCGGCGCGTTCATGCCGCGGCCCCCTCGCCGCCGGCGCCGGCGAGCGCGGCGCGGATCGCCTCGATCTGCTGGGCCACGCCGGCGCGGACCTCGCCGGCCTCGGACACCACCACGCAGCTCAGCGGATCCAGGCTCTCGTCGTTCACCAGTTCGATCACGCCGACCGCCGGATGCGCCTGGCGCACGGCGCCCAATCCGGACTCTACGGTCCCGCGCACCGATGGGTGCACGCGGATCAGCAGGAACTGTTCCGCCTGCGCCGCCTCGACCGCCTGCATCACCAGCGGCGGGACCACGCTGGCGGCGTCGAAACCCGGGGCGATGCGGGCGACGATTGCGCAGGCCAGGTCGGTGATGCGGCCGGCCGCCTCGGCCAGCACCCGGGCACGGCGCTCGTTGAGGCCGGTCAGTTTCTCGGCCATCTGCTGCTGCGCGCGGGCCAGGCCCTCGGCGAAACCGGCGGCCTGTCCCTGGGCGCGCGCCTTCGCGATCTCGGCCTCGGCCTCGGCGTACAGGGTATTGACGCGTTCGAGCAGGACATCGAGTTCCTGCAGCCCTGCCCATTGCCGGGCCGGCACGATGCGGGAGGTCACCGCGCGTTCGAACTCGCGCCGCTCGAACAGCGCCACGCCCGTCGACGCTGCCGGGTTGCCGGCGTCCGGGGTCGGGGCCTTGTGCGTCTGCATGCTGCCTGTTTCCTCGCCTGTCATGCCTTCTCTGGCCGGGATTCGTGGTGCGTGCACAGCAGCAGCACCGGTTTTTCCGGCAGATGCGCCGGGCCCGCGGTCTCGTACTCGTGCAGCAGTGCGGCCCACTCGCCGAGGGCGGGGTCGCGTTGGGCGGCCCAGCCCCGCAGTTCGCTGCGGCCCTGGTGGTCGAACAACGCGAGCAGCCGCGCGTCGTCCGCCTCGCGCAGCAAGCGCTCCCAGTTGGCCGACAGGCGCGCGTGCACCTCGCGTTCGACGGCCGCGTTCCAGACCGTCGGGTCCAGTGCCAGCAGATAGCTGTTGCCGAGCAGGCGCCTGAGCCGGCGCACCGGCTCGCGCCGCACCTCGGCGCGGATCACCGGCGCGTAGGCCAGCACGCCGAGATCGCGGACCAGCCGCGCCATGCGCACGGGCGGCCAGCGGGTGATCGCGGTCGGAAGTCCCTTGCCCGGCCTGGGCGCCAGCAGCGCGTCGCCGCTGCCGGAGGCGAGCAGTGCGCGGGCCAGCAGCCGGCGCCCCAGCACGCTGCGCCGGGCGGCCTCGACCAGGCGCGGCTCGAGCGGCGCCTCGCCGCTACGGCCGTACCAGCTGGGATGGACTTCGGCGAGCAGCGCCTGCAGCGGCATGCCGGCGGACTACCCGTTCCAGACCCGCGGGCTCTGCTTGGGCTGGGGCTGCAGGCGCTGGCGCAGGCGGCCGCCGAACGCAAGCACCAGCGCGATCACGGCGACCACGGCCGCGACGACGCCGATCGCCATCGGGCTGATCGCCGACATCGCCACAGGCGTGGTGCTGCGCTGGCCCTGCCGGTTCTCGGACGGCCCGGGCACGGTGGTGAACTTGACGGTGACCTTGTTGACGTCGTTCAGGCCCGGCACGCCGTCCTTGACCACCACCTTCATCTCGGTTTCCTTGTCGCTGAGATTGGCGCCGGGCTGCTCGAAGATCACCACCGACGCCGAGGCGTCGCTGGAATTGCCGCCGAGCGGATCCCGCTGCGGCAGGTTGATGTGCACGCGTGCATCCACGACGCCCGGATAGCTCGCCAGCGTGCGCGACATCTCCTGCTGCAGGCCGTGCTTGAGGCGCGCCATCTCCTCCAGCGAGGAGGAGGCGAAGCCTTCCTTCTTGAAGATGTCGCCCAGGGAGCTGTACTGCTGCCGCGGCAGGCCGCGCGACTGCAGCACCTGCATCGCGTACGGGAAATCGTTGTCGTCGACCCGGATCTCCCAGCCGTTCTTGCTGACCGAAAGCCGCTTGTCGGCCTTGACGCCGGTGGAGAGCAGGGCGGCGAGGACCTCATTGGCCTGCCGCTCCTCCAGGTCGCTGTACAGCGTCGTGCGGCCGCAGGCGGTCAGCAGCAGGCACGCCAGCAGCCCCAGCGCCGCCTGCCACGACCCCCGCTTCGATGTCGAGGTGCTCATATCACGTCCCCCCGGTTCCTCAGGACTGCTGGCGGAACAACTGCTGCACGCCGTCGGAGGTGCGGTTCGCCACGTTCGAGGTCAGCTGCGACTGAAACAGGAACTCATGGCACTTCATCGTCATTTCCAGCATCTGCCCCGGCTTGAGGTCGGCGACGCTGCCGCTCATCGCCTGCGACATCGCCTCGATGTTCTTGGCGCTGCCGTTGAGGCTGTCGAACGCCGAAATCATCATGCGAGTGCCTTCGGACGGCTCCGCCTTGCTCGCACCGGCGACCGCATCGGGCGCGGCGGCCTGCTGCGGCGACGCGGTGGCATCGGTGCGCTGCATCGCCTGGGCGAAGTCGCGCACCTCGATGGCCGACGCCTGCGGCTGTGCCGCGGCCGCGCCGCCGGCCGCCGCCGGCGATCCGTCCATGCCCGCGACCTGGATGGCTTCAATCATGTCTGTTCTCCCGAACCGTGATGTCCATGCGCCTGCACGTCACCACCGCCGTCCCGCCGAAGGATGCGCGCCTTGCGACACGCGCCTTCGCGGGACGCCACGGCGATCAGTTGCGCTTGCCCAGCGTTTCCAGCGCCTGGCCGACGCTGTTCTGCGAGGTCGCGGCGTTGTTGGACATGAACTGCATCTTCAGGCTGGCCGCGGTCAGCTGGACCATGTCCGAAGGCTGGTCGCTGCCGGCGCCGATCGCGTCCGACATCTGCGTGATCTTGGCCGCCTGGCCGTCGAGCGTCTGGCCCCAGGCGCGCGACATCGCCTCGTACCAGCTGTTGCTGCTGCTCCCGGACGCCGCGCCGCGCGGTCCGTTCTGGCCGTTCGTGAAGGTGGCCATGCCGATGTAGTTGTTCAATGCGGAACTGTCGATCGTGCTCATGCTCTTGCTCCTCCTGACCTTGGTGGATACTGCCTGATCGATTCCGACTCTAATCCATTCGTCCTGCGGAATCGTGAAACCTCGGGTACACCCTAGGGTCGTCCCGCGACGCGCGTCACATGCGCTGCCTGGCCGCCCTGGCCTGCTCGGTGGCGTAGGCGCGGGACCTGGGCTGCGCAACCGCGGCGCCCGCCTTGTCCGGGTCCGGTGCCTCGGCGTCGTCCGGGTCCGGGTCGGCCTGCACCGGCTCCGGCCGCAGCTTGACCAGCGAGCCGTCCGGACGCAGCACCTGGACATGCTCGCCGATCGACAGCAGCGTGCCCCTGCCGGGCAGTTCGGAACCGACCGGGTAGCGCACGCCGTCGGCGGACACCAGGTGCGCGTTCTCGCCGCGTTCGACCGCGACGATCCGCACCGCGTCCTCGACCACGTCGGCCTCGTCCCCTTCCGCCGGCGTCGCCAGATTGATCGGGATCACCCGGCGCACGCCGGTTTCCCGCATCGCACGGGTCTTGGCGAACGCCTCCAGCGCGGCCATGTCGTCGAAGTAGCCGGTCACCTCGACATCGTTGTTGCCCAGGTAGCGCGTCTTCTCGGCGGGGTAGTGGCCGCGCAGCACGTCGGCGACATCGCGCGCCATGTCCTCGCCGGTCCGCAGCGTCAGGGTGGCGTCGATGCGCTCGCTGTCGAGCTGCTGGCGCATCCGCTGCCGGGTCGCCACGTCCTTGACGGTGCCCGACAGCACCGCGATGCCGTTGACGTCGCGCTCGATGCGCGCCTCGGCCACGCGGTACTCGCGCGCCAGGCTGCGCAGCCGTTCCTCGACGTCGACCGGCGCCTCCTGCGACGGCATCACCGCGGCGAAGATCGCCAGCGAGGCCAGCGACAGCACGGCGATGGCGGCGATCATCGGCAGCCGGCGCGCGAACGGAATGGCGTTGCGCGGCGGCGGCGCGAACTTCATGCCCTCGGGCATCAATGCCAGCCAGCCCGGGTCGTCGGCATGGCCGAAGGCGAGCGCGGCGTCGCCCAGGCCGACGCGCTGCACCTTGTCCAGCTCGACCGGATCGCCCGGGTGCAATACGCGGCCCTCGAGCCGCAACGGCGCGTCCAGCGCGCGGACCTGGAAACGGCCGTCGACCAGGCTGATCAGCGCATGGTGGCTGGCGACACCGTCGTCGGCCAGCACGATGTCGCAGTCGTCGCCGCTGCCGACGAGGATCATCTCGCGGTCGGCGAGGTCGCGGCACGCCCCCGCGTGCAATCCCGCCACGATCCGCAGCAGGTGGCTGCTGACCGGCGTGTCGCGGGTGGTTTCGGCGGAAGACATCTGGTTTCGCTCCTTGCAAACGCTGGTCGTCTGCTCTTGCTTTGTCTGGTCGTCGTTCCGGTTCGGCTCAGGCGTTGATCTGGCCCGCCTGCACGATCCGCAGGTCCGGGGCGAGCTCCTGGTAGGACAGCACCGGCAGCTCGAAGAAATCCACTTCCATCAGCTTGCGCAGGTGGCGGCGCACGTCCAGCGAGCACAGCAGCACGGGGCGCACGTCCGGCGGCTGCCGGCCCAGGTGGGCGCGCACCTCGTTGCCCAGGCGCGCCGCCAGTTCCGGCGAGATCGCCAGCTGGCTGGCGCCGCCGGCGACGCGGACCGACTGGCGCAGCTTGTCCTCCAGCTCGGGGTGGATCAACAGTACGTGCAACGTGCGCTCGCTGTCTGAATAGCGATCCGCGATCTCGCGCTTCAGCGCCACGCGCACGTATTCGGTCAGCAGCACCACGTCCTTCTCGCGGCCGCCGACGTCGGTGATCGCCTCGAAGGCGTCGCGCAGGTTGCGGATCGGCACCCCTTCCTCGGCCAGGCGGCGCAGCACGTCGGCCACCCGTTGCGGGGCGACGACCCGCAGCATCTCCTTCACCAGGTCGGGATAGTCGCGCTGCATGCGGCCGAACAGGTTGGAGGTTTCCTGGATGCCGAGGAAGCCGCCGAGCCGGCGCTGCAGCGCGCCGCGGCAGTGCTCGGCGATGACGTCGAGCGGCGCGCGCGCGTCGTCGGCCGGCGCGGTGACCCACTCGCCTGCGAGCGGCGGAAAGAACCCCGGCAGCCGTGCACTGGCGTCGGCGCCGACCCGCGCCGGGCGCAGCCGCGCGTCGGCGCGCAGGCGTCCCGATGCGATCCGCGCGCCGAACGCGCTGAGCCGGTACTCGCCCTCGCCGAGCGCGGAATTGACCCGCAGCGAAGGCGCCGGCACCGGCACGCCGTATTCCTCGCGCAGTTGCTGGGCGAGTTCGGCGATGCGCGAACGCACCGCTTCCTGGCCCAGCCCCTCGGCGAGCGACGGGGCGAGGTCGAACTGCAGCGGCGGCGGCGGCGCCAGGTCGTCGCTGTCCGCCGGCACCTGGCTCGCCGCCATCTCCTCGTCGGAGATGCGGAACAGGCGGCGCAGGCTCTCGAAGCTGTGGCGATAGCGCCAGGCGCTGATCCCGATCAGCGCCGTGCCGAGCACCGCGAACACTCCGATCGGAAAGCCCGGCACCAGGGTCATGCACAACGCGAGAATGCCGGTGATCAGCAGCACCCGTGGCTGCATGCCCACCTGCCGGGTGATGGCGTCGCCGAGGTGGCGATCCTCGATCTCGCCGGTGGTGCGGGTCACCACCAGGCCGGCGGCAATCGTGCCGAGGATCGCCGGGATCTGCGAGACCAGGCCGTCGCCGATGGTCAGGATGCTGTAGGTCCGGGTCGCCTCGGCCAATTCCATGCCGCGTTGCAGCACGCCGATCGCCAGGCCGCCGAGCAGGTTGATGATGATGATGACGATGCCGGCGATGGCGTCGCCCTTGACGAACTTCATGGCGCCGTCGAGCGAACCGTGCAGCTGGCTCTCGGTCTCCAGCAGCCGGCGCTTGCGGCGCGCCTCGTCCTTGTCGATGAGCCCCGAGCGCAGGTCGGAATCGATCGACAGCTGCTTGCCGGGCATGGCGTCGAGGGTGAAGCGCGCGGCGACTTCGGCCACGCGCTCGGCGCCCTTGGCGATGACGATGAACTGCACCACGGTGATGATCAGGAACACCACCAGGCCGACCACCAGGTTGCCGCCGGCCACCAGCGAGCCGAAGGTCTCGACGATGTGGCCGCCCTCGGCGTTGAGCAGGATCGAACGGGTGATCGCGATCGAGATCGCCAGGCGGAACAGCGTGGTCAGCAGCAGCACGCTGGGAAAGCTGGAGAAGGCGACCGGGTTGGGGATGTAGATGCCCAGCAGCAGCAGGCCGAAACCGATCGAGATGTTGATCGCCACCAGCGAGTCGATCAGCACCAGCGGCAGCGGCAGGATCATCACGCTGATGATCGTGACCGCGGCGAACGCGAGCACCACATCGCTGTAGCCCAGCCGCTTGCGCGGCGCCATGCCCGCCGGCGCGGCGAACAGCGAATCGATCAACGCGCGCATCGCTCCCCCTGTCGCGGACGGCCCACACGCCCGGGCGAGGGCGCGTCAAACGCTGTCCCATCGCCCCCCTGTCGTGCCGGCTGCCGCATTGCCCCTGCCCTCATGCGTCACTTTGTGCCAACTTACGATAGCCGTGTAAAGTGACTGGTGCGTGAAATTGTTGTTTACAGCGATGTGAACCCTGTCATCGTTCCATTCATATTTGTGATACGGGTCGCGGTCCGTGATCTCCGCGGTTCACGGCGGGTTGACAGTTCGGGACGTTATCCATCACCTGCGCGGTATTGCGATGACTCCGCCGGTCCGGCGTCTGTCTTGCCGATGTCGTCCTGCTCCAGCGCGGTGATCAGGTTCACCGACTGGGCGCTGACGCCGATCGCGAACGCACGGCCGGCGCGGGTCCGCAGCAGCACCACGCGTTCGCGCGGACCGACTGGCAAGATCTGCAGCACCGACAGCGGCGCGTCCTTGCCCGCCAGGCCGTAGCGGCGGCGTGCCAGGCGCCAGACCAGGAAAAGGGCGAAGATGACGAAGGCCAGCGGCAGCACGATTCCCAGCAGTTCGCGCAGCGCCGAAGGCGCGGCCGCTACCGGTTCGGCGGCCGCGGATGCGACGCCGCAGCACGACCACAGGACGACGGCGTACAGCGGCGGCACGGGAGAGAGGGACATGTCGGGACACCGGAATCGCAGCATTGGGAGAGGCGGTAACGTGATCGCCGCAACGGACGGGGGGATCGGCGCGGGTGCAGAGTACCGCAAGGCCGGAACGCCATCGGCGTTTCGTCACAATTCCGAGCTACACCGGAACGCACCGTCAGGAGCAGGCAGGCCTGCCGATTCCCGGCGCTGCCGGAGCGAGGGGGAAGTGAGGACATGAGTGCCGCGCGTGGCAGCGGCGGAGCGCGGGGCGGCGGGCGCGCCGGCGCGGCGCCGCTCCAGGCCACCGACCACATGCCGGCGCTGCAGGCCCTGCTGCAGGCGCTGCCGTTCGCCTGCGCCGCCTTCGCGCGCGGGGACGGCGCGCTGCTCGCTGCCAACGGCCTCTACCACGAGGAGTTCGCGGCGCTCGAGGGCCACACCCGGCGCGAGGGCCTGCTGCAGGCGCTGCACGGCAGCGACGTCGACATCGACGCCGGCAACGAGGTCCGCGCCCCGCACAACGACCGCTGGTATTCGCTGTACTGGCGCGACACCGAGCACGCCGGGCAGGCGTTGTCGCTGCTGACCGCGGTGGACATCAGCGAGCGCATCGAGGCGCTGGATTCGCACAAGAGCCGCCAGGAGAAGCTGCTGTTCACCTCGCGGCTGATGTCGGTCGGCGAGATGGCGGCGACTCTGGCCCACGAGCTCAACCAGCCGCTGGCGGCGATCGTCAATTACCTCAACGGCAGCCTGCGCCTGGTCGACCAGGCCGGCGGACCGGTGCAGGTGGAACGGGCGCTGCAGGCCGCGCGCACTCAGGCCGAGCACGCCGCCGCGGTGATCTCGCGGGTGCGCGAATTCGTCCGCGCGCGCGAGCCCCGGCGCGATACCCAGGACCTGGCGACCATTGCCGCCACCGTGCTGGAACTGCTGCGGCTGGAGGCGGAGCGCCAGCAGCTGCGGATCGACGTCGCCCTCGCGGCGCCGCTGCCGGCGGTCTACGCCGACCGGGTGATGATCGAGCAGGTGCTGCTGAACCTGGTCAAGAACGCGATCGAGGCGATGCGCGAGGTCGCGCCGGCGCAGCGCGGGCTGCGGATCGAGGGCCGGGTGAACCTGGACGACGAAATCGAGGTCCGCGTCTGCGACCGCGGCCAGGGCCTGAGCCAGGCCGAGAGCGAGCAGCTGTTCTCGCCGTTCTACACCACCAAGGCCGACGGCCTGGGCATCGGCCTGGCGATCTGCCGCTCGATCATCGAATACCACGAGGGGCGGCTGTTCTTCGAGCCGCGCGAGGGCGGCGGCAGCGTGTTCGGGTTCACCCTGCCGCGCGCCGAAGGGAGGGTCTGATGGGACAGGTACGCGTCTGGCTGGTCGACGACAACGACGGCTTCCGCGACTCCACGGTGTGGCTGCTGGAGACGGCCGGCTTCGAGGTGATGGCCTATGCCTCCGCGCACGCGTTCCTGGAGGCCTACGCCGGCCACCGGCACGGCGCCGAGGAGGAATGCCTGGTGTCCGACATCCGCATGCCGCAGATGAGCGGCGTGCAGCTGCAGGACGAGCTGCTGCGGCGCGGCATCGCCCTGCCGCTGGTGTTCGTGACCGCGCACGGCGACGTGCCGCTGGCGGTGGAGGCGATGCGCAAGGGCGCGTCGAACTTCCTCGAGAAGCCCTTCGGCGACGACACCCTCGTCGAGGCCATCCGCGCCGCCCTGGCCAACGCGCGCAACCGCGGCGACGGCGCGGTGAACGGCGCCGCGCTGGCGAAACTGAGCCCGCGCGAACGCCAGGTGCTGGACCTGGTGGTGGCCAGCAAGCCCAACAAGATCATCGCCGACATCCTCGGCATCAGCATCAAGACGGTGGAGCTGCATCGCGCGAACATGATGAACAAACTCGGTGTACGCTCGCTGCCCGAACTGATGAAGGTGGCCCTGGGGCATGGCTGACGCAGCAGGGAAGACGGCGGCGCCCGGCCGCGCCAGGCGGCGCGCCGGCAGCACCGGCGATCGCGCCGGGACCGAAGCCACGCCGCTGCGCGGCCGCATCCCGTCGCTGCGGGCGGCGCAGGCCGAAGCCTTGCGCGGCTTCTTCTCCGCGCCGCAGAGCTGGTACCTGAAGGACAACGGCCTGCTGCACTTCATGCCCGGCGCCGCCGCGGCCGCCGGCGAGGCCTTCGAGCTCGATGCCGAGGGCACCCGCGTGGGATTGCGCCTGCAGGTCGCCGAGGTCGTCGCCGGCGACGGGCTGCACTGGAGCGACTACAGCGGGCGCTCGCGCGTGCTGGCCTGGAGCCTGGCGCACGAACCGCACCTGATGCGCCTGAGCGAGGCCCTCGGCGTCGCCCTCGCGCCGCTGCTCGACACCGATCCGGAGACCGCGGCCGGCGACGATGCCGTGTGGCTGGATTTCGTCATCGACGACGATACCGGCGACGCCGCAGTGGACGCCGGGCGACGCCCGCCGCCGGTCCAGGGCGCGCTGCGGCTGCCGGCGGCCTGGCTCGACCGCGTGCTGACGCGCGCCGAGCCGCCGGTCGAAGGCGAACCGCCGCCGCCGCTGGGCCGCTGGCGCGAACTGCCGGCCGGCGTCTCGCTGCGGCTGACGCCGCAGCCGCTGCGCGCCGACGAATGGGCGGCGCTGCATCCGGGCGACGTCATCGTCGTCGGCCGCCGCGACCAGCCGCCGCGCCTCGAGGCGCACGCCTGCGGCCGCCTGTGGCCGCTCGCCACCGATCCCGGGGGCTGGCGCGTGGCCGGCCCGATGCAACATCCATCCACTTTGTCGCAGGAGACAGCCACGATGAGCGAGCAGGAGACCCCGGCCGCCGAAGACGCCGGCAGCCACGACGCCGACGCCGACGCCGGCGTGCGCCCGCTTCCGGTGCAGGTCGCGTTCGAGATCGGCCGGCTGGAGATGCGCGTCGGCGAACTGTCGGCGCTGCAGCCCGGTTACGTGTTCGCGCTGCCGGCGCGCCTGGAAGGCACCAACGTCACCATCCGCGCCAACGGCGAGGCGGTCGGGCAGGGCGAGCTGGTCGCCGTCGGCGACACCCTCGGCGTGCGGCTGCTGTCCTGGACCTAGGAGACGCCGCGAGATGGATTTCAGCAACTATTCCCCGGCACTCGTCCTCGTCATCGTCGTCAGCCTGGCGCTGGCGCCGTTCGTGGCGGTGATGGTGACCTCGTTCACCAAGATCGTGGTGGTGCTGAGCCTGCTGCGCAACGCGCTCGGGCTGCAGCAAGTGCCGCCGAACGTGGTGATCAACGGATTGGCGATCGTGTTGTCGATCTACGTCATGTACCCGGTGATCCTGGACACGCACGAGGCGATCAACGCGCGCATGGAAGGCAAGCCGCCGCCGGCCTCGGTGCAGGCGCAGGTGGACGCGCGCGCGCGCGCGCAGGCCGAGCGCCGCGCCCGCTCCGCGGCCGCGACGCCGTCGCGGGCGGCGGCCGGCGACCCGGCGCCGGCGAGCCCGGCCGCGGCCGATGCGCTGCGCGCCGAGTCCGAAGCCGGCCAGGAGGCCGCCGGCGCATCGGCGGCCCCGGAGCGTGGAGAGCTGTTCCGGAACGTCAGCGGCGGCATCCTCGCCGAGGCGCCGGCGGGCGACACCGGGGAGGAGCAACCGGCCGCCGACCCGGACGAGCCGGTCGTCATCGTCGCGCCGCCGCCGCCGCCGGCACCCGCCAGCGGCGGCATGGACGCGGCGCGGCTGCTGTCGCTGGTGGAGGCCGGCAAGGAGCCGCTGCGCACCTTCCTGATCCGGCATTCGCAGGACGCCGAGCGCGCCTTCTTCCTGCGCAGCGCCCAGCGGCTGCTGCCGCCCGAGCGCCGCGCGTCGCTGACGGTGGACGACTTCATCGTGGTGGTGCCGGCATTCACCGTCAGCGAACTGACGGCCGCCTTCCAGATCGGGTTCCTGATCTTCCTGCCGTTCCTGATCATCGACCTGGTGGTCGCCAACATCCTGCTGGCGCTGGGCATGATGATGATGTCGCCGACGATCGTCTCGCTGCCGTTCAAGCTGCTGTTGTTCGTGTTGATCGACGGCTGGGCCAAGCTGGTGCACGGCCTGGTGCTGACCTACGGCGGCGGCTGATGCGGGCGGAGGCGCGCTGAGATGAACGAAGTCATCGAACTCACGCGGCAGGCGCTGTGGCTGGTGCTGCTGCTGTCGGGGCCGCCGATCGCGGCGGCGGCGCTGGTCGGGCTGGTGGTGGCGTTCCTGCAGGCCGCCACCCAGCTGCAGGAGCAGACGTTCGCCTACGCGCTGAAGTTCCTCGCCATCGTGCTGATGCTGTTCGTCACCGGCTCGCTGATCGGCGGCACGCTGTACACCTACGCGCACCAGATCTTCGTCGATTTCCCGGGCCTGGTCCGCGGCGGCCGCGCGTTCTGATGCCCTACGACACGATCGGCGACGCGATGCTGGCGTTGGGGCTGACGCTGCCGCGGATCATCGGCGCGTTCCTGATGCTGCCGCTGATCACCCAGTCCAACATGCCGGCGATGGTGCGCAACAGCTTCCTGGTCAGCCTGGCGATCGTGGCGCTGCCGGTCGCGGTGGCGGCGGCGCCGACCGAGAGCATGAGCACCCTGCAGTGGCCGATGATGGTGCTCAAGGAGCTGTTCATCGGCGTGGCGATCGGCTTCTGCTTCGGCATCGTGTTCTGGGCGTTCTCGGCCGCAGGCAGCGTGATCGACAGCCAGGTGGGCATGGGCATGGCCACCGTGTTCGATCCGATCCAAGGGCACCAGGTCTCGCTGCACGCGGAGTTCCTGTCGCATTTCGCGGCCTGGCTGTTCATGGCCAGCGGCGCGTTCCTGATCTTCCTCGACCTGCTGCTCTCGAGCTATGCCATCTGGCCGCCGACCTCGTTCTTCCCCAACCTGCCGGCGACCGGTATGAACCTGTTCGTCGGCCACTTCAGCTTCATGATGACCACGCTGCTGGTGCTGGCGGCGCCGGCGATGGTGATCCTGCTGATCATCGACCTCTCGTTCGGCCTGGTGAACCGCTACGCGCCGCAGCTCAACGTGTTCGCGCTGACCCTGCCGATCAAGGCCTGGCTGGCGACCGCGATCATCCTGCTGATGCTCGGCGTGTACGTCGAGATCCTGGTCGAGCGGCTGACCGACAGCCGCGGCCTGATGGAACTGCTGCGCACCACCTTCGGCGGTTGATCCGGCCCCCGTAGAGCGGAGCTCAGATGCCGTCGCGGCCGCGGCGCACGCCCTCGGCCCAATGCAGCACCTCGGCCACGGCCTCGAAGAACTCGTTGCCGATGTAGTCGTCGAGCTCCACCTTCTCGTTGAGCCCGCGCGCCAGCGGGATGTTCTGCAGGATCGGCACGCCCGCCTCCTCGGCCGCCTGCTTGATCATCTCGGCGAAGTGCCCCTCGCCCTTGGCCACGACCACCGGCAGGTCGGTTTCGCCGTGCTCGTACTGCAGGGCGACGGCGATGTGGGTGGGATTGGTCACGACCACGCTCGACTTGCGGACTGAGCTGAGCATGTTCTGCTGCGACCACTCCTGGTGCAACTGCTTGCGCCGCTGCTTGACGTAGGGGTCGCCCTCGTTCTCCTTGACCTCCTGCTTGATGTCGCGGCGGCTCATCTTCAGTTTCTTGATGTAGGAGAACTTCTGGTACCAGACGTCGAGCGCCGAGACGAAGAAGAACACCGCCACCGTCCAGATCACGATCCACTTCAGCGCGTGCCAGATCGCCGACCCCATCGCCGCCGGGGTCGCGTACGGCAGCTTCAGCAGCCCCTCGAGCATGCCGCGCAGCACGACATAGCCGATGCCGAGCAGCGCGGCGCTCTTGAGCACGGACTTGATCAGCTCGACCAGGTTGTCCATCGAGAACATCTTCTTGATGCCCTCGGCCGGGTTGAGCTTGTCCAGGTTCGGGGTGAGCTTCTTCATGCTCGCGATCGGCCCGACCTGCAGGAATTCGGTCACCGCCGCCAGCAGCATCGCCAGCAGCATCAGCGGCAGGGTCAGCCACAGCAGGGTCTGGAAGGCCAGGTACCCCAGCCGCGGCAGGGTCTCGAAGAACGGCGCGCCGACCGCCTCCAGGCTCTGGTCGAACAGCGCGCTGATGCGGGTGTGCATGAAGCCCATCAGCATCCAGGCGCCGGCGATCCAGCCCAGCACCAGCACGGTGCTGGTCAACTCCTTGCTCTTGGCGACGTTGCCTTCCTTGCGCGCGTCGCGGATCTTCTTCGGCGTCGGTTTTTCGGTCTTGTCGGCGCCCTGGTCCTTCTCTGCCATCCGTGCGTACCCGCATTGCCGCCACGTCGGCGCGAGGCTAGCATGGCGGAGGGCCGTCGCCGATGCCGCCCAGCCGCGCGACCGGTCCTGAACAGCGGCCGGACAGCGGCACGGCACCTAGGGTTGCCCCGAGGTGACAGTCCCGCGGCAGCCTCGTTACATTGCCGGCAACGCCGCAAGAACGGCGCGTCCCGCGCTCCGTACACCAAAGGACATCCCGCCGCACATGAGCAGCATCGGTTCCGATCCGCACCTCAACGTCACCGGCCTCGACCGGCTGGGCGGGCAGGCTGCGCTCGACGATCTGCAGCGGCAGCAGGGCCCGCAGCAGGCGCGCGAGGTCGCACGCGAGGTCGCACGCGAGGCCCCGCAGGCGCCCGCGGTCGATCCCGGCGAGCAACTGCTCGCCGCCGGCGCCTGGGACGGCGTCGGTCCCGGCGCGCGGTTGCTGGGGGGCGACCTCGGCTTCGAGAACGACCTCGGCGCGCTCGACCTGTCGCAGGCGGCCGACCGCGCCACCGACGCGATCCTCGACGCCCTCGCCTAGGGCCTGCCAAGGGTTCCGCGCGGCATGCCGGCCGCGCTAGAGTCCGAAGCCGTCCCACCGCGGCGCCGCCATGACCGAAGCCGTGCCCTCCCCCGCCTCGCTGCGCGCCGCCGCCGACCGCCTGGTGTCGGCGCTGGCCGCGCACGGCGACGCCGAATACCGCCTGACCGTGCTCAAGCGGCTGGCGCGGCGGCTGGGCGAGGAGCACTACCCGATGTTCCTGCGCCTGCTCGCGGTGGTCGCCGAGAGCGACGACGACCGTGCCAAGCGGCTGCTCGCCGAGACCTTCGGCACCGCGCTGCGGCGCATGGACCTGCCCGGCGGCGCGCTGAGTTCCTGGGGCGCGACCCGGCTGCCGGACAACGTCACGCCCTTCTCCGCCGGCGCCCTGTCCGGGCAGTTCTTCGGCGCCACTCCGCGCCGGCTGCTCGGGCCGGTGGAATACCTCACCGTCTGGCACCTGCAGCGCACCCAGCGCACGCCGCTCGGCGCGCAGGCGTTCCGCAGTGCGCTGGCGCACCTGATCGCCCTGCTCAACCACAGCGAGGACGCGCGCAGCCTGTATCCGCAGAAGCTGGCGGCCGATGCCGAGAACGAGCTCGAGGGCGCCTACACCCGCGCCACCCGCGAACGGCTGGCGGCGGTGGCGGCGGCCTGGAAGGCCGGCCGGTCGCCGGACGAGGTGGCGCAGGCGGCGCTCGACGCGGTGCCCGAACAGGCGCCCGGCGGCTGGGTGGTGCGCGACCTGTAGCCGCGGCATGGCGCTCCTCTCGCGGGAGCGGCGCGGTCCGCACCTGCGTCCCGCCCGACGCTGTCGCGACTTCCGTCGCTCCCACAGGGGATGGCAATCTCGAGCCCAGGCCCTGCCATTGCCTTGGTCCTTGTAGGAGCGACGGAAGTCGCGACCCGGATATGCCGGCCGTCACGCGACTTCGACGCGCCTGCGAGCGCGACTTGCCGCGATCAAGGTCCGCGGCCAAGATGCCGGCTGCGTCCCGGGGAGTACGCACCCATGTCCGCAACCGTCCGCCTGCTGCTGCTGGCCGCGGCGTTGGCTGGCGCCACCACCGCCTGCAAGCGCGAGCCTCCCGCGACCGCCGCGCCCGCGGCCGCCGCGCGTCCGGTCGACGCGATGCTGCTGCCGGCGCGGCACCTGCATGACGACGACCTGGTGGCGTTCGCCCGCGACGCGGTTCCGCCGGCCCTGCACGCGCGGCTCGAGGCGGCCTGGGAGAACGGCAGCCGATGGCCGCTGGACGAGCTGCCGCTGCACGAGCGGCTGCCGGACCTGCTGGCGACATTGGCCGAAGAAGGCTCGGAAGCGCGGCTGCGGCAGGCCTTCCGCACCCAGTTCGCCGGCGCCGACGGCGAACTGCGCGGCGCGGTGGAGACGCTGGGCCTGTTCGCCATGCACTACGTGCAGAACGACGAAGCCCTGGACGAGAACGAGCGCGAACGCCGCATGCAGCTGATCGACGCGCTCGGCCGCTGGGGCCTGGACGCGCCGCTGGCCGATCCCGCGCGCGCGGACGCGGCGATCGCACGGCTGGCGACGGCCGCGCGCGCCACCGGGCTGCACGACCGGGAAGCCTTCGCCGCCGCCGGCATGGAGGACGCCCTGCGCCGCTTGTCGCCGTTCCTGGCGGAGGTCAAGCGCGTGCTCGCCGACTACGGCCTGGACATCGATGCTTCGTTGTCCGGCGTCGATGCCGGCCTCGAGCGCCAGACCGGCGACAGCGCTCTGCTGCGGGTGCGCTACGAGGTGGCCGGACACCCGGTCGATACCCGGATCGAAGTCGAGCGCCAAGGCGAACGCTGGTACCGCAGCGACTACCTGCGCCACGCCGAGGCCAGCGCGCGGATTCCGGCGCCGCGGGCGCCGCCCGCGGCACCGCAGGCCGATGGCGGCTGAGGGCCCGGCACGCCGCGGCCCGGCGGCAGCCCGCGCTGGGCGATAATGCCGTCCTATGCCGCAGCAACCCGACCAGTCGCCCCTGCCATTCCCGGAAGCGTCCGGGCGCGCCGACGCGCCGGCGGCGCAGTCGGCCGCGCCCGATGCCGAGGCAGGCGGTGGGCCGCCGCGCCCGCCCGGCCGCGTCCGTGCACCGCGTACGCCGAGGCCGCCGCTGTGGGCGCGCCTGCTGGGCCGGCTGCTGGCGCCCTGGATCGGACTGAAGATCGAGCCGCCGGAGCCGGAGCAGTTCGTCGACCGGCGCCCGGTCTGCTACGTGCTCGAGGACTACGGCCTCTCCAACGCCCTGATCCTCGACCGCGCCTGCCGCAGCGCCGGCATGCCCTCGCCGCTGCAGCCGCTGCCGGGCGATCCGCTCGGCCGCAAGCGCGCCTACGTGGCGCTGTCGCGGCGCAACGCCGGCAGCGCCCTCAACGCACTGGCCCCGGGCAAGCGTTCGCCGCAGAAGACCCATTCCGAATCGCTGGCCCGGCTGCTGGAGGCGCACCGCGCCGATCCGGCCCTCGACGTGCAGCTGCTGCCGGTCTCGATCTTCGTCGGCCGCTCGCCGGACAAGGCCAGCGGTTGGTTCTCGGTGCTGTTCTCGGAGAACTGGGCGCTGGTCGGCCGCTTCCGGCGGCTGCTGGCGATCCTGCTCAACGGCCGCGACACCCTGGTGCGCTTCGCCGCGCCGGTCGACCTGCGCGCCAGCATCGCCGAGGACCTCACGCCCGAGCGCACCGTGCGCAAGGTCTCGCGGGTGCTGCGCACGCACTTCAACCGCATCCGCGAGGCGGTGATCGGGCCGGACCTGTCGACCCGCCGCCTGCTGGTCGACAAGGTGCTGTCGGCCTCGGCGGTCAAGGACGCCATCGCCGACCAGGCGCGCCGCGACGACAGCAAGCCCGAGGACGCGTGGAAGAAGGCCTACGGCTACGCCTACGAGATCGCCGCCGACTACTCGCACCCGGTGGTGCGCTCGGCCAGCTTCCTGCTGACCACGGTCTGGAACCGGATCTTCCGCGGCGTGTTGGTGCACCACCTGGATGCGCTGAAGGCGGCGGCGCCCGGGCACGAGATCATCTACGTGCCCAGCCATCGCAGCCACATGGACTACCTGCTGCTGTCCTACCTGCTTTACACCAAGGGCATCGTGCCGCCGCACATCGTCGCCGGCATCAACCTCAACCTGCCGGTGATCGGCACCCTGCTGCGCAAGGGCGGCGCGTTCTTCATCCGCCGTTCGATCCGCGGCAACGCGCTGTATTCCACGGTCCTGGCCGAGTACGTCGCGCAACTGGTCGCCGGCGGCTACTCGATCGAATACTTCGTCGAGGGCGGGCGTTCGCGCACCGGCCGGCTGCTGGCGCCCAAGGGAGGCATGGTCTCGATGACGGTGCGCGCGTTCCTGCGTCAGCCCACGCGCCCGGTGCTGTTCCAGCCGGTCTACATCGGCTACGAGAAGCTGATGGAGGGCACCAGCTATCTCGACGAACTGTCCGGCAAGGCCAAGCCGAAGGAGTCGATCTGGCAGCTGCTGCTGGGCATTCCCAAGGTGCTGCGCTCGAACTACGGCCAGGTGGTGGTGAATTTCGGCGAGGCGATCCCGCTGGCCGACATGCTGGCCGCGCACGCCAGCGACTGGGACGGCAAGCCGCTGCCGGACGAGGAACGCCCGGACTGGCTGTCGCGCACGGTCGACGCCACCGCGCAGCGCATCCAGGAACACATCAACCGCGCCGCCGACGTCAACCCGATCAACCTGCTGGCCCTCGCCCTGCTGTCCACGCCCAAGCACGCCATGGGCGAGGCCGACCTGCTGGCGCAGATCGCGCTGTCCAAGACCCTGCTGACCGAGGTGCCGTACAGCGACCTGGTGACGGTGACGCCGCATGCGCCGGCCGAGATCGTCGCCCACGGCGAGGAAATCGGCGTGCTCAACCGCGTCGCGCATCCGCTCGGCGACGTGCTGCGGGTCGACGACGACACCGCGGTGCTGCTCTCGTACTTCCGCAACAACGTGGTGCACCTGTACACCGCCTCGGCCTGGATCGCCTGCTGTTTCCTGCACAACCGCCGCATGAGCCACGCCAACCTGCTGCGGCTCGGGCGCGCGGTGTATCCGTTCCTGCAGGGCGAGCTGTTCCTGCCGTGGGACGCGGATGCCTTCGCCGAGCGCATCGACCGCACCATCGCCGTGTTCGCGCGCGAAGGGCTGCTGACGTTGGTGAGCGACGACGACGGCGGCATCTTCCAGCGCAACGCCGGACAGACCGACGAGGTGTTCCGCCTGCGCGCGCTCGGCCATCCGCTGCAGCAGGCCTTCGAGCGCTACTACATCGCGATCTCGGTACTGGCCAAGAACGGCCCCGGCACGCTCGGCGCCGGCGAGCTCGAAAGCCTGTGCCAGCTGGCCGCGCAGCGCCTGAGCCTGCTGTACGCGCCGGCGGCGCCGGAGTTCTTCGACAAGTCGCTGTTCCGCGGCTTCATCCGCAAGCTGCGCGAGTTGGAACTGGTGAGGCTGGACGGCAACAGCAAGCTGACCTTCGACCAGCGCCTCGACGCCTGGGCGCGCGACGCCAAGATCATCCTCGGCCGCGAGTTGCGCCACACCATCGAGAAGGTGAGCCCGGAAGCGGTGAAGCCGGCCCCGGAGCCGCAGCCCGCCGCGGACTGACGCCGCAGCGTCGATGTCCCGCGCCCCGTAGAGCGCTTGCTCCGCTGCTCCCGGCTCCGGAGCCCACGCAGCCGAGCAAGCTCGGCTCTACAGGGCGCGCAGGCTCCGGAGTCGATGTCCCCCGCCTCGTAGAGCGGAGCTTGCTCCGCTGCTCCCGGCTCCGGAGCCCGCGCAGCCGAGCAAGCTCGGCTCTACAGGGCGCGCAGGCTCCGGAGTCGGTGTCCCCCGCCTCGTAGAGCGGAGCTTGCTCCGCTGCCCTGGCGCCGGAGCCTGCGCAGCCGAGCGAGTTCGGCTCTACGCGGGCTGGTCTGGGATCAGCGCCGATTCCAGCCGCGAGATCGCGTCCTTGAGCTGCAGCTTGCGCTTCTTCATGCGCTTGACCGCCAGGTCGTCGTCGCCGCGGTCGTCCTGCAGCCGGGCGATGGCGAGATCGAGATCGCGATGCTCGAGCCGGAGTTCGGCGAGCTTGCGGGAGACTTCGGCGGGATCGACGGGATGCATCGTGATCGCAGCTTAGCGCTCGCCGGCCGCGCCGTCACCGCGGCCGCAGCCGGTAGACTATGCGCACGATGAGCCTCGTCCTGCCCCTGCCCGAACCCGCGCCCCGTCGCGAGCGCAACGCTGCGCACCAGGCCGAACGCCTGGCCAAGCGCCTGCGCCACCAGGTCGGCCGCGCGATCGCCGACTTCGGCATGATCGAGGACGGCGACCGGGTCATGGTGTGCCTGTCCGGCGGCAAGGACAGCTACACGCTGCTGGACGTCCTGCTGCAGCTGCAGAAGAAGGCGCCGGTGTCGTTCTCGATCACCGCGGTCAACCTCGACCAGAAGCAGCCCGGCTTCCCCGGGCACGTGCTGCCCGATTACCTGCGCTCGATCGGCGTCGACTATCGCATCCTCGAGCAGGACACCTACTCGGTGGTCACGCGGGTGGTGCCCGAGGGCAAGACGATGTGCGCGCTGTGTTCGCGCCTGCGTCGCGGCGCGCTGTACGGCTACGCCGCCGAGCACGGCTACACCAAGATCGCGCTCGGCCACCACCGCGACGACCTGGTGGCGACGTTTTTCCTCAACCTGTTCTTCCACGCCAGGCTCAGCGGCATGCCGCCGAAGCTGCTGTCCGACGACGGCAGGCACGTCGTGATCCGGCCGCTGGCCTACGTGCGCGAGGCCGACATCGCCGCCTACGCAGGGGCGAAGGGGTTTCCGATCATCCCCTGCAACCTGTGCGGCTCGCAGGAGAACCTGCAGCGCAAGCAGGTCGAGCGCATGCTCGCCGCCTGGGAACGGGAGACGCCCGGCCGGATCGAGACCATCGCTCGCGCGCTCGGCGACATCCGCCCCTCGCAGCTGAGCGACCCGAGGCTGTTCGACTTCCTTTCCCTGGGCGCCGGCGACGGCGCCGCATTGCCCGGTGTGCATGCCCGGCCGGCGGACGAAACCCGCGGGAACCGAACCGCCGCCCACGGCGAACGCTGAGGCTGCCGATGCCCCTCGCGGTCGTCGCTCCCGCGGAAACGGGGACGACGCGGGCCGCGACCGTTTTTCCGAATCCCGACTCCCCATTCCCCAATCCCGGCCCTTAAATGTTCTTCAAGAATCTCACCCTGTTCCGTTTTTCCGCCGGCATCGACCTGTCCGAACTCGACGCCGGCCTCGCCGAAACCCAGCTCAAGCCGGTCGGCCCGCTGGAGCTGTCCTCGCGCGGCTTCATCTCGCCGTTCGGCCGCGATGCCGAGGCCTTGTCGCACCGCATCGCCGACGCGGTGTGGCTGACGGTCGGCGGCGAGGACCGGCTGCTGCCGTCCGCCGTGGTCAACGACATGCTGGCCAAGAAGCTCGCCGAACTCGAGGAGCGCGAAGGCCGCAAGCCCGGCGGGCGCATGCGCAAGCGGATGAAGGAGGAACTGGTGCACGAACTGCTGCCGCGCGCCTTCGTTCGGCCGTCGCGCACCGATGCGCTGCTCGATCTCGAGCACGGCGTCTGCGCGGTCGACAGCTCCAGCCGCAAGAATGCGGAGGCCGTGGTGTCGGAGATCCGCCGCGCACTCGGAAGCTTCCCGGCGCTGCCGCTCAACGCCGAAGTGGCGCCGCGCTCGGTGCTGACCGGCTGGATCGCCGGCGAACCACTGCCGGACGGGCTCAGCCTCGGCGAGGAATGCGAGCTGAAGGACGCCGCCGACCACGGCGCGGTCGTCAAGTGCCAACGCCAGGACCTGCAATCGGACGAGATCGCCCGGCATCTGGAATCGGGCAAGCAGGTCACGCGCCTGGCGCTGACGCTCGACGACCATGTCTCGTTCGTGCTCGGCGAGGACCTGGTGATCCGCAAGCTGAAGTTCCTCGACGGCGCCGTCGACCAGCTCGAAAGCACCGAGCGCGAGGACCTGCGCGCCGAACTCGACGCGCGCTTCGCGCTGATGAGCGCGGAGTTCCGACGCCTGTTCGCGGTGCTGGAGCCGGCGCTGAAGCTGTCGCGCGCCGACGTGTAAGGCGGGAATCGGGACGGCAGCGTGCGTCTTGCCGGTAACCTGGCAACCGTCATCCCAGCGTAAGCTGGGATCCGATCTGCCCTTCCGCGCCGTCCAAGCTGGATCCCGGCTTGTGCTGGGATGACGAGCAAAGGCGTCACGCTTTTCTCGTATCCCGTATCCCGTATCCCGTATCCCGTATCCCGTATCCCGAATTCCGAATCCCGGCTCCGGTTTCCGATTCGCGGTCCGCGTCTCCGCCCCGCCGTGCTGCGCTCCGGCGTGGTCTCCCGCCGTCAACTGAAACTAGAATTCCCGCCATGCCCCCATCCCCGCGCCGCCTGATCGGTCCGCGTCCGCGCACGCTGCTGCGCGACCGCACCGCCGTGCACCTCGACGACGGCCGCGAGATCGAGATCGAGCGCGTGCGCGATTCGCGCGCGCGCCGGCTCCGGCTGACGGTGGGCGAACGCGGCGCGCGCCTGACCCTGCCGCCGCGCGCGAGCCTGGTCGCGGGCCAGCGTTTCCTGCACGAGCACCGCGACTGGCTGGCGCAACAACTCGCGGCGCAGGACACCGGCGGCGTGGTGGCACTCGCACGTGGCGAACGCGCGTTCCTGCCGCTGCGCGGCGAGTTGCTGCCGCTGCGCTGGAGCGAGGGCCGCTATGCGCAGCTGCAATGCATGGGCGGCGGCGTCGAGTTCCGGCTGCCGGCGCGCGCCGGCACCCCGGCGATCCAGCGCGCCCTGCGCGACTTCTACGAGGCGCAGGCGCGCGCCGACATCGGGCGCTGGCTGCCGCGCTACCTGCCCGGATTGCCGCGCGCGCCGGCCCGCATCAGGCTGCGGCCGATGTCGTCGCAGTGGGGGTCGCTGGCGGCCAACGGCGTGCTGTCGCTGGACCTGTCGCTGGTGCTCGGCGCGTCGGCGGCCTTCGAGTACGTGCTGGTGCACGAATTGTGCCACCTCGTCCATGCCGACCACTCGCCGACGTTCTGGCGCGAGGTCGAGGCGCGCTGTCCCGACTGGCGCCTGCAGCGCGACTATTTCCACGCCGAGGGCCGGCGCCTGAAGGCGCGGCTGCACGCCCTGCTGTCCGGCTGAGCCGCCCGCCGCCGTTTTCCCGGACAACGGCACGGCCGCGACCGAGGACATCGACTATGCGAACCGGCGGACCCGCCCGGCAGCGTGCCGCGTTGCTGCTGGCCGCGATCGGCGGGATCGTCCTGGCCGGCTGCAGCCGCACCGGCGACGCCCTGGATGCCGCGATCGCCCGCACCGACGGCCGCGATCCCGCCGAGCCGTCCGCGGCGGTCGCGCCGGCGCGGCCGCGCGTGCCGCCGCCGCTGCCGGCCGACTTTCCGCAGGACATCCAGCTGCCCGCCGGCTACGACATCGACAGCGTGCTCGACATGGACGGCGGCACGATCCTGGGCCTGCGCGCCCCGGGGCGCGCCGGCGACCTGTTCGCCGAGACCCGCAGCGCGATGACGCAACTGGGCTGGCGACAGACGCTGTCGCGGCAGGACAGCGACGGCAATGCCATGCTGGCCTTCGAGAAGGGTCCGCGCGCCGCGGTGTTCTCGTTCAGGCGCGACCCCGAGAGCGCGGGCGTGGTGATCGGCCTGCAGCTGCGCGATCGGCTGCCGGGGGACTAGGAGCTAGGAACGAGTGGGCGCGCCCTTGCGGGCGTGCAGCCGCCCGACCCGCCTTGGCCGTGCTCCCGTGGAAGCGACAATCCTGTGGGAGCGACGGGAGTCGCGACCGGCCGCCCGCGCTGTCGCGACTCCCGGCGACTGCATGCCCCGCCGTCCGACAACCGGGCCCCACTCGTTCCACGGTCCCACCGCGTTCAGGCGGCGGGACCGGTCGCGCGTGCGCCCAGGAAATCGCCGATCGCGGCGGCGACCGCCGCCGGATCCTCCATGTGCAGATGGTGGCTGCCCGGCACCACCACCAGTTCCCCCTGCGGCAGCAGGCGCACCCGCCGGCTGCGCTCGGGCTCGGGCAGGTAGGGCTGCGGCGGGTCGGCGTAGATCACCCGGGTCGGGCAGGCGATGCCGGCGACCAGGTCGTCGACCTGGACATCGGTCATGCGCACCGGCGTCGGCAGGGTCAGGCGCGGATCGCTGCTCCAGACGCGGCCGCCGTCCACCGACAGCAGGCCACGCTCGACCAGCAGCCGCGCGACCGGCTCGCTCAGCCCGTTGGCCTGCATGCGGGCGCGGATCGCCGGCCCCGGGTCGGCGAACAGCCGCAACCGCTTGCCGCGCAGCGCGCGGGTGGCGGCCACCGCCTGGCGCAGGCGCGCGGCGGTGCGTGCCGGATCCTCCGGCAGCGCGCCCAGCGCCTCGATCGCCAGCAGGCGCTCGACCCGCTGCGGGCAGCCGGCGGCGACCAGGCTGGCGATCCCCGCGCCCATCGAATGCCCGAGCAGGGCGAAGCGTTCCCAGCCCAGGGCGTCGGCCACGTCGAGCACGCTGTGCAGCGCGCCGGAGAACGAATAGTCGGTCCCGGGCGGCAGATGCGCGCTGCGCCCGTGCCCCGGCAGGTCCGGCGCCACCAGGTCCAGATGCGCCAGGTAGGGCGCCAGCGGCAGGAAGCTGGCGGCGTTGTCGAGCCAGCCGTGCAGCGCCAGCACCCGCGGCGCGCCGGCGTTGCCGTTGCGCAGGCCGGCGATGCGGCCCAAGGCGATGTCGACCTCGAACTCCCGCATCAGTCGCGTTCCGCCAGGGTCCGCCGCGCCAGCGCCGCCAGCGCCTCGGCATGCTCCGGCGCATCGTTGAGGCAGGGGACGTAGCGCAGCGCCTCGCCGCCGTGCGCGCGGAACAGTTCGGCGTTCTGCTGCGCGATCTCCTCCAGCGTCTCCAGGCAGTCCACGGCGAAACCGGGGCAGACCACGTCGACCCGCTTCACCCCCGCATCGGCCAGCGCGCGCAGGGCCTGGTCGGTGTACGGCTGCAGCCACGGCTCGCGGCCGAAGCGCGACTGGAACGTCAGCAGCCAATCCTTCTCGCACAACCCGAGCGCGGCGGCGATCGCGGCGACGCTGGCGCAGCTCTGCGCCTGGTACGGATCGCCGGCGTCCACCAGCCGCTGGGGAATGCCGTGGAACGAGAACAGCAGGCGCTCGCCGCGGCCGTGCGCATTCCAGTGCGCGCGCACGGAATCCGCCACCGCGGAGACCCAGCCGGCGTCGTCGTGGTAATCGGGCACCACCCGCACGTCGACCCCATCGACCCTGCCGGCGACGTCGGCCACCGAGGCGGTGGTGGTGGTCGAGTACTGCGGGTACAGCGGCAGCACCAGGATCCGCCGTGCGCCGGCGTCGCGCAGCGCCCGCAGGGCCGCCGCCAGCGCCGGCTCGCCGTAACGCATCGCGTGCGCCACCCGCAGTTCCGGCAGCCGCCGCTGCACCGCCTGCGCCAGGCGCGCGGTGTGAACCGCCAGCGGCGAGCCGTCTTCCATCCAGATGTCGGCGTACAGCCTCGCCACCCGCGGTGCGCGCAGCGGCAGGACCACGCCATGCAGGAGCGGCCACCACAGCCAGCGGGGCAGCGACACCACCCGGCGGTCGGACAGGAATTCGGCGAGGTAGCGGCGCACGGCCGCTGCCGTCGGCGCCGCCGGCGTGCCCAGGTTCACCAGCAGCACCGCCTCCGCCGGGCCGGCGGCCGCCGCTGCGTCGGCGCGGGAAGGATGAACGGAAGCGGCCATCGGCATAGGATGACAGGCGCGAGCGGCGCCTGTCAGCGCGGTGCCGGCTCACCGGCGATTCATTGCCCGGGTCCTAGCCTGAACTTTGCGCCGCCGCGCATGGTCCGTCTTCCATCGCACGATCCTTCGACTCCGGAGCTCCCGCATGCCCCTGCCGTCCCGCCGTACGCCCGCCCCGCGCCTGATGCTGCTCGCCACCCTGGCGGCGCTGGCGCTGACGGCCACCGCCACCGCCTTCGCCGGCCCGTCGGAGGATGCGCGCGCACGCAACGCGGTACGCGTGCTGACGGAGATCCAGGCGATTCCGGAGAACGCCATCCCCGACAAGCTGCTCGACGACGCCCGCGCGATCGTGGTCGTGCCGGACACGATCAAGGCCGGCCTGGTGATCGGCGGGCGCCGCGGCCACGGCATGATGGCGGTCAAGAGCCCGGACGGCACCTGGTCGCCGCCGGTCTTCGTCACCCTGACCGGCGGCAGCATCGGCTTCCAGGCCGGGGTGCAGTCGGCGGACGTGGTGCTGGTGTTCCGCAACGACCGCAGCCTGGAATCGGTGGTCAACGGCAAGTTCACCCTCGGCGCCGACGCCGGCGTCGCCGCCGGTCCGCTCGGCCGCAACGCGTCCACCGCCACCGACGGCCAGCTGCAGGCCGAGATCTGGTCGTGGTCGCGCGCGCGCGGGCTGTTCGCCGGCGTCGCCCTCGACGGCGCGGTGCTGAGCATCGACGACGCGGCCAACCAGGCCGTTTACGGCCAGGGCGTCACGCCGCGGATGATCTTCGAGGGCCGCGCGCCGCAGCCGCCGTCCAATGCCGTGGTCGATTTCCGCGACCGCCTCGAGGAGGCGACCGCCATCGCCCGCGCCAACCGCGGCACCGGCGGCGCGCCGCCGGCGCCGGGACCGGTGAACCCGCCGGCCGGCACCGAGGCGCTGCCGCTGCCGCCGCCGGCCGACACGCCCATGCCGCAGCCGTTCGAGCCGGTGTCCGAGGGCGAGATCCGTAGCGAGCCGCTCGACGATTCGCCCTGAACGGATCCGCGGCCGCGCCGGCGTTCCGGGAGCGGCGTCGCAACGCCGGTCCGCGGCGCGCGCATTCATGGCCGCCGCGGCCGCACCCGGCAGCATGGCTGCGGTATCCTGAGTCTCTTTCCACTTTTTCGGGCACCCCATGGGCAGTTTCAGCATCTGGCATTGGATCATCGTGCTGGTGGTCGTGCTGCTGGTCTTCGGCACCAAGCGCCTGCGCGGCGCCGGGCGCGATCTCGGCGAGGCGATCAAGGGCTTCAAGAAGGGCGTGAAGGACGCCGACGGCGACGACGACAAGCCCTCGGCGCAGCTGGAAGACCACAACCGCGACGACGCGGCCGCCCGCGAGAAGCAGCGGCACGACGACAAGACCCCGCGCTGACGTCGCGCTCCGCGGCGCCCGGCCATGTTCGATATCGGCTTCAGCGAGATTTTCTTCATCGCGATCGTGGCGCTGGTCGTCCTCGGCCCGGAGCGGCTGCCGAAGGCTGCGCGCTTCGTCGGCCTGTGGGTCCGGCGCGGGCGCGCGCAGTGGCACTCGGTGAAGTCGGAACTGGAACGTGAACTGGCCGCGGAGGAGCTCAAGCGCAGCCTGCACGAGGCCGAGGGCGCGATGCGCGAGGTGGACGATTCGATGCGCAGCATCGGCGACGAGGTGAGGGGCGAAGTCGAGGCGGTACGCGACTCGGTGCGCGAGACCGCGCGCGAGGTCGAGGCCGATATCGCCGACCTCGACGCGGAGACCGGCACGCGCGACGCGGGCGGACGGCTCGCCCACGACGAGCACGACGACGCACCGCAGTCCGGATCGGACGCAGCCGACGACGAAGACGATGCCCAACGACGCTGACAGCGCCATCGACAGCAGCCTGCTCGATCACCTGGTCGAATTGCGCTCGCGCCTGATGCGCGCCATCGCCGGCGTGGTGCTGGTGCTGCTCGGGCTGCTGCCGTTCGCCAACCGCCTCTACGGCCTGCTGGCGCAGCCGCTGCTGGACAAGCTGCCGGAGGGCGCGCACCTGATCGCGGTGGAGGTGGCCTCGCCGTTCTTCGCGCCGCTCAAGCTGGCGTTCTTCGTCGCCGTCATCGCCACCATGCCGTGGTTGCTGTACCAGTTGTGGGCGTTCGTGGCGCCGGGGCTGTACCGGCGCGAGAAGCGGCTGGCGATGCCGCTGCTGGTCTCGGCGGTACTGCTGTTCTACGTCGGCTGCGCGTTCGCCTTCTTCCTGGTGCTGCCGTCGGTGTTCGGCTTCCTCACCAGCGTCACGCCCGACGGCGTGGCGATGATGACCGACATCCACGCCTACCTGAACTTCGTGCTGGTGATCTTCCTCGCCTTCGGCCTGAGCTTCGAACTGCCGGTGGCGCTGGTGATCCTGTCGCTGCTGGGCTGGGTGACGCCGACGCAGCTGCGCGAGTGGCGCGGCTACGCGGTGGTCGGCGTGTTCATCCTGGCCGCGGTGATCACACCGCCGGACGTGATCTCGCAGCTGATGCTGGCGATCCCGATGTGCCTGCTGTACGAGGCCGGCATCGTCGCCGCGCGGCTGCTGGCGCCGAAGCCGCAGGACGACCGCGGCGACGAAGCCGACCGGCCCCTGCCGTGACCGCGCCGGCGGCGGCCGGCTTCTGGCAACGCTACGCGGCCTGGTCGCTGGACGCCGCGCTGGTCGCCGCGCCGGTGCTGCTGTTCGGCTGGCGGCGCCTGGCCACCGGCGGCCCGCGGATCGCGGAGGCGTTCGCCGGGCTTGCCGATGCCGTCGCCACGGCGATGCTGGATGCCTTGGCGGCCCCCGGAGCCGTATTGACCGCATGGCTGCAGCTCACCGCGGATCCCCGCCTGCAGGCCGGGGCAGGCGCGCTGACCGACGCCATCGTCGCCGCGCTGGGACCGCAGCTGGCCGCTTTCGTCGTCCTCGGCCTGCTCTATCACGTGGCCTGCGAGGCCGCGCCCTGGCAGGCCACCCTCGGCAAGCGCGTGCTGGGCCTGCGGGTGGCGGACGCCGCGGGCCAGCGCGCGTCGCCGGCGCGCGCACTGCTGCGCCATCTCGCCGGCGCGCTGTCCTGGCTGACGCTCAATCTCGGCCACCTGCTGGCCGCGCTGCCGCCGCAGCGGCGCGCGCTGCACGACCGCATCGCCGGCGCCATGGTCCTGCAGGCCGGCGCCGCGGCATCGCGGCCGCCGCGCTGGGCGCGCGCCTGGATCGCGGCGCAGGCGGTCGCCGGCGCCGCCGCGGCGCTGTGGCTGTTGGCGGCGATGCAGGCCGTGCTGCAGGCCGCCGTCGAACGCGCGCTGGGCTGAAGCAGCCGATCGTCTTCCGCAGGAACGCGCCATGTCCGCACTGAAGCGCCCACGCCAGATCGAGGGCCGGCGTGGCGCCCCGGTGCGGGACCGTCGACGCCATGGATGGCGTCGACGAACCTCCATGGACGGATCCACGGCGTGTCCCGCACCGGGGCGACGTGCCGGCCCGCCCGCGGCGCATCCGCCGCTCTTCACCCGTCACCCGCAGCGCACCGGCTCCGCTACCCCGGTGGCCACGTCGCCTCCTTCCCGGAACAGCGGCCGCGCCTGCTTTTCCTCAGACTTCGATGCCGGACGACGGCGGCGGCGCGGTGGTGGTTCCGGTCCCGGCTCCGTCCGCGGGCAGCAACTGCTTCCAGGCGCGGTAGGTCGCGCCCATCATCACCGGCAGCAGCACCGCCATCAGCAGCAGTTGCGACACGAACTGCATCGCCGTCGGCCCGGCGGCCACGCGGGCGATGATCGCGACCAGCTGTGCGCCCAGGCTGACCAGGAACGCGATGATGATCAACAGCACGAAGAACACGAGCATCGCCGGGACGTTGCGCAAGCAGGCGCGGAAGCTGCGCTTCATCGACGCGAACGCACCGCGGTTCTCCAGCATGATCTGCGGCGTGGCGACGAAGGTGAAGAAGTAGGTCACCACGCCGAGCACGAACACCGTCAGCAGCCACAGCAGGAAGGCGCCCACCGGCAGCTCCTGGAATAGCGCGGGATCGGGATTGGCCTGGCCCTCGACCTGCTCGAGCACGGCGATCGCTTCCTGCAGCTGCGCCGGCCCCACCATCACCACCAGCAGCAGCACGGCGACGATCCCGAGCGCCACCTGCGGCAGCAGCAGCGCCACCAGGCGCAGCGCCTTGCCCTCGCGGAACCCCTGCAGCAGATGGCCGGGTTGCGCCTGGCGTCCGCTCTCGACCTCGTGCACGGCGTGGATGAAACCGCCCATCAGCACCGGCCCCAGCAGCACCAGCAGCATCTGCAGCGCGAAGAACATGCCGAGATTGCTCTCGGCGAACAGCATCGGCACCGCGCTCAGCAGGCCGAAGATCGCCCCCAGCAGGCCCAGTCCCAGCGGCGAGCGCCGCAGCAGCGAGAATCCCGCCAGCAACCATTCCGCGCCGCTACCCGCCGACGCCTTCCTTGCTTCCGTCATCGTCATGTCCCCGATCGGTCCGAACCGGCCGCCAGTGTACGCGCCCGCCGCGCAAAGCGTCGCAGCAGGCGGCGCGCCTGCGGCGCGGCCCGCACCGCCGCGGCCAGGCGCTCCGGGTCGGCGCCATCGCGCCGCAGCAGGTCGGCGCGGGCGCGGATGTAGCCGCGCATGTGCAGGGCGCTGAACTCGGGATGGAACTGCACGCCCCACACGCGGTCGCGCCAGCGGAACGCATGGCAGGGATCGTGCCCAGCCGTCGCCAGCACCACCGCCTCCGGCGGTGGGCGCAGCACGCTCTGCAGGTGCGTGACCTGCGCGGCGAAGCGCGCCGGCAGCGCCGCGAACAGCGGGTCCTCGCGCGCGGCCGTGGTGCACGCGACCTCCACCGTGCCCATCGTGCGCCCGCCCGGGCTGTCGCCGACGGTGCCGCCCAGCGCGTGCGCGACCAGCTGGTGCCCGTAGCAGATGCCGAACAGCGGCAGCCCGGCCTCGGCGGCATCGCGCAGCCAGGCGGCGGCGCGCTCGCTCCAGTCCAGGCGCTCGGTGACCATCGCCGCCGAACCGCTGACGATGACGCCGGCGAAACCGGTGTGCTCCGGCAGCGCGTCGCCCGCCTCCACGTTCACCGCCGCCGCCTCGTGCCGCGCCAGCCCGGCCGCCACCCGGATCCAGTGCGCGAAGTCGCCGTGCCGGCGCAGGGGCGCGACGGGTTGGCCGGTGTCGATGATCAGCAGGGGCGGGATGGCGTGGGGCATGGGAGCAGGAGTGAGGAGTGAGGAGTGAGGAGTGAGGCAAGCATACGCACCTCGGGCCGTCACCCCCGGCGCAGGCCGGCATCCGGTTCGCGCTTGCGGTTGTCTTCTGAAGGGCAAGGGCACTGGATCCCGGCCTGCGCCGGGACGACGACCCGATAGCCTGTCTTTGCCCGCCGTACGCGGGGAAGTCGACGCCAAGGTCCCGCCGTCGTCGTTTCCACGACTCTCCGCTCGAATCCGGAATCCGAACGTGGCGTCCCGGCGCCCGATTGCATCTGCTCACTCCCGCGGCGGCAGCACGGTCAGCACTTCCTCCACCGTGGTCAGACCCTGCGCGACCTTGGCGGCGCCGGCGGCGCGCAGGGTGCGCAGGCCGCCCTCGACCGCGGCGGCGGCGAAGCCGGCCAGTTCCATGTCCGGGCGGATGCGCGCGCGCAGCGCCGGGGTGACCGGCATCAGCTCGTACAGGCCGACGCGGCCGAGATAGCCGGTGTGGCGGCATTCCAGGCAGCCGGCCGCGCCCTGCGTCTCCCCCGCCGGCGGGCGCGCGCCGGCGCCGAGCAGCGTCTGCCAGGCCTCGTCCGGCACGGTGCGCGGCTGCTTGCAGTGCGGGCACAGCGTGCGCACCAGGCGCTGCGCCAGCACGCCGTTGAGGGTGGAGGCGATCAGGTAGTGCGGTAGGCCCAGGTCGAGCAGGCGGGTGACCGCCGAAGGCGCGTCGTTGGTGTGCAGCGTGGAGAGCACCAGATGGCCGGTGAGCGAGGCCTGCACCGCCATCTGCGCCGTGTCGAGGTCGCGGATCTCGCCGATCATGATGATGTCCGGGTCCTGCCGCAGCAGGGTGCGCACGCCGGAGGCGAAGGTGAGGTCGATCGCCGCGTGCACCTGGGTCTGGTTGAACTCCGGCGCCACCATCTCGATCGGGTCCTCGATGGTGCAGACGTTGAGGTCGGGGGTGGCCAGGCGCTTGAGCGCCGAGTACAGGGTGGTGGTCTTGCCCGAACCGGTCGGGCCGGTGACCAGCACGATGCCGTGCGGACGCTGCACCAGGTCGTTCCAGGCCGCGGCCTCGGCGGCGTCGAAGCCGAGCTGCTCGATCGGCTTGAACGCGGTGTCGGGATCGAAGATGCGCATCACCGTCTTCTCGCCGAACGCGGTGGGCATGGTCGACAGCCGCATCTCGACCTCGCTGCCGCCCGGCGAGCGGGTCTTGATGCGGCCGTCCTGCGGCCGCCGGCGCTCGCCCAGGTCCATGCGCCCGAGCACCTTGATCCGGCTGATCGCCGCGTTCATCACCGGCGGCGGCATCTCGAACACCTTGTGCAGCAGTCCGTCGATGCGGAAGCGCACCCGGCCGACGTCGCGGCGCGGCTCCAGGTGGATGTCCGAGGCGCGCTGCTGGTAGGCGTACTGCAGCAGCCAGTCGACGATGTGGACGATGTGTTGGTCGTCGGCGTTGACGTCGCCCGAGCGCCCCAGCTCCACCAGCTGCTCGAAGCTCGGCGCCTCGCCGCCGCCCTCGCGCACCTCGCGCGCGCCGCGGATCGAACGGGTGACGCCGAAGAACTCCATGGTGTAGCGGTGCAGGTCGAGCGGGCTGGCGACCACCACGTCGATCCGGCGCCGCATCAGCCGCTGCAGGTCCGGCAGCCAGTCCAGCGCCAGCGGCTCGCTGGTGGCGATCAGCGCGTGCTCGCCGCTGACCTCGAGCGGCAGGATGCGGTGGCGGCGGGCGTAGGCGTGCGAGATCAGGTCGGTGACGCCGGCGACGTCGAGCCGGGTCGGATCGATGCGCCGGTACCCGTGCCCGCTCTTGCGCGCCAGCCACTCGGTCAGCGCCTCGAGCCCCAGGTCGGTCCCCGGCGTGTGCGCCGAGGGCAGCTTGAGGTTGGCCAGCAGCACCAGCGGATGCACCGCGTCGAGCCCGCGCCCGTGGCGGCCCGAGACGCGCGCGCGCTCGGCCTGCTGCGCATCGACCAGGCCGTCGGCGACCAGGGCCTCGAGCACCGGCTCCAGCGCCAGCCGTCCCGGCGGCAGCCGGGAGGCGGAGCGATCGGCGTGCGGATGGCGCAGTTCGTTCAAGGCGGACTCGCTGTCGCGGCGGTGCCGCACCGGCGCGGGCGCCGGGCGGCGCGAAGGTGACCGCTATACTAGCGCGCCGCGTTTCCTGCCCGGTCCCGACATGAGCGGTCCCACCTTCCAGCAGCTGATCCAGCGCCTCAACGCCTACTGGGGCGAGCGCGGCTGCGTGCTGATCCAGCCGCTGGACCTGGAGGTCGGCGCCGGCACCTTCCACCCGGCGACGTTCCTGCGCGCGCTGGGCCCGGAGCCGTGGAACGCCGCCTACGTGCAGCCGTGCCGCCGCCCGACCGACGGCCGCTACGGCGACAACCCCAACCGGCTGCAGCGCTACTACCAGTACCAGGTGGTGCTCAAGCCGAGCCCGGACGACATCGTCGCGCAGTACTTCGGCTCGATCGAGGCCCTCGGGGTCGATCCGCAGGTCCACGACCTGCGCCTGGTCGAGGACAACTGGGAGTCGCCGACGCTCGGCGCCTGGGGGCTGGGCTGGGAAGTCTGGCTCAACGGGATGGAGATCACCCAGTTCACCTACTTCCAGCAGGCCGGCGGCCTGGAGTGCCGGCCGGTGCTGGGCGAGATCACCTACGGCCTCGAGCGGCTGTGCATGTACCTGCAGAACGTCGACGACGTGTTCGACCTGGTCTGGACCCACGGCCCCGACGGCACACCCGTGACCTACCGCGACGTGTACCACCAGAACGAGGTCGAGCAGAGCACTTACAACTTCGAGGTCGCCGACGTGCCGGAGCTGCTGCACCGCTTCGACGCCTGCGAGGCCGAGGCGATGAAGCTGGTCGGCCTGGACCTGCCGCTGCCGGCCTACGAGCAGGTGTGCAAGGCCTCGCACTGCTTCAACCTGCTCGACGCGCGGCGCGCGATCGGCGTCACCGAGCGCCAGCGCTTCATCCTGCGCGTGCGCAAGCTGTCGCAGGCGGTGGCCGAGAGCTACCACGCACAGCGCGAGAAGCTCGGGTTCCCGGGGTTGAAGCGCGAGGCCGAAGCCGCATGAGCGCGGTCGGCGGCGATTTCGCACCCTACGGGCTGGTCGCATTCCTGTTCGGCGTGTTCTGCGCGTATTGGGCCCAGGAAACCGGACGCAGCGCCTGGCTTTGGTTTTTCCTCGGCCTGCTGCTGCCGCCGATCGCGGGCATCGCGCTGCTGTCCAAGAACGCGGTCCGACTCGAACGCCTCGCTCGAACGCGGAAGGACAAGGCATGACCCGGCTCGCGCCCCTGCTCATCGAACTCGGCACCGAGGAACTGCCGGTCAAGGCGCTGCCCGGGCTGGCGCAGGCGCTGTTCGACGGCGTTCTCGACGGGCTGTCCAAGCGCGGCGTCGCGTTCGAGCGCGGCGACGCGAAGCCGCTGTACACGCCGCGCCGGCTCGCGGTGCTGCTGCCGGGCGTGGCCACGGAGCAGCCCGAGCAGCGCTCGGAAGTGCTGGGACCCTATCTCAACATCGCGCTGGATGCGGACGGGCAGCCGACCCGCGCGCTGCAGGGCTTCGCCGCGAAGGCCGGCGTCGAGTGGACGGCGCTCGAACGCACCAGCGACGCCAAGGGCGAGCGCTTCGTGCATCGCGCGGTGAAGCCGGGCGCGACGACCGCGGCGCTGCTGCCGGAGATCCTGCGCGAGGCGTTGGCGGCGATGCCGATTCCCAAGCCGATGCGCTGGGGCGCGCACGCGCACGCGTTCGCGCGGCCGGTGCACTGGCTGGTGCTGCTGCTCGGCGACGCCGTGGTCGACGGCGGGGCCTTCGGCGTGCAGGCCGACCGCATGAGCCGCGGCCACCGCTTCATGCACGACAAGACCGTGTGGATCGCGCGCGCGGACGACTACCTCGACGCGCTGCGCGCGGCCAAGGTGCTGGCCGATCCGGACGAGCGCCGCGCGCGCATCGTGCGGGAGGTGACGCAGGCGGCCGCCGCGGCCGGCGGCGCGGCGCGCATCGACGACGACAACCTCGAGCAGGTCAACTGCCTGGTCGAATGGCCGCAGGCGGTGGGCTGCGCCTTCGAGACCGAATTCCTGGCGGTGCCGCAGGAAGCGCTGGTCGCGACCATGGAGGCGAACCAGAAGTTCTTCCCGGTGCTCGGCGGGGACGGGCGCCTGCGCGAACACTTCGTCGGCGTCGCCAACATCGAATCGAAGGACCCGGCCGAGGTGCGCAAGGGCTACGAGCGGGTGATCCGCCCGCGCTTCGCCGACGCCAAGTTCTTCTTCGTCGAGGACATGAAGCAGGGGCTGGCCTCGATGAACGCCGGCCTGCAGACCGTCACCTACCAGCAGAAGCTGGGCAGCGTGGCCGACAAGGTCGCACGGGTGGCGGCGCTGGCCGAGGCGATCGCGGCGCAGGTCGGCGTCGACCCGGCGCTGGCCCGGCGCGCGGCGGAACTGTCCAAGGCCGACCTGCAGTCGCGGCTGGTGAACGAGTTCCCGGAGCTGCAGGGCATCGCCGGCCGCTACTACGCCTCGCAGGACCCGTCGCTCGACGGCCTGCCGCGCGAGGACCGGCTGACGCTGGCCGACGCCCTCGACGAGGCCTACCGCCCGCGCTTCGCCGGCGACGACATCGCCCTGTCCGGCGTCGGCAAGGTGCTGGCGATCGCCGAACGCCTGGACACCCTGGCCGGCGGCTTCGCCGCGGGGCTGAAGCCGACCGGCAACAAGGATCCGTTCGCGTTGCGGCGCAACGCGCTGGGGCTGGCGCGGACGGTGATCGAGAGCGGATTCGACCTGGACCTGCCACGGCTGGCCGAACAGGCCTTCGCGGCCTTGCCGGAACCGGTGCAGCCGCATGCCGACCGGAACACGGAAACCGCGCTGCTCGATCTCTACGATTTCGTCCTCGACCGCCTGCGCGGCTACTACGCCGACAAGGGCGTGCCGGCGCAGCACTTCGCCGCGGTCGCCGCGAAGCGTCCGCCGTCGCTGTACGACTTCGACCGCCGCATCGACGCCGTCGGCACCTTCGCCGCGCTGCCCGAGGCCGCGGCGCTGGCCGCGGCCGACAAGCGCATCCGCAACATCCTGCGCAAGGCCGACGGCGACATCCGCGACCACGTCGATCGCGCCCTGCTGCGCGAACCGGCGGAACTGGCGCTGGCCGAGGCGATGGAGGCGGTCTACGCCGAAACCGGCCCTGCGCTCGCGCAGGGCGACTACGTCGACGCGCTGGCGCACCTGGCGCGGCTGCGGCCGCAGGTCGACGCGTTCTTCGACGCGGTGATGGTGAACGCCGACGACGCCGCCGTCCGCGGCAACCGGCTGGCACTGCTGCGGCGGCTGGCCGATCGCCTCGGCAGCGTGGCGGCGATCGAGCAACTGTCGGCTTGACGGCGCCAGCAGCCGTTAATCGCCTTTCGCGGCACCTTGGGTATCCTCGTCCGATGCATGGACGTCGCCTCCCCTCCGCCCTCGCCGCCTGCCTGCTCGTCCTCGCCGGTGCGGCGCAGGCCGTGGAGGTCGGCGAGGTCGAGATCCGCGGCCTCGACGAGGCCATGACCGAGAACGTGCGGGTGTCGCTGTCGCTGGTCGATGCCGCCGGCAAGGACGTGCCCGGCCGGCGCCTGGGCTACATGATCCGCGAGGCCGAGGACCAGACCCGCGAGGCGCTGGAGCCGTTCGGCTACTACTCGCCGGACATCCAGGTCGAGCCCCGGCGCGGCGAGGGTGCGGTGTCGGTGACCATCACCGTCGACCCCGGCGAGCCGGTGCGGGTGCGCAACAGCGACATCGCCATCATCGGCGCCGGCAGCGACGACCGCTACCTGCGCCAGGACCTGGGCGCGTTCGCGCCGTCGCGCGGGGCGGTGTTCGACCATTCCGTGTACGAGGCGAGCAAGGCGCGGATCAGCCGGCGCCTGGCCGAACGCGGCTATTTCGACGCCGACTTCAGCGCCCGCCGGGTGGCGGTGACGCGCGCCGAACGGGCCGCGGACATCGAGCTGGTCTGGACCAGCGGCGAGCGCTACGACATGGGGCGGATCCGCTTCGAGCAGACGCCGGAGTCGATCATCAACGACGACCTGCTGGAGAAGCTGGTCTACTGGAACGAGGGCGAGTACTACCACCAGGGCCGCCTGGACCGCCTGCGCACCTCGCTGATGCGGCTGGACTACTTCAGCCGCATCGACATCAGCCCGCAACCGGAGAACGCCGGCGCCGACCGCCGGGTGCCGGTCGACGTCACGCTCTCGCCGGCCAAGCGCAAGGTGCAGACCGCGGGCATCAGTTACGGCACCGACAGCGGCGCCGGCATCCGCCTGGGCGAGGAACGCCGCTACGTCAACCGCCGCGGCCACAAGGCGCTGTGGCAGCTGGACTACGCGCAGCGCCGCAAGACCCTCACCCTGCAGTACCGCATTCCCGCCTTCGCCTGGCTCGACGGCTGGTACACCGTGAGCCTGCAGGGCGCCGACGAGCAGACCGACTACATCGACACCCGCCGCATCGAGCTGGTCGGCAGCCGCAGCGGCCAGTACAACCGCAACCTCAACCTGATCGCCTCGATGCACGTGCTGCGCGAGCGCTGGGCCTACGTGGAGGAGAACGGCGACGATGCTCCCGACGTGGAGCCGGACTACCGCTACGCGACCTTCAGCTATCCGTCGCTGCGCGCCGAGTACGTCGACGTCGACGACCGCATCTTTCCGACCCGCGGCATCGGCGGCAACATCGTGCTGCGCGGCGGCGTCGAGGGCGTGGGCTCGGACGCCTCGTTCGCGCAGATCCACGCCCGCGCCAGCTGGTACCGCGGCCTCGGCGAGCGCAACCGGCTGATCGTGCGCGGCGAATTCGGCCACACCTATACCAACGCGCTGGTCGACATGCCGCCGAGCCTGCGCTTCTACGCCGGCGGCGACCGCAGCATCCGCGGCTACGACTGGCGCGAGGTCGGGCCGCGGCGGGGCGACTTCGCGGTCGGCGCCAAGAACGTCGTCACCGGCAGCGTCGAGCTCGAGCACTACTTCGAGAACAGCTTCGGCGTGGCCGGCTTCGTCGACAGCGGCAGCGCCTTCGACGGCGGCGGCCCCGACTTCCACACCGGCGTCGGCATCGGCGTGCGCTGGCGCTCGCCGGTGGGTCCGTTGCGCTTCGACGTCGCCCGCGGCCTCGACGATCCGGACTCGCCGTTCACGCTGCATCTCGACATCGGCTCGACGTTCTGATGGCCCCGATCCTCCGCCGCCGCCGGCCCGATCCGGACCTCACGCCCGAACAACGCGAGGCGCGCATCGCCGAGCTGCGTGCGCGCCGCCGGGCGCGACTGCGCTGGCTGGCGCTGCGCTCGGCGATCGGCCTGGGGGTACTGCTGCTGCTGGCGGGCGTGCTGGTGTACTGGCTGCTGATGACCCTGGGCGGCCGCGATTTCCTGCTGGCGCAGGTGGTCGCCCGGCTGCCGGCCGGCACCACGCTGGAATGGCGCGATGCCGAAGGGCCGGCCGCCGGCCCGTTGACGCTGCACGACGTGCGCTTCGCGATGAAGAGCTGTCCCGACCGCAACGGCGAGCCGGTGCCGTTCGGCCAATGCGCCGATCCCGGCACGCTGTCGTTCGCGGCCGCGCGCGTCACCATCGACCCCGACATCCGCCCGCTGCTCGGCCGCCTGCTGCGGCTGGACGCGCTGGAGGTCGAGGACGCGGTGCTGACCCTGCCGCCGTCCAGCGAGGAGCCGGCCGAGCTGCCGCGCTGGCCGGAGTCGCTGCCGCAGATCGGCCCGTTGCCGCTGGCGCTGCAGGCCGACGCGATCGTCGTCGACGGCCTGCGCGTCGTCGGCGCGGAAGGGCCGCTGATCGAGATCCACAGCCTGCGCGGCGGGCTCGACGCGCGCGACGGGCGCCTGCGCGCCGAGCGGCTGCGGGCCGACAGCGACCGCGGCCGCTTCGCCCTGCACGGCGAATACGCGCCGCGCGACGACTACCGCATGGACCTGACCGGCAGCGCGGTGCTGCCGGCGCCGGCCGGCCGCACCCGGCCGCGCATCGGCCTGGTCGCGCGCGGCGACGTGGCGCGGCTGGACGTGGCGATCTCCGGCCATGCGCCGGCGCCGGTCCGCGCGGTGCTCACCCTGCGCGGCCGCGACAACCCCGGCTGGCGCCTGCGCGCCGATGCCGAGGCGCTCGATCCGGGCCTGCTGGCCGGCGGCGGCGAGCCGGGCACGCCGATCGCGTTCGAGCTCGCCGCCGACGGCGTCGGGGGCGAGGCGAAACTGCAGGGGCGGTTCGCGCAGGGCGGCTTCGCCGCCGAACTCCTGCCTTCGGTGCTGCGGCTGCGGGACCAGGTGATCGAGGCCGACCCGCTGGTGCTGGCGCTGTTCGACGGTACCGTGGCCCTGCGCGGGCATGCCGATTTCAGCGACAGCGCCGATCCCACGGGCAAGTTCGCGGTGGCGGCCCGCGGCCTGCGCTGGGGCGGCGCGGCGGCCGCGGACGGCACGCCCGGCGTGCCGGTCACCGCCGACGCGGATTTCGGCGTCGCCGGACGCATGGCTGCCTGGGCGGCGATCGGCAAGGCCACCCTCGCCCGCGACGGCCAGAGCGCGACGGTGGAACTCGACGGGCGCGGCGACGGCGAACGCATGACCCTGCGCACCCTGCGCGCGACGATGCCCAGCGGCACCCTCGAAGGCGAAGGCGAGGTCGCCTGGGCGCCGGCGCTGGGCTGGAACGTCACCGCGACCCTCGACGGCTTCGATCCCGGCTATTTCGTGCCCGACTGGGACGGCGCTGTGAACGGCCGCCTGGCGAGCCGCGGCGCCACCCGCGACGACGGCGGGCTCGACATCGAGGTCGACGCCGAGGCGCTCGGCGGCCGCCTGCGCGGCCGCGCGCTGGACGGCCGCGGCCGCTTCGCCATGCACGGCCCGGCCGCCGATGCCGCCGAGGACGCGCCCAGCCACTACGAGGGCGAAGTCGCGCTCTCGCTCGGCGACAGCCGCATCGACGCCCGCGGCAGCGCGACCGACACCCTCGACATCGAGGCCGAGCTGGCGCCGCTGCGGCTCGACGACTTCCTTCCCGACGCGCAGGGCCGCCTCAGCGGACAGCTGCAGCTGACCGGCGCGCGCACCGCGCCCGAGATCGACGTCGATCTCGACGGCAGCGGCCTGTCCTGGGGCAGCTACGGTGCCGAGCGGGTCGGCATCCGCGGCCGCCTGCCATGGCAGCGCGGCCGCGAGGGCAACCTGGACATCGACGCCAGCGGCGTGAACGCGGGCGTCGCGCTGGACACGGTGTCGGTGCAGGCCAGCGGCGCGATCGAATCGCTGCGCGCGAACGCCAGCCTGCGCGGCGAGATCGGCGCACTCGACCTGGCCGGCAGCGCCGACCGGCGCGCGGGCGGTTGGCAAGGCGTACTGGAATCGCTGCGGCTGGCGCCGGCGCGCGGCGCCGCCTGGACCCTGCAGGGCCCGGCGCGTTTCGCCCAGGACGGCGCCAACTGGCGGGTGTCCGAGTCCTGCTTCGGCAGCGACGGCGGCGGCTCGCTGTGCGTCGAGGCCGACTGGCCGCGCAACGGCCTGACCGCCACCGGCCGGCAACTGCCGCTGGCGCTGGCCGAGCCGTACCTGCCCGAGCGCGACGACGGCCGCCCCTGGCAGCTGCGCGGCGAGATCGCGCTCGATGCGCGCCTGCGCCCCGCCGGCGATGCCTACAGCGGCAACCTCAGCGTGCGTTCGGACGGGGGCGGCGTGCGCTTCAGCGAGCGCGCGCGGCGCGACGTGATCAGCTACGGCGCCCTGCAGCTCGATGCGGAGTTCGATCCGGGGGCGATCACCGCCACGCTGTCGACGGTGGTCGACGAACGCGGCCGCGTGCGTGCCGAGATACGCACCGGCTGGGACGCGTATTCGCCGCTGTCCGGCCAGGTCGCCCTCGACATCGACGAGCTGACCTGGCTGGAGCTGTTCTCGCCGGACATCGTCGAGCCACAGGGACGGCTGGCGGGCCAGGTCACGCTGGGCGGCACCCGCGCCGAGCCACAACTGGCAGGCCAGGTGCAGCTGAGCGATTTCGGCACCGAGATCCCCTCGCTGGCGATCGAGCTGACCGAGGGCAACGTGCGCCTGGACGCGCTGGCCGACGGCAGCGCCCGGATCGCCGGCAGCGTGCGTTCCGGCGAAGGCACCCTGAACATCGACGGCTCGCTCGGCTGGAGCGGCGAAGCCGCGGCCACGCCGCTCGAGCTCGCCCTGCGCGGCGAGAACCTGCTGGTGTCCGACACCCGCGACCTGCGCGCGATCGCCGATCCCGACCTGACCGTGCGCTACGGCGCCGGCCGGCCGCTGGAGGTCACCGGCACGGTCACGGTGCCGGAGGCGCGGATCGACCTGGAGCGGCTGGACGACGGCGTCTCGGCCTCGCCCGACGTGGTGGTGCTCGATCCGGTCGACCCCGAGGAGGGCCCGCCGACCGCATTGCAACTCGACCTGACCCTGGCGATGGGCGAGGACGTCGTGCTCAACGGCTTCGGCCTCGAGGGCACGCTCGGCGGCCAGCTGCGGGTCCGGCAGACCCCGGGGCGCGACATGCTGGGCAGCGGCTCGCTGCAGGTCGGCGGCCGCTACAAGGCCTATGGCCAGGAACTGCGCATCACCCGCGGCAACCTGGTGTGGAGCAACGACGCCATCTCCGACCCGGTGCTCGACATCCGCGCCGAGCGCCGGATCGAGGCCGAGGAGCTGACCGCGGGGATCGACGTCACCGGCCGCGCCTCGGCGCCGCAGGCCAATGTCTGGACCGATCCGGCCCGCGACCAGTCCGAGGCCCTGGCGTATCTGGCGCTGGGCCGCTCGCTGTCCAGCGTGACCGGCGACGAAAGCCGCCAGCTCGACGCCGCCTCGGCAGCGCTGTCGGCCGGCGGCGGGCTGCTGGCCTCGCAGCTCGGCGCCAGCATCGGCCTGGACAACGCCGGCGTCAGCCACTCGCGCGCGCTCGGCGGCAGCGTGCTCGGCGTCGGCAAGCAACTGTCGCCGCGGCTGTACGTCGGGTTCGGCGTGTCCCTGCTCGGCACCGGCCAGGTGCTGACCCTGAAGTACCTGCTCAGCCGCGGCTTCGACATCGAGATCGAGTCCAGCACGCTCGAGAACCGCGGCTCGCTGAATTGGCGGCGCGAGGCGGATTGATTGGGAGCCGGGATTGGGGATTAGGGATTCGGGATTGGCAACAGCAAAGCGCCTGGCCTGAATGGCCGAAATCACGGCTTTGGCCTTTACGAATCCCGAATCCCTAATCCCCAATCCCGGCCCCAATAAAAAGCCCCGCAGGCAGGGGGGGCCGGCGGGGCTCGGTGGAACGGGGCTCGGGGAGAAGCCTTACGTTCCGGGATCACTCCAGGGGAAGGGAGAGATCGGCGACAGACGTTGCATCTGTCGCGAGCTATATGACCATTTCGTACATGGATGGTTCGTGAAGATTCCGATCATTTCCCGGAAGAATTCAGCCCCCGTTTACCTGAAGAACGGTCCGCGCGGCGCCCCACGTAGAGCGGAGCTTGCTCCGCTGCTCCCGGCTCCGGCGTCCACGCAGCCGAGCAAGCTCGGCTCCACGGCGTCGCACCCCGAACCCGCTCCGCCCGGCACCCCGTAGAGCGGAGCTTGCTCCGCTGCTCCCGGCTCCGGAGCCCGCGCAGCCGAGCAAGCTCGGCTCTACGGCATCGCACCCCGAACCCGCTCTGCACGGCCCCCCGTAGAGCGGAGCTCGCTCCGCTGCTCTTCGGCTCCGGCGCCCGCGCAGTCGAGCGAGCTCGGCTCTACGGAATCGTCCGGCCTTCTCGTTCCGGCAGCCAGGTCAATGCGCCTGGTCCCAGTTCTCTCCGACGCCGCTGTCGACCGCCAGCGGCACCCGCAGCTCGGCGGCCGCGGTCATCCGCGGCACCACCTCCGCCAGCAGGGTGTCGATGAAGTCCGTCCGCGCCTCGAACACCAGCTCGTCGTGCACCTGCAGGATCATCCGCGCCGCGCCCGCGGGCTGCGTCGCCAGCCAGGCGTCGATGGCGATCATCGCGCGCTTGATGATGTCGGCGGCGGTGCCCTGCATCGGCGCGTTGATCGCGGCGCGCTCGGCGCCGGCGCGCAGGCCCTGGTTGCGGGCGGCGATGTTCTCCAGGTACAGCCGCCGGCCGAACACCGTCTCCACGTAGCCCTGGTCGCGCGCCTGCTGCCGGGTACGCTCCATGAAGTCGCGCACGCCCGGGTAGCGCGAGAAGTACAGCGCGATGTAGTCCTGCGCCTCGCCGCGGCCGATGCCCAGGTTGCGCGCCAGGCCGAACGCGCTCATGCCGTACATCAGGCCGAAGTTGATCGCCTTGGCGGCACGGCGCTCGTTGGGCGTCACCTGGTCCATCGTCCGCCCGAACACCTCGGCCGCGGTGGCGCGGTGGATGTCGGCGCCGGAGGCGAACGCCTTGAGCAGCCCGTCGTCCTGCGACAGGTGGGCCATGATCCGCAGTTCGATCTGCGAATAGTCGCAGGCGACGATGCGGTTGCCGGGATCGGCGACGAAGGCCCGGCGGATGCGGCGCCCGTCCTCGGTGCGGATCGGGATGTTCTGCAGGTTGGGGTCGCTGGAGGCCAGGCGCCCGGTGGCGGCGCCGGCCTGGTGGAAGCTGGTGTGCACCCGGCCGGTCTCCGGGTTGACGATATCGGCCAGTTTCTCGGTATAGGTGCTGCGCAGCTTGGCCAGCGCGCGATACTCCAGGATCACCCGCGGCAGCTCGTGCTGGTCGGCGATCGCCTCCAGCGCTTCCTCGTTGGTGCTGGGCTGGCCCTTGGGCGTCTTCAGCACCGCCGGCAGCTTCAGCTCGTCGAACAGCAGCGCCTGCAGCTGCTTGGGCGAATCGAGGTTGAAGGTGCGGCCGGCCAGCTCCGTCGCCTTCTGCTGCGCGGCGAGCATGCGCCGCGACAGGTCGGCGGTCTGCCGGCGCAGCTCGTCGCCGTCGATGCGCACGCCATTGGCCTCGATCCGCGCGAGCACCGGCACCAGCGGGATCTCGATCTCGCGGTAGACGCGCTCGAGCGACGGCACCTCGGCCAGCTTCGGCGCCAGCAGCCGGTGCAGGCGCAGGGTGACGTCGGCGTCCTCGGCGGCGTAGCGGGTGGCGTCGTCGATCGCGACCTGCGAGAACGCGATCGCCTTGGCGCCCTTGCCGGCGACGTCGGCGTACTTGACCGTGGTGTAGCCGAGGTAGCGCAGCGCCAGCGAGTCCATGTCGTGGCGGCTGGCGGTGGCGTTGAACACGAAGCTCTCGAGCATGCTGTCGTCGGCGTAGCCCCGCACCTCGACGCCGTGCCGGCGCAGCACGTGCAGGTCGTACTTGCCGTGGTGGCCGAGCTTCTTCTTGCCCGCGTCCTCGAACAGCGGCCGCAGCGCCGCCAGCACCTCGCCGCGGTCGAGCTGCGGCGGCGCGCCGCCGTAGTCGTGCGCCAGCGGCAGGTACGCGGCGCGGCCGGGCTCGACGCTGAAGCTGATGCCGACCAGGTTGGCGCGCATCGGGTCCAGCGCGTCGGTCTCGGTGTCGAAGGCGAACTCGCCGGCGTCGCGCAGGCGCGCGATCCAGGCGTCGAGCTGCGCGCGCTCGAGGATCGCCTCGTACTCGCCGGCGACCGCCAGCGCCGGATCGGCGGTCCCGTCCGCACTCGCCGCCGGCCGCGCATAGCCGGCCTCGGTGCCGCGCACGCCGATCCGCCGCGCCTCGCCGGCGACCGGCGGCGCGGCAGCGGCGCCGTCGAGGTCGCGCAGCGCCTGGGTGAAGCCGTAGCGGGTGTACATGGCGCGCAGCGTGTCGACGTCGCGCTCGCGCAGCTGCAGCTGCCGCGGGCCGCGCGGCATGGCGACATCGGTCCGGATCGTCACCAGCTCGCGATTGAGCGGCAGCCGCGGCAGCGCGGTGCGCAGGTTGTCGCCGATCTTGCCCTTGATCGCGTCGGCGTTGGCGATCACCCCGTCCAGCGATTCGTACTCGCCCAGCCACTTGGCCGCGGTCTTGGGGCCGCACTTGTCGACGCCGCGCACGTTGTCGACGGTGTCGCCCATCAGCGCCAGCAGGTCGATGATCTGTCCCGGACGTACGCCGAACTTGCCGATCACCGCCTCTTCGCTGTCCAGGCGGCTGCCGCTCATGGTGTTGACCAGCGCGATCCGCGGCTGCACCAGCTGGGCGAAGTCCTTGTCGCTGGTGGACACGGTGACCTCGATGCCATCCTGCGCCGCCGCCAGCGCCAGGGTGCCGATCACGTCGTCGGCCTCGACCCCGGGCTCGCTCAGGATGCTGATGCCCAGCGCCTCGACGATGTCGCACATCGGCTGCACCTGGGCGCGCAGCTCGTCCGGCATCGGCGGGCGATTGGCCTTGTATTCGGGATAGATGTCGTCGCGGAAGGTCTTGCCGGGCGCGTCGACCACGAAGGCGACGTAGTCGGGCTTCTCGTTGAGGGTGGCGCGCAGCATGTTGACCACGCCGAACAGCGCGCCGGTGGGCTCGCCCTGGGCGTTGGTCAGCGGCGGCAGCGCGTGGAAGGCGCGGTACAGGTACGAAGACCCGTCGATCAGGACTAGGCGTGGCATCGCTCGATTCTACCGCCGCGCCGGCGCCGACGCCGCTTCGCCCAATCGCGGTCACGGCGCGTTCGCCGCGGCCCGGCGCATAATCGAGTTCGCATGTCCGAACCGCCCGAAGCCCCCGAACCGCCATGGAGTCCGCGATGAAGTCCCTGCTGCTGGTCCCGCTGCTGCTGCTCGCCGCCTGCGCCACCACCGAAGCGCCGCCGGGGCCGGAGATCCCCGCCAATGCGGTCGAGGCCACCCGCACCGAACCCAACGGCGACGTCATCACCGAGTACCGGGTCGGCGGCCAGCTGCGCGTGGTGCAGGTGCGGTCGGCGCGCGGGGCGACGTACTACCTCTACGACCGCGACGGCGACGGCAGCCTCGACAGCGACATCGACGATCCGCCGCAGACCTACTTCAAGCTGTTCGAGTGGTAGCGGCCGTCGTGCCGGCGACGCCGCCGCTGAACGTCGCGCTGGTCGGCTACGGATTCGTCGGCAGGGTGTTCCACGCGCCCTTGATCGCGCACACGCCGGGGTTGCGGCTGCATACGGTGGTCTCGGGCGACGCCGCCAAGGTGCAGGCGGACTTCCCCGGCGTGCACGTGCAGGCCGATCCCGAGGCCGCGTTCGCCGACGACGCCGTCGACCTCGTGGTGCTGGCCAGCCCCAACCACAGCCATGCGCCGCTGGCGCTGGCGGCGCTCGGGGCCGGACGGCACGTGGTGGTCGACAAGCCGTTCACGGTCACCGTCGCCGAGGCGGAGGCCGTCGTCGCCGCGGCCGACGCCGCCGGGCGCCTGGTCAGCGTGTTCCAGAACCGGCGCTGGGATACCGAATTCCTCACCCTGCGCAAGCTGATCGATGACGGCGCGCTGGGCGAGGTCGTCGAGCTGCACTCGCATTTCGACCGCTTCCGCCCGCAGGTGCCGGACCGCTGGCGCGAACGCCCGGGGCCGGGCGCCGGGCTCTGGTTCGACCTCGGCCCGCACCTGGTCGACCAGGCCCTGCAGCTGTTCGGCATGCCCGACGCGGTGCAGGCCGACCTGGCCCTGATGCGCGACGAAGCCCAGGTCGACGACTGGTTCCAGGTGACCCTGCGCTGGCCGCGGCGGCGGGTGGTGCTGCACGCCTCGACGCTGGCCGCCGCCAACGGCCTGCGCTTCGCCGCTCACGGCACCGGCGGCAGCTGGATCAAGCACGGGCTGGACCCGCAGGAGGACCGGCTGCGCGCCGGCATCGCGCCGGGAGCGGCGGGCTGGGACCACGACCCGCTGCCGGGCGAACTGGTGCGCGCCGACGGCGGGACCCTGCGCCGGGAGACGACCGCGAGCGTGCCCGGCGATTACCGCGACTACTACGCCGGCATCCGCGACGCGATCGCGGAGGGCACGCCGCCGCCGGTCACGGCGCCGCAGGCGCTCGAGGTCATGCGGATCCTGGAAGCGGCGCGCGACAGCGCCGAACGCGGCGCGGCGGTCGCGGTCGGCTGAGGCCTGCCACTCCCTCGACGATGCCGGGCGGCGGCGGTCGCGGCAAGTCGCGGCACGATCACCGCGAGGCACGACTCCCTCTTGTGGGAGCGACGGAAGTCGCGACTGGCCGCCCGCGAAGTCGCGACTTCCGTCGCTCCCACAAAGAAGGCCCGGTTCGCTCCTCGGCAGCCGGGATCCGGGGATCGGATGTCGGTCCGGGCCAGACGGGCCCAGTCAACAGGCCCGAACCTTCAGCGCCGCGCCTCGCTCGCCATCCGCACCGCGAACGCGGCCAGCACCGTGCCCATCAGCCAGCGCTGCGCCGTCCGACCGGCAGCGCGCGTAGAGAAGAAGGCGCGGACTGCTCCCCTGTGGGAGCGACGGAAGTCGCGACGGGTCGCCCGCGTGGTGTCGCGACTTCCGCCGCTCCCACAGGCGTTCGGGCCAGGCCCTGCCGGAGAGCGGGCGCACGGCGAACGCTCAGTCGCGCTTGACGCCGTGCCCGCCGAAGGCGTCGCGCAGCGCCGCCAGCAGCTTGTCGGCGAAGGCGTCGTCGTCGCGCGAGCGCAGGCGCTCGAGCAAGGCCTGGGTGATCACCGGCGCGGCGACGTCCAGGTCGATGGCCTCGGCCACGGTCCAGCGGCCCTCGCCCGAATCGGCCACGAACGGCGCGATGCCGTCGAGCGCCGGATTGCCGCGCAGCGCATCGGCGGCCAGGTCGAGCAGCCACGAGCGCACCACGCTGCCCTCGCGCCAGATGTCGGCCACCTGGGCGAGGTCGAAACCGAGGTCCTGCTTGCGCTGCAGGATCGCGAAGCCTTCGGCGTAGGCCTGCATCAGGCCGTACTCGATGCCGTTGTGCACCATCTTGGCGAAATGGCCGGCCCCGGCGGGGCCCACATGCCCCCAGCCGCGCTCGGGGGCCGGGGCCAGCGTCCGGAACAGCGGCGCCAGCCGTTGCGCCAGCGCGGCATCGCCGCCGATGGTCAGGCTGTAGCCTTCCTCCAGTCCCCAGATGCCGCCGCTGGTGCCGACGTCGAGCCAGCCGAGGCCGTGCTCGGCCGCCAGCGCCGCGCGGCGCTGGCTGTCGCGATAGAAGCTGTTGCCGCCGTCGATCACCACGTCGCCGGGCGCCAGCAGCGGACGCAGCGCCGCGATCGTGTCGTCGACGATCAGGCCGGCCGGCACCATCAGCCACAGCGCGCGCGGCGCCGGCAGCAGCGCGACCAGGTCCGGAAGCGACCCGGCCACCTCGACCCCGCGCGCGGCCGCCGCGATGCGCGCCGCCTCGCCCGGGTCGAAACCGGCCACGCGGTGGCCGCCGCGCAGCAGCCGTTCGGCCATGTTCGCGCCCATGCGGCCGAGTCCGATCATGCCCAGGTCCATGCGTTTGCTCCGGCGAAGACGGAGCACAAGCCTCGCACAGCGCGCGCGCCGCGTCTGCGCCGGGCGCCTTCCCGCATGTGGCCGAGCTTGCTCGCCAGCGTGGGCTCCGGAGCCGGGAGCAAGCTCCGCTCTACGGGAGAGGGGCCGGGCGGAGGTCTGGATCCGACGCGTAGAGCCGAGCTTGCTCGGCTGCGCGGGCTCCGGAGCCGAAGGCAGCGGAGCAAGCTCCGCTCTACGGGAGAGGGACTGGGCCGGGGGTCTGGATCCGACACGTAGAGCCGAGCTTGCTCGGCTGCGCGGGCTCCGGAGCCGAAGGCAGCGGAGCAAGCTCCGCTCTACGGGAGAGGGACTGGGTGGGGGTCTGGATCCGACACGTAGAGCCGAGCTTGCTCGGCTGCGCGGGCTCCGGAGCCGGGAGCAGCGGAGCAAGCTTCGCTCTACGGGAAAGAGGCCGGGCGAGGGTCTGGATCCGACGCGTAGAGCCGAGCTTGCTCGGCTGCGCGGGCCCCGGAGCCGAAGGCAGCGGAGCAAGCTCCGCTCTACGCGGAGGGCGGGCCGTCAGTCGCCGGCGGCGATGCGGACGCCGCGCAGCTGCGGGTGGCCGTCGACCAGGTCGGTCCAGACAGCGTGGGCCACGCCGTCGTGCACCACCAGTTTCGGGAACCCGGTGGCACGGCCGCGCCCCTGCAGCTTCGCCAGCTCGATGCGTTCGAACTCGCGCGACAGGTCGGGCGCATAGCGGGCGAACCAGAGCGACTGGCCGTCGCCGTCCTCGCGCAGCCACAACACACGGACCTGCTGCGCATCGAGCGCGATCGCGACGCGGCCGTGCACCGCATCGCCGCGGTCGAGCACCAGCGGTTCGCCGAAGCTGTCGCCGGCATCGCGGCTGTGCGCCAGCTTCACCTGCGGCTCGCCGCCGGCCGCGGTGTACCAGGCCACCACCGCCTCGCTGCCGCGCGCGGCGACGTCGGGGCCGTTGACCGGGCAGGCCGGCATGATCCAGTCGTCGGCATGCACCCGCCTGGGCGCGGTCCATGCATTGCCCTCCAAGCGGGTGGCGAGGATGTCGCGGACCTCCTCGCCGGTGCGGCCGCGGTAGACCAGCAGCGCGCCGCGGTCGGTCATCGCCACGTCGGTCTTGCAGCATTCGCAGGTGCGGGTGTCGACGGTGGCCTCCTGCACCGGCTGCAGGCCGCGATCGAACAGCGCCGAGCGCAGCATCATCGAGCCGCCGTGCGCGCCGTGCCCGGCGTGCTCGTCGCCGCCGGTGTTGCGGCCGTCGAGCCAGGCGATGCCGAGCAGGTCGCGGCCCTGCGGCCACAGCGACACGAAGCCGTGCTCGGTCGGAGTGCCGTCGTCGTGCGGGGTGATCGGCGGCGCCCAGTTGGCGCCGCCGTCCTGCGAGCGGGTCAGCACCACGTCGTAGGCATAGGGCGCGTTGGCGGTCTTCTGCAGCCAATGCGCCCACAGCGCGCCGTCGGCGGTGGCGAGGACGTGCGGGGTATCGGCCCAGTTGACGAACATGCGGCTGCCGATGGCGATCGTCACCGGACGTGTCTGCCAGCGCTGCTGCACCGGATCCCAGGCGCTGAAGCGGAACAGGTGCCGGCGCCCGGCCCGCGAGTCGAGCCACGACAGCAGCACGCGCCCGTCCGGCGCCAGCGCCAGGTCCGGCGCCGAGGTCCCCGGCGTGATCGCGGGCAGCGGCCAGTCGAGGATGCGGCTCGGGCGCGCCGGGTCGCCGCCGGCGTCGGCGATTCCAGGGGCCGCCGCGCGGTCGCCGCCGCAAGCGGCCAACAGCAGCGCCAGGGCGGCCCACGACGCGAAACGGCGGAGTCGGGAGAGCGTGACAGTGTTCATGCCGCAAGCGTAACCTGCGTTGGCGATCCATGCCCGCGCACGCACCGGGCCCCATCCAACGGCCGTTTCCCATGCTCGTCATCGTCGCCAGCTACACCGACCCCATCGAGGCGCAGATCGCGCGCGGCCTGCTCGCGGCCGAGGGCATCGACGCGCACCTGGGCGACGAGCACAGCGCGCTGGCGAACTGGGAATGGCGGCTGGCGATCGGCGGGGTCAAGCTGCGGGTGCCGGAGGAGCAGGCGATGCACGCGCGGCGCATCCTGCAGGCGCTCGATGCGGGTGCCTATGCGCTACAGGACGACCCCGACCCCGACCAGCCGACGCCCGGCGCGGCGCTGCACGCGCCGTACCGGGAATCGCGATCGAGCCGCCTGGCCTGGGCGGCGCTGATGCTGCTCGGCATTCCGCTGCCGTGGCGGCGGCGCAGTGGCGACGAGGCGGTGGCCCGGCCGTTCTGAACGCACCGCGCCTGTCAACGGCTACCGCCGATCCGTTTGCGTTGCCACAATCCACCGCTTCGCGGCGAACGGCCGCACGACGACGGACACGATGCACGATTCCACGCCCGCGCTCGCGCGCAAGATCGCCCACGCCATCGCTGTCGAGATCGGCGCCCGCCCCGAACAGGCCGAGGCCGCCATCGCCCTGCTCGACGGCGGCGCCACGGTGCCGTTCGTCGCCCGCTACCGCAAGGAGGCCACCGGCGGACTGGACGACACCCAGCTGCGCAACCTGGAGACGCGGCTGGCCTACCTGCGCGAACTGGAAGACCGCCGCGCGACGATCCTGGCCAGCATCGGCGAACAGGGCAAGCTGACCGACGCGTTGCGCAACGAGATCGAGGCCGCCGACAGCAAGGCGCGCCTGGAAGACCTGTACCTGCCGTACAAGCCCAAACGCCGCACCCGCGCGCAGATCGCGCGCGAGGCCGGACTGGAACCGTTGGCCGATGGCCTGCTCGACGACCCGAGCCGGGTGCCGGAGGACCACGCCGCCGGCTTCGTCGATGCCGACAAGGGCGTGGCCGACGCCAAGGCGGCGCTGGAGGGCGCGCGCGCGATCCTGATGGAACGCTGGGGCGAGGACGCCGCGCTGCTCGGCGAACTGCGCGCCTGGCTGCAGGACAACGGCGTGATCCGCGCCAGGGTGGTCGAAGGCAAGGAGGCGGCCGGCGCGAAGTTCCGCGACTACTTCGACCATGCCGAGCCGCTGGCGAGGATCCCGTCGCACCGCCTGCTGGCGCTGTTCCGCGCGCGGCGCGAGGAGGTCCTGCAGCTCGAACTGGAGCCGGGCACCGATCCCGACGCCGGCCACGCCTACGCGGAAGGGCGCATCGCGCTTCGTGCCGGCATCGCCGAGCGCGGCCGTCCTGCCGACGCCTGGCTGCGCAACGCCTGCCGCTTGGCGTGGCGGGCCAAGCTGCACCTGCATCTTCTGATCGACCTGTTCAACCAGGCGCGCGAGAAGGCCGAGGCCGAAGCGATCGCGGTGTTCGGCAACAATCTCGAGGACCTGCTGCTGGCGGCGCCGGCCGGCCCGCGCGCGGTGCTGGGGCTCGACCCGGGCCTGCGCACCGGGGTGAAGGTGGCCGTGGTCGACGCCACCGGCAAGCTCGTCGCCACCGACACCCTCTACCCGCACGAACCGAAGCGGCAATGGGAAGCCTCGCTGCACGCGCTCGCCGCGCTGTGCCGCGCGCACGGCGTCGAACTCGTCGCCATCGGCAACGGCACCGCCAGCCGCGAGACCGACAGGCTGGCCGGCGAGCTGATCCGCCGCCACCCGGAACTGAAGCTGCAGAAGCTCGTCGTCAGCGAAGCCGGCGCCTCGGTGTACTCGGCCTCGGAACTGGCCGCGCGCGAGTTCCCGGGCCTGGACGTCTCGCTGCGCGGCGCGGTGTCGATCGCGCGCCGGCTGCAGGACCCGCTGGCGGAGCTGGTGAAGATCGAACCGAAATCGATCGGCGTCGGCCAGTACCAGCACGACGTCGACCAGTTCCGCATGGCACGCGCGCTCGAGGCCAAGGTGGAGGACTGCGTGAACGCGGTCGGCGTGCACGTCAACACCGCCTCGGCGCCGCTGCTGGCGCGCGTGGCCGGCCTGTCGCCGTCGGTGGCCGAGAACATCGTCGTGCACCGCGACGCCAACGGCCCCTTCAGGCGCCGCCGCGACCTGCTGCAGGTGCCGCGCCTGGGCGAGAAGACCTTCGAGCAGTGCGCCGGCTTCCTGCGCATCGCCGACGGCGACGAACCGCTCGACGCGTCCGCCGTGCACCCGGAGGCCTACCCGGTGATCGAGCGCATCGTGGAGGCCTGCGGCCGCGAGGTGAAGCAGATCGTCGGCGACGCCTCGTTCGTTCGCACGCTGCGGCCCGAGCAGTTCACCGACGAGCGCTTCGGCCTGCCGACCGTGCGCGACATCCTCAAGGAACTGGAAAAGCCCGGCCGCGATCCGCGCCCCGAGTTCAAGGCGGCGACCTTCGCCGAGGGCGTGGAGGACATCAAGGACCTCGAGCCGGGCATGATCCTCGAGGGCGTGGTCAGCAACGTCGCCGCGTTCGGCGCCTTCGTCGACATCGGCGTGCACCAGGACGGCCTGGTCCACATCTCGGCGCTGTCCGACCGATTCGTCAAGGATCCGCGCGAGGTGGTCAAGGCCGGCGACATCGTCAAGGTGAAGGTGCTGGAGGTCGACGTCGCCCGCAAGCGCATCGCCTTGACCCGCCGCCTGGACGACCCGGTCGGCGAAGCGGCCCCGCGCCTGCAGCGCAACGGTGAGCGCGATGCGCGCACCCGCGGCTCACGGGCCGGCCAGGGCCGCGACCCGCGCGGCGGCAAGGCCACGGCCGCGCCGCTCAACAGCGCCCTGGCCGACGCATTCGCCCGCGCCAAGCGCACCTGACCCGCGCCGCGCCTCGGATGGCGCGGATCGAGCCGAGCCGCAAAGCGGCTTCGGCCGAGGCAAGGCGTCGCTAGGTTGCGCCCGTGCCGCGGGACCGGACGGCGCGCGCCGCCAACGCCCAGAGCAGCGCGACCAGCGCCGCGCCAAGCACCGCAAGGCTGAAGACCATCCACGCGACACCGCGCCCGCCGCCGAAGTTGAGCGCCAGGTTGCCCGCGAGTGCCACGGACACGGGCAGCCAGGCGACGGCGGCGAAGAACACGCCGAACGCCACGCCCCGGAGCGCCGTGCCGCGTGCGCTGAGCGCGAGAGGCGCGCCTGCCAGCGCGCAAAGGCCGAACGCCGCCGTGGCGTTGCCGAGCGGCAACCCGCCGGGCAGCGGCCGCTCGAGGAAGGACGCACCGCCGACGAGAAGCAGAAACGCAGCGCCCGCGCCCACCAGCAGGATGGCGGCGGCTATTCCCGGCGTGCGCATGCGTTCGCCGACATCCGGTGCGCCCGGTCCCTGCGCCGCGCCCTGACCCGGGGGCGCTTCGCCACCGGCGAATCCCGGCAGCGCGCGCTCAGGCAGCGGGACGCAGCCATACGTACCTGTTGCGCACGAAGAGGATGTGGAAGATCGCGAACAACGGATGCGCGTTCGGCCCGCAAGACAGCTGCACAGTCTCGCCCTGCCCGACCTCGACGCGTAGTTCCGGCGACCGGCACCAGTCGATCCGCAGCTGCACGGCATGCGGACCGGGCACCACCTGGACCTCGCAGCTCGCGCCGTTGGCGATCCTTGCGACCTCCTTGCCGTCGACGAACACGACGTAGTCGCGTCCCCGATCCTGCCAACGCGCCTTCTTCCTGTGAACCGCGATCCGCGACATCGTCCTTCAGCCTTCCAGCCCCTCGATGGCGCCTTCTTACCACAAGGAGGCTGTTGCCGAGCACCATGCGCGGGGAACTGGACGAACAGGCGTTGCGGGCGATCCATGACCGTTTCGACGTCCACTTCGTCCCTGCCTGACACGGCGCTCCAAACACCTGCCAGGCCGCGCCTCCGATCACCACTTGGCGCTCGGCGACGTGGCCAGGCCCTCGTACAGCCCGAGAACGTCGTCGTTGTCGACGCCGGGATCCCCGATCGCGTAAAGCGTGCCGAAGACCGCCTCGTATGCGACGCTACGGTTGATCAGGCAGATGTCCGCGGCGGAGACGCCCGCAGCCAGGGCGCGCTCGATGGCCGCGCCCACGCCCGCGAAGGAGCCGTCGGGCTGGCGCTTGCAGTTGGCGACGATGTTGTCGAGCGTGGACGGATCGTCCAGCGGATTGATGATCTCCCGCCAAAGATGCTCGATCAGTGCTTCCCGGGTCGGCATGTGCGGCTCCTGGCGGCCTGGCGTTCGACTTGGGCGGACCGCCGAAGGCCTGTCCGCATGGAGGAAGAGTCGGCTTTCGCCGCCGGTCATCCGTGTTGCGTGACGACGATCGGTTCGCCCCTGGTGATGATCATCGTGTGCTCGTACTGCGCCGACAAGTTGCCATGCGCGCCAACCAGGGTCCACCCATCGGACGTCTCGGTCACCATGCGGCTCCTTGTCGAGAGGAACGGCTCGATGGTGATCACCATGCCATCGCTCAAGATGCGCCTGTCCGCCGGATCGAAGTACCCGGGGATGTGCTCGGGTGCTTCGTGCAGCGCACGGCCGGTCCCGTGGCTACCGAGATTCTCGATGACCCTGAAGCCGTATGTCTTCGCAGTCCGCTCGATCGCGGCGCCGATGCCATGGATGGGCAGGCCCGCGCGGGCCTGTTTCATCGCCTGCCCGAGCGCCGTGCGGGTGGCGTGGCACAAGCGCGTCTTCCGCGGGTCGGTCGGGGGCACGACCTTCGTTCCTCCGGTATCGGCGAAGTAGCCTTCCAGCTCGGCGGAAACATCGACGTTCAGCACGTCGCCAGGCCGGATCCGCCGGTCGCCCGGGATGCCGTGCGCGGCCTCCTCGTTGATGCTGATGCAGGTCGCGCCCGGGAAGCCGTAGGTCAGCCTGGGCGCCGATCGCGCGCCGTGCTTTTCCAGCAACCGCTCGCCGAGCGAATCCAGCTCGCGCGTGGTCATGCCGGGTTCGGCGGCGTCGAGCATCGCCTGAAGCACATTGGAAACGATCCTGCCGATGCGCTTGAGCGCGGCGACATCGTCCTCGGTTTCGATGGTCATGCGAACTCCTCTCCAAGCCCGAGAGTCTAGCCCAAGGCGCCGTCCAGCGCCCGCTCCCATGAAGCCACCGGCCCGGGGCGCCGGCGAAACAGTGGATGGCATGCCGGGACGGCCACGCCGCGCCACAAAGCGAGAACGGCCGGATTGCGTCCCGCCAGTTTCCGCTGCAGATGGCGCCACTCGTACGCGAGCTGCCCGGAGCCGACCGGGATCGCCCGGACCGTCCGGACCGGCCCGACCTTGGACCGGTCGAAGGCATACCCCCGCCGGGTGGCCTCGTCGTGGACAGCCGCGAGATACGAATTGATCGCCAGGCGCGGATGCGCGTGCGCCTTGAATCGCTCCAGTTGCGGATGATGGAGATACCCGCGGGCTTCGCCGCACAGAACCGCCTTGGCCAGCAGGGCCTCACGCCACAAGGCGACCAGCCCCCGTGGGTCCAGGTACTTGGGGTGCAATGACCAAAGCCGCATGCGGTGGTGTCCAACGCTTCGATGACCCGTAGCCGAAGCGCAGTGAACGAATCGTCATCCTGCGAGCCGGATGCTCTCCAACGGCACCTCTACGCGCATCTTGACCGTGCTGGGCTGGAGCTCCCGCTCGGACAGCACATTCAGCCACGCCTGCAACGGCCGCGCGCGATAGAAACGTTTGGGCCCAGGCGCAAAGAAGTCGCCGAGACTGACCGCCTCGTCCGGATAGACGAGCTCGTGCGCCCTGTGCGCTTCAGCCCGATCGGAAACGGTGGCGGCCTCGCAGCGGAGGTACAGGCAGCGCATGTTGTTGGTGCCGCGAGCCCGTGTTGAGTCGTAGAAGGTGAAGAAGACGTTCGGATTGGCGCGGATGTTCTGCGAATGAACGGCTTCGGTCCAGGACGACCAATAGAAGTCGAGCTCGGAATCGGGAACGGCGGTCACCGGGGTGTTCCACGGCTCGTTGCCATTGCAGGTCGCGATGTTCGCGTACAGGCAGGTACGCAGGATCTCGGCACACCTCGACCCCAGGTCCTGGTTTTCCATGGGGCTCCTCCGCGACATCAGGCCCGGCCGAGCCGGCTCGCGATGCGGGCTCGACTCGAACGGATGGCTCGTCGCCATTAGACCGCCCATGGGCGGCTCAATCAAGGTGCTCGATACCGTCTGGAAGACGCACCCATGAATGCTGCCGCACCTCGTACACCGAGACCTCCGGCTGCGGAAACGCCGGATCCGCAAAGGCGCCGACGGGCACGGCCACCACGCCGGGAACGGCGTCCAGCCGATAGAAGACGGTGGCGCCACACGTCGGACAGAAGTGGAACCGGCCCGTGCTGCCCTCATCGCCAATGCGGGCATACACCTTGCTCTCGCCCTCGATACGCACGGCGTCGGCCGGGAATCTCGCCTGGGCGCCAAACACGCTGCCGGTCCGCTTCTGGCACGCCAGGCAATGACAGATCGAGACCCGGAGCGGCTCGCCACGGGTGCGGACGACGAGCTGTCCACAGCTGCAGGTTGCGAGGCGGTCGGTCATGGGCCTAATGGGGTGGAGCCAGGCCGCTGCCGCGTCTGCTCATCGGGACGTGACATGATGTCTCCCTGGCGCCTAACGGTCGGGTGCAGCCGAATCGTGGAGCGGCTTCGGCCTGGATGAACCGCCAGGCGCCGACCCGGTCAACTGCATCGTCATGAACACGCTGTTGGGATCCGCCTTGTAGCTGTCGAAGGGCGGACAGGGCACGAACCCGAACGATGCATACAAACGCCGCGCGGGCTCGAAGAACGCCATCGAGCCGGTCTCCAGGCTCAGCCTCGAATAGCCGCGCGCGACCGCCTCTCGAACGAGATGCCGCAACATCCGCGACGCCACGCCCTGCCGCAAGTGAGAGGCGGCGGTCCGCATGGACTTGACCTCCACGTGCGCCGCGGTCAACTGCTTGAGCGCGCCGAACCCAGCCAGCACCGAACCGTCCCAGATGCCCCAGAAGGTGACGTCGGGACTGCGGAAGCCGCCCAGGTCGAGCGCGTGGCGGCTCTCCGCCGGAGCGGTAGGAGCCAGCGATGCGAGATGTTCCCGCAGCAGCGCGAGAACCTCGGGGCTTTCCAGGTCGGCAATGCGAATGTCCAACACTTTCCTCTGGCGCCCGGCGCCTGAATGGTGCCGATCCCCGAGGCGGGTTCGGCTGATGAACGTTAGGCGCACTTCGACAGCAGGTCCATCCTGAGCGCCCAATCATCTAGCCGACGGATCCACCAGAGGAACCGGCGGCAAGCATTTCCCGGTGAAGGGCATAACGTCGCAGCTATGGTTGAAATCGAAGCGGACCACTTTATCCAGTGCCCTCCGGCAAAATTCGGCGTCCCATTGGCGCAGCACGACGCTCAGTGCGCTATTCCTTCTTGGCAGACGCGCGGTATTCCTCTCAGCCTCGGCGCGAATCTGCGCCTCTGACAAATCGTACTCGCGTAACTGCTCATAGTCGCGTAAGCCGGAATCCACGACGCGACCTGTGATGAGTGCAGTCCGGTGTGAGTCGCCCTTGACGTACAGGAACGTCTCATACGGCGGTGCCTCGAATGTCGCCGGCATGCAAGATGTCACGCGAAGCTCCACCCACGTGTTGATCAGTGGTCCGTCCGCTCGAGCAACCGATGGAATGGCGGCAAGAAACAGCAGAACAGGCTGGAGTAGGTTCATGGGGCTCCGCTCGCCAATCATGTGTAGGTGAAGCCTAACGCCCGAATGGAGCCGATCCGCGGAGCGGGTTCGGCTCGATGAACCGTCGGGCCACTCCTGCGATGAGGAAACAGCACCGACACAAGCGTTGCAAGAGTGGACAGCACGCCGCCAAAGGCGCTTCTGGCACCTTTGGCGGCGTGGCCTGGGCCCGGATCAGTGCAGGCGCGGGGTGCGCGACTGCGTGGCGTGTCTCAATGGCCGATCTGCGGGCAGCGACAACGCGGAACCGGATAGCGCACCTGCCGCGGGGAATGCAGGCCCGGCACCGTACACACCCCGTTCTTCACCCACGCCGGGCCGTGGACGCGGCGCCTGCCCGAGCTGCTGCGCTTCCACCTCGTCCAGCAGCGCACGCACGGCGGCCGCACCGTCACGGATCGCCTGCCCCATCAGTGGCAGCGTGGGGTTCGCCAATTCTGCAGCGTGACCGGCCGCCAGGACATCGCCATGGGCCGAGATCGTCTGGATCAGGCGGTCGAGCGCATCGACCTGATCCCGGGTGATGCCGAAGGCAAAGCGTTCGGCGGCCGTGTCGGAAACCTCCGGCGTCGCCGCCGCTACGGCGTCGTCGTCGGCGACCTCGTCCTCCAGCTCCCGCTGCGCGGGCCATGACACCTCCTCCAGCACCAGGTCCACCTGTTCCGCCAACGACTCCAGGCAGAACGCCAACTCGCCCATAGACACCTCCGGCGCCCATTCCCGCGCCTCGTCCGCCATGCGCGGCTGCGCCAGCCGCCCCAGGAACCTGATGTGATCGCGCAGCCTCGCCAGCCGGAACTGGCTGTCCTCCGGCAGGAAGTAGCCGGTCGTGTCCAGATCATCCGAATCGAACTTCGACATCGTTGCCTCCTCACTCCATGAAGTGGCCGCCCACCGCGACAGGGCGGACGGAAGTCGGGAGGTTCGAAACCGCTAGCAGCCGGCGGGCGTATTCCCCCGAAGGGTGTTGTATTAGCCGCCCTCCCGACGCAGGCTTCGCGTCGGTCGTGCCCACAGCAGCACGGGCACAAAAAACCCACCGGTTTGACGGAGGTGGGGACCGCTGCTAGAGGAGTTTCGACGCTCCTTGCAATCGAGTCTGCTACGGGATTGAAAAGGTGTCAAGGCCCTGATTCGGCACTGAATTCCCTTCATCACATCAGGCCAGAAAGCGCTCATGACGCGATTTCAATGCCTGAAGGAACTATCAGTCTTCACCGCGGGAAGGCTTGAACGACAGACCCTTGGCTTTCAACGCGTTCTTCAGCTTTGGCATCGAGCTAGGCCCCATGCCATGCAACTCGAGAACTTGAGCTTCCGTATGCTTGGCGAGCTTAGACAACGTGGTAACCCCTTTGCCTTCGAGCGCACGCCTTGCCGGAGCGGCCAACTCAGACAAAAAGCCAGCCTCCGGCTTGCGTTGCGCTTCACACGCGGGACATGTAGGGCAATCCGAATTCTTGTAGTACATGTGTCCTTTCGGACAGGTCTTGCGCGTTCCCTTGGGCAATGCCATCCAAGTCTCCGATCACTACATTGCTGCTAGTGAAGGCCAACGCCTGAGCTAACCGGCAGATTCGAACGAATCAGGTCCGCGGTTTCAGCAAGCTGCTTGGCAGAAGCTTGAACTCGCTCTCGACGCTGTGCATCCCCGCTTGGATCGTGTGAGGTACCCCTTTTTCGTCCGGCGCCATCGAATGTTGCGAGTTGAGGCGGGCCTATACCCCAATCACTGCCCGTCTGCCGAGGCACCACATGGAAATGGAAGTGCGGTGTCTCCTGTCCGCTAAAGACCCCATTGTTCTGGAACGTAAGTATTCCGAGGGGTCGATAAGTCCTGACGAGCGCCTCAGCGACTCTCTTGGCCGAGCCCATTATGGCCCCGCACTCCTGGTCAGAAAGATCGAGCAGCGTCGCGACATGCCGACGCGTGATAACGCAGCACTGGCCGACCTCGAATTGCCACGGATTGATCACCGTTAATGTATGTTCGCTTTCGTCTATGATCTTCCATCTTTCTTCTCGACCTGCCACGCAAAGGTCGCACGGATCTCTTATGGGAAGTTCGATCATTTGCCCGCTCCGGTTAAGCTGGTTCGCCCAAGCGACCTAACGACTGAATCAAGCCGCGCCGCGAAGCGGCGTCGGCCTTGAGTGGACTGTTAGGCGCCGCGCCCGGCCTGGGCTGACGCGATGTCGAACACAGCTCTTGCAATCCAGCTAAGCAGCACAACAGACAAAGCGCCGACGATCATCACCAGGAATGGAAATGAATTGCCCCACATGGCGGGGTGTGTGCCTGCAATACGATAGGCAAAGAAGAACGTGCATACTGCGGCCACCAGCCAGCCGGTGACGCTGATTGCCTTAGCGAGTATCCTCCCTGTTCTGTACTGATCCAACTGTCTCTCTCCCGTGGCGCTAAACGCCTGAGTTATGCCGACCCGCGAAGCGGGCTCGGCCTGAATGAATGTCAGGCCATGCTGCCTGCAGGGCTGGCGGCCAAGACATTGTGATGAAAGTCGTTGATGTGCATAACGGCATCGTGTCCGCGAGCGATATGGGGAAGCACAATCTCGCTAGATTTAGTGAAACGATGGCCGATACGAACGGTGTAGGACTTGAGCAGCCAGCTCAGGAAGTTGGGGAAGTAAACGGCGTCCTCGACGTCGCGCCACTTGACGCCCCTCATGCCCTTTGACCAAGGAAAGATGCCGCTGTACACCCACACGCCCTGATCATCCGTGTAAAGGACGGTACTACGGATTGTGAGGATTTGGACGATGAAGAGACCAAGCCAGAACACCATGAAGATGCCACCCAGCCAACCGTTGACGTTGGTCAGGGCGTAGCCGAGGCCGAACATGATAAGCAAAACAATGACGGGACGGACGTAGGCCGTCCATGACATGGTGTAGCGCTGACCGGTCCCGGCGGGTTGTTGCTGTGATTCCATGAGTCCTCCTTGATGTGTGCTGTATGGCCTAACACTTGAGTTAAGCCGAGCCACGAAGCGGCATCGGCTTGAAGGATTGTTAGGCGGCGACGACGTCCTGCCAGACAACGCCGCCCGTAATCTTTGACTCCGCGTGCGCGACCGCCTTGGCGATTGTGCCGTACCCGGGCGAGTCTAGGGAAGTTGGCTAGGATGCCTCAAGAGCGTGCCGGAACCGGGCGTAGTACAAGAATCCGTCTGGGCCCAGTGGCTGAGATGTCTCACCAGGCTCCAAGGCACCAGCGGCCTCTCCAAGCTTGTACCAGTAGTCGTAGTCGAGCGCGACGATATCGACTGACGTATCAACCGATCCGTATCACGGCCGCCATGAAAGTCTCCGTGCCGCCTAACACCTGAACTAAGCCGACCCGCGAAGCGGGTTCGGCTTGAATGAGTTGTTAGGCATCATTTGCGTTCACCTTGTTTGCTTTCAGCCAGCAGAAGACAGCCAAGCCTTGAGATATTTCGACGGTTCTGATTTTTCGAGCGGCCGTTTCACAGACCATGATCATTTCGAGAAGCTTGGGCCAGCTTTTCGATCAATTCGTCCGGAATAGGATTGCTCGGCGAAAACGTCACGCCAGTCTTGGTCGCCTTCAGTCCAGCCTCGGCAATGTCGCCAGCAAGCGAGCTGATTGAACCGGGAGACACGTAAATACCGCACTGCTTGGTGAAAGCTGCATAGCCAGCAACTATCGTCTTTCCAACCCTGAAGCCAGGCATGTTGTATGCAATGACTTCTTCAGCATCGGCCAATGTACGCGAAAGCTGCGCGCGCAAATTCTCCAGCAACGGACGCAGGTCTTCCGGCGCCGCCGCGATGTAAGCTTCATGATCGGATGCTTTAGCCATCTCCAAGTCCTCGCTATCGGTGCTTTACCGTCCTGGATGGGTCGAAAGAAGACGCTCCAGCAGACCTCTCACTGACGACTAACGCTTGAGTTGAGCCGCGCCGCGAAGCGGGCCGGCTTGAATGAATTGTTAGGGCGCACCCGGCGGTTCATGCTGCAGGATGTTGACGAGCTTGCCCAATGGGTCACGGACGTAAAACCGACGAACGCCCCAAGGCTCACTGACCGGCCCGTACTCAATAGGAGTGCCGGAATCTTCCACTCTTCGAAGCGCCTCCGCAAGATCATCCACTTCTATTGAGAGTTCGGGAACGGGCGTGTCCGAGCCACCTTGGCTGGCGAAACTGACTTGCACCGTCATTTCCGACGCAGCGCCATATGTACGGATCCAGCCATGATCCATGACCACATCAAGGCCAAGAACCCCATGGTAAAAGGCATCGGTCGCCTCGATGTCGGCGGTTTCGATGTTGGCTACGATTCGCTGGACTTTCACTGCACACACTCCAAGGTCATTCTGTGCGCTCTAACGCCTGAATTAAGCCGACCTGCGGAGCGGATTCGGAATGAATTGTCAGGCATGCGCCTGCGTACAGTACGCCGGATTGCCTGTAAGGTCAGACTGAGCTATCCCCGTTTCTCCCCTACGCCCTAGGGTTAACCCCAGTACCCCCGCTTTGAGTGTCGCTTATAGTCCGCCAGGCGGAGGACTGTCGCTTTAGCCAGGTGCAGAATTTGCGCATCATGCCAAACCATTAAGGAGATTGACACATGGCAGATTCCAGTTCAGGTGTTTCAGGGGGCGGTGGCAACTCAGGCGCGGGCGCCGCGGGCTCATGCTCGGCAGATGCCGGCCCGAGTCATTCTGATTGCGAGGCGGTGAGCGAGGCTAGTAAGGCCAGCGATGCAGCCAGCGATGCGCTAAGTTCGAGTCGCGACGCTAACGTGGCCGCGGAGAACAATCAGGCCTGCGAAGCTCAGGCCGCCGCTGCAAGGGCAGAGAGAGCTGCCGAAGCGGCACAGAAGGCCGCGGAGGCGGCGGCGGACATTGCAGCGGAAAATCCATCTGAACTTGCTGACTCTATGGCTGAGCATGCAGCGCACGAGGCAAGGGCAGCCGCCGATTTGGCCGCCAGTGCGCGAGAGGTGGCTGATCGGACCAACGAGAGGGCGGGCGTGAGCGACTGTGTGTCGCAAGCACAGCCACCGAGTCCGACTCAAGCGCTATCGCTGGGCACCATCAACCAGCTCGGCGCCATGTGGTCGTAACAGAAGAACACCTCCGTGCGAGGGTTGTCACCGCTTTGTGGTGTTCGAGAAATCAGGGGTGGCTCAGTCTGACCTCGAATCGCATCGAAGGTGGTGCTACGACTCACATAGACGAAGTCTCATGTCTGGGGCGGCGATGGCACGGCACTACCGAGTATGCCGAACAGCAGAATGCAGATTTCGACACGCATGAGGTGAGGCCTAACGCCTGAATTAAGCCGCGCCGCGAAGCGGCGTTGGTTTGAATGAATTGTTAGATCTGCAGGCCAAGATGCGCCTGTAGGGCTGTCGCATGTGAATCAAGTACCGAACGATCCGTACTGCTTAAACGTTGTGGATAGATGCGCAGCATGTCGTCACCTAGGAGGCGTGGATGAACATGTATATGCAGATGGGGAACCTCTTGAAACGCCGCCTCACCAATAGAGTGCCATAGGCTCAGACCTTGATTTGGAAAGGCACTACTCACTGCGCGAGTGACGCGTGACACCATGGCCATGAGCGCAGTGCCGATAGCGTCATCAAGCTCTCGAACATCCTGGAGATGTCGGCGAGGAATGACAATTATGTGGCCAGGATGGAACTGACGCAGGTCGAGGATAGCCATTGCCAAATGATTCTCACAGACGATGCTGGCCGGGGCATCGCCCCGCGCAATCGCGCAAAAGGCACATTCGGTCGCCATATAACTACCCCCCCGCAGATCTAACGCTTGAGTTAAGCCAACCCGCGAAGCGGGTTCGGCTTGAATGAATTGCTAGCCGTCATCTGACGCCACCCGCCCATTGGAGATCGCTGCGAGTGTGGTGTAGAAGCTCTTCCAGTGCCCACAGCTCAGCGGGCGCCACCTGGCCGTAATCGTGAACACGCCAAGCGCCATGGGCTGTCTTCGCAGTTATGGTCACGCCAAAGTCGTCTGTCCACTGGCCCATGTACTCAGCCCGTGGCGCTGCTCTTCTGGCAATTTCCACGACCTGAGCTAGACGGGCGTAGTCTTTCAGGCCGATGCTGGCTGAGTAACGCAGGGCCTCACGCGGCAGCAAATGATCTGTTGTAAGCAGTGCGGTGCCATTGCGGTTGATCGTCATCTTGTAGACGGGGCATGAGCCGAAGCAGGGACCGCGTTCTATCGTGATGCTCTCGTAGGGTATGAGACTCCGTACCTGCTCCTCGTCACGAATCATGGGGTGGCTCGCAACAAGTTCCTGTATCTCGTCAGCCCAGGTGGTGGGCGAGCGTTCTACCTCCGACTGACAAGAGGCCAACCCTAAAAGCACCACGATGGCGACGATCTTGCTCATGACAGCTAACGCCTGAATTAAGCCGACCCGCGAAGCGGGTTCGGCTTGAATGAACTGTTAGGCCTACTCACTTGGAAGGCTCCGGCGGAGGCGGTGGTGGCGGAGGAATCTTCTTGATCTCCTCAGTCATAAGAACATTTCGTCCTTCCAGATAGCCGATTAGCCCGGTGATGAATGGTCCTGACATGCTGTCAGGATGGTCTACACCATTGCTCTTGAAAAAGCGAGTGAGATCGTTGTCGTGCCAGAGACCAAACCTGTTCCGGATGGCGGTGCCGAAGCCATGGTGCATGAGAATTATGTCGCGCGGCGCTGCCTCTAAGAGATGGTTCTTGTCTTGCGGGGACAACTCGGCGGAGATCTGCTCAAACGGCTCGCAGAAGATGACCGGGTCAACTTTGCAGGTGGAGTCGGGCTCTGCCGCACACCCAGCAAGCAACAAGCAAAGCACAAAGGTTTTCAGATGTTTCATAGTGGGCCTAACGCCCGAGTTAAGCCGCGCCGCGAAGCAGCGTCGGCTTGAATGAATTGTTAGGCGGCGGCACTAGTCGCCGCCACCTCCCCCGTCTCCACCGCCGTCGCTGCTACAGCACCCACAGATTCCGATGCCTGGGCCTTCTGGTGCGCCACCGTCAGATGGCAAATAGAGTGGATCCATCGTACTCGGGGGCGCAGACCCAAGCCCCTGAGATGATGCAAATGCTCCGCAGACGACCGCGCCAATGATTGGCACGAACCAGATGAGCGCAAGCTGGAGTAGGCGTTGCTGCGTGGAGAACACAGAGACACGAAGCACGGCTACCGACGCAATGGCATTGACAAGTACGACGACCGCGATCAATAGATGTGTCAGTCCCACTTATGTCTCCAAAGCCGCCTAACGCCTGAATTAAGCCGACCCGAGAAGCGGGTTCGACTTGAATGAATTGTTAGGCGCCACGTGGCACCAATGGGACGAGGAACGCGTGTATTGCAGTCATTGCCACGAAGCCTGAAAGCAAAGAAATGACACTGAAGTGCCAGCCATGTGGAGCCAGAAGGCCGGCAAGGACGATACTAAAGAGGAATGGCGCGACCGCCAACATTGCGCTGAGCGGGACGGATATGCGTTTGCCGCATGCTTTGCACTGAACAGACAGTGCCGGACCCAGGAAGGATTTCCTGAGTTGCGACAGGGCTTTCTTGTGGCAGTACGGACAGGTAGTCATATCTTTGGCCAAGACAGTGTTTGTGTTGTGGCGCCTAACGCCTGAATTAAGCCGACCCGAGAAGCGGATTCGGCTTGAATGAATTGTTAGGCCGCATCTCGAGATACCCCATACCGACACTTGTAGATCAATCTGCGAATGCCGGAACTTCCAAAGATCAGCCAGGCCGCCAGCGCGATCTCTGCGACCGTTGTAGCCACGCTGGCGATCTGCTCCGGGCCCCATGCGTAGTGTGCGTCGTCGATTCGGTGTATGAGCAAGAAACGAGTCATCCAGTAGATTGCGTCGGGGATCGCGTATGCCAGCACCCAAACACCCAAAAGTGTCAGTCCTACAGACAATGCCGCCGACGAACTCATGGATGTTTCTGATCGTGGCTCCTTCATCACGGGCAGGAGCTTCCTCGCTATGGTGAGCGGGAAGAACCAAAGAACCGCGCAGATAGCTACGCCGGCGATGAGCACAATAGCCACCAGAGCTAAAGACGGCCGGTGACCCTCTTGGGACAGGAGCGCCGCAGCGCTTGGGAACGAGCGCGCTATCGTCACCAGCAAGAACACGGCAAAGAGCCGCGATGCAACTGCAACTAGATCTTCCCGGCTCACGCTGTCCTCCCCATGAGGCCTAACGCCTGAGTTAAGCCGAGCCGCGAAGCGGATTCGGCTTGAATGCATTGTTGGGCATCACTTGCCTCACGTTGACTCGTTAATCTCGACGATCGCGTAACGCTCACGGCCGCCTCTAGCTACTCTACATGCGACGGGAACATCATTTCCGTTGGCCCGTAGCTTGCCCTCAACAAAGAGGACATTGCCTTTATCGTAGTAGCGACCCGTCCACTGATAGGTTGTGACGCCCTTTCCAACGAAGTGAGCACGGGCTTCGGCCTCACACCACGGCAGAAGCTCACTGGCTTGTGAGAACTCAAGTTCATGATGATGCGGTTGTGCCGCAAGTTGGAGCGAGCACGCAAAGATTGCTGTTGCTAGAACCAGTCGCATGAGAACCTCCACGTGATGCCTAACGCCTGAGTTAAGCCGACCCGCGAAGCGGGTTCGACTTGAATGAGTTGTTAGCCTTCTTGCCGATGATCACTCCCCCAGAAGTTTGAGCAAAGCCAGCGTCATCCGCAAGAAGGAGCCGAATCTTGTTTGAAAAACGCCGATCTGACAAGTCTCTGTACTTGAGCATGACAGAAATCTCGGAGCCGACTTGCCACGAATCAGGCTGCCCTTGCCCGAGATAACCAAACGCGTTTGAAACAGAGCGACCATTTGCAAGGACCGGGATAACGATGCCAGAGAAGAAGCAGCGCTGAGCGTCTTTTGGGTATAGAGGACTGAGCATGAGCGGCACGAACGTCCGACTCTTTGACAATAAAGCGGATGTCCCGAGCAGGGCGATTGCCAGTGTTCTCGACCAGCAGGTTGAGTGCGATACCAACGTTACCACCGCTATGCGACGTGACACGGGCTGAAACGAGTGGGCGGTTGGCTTGGCGCCAGGAATAGACGGCGAAGCACAATGACACCAGCGCAACCGCCACGGCCGCGATGCTCAAGATGCTGCTGCCAGAGCCGACAATGATGTTCATGAGGGCTAACGCCTGAATTAAGCCGCGCCGAGAAATGGCGTCGGCTTGAATGAATTGTTAGGGCGCGCGGGTTAACAAAGTAAGTGCAACACCCGCGCCGCCCGGAAATACAGAGGTGAGCTGGCAGACTGGAAGGGATCTCTCCGGCAAGAGGCGATCCCTCATGGACAGCCAGCTCACCGAGCAGGAACGATACACCCTGTCCGTCCTCCACCGCGATGGGCAGTCCTTCCGATCCATCGCCCGAATCATGGGACGCTCGCCCAGCACGATTAGCCGAGAGTTCGAACGCAACCGCTGCCACCGGACTGACGGCGCTTATCGCCCCAGCAAGGCCCAGGAGCGTACCAACGGGCGCCGGCGTCGATCCCGGCAGATCAGCCAGCATGGCCCTGATATCTATGGCCGTGTCGAGGCGCTCCTGCGTCATGCGCAATGGAGCCCCGAGCAGATCGCCCGCTGGTTGGCGTTGCACGGCGTGGCGTGTATCAGCCACATGACGATCTATCGGCACGTTCGCCTGGACCGGCGCGAGGGCGGCGTGCTGCGATGGTGCTTGCGACATGGTGGCAAGCGGCGGCGCAAGCGCACGTTCGGCCCGGAACGGCGAGGCAAACTGCCGGGCAAGCCGATGATCGACCGTCGACCGGCGGACGTCGAGACCCGGCAGCAGGCCGGCACTGGGAAGGCGACACCGTAATCGGCGCGGCCAGCGAGCGCCCGTGCCTGCTGACGTTGGTCGAGCGCAGCACCGGATTGGCCCTGGTCGCCCGACTGCCGCACAGGACGGTCAAAGCGGCCAACCGCGCGGCGCTGGACCTGATCCGGCGCAGCGGCCTGCCGTTCAAGACCGTCACCTGGGATAACGGCACGGAGTTCCATGGGTACCAAGTGCTGGAGCAGGTGGCCGGCGTGCGCTGCTACTTCGCCTACCCGCACCACCCATGGGAGCGTGGTAGCAACGAGAACTTCAATGGCCTGCTCCGGCAATACCTCCCCAAAGGCAGCAGCCTGTCACGCGTCGACCAATCCGACTGCGACCGGATCGCGCATAAACTCAACACACGACCGAGGAAGCGATATGACTACAAGACGCCCATCGAGCGCATGCAGGAACTCTCAGGAGCGTTGCACTTGGGGTGTTAATTCACCCATCATTGCGCGAACGCTGCCTGGCCGCAGTGCGGGCAGTTGCCGGTAGCGACGGCAATGTTGCCGGGCGCACCAAGCAGGCCGCCTCTACATGAGCGACAAACTAAGCCAGCTCGCTTTGCTTGGCCACGACCACGCAGAGTGAAGATTGCGGCATTGGCGACAAGAACCGTGATGAATGAGATGCCGACAACGCCCTGATACTGCTCTGGTACATGCGATGACAGTGGGATGGCGGCAATGAGAAGCCCAAAGAACAGAGCGAGATAGACGAAATTGAACCGCCTGTCGCGCTGATAGAACTCAGCGCGGCACCGTACGAACTGATCCTTGGTCACCGGGTACTTTCCTTGATGCCTAACGCCTGAATTAAGCCGAACCGCGAAGCGGTTTCGGCTTGAATGAATTGTTAGGCACCGCCCCCGAGCACCAAGTTGGCGAGCTCCGGTAAAGGCGAGTACCCGCTGGATTCTGGACTGGATGGCAATGCCGCCACCTCAATGTGCTGCACTTGCTCAGCGAGCGCAACCTCACCCAAGGTACACTCCAGCATGATGAATGTGCCCGTCAAGAAGATCTGCTCCTGAGCCTGGTCGTAGTGGGCATAACCAACACGAATTCCGAGCGCCGAGGGATCACTGGAGGATCGGAGTGGCAAAAACCACGTTGCCTTGGGGCTGAAGGTAATGCCGCCATAGCGAGTGTCGAAGCCAAATCCGCTGCCCGGCTTGAACGCAATGAATCGCCAGCCTGGAACTGGTGGCGCGGTGGCAATCAGAGTGCGGACAGCGGAGAAGTACCTCGTATCTCCTTCGGCCGAGACGATCAACTCGTTGCACCCATCATCCGCTCTGCCAGTCTCAAACCAGAGGTGCGGACAGTAGTCGTGTAGTGCGTCCAGCAGCTCATCGAGCAACTGCTCTTTTGCGGGCACCTCAACGTTACGGAATCTCTCCTCGTTTCGCTCGAACCATGCCCAAAATGCTCGCTGATCTTCCATGCGGTGCCTAACGCTTGAGTTAAGCCGACTTAGCCCGCGCAGCGGGACAAGTTCGGCTTGAACGAATTGTTAGGCGCGAGACTACCCCAGACAATGACGGGCAGGTAGTGGATGCTGCCCGAAGCCCCGATGCCTGGGCGCGCGCCGCGCACGGCAAGTAGCGCGCTTGCCGAAGAGGCCGCGCTGGGCCCGCGCGCCAGGGCAGTGGAAGCCTGGCAACCGAAGCCCGCCAGCTTGAAGCAGCGACACCTGCGCGCGCTCGGTGCACCGGCCGAAGCTGGTGAACAACGGCAGTCGTGTCTGCTGGACTGGCGCCGATCCGGTGAAGCAAACCGTTGTGTGCGAAGCCACTACTGATCGTTCTTACGACGCCTAACGCCTGAATTAAGCCGTGCCTCGAAGCGGCTTCGGCTTGAATGAATTGTTAGGCCGCAAGATTGTTGCGCAACCAATTATTGCAATCATCCGAAAGACCGTACGTAGCCCAGTTGCCATTGAGGCCAAAGACAACCAAATCGTCATTTTTGTCAATGAACTGTTTGAGGTGGTTGCGAATGTCTCCAGAGCTGGAATTTGTCTTTACGAGCCAAACAGACTCCAGGCAGTGCCACCAAGTTCCGATCTTCTTTATCGCCTCGTACACGTCATCATAATTTCGGCCCGGCTTGCGCAAATCATAGCTGATCAATTGAACTGCCATCACGATCCCCCTGTGGTTGGTCGCGGTCTAACGCCTGAATTAAGCCGACCCGCGAAACGGGTTCGGCTTGAATGAATTGTTAGATCTCTGCTAGCGGGACCGAATATGTGCCGCGAGAGCAATTGCGAGTTCCACATAACTCCTCGCATCTTCCTCGCTGAGATTAAGCTCCCCAGCGTGCGCCGCTTTATTGCGCAGCTGGTGGAGCCGCTTAAACGTCTCTAGCAGCTTGTGATCAATTACCTTGCACTGCAGCAGGTACTCGCCCAGCCGCGGAAAGCTCTTGAAGCTCTCGCTCGGTGGCATGCTCCAGAATGAGCTTGCAACCTCAATTGCGGCCGATTCCACTTCTAACCACGCCTCCATGATAGCGACGCGTGTCGAAAAGTGGACCATGCGCAGTAGGTCCTCGCGCTTCGTTTCCAATCGCTCCGGCACCTGTATCGCTGCTGCCTCTTGGTCATCTGCAGAAATCTGTGCCGGGATGATTCGCTGTTCGGGCGGCGGTAGCGCCTCAGCCTTTAGTTCTGCAATTTCCCGAGAAAACTCCATTTCGATTTCTTTATACTTCAACTTGCGCAGCAACGGAATTAGTTCTCCGATTGGCTTGCGAAGCATGAACGCGAGAAGCAGTACTGAGGCCGGCCAAGCCAGTGCTCTAACTACTTCAGCAACGAAGGTGAGGACGTCCACGCGATGATTTCCCCAAGAGACCTAACGCCTGAGTTAAGCCGCGCTGCGAAGCGGCGTCGGCTTGAATGAACTGTTAGATTGCAATACCGCGAACTACACAAGCGGCAGATGCAATGCTAAATCCGGATTGGAGCAGAACCAAAAGAAACTGAATCTGGCTCGTCTTTGCATGGTGCCGCCCTATGACTGCAAAGTCCCCGGCCTTAGCCTTTGCTGTCATATGCGCATTAAAACTGCTCAGCGGCCAGAAGAGGCCCTGCCTGGCTTGGCTTGCGCATTGAGTCTACGTCTAGGGGAACCGGTCCGCTCGCGAGCTCTTCGCCAATCCCCCGCCCATCCTCTCCGGCCGCAGTGCCCGCCGCCACGTAAGCTGCAAGCAACTTTTGTGCTGCGGCGAAGGCCGCGGCAACGAGGAAGATTCCGGCACCCTGTTTGAGATTCGACGCGTTGATGTGCTCGCTAAGTGCTGCGAAGTTGGCAATAAGCAAGCCAAAGACCGCGCCAAAACCTGCCAACAGCCACCCAGAGAACATATCAAGACATGAGCTAAGACGATTCGCACCGAGCGAGAGAACGCGGCTCGCGGCCAAGCTGGTATTCAAGGCGATCGCCTCTTTCTCGTTCACCGCGATTCCCCAATTGCAATCTAACGCTTGGGTTAAGCCGTGCCGCGAAGCGGCATCGGCTTGAACGAATTGTTAGAGGGCGGCTGACTCAAGGCACAGCCACCCATGACTTGTGCCAGCGAGTCACGTTGCCGCTGCGAGATTGCTCCGCTGGTGAGAAGCGCCGCTGATAGCGGGCGCCTTTGTACTCAACCACTTCCTTGCTCCTTGCCTCCGGAAAGACGATGATCCAGCTCCCGCTCCAGGATCTCGTGTTCGGATAGCGGAATGCCTCCGGAGGACTTCAAGTGAGCCTCAATCAAGTCGACCTTTGCGTTAGCTGCATTTCGATCCGAGTGGAACTTATTGGGATTGTTGCCGCTGTAGTTATCCCAACGAGCCTCGATGGTTTCGCGCTCTGCTTTGGCCTTTTCTAGGTCAGCGATTGTGTACAAGCCCAAGCCCTCTAACGCCTGAATTAAGCCGCGCCGCGAAGCGGGTTCGGCTTGGATGAATTGTTAGCTCTCATCTAATCAACTGGCTTAGGACGATTGCTTGAGAACTCATTGTCGAGTAGGTCAAGCCAAGCGTCTACTCGGTAGTGCTCCTCAGGGGACACCTTGAGCAGACCTTTCAGTACGTCTTTGGCCAGCGAAAGCTCACCCAGCTGATAGTGAGCTTTGGCCAAGGCCCAGTGTGCTTCAGCGCGGCGTGGCTGAGCAGCCACCCACTCCAATGCCGTAAATTTTGCTGCCTTGCTCTGTCCGGTTGCGAGTAAATCCTCAAGCTCGGACTGCTTGGAGTGAGCGCTGTCCCTTCGCTTGTTCTCCCTTGTGATGTCGATAGCGTTCACTACAAGCACAAAGAACGCCACAAAGATCAGCAACATGCAGAGACCAATGAAGACTAGGAGCCACTTGATTGTAGTGAGCTGGCTAAGAATGGCTTCTGCAGATTCCACGATGTGTCCTGTGAGGGCTAACACTTGAATTAAGCCGCGCCGCGAAGCGGCGTCGGCTTGAATGAATTGTTGGGCCTCACTCTGACCGAGGCCATTCCTTGTACTTTGATGGGGCGAGGCTAATGTCGTCTCGCGCCCAAATGTCGAAGATGGCTCGATGACGAAAGTTCTCAGACCTTAGATTGCGGTTTCTGAACTGGAGCAGCCAAGTGTAAACATCCGCAAGTTGAAGGAAGCGGCTTAGATGGGAGTGAGTGAAGTGCACTGAATCAACCAGGTTGTGAATATCTCGACCAAACTCGAAGCTGGTGCCACTTGCTCTGTAGCCGGACAGGGTTACAGCGTGCTTCTCCGCTACCCGATCGCTTTCTCGATCTCCAATCAGCATTCCGAGGCAACCTCTGGCCTTGCAAAGATCGTTAGCTCTTTCGCAGAAGAACATGAACGCGATCTCCTCCGGGACCTGACTCGGCCACAGCTTCCCCACATTGATCTGCACGTCGATCAACATGACTTCTGGCACCGTCAGTATCTGCATCATTTCGTCGAACAGACTGATGCGAGAGTCGAAGTCGTTCCATTCTTTGAAGTGGTTCTTACGGTGAAAGATCTCAGCAGCATGGAGCTCGGTGCCACGAACCAAACCAGAATGGCCGAAGGCGCGGGCCGCGACAGCGTTGATACGCCCCTCTATTTCTCCGAGATGTGCTTCATCTACACACACGCCACCAATGTGGTAGTGCGGATACTCGCCATCGTTCTTTGCTTCATCAAAGAATATCAACTTCATGCGCGTACTTTTAGTGAGGCCCAACGCTAGAGTTAAGCCGAGCCGCGAAGCGGCTTCGGCTTGAACGAATGGTTATGCGGGGGTGTCCTGGTTGCTAACCCCGACCAGCCGGACCCCGTGAACTCCCCGCCAGCTGAGCATGCCACAGCCGGGTTGGCTGGGCTTGCCCCGCGACGCTTGCGGCGCGATGGGGCCGGAGCCGCAACCAATGATGGCGGCGCGGCAACGAAGTGACCGAGCGAAGCGGTGACCGGCACGATGGCGCCGCGCGCAAAGACTGCTGTCCGGAGCCGACCCTGGAAGTGGCGACTCACGACCTGAAAGAAGAAGAGCCGCAGTTCCATCCCCACCACCGTATAACGCTTGAGTTAAGCCGAGCCGCGAAGCGGCTTCGGCTTGAATGAATTGTTAGGCCTCGCCTGCAATGGCCTGCCCAATGCTTAGCTCGTTACCACTTGGGTCTGCGATGCGAAAATCCCGCATGCCGTATGGTCGATCGTCGATGGGAACGACAATGGTGACGCCGGCGCCTACAAGGGTTGCATAGTAGTCGTCTATGCCAGATACACCGAGATAGACATGTGCAGCGCCAGCAGGTTTGGCACCTGCGCGTTGCGTGAGAATGATCTCAACGTTGTCTCGGCAAATGGCAGCAATGTCAGGCGGCTCACCCCACGACCATGCTAGAGCGAATCCGAGCGTATGGCGATAGAAGTCTATCGACTGTGCAAGTTCGGTTACCGAAAGTATTGGGGAGACAGATTCTATCTTCATGAAATCAGTGTCCTATGTGCGAGGCCTAACGCCTGAGTTAAGCCGACCCGCGAAGCGGGTTCGGCTTGAACGAATTGTTAGGCCTGCGTGCGTGCATGCTTGGCCTGCACGAACCGACCGATGACATAGACGACAGCGCCCCCAAGTAGCGCAATGCCGCCGATGTTACGAACGATGGCCTGGAGCTCTCTGTCCGGAAGAAAGAACGAAGTAACAGCTATTGCTGCCAGGGCAACCATGACCAGCGATGCACCGATCTTTAGGTAGAGGTTGGAAAGGCCGAAGCTGGAGCTGCTCATGATTTTGTCTCAGATTCCGGTTTTGCAAGATAGCAGGCCTAACGCTTGAATTAAGCCGACCCGCGAAGCGGGTTCGGCTTGAATGAATTGTTAGACTGCAATCCGAGACGCGTGCAGCCGCCACCCAAAGTAGATTGCGGCAATCAATGGCCATGCGGCAAGTAGATGGCCGGGCATGCCTAGCATTAAGGCAACCGATGCTGTGCAGCCTGCAACTAGCCCCGCCCAATGAACTTTGACGTTTCCCAGCGGACGATGAGCATCGAAGCGATAGTAAAGCCGCCACAGCGTTATGAGCCCGAACCAGCCGGCAACAAGTACTGGAGCAAGAATTAGCGCGCGATAGGGATAGACCAAACTAGGTCGTGCGATGGAATCGATCAGTGCAGGAACACCCAAAAAGGTCCAGAAAATGGCGGTGAGGGTGGTGGGCAGCAGAACAACGATGCCGATTGTCTTGAGCGCGAACTTGCTTTCCATGCAGCGTAACGCCTGAATTAAGCCGCGCCGCGAAGCGGCGTCGGCTTGAATGAATTGTTAGGCCGCGGCCAGCTTAAGCTTGCCAACCCGCTTCAGGTCGATGTTCTGCCGGGCCACCCACAAATCATGGGCATCCTGCATGGCGAGCCAGCTCTCGGGGGAGCGGCCAACAGCCTTGGAAAGGCGGAGTGCCATCTCCGGGGTGACCCGGCTAGTGCCCTTGAGGACGCGGCTCAGAGTGGAAGCAGCGACATCCAGCTTTTCCGCGAGCTCACGACCGCTGATGCCATTGGGCTCAAGGTAGATGTCAATAATGAACTCGCCAGGATGGGGAGGGTTGTACATGGCCATTAGTGATAGTCCTCGTAGTCTAGGACGTAGGCGTTCCCATCCTGGAACTCAAACGTCAACCGCCAATTGCCATTGACCGTTATGGCCCAGCGCCCCCGCATTTGACCCTTGAGCGGGTGCAGCCGGAAACCGGGGATGTCCATGTCCTCAACGGTCTGCGCAGTGTCCAAGGCAGCCAGTTGCATCCGGAGCCGTTTGGCGTGGCTGACCTGGACGCCCGAAGTGCTGCCGGTCTCAAAGAGCTTCCGCAGGCCTTTGTGCCGGAACGACTTGATCATGGCGCCACTGTACCACGTTGCGCACTACGCAACAAGCGGCCTAACGCCTGAATTAAGCCGACCCGCGAAGCGGGTTCGGCTTGAATGAATTGTTAGGCCTCACAGTGCGTGGTCTGTGGTACCGGCTCGTAACCATCGCCTCTGCCGCTAAGCCAGAGGAGGTCTTTCTTACCATGGGCCCGCAGATAAGCCGATGCTGCGATGAACAATGGTTGCGCCAAATCAGAGTCAACCATCTTTCTAGCATGACCATGAGCCACAACACCCAGAAAGTGAGCCTCGTCCGGCTCGTCGACATAGCTGCGCGCGGTGATGCAGAGCGCATCGTCACTGAAGCGATATATGTCGTACTCGTAATGGTAATCGTACGTGCCGGCATCGTCCGGATCACTAGCATCAACGTGACGGGTACGCTCAACGTGCATGGGAGTGGGGCCTAACGCTTAGTAGACCCGAATCGGGGTGATAGCACGGAGTATTCAGCCTCCCCCGGGAGCCGTCAATCGGAGTATTCCTACACCGAATCAACGATTTGGATGATGGCTTTGGCGCGGTGCAAGGGCAATGATGGCATTGCGTATCTCACGGAATGAGGTGCTATGTCTTATCAGGCCGGGAATGGGGCGGTATCGGGCGCGAACGGAACGCGCAGCCGCGGCTGTTGGACGAGGTTCGCGGCCGATTGCGCGTCAAGCGCTACAGCCTGCGCACCGAACGCGCTTACGTAGGCTGGATCCGGCGGTTCATTCTCGCCAATGGCAAGCGGCACACGCGCGAGATGGGCGGGCCTGAGGTCGAGGCGTTCCTTACCCAGTTGGCCGTGCGCGGCAAGGTCGCCGGCAGCACGCAGAACCAGGCGCTGTCGGCGCTGCTGTTCCTGTACCGGGAGGTGCTCGGCTTGGAGCTGCCCTGGATGGAGAACGTGGTGCGCGCGAAGCGGCCGGCGCGGGTGCCGACCGTGCTGTGGCAGGAGGAGGCGAAGCGCCTGCTCGCGGGCATGGAAGGGCGCACGTGGCTCCTGGCCTGCTCTACGGCACGGGCATGCGCCTGATGGAAGGGGTCCGCCTGCGGATCAAGGATGTGGACTTCGCCCGGAACGAGATCACCGTCCGCAACGGCAAGGGCGGCAAGGACCGCCGCACGGTGTTGCCGGCCTCGCTGGTGCCGCCGCTGCAACGGGAGATCGACCGCGCCCGCGCGTGGCACGAGGACGACCTGCGGGCCGGCTTCGGGGAGGCGTGGCTGCCGCATGCGCTCGCCCGCAAGTATCCTGGGGCGCCGCGGGAGCCTGGCTGGCAGTACGTGTTCCCGGCGCGGCGCCGCAGCGTCGATCCGCGCGATGGCCGCGAGCGTCGGCACCATGTCGACGAGGCGACGCTGTCGCGTGCGATCAAGCGGGCGTGCCGCCACGCCGGCATCGTCAAGCCGGTGTCAGCGCACACGTTGCGGCATTCGTTCGCCACCCACCTGATCGAGGCGGGATACGACATCCGCACGGTCCAGGAACTGCTCGGGCACAAGGACGTGGCGACCACGCAGATCTACACCCACGTGCTCAACCGCGGCGGCCACGCGGTGCGCAGCCCGCTGGACCGCTGACCTCCCGCGCTACGCCACCCGGCTGCGGCGCGCGCGCTCCAGGTGCACCAGCAGCAGCGAGATCGCGGCCGGGGTCATGCCGGGGATGCGCTGCGCCTGGCCGACGGTCTGCGGGCGAACGCGCTCGAGCTTCTGCCGCACCTCGGCCGAGAGGCCATGGACGGCGGCGTAGTCGAACGCATCCGGGATCGGCGTGCCCTCGTGGCGCTGCTGGCGCGCGATCTCGGCGCGCTGGCGATCGAGGTAGCCGGAATACTTGGCCTCGATCTCCACCTGTTCGGCCACCGCGGGGTCCACCGGTCCGGCGGCGAACGCCGGCACCGACGCCAGCTTCGCGTAGTCGAGTTCCGGCCGCCGCAGCAGGTCGAGCGCGCTGGCCTCGCGCTTGAGTTCGATGCCCAGCACGTCGATGGCGGCGCGCCCGGCGGCGTTGTTCGGCGACGCCCACAGCCCGCGCAGGCGCGCAGTCTCGCGCTCCAACGCCGCGCGCTTGGCGTCCAGGCGCGCCCAGCGCGCGTCGTCCACCAGTCCCAGCTCGCGACCGATGCCGGTCAGGCGCAGGTCGGCGTTGTCCTCGCGCAGCTGCAGCCGGTACTCGGCGCGGCTGGTGAACATGCGGTACGGCTCGCTGGTGCCGTGGGTGATCAGGTCGTCGATCAGCACGCCGATGTAGGCCTGGTCGCGGCGCGGCGACCACGGCGCGCGCCCGTGCACGGCGCGCGCGGCATTGACCCCGGCGACGAGCCCCTGCGCCGCGGCTTCCTCGTAGCCGGTGGTGCCGTTGATCTGGCCGGCGAAGTACAGCCCGGCCACCGCCTTGGTCTCGAGCGAGGCCTTGAGCCCGCGCGGGTCGAAGTAGTCGTACTCGATCGCGTAGCCGGGCCGGGTGATGTGGGCGTTGCCGAAACCGCGGATCGAGCGCACCAGTTCCAACTGCACGTCGAACGGCAGCGAGGTGGAGATGCCGTTGGGATAGATCTCGGCCACGTCCAGGCCTTCGGGCTCGACGAAGATCTGGTGCGCGTCCTTCTCGGCGAAGCGCACCACCTTGTCCTCGATCGACGGGCAGTAGCGCGGGCCGGTGCCTTCGATCTGCCCGGAATACATCGGCGAGCGATGCAGGGCGCCGCGGATGATGTCGTGCGTGCGCGCGGTGGTGTGCGTGATCCAGCAGCTCACCTGCCGCGGATGGTCGGCGGCGCTGCCCATGAACGAGAACACCGGCCGCGGATCGTCGCCGGGCTGTTCGTCCATCGCCGCGTAGTCGAGGGTGCGGCCGTCGATGCGCGGCGGCGTGCCGGTCTTGAGCCGGTCGACCACGAACGGGCCTTCGCGCAGTTTTGCGGCCAGGGTGGTCGCGGGCGGGTCGCCGGCGCGGCCGGCGGCGTACTGGGTCTCGCCGACGTGGATCCTGCCGGCCAGGAAGGTGCCCGCGGTCAGCACCACCGCCGGCGCGTCGAAACGCAGCCCGGTCTGGGTGACCACGCCGCGCACGCGGTCGTGCTCGATGACGATGTCGTCGACCGCGGCCTGGAACAGGGTGAGTCCCGGCTGCGACTCCACCGCCCGGCGGATGAAACCGCGATAGAGGTTGCGATCCGCCTGGCAGCGCGTCGCGCGCACCGCCGGGCCCTTCGAGGCGTTGAGCCGGCGCCACTGGATGCCGGCCGCGTCGGCTGCGCGCGCCATCGCCCCGCCGAGCGCGTCGATCTCGCGCACCAGGTGGCCCTTGCCGATGCCGCCGATCGCCGGATTGCAGCTCATCGCGCCGACGGTGTCGATGCTGTGCGTGAGCAGCAGCGTGCGCGCGCCGGCGCGCGCGGAGGCCAGCGCGGCCTCGGTGCCGGCGTGGCCGCCGCCGATCACGATCACGTCGTAGCGGTGGAAGGCATCGGTCATGGCGGGCGATTTCATCGGAAAAGACGTGGGCGGCCTGTCGCGGTGCGGCGCCGCCGTGCCATCGATGGCGGCGGCTCGCGTGTTCGCCGCGGGTGCGGGCATTGTCGCGCGCGCGGCACGCGTTCAGCGCGTGCGGCGAAGTTTGGCACGCTTTCTGCGAACGTATTTCCCCGCACCCGGGGAGGCAAGCGCCAAAGGGGGGCGCGGCCAGAGATTGGAACAGGGCTGGCCGAGCGCGACCTGGGGAAGCGAAGGGGCCGGATGTCGGGGGACATCCGGCCCCGTTTTTTTTGGCTTGGCGGCGCCGCGTGGGCGCGCCGGCCGGGGATTTGGGCGCCGACGCCCGGCGGGAGCGGAACAGGGGGGATCCGGAAGTCCCCCGCCGGGAGTCGGCATGGACATGAGCCGTTTCGTGTCGAAATCCGACGCTAACGGTCAGTTGGCCGTAGCTTGCGTCGACTCGATCGCCAACGCAAGTGTTTTAGCGCTCCTTAATGGGACGTCGGTCGCGATCCCGCGATTGCATCACGCGCTCCACGCGCGGCGCGCGGTTCACCGGTCGCTCGACACGCTGCGGGACCTGACGCTGAGCGGCAGGTGGCGACGGCCGGACCTGCCGGCGTTCGACCTCGCGCCCGGCATGGCCGCGCCAGGGCACGCCCGCCGGCCGCGGGCGATCCTGCACCTCGGGCCGGCGCACGCCGGACGGCCGCGGCTCGCTGATCCGCTCCGGCCGTTCGCGGTGCTCGACGCGGCGGATGTTCTCCAGGTCGCGCCACGGCGGGCGGCTGGAACCGCCGTCGTGGTCGTCGGGACGGTCCGGACGGTCCGGCCGCGGACGCACCACGATCGGGCGCTGGTAGTACGGCGGGTAGTAACCGTAGCCGTAGCCCGGATAGCGCGAGTAGCCGTAGTAGGGATAGCCGTAGCGATAGCCATAGCCGGCGCTGCCTCGCAGCCCGCCCGGGTAGCCGTAGCCAATGCTGCCGTAGGGCGCACCGTAGTAGGCGTCCGAAGAACGACCGTAGTAGTAGTCGCCGCTGCCGCCGCGATAGCCATAGCTCGCGCAGCCGCCGAGCAGCGCGACGGCGAATACGGCGATGGCGAGATTGCGGGTCCTCATGATGGCCGCCCCTGTCCTGTGTGTCCCCGCAGCATCGGCCCCTGGCATTGAATCCGTGCTTAACCCTGCCGATCGCCGTTGCGATAGCTGAATGTCGCGCCCTCCGCTACGCTTGCCGCGATGCCATCCCCCGCCTTCGCACCGCCCGCCTTCGCCGACGTGCTGGCCGCCGCCGCGCGCATCGCGCCGCACGCGCACGCCACGCCGGTACTGCGCATGCGTTCGCTCGATGCGCTGGCCGGCTGCGCGCTGCACTTCAAGGCGGAACACCTGCAGCGCGGCGGCGCGTTCAAGTTCCGCGGCGCCTGCAACGCGGTGTGGTCGCTGGATCCGGCGCAGGCGGGGCCCGGCGTCGTCACCCACTCGTCCGGCAATCACGGCGCCGCACTGGCGTTGGCCGCAGGCACGCGCGGCATCGCCTGCCACGTGGTGGTGCCCGAGAACGCGGTCGCCGCCAAGCTGGCGGCGATCGCCGCCTACGGCGCCACGCTGCATCGCTGCGAATCGAACCTGGCGGCGCGCGAAGCCGCCTGCGCCGCCGTGCAGGCGCGGACCGGGGCGACCCTGGTGCATCCCTATGCCGACGCGCACGTGGTCGCCGGCCAGGGCACGGCGGCGCTGGAACTGCTCAACGCCGGCGCCGGGCTGGACGCGCTGGTGGTGCCGGTGGGCGGCGGCGGCCTCGCCGCCGGCACCGCGATCGCGATCGCCGGCGTTTCGCCGTCGGCGCAGCTGTTCCTGGCCGAGCCGGCGGGCGCCGCCGACACCGCGGCCTCGCTGGCGCGCGGCGCGCGCGTCACCGACATCGTGCCCGAGACCGTCTGCGACGGCCTGCGCGCCACCGTGGGCGCACCGAACTTCGGCATGCTGCGCGCGGCCGGCGCCGAGGCGATCACCGTGGACGACGCCGAGACCCTGGCGGCGATGCGCCTGCTGTGGCAGCGCGGCAAGCAGCTGGTCGAACCCTCGTCCGCGACCGCGCTGGCGGCGGTGCTGCAACAGCGCGAGCGCTTCGCCGGGCTGCGCGTGGGCATCGTGATCAGCGGCGGCAACGTCGATCCGCATGCCCTGTACGAGGCGGGCGCCCTGCGCGGGGCCGGCGCATGAGCCGGCGCCGGCGCGTGGGTCCGCTGCGCTGGTCGTTGCGCCTGGCGGTGCTGCTGGCGCTGTGGCTGGCCGGCGTGGCGACCTACATCATCTGGGCCGGCGAGCGCGATCAGGCCGCGCCGGCCGACGCCATCATCGTGCTCGGCGCCGCCGCCTACGACGCCCGCCCCTCGCCGGTGTTCGAGCAGCGCATCCTGCACGGCGTGCACCTGTACCAGCGCGGGCTGGCCGACACCCTGATCTTCACCGGCGGCTATGGCGGCAGCGGCGCGCGCTTCGCCGAATCGCAGGTGGCGCGGCGCTATGCATTGCGGCAGGGAGTCCCGGAAGACGCGATCCTGATCGAAACCGTGTCGCGCACCACCCAGCAGAACCTGGCCGAGGCGGCTGCGCTGATGCGCGAGCGCGGGCTCACGCGCGCGATCCTGGTCAGCGATCCGCTGCACATGGCGCGCGCGCTGCGGCTGGCGCGCGGCGAAGGCATCCAGCCGCTCGGCTCGGCCACCCCGACCAGCCGTTTCCGCAGCCTGGAGGCGCGCTGGCAGTTCCTGCTGCGCGAGGTGTACTTCTTCCACCGCGACCGCTGGGCTGCACTGACCGGCACTCCCGCGGCGCAGTAGCCGAGGAACGAGCAAAGAGAAACGAGGAACAAGTGGCATGTGCCGCCGACGGTCACCGGGCTACCGGAAACTCTCGTTTCTCGTCCCTCCCCACCCGTTCCTCGCTCCGCGGCTACAGCTCGCCGCCGTAGCGGGTCAGGCCTTCCAGCAACAGGTAGCGCGTGGCCGCGGCACGCTCGGCCATGCTGAAGTCCTGCAGCACGTCGACGATCTGCCGGAACGAGCGGCAGCGCGCGGCGCGGCTGCCGGGATCGCTGCCGGTGGCGGCCATGCCGACCATGAAGCCGTCGTACAGCAGCATGGCGCTGACGCCGGCCTGCTTGAGCACGTGCTCGGCCGCGGCGGGATCGTAAGGCTGGCGCTCGCCCTGGGCGCCGTTGACCGCGATCGCCGCGACCGCTTCGACGAAGCGCTCGCGGCTGGCGGTCCCGAGCGCGTTGGCGGCCTGCTGCAGGCCGAGCAGGCTGCGGTCGGCCTCGGGATCGAACAGCGTGCACAGCGTCTGCGCCTCGGCGTCCGATCGCGAGGCCGTGTGCACCGCCTGGTACAGGCGATCGATGTCGCGGTCGGGCGCGCGCAGCATCACGTCCTCGGCGCTGGCGAGCACCATCGACGGGTCGATGGCGGACAGGTCGATCTCGTACTGCTGCCGCGCCGCCGCCGGCAGCGCCAACGCTGCCAACGACAGCCCGAGGACGAGCGAGCGCATGTGATCGAACATCATCGGTCCCTGGTCCGCGACATCGGCGAAGTCTAGGGCGCCACAGCTGAACTCTTGCGTGCCGCCACGCTGTGCCGCAGCGCGGGCCGCCGTCCGATCAATGCTCCCGCCGCGGATCGAGGTCGAGGGTCGAGCATCGAGGTTGAAGGTCGAGAATCGACGGTCGAGGCGGATGAACGCGGACGGGGCCGGCTACAGTCAGCACCGGACGCCCCTACCCCTTGTGGGAGCGACGGAAGTCGCGACGCCGCCAGTCGCGACTCCCATCGCTCCCACACAGGGATGCCCCGTGAAACAGCCGCATCCACTTTCATCCGCATCGATCCGACGTTGACCTGCACCAGCCCCCCCGGCTTCGGCACGCGCCGCGCGGCGGGACAGCCGTCGCCGCTCAGCGCCGCCGCCGCAGCGGGATCCGGTCGGCGGGAAAGCGCGCGATCTCGGCGCCGTGCTCGCGGATCGGCGCGCCGGGCTCCGGCGCCCAGGCCATCGCCGTGATCACTTCCCAGCTGGCCGGAAGCCGGCCGGCGGCGTCGCGCAGCAGCTCGTAGGCGGCGGCGGCACGGGCGAAGCGCGCGCGTCCGGTCAGCGTGCGCCGGCGCGTGGCCAGCGCGTTGGTGGCGCCGATCGCGCGCAGCTCGTGCATCAGCGCCGGCAGGTCGTCGTAGCCGCGCCGCAGCAGGTCGCGGTCGAGCACCGGATCGCGGAATCCCGCCTGCATCAGCGCATCGCCGAACTGGGCGATGGTGGCGAACGGGCTGACGTGCGCGACGTCGTCCGCCTGCGCGAAGGCCTCGCGCAGTTCGAACAGCGTGTCGTGGCCGAAGGTCGAGCACAGCAGCAGGCCGCCGGGGCGCAGCACGCGGCGGAAACCCGCCAGCGCCGCCGGCAGGTCCTCGACCCACTGCAGGCACAGGTTGGAGAACAGCACGTCGACGCTGCCGTCGGCCAGCGGCAGCGCGGCGGCGTCGGCGCAGACCCGGTCGAGCGGCCGCGGCGGCGCCAGCCCGTCGCGCAGGCGCCAGCCGCGCGGGCGCGCCTGCCGCAGCATCGGCAGGGCGACGTCGAGCGCCAGCACCCGCGCCTTCGGCCAGCGCTCGCGCATCGCCGCGGCGGCGTGCCCGGGGCCGCTGCCGAGATCGACCACCGTCGCCGGCACCGCGTCGTCGAGATACATCAGCGATTCCAGCAGCCAGTCCTCGACCTCGCGCTGCAGGTCGGCGGCCCGGTCGTAGCTGGCGGCCGCGCGGGAGAAGGCGCGGCGGATGTGGCGGGCGTCGAACATGCTGATCTATCTAGAAACGAGTGGAGAGGAACGAGGAACGAGTAAGAACGTGCGAGCCGGGTTGCTTTTTTTGCTGTTCCTTTGGCCCGGAGATGGGAGGCGGATGCGGCGAAACCAACTTGGTTCAGCAGAAACGAGTCGAGAGGAACAAAGAACGAGTGCGAGCCCCGTCCTTTTACTCGTTCCTCGTTCCTCGTTCCCCGTTCCTCGCCTCCCGCTCCTCCAATCCAGCCTGGAAACCACGCAGCACCTCGGCCACTACCCCGGCATGCGTAAGGAACGGCGCATGCCCGGCATGCTCGATCTGCTCGAAGCGCGAACGTGGCGCCCGCTCGGCGGCGGCGCGCATGGCGCGCGGGTCGACCACCCGGTCGCGGCGGCCGGCCAGCCACAGGCTCGGTACCGTCAGCCGCGGCAGCGCGGCGCGCAGGTCGGTCGCCTGCAGCAGTTCGAGCCCGTCGGCCAGCGCCTGCGCGGCCGGCTCGCCACGCGCGAACAAGCCGTCGCGCAGCGCGCGCAGTTCGTCCCTGGCGTGGTCGGAACCGAACGCCTCCAGCGCGATGAAGCGCTCCAGGGTGCCGCGCCAGTCGCGGCGCAGGCCCTCGGCGAACTCGGCGAACAGGTCCGGCGACATGCCGTAATTCCAGTCCTCGCCGCGCACGAAGCGCGGGCTCGCGCACAGCAGCGCCAGCCCGCGGACCGCGTGCGGCCGCGTCGCCGCCGCGTGCAGCGCGAACAGGCCGCCGAGCGACCAGCCCAGCCAGAGCGCGCGCGGCACCCGCGCGACCAGCTCCGACGCCACCGCCTCCAGCGCCAGCGGCGTGGTCGCCGCGGCACTGCGGCCGTGCCCGGGCAGGTCCACCAGGTGCAGGGTGAAGTCCGCCGCCAGGCGCTCGACCAGCGGCGCGAACACGCCGCCGTGCATGGCCCAGCCGTGCAGCAGCAGCAGCGGCGGGCCGCTGCCTTGTGTGTCGATGTGCAAGCCGCTCACGACATACGCCCCGCGGCCGGCAGGCGCTGTTGCGGGAGATCCTGTAGGAGCCTTTGTGGGAGTGGTGGCGGCATGCCGCCACCACTCCCACAAAAGCACGCACTGGAACCGTATGTCCGCACGCGGCCGCCTCAGCCTGTGGCGGCGCCGGTGGCCGGCGCACGGTCGCGGGCCCGCGCCAGCGCCTCGACCAGGGCATCGACCTGCGCCTCCTCGTGCACGGCCGACAGGGTGACGCGCAGGCGCGCGCGGCCGTCGGGCACCGTCGGCGGCCGGATCGCGGCGACCCAGAAACCTTCCGCCTCGAGCTGCCGCGACATCGCCAGCGCCCGCGCGTCGTCGCCGCAGGGCAGCGGCTGGATCGCGGTCTCGGACGGCAGCAGATCCAGCCCATGGCGGCGCGCGGCGCCGCGGAAGCGCCGCACCAGCGCCGCCAGCTTCTCGCGGCGCCAGTGCTCGCGGCGCGCCAGCTGCACCGCGGCCAGCGATGCGGCCGCCAGCGACGGCGGCAACGCCGTGGTGTAAACGTAGGGCCGCGCGGTTTCCGCCAGGTGTTCGACCAGATCGGCGGCGCCGACCACCGCGGCGCCGTAGCCGCCCAGCGCCTTGCCGAGCGTCACCAGTTGCAGGGGCACGGCGTCGACGTCGAGTCGCGCCTCGGCGACGCTGCCGCGCCCGTCCGCGCTGCATACGCCGATGCCGTGGGCGTCGTCGACGTACAGCAGCGCCCGCTGCGCGCGCGCCACCAGCGCCAGCTCGCGCAGCGGCGCGACGTCGCCGTCCATGCTGAAGACGCCGTCGGTGGCCAGCACCGCGGCGCCGCCGGGGACGCTGCGCAACTGCCGCAGCGCGCCTTCGGCATCGGCATGCGGGTAGCGCCGCAGGCGGCAGCCGGCCAGGCGCGCGGCGTCGATCAGGCTGGCGTGGTTGAGCCGGTCCTGCACGCAGGCGTCGCCCTCCCCCAGCAGCGCCTGCATCACCGCCAGGTTGGCCAGGAACCCGCTGCCGAACAGCAGCGCGCGCGGCGCCTGCAGCCAGTCGGCCAGTTCGCGCTCGAGCGCGTCGTGCGCGGCATGGTGGCCGCACACCAGGTGCGAGGCGATGCCGCCTGCGCCGTCGCGCGCCGCCGCGTCCATCAGGGCGTTGACCACCTGGAACTGCTGCGACAGGCCGAGATAGTCGTTGCCGCAGAAATTCAGCAGCCAGCGGCCGTCGACCTCGCAACGCGCGCCGTCGCGCCGGGTCACCGTGCGGCGGACGCGCACGCGCGCCTGCGCGGCGCGCTGCGCGCGCTGCGCGGCGATGCGTCGGCGCGGGTCGTCGCGCTCAACCACCCTGCTGGATCCAGACCGCGAGCGCCCCCAGCGCGATCGCCGGCAGCAACGCCAGGCCGCCGAACGCGACCCCGATCCGGGCCGCGGCCGGCATGCGCTGCTCGCGCATCTGCTGCGCGTCGGCCACCGACTTCTGCGCCTGCAGCAGCGCGGCCACGAACAGCGCCGCCATGAACGCCAGCCCGGCGCCGCTGCCGCGATGGAACAACACCACGCCGAGCGCCAGCACCGCCACCGCGACCAGGCGCAGCAGCAGCAGGCCGATGCGCTGGCCGCCGCGCAGACCGGCCAGGAAGTTGCCGGCGCCGATCACGGCCAGCAGCCCCAGGTACGCCCAGGCGTACCAGGGCATCATGCCGCGCGGCTCCGTGCCGGTCGGCCCTGTGCAGCGGTGTCCGCGATGTCGGCGTGCACGGTGCCGCCGTGGTCGTGGCCGTCGGCGTCGACCGTCACCGCCATCGGCCGCAGGCCCAGGCGCGCGAACAGCGCCAGGTCGCGCTCGGTGTCGGGATTGCCGGTGGTCAGCAGCTTCTCGCCGTAGAAGATCGAGTTGGCGCCGGCGAGGAAGCACAGCGCCTGCAGTTCGTCGCTCATCTCCTCGCGCCCGGCCGACAACCGCACCATCGACTTCGGCATCAGGATGCGGGCCACCGCGATGGTGCGCACGAACTCGAACGGATCCAGCTCGGCGACGGTGTTCCGCTCCGCCAGCGGCGTGCCTTCCACCTGCACCAGGCGGTTGACCGGCACCGAGTCCGGATGCGCCGGCAGCGTGGCCAGGGTCTGCAGCAGGCCGGCGCGCTGCCGGCGCGTCTCGCCCATGCCGACGATCCCCCCGCAGCAGGTCTTCATGCCGGCGTCGCGCACGTGCGCGAGCGTGTCGAGGCGGTCCTGCATCTCACGGGTGTGGACGATCGCGCCGTAATACTCGGGATCGGTGTCGATGTTGTGGTTGTAGTAGTCGAGCCCGGCGTCCTTCAGCGCCGCGGCCTGGCTGCCGCTGAGCATGCCCAGGGTGGCGCAGGTCTCCAGCCCGAGCGCCTTCACCTCGCGGATCATCGCCGCCACCTTGGGGATGTCGCGGTCCTTGGGCGAGCGCCAGGCCGCGCCCATGCAGAAGCGCGAGGCGCCTGCCGCCCGCGCCTGCTTCGCCTTCTCCAGCACCGCCTCGGTGCTCATCAGCTTGGTCGCCTCGACCCCGGTGTGGTAGCGCTGCGCCTGCGGGCAGTAGGCGCAGTCCTCCGGGCAGCCGCCGGTCTTGACCGAGAGCAGCGTGCTCACCTGGACCTCGGCCGGGTCGAAATGCTGCCGGTGCACCGTGGCGGCGCGGTGCAGCAGTTCGGGGAACGGCAGGTCGAACAGGGTCTCGACCTCGTGCCGGCTCCAGTCGTGGCGGAGCGCGGGGCGGGCTTGGCTGACAGCGGGCATGGGTGTTTTCCGACGGACGCGGCGGCGCGAATGCGCCAGTCTGGAAAGCATGCCGAGGCCTGTCAACCGAAACCCGGGGCCAGAGGTTGACGGCTGGGCGGCGCGCCTGGGACAGCTGTTCTGCCCGCCGCGCTGCCCGGTCTGCCAAGAGCGCGCCGGCGAACGCGACGGGCTCTGCCCCGCCTGCGCCGCGGCCCTGCCCTGGAACCGCGACGCCTGCCGCTGCTGCGCGCTGCCGCTGCCGTTCGCCGCCGAGCCGGGTCCGGCAACGGCATCCGCGGGTCCGGTCTGCGGCGCCTGCCTGCGACGGCCGCCGCCGCTGCACGCGGTGCACGCCGCCTTCGTCTACGGCTTCCCGGTCGACCGGTTGCTGCCGCGCTTCAAGTTCCACCACGACCTCGCCGCCGGGCGGCTGCTGGCGCGCTGGATGGTGCGGTCGCTGGCGAAGGCGGCGCGGCCGGAGGCGCTGATCGCCCTGCCGCTGCACCGCTCGCGGCTGCGCGCGCGCGGCTACGACCAGGCATTGGAATTGGCCAAGCCGCTGGCGCGGACCTTGGACCTGCCGCTACTCGAGGGCCGCCTGCGGCGGACCCGCGCGACCGCGCCGCAATCGCGGCTGCAGGCCCAGGCGCGGCGGCGCAACCTGCGCGGCGCGTTCGCGGTGGCGGATGCCGCGCGGCTGCCCGCGCACGTCGCGCTGGTCGACGACGTCATGACGACCGGCGCCACCCTGCACGCGGCGGCGCAGGCGCTGCATCGTGCCGGCGTCCGGCGCGTCGACGCCTGGGTCTGTGCTCGCGTGCCGTGACGCCCGGGCGGAGCGGCGATGACGGCCGATGGTGGAGACGGCCCTGGAAATTGTCGCGACGGATGCGCGGGCCGTCGCGACTGCCGTCGCTTCCACATGTCGAGTTCGACATCGCCGGGATAGCGCGCGCCTGCTCCCGGATCGCGCCCGCTCCCCGCATGGGAAGCGGGCGCTGCACAGCCTGGCTGGCGGCGAACTATTCCGCCGCGACCGCCTTTTCCTGCCGGCCGGCGATCAGCCACAGCAATCCGCCGACCACGACCAGACCGATGCGGATGGCGGTGCCGGTCGCGGGCCCCCAATTGTCGATCCACATCAGTAACTTGAACTCCATGCCCATGTAGTGCAGCAGGAACGAACCGAGTCCGAGCACGAACATCAATCCACCGATCGATTTCATCTTCTTCCCCTCTGGTTGGCCCGCTCCCCGCGGGCGCGGCGAGTGTGCCACACCCCCGCCGCCGCGCCGCACCGTCAACGCAGCGCCAGTTCCGCGGCGATCCCCGCGAACACCGCCATCCCCACCCAGTGGTTGTGCAGGAAGGCGCGGAAGCAGGCCTCGCGGTCGCGATAGCGCGCCAGCAGGAACTCGTAGGCCACCAGCAGCGCCGCGGCGCCGAGCCCGCTCCAGTAGAAGACGCCGAGCCCGGCCTGGCGCCCGACCAGCGCCAGCGCCACGAACACCAGCGCGTACAGCACTGCCTGCGCGACCAGGTCCAGCTCGCCGAACAGGATCGCGGTCGACTTCGCCCCGGCGCGCAGGTCGTCGTCGCGGTCGACCATCGCGTACCAGGTGTCGTAGGCAGTGGCCCAGAAGATGTTGGCCACGTACAGCACCCAGGCCATCGGCGGCACCGTGCCCTGCACCGCGGCGAAGCCCATCGGGATGCCCCAGCCGAACGCCAGCCCCAGGTACACCTGCGGCAGGTAGGTGTAGCGCTTGAGGTAGGGATAGCTGGCGGCCAGCAGCACGCCGACCACGCTCAGCAGCACCGTCAGCCGGTTGAGGGTCAGCACCAGCACGAACGCCGCCAGCATCAGCAGCGCGAACAGCGCCAGCGCCTCGCGGCCGCGCACCGCGCCGCTGGCCAGCGGGCGGTCGCGGGTGCGCTCGACCTGCGGGTCGAGCCAGCGGTCGGCGTAGTCGTTGATCACGCAGCCGGCCGAGCGCGTCAGCCACACGCCGGCGGTGAACACGAACAGGATCCACAGCGGCGGCACGCCGTCGGCGGCCAGCCACAGGCCCCACCAGGTCGGCCACAGCAGCAGCAGCCAGCCGATCGGGCGGTCGCCACGCACCAGCTTCCAGTACAGCGCCAATCGTTCGCGCCGGCGCGGCATTCCCGGCGGCGGTGCATATCGCTCGTAGCCCATCGCGAAAGCGTAGCAAGCCGTCACGCTCGCGGGGCGCCATGGCGCGGTTCGGCGATCGGACGCCGCCGACGCGTAACGGACCGTTGCGCCGTGGGTGGAGCGCATGGGCGTGCGCGACACGCCTTGCGGCCGGTCGAGTTCCCGCCACGGCACCCGATTTCGCGGCGCCCGTGCGAAAGGCTCGCGCCGGACGCCCTGATCGTGGAAAATAGCCGGCTACGCGCCTGTAGCTCAGCCGGATAGAGTAGTGGCTTCCGAAGCCATTGGTCGGGGGTTCGAATCCCTCCAGGCGCGCCAGCTTCGCCGTGGAACCTCGCTGTGATCGCCGTCGTCCGGCCGCCGGGCCGGGATGGCCCGGTCATCGCGTGTTCTATACTCCGCCGCTAGCTGTGGCCGCGCGGCCACGCGCCAAGGGTGTTTTCGTGCGTAACTACGATCTCGATTTCCTGAAGAAGTTTTCGCTGGTGATCCTGTTCCTGATGGTGGTCACCGCGGGATTGATCGGCGTGGCCGCGTGGCTGCACCGCGCGATCCCGGCCGAGGTGCCCGATGCGGTGGTCCAGCAACAGCTCGACCGGATCGCACCGGCCGGCGAGGTCTACGCCGGCGCCACCGGTGCCGCGGCCCAGGCCGCGGCCAGCGCCGCGGAAGCCGCGGCCGCGGCCTCGCAGGTCGCCTACGGCGGCACCACCGACGGCTCGGTGATCTACCAGAACCTGTGCGCCGGCTGCCACACCAGCGGCGCCGGCGGCGCGCCCACGCTGGATCATGCGCATTGGGATGCGCGCATCGCCCAGGGCGAGGACACCATGCACCGGCACGCGATCGAAGGCTTCACCGGCGCCGCCGGCGTCATGCCGCCGCGCGGCGGCAACCCGGCGCTGAGCGACGAGCAGGTGATCGCGGCGGTCGACTGGATGATCGAGAACCTGAAGTAAGCTCTGTCCCGGGCCGTACGCACGACGCCGCCTTCGGGCGGCGTTTTCGTTTGCGCCCGCCGACCGAGGAGATCCCGATGCGCCCCATGCTGCCGCTCGCCCTGGCCACGCTGCTGCTGGCCGCCTGCGATCCGCCCCTCGCGCCGCCGCAGGCGATCGACGGCGGTCCCCGCGCCATCGGCGCGGTGCAGGGTGACGGCGCACGCAGTCCCCTCGAGGGCCGCGAGGTCACCGTCGAGGGCGTGGTCACCGGCAACTTCGGCCGCCACCTGGGCGGCTGGTTCCTGCAGGACGCCGGCGACGGCGATCCGGCGACCGCCGACGGCCTGTTCGTGCTCGCCGAGAACGCGTTCGAGGTACACCGCGGCGAGCGCGTGCGGGTGCGCGGCCGCGTGCTCGAGCACGGCGACGGCGACGCCACCGTGACCGCGCTGCGGCCGCTCGCGGTCGAACCGCTGGGCCGCGGCGACGTCGACGCCGTCGCGATCGCCGAACCGCCGGACGACTGGGAACGCTACGAAGGCATGCAGGTCCGGATCGAGGCCCCGCTGACGATCAACGGCCAGCACGACCTCGCCCGCCGCGGCGTGCTGGTCACGGCCTTCGACGGCCGCCTGTTCACGCCCACCGAGGTCGCCCGCCCCGGCCCCGATGCGGCCGCGATCGCCGCCGACAACGCCCGCCGCACGCTGCTGCTCGACGACGCCCGCGCCGACCAGGACCCCGCCCGGGTCTGGTACCTGCCCGACGACGCACAGGCGCCGCGCGCCGGCAGCGTGGTGGAAGACGTCGCGGGCATCGTCGATGAGCGCTTCGGCCGCTACCGCCTGCAGCTGACCGCGCCGGTCCGCCTGCAGGCCGCGCCGCGGCCGCCACCGCCGCGGGTCGGAGGCGACGTACGCATCGCCACGCTCAATCTCGAGAACCTGTTCAACGGCGACGGCCGCGGCGGTGGCTTTCCGACCGAGCGCGGCGCCCGCTCGCCGGCGGAACTGGAGGCGCAGCTGGCACGGCTGGTGGCGACGATCGCCGCGCTCGAGCCCGACATCGTCGCGCTGATGGAACTGGAGAACGACGGCTACGGACCCGACTCCAGCATCGCCGGGCTGGTGGCGGCGCTGAACCGCAACGGCGGCGACTGGCGCTTCGTCGACGCCGGTTCGGGGCCGGGCGACGACGTCATCCGCGTCGGCCTGCTCCATCGCGGCACCCGGATCCGCGCGGTCGGCGCGGCGGCCACGCTCAAGAGCGGACCGTTCCGCCACCGTAGCCGCGCGCCGCTGGCGCAGGCGTTCGTGCCGGTCGCGGGCGGCGCCGACGCCGGGCCGGTGTTCACCGTGGTCGCCAACCACTTCAAGTCCAAGGGCTGTAGCGAGGCCAGCGGCGAGGATCGCGACCAGGGCGACGGCCAGGGCTGCTGGAATGCGCTGCGGCGCGATTCGGCACGGCGGCTGCTGGAGTGGCTGGACACCGACCCCACGGGTTCGGGCAGCGACCTGGTGGCGATCGTCGGCGATCTGAACGCCTACGCGATGGAAGATCCGGTCCGCGTGCTGCACGAGGCCGGCTGGCGCGACGCGCTGGAAGCGGCCGCCCGGCCCTACAGCTACGTCTACGACGGCCGGGCCGGCCGGCTCGACCATGCCTGGCTCAGCCCGGCGTTGTCGGCACGGCTGGCGGGGGCCGCGGAATGGCACAACAACGCCGATGAGCCAGCCAACGTCGGCTATCGTGCAGGCAACGACGGCAGCCAAGGCCGTGGGGCGTGGCGCAGTTCCGACCACGACCCACTGCTGGTCGGACTGCGCCTGCGCACACCGTGAACGCCACACCCCCTATGATCGTGGCCATGGACGCCCCCGCCTTTCCCGCCGAATCGAGCCCCCTCGCCCTGCCCGGCCCGGCCGGCCGGCTGGAGGTCGCCGTCGACCGGCCCGACGAGGCGCCGCCGCGCCCGCTGGTCGCCGTGCTCTGCCACCCGCTGCCGACCGAGGGCGGCACGATGCACAACAAGGTGGTGACGATGCTCGGCCGCGCGCTGCGCGAACTCGGCGCGACCACGGTGCGCTTCAACTTCCGCGGCACCGGCGAGTCGGAGGGCGAGTTCGACGAGGGCCAGGGCGAGCTCGACGACCTGCGCGCCGTGGCCGCCTGGGTGCGCGCGCAGCGCCCGGACGACGCGTTGTGGCTGGCGGGCTTCAGCTTCGGCGCCTACGTCTCGATCCGCGCCGCGGCTGAGCTGCAGCCGACGATGCTGATCTCGGTCGCGCCGCCGGCCGGGCGCTGGGATTTCGACGACGTCGAGCTGCCCGCGTGCCCCTGGCTGGTGATCCAGGGCGAAGCCGACGAGATCGTCGATCCGCAGGCGGTCTACGACTGGCTCGAGGCGCGCCAGGCGCAGGCCGAGCTGGTGCGCATGCCCGACACCGGCCACTTTTTCCACCGCAAGCTGATGGACCTGCGCGGCGCGGTCAAGAACGGGGTGCGCCCCTACCTGCCCGGCGCGCATGGCTGAGGCGGGGACGGCACGAACGCCGTCGCAGGCCTACGACGCCGGCATCGCCCGCGGCGACTGGCAGGACGACCCGGCGCAGCGCGCGGTGCTGCGCGAACTCGACCGCATCCACGAAGCGCTGCAGGCCGTGCCCGCCCGCGGCGGCCTGCTGGGCCGGCTGCTCGGCGGCGGCCCCGATCCCGTGCCGGGCCTGTACCTGTGGGGCGGCGTCGGCCGCGGCAAGACCTTCCTGATCGACCTGTTCTTCCGCGGCCTGCCCTTGAAGGACATCCGGGCCGCAGGCCCGACCAACGCCCCTCTCCCGCTTGGCGGGAGAGGGGGGGACCGTTCGCTCCACGAACGGTGGGGTGAGGGCAAGCCCAGCGGCAAGCGCCGCACCCATTTCCACCGCTTCATGCGCGAGGTGCATGCCGGGCTGCGCGCGCACAGCGGCGAGCGCGATCCACTGGCGGCGATCGTGCACGGCTGGCGCGAAGCCGGGCTGCGGGTGCTGGTGCTGGACGAGTTCTTCGTCAGCGACATCGGCGACGCCATGCTGCTGGCGCGGCTGCTGGAGCGGATGTTCGCCGAGTCGATGGTGCTGGTCACCAGTTCCAACACCGCGCCCGCCGACCTGTACCGGGGCGGCCTGCAGCGCGTGCGCTTCCTGCCGGCGATCGAGCTGATCGAGCGCCATTGCCACGTGCTGCGCATGCAGAGCGACACCGACTACCGGCTGCGCGCGTTGACCCGCTCGCCGGTATACCGCGCGCCGCTCGACGAGGACGCGGACGCGTGGCTGCAGCGGCGCTGGCGCGAGCTCGGCGGCGACGACGGCCACCGCGACGCCGGCATCGAGGTCGAGGGCCGCCGCATCGCGGTGCGCGCGCGTGCGCCCGGCATGGCCTGGTTCGACTTCGACGCGCTGTGCGAGGGGCCGCGCGGCGCCAACGACTACATCGAGATCGCGCGCGAGTTCCACACCGTGCTGCTGGGCGGCGTGCCGGTGCTGGACGGCCGCCGCGACGACGCCGCGCGCCGTTTCGTCACCCTGGTCGACGAGCTCTACGACCGCCACGTCAACCTGGTCTGCACCGCCGCCGCCGAGCCGCCGGAACTCTACGCCGGCGAACGCCTGCAGGGCGCCTTCGAACGCACCGCCTCGCGCCTGATCGAGATGCGCAGCGCCGAATACCTGGCGCGCGGGCACCAGGGCTGAGGGCGTTCGCGCAACGGCGCCATGCCGCCGTACCCGCGAGCGGCCCGAGGGCGGCGGGCGCGACGGCCTGTTCGAACCATGGCCCCCGGGCGGACCATCGACCGCCGGAGGCGCACCGACCGTGGGAGCGACGGAAGTCGCGACACGGGACCGGCGACCGTGCCGTGGCGCGGCCGCAAACCGGCTCAGCGCGAGACGTAGGCGCTCGGCGGCTGGCCGAAGGCGCGGTGGAACATCGCGGTGAAGGCGCTCGGGCTCTCGTAGCCGACGTCGAATGCGACCGAGGTGATCGAGCGCCCGGCGGCCAGCAGCGACACCGCCGCCATCAGCCGCACCTGCTGGCGCCACAGCGCGAACCCCATGCCGAGCTCCTGCTTGAACGCGCGCGTGAACGTGCGCCGGCTCATGCCGATCAGCGACGACAGCGCGTCGATGTCGCGGTGGTCGGCGGGATTGGCGATGATGGCCTCGCACAGGCGCACCAGCCGCGGATCGGTGGGCATCGGCACGTGGTAGGGCGCGCTCGGCATGCGCCTGATCTCGTCCAGCAACAGGCCGACGATCCGGCCCTCGCGGCCTTCCAGGTCGTATTCGGCCGGGAACTTCACGACCTCCAGCACCAGCGCCTTCAGCAGATCCGAGACCTCCAGCACCCGGCAGCTGTTCGGATCGGTGTCGTACGCCGGATCGATATACAGCGTGCGCAGCGACACCGCACCCCGGCACGACACCTCATGCACCATCTCCGCCGGCAACCACACGGCCCGCTGCGGCGGGACCACGAAGCTGGTACCCGGGGTGACCACCGACATCACGCCCGCCGAGGCGTACAGGAACTGCGCGTGCTGGTGGCAGTGCCTGGGATCGACGAAGCCGGCCGGGTACTCGTCCTCGAGCCCGATCACCGGCCTGGCCTTCAGCGGATAGTCCTGGCTGTGCTTCACCGCAACGCCTCCCGGCGCCTCGCCGTCGCCCGATCTGACCGCAATTGCCCCGGTCGCGCAACGCCGCCGTCCCGGACGCGCGCACATCTGGCCCGACCGCGGGAGTCTTCGGCCTGCGCCGGCCAGACGCTGCCGCGCCAGCGACGCTAACGTCTCGCTTCGGAGGAAAGGCACCATGAGCAGCGCCAGTGAACGACCCGAGCCCCTGGTCCGGAACGACGTCGACCCGGAGATCCGGCTGTTCCTGCAGCGGATGAACGCCGGCTACGCGGCGTTCCCCGGTTTCGCCTCGGCGTCGCTGGCGGAGGCGCGCCGCATCGCCGAACGGGTGCGCGCGCCGTGGGTCAGCGGCGGCCCGGAAATGGCCGCATCGCAGGAGCTGCGCATCGGCGCGCTGCAGACCCGCGCGCGCATCCTGCGCCCGCGCGCCGGGGACGCCCCCCTGCCATCGCTGATCTACCTGCACGGCGGCGGCTGGACGATGTTCAGCATCGACACCCACGACCGCCTGATGCGCGAGTACGCCGCGCGCGCCGGGGTCGCGGTGATCGCGCTGGACTACAGCCTGTCGCCTGAAGCCAAGTTCCCGCGCGCCATCGAGGAGACCGTGGACGCGATCGACTGGCTGCGCAGCCACGGCGCGGCGCACGGCGTCGAGGCATCGAGGATGGCGGTCGGCGGGGATTCCGCCGGCGCCAACCTCGCCGTCGCCAGCCAGCTGCGGCTGCGCGACCTCGGCCGGCCGATGCTGTCGGCGATGCTGCTCAACTACGGCGCCTACAGCGACCGGCCGACGCCATCGTGGACACGCTACGATGGCCCGTCGTACATGCTCGGGGCCGACGAGATGCGCCGTTTCTGGAGCAACTACCTGCGCGGCGACGCCGACCGCGACGATCCGCTCGCCGTGCCCATGCGCGCCGACCTGCGGGGATTGCCGCCGGCGTTCATGGCGGTCGCCGAGTGCGACATCCTCGCCGACGACAACCACGCCATGGCCGGGGCGCTGCGCAGCGCCGGCGTCGACGTCGAGGTCCGGACCTACGCCGGCGCGACCCACAGCTTCCTCGAGGCGATGTCGATCTCCCGCCTGAGCAACCGCGCGCTGGACGATGCGGCGCGCTGGCTGTCGACGAGGCTTCTCGCGGCATGAGCCCGGCGTACGCCCCGCGCAGCGACGAGGACGTGCTGGCCCTGGTCGACGCGTATCCGCTCGCCTGGGTCGTCCCGCTGCAGGCGGATGCGCCGGCCACGCCGCTGCCGCTGCTGGCCGAACGCGGCGGCAACGGCGGCATCGCCTCGCTCTTCGGCCATCTCGCCCGCAACAACCCGCTGGTCGCCGGGCTGCAGACGGCGCCACGGGCGCTGCTGCTGTTTCAGGGGCCGCAGGGCTACATCCCGCCGCGGCTGGTATCGAACCCGACCTGGGGCCCGACCTGGAACTACGCGGTGGCGCGCTTCCACGTCCGGATCGAGTTCGTGCCCGACGAGACCGACGACGCGCTCGAACGCCTCGCCCGCCATCTGGAAGCGGGCCGCGCCGACCCGTGGACGGTCGACCGCATGGGCACGCGCTATGCACAGCTGCGCGAGCGGATCATCGCGTTCCGCGCGCATGTCGAACGCACCCATGCCACCTTCAAGCTCGGCCAGGACGAAGCCCCGGGGACCTTCGCCGAGATCGTGGGCGGTCACCATGATCCCGAACTGCGTGAATGGATGCTGCGCATGCGCGGCGACTGAGCACATGCGACCGCCCGGGCGCCGGCATCCCGCGCCGGGCGCAGCGTCTCGAGTTCATCGCGCACGCAGGACTCGCCGCACCGCGTCCAGGTAGCCGCGGCCGAACAGGTTGAGGTGGTTGAGCAGGTGGTAGAGGTTGTACAGCGGCGCGCGTTCGCGCCAGCCGGCGTCGCGGTCCGCCTCCTGGTAGGCATCGAAGAAGACCGCCGGCGGTTCGCCGAACAGCGTCAGCATCGCCAGTTCGGCCTCGGCCCAGCCGTGGTGCACCGCGCCGGCGTCGATCAGCGCCAGCTCGCCGTCGCCGCAGGCATGCAGGTTGCCGCGCCACAGGTCGCCGTGCAGCAGCGCCGGCGGCTGCGCCGGGATGCGCGCCGGCAGCGCGGCGCACAGGCGCTCGACCGCGGCGGCGTCGGCACGGTCGAGGCGCCCGCCATCGCGGGCGCGGCGCGCCTGCGGCAGCAGCCGGCATTCGGCGAAGAAGCGCCAGCCGTCGTCCATCGGCGTGTTGGCCTGGGCGCCGTCGCCGCACCAGCCGTCGCGGTCGAGGCCGAAGCGGTCGGCGATGCATGCATGCTGCCGCGCCAGCGCGCGCCCGGCGCGCGCCCAGGCCGGCGGCGACGGCCGGCCGCGGCCGAGATCCTCGAGCACCAGCGCATCGTCGGCGAGCGCGATCACGGCCGGGACCCGCAGCCCACGCGCGTCGCGCAGCAACGCCAGGCCGTGTGCTTCCATCGCGAAGAATCCCGCCGGCGCGTCGCGGCGGCGCTTGGCGATCGCGGCGCGGCCGTCGGCCAGCAGCAGCGGGTGCAGGCCATCGCCGAGGGCGTCGAGGCGGGTGCGCAGGTCCGCGTCCATGCCGCGATTGTCGCCTGCCGGGCCCGGTGGCGCCGCACCCCGCCGACGGCCGCCGGCGCCGGGGCCCGGCGCAGCTTGCGCAGGCGCCGCTGATCGACGCCCCGGCGCACGACGGCGGCGCCGGGTACCATCTGCACCTGCCTTCGGGAGCCCGACCCTGAGAACGGTCCGCACCACCCGCTATGTCACGCCGCTGCGCGAGGGCGGCTCGCTGCCGGCGGTGATCGAGGCCGACGACGAGGGCATGTACGTGCTCAAGTTCCGCGGCGCCGGCCAGGGTCCCCGGGCGCTGGTGGCCGAACTGATCGCCGGCGAACTGGCGCGCGCGCTCGGGCTTCCGGTGCCCGAGATCGTGAAGATCACGCTGGATCCGGAACTCGCCCGGACCGAGGGCGACCCCGAGATCCAGGCGCTGATCCGCGCCAGCGCCGGCCTCAACCTCGGCCTGGACTACCTGCCCGGCGCGATCGCCTTCGACCCCGTGGCCGACCGGCCCGACAGCGATCTCGCCTCGGCCATCGTCTGGTTCGACGCCTACGTCAGCAACGTCGACCGCACCGCGCGCAATCCGAACCTGATGATCTGGCATCGCCGGCTGATGCTGATCGACCATGGCGCCGCCCTGTACTTCCATCACGACTGGGACAATGCGGAGAAGGCCGCCGCCAGCCCGTTCTCGATGGTCGCCGACCATGTGCTGCTGCCGTTCGCGGACACGCTGGAAGCGGCGGACGCGCGCATGGCGGCGGTGCTGGACGAGTCGCTGATCCGGCGAGCGGTCGGCCTGGTGCCGGACGCGTGGTTGGACGAGACCGCGGCGACGGCGCCATCGCGCCGCGACGGCTACATCGGGCACCTGTGCCGGCGCCTGCAGGCACGGCGCGTCTTCGTGGAGGAGGCCCTGCGTGCACGCGCATCTGTATGACTACGCGGTGATCCGCGTCGTGCCGCGGGTCGAGCGCGAGGAGTTCGTCAACGTCGGCGTGCTGCTGTCCTGCCCGGCGCTGGGCTTCCTCGACGCCGCGGTCGCGCCGGGGCCGGAACGGCTGCGCGCGCTCGACCCGACCCTCGACCTCGACGCCCTGCGCCGCCACCTCGATGCGATCGTGGCGGTCTGTCGCGGCGGCCCGGACAGCGGCCCGATCGGGCGACTGCCGCCGCGCGCGCGTTTCCATTCGCTGACCGCCCGGCGCAGCGCCGTCATCCAGATGTCGCCCGTGCACACCGGCCAATGCGACGCCGACCCCGCCCTCACCCTGCAACGGCTCATGCAGCGGATGGTGCTGCCGCCCGCACCGACGGGCAGCGACGCGCGCTGAAACGGATTCGCGACGCGACGGATGCGGACCACCGGTCGCCAACCGGGACCTCGCGCGCGCGGCGGCGGCGCCCCCGCATGGGCACGCGGCAGCCAACAGGCCGTGCGGCACACCACCATATTTGGTGTTGACGAGAGACACTTCCCCCATTACCTTGTGGTCGTCGGTTCCGGCGGTCGCTACCCGCCGGATGAAAACGGGAAGCCGGTGACGCCCATCCAGCCTGGATGCAGCCAGTCCGGCACTGCCCCGCAGCGGTAATCGGGAACGACCCCGCCACAGAGCACTGAGGCATGGCCTCGGGAAGCGGCGGGTTAGGAAAAGAGCAGGAACTCGTTCCTCGCTCCACGCCCGTAAGTCCGAAGACCTGCCGACAGCCGCGCGAAGCACGACGCGCGGTGCCGGCTGCGGATTCTCCGGGGGGAGATGGCTGGCGAAGCAGGCGCGCGGCCGTCCGTCACCGGATGCGTCGCGACCGCTGCGACGCCGCTTTCCCATCCTGCGACGGGACCGCTCGCCCGAGGGGGCGAGGCCGCGACGGCGCCATCGCCGTCGCGCGCCCGTGTCCTCCGCCGCCTGCGCGGGTCAGGCGGCTGTGCGTCCTGCATGGAGACACCGAATGAACCAGAACGACGCCGTCGCGATCGTCGAACCGGCGGCCGCGCAGCCAGATCCGTCCTTCCTGCTGACCCCGCCGCCCACCGCCACCGCCATGCACGTGACCAAGCGCAACGGCAGCCGCGAGCCGGTCGACCTCAACAAGATCGTGCGCGCGGTGCAGCGCTGCTGCGAAGGCCTGCATGCGATCGATCCGATGCGCGTGGCCACGCGCACCATCTCCGGCCTGTATGACGGCGCCAGCACCCGCGAACTCGACGAGCTCTCGATCCGCACCGCGGCGCTGCTGACCGCCGAGGAGCCCGAGTACAGCCGCCTGGCCGCGCGCCTGCTGGCCAACGTGATCGGCAAGGAGGTCATGGGCCAGGAGATCCACGCCTTCTCGCAGTCGGTGATGCGCGGCCACGAGCTCGGCCTGATCAACGACCGCCTGCTCGACTTCGTGCAGACCAACGCGCGCAAGCTCAACGACGCCATCGATCCGGCGCTGGACACGGGCTTCGACTACTTCGGCCTGCGCACCCTGTACGACCGCTACCTGCTGCGCCATCCGCACACGCGCAAGGTGATCGAGACCCCGCAGCAGTTCTTCATGCGCATCGCCTGCGCGCTGAGCGAGGACGTGCCCGAGGCGTTGGCGCTGTACCGGCGCATGGGGCAGCTGGACTACCTGCCCAGTTCGCCCACGCTGTTCAACGCCGGCACCACCCACGAGCAGCTGTCGAGTTGTTTCCTGCTCGATTCGCCGCAGGACACGCTGGAATCGATCTACCAGCGCTACGGCGACATCGCCCAGCTGTCGAAGTTCAGCGGCGGCATCGGCGTCAGCTACACCCGGGTGCGCTCGCGCGGCTCGCTGATCAAGTCCACCAACGGCCACTCCAACGGCATCGTGCCCTGGCTGAAGACGCTCGATTCCTCGGTGTCGGCGGTCAACCAGGGTGGAAAACGGAAGGGCGCGGCCTGCGTGTACCTGGAGCCCTGGCACGCCGACGTCGAGGAGTTCCTGGAGCTGCGCGACAACACCGGCGACGACGCGCGCCGCACCCATAACCTCAACCTCGCCAACTGGATCCCGGACCTGTTCATGCAGCGGGTCGAGGCCGACGCCGAGTGGTCGCTGTTCGATCCGCGCGTGGTGCCGGAATTCACCGACCTGCACGGCGAGGCGTTCGAGCGCGCCTACGTGCAGGCCGAGCAGCAGGGCAAGGCGGTGCGTACGGTCAAGGCGCGCGAGCTGTACGCGCGGATGATGCGTACCCTGGCGCAGACCGGCAACGGCTGGATGACCTTCAAGGACACCTGCAACCGCACCGGCAACCAGACCGCCAGGGCCGGCAACGTGATCCACCTGTCGAACCTGTGCACCGAGATCCTCGAGATCACCTCGGCCGAGGAGACCGCGGTCTGCAATCTCGGTTCGGTCAATCTGGCCCGGCATTTCGACGATGACGGGCAGTTCGATTTCGACGGGCTGGCCGAGACCGTGCGCCTGGCGGTGCGCCAGCTCGACCGCGTCATCGACCTCAACTTCTACCCGATCGAATCCGCGCGCCGCGGCAACCTGCGCTGGCGCCCGGCCGGCCTGGGCTGCATGGGCCTGCAGGACGTGTTCTTCCGCCTGCGGCTGCCGTTCGACGGCGAGCGGGCGCGGGCGCTGTCGGCGCGGATCGCCGAGGAGATCTACTTCCACGCGCTGGAGACCTCGTGCGAGCTGGCCGTCGAACGCGGCCGCCACCCGTCGTTCGCCGACACCCGTGCCGCCGACGGTGCGCTGCAGTTCGATGCCTGGGGCGTGACGCCGGCGAGTGGCGAGCGCTGGGAGGCGCTGCGCGCGCGCATCCGCGAGCACGGCCTGCGCAACTCGCTGCTGATCGCGATCGCGCCGACCGCCACCATCGCCTCGATCGCCGGCTGCTACGAGTGCATCGAGCCGCAGGTGAGCAACCTGTTCAAGCGCGAGACGCTGTCGGGCGACTTCCTGCAGGTCAACCGCTACCTGGTCGAGGAGCTGAAGAAGCTGGGCCTGTGGACGCCGGAGATGCGCGATGCGATCAAGCGCGCCGAAGGCTCGGTCCAGGGCGTGGCCGAGATCCCGGAAGTGCTGCGCGCGATCTACCGCACCGCCTGGGAACTGCCGATGCGCGCGCTGATCGACATGGCCGCCGAACGCGGCGCCTTCATCGACCAGAGCCAGTCGCTCAACCTGTTCATGGAGAGCCCGAAGATCGGCGCGCTGTCGTCGATGTACATGTACGCCTGGAAACGCGGCATCAAGACCACGTACTACCTGCGCTCGCGGCCGGCGACGCGAATCGCCAAGGCGACGATCGGCAGTGTTGCGGCCGAGGTGTCGAAACCGGGGATCGCGCCGACCGACGCCGTGGCCTGCTCGCTGGAAAATCCCGAGGCCTGCGAGGCCTGCCAGTAGCCGCCGTCAGCCCCTCTCCCTCCGGGCGAGGGGTTGGGGCGAGGGTACGGCGATCCCGCAACGGTTCGCCTGCCACCGCTCCGTCGAACCCTCGTCCGCCCCCGACTAAAGCACTCGGGGGCAGGCTCTTCTGGCACCGTCTCCCGAAGGGAGAAGGAAAGAACAAAAGCGAGAACCCCAATGTCCGCACACGACCATCGGCTGCTGCTCGATCCCGGCTTCGAACTCACCCTGCGCCCCATGCGCTATCCGCAGTTCTACGAGATGTACCGCGACGCCATCCGCAACACCTGGACGGTGGAGGAGGTGGATTTCTCGCTCGATACCCACGACCTCAAGCACAAGCTCGGCCCGGCCGAGCGCCACCTGGTCGAGCGCCTGGTGGCGTTCTTCGCCACCGGCGACTCGATCGTCTCCAACAACCTGGTGCTCAACCTCTACACCCACGTCAACGCGCCCGAGGCGCGGATGTACCTGTCGCGGCAGCTGTACGAGGAGGCGCTGCACGTGCAGTTCTACCTGACCCTGCTCGACACCTATTTGCCCGACCCGGCCGAGCGCGCCAAGGCCTTCGCGGCGGTGGAGAACATCCCGTCGATCCGCAAGAAGGCCGAGTTCTGCTTCAAGTGGATCGACTCGATCCAGGACCTGCGGCGCATCGAGACGCGCGAGCAGCGGCGCCGGTTCCTGCTCAACCTGGTCTGCTTCGCCGCCTGCATCGAGGGCCTGTTCTTCTTCGGCGCCTTCGCCTACGTCTACTACCTGCGCTCGCGCGGGCTGCTCAACGGCCTGGCCGCCGGCACCAACTGGGTGTTCCGCGACGAGAGCTGCCACATGGCGTTCGCGTTCGAGGTGATCCGCACCGCGCGCGAGGAGGAGCCGGACCTGATCGACGAGGCCTTCGAGGCGCAGGTGGTGGAGATGCTGCGCGAGGCGGTCGACTGCGAGATCGCCTTCGCCGAGGACACCCTGTCCGGCGGCGTCGCCGGGCTGTCGCTCAAGGACATGCGCGAGTACCTGCAGTACTGCGCCGACCAGCGCCTGGCGCAACTCGGGTTTCCGAAGCACTTCGGCTCGCGCAACCCGTTCGGTTTCATGGACCTGCAGGACGTACAGGAGCTGACCAACTTCTTCGAGCGGCGCGTGTCCGCCTACCAGGTCGGCGTGCAGGGCGAGGTGGCGTTCGACGAGGCCTTCTGAGCGGCCCGCCGGGAAGCGCGGCGATCGCCGCGGAAAACCCCGCTCGTCATCGCCTCACATTCGTTCGCCGGGCAATCGGCTGGCCTGCTTCACCCAGTCCACGAACCGGGCCTCGTCGAGTTCGTCGTCCTCGTGGATGTCGAGATAGCGCACCTGCTTGTGCTTCGACTCACCGGGAGGGAGAGGACGCAGCGACGCGCCGCGGAAGAACGCCACCTTGACGTACCTGGTGAAGCAATGGATGTTGAGGAACCAGCTCCCGTCCTCGACGCCGTAGAAGGGCGAGTTCCATTTGACGGCCTTGCGCACGCCGGGCACGGTGCGCGCGATCAGCGCGTCGAGGCGGCGGCCGACGTCGCGCTTCCAGCCCGGCATGGCCGAGATGTAGGCCTGCACGGGGGCGTCGCCGTAGCCCTTGGCGATCTGCGGGTTGCCGCCCGCGAGCAGGACCGGCTTTGCGGGGGCCTGCCCGGCAGCGGCCTTCCTGGCGGCCGCGGTGCGCGGCCCGGCCGCCTTCTTCGCCGCGGCCCGCTTTGCGGCGGGCTTCTTCACGGGCTTTTTTGTGGCCTTCTTCGCGGTTTTCGTTGCGGCCTTCCTTGTCGGCTTCTTTGCGGCCCTTTTTGACGTCTTTCCGGCCATCGCGTTCACTCCAGTCGAGGGAAGTCATCATCGGAGCGCCGGTGGCGGCCGTCGAACGGCCGCCACCGGCGTCATGCACGGGCCGCTTCGCGGACGGTGCCGTGCCGTCCCGGCCACGCCGCGGTCGCCGGATGGCTCAGCGCAGCGCCTGGATACGGATCATGTTGCCCGCGGGATCGCGGACGGCGCAATCGCGGATGCCGTACGGCTGCTCGGTCGGCTCCTGGACGATCTCGGCGTCGCTGGCCTGCAGCCGCGCGAAGGCGCCATCGAGGTCGGCGGTGGCCAGGAGGATGCCGGCATAGGTGCCCTTGGCCATCATCTCCGCGATGACCCGGCGCTCCTCCTCGGTGACGCCGGGGTCGGCGGCCGGCGGCTGCAGGACGATGGACGTCCCGGGCTGGCCGGCAGGGCCGACGGTGATCCAGCGCATCCCCTCGTAGCCGACGTCGTTGCGGACCTCGAAGCCGAGGGTGTCGCGGTAGAAGGCCAGGGAGGCGTCGGGATCGTTGTGCGGGAGAAAGCTGGCGTGAATGGTGATGTTCATGACGGCCGTTGCTCGGTGCGGATCGGACGGCCATGCTAGATGCGGCGCGGGGCCAACGCTTCTCGATTCCTGATCGGCCGCCCGCGTTCGCCACGCGGGGGCATCCCGCCGTCGCGCGACGGTGAGCACGGTCATTCGGCGGTTGGCTGCCCCGGCGGGCCCGGACGTCCGGCCACGCGCCCCGCCAATGCGGAAGTCACGAACATGCGTAGAGCGGAGCTTGCTCCGCTGCCCTTTGCCAGGTGGCTCCCATGCAGAAGCAGCGGAGCAAGCTCCGCTCTACGACGACAGGGGCGACAGGGCGAGGCGATATGGCGACGGGTGACCCGGCGACACGGTGCCTCGCGACTCCGCCATCGCGCCGGATGCGACGACGGCCACTCGGTGCGGCCGGCCGCCGCGGGTTCCGCCGCCGCAACCCTGCGTTCGGCAGGCGCTCGCGCCGCGTAGCGCCCGGACGGCAGCCGTTTCGCCGGATTCCGGCGCCCGGGTTAGCATCGTCCGGTCCCCGCCTGGAGTCTGCCGATGTCCGTTCGCGTCCGTTTCGCCGCCGCGCTGCTGGCGATCCCGTCCTTCGCCGCCGCGACCGCGGCCGCCCAGGACGACCCCGCCGCGCCGCGCGCCGAGGTTGCCGCCGCCGCGCAGGCGCTGCAGGACAAGGTGGTCGCCTGGCGCCGCGACATCCACCAGCACCCCGAACTCAGCAATCGCGAGACGCGTACCGGGCAGCTGGTCGCCGAGCACCTGCGCTCGCTGGGACTGGAGCCGAGGACCGGCATCGCCCACACCGGCGTGACCGCGGTGCTCAAGGGCGGCAGGCCCGGCCCGCGCATCGCGTTGCGCGCCGACATGGACGCGCTGCCGGTCACCGAGCAGACCGGGCTGCCGTTCGCCTCCAAGGTCACCGACACCTATCGCGGCCAGACCACCGGGGTGATGCACGCCTGCGGCCACGATGCCCATACCGCGATCCTGATGGGCGTGGCCGAGGCGCTGGCCGGCATGCGCGAGGAACTGCCGGGCGAGGTCCTGTTCGTGTTCCAGCCGGCCGAGGAGGGCGCGCCGGAGGGCGAGGAGGGCGGCGCCGCGCTGATGCTGAAGGAGGGCGTGTTCGAGGACTTCACGCCAGATGCGGTGTTCGGCCTGCACGTGTTCAGCACCCTCAACGCCGACCAGGTCGGCGTGCGCGCCGGGCCGATGATGGCCGCATCGGACCGCTTCGGCCTGAAGGTGATCGGCCGGCAGACGCACGGCTCGCGGCCTTGGGGCGGGGTGGACCCGATCGTCGCCAGCGCGCAGATCATCTCCCAGGCGCAGACCATCGTCAGCCGGCAGATGGACATCAGCAAGCAGCCGGTGGTGGTCACCTTCGGCGCGATCAACGGCGGCATCCGCTACAACATCATCCCCGACGAGGTCGAGCTGGTCGGCACCATCCGCACCTTCGACGAGGACATGCGCAAGGACGTGTTCGCGCGGCTGAACCACATCGCCGAGCACGTGGCCGCCGCCAACGGCGCCACGGTCGAGGCGCAGATCCCGGCGGACGCCGGCAACCCGGTCACCTTCAACAACGAGGCGCTGACCGAACGCATGCGTCCGAGCCTGGCCGCCGCGGCCGGCGCCGGCAAGCTGGTCGAGCTGCCGCTGATCATGGGCGCCGAGGATTTCTCGCTGTACGCGCAACAGGTGCCGGGGATGTTCTTCTTCGTCGGCGCCACGCCGGTGGGGGAGGACCCGGCCACCGCGCCGAGCAACCACTCGCCGCAGTTCGACGTCGACGAGTCCGCGCTCGACCTCGGTTTCCGCGCGATGCTGCAGGTGGCGCTGGACTACCTGGAAGGCGGCAACGAGAGCGCCGCGGCGCAGTCGCCGGTCGCGCCAGCGCCGCTGGCGGGCCGCCTCTAGTCACTGCGTCGGCGTCGCGACTTCCGTCGCTCCCACAAGGGCAGGAGACCGCCCAGTAGGTTCGTCGCCGTTTGTAAGGGCTGCTTCGCGAACCCCGTCGCTCTCCACCGCGACGAGCGCTTCGCCCGGCGCCGGTTCTGCCTTCCTGTGGGAGCATTCTGCCTTCCTGTGGGAGCGACGGAAGTCGCGACGCCGTTCTGCCCCGCCACGGAACGCACTTCGGCAAGCGCGAACACGCAAGAGCCGACATTCGGGCGCCGCGCCCCTTCCGGAGCGACGGCGCCGGTGAAACCTGCCCGCGGCCGCTAAAATGGCGCGATGGACTCTCCCCGCACCCCGGTCCTCGGCCGCGAGACCGCCTACCCGCGCCGCTACGACGCCTCGCTGCTGTATCCGATCGAACGCAGGCTCGGCCGCGACGCGCTCGGCCTGGACGGCGAGGCGCTGCCGTTCATCGGCCACGACCGCTGGCATGCCTACGAGCTCGGCTGGCTCGACGCCCGCGGCAAGCCGCGGGTCGCCACCGCGACCTTCACCGTGCCGGCCGACTCGCCGCGGCTGGTCGAGTCGAAGTCGCTCAAGCTGTACCTCAACTCGTTCAACGCCACCCGGTTCGGCAGCGATGTCGAGGTCCGCGCGCGGATCGCCGGCGACCTGTCGCAGGCGGCCGGCGGCGCGGTGGCGGTCGCGTTCGGCCTGCCGGCCGTCGATGCGGAAGCGGACGCCGGCGCCAGCATCGACGCGCTCGAGCTCGACATCGACGGCTACGGCCCGCCCGACCCCGGCCACCTGCGCGCCGACGCCGCCGATCCGGCGGACGAGACACTGTGCTCGGACCTGCTCAAGTCCAACTGCCCGGTCACCGGCCAGCCCGACTGGGCCAGCATGCGCATCGCCTACCGCGGCCCGCGCATCGACCGCGCCGGCCTGCTGCGCTACCTGGTGTCGTTCCGCGACCACGCCGACTTCCACGAGCAGTGCGTCGAGCGCATCTTCGTCGACCTGCTCGCCCGCTGCCGCCCGCGGTCGCTGTCGGTCGAGGCGCGCTACACCCGCCGCGGCGGGCTCGACATCAATCCCTGGCGCGGCACGCCCGGACTGCCCGCCCCCGCGCCGGCGCGCACGCCGCGGCAGTAGCGGCCACCGCCGCCGGCCGCGATGCCGTAGGCGAGGTGCCGCAAGGTGATGCCCGGATACCCCTTACCGGGACACCGGTTGCCCGTAGGAGCGCACCGCAGGGGCGCGAACACGCGTATCCGGCTGCGCGGTCGCGCCCCTGCGGTGCGCTCCTACGGGAGGTGAAGGAGGTGCGGATCACGTCGGAGGGCCTTGCCGTCCTCCAGCACGGCGTCGTTGCGGCCCGGACGGGACCGCAAACGAAATCCGTACCCGGAATTCACGGCGCCGCAATGAATCCTTAACAGGCGGCATGGGACGCTCACGCCTGCAACCGGCAACGGAGCCCGCCATGAGCCATCCCTCGAAACCCGACGAACCCCGGACCCTGTCGCCGTCGTCGGGCAGCGGCAAGGCCGATTTCTCGAAGGTCGGCAGCAGCACCGACAGCACCGAGGCGGAGGCGCCGCGGGCGGACTTCAGCCAGGTCCGCGGCTCGGTCGATTCCACCGAGGCGCCCGCCGGCGGCGGACGCAGCCACACCGTGGAGAAGGGCGACACCCTGTCGCAGATCTCCAAGCGGTTCTACGGCTCGGCCGGGCACTGGAAGGCGATCTTCGACGCCAACCGCGACCAGCTGGACAACCCCGACCTCATCCATCCCGGGCAGACGCTCAGGATCCCGGATCTCGACGACGACGCGCCCGGCGCGGCCTGATCGCCACCCGTTTTCCAGCCAGACACAAGGAACGCCGCCATGCAGCGACTCACCCCGATCCTGACCGCCGCCCTGTTCGGCGCCATCGCCCTGGCCGGCTGCCGCCAGCAGGAAGACACGGCCGCCACGCCGACGACGCCACCGGCCACCGAACCGGCGCCGGCCACCGAACCCGCCGCACCGGCTGCCAGCGCCACGGTCGTCGACGTCCAGCTCGGCACCGAGGCCGCCGAGAACACACCCGTCGCCGAGCCCAAGACCAGCTTCGCACCGACCGACGACACCATCATCGCCTCCGTCAGCACCGCCACCAGCGACCCCGCCGCCAGCGTCGACGGCAAGCTCGTCGCGCGCTGGACCTACCAGGACGGCCAGCTGGTCGAAGAGAGCAGCGAGATGCTCACCTTCAGCGGCAACGGCGTGACCAACTTCCGCATCAATAGCCCGGAGCCGTGGCCGGCGGGGCAGTACAAGCTCGAGATCCTGCTCGACGACGAGGTGGTGCAGACCCGCGAGTTCACCGTCGAGTAACCGCCGCCGAATCACCGATTTCATCGCCGCAAGGCGGGCAAGCACGGGCGCGACGCGAGTCGCGCCCTTTTTTTGCGCCGGGCCGCCCCGAACTCGCCGCAATCCGCTTTCCCGTTTGACGGGGAGGGCGGGGCGGGCGGCGGCCGCCGCTCGCCCCGCAGTGGCTCGTCCGACCGGGATCCGTCGGCTCCGGTCCGGCCCATCCCAAATTTCCAGGCGGGAGACGAGGCGCCACGGGACATCCGGCATCCCGCCGCCTGCTCCCTCCCCCGTTTACGGGGGAGGGCTGGGGTGGGGGCGGACGGCGCCCGGCAGGCAACGCTGCAAGGAATATCGAGTGCCGCGGCCTTGGCTCGTCCGACGGCAGGATCCGTCGCCCTCGGCTCGCTCCCTCTTTTGAGGCGAGCGGGCGCGCCGGCGGGCGCGGCCCATCCCAACCTCAGCCGTCGATCTCCTGAATCCCGATTTCCGTTTCCTGGATTTTGGGGTTATATCCCCGTATTATGTAGCCACGTAAACAGGAATCCCTCATGTCCACGCCCGCCCACGCCCTTCCCGGTATTCCGGACCTGGCCCGGGACGACACCCGCCGCGATCTCGCCCGGATCCTCGCCGCCCTGTTCGAGCAGTGGGCGCTGCCCACCGAGCAGCAGCTGGCCCTGCTCGGCATGAGCCCCGAGAGCCGCAAGGTGCTGGCCCAGTACCGCCGCGGCGAGCGCGCGCTGCCCAACAGCCGCGATACCCTCGACCGCGCCGGCTACCTGCTCGGCATCCACAAGGGCCTGCGCCTGCTGTTCCCCGAGGACCCGGAACTGCGCTTCGGCTGGGTGCGCCGGCGCAACCGGATGCTCGACGGGCGCACGCCGCTCGAGATCATGCTCGAGGAAGGCCTGGTGGGGCTGGCGCGGATCGCGCGCTTCGTCGATTTCCAGCGGGGCCAGTAGATGTCACTGTACGACCGGCTGACCGACTTCGACGGCCGGCTGCTGCGCAACATCACCTCGCTGCGGGTGTCGGCGGACCTGTTCGACGACCTGGTGCCCGACGGCGCCGGCCGCGCCGCAGCGCTGGCCGCGGACCTGCGCATGCGGCCGACCCGCACCGGCGTGGTCGACCGCGGCCTGCACTACTCGCAGGCGATCGGCTATCCCTTCACCAGCGACGGCACCGTCGCCAGCCGTTACGGCGACGGCAGCGTGCGCGTCTGGTACGGCGCCCTGGACGCCGACACCGGCATCGCCGAGACCTGCTGGCACCAGCTGCAGCAGCTGGTCGCGATCGAAGGCGTGGCCGCGCCGGTCACCCGTTACCGCGCGGTGTACGAGGTGCGCGCACGCGGCCTGTTCCTGGAGCTGCGCGGCAAGGAGGCCGAGCACCCCGAGCTGCTCGACGACGACTACGCCGCTACGCAGGCCATCGGCAAGCACGCCGCCGCCCAGGGCCTGCCCGGCCTGCTGTATCCCTCGGCGCGCTGGCCGGACGGCAGCTGCCTGGCAGCGTTCCGCGCCGAACCGCTGAGCCAACCGCTACTGCAGCACTACCTGACCTATCGCATCGATGCGATTGCGCAGACCGTCACCGTCGAACGCACGCCCGGCGTGGTGGAACGCGTACTGCATGCGAGCGATCTGCGGCGCAATCGATAGCCGCGTCGCCGTCACCGGTTTTCCACGCACGCGACATACCCTGTGGGCGTTCCCATCCGGCACAGGAGCGCCGCATGATCCATCACGTCTCGCTCGGTACCAACGATGTCTCACGCGCCCGCGCATTCTATGACCCGGTGCTCGCCGTCGTCGGCCTGCGCCTGCTCGAACAGGACGTCGGCGAACTGCACTACGGTGCCGGCACCTTCCTCTTCAGCCTGGTCACCCCGGTCGACGGCACGCCCGCGACCCCGGGCAACGGCGTGCACATCGCGTTCGCGGCCGGCAGCCGCGCGCAGGTGGACGCGTTCCATCGCGTGGCCCTGGATAATGGCGGCACCAGCGACGGCGTGCCCGGGCTCCGGCCCGAGTACAACCCGAACTACTACGGTGCGTTCGTTCGCGATCCCGACGGCAACAAGATCGAGGCCGTCACCTACTCGGGCAGATGAGCACCACCGTTCGGAAGTGCCGGTGGCACGCCACCGCCGGGAAGTCGCGACCGACACCCTGGCGCGCCGGCGTCGCGACTTCCGTCGCTCCCACAGAAGCAAGCATGTGTGCCGTCATGCCGTTGCATTCCCCCGTGCGGGAGCGGCGACGGCATGCCGTCGCTGTCGCAGGAAGAAAGGCGCCACATCGATGACCCGCATCGGCCTCGTCTCCGATACCCATGGCCTGCTGCGGCCCGAGGCGATCGCCTTCCTGCGGGGCAGCGACCATATCGTCCATGCCGGCGACATCGGCCGGCCGGAGATCCTGGACGCGCTGGCCGCGCTCGCGCCGCTCGCCGCGATCCGCGGCAACATCGACGTCGCCGCCTGGGCCGCGGACGTGCCCAGGACCCTGCGCGTGGAACTGGCCGGCGTGCATTTCCTGGTGCTGCACGATCGCAGCCGGCTCGATTTCGACCCGGCGGCCGCCGGCATCGACGTGGTGGTCTCCGGGCATTCGCACAAGCCGTTGATCGAACGACGCGCGGGCGTACTGTACGTCAATCCCGGCAGCGCCGGCCCGCGGCGCTTCAAGCTGCCGGTCACGGCGGCGGAGCTGCTGGTGTCCGGCGGAACGGTCACGCCGCGGATCGTGGACCTGCTTGCCGCGTAGGGCTCGCTGCCGGCCGCTCCGTAACGACGCAGCTGCGACGGCACTTTCCGTAGGCAGCGGCCCCCGCAATCTCCACATCCCCGTCGCCCCACGCCGCTGCGCACGCGGGCGTCATCCGCTATTGCACCGCGCCGTCGGCGGATGCCGCGCCGTCGCCGGATCCGCCACCGGCCGGCGCTTCCGGCACGTACACCATGCGGCCGTCGGCGAGGCGGTAGGCGACGCCGGCCTTGACGCCCTCGCCCTCGCCGATCTCGCCGCTGGACTCGTATTCGCGCAGCTCCTCGCCGTCCTTGACCAGCATCCGCATGTCGGCCTGGCCCGGGTTCTCCACCACCACCACGGTCTTGTCGGAGAACGGGTTCAGCGGGTTGCTGACGATGATGATCATCAGCACCGCGATCACCACCAGGAACAGGTCGACGAGGTTGACCACCGACAGGATCGGATCGTCGTGCTCGTCGGTCTCGAGAAAGCGCATCAGGCCGCCGCTCCGCCCTGTAGCGCCTGCGCGCGCTCGATCGCCACCAGCTCCTGCAGCAGCCAGCGTCGGCGCACGGTCAGGACCAGGAACGCGATCGAGGCGCTGATCAGGGCCAGAATCACCGAGGAGAACGCGACCACCAGGTTCTCGCCGACGCTGGCGGCATCGTTCCGGGTCAGCGCCAGCAGCGCCGGGCCCATCGGGATCATGGTGGCGACCAGGCCCAGCATCGGCGCGCTGCGCGCGGTAATGCGCAGCCATTCGAGCCGGTGCATGACCCAGAGCTCCATCTCCGCGGAACTGGCGCCGGTGGCGGCGTGATGTGCGGCCAGTGGCGAGCGGTAGCCGCGGTCGCGACGCTGCCAGGCCTCGACCAGGAAGCCGCCGAGGGCGAAGAAGGTGTAGACCAGCGCCAGCACGACCAGCACCAGTACCGGGATCAGGAACACGTGCGCGATCTGGTACAGGGCGGATTCGAAACCGTTCATGGGTGACTCCAGGAATGTGTGGGGATGCGGGCCTGGCGCCAGCCGCCGAGGCCGACGCAGGCGAGCAGCAGCAGGCCGCCGAGCCAGGCCTGCCAGGGCGGTTCGGGCGCCGCCGCGCGTTCGACCTCCTGCATCACCTGGCCGCGCACGGGCGCGGCCTCGGCGACCGCGGGCTGGGATTCGGATTCGGGCATCGCGGCATCGGCCGATGCGGGCGGCGGTGCGGCCGCATCGGACTGCGCCGGCGTGCCCGCCTCCAGCCCGAAACCGGACGCGATCTGCTCGATGAACTCGCGGGTCGCCTGCGGGCCGGCATCGGCGCCGTGCTCGGCGGTCAGCGCCTGCCAGCGCCGTGCCAGCTCGCGCCGGGTCTGCGCGTCGGCGTCCCAGTAGCCCTTGCGCACCGCCTCCAGCATCCGTTCGACCAGCTGCGCCTGCGCGGTCGGGTTGTGGCGCTCGAACCAGGCGTCGATGCCGAGCCCGCGCGCGTCGCGCACGTAGGTGTCGTGCAGCGCCTGCCACTGGTCGCCGCGCACGGTCCCGGGTGCGGTGGCCTGCCAGCCGAACAGGTTGTTGGCGACGTCCAGCACCTGCAGGGTGCCGGCGTAGCCCTCCTGCTGCATCGCGCCGATCCACTGCGGGTTGAGGTAGCGGCTGCGCAGCTCGGTGGCGAGGAACTCGGCGGCGGTGGTGGTGCGCGGCGCCCCCGTGCGCAGGTCGCTGAGGTACAGCGCCGGGCTGCTGCCGTCGATCTTGCGCATGGCCATCGACAGCCCGCCCATGTACTCGAACACGTGGTCGGTGTTGAGCACGCCGTAGACGTTGGACGAGCGCGGCAGCACCACGCCGTCGGTGCCGGCGAGCTGGTCGGCCAGCAGGTTGCCGAGCGCGCCGCCGCCGACGCCCCAGTCGCCGCCGCCGTAGCCGTACTGCAGGCGCGCCAGGAACTGCTCGGCCAGCGGCGCTTCGGTCTCCCAGGCGGTCGAGTCGAGCACGGCATCGGCGAGATCGGTGCCGTAGTCGCCGGGCGCGTTGCCGAACAGGCGCAGGCGGGAGAGCGCGACGGCACGCTCGGCATCGACGCCGCGTTCCGCCAGCGACGCCGCGATCCTGCGGCTGTTGGCGGCGATGGCGTTGCCGGGTTCGTCCAGCCGCGACAGCTGCTGCAGGGCGGCGTCGAGCTTGCGCATGAAGCCGTCGAACTGGTCGCGGTAGCTGCCGGTCACCTGCACCACCACGTCGATCCGCGGGCGTCCGAGTTCGGCCCGCGGGACGATCTCGATGCGCTCGACCTCGCCGCCCCGGCCCCAGACCGGCCGCAGGCCGGCCGCGTGCAGCACCTGCGCCTCGACCACGCCCAGGTGGCGCACGGTCTCGACCGACCACATCACGAAGGTCAGCTTGTCCGGCGCAGCACCGCCGTGCGCCTGGCGATGCGCCGCGAGCAGCTGTTCGAAGGCCTCCCCGCCCGCCTGCCAAGCGGCGTGGGTGGGGATCTTGTCCGGCTCGAACGGATACAGGTTGCGGCCGCTGGGCACCTCCGGGTTGCGCACCGGATCACCGCCCTCGCCCGGCAACACGAAGCCGCCGCGCAGTCCGGCCAGCAACGCCTCGATCTCGCCGGTCTCGGCCAGGCGGCGGTCGCCGGCGACGGCGCGCTCGACCAGCGCGCGCAGCGCCGGATCGTCGATGTCCCGCGGCGGTTCGCCCTCGCGCAGGTAGCGCTGCAGGAACCGGTACGGCGCGCTCGCCTGCAGCTGCGCGAAGTCCTCGGCGAACACCTCCTGCGGATCGAGCCCCAGCGCCGCGTAGTAGTCGTCGCCGAGCTGCTGCATCACCGTCGACAGCCGGTGCTCGGGCGCCGCCGGCACGCCGAAGACGTGCAGGCCGAGCGGGACCACGCTGCGGGCGAGCTGGTGCAGGTGGTCGTGCAGGGCGGCGAAGAAGCCGTCGAAGTCGGCGTCGATCGCAGCCTCGCTCCAGCCGATGTCGGCGTGCATGCCGGCGGCGATCGCGCCGTCGCGGACGCGCCGCATCGCGGTCTCGCGCACCGGGCCCTCGTCCACCATCTGGTACTCGTGCACCAGGTGGTGCAGGTCGCGCAGTTCGTCGTACAGGCCGGCCGGCGCGAACGCCGGGGTCTGGTGGCTGATCGTCACCGCGCGCCCGCGGCGCTTGGCCTGCACCGCCTCGCCAATGTTGTCCTGGATGTACGGGTAGAACACCGGCAGCGCGCCGAGCGCGAGGTTGGGCCAGTCGTGCGCCCACAGGCCACGGTCCTTGCCCGGCAGCCATTCCTGGGTGCCGTGGGTGCCGAAGTGGATCAGCGCGTGCGGATCGTGCCGCAGGCGCAGCCACAGGTAGGCGGCCAGGTAGGCGTGCGCCGGCGGTACCGCGCCGTCGTGGGTGGCGACGCCGTACTCGGTGGCGCGCGGCGGCTGTGGCAGCACCACCAACTCGCCGAGCTGCCAGCGCGGGATCGCGAACGCGGGCGCGCCGTCCGCCGTGACCACCGCCGGGCTGTCGGCCGGATCGCCCCAACGCTCGAGCAGGGCCTCGCGCTGCCGCGGCGGCAGCGTCCGCAGCCAGCGTTCGTACTCGGCCAGCGGCAGGGTGGCGGCGAGATCGCGTTCGAGCAGGTCGGGCAGGGTCTCGGGCCGGTACCAGCCGGCCAGCAGCGCCTGGCCGGCGTCGATCACGGCCTGCTCGGTCGTCGCGGGCACCGGGTAGCCCGCCTCGGCGAGCGCCGCGGTCACCCGTTCCAGGCTCCGCGGCAGGTTGAGTTGCGAGGCCGACAGGTTGCGCTCGCCGTGCGGGTAGTTCCAGAACATCAGCGCCAGGCGCTTGTCGGCGGCGGCGGTCTCGCGCAGCCGCGCCAGCGCGGCGAGCTTGTCGGCCAGCAGCTCGACCTGTTCCGGGATCGGCACCGGCTCGCCATCCTCGACCGCGGCCAGCACCACCGGATCGCTCATGCCCCAGCCTTCGGGCACCGCCAGCAGGGTCGCCATCGCCGCGGGACTCAAGCCGCTGGCCTCGCTGCGCCATTCGTCCACGCTGACGCCGCGCGCGGTCGAGGCGATCAGCGCCGGCACGTCGAGCGCGGCGAAATCGCGCCTGCGCTGCTCGCCGTTGCCCAGGTGGGTCAGGTTGACCAGGGCGACGATGCCGGCATCGCGCAGTCCGTCCATCAGTCCGTCCGGATCGTCGCGCTCGAACCAGAACGGGATCGGCAGCAACCCGCGTGCCTCGCCGGCGGCGATCAGCGCGTCGATGTCCCTGAGTTGCATGGACGACAGCGCATGGCTGGAGATCACCAGCGCCACGCGCGCGCCGTCGCCGTGGCCGCGCGCGCGCTGCCAGTCGAGATAGGCGTCGAGCCCGGCGAACGGTTGCGCGGCCTGCGGGTGGTAGTAGCCGGTCGCCGGCATCGCCTGCGGCGGCGGCACCGCGTCGCTGGCCTCGCCGCGATGCCAGCGGCCGAGCCAGTCGAGCATGTGGCGGAAGTTGCGCTCGCCGCCCTCGCGGTAGTACCCGGCCAGCCGCTGCGCCTGCGCCGGTTGCAGCCCGGCGGCGGCGGGCGGCCCGCCGCCCACCGCGATCCACGGCAGGCCGTGCTCGGCCAGGGCGGTCGCCGTCAGCGCGCGTACGCGTTCGGCGTGGCTGGCCACCGGCGCATCGAGGATCACCAGGCCGGCGCCGGCGAGCCACTCGTGCGGCCCGCCCGGCGGCGGCCGGTCGATCGACAGGTGCTCGACGCGCACGCCGTGCGCGCGGCCCCAGCGATCGAGCTTGCGCGTCTTGCCCGGCAGGGTGAAATCGGTCGCCACCACCACGACCCGCAATGGTTCGGCGGCGGGCACCGGCAGCGCCCATGCCGACAGGACCACGAGCGCCAGCAGCCATCGCGACACGCGCGCCATCTCAGAAGCTCAGGTCGAAGCCGACGTAGTAGTTGCGGCCCACTTGCGGGTACGGGTATTCCAGGTCGACGCTGTCCTGGCGGGCGTCGGTGATGTTGTCGATGCCGCCACGCAGGCTCAGCGCGGGGCTGATCCGATAGCGCAGGTCGAGCGCGTACAAGGTGTCCGCCGGCACCGCGATCGTGGGACCCCGGCTGGGGTACTCGACCTGGCTGCCGACGTACTCGGCGCGCAGGCGCCCGGTGAACGCGTCGACCGGCGTCCACGCCAGCGTCGCCGCGCCGCTGTGGTGCGGGCGCATCTCCAGCTTGCGGTCGGCATCCTCGTCGCGCGCGTCGAGATAGCTGTAGTTGGCCTCCAGCGCCAGCGTCGCGGTCAGGTCGACCGCGCCGGCCAGCTCGATCCCGGCCAGGTGCGCGCGGTCGACGTTGCGGTAGGTCCTGACGTCCATCACCCCGGGCTGGCCGCAGCGCTCGATGCAGACGATCTCGATCAGGTCGCGCAGGCGGTTCTCGAACGCGGTCGCCTGCGCATGCCAGCCGTCGCCGCGAACCTGCGCGGACAGCTCGTAGGTGGTGCTCACCTCCGGGCGCAGTTCGGGATTGCCGTACAGCTCGAGCAGCCCGGCGATGGTGGTGTAGTACTCGGGCGAGAGCTGCTTGAGCGTCGGCGCCTTGAAGCCGCGGCCGGCGCCGCCCTTGAACACCCAGTCGCCGCGCTCGTGCACCAGGTAGGCGCGCGGGCTGTGCTGGCCACCGAAGCGGCGGTGGCGGTCGTAGCGGTCGCCGAGCACCAGGTCCCAGCCGTCGGCCAGTTCGATCTCGTCCTGCAGGAACACCGCGCGGTGGACCGCCTCGTCCTGGCCGGCGTCGTTGACCAGGGTGTCGGTGAGCGATTCGCGGCGCCACTCGCCGCCGGCGGTGACGCGGTGCCTGCTGCCGAACCACTTGGAAACATGGCCATCGACGATCTCGTCGCGCAGGTGCTGCGGACCGGTGGGCGTGCCGGGCGCGCGGTGGTTGATCTTGTCGATGCTGGCGCGGCTGGCGCGCAGGCCGCTCTCGCCCCAGCCCCAGCGGCCGCGGTGCGACAGCGCCCACTGGTCGCGGTCGACCTCGTCGCGCGAGGCGTAGAGGTAGGGGTTGGCGCCGCTCTGCAGGCCGTGGCGCACACGCTCCTCGCGGCCGCCGAGCCAGCGCAGGTCGATGCGGTGGAACTCGCTGGGGGTCCAGCTCAGGGTGGCGCTGCCGCTGTCGGCGTCGCGGGCCTCGCGGCGGCTGGTACCGGGTTCGAGGGGGTTCGGCGTCTCGTCGGTGCGGCTGTGCTCGGCGAACACGCTCAGGCCCAGCGTGTCGGCGACCAGCGGCCCGCCGGCGTACACGCCGACCTGCCGACGGGCGCCGCCGGCGGCATCGGGTTCGCCGGCATTGGCGCTCAGGCTGCCGATCCAGGCGTCGGTGGCGCTGCGGCTGATCACGTTGACCACGCCGCCCAGCGCTTCCGATCCGTACAGCGAGGACATCGGCCCGCGCACGATCTCGACCCGTTCGATCGCCGCAGCCGGCATCCAGCCGAGGTCGTAGTCGCTGTGCGCGATCGCGCCGATCGAGCTGTTGACGCGCATGCCGTCGAGCAGGGTCATGGTGTAGCTGGGATCCATGCCGCGCACGCTGACCCCGCGCCGGTCCAGGCCGATGCCGGTCAGGCCGATGCCCGGCTCGCCGCGCAGGGCGTCGGCGAGGTCGTACACCGGCCGGGCGGCCAGCTCCTCTCGGGTGATCACCGACATCGAGGCCGGCGCGGTGTCCAGGGTGCGTTCGCTGGCGGTGGCGGTGACGACCACCGCGTCGAGGTCGGTGGCCGTTGTCGCGGTCTCGGCCGAGACGTTGCCCGCGAAGGCGGCCAGGCAGGCGATGAGCATTGGGGAGCAGGCGGGGGCGGAGCGAAGAACAGGCGCGCGGGGCATGGCAAAGGAGTCGGAAGGCGAAGCCGCACGATGTTATAACATTACTCAAGTAGCGCAAGCCCGCGGCACATCGGACAGGCATACCAGACAGCGTCCGTCCTCCACCGACCTCTGTAGAAGGGGCTTCAGCCTGAGATTTCCCCACATTTCTCGCAGCCCACCTTCCCCCTTTGAAAAAGGGGGATTGAGGGGGATTTGCTGTTGCTGTTGCTTGGTCGGGCACCGAGCAAATCCCCCCAACCCCCCTTTTTCAAAAGGGGGGAAGCAGCCAAATCGTTGAATCGATTGAAGGAAAACAGGGAAAACCTCAGGCTGAAGCCCCGACCTGCCGAAGATCGCGGCAGACAACGGGAGCGCGTGGTACCGGCCGGGAAGCGGCGTGCGTGTATCTGTCCACGTTCGGTGCGGTTCCCGAGGGTCGGGGCTGAAGCCCCTCCTACAGGGACGACGGGAGGCGACATCGGTCGCGCTAGGGCGCGACCTCGACGAAGACGGGATTGGAGTAGAACCACAGGTCCTGCCAGGGATCCTCTCCGGGAACGTCCGGCAGGGGCGCGGCTTCCGCCGTGTTCGTGCCGCGTGCGCGCACGAAGCCGCCGTTCCGGGGCACGGGCAGTTCCCAGGACAGCGAGCGCCACCGGCCTTCGCTCTTCCAGTCGTCGGGCCCGAAACGCCGGGTTGCCATCCGTGGTTCGCCGCCGCCGCCGCTCCCCACGATCAGTTCGATGTGGTCCAGCATCGGGCGCTGGCCGTTGAAGTTCGGCCGGGCGGGCTGGCGGACCTTCAGTTCCACCCGCATCGTGCCCGCCGCCGGCATGACCAAGGTACCGCCCATGGCGGCGGCCTGGCCCGTCTCGCCGGCCGCCCGCACCGTCAGTTCCAGGGCATCGATCAGGTCGCCGGTCACCGCGAACATCCTTCCCGCGCGCATGCCGTCGAGGATGTCCCCGGCCTCGTGCCGGGCCCAAACATAGGTCCTGCTGTACTGCCCGGGATCGAAGTCGCGACCGCCGTCGCGCAGGTTCACGTGCGAGTCCGAGGTCGCGGTGATCCAGAACCGCCGGCCCTCCGCCAGCATCGCATCCCACACGCCGCCGACCTCGGCGGTCATCTGGTCGAAGCCGCCGAAGGTGGGCGCGGCGGCGTTCCGATAGAGCCCGCGATGGACGGGCGCAGCCTGGTGCCCGGGCGCGCCCTCCATGCCGACCAGCACCCGTGGCGCGGCATCGTGCCAGGCGCGCAGTTCCGCCGGCTCCACCGCACCCCAGCGGCCGATGCCGGTGGCGGACCGCGACGGATGGTTGACGAGCACCAGCGGCGGCGCCGGCAACGTCCGCATGTGCGCCAGGGCGTCGAGCATCAGCTGCCCGTCGTCGCGACTGCCCGGCTCCAGCGGCTCGGTGCGGCCGTACTCGCGTTCGATCGCGACCAGCTGGTCGCGCTCCTCCGGTCCCGGCGCAATGATCAGCGAGGCGTGTTCGCCACCCGGCACGTCGAACTCCATGCCGTTGAACTGGATCAATGCCGGCACCGCCCGCCTGGCCTCCTGCAGGGCGGGCCAGGCATGGTCGCGCGTCACCGCGGAGTGCCCGGGACCGCCGTGGTCGGTGTGCACCATCCAGGTCAGGCCGTGGGCCGATGCCTGCTGCGCGTTGCGCGTCCGGGTGTAGGGCGAATCGCCGCCGCGGATCGGCGTGGGCGGGGACGTCGACCGGTCCCAGTCCACGCTCCACTCGCTGTGGACGTGGTGATCGCCCGCCTGCCAGCGGCGCCCGTCGTCCGGGTCGGCGGCCTGTGCCGCCAGCGGCAGGCAGGCGATGAGCGCCGCGATCGGCAGGCGTGGCGGGATGCGCATGGACTTTCCTTCTGCATGTGGAGCGGCTGCACTTGCTGCAGGCGCGGCGCGCGCAGCGCAGCGCGCAGGATCCGGCCGTGGCGCCAGTGGACCGCCACGGCCGGGACAACGACGGCCAGCGTCAGAAATCGGCCCGGATCCCCAGGCTGATGCGCCGGCCCGAGCGCTCGTACATGGTCGGGAACGACGGATCCATGGTGTAGCCGCCGGTTGTCTCGTCGGTCATGTTGATGCCCTTCAGCGTCATCTTGATGCTGTCGGTCAACCGGTAGCCGATGGACATGTCGAGCTGGCCGTAGGCGTCGCGCCAGATCGGGTACATGTTGTAGCCGATGGACTCGACGTACTCGTCCTTGTGGTTGTAGGACAGACGCGCATCGAAGCGGTCGTTGTCGTAGTACAGGGTGAAGTTGAAGGTGTTCTCGGCCAGGCCGGGCATCGGCGTGCTGATGCCCAGGTCCGACTCGCCGGCCAGCGAGCTGTCGAGCCTGGTGTAGTTGGCGTTGACGCCGAAGCCTTCGAGCGCGCCGTGCAGCATGGACAGCGGCAACTGGGCGATCAGCTCGATGCCGTCCACCTCGTAGGACCCGTCGGCATTCACCGGCTGGTACACGTCGAAGTCGTAGTGGCCGTTGAGCGTGCCGTTGGCGTTGTACACCGCCACGTCCTCGACCACCCCGGTCAGCGAGTTGACGACGACACCCTCGATCTTCTTGCGGAAGTACGACGCCGCCAGCAGGCCGCCGTTCTCGAGGTACTTCTCCAGGCCGACCTCCCATTGCCGGGCGGTGGTCGGCAGCAGGTCGGGGTTGCCGTCGGTGAAGCGGAACGAATTCCAGCTGGCGGTGCGCTTGTAGGCGATGTCGGTCAGCTGCGGGCGGATCAGGGTTTCCGACGCCGCCGCACGCAGCAGCAGGCCGTCCGACAGCTCGGCGGTCATGTTCAGGCTGGGCAGGATGTCGTCGTAGCCGCCTTTCCTGGACACCGGCGAATCCGTGTAGCCGGTGGTGCCGTCCGCGTTCTGCACCGGATGGTAGCCGAAGGACAGCACCGCGGTGTCGGAATAGCGCGCGCCGGCGTTCACCGACAGCGGCACGCTGCCCAGGTCGAAGGCGAAATCGGCCATCGCGTAGAGGCTGGTCACCTCCTCGTCCACGCGGTAGTACTGGCCCTCGTCGAACGGGGTGGCGAAGCCCGGATAGCGGAAGGCGCCGCGGGCGTATTCGTTGGAGACCTGCCGCCAGTCCAGGTCCTTCACGCTGTACGCGCCGCCGGGGACGATGTCGCTGACCCATTGCAGCGGGCTGTCGGCCAGGGTGCGGGTGTCGACCCAGGACGTGTCGCCGGCGGCCGGACCGGTGATCTTGAGCTCGCCGTAGTGGCGCTCCTTCGACTTGTCGGTATAGCGCGCGCCGAACTGCACGGTGCGCAGCGCCGGCAGGAACGCGAGGTCGAGCGCCTTGCTGAAATCGAGCTGCGCGGCGTACTTGTCGTCGGTCACCTGCTCCAGCGTGGTCTCGTAGGCCTCGAACAGGTACGCCTCCGGCGCGTCGTACATGTCGATGGTGCCGGGATTGTCGCTGGGGATGGTCTCGCCGCTGTTGCCGGTCCAGCGCGTGCGCGAGGGCGCATAGGCCACGTGCTTGAGGTTGGCGTAGTCGAGCGTCTTCTCCGCGCCCGAGTAGCCGAGCATCGCGTCGATGCCCCAGCTGTCGCCCTTCCAGTCCATCGCCACGCTGTACTGGCTGTAGTCGGTGCGGTTGATGCGTTCCTTGCTCAGGAACTCGTGCTGGGTGGCGGTGTAGGACACGTCGCGCAGCACGACCATGCCGTGTTCGGAGAGGGTGGTGGCGTCGTATTCGTGGATGGTCTCGAGCGTGCTGCGGCTGGAAGCGGAGTAGGCCGCGGCGTCGTACTCGTCCTCGGTGGTGTCGTAGCCGCCGATCATCGCGTCGAAGGTGAGGCTGAAGCGGTTGCTCGGCTTGTACTGGACCGACGCGGTGGCGCCCCACTTGTCCTGGTCGTTGAGGTAGACGCGGTCGCCGACCTTGTCCTGGAAGATGATGCGGCCGGTCTCGTCGCGGTCGGTGCGATCACGCACGACGATGCCCGCATCGCGCTCGAGGACCTCGGCCGCCTGGCTTCCGCGCGGGTCCGACGCCTCCAGGAAGCGGAACATCGGACGGAAGTTGATGCCCGAGGTGGAATCGGTGCGGTTGGTGCGCTCCGCCTTGGAGAAGGAAACCAGCGCGCCCCAGTCGCCCCAGGTGTCGCTGGCCAGGAACGACAGCTTGGGGTCGGTCTCCTCGGAGATCGAGTTGTAGGCGCCTTCCGCCGAAGCGACCAGCTTGCGGCCGTCGTAGTCGAACGGACGCGCGGTGGAGATCAGCACCGAACCGGCGATGCCGCCCTCTTCGTCCGCGGCGGTGGGCGACTTCTGCACCGTCACCTGCTGGATGATCTCGGAGGCGAAGATGTCGAACTCCACGTCGCGCCCGCCGCTGCCCGAGGCCGTCGCCAGGTTGTTGATGGAAACGTGGGTGAACTCGGACGGCAGGCCGCGCACGTTGACCCGGGTGCCCAGGCCCTTGTTGCGTTCGATCGTCACGCCGGGCATGCGCTGCAGGGCCTCCGAGAGATTCTGCTCGGGAAAGTCGGCGACGTCGGTGGCGACGATGGAGTCGGAGAACCCGATGTTCGACCGCTTGATGTCCACGGCCTGTTCGAGGCTGCGGCTGTAGCTGCCGACCACCTGGACGCTTTCCAGTTCCTGCACCGGCGCCAACGCCTGCGGCACTGCGGCGGCGTCCGGCGCGGCGCCCGGTGCCGCCGGGACCGGGGCCGGAGCGCCCGGGGCATCCGCCGCCTCGATGGTCACGGTGGTCGCATTGAGGTAGCGATGGCGCAATCCCGTGCCGGCCAGCAGTCGCTTCAGGCCTTCCTCGGGCGGCAGGCCCGCGGGGATGGCGCGGGTCTCGGGATTGCCGGCCGCCTGCGCGCCGTAGACGAACTGCAGCCCGGTCTGCCGCGACAGCGCGTTGAGCGCGCGGTCCAGGGGTTGCGACGGGATGGCCTCGGTCGCGACGCCGGCCTCCTGTGCGTTCGCGGTGGTGGTCGCGGCTTGCAGGGCCAGGGCGATCGAGAGGAACAGGATTCGGCGCATCGTGGATTCCAGTGGGGTGATGTCGGGCGTCGCGACGCAGGTGCGGTCGCGCATGCCTGGACTACGAGGGTCCGGCGCGGAGATCGGGCACCGCTTTTCGATGAATTTTTTTTGACAGCGCCGGCGCCGGCGCGCGTTGCGTCGACGGCTGTGCCGATGCACGCGGCGCCGCAACGAAGCGCGACAGGCGCGACGTCCTATCTGCGCTGCACGTCCTCGGGCCCGGGGCGCCGCGTGCCGACATGGATCCTGCCCGCGGACAGCGTCGTCCTGAGCGTGGGCTGCCCGTCGAGGAAGGCGCGCAGCGAGTCGAGGTCGTCTCCGCTCAGGTTGCCGGTCAGGCGCAGCTCGCCGGCGGCCGCGTCCTCCACGTGCAGGTGGACGCGATTGAGGCGGTTGAACGCATCGGCCACGTCGCGCAGCGGCATGTCGCGGAACACGACGCGTCGCGTCCACCATCCCGTCATCGTCTCGACATCCTCGTGGCTCACGCTGACGGCTTGGTCGCGATAGTCGACGCGGGCGCTCTGGCCGGCACGCAGGTCCGCCAGGAGCCGGCCTTCGCCGGCGGCGGCGACGATCCGCACCCGGCCTTCGGCCACGCCGATCTGCGCCTGCTCGCGCTGCAGCGAAACGTCGAACGTGGTGCCGATGTCCCGGACCTGCAGGCCCGCCGCGTGGACCGCGAAGGGACGGCGGTCGTCGGCCACCACGAAGCTCGCCTGCCCGCGTGCCAGTTCGATGCGACGGTGCAGCAGGCTGAAGCGCATGGACAATGCGCTCTCGGCGTTCAAGTGCACCACGGTCCCGTCGGGAAGCTCGAAACTGCGCGGCGCACCGTGCGGCGCCGCGTAGTGCGCGGACTGCGGCCACGCGAGGTGCATGCCGATGCCCAGCGCGAGCAGCGCGACCGCCGCGGCCGCGAAGCGCGGCAGGCGCATTCGCCGCCGGGGCGCCGCCTTCGGCGGCGGGCGCCGGACGGGCAGCGCAACCACGTTGTCGGGTGCCGGCTGCGGCGCTTCGTCGTCGATCAGCGCCTCCAGGTCGATGGGCATCGCGCGCAGGACGTCGCCCAGCTCGCCCGCTACCCGGGCGATGGCCAGGTATTCGCGCAGGTGCTCCGGCGAGGCCACCAGCCAGTCCATGAAGCGCGCCTGCTGCGCCGCGCCCAACCCGACCTGGCGTTGCAGCGCATGCCAGTGCGCCGCCTCCTGGGTGATGCCTGCCGGGTGGTCCCCGGGTCCGGTCATCGCGCCCCCGCGGGAGCGGCCAGCGCGCGTCGGCAGACGGAGAGTCCACGCACCACGTGCTTCTTGACCATGTGCGGCGACACGCCCAGCCGCTCGGCGATCTGCTTGTAGCTCAGGCCGTCGCGGTACTGCATCACCAGCACCGCGCGGGTGGGCCCGGGCAGGCTGTTCAGCAGTGCCTGCAGGCGCTTTCCCCGCTGGGCGCGTTCGGCGGCGTCCTCGACGCTCTCCTCGCTGGCGAGCAGCGCCGTCAGGGCCTCGAGGTCGTCGATCGGGAGCGGCGAACGCTGGCGGCGCGCCGCCTGTTCGCGCGCGAGGTTCAGCGCGACCGTGAACAGGTACGCCTCCGGATTGGCGATCGCCCCGCCCTGGCGATCGTGCGCCCGCAGCAGGCGCAGGTAGGTTTCCTGCACCAGGTCCTCCGCCTCCTCGTTGGCGCCGCGGCGCACGAAGAATCCACGCAGCACCGGCCCCTGTTCGGCGAACATGCGCGCCAATCCCCGCTTCGCCTGTTCGGCCAACGTGCCACCCTGCCCCTGGAGTGGGCGGCAAGGTAAGGGCGCTTCATGACGCCGTGGTGACCGCGTGGCGCTCTTCGGCGGACGGACGGGCCTCAGGCCGGATCCGTGTAGCCATCGGCGGCCGCCTGGCCGGGATTCTCGAAGATGGCCATCGCCGTACGCATTCTCCTGAAGCCGAAGGCCGCGTAGAACGGCTCCTTTCCCGGCACCGCGTACAGGAGGATCTTGCGATGCCCGCGCGAGCGGTCGACCAGCCGCTGGATCACCTGCTTGCCGAGCCCGCGGCCCTGGTGGGCCGGGTGCACCGCGATGTCGCACAGGTAGGAGCAATCGACGCCGTCGGCGACGGCGCGGCCCGCGGCGACGACCGCTCCGTCCTCGTACGCGAAGCACTTGAACATGCTGTTGGAGAAGGCCTTCTCCAGCCACGCCGGGCTCTTGTTGCCGAGCGGGGCGAGGCGGTACATCTCCGACAGCTCCGCCCAGTCCACGAGATCGGCCGAGTCACGCCATTCGATCGCCATGGTTTTTTCCTGTGTCATCCGGACCCGGGCCGAGCTGGAGGAACAGCCGGCAGGACCGTGTTGTCAGCACTCAACGCCGTAGGCAGTCAGGTGTTGCTCCAGAGTGCCAGTATGCGGTTCGAAGCCGTGGAAGCTCGCACAGCGCTACGGAAGCGTGAACTTGCGCGTACTGCGCAGTGGCCAGATCGAGGTGAATCCAGCGCCGCCGACCAGGCGGTAGGCGGCGGACACGCCCTGCACGACACCCAATCTTTCCAGGACATCCCTTACCCGCCGAAACGAGTGGCGGGGATCGGGCGTCAGCATGAACAGGTTGATCTCCTTCGGACTGACGTCATGGCCCTCGAGTTCGACAGCTTCACCAAGCGCATCCTTCAACTCGCGCTCGATCGTCGCGAGGAACGCTTCGTCTGCCAAGGACTTGCGCCAGAACTTGATGACGAGCTGGTAATCCATCGCGCGATTGTAGCCTTGGAGCGGTTGCGAATTTTGAAGGACCGCAGCTGCATTGCCGATTGGCTTGAGCGAAGCCATCAGGCGAGCTTGGCTTGCCGGCGCCCAACGCCCAAGTCGAGCCGCAACGAGCTCTGCTCGAGGGTCGTTGGCTCCTAAAGTCCGACACCCAGGGCGATGCGCTCTGCAATGACAAGTGCATTGCCAGAGAACTCCAAGCTGAAGCGGATATGCCAAGTCGGAAGCCATCCGTATTGTTCGTCTTCTCGGCCACTGCATGACTGCAGCCCCTCTTCGAGTAACTGGCAGTGGATGCGAACGCCGCGAACCCGGAAGAACTCCTGTGCGACGGAAAGGGTCGCACCTGGTGGCAGGCCTTGCTCCATTTGTAGCGACCAGTACGCCATGCGCTGGTTCAAGCGATGCCGCTCGTAAGCATTGGCAACCAATAAAAGGCCAATCAGTAGTAATGGGGCGGCCAAAGCCAGGAGAACGAACTTGCGAAGGAATCTCATCTAATGCCTGACACCTGATTTGACCGATGCTGGAAGCTGCTTCGGCGTGATAAAGGACGCGGCGACCGCCTTCGGCCTCTGGATCCTTCTCGAGGACTCCGTAGAAGTGGTGGTTGAAGGCTTCACGATCCGTGCGCCGGGCGCCCATTCGGCAACGATCGAAGTCGACGCGAGCTCGCCGATGTCGATGGGCGGCAGCGGCGCGCGCTGCATGGGGTTGTTGGTGTCGATGAGGATGCGGCCGTTTCAGTCGGCAGGTTCGCGAGGGCGTTCTGCAACCTCGGCCAGATAACCGACACGAAGACGACGTCCTTCGAGGCCACCTCCTCGCGCGTGCCGGCCTTGATCGACGGGCCGGCTTCGGCGATCAGGGCCGACAGCGTCTCGGGACCGCGGCTGTTGGCGATCGTCGCTGCTATGCCCTTGGCGCCCGGACGCTTGGCGATGGCGCTGCCCAGGCGGCCCGCGCCGAGGATACCGATAGATGTCATGTCGAGTCTCCGACGAGAGAGATGGGTGCACCCGGATGCAACTGGTCTCGAGTGCGCAACACGGATAGAGTTGCGGTGTCTAATCGTTGGCACGCGCCGCCATCGTGGCCTTTGCCCACCAGGTTAGTTCGTCGAGCGCAGCGGCCGCCGACGGCAGCAGGTTCTGCTCGATCGTCTCGATCGGCTGATTGCCGGCCATCGGGAAGACGGTGAAGAAATCACTGCCGCCGATGTGCACGGCGGCATGGGTCGACGCCATGTGCAGTTCGACTCCGATCAGGCGCAGGTGCTCGATCGCGCGCGCCGCGCCGACGCCGCCATAGCCGATGGCAGTGAAGGGCTTGCGGTTCCACTCCTTGTAGGCCTGATCGAGCGCGTTCTTGAGCGCCGCGGTGATCGAGTGGTTGTATTCGGCCACGACGAAGATGAACCCGTCGTACCGCGCGATCGTCTCCTGCCAGCGGATCGCTTCAGGGCTCTGGCTCGGCACGAAGGCGTTTGAGGCTACCTCATCGAAGAACGGTAGTTTGAAGTCGCGCAGATCGACGAGCTCGACGTCGAGATCCTCGCGCGTATGTGCCTGGCGCAGCATCCACTGCGCGGGAACGTCGGCAAAGCGGGCGGCGCGGGTCGAGCCGACGATCAGGGCGATCTTCGGTTTGGCATTGGCGGTGGACATGATTCTTCTCCTTCCTTGATGGGCCGGCAGGCCCAGGCTGACGAGATGTAGTTAGCTACGTTCGGATCGCATCACCGGAGTCGGACTCGACTCGTCGGAGCTGGGCCAGCCTCCAGTAGATTCGGGCGTGTGTTCGCACGCGCGGGGCCCCATGGGCTTGTGGCGGGTTGCCCATGCGGGGGAGGAAGGGCCGCCCGAGTACCGGCCGACGCGGCCTTGGAGGCGGGGGTCAGGCCATGAAGCGCTCGAACCAGTCCAGCATCGGCTTCGGATTGTTCGGCAGGTAGTTGTAGCCGTCGAAGCGACGGTTCGTCCCTTCGATCCAGATCAGTTCCTTCTGCTCCGCCGCAATGGCATCGAAGATAGCCTGCACATCCGAGGGGGTCGTCAACGTGTCTTCTCGGGCCTGCAGGAGCAGCGTCGGAATGTCGACCGCGGTGGCGTACTGGGGCATGTCCATGTCCTTCAGCTCCATGCTGGTGGCGCGACGCAGTGCCTCGGCGACTTCGGGCAGGGCGTCAGGCATGCCCATGTGACCCAGGATCGTGCGATAGAAGGAGCTGAGCGAGATGGGCTGGGGCGCGACGATCGCGCGGACGCCCTCGAACTCTTCCGGGTGCTTGCTCAGGCCCACCATCGTGGCGTTCATGCCGCAGCAGCGGCTGAGAAGCCCGATCTTCATGTGGCGCAGGTCCGATCGCGAGCGGGCATAGCGGAGCGACCCGATGACGTCGCGATACTCCCGGATGCCGTTGCCGATCGCGTTGCCACCGCCCGAGGCACTGTGACCGAAGTTGCGCAGATCGTAGGCCAGGATGTTGTAGCCGGCATCGTGCAGATGCTTGTAGTCCGGCATGAAGTTGACTTCGATGTTGTTGCCGCTAGCGGCCCACGGATCGCCATACGGGGCAATATGGCCGGGAAACCCGTAGCGGTTCGCCCAGATCGGATGGTTCGCGATGATCAGCCGGTCGCTGTCGGCTGGGATGAACCAGCCGTCCAGCCGGACGCCGTCCATCGCCGGGAAGTACACGTCGGAATAATCCAGGCCGTCTTCCCTTGGATTGCGGAGGATGGGAGACCGCAGGGGGTTCACCATGCCCGAGACAAGCTCCGCGATTTGCTCGGCGCGGGACGGGGTGGCGGTCGAATTTTCGTGGGTCTGGCTCATGTGTAGGTCCTCATGGTTTCATTGAGACGGAAGGCCGGGCGATAGAGCACGACGCCGGCCATGCGTAAGCCTCGCGTGATGTCGGTCGGCGGGGGAAAACCTGTCTAGCTGACAGAGGTTCGTCAGGACTCTCGGGATCACAAGCGTCCTTGCCTGCGCAGATCCTTGCCGAGTCGACGGATCTCGGCCTCGCCTTGCGCCAAGGCTTCAGGGCTGGTGTGCACCGAGTAGTAGCCTGTGATCAAGTCGTGCGGATGCTTCGCCGCCGATCCCAGAACAAGCACCGTGTCGCCGTGAGCGACGACATCGATCGCTTGATTGGACTCCTCGAAGATTGCCAACTGGCCCGTATCGACCAGACCGCCGGCATCGACCATCCCCGCACCCACGGCCAACCACGCCACATCATGGCTGGGGGGTGGCGTGTATTGCCAACGCCCGCCATCTCGGAGTTCGACCACCAGATAGTTCATGTCCCCCGGGGCGGAGATCGCGCCTTGGGCTCGGCCGTGACGCCCTGCCAAAACCCGCACGGGCCCTTCGCGCGCGATGTCGCCAGGCGAAAAGTACATGCTCTGTGGCGGAGCATTTTCTTGGGAGGCAGGCAGGGCCACCCACAGCTGAAAGCCCAACCCGGCGACGTTCTCGATGGGCTCCCCGGTGTGCCACACACCGTTGCCCGCCAGCATCCACTCCGCGCCGCCACTCAGCAGCACGCCTTCCTTGCCCGTCGAGTCCTCGTAACGCATGCGTCCGTGCACGAGGTAGGTGAGCGTGGCGATCCCGGAATGCGGATGCATCGCAAGGCGGGGTGCGCCGGTGGCAGGGATCTTGAAGTAGTCCAAAAACACGAAGGGCTTGATGTGCTCTCCAAGATCGCCGGGACTGACCAGGCGCGTAATCGGGCCGTGGGTGGTGCCGCGAGTGCGGTGAACAATGGCGCGACGCGGTGTGTCGGCGCTTGTTCCTGCAGCTTCACCGTGCCGATCCATCCGCGAAGAGCTTTCCAGGTCCATTTTGACGGCCTCCGTCAATGCGCCGGGGCGAACAGACGCACCGGCTGCAGGCGCCAGGCCACGAACGCCGAGAGCAGGGCCAGAACGATAGCCGGCACGGGGTTGCCGCCGATCAGGAACAGATGGGTGGCCATGCCGCCGATCATCGTGGCCGTCAGCAAGGCGGCACCGTAGAACCCCTTGGAGGGAATGATCAGCAACACCGCACCCAGTACTTCGATTGCGCCCGTGGCATAGCGGAACCACTGACCGAAGCCAACAGCGTCGAACAGCTGGACCATGTCGGGGGCTCCGGCGAGCTTGGCGGCACCGGCCGCCGTAAAGGCCAGGGCGAGGAGGATGCGAACGCCCCAGACGATCCGGCGCTGCATGGTGGACAAAGTCGTTGAAGGGTTCATGGACATTCCTTGGTGAGGGTGGGCTCGATGGCTGCCTTGCGGTGCCATGGCGGCACCTTAGGCTTCGTCCGATTGCCCCGGTAGATGGTTTAATTGGATTGGACCCATCCAAAATCACAACGAATGGCCGCCTCGCTGGATCTCAACGACATCGCCCTGTTTGTCCAGGTTGTTCGCAGCGGCAGCTTTGCCGAGGCGGCGCGCCGGTTGGATATGCCTGCCAATACGGTCAGCCGACGCATCCAGGGCTTGGAAGACAAGGTGGGCACACGCTTGCTGCAACGATCGACTCGCAAGCTGACCCTGACCAGCGCGGGGGAGGCCTTGCATGAGAGATGTGCCGCATCGATCGACGGCCTGGTCGATGCAGGCCAAGAGCTGATGAGCGGCACGGACGAGGCCAGCGGGTTGGTGCGCGTGGCGGCGCCTGCGGATTTCTTCGACTTCTTCGAGATGGAGTGGCTGGCCGCCTTTCTCGATCAGCATCCCCGCGTGCGCATGGACTTCGTGCTCAGCGATGCCTCCACCGACCTCATTGCGGAGCGCATCGACGTGGCTTTTCGAGGGGGCCCGCTTCGAGACTCGAGGTACGTGGGACGAAAGCTGCACCCAGCTGGCAGCAATGGTCTGGTGGCGAGTCCTCTCTATCTGGCTGCGCATGGCGCTCCAACGCAGCTGAGCGATCTGGAGAATCATCAGTGTCTGGGCTTCACCCAGCCCGGCGGCATCCTGAAGTGGCGCCTGCAAGGGCCGGACGGTTTGGAAGAGGAAGTTAGGCTCCAGCCCCGCCTGAGTGCGAGCACGGCGCAAGCGCTTCGGAAGGCCACGGTTGCTGGGCTCGGCATTGCGCTTCTGCCCAGCACGATGGCCAGGATCGATCTCAATGCAGGTCGGGTGGTGCCGGTGTTGTCGCACTACACCTGCGAAGGCCACGGTGTGAATGTGCTCTACCCCAGTCGACGCCATCTGCCGAAGGCTGTATCGGCCTTCATCGACTTGGTGATGGAGAAAACAGCCTATCTGGGCGTTTCGCCGGCGGTGGTGGAATCGGGTCGGGCAAGATAGCGAATGCCAGGGTTGGCTTGGTGGCTGCCGCTATCGGCCAGGTAATCGCTAAATCGCTCGTGTCGGGCACCACGGCACCGCGCCTAGAGCGTCGGCGAGTGACCGCTCAGGGTCGTGAGCGGCCGGGCAGCCCGACGCAGTATGCGCGTCTTGCGGCGGATCCATGCCTGGTTCCCCAGTGCCCGTCTTCCTGTCGTGGGTGAGCCAATGTAGGCGCCGAAGGGCGAGCTGGGCTCGACCCTTGGCGCCCCGATCCGATCAGATCCTGCCTTCTGCGAGAAGCTCGCGCGTGCGCTTCAGCGTCGACTGAATCGCCGCCTTGAACCCCTGGTCGCTGTCCATCCACGCCTGGGCGGCCTGCTCCTCGGGGCCGCCGGCCATCTTGCCGCGCAGGCCCAGGTAGCAATAGAAGCGAAGGTGCAGCGCGCCGTCCGCGTCCTCCATGAGCTCGTTGATGATCGCGCCCTCGCGCGGACTCTGCACCTGGAAGAAGGTGATCTTCGTACCTGCGTCGAAAGTGATGATCTCGGTCAGGTCATCGCCCAGGATGGTCGCCTCGCGCACCAGATGCGAGGCGCTTTCTTCGACGATCTCGCAGCGTGTGCACTCATTGGGCGGGAAGAAGAGCCTGGCGTCACGCGCCTTCCGGACCAGCCCCTCCCACGCTTGAGCGCGGGTAAGCGGTGCCTGGCCGGCGACATTCACCGGCAGGGTGGTGGTTGAGTAGATCATGATGGACTCCTTGCGGGTGAGGTTGCGTTCGGGTCAGGCGGCCGCCGCGGCTGCGGCGGCGAAGTCGCGATAGGAGCGCAAGGGGCGGCCCAGCAGCTGGCGCAGTCGCTCGACGTCATCCGTCTCGGGCACCATCCCATCGGTGAGGAAGCGTTCGGCCATCTGGCGCATGTCGTAGGCCATCCACACTGGCATGAACTGGCGCAGGTTCTGCTCGAAGGCAGCCGTGTCGCCGCCGCCGTAGGCAATCGTGCGGCCGAGTGCGTCCGACCAGATGCCTGCCACGTCGGTGCCCGTCAGCGTGTCCGGACCGACCAGGTTGATGCGGGTCAGCGCGTCGCCATCGGGTGCCCGGTCGCGGGAGAGCAGCTCGATGGCGGCGATCTCGCCGATGTCGCGCGCATCGATCATGGCAAGGCCCTTGCTTCCGATCGGCATGGGATACACGCCGTAGCCCAGCACCACATCCTTGATCGTCAGGTCGTTGTCCATGAAATAGGCCGGGCGCAAGATGGTGGCGCTGAAGCCCATCTGCTCGATCATGCGCTCCACCCCGAACTTGCCGGCGAAGTGCGGCACGTTCACGTAGCGATCGCTGTGGATGACCGAGAGGTAGACGACGCGTTCAACGCCGGCCTCGCGGGCCACGTTGAGCGTGATCAGCGCCTGGGTGAACTCGTCGGGCACGACGGCGTTGAGCAGGAAGAGAGTGGAGACACCCTGAAAGGCGCTGCGCAAGGCATCCACATCGAGCAGGTCACCTTGCACGACCTCCACCCCATCGGGCAGCTTGGCGGCGGCTGGATTGCGGACCAGGGCGCGCACCTTTGCGCCACGCTGGGTGAGTTGCTGGATGACGTGCCGGCCGACATTTCCGGTGGCGCCGGTTACGAGGATGGTCATGGGACTGCTCCGGGTTGGTGAGGAGGCCCTATGGTTGTTGATCCACTGGCGGACCGATAGCCCATATACTTGGACCACCCGTCTCACTGGTGGAACACATGGACCTCCTGGCCCTGGCCGACTTCAACCTGGTGGCGCGTCATGGGGGCTTCGGCCGGGCGGCCAGGGCGGCGGAAAGACCCAAAGCCACGCTGTCGCGGCGGGTCGCGGACCTGGAGGCAAGCCTGGGCGTGCGTCTGTTCGAGCGTGGCTCCCACGCCCTGAAGCTGACCCAGGAGGGGCGCGCCCTGTTCGAGCGCACCGAGACGCTGCTCACCGAACTGGGCGAAGCGGCCGCCGCGATCGCCTCCGGAGGCCAGACGCCGCGTGGCAGGCTGCGCATCAGCGCGCCACTCCTGTTCTCCCAGGTGGCGCTGGGCAGACTGTCCGCCGAATTCGCGCTGCGTTATCCGGAGGTGCGCCTGGAAATCACGACCGAGGATCGGGCGGTCGACATGGTGGAAGAGGGCTACGATCTGGTGATCCGGGTCAATCCCGATCCCAACGAGCACTTGATCGGGCGCATCCTGCTTCACGACCGCCTGGTGGCCGTGGCCAGTCCCGGGTTGCAACCGCCGACGGAAGACGCACCGGTCCCCGCGGTGGTGCGAGTGTCAAGCAATCAGTCGACCTGGGACCTGGCGACCCATGAAGGCGATGTGCGGGTTCACATCGACCCGATCCTGCGCCTGGCATCGCTGATCATGATCCGCGATGCGGTGCGCACCGGGATCGGCGCGGCCGTGCTTCCCCTGTCGCTCGTGGCGGGCGACCTGCGCTCGGACATGCTTGTGCACTGGGGCGATGTGAAGGGGCGCCCCATCGAGATCTGGGCCCTCTACCCGTCGCGGCGCCTGCTGAGTACTCGCGTCTCGGCGTTCCTGGAATTTTTGAAAGAAGCCTTCCCGCTCGGAGAACCGGAAGAACTCTCCGCCTACATCAAGGGCTAGATGGACATGCCGCAAACAGGCTTGGGCAGCACGTACCTCGGCATCCAACTCGATGTTTGCTTTCGGGCCAGAAGCGGACATTCAACGCCGGAATCGAGCCGCGTCGCGAAGTGGGTCGGCTTGAATGAATTGTGAGGTGTTGCCAAGGCTAGCAACCGCGAACACGAAAGCAACCGAGCCGGCCAAGTAAGCAACCCGGGAAGTCCATGCTTTTCTGCTCCCGCCTGGCAATGAGGTGTAGAACGCGCCCGTCACATGCACAGGCTCACCGACCGCAGGATCCGGCCTGGCTCCACATGTGTGTGATCGCCGATCGTGGCGCCATGGCCGTCATGGCGCATCCAACGATCTCGCGCTGCGGCGCCGTGCAGTCCTCAGTCTGCTGCCAGATGACGATGGAAGAACGACATCTGGCGTTCCCAAAGATCGCGAAGTCCATCCCCCGAGAACACATGTCCCTGGCCCGGATAACGCAACAGGGTGACCTCTTTATCCGCGAACCGCAGCGCGTTGTACATCTCGATGGCACCCAGCAGGAAAATTCCATCTTCGTCTCCCGCAGCCAGCAGGACGGGCGTCCTGACATGCCTGGCGCGAAACGTGGCGGAGAGATCGACAGTCGTTGGCTCCTAAAGTCCGACACCCAGGGCGATGCGCTCTGCAATGACAAGTGCATTGCCAGAGAACTCCAAGCTGAAGCGGATATGCCAAGTCGGAAGCCATCCGTATTGTTCGTCTTCTCGGCCACTGCATGACTGCAGCCCCTCTTCGAGTAACTGGCAGTGGATGCGAACGCCGCGAACCCGGAAGAACTCCTGTGCGACGGAAAGGGTCGCACCTGGTGGCAGGCCTTGCTCCATTTGTAGCGACCAGTACGCCATGCGCTGGTTCAAGCGATGCCGCTCGTAAGCATTGGCAACCAATAAAAGGCCAATCAGTAGTAATGGGGCGGCCAAAGCCAGGAGAATGAACTTGCGAATGAATCTCATCTAGTGCCTAACGCCTGATTTGACCAATGCTGGAAGCTGCTTCGGCTTAGAAGAGCCAGGATGCAACGCCACGAGTTACTGACGTAGCCGATCAAATGCATTGAATTGCATCAAGACGTCTTTGTTGCTCCCGATAATAAGCTTCACGTTATGTACGATTGCCGCCAAGTAAAGGCCCTCCCGCAACGCTTCTACAATGGCGGCCTCGTTCTCAAGCTCTGTCCCTTCGCAGGCGATGGCTTCGACCGTCGTTGGATATGTTGCTCCGCCCCACTTTAGAGCTGGCCCGTCGTATCCCCAGGCACCGCTGATCCTGTTGCAGGGCGTTCGAATTTCGAAGCTGGCCTCGTCGAAGACGATCCATACGGCACTCGAGCCGCTTGATACTTGTCCGCCATCGAACATCTCCATGCGCCAACGAAACTGTCGCAGGATGAATGGAAAGACCTGGTGGCCAGGAGACTTGATCGAATCGTTGAAGCCATCCGCCGACGAACGGGATACCGGATCGCCTGGCGAGGCAAGCGCCGGATCAGAAATGAACATCACGGCCGAGAGTACTAGCAGCTTCCATGGCGACATCACTGTTTCTCCGGTTTGGCCTTCGAGCGTAGGGACGCGGTGCATTCAATCCGTGCCAGTCATGCGCCTAATGGCGGATCACACCAACGTCTGGTACCCGCCGGCAGCTCCGGCCGCTCATCGAACAGCTGACTGACGAGTTGAACCCACTCCGGGTCCTCGATGTAGCTGTCAACGCCGTGGCCGTGATAGTGGAACAACCCAAAGGGCCGGTGAAAATCGACCACCGCAAGGCGTGGCGGGTCGATCCCCAGGCCTTCGCGCACCCAGGCGCAGGCCTTCCGGGGCTTGTTGCTCATGCAGGTGTCGCCGCTCCAGCGGCAGCGGGCCCAGAACTTGGAAGTCGCCGAGTCCTTGCGGCTGGTGCCGAGGATGACACGCACCGGGATTGCACCGCGCTCGCCTTGCCGGAAGTTGGCGAACGTGCTCAGCGGCGCGGCCGGCACCAGCATCGCGATGCGCAGGTCCTCGAGCTGGCTCGGGTACTCGTAGCCGGGCGCGCCGCCGGCCCTGGCCATGAACGCGTCGCTCAGGTCGTCGGGATCGAAGCCGCCGGTGCCGTCTCCCAATGCATTGGAGAGGACGAACGCGCCCGAGCTGTGGGTGAATACGCGTAGCGGCAGGTCCGGCCGCAGCCGGTTGAGGATTCTGCGCAGCTGGTGCCCCACGCCGGGGCCGTTGTACTGGGCCTCGCCCCAGATGCCTGGCCCCTTGCCGTAGCTCAGGCCGTCCCAGTACATGCGGACGAACTCGGCGCGCGGGTTGCGCCGGCGCAGGTCGGCCTCGAATAGCTGATACCACCCGATGGATTCGGCGTGGGTGTTGTTGAAGCCGTGGATGGCCAGCACGACGTCGGGCGCCTGCAGCGCATCGATCCGGTCGACGACGGCGCCGCGCAGGGCTTGCTGGATCAGGAGCCAGTCGAGGTCGAAGTCCCGGGAGGGCGTGATGCCGGCATGGCGGACCAGCGCCTGCCAGTTGGGCGAGTTGCGGGCGCTCTCCCAGCGGTACAGCCCCTTGAGGCCGGCGAACTCCGGGTCCGCGAGATTCACTGCCGGCCGTTTGTCATCGCCGTTGAGCATGGCCGCCGTGTTGACCGGCACGTTGCCCGGGGGATAGAGATCTCCGGCACGGTCCATGTGGAAGGCCAGCCCGTCGGCGCTGCGTTCGGCATCGGTGAACACGACGTTGACCGCCTGGGCCGGCAGGCCCACCAGCAGCCACAGGCACGCCGCGGCGCGCAGAAGCGTTTTCATGTTTTCCCCCTGGTTCCGTTGGCTTGCATTGCAGCCGGGCGGGCGGCTTTCCCCTACGCCCGTCCGGCTGCCTGGCAACGATACTCCGCCGCGCGGCCGCGGACATGCGGTCCGGCGAACGGGGAGAGACCGCCGCAGGCAGTGTCGCCTCAGCGCGCGTAACGCGCCCGTGGTTCGTGCAGCCTGGTCTCGGCCGGCGCGATGTGCCGGCGCAGCCAGGCGGCGAAGTCGGCTTCGGGCAGGCTGCCTTCGGCGAGCGCGATGTAGACGGGATACAGCGCCAGGTCGTCGGCCTGGAGCGTGGCGCCGTTGAGCACGATGAAGGCTTCGCAGGCCACGGCGGCGGTGCGCTTGTTGCCGTCGATGAACGGGTGGTTGCGGGCCAGGCCGAAGGCGAGGCTGGCCGCGAGATCGGCCAGGTCCGGCGGCGGGTCGCCGTAGGCATGCAGCTGCTGCGGACGGGCGAGGGCCGAGTCCAGCAGGCCTTCGTCGCGTACGCCGGGGTTGCCGCCATGCTCGGCCAGCTGGCGGTCGTGGATGGCCAGCGCGAGCGGCTTTTCGATCCAGACGATCATGGCCGCGGCTACTGCGCCAGCTTGTGCAGCAGGGTGCGGCGCTTGCGCATGACGTCCTCGGCCACATCCATCTGCGCGGCAAGCGTGGGATCGAACGTGGTGAGCTTGATGCCGTCGGCGGTTTCCACGGCGAACAGCTCGTCGCCCTTGCCCAGGCGCAGCCTGGCGAGCAGCTCCTTGGGCAGGATGACGCCGGCGGAATTGCCGATGGTGGTGATCTTGAGTTTCATGGGCGGGGCCCCGATTCATCGTTATAACCAACGTATATACGCCTGCGCGCGCAGGCATGCAAGGGCTTGCTGCCCGCCCCGCGCCGCGTCTTTCGACCCGGGACCGCCGGCCGCGGCCACACCGCCGATGAAGTCGCCACCGCCATGAGCCGCAATCCGAAGCGCCGACCTGCCGCCGCACGGCGGCCGCGTGCCACTGGCGGGCGAGCGGACGAAGCGCCTGGGCGTACCGGATTTTCGGCACCCAGCCCGGATGTCCCGCGCAAATCGACGCCCACTCCCTCCGGGAATCGGAAAATGCGGAAAACGTGAGGCCACGCACCTCTCGGCCGATCCCGATGGGATAGAACCGAAAAAGGCTGTTCGACAACGACAGGAGGTCTGCCATGAATACAGCCCATTTCAAAGCCGAACTCGTGTACGCGCAGGTCAAGCGCGCGCTCAAATCCGGGCGCTACGTCCCCGGGCAACGGCTCGATCTGGCCAAGCTGGCCGCGGAGCACAACGCCAGCCTCACGCCGGCCCGGTACGCCTTGTATCGTCTGGTGGGCGAACGCCTGATCGAGCTGCGCGCCGGAGACGGACTTCTTGTCCCGCTTCCCAGCGAAACCGCGCTCCGGGAACTCTACTGGTGGATGGAGCAGGTCCTGCTGATGGCCTGCGATCCCGGCATCTCGCAATCACAGCAGCGAGCCGCAAGAACACTGGAAATCCCGTCTCCCGGCGACGACGTGGTTGAGCTGACGTGGCAGTTGTTCGATGCCATCGGCGAGGCCGCAGGGAAGCACCCGCTCCACCAGGTGATCGCACGGACCAACGACCAGCTGGCGCCGATACGGCGCACCAAGCAGCATCTACTGGAGCACGGTTTCGATGAACTGCTGGAGCTGGTTCGATACTGGAACGAGCGCGATTTCCCGGCCCTCAGATCGGCCCTGCGCGGCTACCACGCGCGCCGCAGGCGGCTGGTCCCCAGCATCGTTGCGGCGCTGCTGGAGCGCCGCAACGCGCTGCACTAGCTGCGGGGCCCGACTCCCCGGCGCCCGATGCAAGAAGCGGGTCACATTTTCAGGAATATCACCATTTGATACGGAAAGAATTATTTGAATATCAAGAATCTCGACTCCTAGGCTGGTTCCGTCATGGGACGGCCATGACGCAACCAGGAGTCAGACATGAAAGAGACCAACGCAAACCAGGATCGCATCATTGAGCTGGGTGTTGCCAGCGTCGAGACGCAGGGTCTCAACGTGGGCGATGAGACGTTCGGCGGCGAACCACCGGCCGGAATCTCCGAAGAGTGAACCAAGGGGCGCGCCCACCGGTGCGCCCCTTGTTTTTTCTTGAGGCGGAAATGCCCTACACCTATGCATTGAGCGAGCAGATGTCGTTCTGCGATTTCTCCGGTCGGCTCGTGTTCCTGGATATCGCCAACGATCGATACTTCCAGCTGCCGATGGAGACCGAACGGCTCTTCCGTCGCTATATCCGCGCGGGAGATGACCCTGATACCGACATCGGGCCGCTCATGGAATCCGGGATTCTGGCGCAGAACCCGGGTAACCCTGACCATTTCCGAACTCCACACTTCGAGCCCGTAACGCGCAGCGCGCTGGAACAGGATTGGAGTCAAGCACGCCGCGCCGATGCGACCGCAGTGCCGCGTGTCTTCGCGATCGTCACCGCAACATGGATCCAGCTGCGCACGACGAGCCTGAAAAATGTTCTGGATGGAATCGCCACACATCGGCGACGCCGCACTGCCCTCCCAGGAATCCATGCAGCGCGCGATGAAGACAAGCGGATCTCGCTTGCATCCATGAAGTTCAGGCAGGCGCGTCCATTCGTGCCGATCCAGACCTCCTGCCTGCTCGATTCGGTCTCGCTGGCGCGATTTCTGATCAGCCAGCATCACTACCCGACCATCGTGTTCGGAGTGACCAACTTTCCCTTTTCCGCGCACTGCTGGGTGCAGTTCGGTGACCTGGCTCTGAGCGATTTCGTAGGGAACGTCAACGCCTACACGCCGATCATGGAGATCCGGTGAGCTACCAGTACATCGCGCTCGTGACCGGGACTGGCTTCGCTGCAAGTGCGGAACAGCGCAACAAGGCAGCCTCCGTTCTCAGCCACATGGGAATGACGGCGCACGCATTCGCCCCAAACACAGTCGTGTACGTCTCCGGGTCAACGCCGGTTCTTCGCCTGCCTTCCGGGGGAATCGTTGTAGGACACGTGTTCTCCAGAATCTATGCGCCGATTACGCATGCTTCGCAACTTCCCCGGATCGCCGACGCTACACGGCTGAGACGCCACTTCGTCCAGGAAACGTGGGGCGACTATGTTCTGTTTCTCGCGTCAGGCCCCGCCAGTATCAGCGTTACGCGCGACCCCTCGGGCGCAATCGATTCCCTGTACTGCATCGAGGAAGGAAACGGCTTCGTCACTTCCGACATCACCCTGGCGTTGCGCCTCGGGCTCTACAGGAGGCGCATCGACTGGGACTACATCGCACACCGGTTGACCTTCCCGGGCCTGAAGACCGCGCGCACCGGCCTCGCTGGGGTTCGAGAGCTGCTGCCAGGCAACACCCTGACCATCAAACCCACCCATACCTCGGTTGACCAGGATTGGTCGCCTTGGGATTTCGTCGCGTCACCGCGGCGGCACACCGGTCTGGAAGAGGCTGCAGCCGAAGTGAAGACGGCAGTCACCGGTGTCGTCAGCGCCTTGGCCAGAACGGATTGCACCATCCTGCTGGAGCTATCGGGCGGTCTCGACTCCTCAATTGTCGGAATGTGTCTTCGCGGCGCAGGAGCGCGCGTGTTCTGCTCTACGATCGTGACGCCCGTCCCCGGCGCCGACGAGCGAATGTACGCCGGGCTGATCGCGGAGCGGCTCGGCGTGAATCTGGAAGTATGCTCGCTCGATCTCGAACGATCGCGCTTCCGCTTCGAGCCGACTGCGCACTTCGCTACACCGAGGCTAGGCGTGCTGCATCACGCGAATGACGAGATCATGGATGCCGTGGCGGCGCGCCACGACGTCTCCAGCTTGTACTCCGGGGCCGGCGGCGACTCGATCTTCTGCTACCTGCCAACTGCAGCACCCGCCGTGGATGCATTCAAGGACCGGGGCCTAGCAGGCGGCTTGGGCTCGATCAAGGACTTGTCCGATCTACACGACTGCACGTACTGGAAGGCCGGTCGGCTGGTGCTCAAGAAGCATCTTCGCGGTCGGCGACACCGGCACAGGCCGGACTACAGGTTCCTGGATCCCGGCACGGTGGCAGGCGCCCCCGAGCGCCACCCGTGGTTCGACGCACCACCCGGTGCACTGGTCGGCGACAACGAACGCATTGTCGGCTTGACGAGCACACAGCTGTACCGGGACAGCGCCGCACGGGGAAAGAACCGGTACTTGCGTTTCCCGTTGCTCTCACAGCCGGTCATGGAGGCCTGCCTTGCGGCTCCATCCTGGATGTGGATCGCCAAGGGGCGAAATCGGGCGGTCGCCCGTCGCGCGTTCGACGACGTGCTTCCACCGGAGGTGCTGAATCGCCGGAGCAAGGGGACGTTCCGTGCCTTTCTGGGAATCTACTACGCGCGGAACAAACATGAGATCCTGCAGTACCTGGTGGAGGGTCGCCTACGCTCCCGTGGAATGCTCGACGTCCCGGCACTGACGCGCTTCACCAGGGATCCTCTGCCGTCCCGGGACCGCGATTTCAGCCGGGTACTCGACCTGTGCCTGGTCGAGAACTGGCTACGGCATCAATCCTGAGACCGGCCATGCGTGGAGGCGCCAAGCAGGTCGGCGACGCGCGCTCTCATTTCCCGCCAACGCTCATACTGCTCCGCCCGTCCCCTGTCGCTGCGTTCGACATCCTGCAGCCAGAACCGGAACCAGTCCAGGTTGCGCTCGTATACGGAGAGCTTGTGCCTGGGCTGGAACTTCTGATGGGCCTCGTTGGGGTAGACATACAGATCGGCGCGCTGATCTCGAAGCAATGGAATGGCATGATCCGTGGCGTGCAGATACTCCTGCTCGGGCATCTGCATCAGGATCGGAACGCGCATTCGCTCCAGATTGAACATCGGCGAGATCGTCTCCCACCGCTCAACGGTCTCGTCCGGCCTTCCGAGTTGCCAGAACTCCTGAAGACGCGACTCGAACGCGTCGCCATGCATGCTCATGAACAAGTAGGTCAGCGGCGACATCGGCGGGGAAGCGATCGACGCCGCGGCGAGCGCATCCGAGTTCATCACGGTCCAGAGGGTCACCTCGGAACCAAAGCTCAACCCGCCCATTCCCACCCTGGCGCGATCGATCTCGCCACGATCGGACAGAACATCGATAGCGCTTTCGACCGCGGACAGGCCCAGGTCGTATCGTTCGACGGCGTCGATGCGGCTAGGGGCGGCACTGATGCACAGGGCGGAAATGCCCAGGCCTGCCAGGGTCGCCAGTGGCCATTCGTCCCCCACGCCGCCACGCACGAATCCGGAACACCGATAGTAGGTGACGAACAAGGGGGGTGGGCCGCCGCTGCTGCGGGCGGCAGGGTAGTACAGGCCGTTGAACTCTTGTCCCTGCGCGTCTTTCCATTTCAGCGGCCGGACATCAACTCCCGTCATGTCCATCGCCAGCAGCTTGTTCGGATCGAAAAGGATCTCGCGGGCACCGGTTTCCAGGTCGACTCGCTCGAGGCGCGGCGGAACGCTGGCCTCCGCAGCCACGCAAGCCAACGCCGCGTGCGAGATTCCGCACGGGCTGTGGGTGTCGCGGCCACCATTGAGCAGTCCCCGGGATCGCACGACACGATGCACTCGGCCGGTCTTCACGTTCCACCGGAAAATCGACTGCGCCTGGCTTCGCTCCGGGTCCGTGATCGTGAAAACGACCTCATCGCTCGCCGGCCGCCACTGGATACCGGTAATCGGCTGCATTGCGCAGGCCTCGTCAACGCATCGCATGGCGGGGGGTGCGTTGCCGCCGGGCAGCATCGACAGTTCAGCATGAGGGCTCGTTTGAAGGCCTGCCGGTGGCTGCCTGCGGGTCAATAGCGCGACCCGTCCGCTCCGCCGGTCGTGCGCCAGTTTCCAGGTGCCCGGAATCTCGGCTTCAAGATCGGCAGCCGAGAGCGGCTGCACGGGAAACTCCGCGGTGGCAAGCTCGCTCCGCTCGCCGGTCGCCAGATCGATTTGCCGCCAGCGATCGGGAGTATCGGCCAGCAATGGGTAACGGATGACCTCGTTGTCCCTCAGGCGCTGCGTTTCCGGCTTGCCCTGCAAGCGGCCGGAACGGAACAGGCCTTGGCCGATCGGCACGGAATCGTCGATACGGATACCACCGAGGTACTCTTCCAACTCCGCCAGCTTCACCGCCTCCCGCGTCGGCCCAACTGCGTAACGCAGCAGTTGTCCATCCGCGCTCAGCGAGAATTCCCGCACATCCGACGGTTCAAGGGTGATCGGCGAGGCCTCCGAACCGTCGGCCGCCGCGCGCCAAACGTCGATCCTGTCATCGAACAAGGCACGGAAGTAGATCCAACGGCCATCGGGAGACCATACGGCAGGCGAAGGCGACGGCAAACCCCAGGATTCGCGTAGAGGCACCCCGCCCTCCGCGACACGCCTCGGAACGGAGCCGCCTTGCATGCGCTGCACATACCAGACCGTTTCATGCGTGTTGCGTTCGATGGATGCCAACTCCAAGCGAAAGGCAACCTTGCTTCCGTCCGGCGAGACCACGGGGCTGTTGAAATCGACGACTTCCACAAGCTGGCGCGGCGACACCACCTGCGCATAGGCCAACGGGCAAGGTACAGCCAGCAGCGCCGCCGCTATTGCAGCCCACGTGGCGAAACGATTGCTCATTGATGGTGCCCCCGCCCTTGCACGCTTCCGCATGCAGTTCGCCTCTCCACCTGCACTGCGCCGGGATTCGGCATCACCAGCGCTTGGATACGGACAGCGCCATGAAGCGACCGACCGCCGAATAGTTGGTTCCGTCGTAGGGCGGCACGGCAAAATCCGTGATGGGCGAGTGCAGCGGAGGCGCCCGATCGAGGAGGTTCTGCACCGACAACGCGATTTCCAGCCCCGTCCAGGCGCTCCCGGGGCGGTCCGCGGCATAGCGCAGGGTGGTGTCGAAGGTCGTGAAGGACGAGGTCTTCTCGTCATGGATCGTGTTCTCTACGCCACCCTTGTAGTTCGCGAAGAGCGACGCGCCGAAGCCTCCCTCGGTCCACACCGCACCCAGCCGTGCCGTGACTTTGGGCGGGTTGAACAGGGTGCCTGCCATCTCGAAGCCCGCCGTCGATGTGGTCTGCTGCTCGCTGTCGAGCCAGCTCGCGGATCCACGCATGGTGAGCCGCCCTGCGCCGATGTCCGTGCGATAGGAGGCGGAAGCATCCATGCCCCGGATTCGCTGCCTCGTCGCGTTGACGAACTCGCTCCTGACGATCGCGACCACCCGGTCCGGGTCGTACGGCGCTCCGGTGAAGTTGCGGAAGTCGTCGACCGCGGCGATGAGCGCCTCCTGCTCCTGCACGCTGGGGGCGAAGTTCACCCACTCGGCGTTCGCTGGGTCGTCGATACCCAGGGCGAAGTTCACCGGCTCCACCACCCGATCCGTGTAGTCGACATCGAACCACGTCAGTTCCGCCTCCAGTCCCGGAACCGCCTCGGGATGAAAGGCAAGCGAGGCGCTCCATGTGGTGGCGCGTTCCGGCCCCAGATCGCCGTTACCGCCGCCGGACAGGAGAACGGTCGCTTCCGCCGGATAGCCATCCACCAGGCTGCCCGCATAGCTCACCTGGCCGATCCGGGCGCGGTGCAGCTGGGCAAGCGTCGGTGCCTTGAAGGATTTCCCCCAGGACGCCTTCATGGTGAAGTCGCGACCCGGGCTATGGACCAACCCGAGCTTTGGCGTCGTTACACCGCCAAACGAGTCGTAGTCTTCGCCACGCACCGCCGCGGTCAGCACCAGTCGCCGGGGATCGTCTTCTCTTGCCGTCATCAGCGGCAGGCTGAGCTCGGCATAGGCAAAGCGGCTGCTGTCCTCGCCGCCGATCAGCGCCATCCCGGCGCGATGATCGTAGTGCCGGAACTCATTTTCCCGGTAGCCCGCGCCCACGGCCATCCGCGCGTCTCCGCCCGGCAATTCAAACACGGGGCCCTCGGCGCCCAGTTCATACATGCGGCTTTCGTTGCAGAGACAGTCCTGGGTGGACGACGCCGGCTGGCCTGTCGTCAGGCTCGTCCTCTCGGTGAGTTGATCGTGCTCGCTCCTGCCCGCGGTTGCGTCGATCGCGAGCGTCCAGTCGTTCGGCAGATAGAACGCGACGCCAGGCGCAACGAAAAGGTTCGAGGTGTCCGACGTCACCGTACTTTGCCGGTTACTCGGACTGAGGTGGATCGTGTAGTCCTGCGCACGTTCAGACTTCAAGGCATCCAGGCGCAGCTCGGCAACTGTGCCGATGGACTCGTAGATGCTGAGCACGCCACTTCGCAGATCCGACGCCGGATAGATCGTATAGGGCTCACGCAGGTGATCGGTGTAGCTTCGCTGACGTGCCCGAATGGGATCGACGGACACATCCTTGTACGTCGCGATCATGCCGCCGGTCGTCCAGCGCGTTCCGGCCGTTGCGGTGTATTCGCGCGTGTTCATTCCGCCATCGGTCGCTGCGCCGTAACGGGCACCGGCTGCGAATCCGTCGAAGTCCCGTTTCAGCACGACGTTCGCGACGCCGCCGACGGCGTCCGAGCCATAGATCGCTGATGCCCCGTCGGCAACGATCTCGATGCGCTCGACCGCCTCGACCGGGATGGCTGCGATGTCGATCGCCTGGGTGTGACCGCCGTAGCTCATGCGCCGGCCGTTGAGCAAGGTCAGCGACGCGTCCGCGCCGAGGCCTCTCAGGTTGAGGGCAGACCCTCCGGTGACGTTGGAGTTGCCGGTGCCGGCCCCGGCGATGTTGAAAGGACCCACCTCGGGGTTCTGCCCACCCGAGAAGTTCTGCGGCACGCTGCGGATTACTTCGCCCAGGTCGGTGAACCCTTCTTCCTGCATCCGCTCGGCGCCGATAGTGATCACCGGCGAGGGCGTGGTACCCCCGCGGATGCGTGTGCCGGTGACCGTGACCGAGGCAAGGTCCGTCGCCTCCGGCTCGGCTTGGGCGGCAGCCCGCGCCGGGCCCGCCGGTGCAGGCCCGGCCGCCGCCCTCGTCCGCGCGGTGATGACGACCTTGCCGTCGGCATCGACGTACGCCAGGCCGCTGCCGAGCAGCAACCGATCGAGCGCCTCCCGCCAGCCCATCTGCCCGCGCACCGCTTGCGCCTGCTTGCCGTCCACCAAGCCGGGCGGGTATTCGGGGTGAATGCCGCTTTGCGCGCCGAACGCCTCCAGCGCCAGGGCAAGGTCGCCCGCCGGCAGGTCGAACGCGTGTACAGCGCCTGTCGGCACCGTCTCTTGCGCAGTTGCCGCATGCAGCGGCAGCAAGGATGCCAGAGAGACGGCAAGTACGCGGCGCGCCAGCGCCAGCCTGAAGCCACACGCGTGGGCTCGCAGTTCCCGGGTCGTCTTGTCGGTCCCCGCGCGGGGGCCGCAACCCGCCTGCAGGGTGTCCTTCGCCCCGCCTTTCGTCCGTTCCAATGCATAGATGCGGTCCCTTCCGCTGGGTGGCTCAACCACCACAACTCCTTCTTCTATAGACATGCACAGTCTCCGGTTCGGGCGCCCCCGACTACCGCTGCCTGGGAGACCGCCAAGGGATCGCAGTGATCCGCGGGTCAACGCTCGCCCGCCACGGTAAGAATATCTGCTTTTCAGATATTTGCAAACCGGATATAGGGTGGGTGCGGCTTCCCGCGAGCGACGCCGCAATGCCTGTCAAATCGATCCACAGATCCGAGTACAAAGATCTGCTCGAACTACTCCGGGAGATCCGGAAGAAGGCCGATCTGACGCAGACCGATTTGGCGAAGTTGCTGGGGCGCTCGCAGTCCTACGTCAGTGAGGTCGAATGTGGCGTCCGAAGGATCGACCTGCTGCAGTTGCGCGACTTCTGTCTGGCTTGCGGCCAGGATCCGACCGCTTTCGTGAGGCGGTTTGAGAAGGCGATCAACGATCCGGAAGACCAGTCCTCGACCTAGATGAGGACTTGGCTTACAAGCCAAACAAGAAGCTCCAAATCTGTTTTTCGGATAACGGAAACCCGGATATAGGGTGGGTGCGGCTTTCCTTCTGCGATGCCGCGATGCCCACCAAGTCAATCCACAAGGCCGAGTACCTGAAGCTGCTCGAATTGCTGGTGGAGATTCGCAGCAATGCCGGTCTCAAGCAGGCTGAGTTGGCCGCACTGCTGCAACGATCCCAGTCCTATATCAGCGACGTCGAGCGTGGCGGACGACGGCTGGATTTATTGCAGCTGCGCGAGTACTGCCACGCCTGCGGGCAAGATCTGGTTGGCTTCGTAAAGCGGTTCGAGAAGAGCATCGCTGACGGGGGCAGCAAGAAGGCGAGTCGAACTCTTCGTTAGTCGCCCTGAGGTATTGATCTCAGGCCACGATTGCGACCTGCATCGACGGTTCGCTCGATGCGTCCCGCACCACAACCGCTAGCACCCAGCGCACAAAGAACACGATCCAGCGCATCAGCCGGCGGAAGCTGTAGCCCGCAGTGCGGGCAATCACGTGCAAGGCGTCGCCTTGGGCTCCCTTGATGGCAACGACGCAGCCGGCTGCCGTCCTTCAGGTGTCCGATCCAGGCCCACATGCACCAGTTTTCTGCGCTGCCTACACGGTAGCTAACGGGGTTGTACCGTATACTCGCTCCTGCTCGCTTTCTGAGCTGCCTAACCGGCAGTGAACGATCCACCCGCCGGGAAGGGGAGATGGGAGACTTTCTGAACTGCCTACACGGCAGTGAACATCTGTACCAGCGAGTGCGCGCCGGCTTCGTCCTTTCTGAGCTGCCTACACGGCAGTGAGCTTAGAGTGCCCGCGGCCATGGGTTGTTTCCTCTTTCTGAGCTGCCTACACGACAGTGAACTGATCCGGCAGCGCGACCTGATGCACCGCTACTTTCTGAGCTGCCTACACGGCAGTGAACGCCCAACCGGCAGGCTGCTCCGTGCGGGGCTGTTTCTGAGCTGCCTACACGGCAGTGAACTGGGCGCGGTCGGCAACGTCTCTGGTGGGCATTTTCTGAGCTGCCTACACGGCAGTGAACAACGTCATCGGCCCTTTGACCACGCCGCCGTTTTTCTGAGCTGCCTACACGGTAGTGAACGATGGCATGCCGATGTTCCGGCGGCGCCAGGCTTTCTGAGCTGCCTACACGGCAGTGAACGACTATCTCACTCGCCCAAGCGTTCGCCAAATTTTCTGAGCTGCCTACACGGCAGTGAACGCGCCAGCCGACGATGCCCGCCTGCTGCTTGCGTTTCTGAGCTGCCTACACGGCAGTGAACTCGCTCGATTGGTGCTGGCTCTGGTGTCGGCGTTTTCTGAGCTGCCTACACGGCAGTGAACGCTGCGACATCGCTTCTGATGGACTTCTGCGCTTTCTGAGCTGCCTACACGGCAGTGAACAACTTGCGGTTGCGCGCGAGAAAGGGCGCGGCTTTCTGAGCTGCCTACACGGCAGTGAACAACTTGCGGTTGCGCGCGAGAAAGGGCGCGGCTTTCTGAGCTGCCTACACGGCAGTGAACGAGAAGGGCACCCGAGAGATCGATGCCGAGCATTTCTGAGCTGCCTACACGGCAGTGAACGCCCCCGCTACCAAGTCAATCTGACTCGAAGATTTCTGAGCTGCCTACACGGCAGTGAACGGCCTGGAGCATCCGTGGAATTGTCGCTGGACTTTCTGAGCTGCCTACACGGCAGTGAACGAGCAGGCCGCCATCGTGCGCCGCATCTTCGATTTCTGAGCTGCCTACACGGCAGTGAACTCTACTCGCTCTTACAGCGGCGCGATTGGGGCTTTCTGAGCTGCCTACACGGCAGTGAACGCTGCGCTGGTGGTTGACGCCCTGGCGTGCCTTTTCTGAGCTGCCTACACGGCAGTGAACGACATCGAAGATCAGCCCGAAGTCGCGCAGCTTTTCTGAGCTGCCTACACGGCAGTGAACGTGCGACGATGCAGTTCCTGCCGGCACGCGTTTTTCTGAGCTGCCTACACGGCAGTGAACCATCGAACCTCGTCGGGCAGCACTCGCAGCTGTTTCTGAGCTGCCTACACGGCAGTGAACTAGAGAAAATCGAACGCAAGCCGTTGATGATAAAGAAAAAACCACCTGCCGGATGTGGACGTCCCTTTGGGACGGGCACCCGGCAAGTGGTTGATTCTATTGCGGGTTCTGGCCCGCTACGGAAAAAGGGTCAGAACCAGGGCACCGTCGCCTCGCGTCCCAGGCCGTAGCTGTTGAACGTCCCCGGCACCGGATCCGGCGACAACGGCCCGTGGCGGATGAAGAGGGGGAACGCCGGTTGCCCGGTGCTGCGACTGCCGATCACCACGAACGGCAGCCGGAGGCGCTGCGCGGCGGAGTCGGGGATCCGTTGCCGGGCCACCTCAGCGTCGAACCCGTGGCGGCGCATCGCGCGGCGGCGCAGGCGGTCGGAGCTGCTCCTGGCCTGGACGCGGCTGACGGGGCGGTGGAGGGCCGACGCCGGAACCGGAGCGATTTCCCCGACGCGCAGGTGGTCGTGCATGCCGTCGAGCCAGTGCGCGCCCATCAGCGCCGCCAGCGACGCTTCGGGCCCGTGCAAACGCAGGTGGTCCCCGAGACTCGGCAGGCGTTCGTCGTGCGCGGGGAAGCTGACGCCGATGTCGTCGCGGGCCGACTGGACCAGCGCGCGGTGCAGGCGCGCATACAGGCCCGCCAGGAGGTGATGCGGCGCCAGTTCCGGGTCCGGCCGCAGCCGGATGTCGAGATAGTGGCCGCCCATCGCCTCAGCCCGCCTCGCCGAACACGCCGCCGCGAATCAGGGTGGCGACGACGAAATGCTGCTGCTCCAGGTCCGGCGCCCTGTCCTTGATGATCCAGTTGTCGAGCAGGTTGTAGAAATCCATCTTCTCCTTGGGTTGGCGATATGCCCTGCCCTGGGTAGTGACCGAACCGTAGGGCTCCACGGCGATAGGACCATTCTCCTGCGCGCCGGGATACCAGGTGTCGATGGTGCGCAGGGCGTTGCCGATCTTCTGCGAATGGATCGCGGCCACCGCCTTGCCGCCTTCGCCCACGGCGTACAGCGTCTTGCTCTTGTCGCCGCGGCTACGGTCGAGGATCAGCTCCTGCGAGGGAAACACTTCCTGACCCGCGCCGGTGCGCACGAAGGCGGTGACCTGAAGCAGGACGTGTGCATTGCCGGCCAAGCCGGATTCGATCACCGCCGCCAAGGCGCTCACGTCATCGGCCTCGCTGGCCGGTGCGGACAGCTCGCGCAAGGAGTGACCGAGCGCCTGGAACGCCCACTGCGTGGCCGGCGTGCCGTCCTTGAGGTGCGCGGCCTGCACTTCCACCTGCTCCGCGCCGATGCGGTTGCGCCACAGGAAGCGGCCGTTGGCGAGGTTGGCGGCGTAGCGCCGCGCCAGTTCGCCGAAGCCGTGCTGATGCACGTAGCCGCCGACGGTGGCGATGAGCTTGTTGCGGTAGTCGGCATCGTTGCAGGCCGAAGGCTTGCCGGTGTCGCCAAGCACGCGGAGGGTGAACTGCACCTTGAGCGTGTCGGCCTCCAGCGGAAGGGCGGCCACGTCCACGGTCTGCAGGTTGGGGTTCTCGATGGCGGCATCGAGCTTGGCCGGATCCTGATCCTTGGTCTTGAGCCGGTTGGAAATGGTGCCGCGCACCGATTTCTCGCGGATCTTCACCGGTCGCCAGTTGGCCGAGTCGCCACGCGCACCCCAGTCGCCGGCGAAGAACAGTGCATCGGACGGATCGAGCTTGCGCTCGAAAGCGAGGACGGAGGCGGTCTTGAGGTCTTTGGACATGTTCGGATTCCTTTTCGTGTGGACTTGTCAGTCGAAGTCGTAGAGCTGCTCGAGCGCGTCGGCAGCGGGGCGGTAATCGTTGCGGCAGCGGTAGAGGCCGGTGTCGGGTTGGCTGTCCGCATACCAGAGCAGTTGCTGGGGCGACTGCAGCCGGTGCGGGCTGATCCACTCGCCGACCGAGTGGAGGCTTTCGACGAAACGGAACGGCGTGGTCGCATCGCGCGTGTTGGCGACGCTGCCGGCCGGATGCAGCTCGCCGAGCGCGCCGTAGCCGACCGGGATCGGCACAATCCAGCCCTGGCCCTTGCGGTCGTTGAGCCATTCGCCCTTGCCATCCTTCTCGCCAGGCTGGTGGCGCCAGTTGATGCGCGACAGCGACAGCCATGCATCGAGACGGGTGGATACGGGGTTCTCAGCCTGCAGCTCGGCCAGTCGTGCATCCAGCCGATCCTCGCGCGATACCAGTGCGAAGCCGGGCAGCAACCGCATGCGCGCCTTACGGAATTCGGCCTGCCGATCGCTTTCTGTACCGGTCAGGTCCAGGCTCCAGGGGCGGTAGCGGAATCGGCCCGGTTGGGCAGGAGGCAACAAGGTGCCTCCCGCGACACGCATGCCGGCGAGCAGTTCCGCCACGGTGGCGAGGTCGGCTTCCCGCGCTTCCGGTTCGCGGCTCCAGCGTTCGCTGTCAATGCCGAGCACGAGGCTCAGCTCTAGATGGATGCGGCCCTCCTCGACGATGGCAGCGGTACCGCCGTCCTTGCCGACCGGGTTGCGGGTCAGCCGGAATGCCCTGACGAAGCCGCCTTCGGTCACCTGTTCCTGGTGATCGTGACTGACCACACCCACCGCCTTGAACGCCAGGTCGAGACCCGCCGCGCGAGTCTTGCGTTCCAATGCCCACATCAGGCCCAGGAAAGCCGTCATCGACGGGAATCCATGCGTCAGCGGGCTGGAAACGGCATTGGCGTTCTGCACGTGCAGGTGCGGCAGTACGAGCAGGTGGCTGAAACGGGGACAGGCGCTCATGCCTTGACTCCCGCTGGAGCGCGCCGTTGAATCGGTACCGGCCAGGCGGCATCGACGATGGCCTGCCTGGCCCAATGCTTGTACTCGTCATCGCCGACCGTGGTCAGGCCGGCTTCGCGCAGTTGAGCGTTGACCCAGTTGGCGAAGATGCCGGCGACCTTGTCGGGCCAATCGTTCAAGTGATATGCCGCTTCGAACACTGCGTCATCGCGCATCCGGTGAGGGTCGAGCCACAGCATCTCGTTGAGATCAAGTTCGCGCTCGGAGTCGCTCGTCCAGCTGGGCTCCAGCGTGTTCTGAACCATTTCGGCAAAAGCTGGGAGGTGCGCGCCCAGTGCCTGTTCGATACCTTCGCGCGTGATGCGTGTCTCCATGGTCCGATCAGGATTGGAGAGCAGGAGCTTCGACAAATTTTTGATCAGCTTGCGCACGTCGCCGAAGTAACCGAACTGGATCCACACGTCATTCGAGCGCATCAGTTGGCGCAGCTTAAATGGCTTCCAACGCGGCGGTGGCAACGAGGCCAACAGGTAGTTGATGCCGCCACGTTCGCTGTTGAGCTGGGAGATGTTCTGTGGCTTCGTTCCCCCCAGCTGGCGCGCGACCGGGTTGCGGTAGTCGCGGTAGGGGGCCTCATGCGCTTCCTTTGCCCGGAAGGCTTGCCGCGCAAGCTTGTTGGCCTCGCCGAAGCGGGCATCCTGGATGTCCGCATGCACCGCATGGGCCAGACTGCTGGAGAACAGCGGTTGCAGGAGGTGGTAGTCGGCATCGTTCGAAGGCCGGCTACCGATGAGCCAGTAGACCTGCTTGGCCGCCTCATGTGACGCGGGCACGAGCTCGCTGCGCACCAGGCTGCCGAAGGCCTCCATCCACCCGGACGCAACAGTGGGGTCTGGATGCAGGGCGCTGCGCAGGTCGTCGTCGCCGGACTGCATCCAGTCCAGCAATCGATGGCCATCGACCTGGATCTTGAGTAACTTGAACACGTCCAGCGCGGCGGCGTTTCCGACCACGTCCTCCGCGAAGTCGTCGCCGAGCAGGTGGGTGCCGACCTCTGCGTGCTGCGGCAGCTTCGCAGGAGCAACGTGCAGGCTGCTGCCGCGCGCATCGGGATGAGTGGCCTTGAGCACGTGGGTGACGGCCTGGATCTGGCCGACCCGGCGCGCCGCATCCGACAGCCACGTCCCATACTCGTACTTCGATGCCCCGTCGGCATCGTCCTCCTTGCCCTTCAGCTTGGCCTCGCGCCGCGCGTCGATGAAGGCGGCGATGGCCGAGCGAAAGCGCTCGGAGCGTGATCCACGTTCCGGTTCTTCACTCATTGGGGAGTCCTTTCATTCGACCCTGATAGGTCGTGCAGGTAGAATCCCCACGGCAGCAAGCCGCCGTGGGGTGCTTTGAGGGCAGTCCCTCAAGAAACTCGTGTGTTGAAGCGTCGATAGAGCACTTCCTGCATCCCCTTACACGTCAGACCTTTCGTGTGTAGGCCCAGCTTCCAACTGGCTTGTTGTTAGCCCGAGCGCCGCGCCCACGGCGCTCGGGCGATCACATCATCTAGGTTGAACCACCGAATGTCAACCATCAGGCGCTTACTTAAAAAATTACGGTATGGTATCGCAGTTACACTAATCAGGCCGAGTCCGCACTGCCGCGTAGGCAGCTCAGAAAATCAGCCGCTTGCTTCAGAGGCTCAGCTCACTGCCGAGCAGGCAGCAACAAGGGCATGGATGCCCTTCATTTCCTTTCTCCAAATCCCAGCCAAGGGTGATACCGCCACCCTTGGTCACTCTTGGGAACCTCCATCATCGCCAGCCGCTCGGCGCAGGTGCTCAGAGGCAGATCGAGGCGCTCGGCCTGCTCGGCCAGCAACGCCATCAGGTCGCACTCGCCCCACGCGCCGATGCGCTCATTGGGGTCGAGCTTCACGTCATGACGCAGGCTGCGGTCGATGGGGATGTACAGATTCCGGCTGCGCCGGGCCGGGTCGTCCTCGACGCGATGCAGAACCAGGCGTTTTTCGTCCTCGTCAGGCAGGAAGGCCAAGGCGGTCTTGCGCAGCGTGTCCTCGCGGAACGGCTGCTGTTGCGGCAGCACACCGGTCAGGGCGGCCTGCGGGTACTGCCACGACCACGCGGATTCGTCGCGCTCCATGGGCGCGTCCATCGGCGGCGCCACCGAAGCGGGCATGCGTTGCCTGGGCAGCATGCCCGCGGCGATGCGGGCCTGCTCCAGGTCCACGAGCCGTTCGCGGCTGGCCCATTCGGACTCGGGTCGGGGGCGGATGCGCGGCAGTGCGGTGAGCGTGCGGTACTCGTCCGGCGACAGCAGCCGCTCCAGGCGCGGGGAACGCAGGCGGAAGCGATGGCTGTCGTCGTGCCGTTCGAAGCCTGGACGGACGAAAACGGGCGCCGGGTGGCCGCCAGCCAGCGTCCGGCCCTCCAGCGATTTCAGGTTCCGCTCGAACACTAGGATGTTGGGTTGGTCGCCCCGCTTGCCGCGATGCCGCTGCACACGCCCTGTAAGCTGGATCAGCGAGCGCATCGAGGAGGGTTCGGCCACGGCCCAGTCGGCGTCCCAGTCGCGTCCGACTTCGCACACAGGAGAAGCCAGGACGACGAACAGGTGATCGTTTTCCGGATGGGCATCGAGCGCGGCGCGTATGGGCGGTAGCCGATAGACGCCCTCCCCATCGCCGCGGCGGTTGAAGGCGGCATCGAGCTGTTGCTCGATGGCCGAGCGCTGCAGCAGCGGGAAACGGGCGTGGTAGACGCACAGGTGGATGCGGGTGTTTTCCGGTGCACCCAGTACATACAGTTGGCACGCCACGTCGAACAGCGGGTCGATGTTGGCCATGCGCACGATGCCGAAGCTGACGCGCTTGTCGCTGACCGGGTCGGCCTCGGCATGGTGGCCGTGCAGGCGCAGGCACATCGCATGCACGTGCCGGGCGAATTCCGCGCGAAGCTCTTCCTTGGGAAGGCCCTTGGCGATGTCCAGCGCAACCAGCTCGGCCCGCCGCAGCGGCTCGGCCTTTTCCAGCTTCACCGCGCGCTTGCCGACGAACTGCGCATGCTGGCGTGCGAAGGCGTCGCCGTCGGCGCAGGTCGCGACCTGCTTGTCGAATTCGTCGGCCCACAGGCACGGTATTTCGACCTGTTCCGCACGCTGTCCGGCGGCGTTGCCACGATTGCGGCAGTAGTGGATGCGTCCGGCACGGTAGGCGAGGAACATGCCCTCCACCAGCGCCGGCGGCAGCGTGGCCGAGGACAGCACCACGCGCGTGCCAAGCATGCCGGCCCAGTGCACCAGCCGGGTCAGCGCGGGCAGGTCGCTGAGGTCGTAGTCGTCCAGTTCGTCCAGAATCAGGTCCGCGCTCATCAGCCGCAGCATCGGCGCGATCTGGCGGCCGGCGCGCAGCGCTTCGGTGGCGGGCACCATGTGGTCCACCGTGCAGACCAGCATCGGTGCGGACAGCAGGTTGCGGATGGCCGGATCGTGCAACGCGCGCGACAGCAGGGGGTGGTCGGCGACGATGCCTTCGTAGAGGACGTGGCTGTCCTCCTCGATCAGGTCCTGGATCGACGCGGAGCCCTGCGCTTCGGCCTTCCGCTCGTAGTACTCGAACAGGGTGTGGCTGGCCGAGCCGCCGACGCGGACCGCCAGTTCGTCCTCGCCAAGGTGCAGGTCGTTGCGATAGCTGCGGCCGGTCTGCAGGGTAAGCGTGCGCAGGCCGAGCGCATACGTGGCGCGCAGACCCTGCTGCGGATCAGCCAGGGCGTAGAGGATGCGGGCGTTGGCCAGCGTCTTGCCGCAGCCGGTGGAGGCCATGTTGACGACGAAGACGCCATGCTCGCGGGCGCTTTCGCGCAGCCCGGTGGCGGCGTCGGCGGCCTTGTCCTGCCAGGAGAAGCGCGCATCGGCGCTGCGCTTGCGCAGGCCGCGGTGGTGAGCCAGTCGGGGCAGGTAGCGCTCGAATCCCGGCAGGGCGTGTGCGATCAGGCCGGCATCGCGGGCGACGCCGAGCAGGTGTTCGTCCAGCGGCTGCTTGAGGTCGCCGTCGCGGTCGGTGTTGGCGTACAGGTGGGTATTGCCGTCGCCCTTCACGCGGAATGGCGAATCCTCGGAAAGCCCGGAATAGTGGTGATCGGCCAGCATCAGGCTCAATCGGGCCAGATGCATGACGTAGGGATTGCCGAGCCAGTCGCCGTCGTGCCGCGGATGGCGCTCCAGCAGGCGCTTGGCCAGGCGTGCGGCCTGCGAGCGCCATTTCGGTTCGACGACAGGCAGCGGGCCGGCCGGGCTCCAATAGGATTCGATCCGTGCGCGCTCGGCCCGTTGGCGGATCTCGTTCCAATCGTGGGCGACCAGCGCCAACGGCGTCTCCAGCCAGGCCAGATTGAAACTGCGCGAGCGCTTGCCGAGCCAGTCCTGTCCGCCCTCCTTCTCGACCGGCACCATCGGCAGACGATGATGCGACATGATCAGCCAGGCCACGGCGGCCGCCAGGGGAGGCAGGTCGCGGAACGGGCACCTGTCGCGCGCATCCAATCCGTCGCGCTGGTAGCGATCGGCGGCGAGCCAGAGCTGTTCGCCGAATGCTTCCGTATCGGCCAGCCGGCGCAGCCATGTTTCGTCGTCGTCCTTGCCGACGAAGGCCTGGAACAAGCGCAACGACACCCATTCGTGCCGGTACAGGTTCCGCTCCTGGAGCTCCCCGCACAGGCGTCGCTGGAAGGCGACGCTGGCCTTGCCCAGGTCGTGCAGCAGGGCCGCCAGTTGCGCACCGTGGTGTCGGTGGGCACCGCGCCTTCGGCGTTGAAGCGGCGTGCGTCGCCGACGATCCACAGCACCTCACTGTGGTCGCGGCCGCGGATCCAGTGGCAGGCCACGGCGGTGTTCTTGCGCGCGGTCCTGCGCAGCAGCTTGCGTAGGGTGTCCAAGCCTGCCTGGGTGATCGGCGTCTGCCAGGTACGGTCGCCGCGGCGCTCGGCGAACTGGTCGAGAATGCGCCGGGTCTCGGTCAGCGCGCGCTTGTCGCATTGGGAGATCAGCAGGACGTTCACCCCTGCCCCCGCGCGGCAGTCTCCAGCGCCACCGCCTTGAGCGTGTCGATCATGAAGTCCAGCGATTCGCTGCGGGTCAGCGCCTCGATGCAGTTGCGGCGGAACTGCTGCTCGTCGTCGCCGCGCATCGCCGAAAGGAAGGCCTGCGGCAGGATGCAGGCGTCCTTGACCAGGTCTGCCACGTCGAATACGAGGCCGCCCCGGCGGGTCTTGCCGTGCAGTACGGCCAGGCCGTGCGGGAGGCCGAGCACCCAGGTGGCGGTGGCCCCCAGGCCGTAGGCGAGGTAGTTGCCGTGATCGAGGAAGCGGTTGGCCGGGTCGCTGCCGCCGCCGCGCTTGGCGCGGGTAAATTCACCGTAGCCGACGGTGTCCACCGCCAGCTTGAACAGCGCCTTTGTCAGACGCGCCTCCTCCGTCAGCAGGGCGGTGTTGTCCAGCGCCAGCTCGATCCGGCGTTCGGTACGCTGCAGCAACTCGTCGAGGCGTCGCGCGTCCACGGCGAAACCGGCCGCGCGCAGATGCGGGTGATTCCACTGCGCGCGCAGGCGCGCCACCCGTGCGCGCTGGAAGGACCTGGCCGCGTACAGGCGCAGGTCGTCGTCGAACCAGAACTTCACCCAAGTTTGCAGGTATTCGGTGGGCCGGTACTCGCTCTGCGGCGAAAACCACGCGACGTCTATGTCCACCTCGTTGGCGGTAAAGAGCGGTGTGCCACCGCCGCCCGCGAAGCCGACCAGTACGCCCGCCTTCGCAAGCTCCCGCATCGCTGCCTGGGTGACGGACGTTCCTGTTCCGAGCAGGATCGTTGTCGTGTTGGCGATCGGGACGTTCCAGTACAACGACCGCTTTCCCGCCTCCGTGACGTACTCCACGCGGCCACCCTTGACCAATACACGGCAATGCTCAAGGTAATAGACATTGGCCCGCTTGGAATGCAGGATCGATTTCAGATCAGACGGCGCTATCGCGTCCATTCGCCACCCCCCTTATGGCATGGACGGACTATCGCCTAACCGGGTCTCAACAGTCGAGACCGGTGGCGGACAGCATCGACTTGATCTCTTCCTGGCAGTCACACGACCGCTGGTCGGCAAGCGCGCCGCGGATCGAGGATCTGCCGCCGGTTCGGCCGTCGATGACATGCAGCGCGCGGTGAACACGCGCATGTCCGGCCGCAGGCATTGCGCGTGCGGCTGACTCCTACGGGGATGGCGTTCTCATCCGGCGGGGGCGAGAGGCGACCTCCGGCTCATCAAGCTTCACCGGAACAAGATCGCGTACATGCGCGGAAGTGCGGCAAAGCGTCTTATCCGAAGGCGCGGGCTCTGTTCGAGACTTCGACCGAGGTACTCGATGGACTGGCCGTCGCCTATCATCGTTTCGAGCAGGGCAGCTAAAAGGGGCGGCGTTGAGGCTGCGCATCGGGCGCCCTCCGGACGGACCGGCACGCCCGCGGCGACGGTGCGCAGTGCGAGTTCGGCCGCACCGACAGCCGACTCCCCAGCCAGCCGCACCGCGGCCGTTTCCACGAGACGAACCATTCGCGCACGAACGCCGCAAGCAGCCACCGCGGCGCTCTAGTCGCTGCTGCCGGTGGTGCAGGCGTTCACCGCCACGGCGAGCATCGCGGTGGAGACCCGCGACATTTCGCTGGCCGGGCGGATCTTGGCGCAGTTCCCGGAGCGGCTGACGGCCGAACAGCCGATCGGCGACCACCTGTCCGAGCTGGGTGCGCTGGCCACCACGCCGGAGGCCAACATCATCAAACTACCGAACATCAGCGCCTCCGAGCCGCAGCTGAAGGCGGCGATGCCGCACGTCCGGCGCGCGTCTCACGGCATGAGACCGCCGGACACGAGCATGCGCCGATGAGGCCGCCGCCATGAGCCGACGATCCGGAAGCGCCGACCTGCCGCTGCACGGCGGTCGCGTGCCGCACTGGCTGGGCGAGCGAATGACGCGCCTGGGCGCGGTGATGTGCCAGGCGATCGTGCACGAGTACGGGCGCGACGAGCTGTTGCGGCGGCTGGCGCATCCGTTCTGGTTCCAGTCGTTCGGCGCGGTGATGGGCATGGACTGGCATTCGTCCGGGATCACCACCAGCGTGATCGGCGCGCTCAAGCGCGGACTGGCGCCGTTGTCGGGCGAGCTGGGCATCCACGTGTGCGGCGGGCGCGGCCGGCATTCGCGGGCGACGCCGGGCGAGCTGGTGGCGATCGGCGAGCGCGTCGGCTTCGACGGCGCGGCGCTGGCGGCGGCCAGCCGGCTGGTGGCGAAGGTCGACAGCGCGGCGCTGCAGGACGGGTTCGACCTGTACCTGCACGGCTTCATCGTGCCGCCAAGGCGCGCAACCGCAGCGGCGCGCAGCTGCTGCGCGACTTCATGCGCGATTTCGTACGTCGGCAGCAGGAAGCGGCCGAATACGACGCCTGGTTCCGTCGCGAAGTGCAGAAGGGAATCGATGCGGCGAACGCGGGTGATGTCATCTCCAACGAAGAGGTCGAAGCCCGGTTCGCGGCCCGCCGTGAAGCGGCCCGCAGGCGACTCGGAGCGCCCGACTGATGCGCCTGGTCAACGGATGCGGCCAGCCTGCAGCACGGCTTTCGCACCCATCCATAGCCTGCCGCTGTCGGGATAGACGTAGCACGCCTTCGGTCTGGCAGACCGCGTGACCGCGGCCGTTTCCACGAGACGAGCCCTTCGCGCACGCACGCCGCAACCAGCCGCCGCGGGTGCTTTGCCCGCGCCCACCTAAACCGCGACAATGGCCGGATCGCGCGCCGGCCCGCCGCTGCATCGGCCATCGGACGCCATCCGCCCGGACGCTTCCATCCGAGCGCGGCCGCGGCGCGCTTCCTTCGCCGACCTGCAGGAATTCCGAGCCCCCATGCCCACCGCCCCGACGATCATCTACACCCTCACCGACGAAGCCCCGTTCCTCGCCACCCAGTCGCTGCTGCCGATCGTGCAGGCGTTCACCGCCACGGCGGGCATCGCGGTGGAGACCCGCGACATCTCGCTGGCCGGGCGGATCCTGGCGCAGTTTCCCGAGCGGCTGACGGCCGAACAGCGGATCGGCGACCACCTGGCCGAGCTGGGTGCGCTGGCCACCACGCCGGAGGCCAACATCATCAAGCTGCCGAACATCAGCGCCTCCGAGCCGCAGCTGAAGGCGGCGATCCGCGAGCTGCAGGGCCAGGGCTACGCGCTGCCGGACTATCCGGACGAGCCGAAGGACGACGACGAACGCGACATCCGCGCGCGCTACGGCAAGGTCACCGGCAGCGCGGTGAACCCGGTGCTGCGCGAGGGCAACTCCGACCGCCGCGCGCCGCTATCGGTGAAGAATTACGCGCGCAAGCATCCGCACCGGATGGGCACCTGGAGCGCGGACTCGAAGACGCACGTGGCGCACATGGACGACGGCGACTTCTACGGCAGCGAGCGCTCGGCGACGATCGGCGCGGCCGGCGGCCTGAAGATCGAACTGTTGCACGCCGACGGCGACAGCACGGTGCTCAAGCAGAAGGTGGCGGTGCAGGCCGGCGAGATCGTCGACGCGGCGGTGATGCGGCGCAAGGCGCTGGCGGGCTTCCTGCAGGCGCAGATCGAGGACGCAAAGGCACAGGGCGTGCTGTTCTCGCTGCACCTGAAGGCGACCATGATGAAGGTCTCCGACCCGATCCTGTTCGGCCAGGCGGTCAGGGCTTTCTACGGCGAGGCGCTGGACCGGCACGCCGAGGCACTGCGGCAGGTCGGCTTCGATCCGGACAACGGCATCGGCGACCTGTACGCGCGCATCGGCACGCTGCCGGAAGACACGCAGGCGCGGATCAAGGCCGACATCGACGCCGTGTACGCCGCCCGCCCGGGGCTGGCGATGGTGAACTCCGACAAGGGCATCACCAACCTGCACGTGCCCAGCGACGTGATCGTGGACGCCTCGATGCCGGCGATGATCCGCGACTCGGGCCGCATGTGGAATGCCGACGGCCAGCTGCAGGACACCAAGGCGGTGATCCCCGACCGCAGCTACGCCGGCGTGTACCAGGCGGTGATCGACGACTGCAAGGCCAACGGCGCGTTCGACCCGGCGACGATGGGCAGCGTGCCCAACGTCGGCCTGATGGCGCAGAAGGCCGAGGAGTACGGTTCGCACGACAAGACCTTCCAGATCCCCGCCGACGGCACCGTGCGGGTGACGGACGAGGCCGGCAACGTGGTGTTCGAGCACGCGGTGGAGGCCGGCGACGTGTGGCGCATGTGCCAGACCCGGGACGCGCCGATCCGCGACTGGGTGAAGCTGGCGGTGACCCGCGCGCGCCTGAGCGCGATCCCGGCGGTGTTCTGGCTGGATGCGAACCGCGCGCACGATGCGCAGGTGATCGCCAAGGTCGAGGCCTGTCTGAAGGACCACGACACGGCCGGCCTGGACCTGCGCGTGCTGCCGCCGGTGGAGGCGACGCAGTTCTCGCTGGCGCGCATCCGCAAGGGTGAGGACACGATCTCGGTCACCGGCAACGTGCTGCGCGATTACCTGACCGACCTGTTCCCGATCCTGGAGCTGGGCACCAGCGCCAAGATGCTGTCGGTGGTGCCGCTGATGGCCGGCGGCGGCCTGTTCGAGACCGGCGCCGGCGGCTCGGCGCCCAAGCACGTGCAGCAGTTCGTCGAGGAGAACCACCTGCGCTGGGATTCGCTGGGCGAGTTCCTGGCGCTGGCAGCGTCGCTGGAGCACCTGGCCGAGCGCTACGACAACCCCGGCGCCCGGGTGCTGGCGAAGGCGCTCGACGCGGCCAACGGGCAGTTCCTCGACGACAACCGCTCGCCCTCGCGCAAGGTCGGCGAGCTGGACAACCGCGGCAGCCATTTCTACCTGGCGCTGTACTGGGCGCAGGCATTGGCGGCGCAGGACGACGACGACGCGCTGAAGGCGCGGTTCGCGCCGCTGGCGCGGTCGCTGGCGGAGGACGAGGCGAAGATCGTCGGGGAGTTGAACCAGGTGCAGGGCGTGGCGGTCGACATCGGTGGCTACTACCACCCGAACCAGGCGAAGGCCGCGCTGGCGATGCGCCCGAGTGGGACCTTCACGGCCGCGCTGGAGCGCCTGGTCGCGAGCTGAGGGGCGCCAGCGTCGCCGCACCGAGAAGGGCCCGGCAATGCCGGGCCCTTCTCGTCACGCATGGCAATGCCCCTCCGTAGGAGCGCGCCATGCGCGCGATGCCGCGGGTGTGTGGCGCCGCCCGCGAATTTCGTTGACCTGCGCGGCTGCCGGTCCAAAATCGCGTTATCCACCGGTTCCGACCGGCACCCGCGGCATCGCGCGCATGGCGCGCTCCTACGGGTTGCTGCCGTGGCGTCAGGCGGGAATTGGCGTCGGGGACTGCCACGGCCAAAGCAAATCCCCCTCGGTCCCCCTTTTTCAAGGGGGAAGACATGTGCCAGAGAATTGCGTGGTCCTTGGGGATCGAGGGGGATCGCGGTGCTTACGCGATCCGCACCAGGCGCTTGCCGAAGTTGTCGCCGCGCAGCAGGCCGATCAGGCCCTGCGGCGCGTTCTCCAGGCCTTCGACGATGTCCTCGCTGTAGCGGACCTTGCCGTCACGCAGCCATGCGCCCATCTCGCGCAGGAACTCCGGATAGAGCTTGTTGAAGTCGAAGACGATGAAGCCGCGGATGGTCAGGCGCCGGGCCAGCGCCAATGCCATCAGCTGCGGCAGGCGGTCGGGCCCCTCGGGCGGCGCACTGTCGTTGTAGTGGGCGATCAGGCCGCATACCGGCACCCGCGCGAACTCGTTGAGCAGCGGCAGCACCGCGTCGAACACGTGGCCGCCGACGTTCTCGAAGTACACGTCGATGCCGTCCGGCACCGCCGCCTTCAGCTGTTCGGCGAAGTCGTCGGCGCGGTGGTCGAGGGCGACGTCGAAGCCGAGGTCGTCGCGCAGGTGCGCGACCTTGCGCGCGCCGCCGGCGATGCCGACCACGCGCGCGCCGCGCAGCTTGGCGATCTGGCCGACGGTGGCGCCGACCGGGCCGGATGCGGCGGCGACCACCAGGGTCTCGCCCGGCCGCGGCTTGCCGATCTCGTGCAGGCCGGCATAGGCGGTGAAGCCGGGCATGCCGTAGACGCCGAGCGCGGTGGTGACCGGTGCGTCCTGCGGATCGAGCTTGCGACGCAGGCTTTCGCCATCGGCGACGGCGTGGGTCTGCCAGCCGCCGTCGGCCAGGACCAGGTCGCCGGGTTCGAAGTCCGGATGCAGCGACTCGACCACCTCGGACACGGTGCCGCCATCCATCAGCGCGTCGACCTCGATCGGCGCCACGTACGAGCGCCCGGCGTTCATGCGCCCGCGCATGTACGGATCTAGCGACAGCCAGCGGTTGCGCAGCAGCACCTGGCCCTTTTTCGGCTGCGGTACGGGCGCGCGTTCGATGCGGAAGTTGTCGGCGGTGGGCTCGCCCTGCGGGCGCGCGGCGAGGACGATGCGGGTGTTCTCGGTGGCGGTCATGACGGTTCCATGGTGTCGGCGCTGGCGATGTCCAGCGCGGCGATGTCCGCCGCCGACAGCGAAAGATCGGCGGCGGCGAGGATCTCGCGCAGCTGGGCGGGACTGGTGGCGCTGGCGATCGGCGCGGTGATCGACTCGCGCGCGATCAGCCAGGCCAGCGCTACCTGCGCCGGCGTGGCGCGGTGCGCGGCGGCCACGGCGTCGAGCGCGTCGAGGATCCGCTCGCCGCGACGGTCGAGGTAGCGCCGGACCACGGTGGCGCCGCGCGCACCGCTCTTGGCGGCATCGGCGGCGCTGCGGTACTTGCCGCTGAGGAAGCCGCTGGCCAGCGAGTAGTAGCTCGTCACGCCCAGGCCGTGTTCGCGCGCCAGCGGTTCCAGGTCCGATTCGTATTCCGCGCGATCGTAGAGGTTGTATTCGGGTTGCAGCACCTCGTAGCGCGGCAGCCCGTGCCGCTGCGCCGCCGCCAACGCCTCGGCCAGCCGCGGCGCGCCGTAGTTGGAGGCGCCGATGGTGCCCACCTTGCCCTGCTCGATCAGGCGCGCGAACGCGCCGAGCGTGTCCTCGAGCGGCACATGCGGATCGTCCTCGTGGGCGAAGTACAGGTCGATGCGGTCGGTCTGCAACCGCCGCAGCGAATCCTCGGCGGCGGCGGCGATGTTGTCGGGCGACAGCCCCGGCCGGGCGCTCCACTTGGCGACCTTGGTGGCGACGACCAGCCGGTCGCGGCCGCCGCGCGCCGCCAGCCAGCGGCCGATGATCGCCTCCGACTCGCCGCCCTGGTTGCCCGGCACCCAAGCCGGATAGACGTCCGCGGTGTCGACCAGCGAAAAACCGGCGTCGACGAAGGCGTCGAGCAGCGCGAACGCGGTCTTCTCGTCGGCGCTCCAGCCGAACACGTTGCCGCCGAAGGCGAGCGGGCGCACCCGCAGGCCGGAGCGGCCGAGCGGTCTTGCGTCTTCTGCTGCGGCCATGCGCGATTCCGATGCTTGGCGAGGCCGGTCACGATAGCGCTGCCGATGTTGCCGGTGCGCGAACCCGCGGCGTGACGCTGTGTTCCGGTGGCGTGACGCCTCAGCCGCAAGCCGCCGCGGCGGGGCGGCGATGCGCGTCATCGTGGAGCGGCGGCGGCGCGGGCGCGGGCGCCGGCACGGGTTCGGCTCCGGCCAGCGCGAGTGCCAGCCGCGGGCTGGCGACATGCCCCTGCAGGAACAGCAGTCCATTCCAGATGCTCATGACGATCTCCTCTTCGACTTGATCGGTTTCGAACATAGGCCGATAGTCGGTGGCGGAAAAGCGACATATCCGCAAGGCAGGCTTGAATTGAACTCAACTCCAGCCCCGCGTCCCGACGGCATCCGCGCGCCGCTGCACGCGCTGCAGGGCTTCGTGGCGGCGGCGCGCGCCGGCAACCTCACCCGCGCCGCCGAAGCGATGCACCTGACGGTCAGCGCGCTCAGCCACCAGATCCGTTCGCTGGAACAACGGCTCGATCGCCGCCTGTTCGAACGCGGGCCGCGCGGCGTGCGCCCGACCGCGGATGGACAGCGGCTGCTCGAGCAGGTCTCGCCGCACCTGGATGCGATCGAGGCGGCGCTGCGGCCGTTCGCCGCGCGCCGCGACGACGTGCTCACGCTCAGCGTGGTGCCGTCGCTGGCCTCGGCCTGGCTGCTGCCGCGGCTGCCGGGATTCCTGGCCGCGCAGCCGCAGGTCGAGGTGAACCTGCTGTCGGACGCGGCGCTGGTGGACTTCTCGCGGCCGGGCGATGTCGACGCGGCGCTGCGCACCGGTCGCGGCCAATGGCCGGGCGTGGTCGCCGAACACCTGTTCGACGACTGGCTGGCGCCGGTGGCGAGCCCGGCGCTGGCGGCGCGGATGCGCAAGGCCGGCGTCGAGCGGCTCCAGGACTGGCCGCTGCTCGGCGACCCCGACCCCGACGCCTGGCCGGCCTGGTTCGCGCGCCACGGCGGCGACATGCCGGCGCGGTTCGCCGCGCGCTTCGACGACGCCGAAACGCTGCACCGGGCCGCCACCGCCGGGCTCGGCGTGGCGCTCGGGCGCCTGACGCGGGTACGGCTGCTGCTCGAATCCCGGCAGCTGCAGCGGCTCGGGCGGCAGCGCGTGAAAACCGACTACGCGCACTACCTCGTGTATCCGCCGCGCAATCGCGGCCATGCCGCGCTCGGTGCGTTCCGGGAGTGGCTGCACGGCGAGGCGCGGGCCCACGCCGCGGCCATGACCGGTGGCGGCCGGCGCGCGCGCGACCGCGCCGGCATGGCGCGCTGACGCACCGGGGCGTTTGGCGCTAGGCTTGGGTCCCCGTTCACGAAGAGAGATGCCATGAAGCGCGTCCTGCTTGCCGCCCTGCTGCCCGCACTGCTCGCCGCCTGCGCCGCCGAAAACGACGCGCCGCCGCCCGCGGCCGACAACGAGACGCCGGTGCCCGCGCCCGATGCCGCCGTGGACGCCGCGTCCACGCTCGATACGGTGCTGGCCGGCGACTGGCGCACGCCCGAGTTCGTCGCCCGCGACCAGTACCGGCATCCCAAGGAGACGCTGACCTTCTTCGGCATCACCCCGGACATGACCGTGGTCGAGATCACCCCCGGCGGCGGCTGGTACACCGAGATCCTGGCGCCCTACCTGCGGGAGAACGGCACCTACGTGGCCGCGGTGGTCGCGCCCGACAGCCAGGACGAGGAACGCAGCCGCGACTACTACGCCCGCGCCCGCGACGGCCTGCGCGAACGGCTCGGCGGCGAGCCCGCCGACGTCTACGGCCGCGCGACGATGGTCGAGTTCGATCCCGCCGCGCCGCGCTTCGGCGAGGATGCCTCGGCCGACGCGGTCCTGACCTTCCGCAACGTCCACAACTGGCTCGGCAACGGCACCGCCGAGGCGATGTTCGAGGGCTTCTTCCGCGTGCTCAAGCCGGGCGGCGTGCTCGGCGTGGTCGAGCACCGCGCCGCGCAGGAACTGCCGGCCGACGACGAGTCCGGCTACGTCGCCGAACAGACCGTCATCGCACTGGCCGAGGGCGCCGGGTTCCGCCTGGTCGACAGCAGCGAGGTCAACGCCAACCCCGAAGACACCCGCGACCATCCGAACGGCGTCTGGACCTTGCCGCCGTCCAACAACCACGACGAGGCCGACGCCGGCAAGTACCGCGCGATCGGCGAGAGCGACCGCATGACGCTGCGCTTCGTCAAGCCGGACTGACGCGGCACGCGCCTGCCGGACGGCGGCCGATGCGGTTTTCCGGCCGCGTCCGGTGTACGCTGCGCGCCGCGACAATCGCGTCGCTCTACAGGGGGTCCGTATGCGTATTCCGTTGTTACCGCTCGCGCTGCTGACGGCGCTGGCCGCCACCCCGGCAGTCGCCGCCGACAAGCTCACGCCCGGGCAAACCGTCGAGGGAGCGCTGCAGGCCGGCGACCGTTCCAGCGACAGCGGCGGCCGCAGCCGCGACTACGCGCTCGACCTCGACGCCGGCCAGCTGGTGGCGATCAACGCCAAGTCGGAGGACTTCGACACGGTGCTGATCCTGTTCGGCCCGGACGGCGACCGCATCTCCGAGAACGACGACCAGGAAGGCGGCGGCACCGACTCGCTGCTGGTGGTGTCGGCGCCCGTCACCGGCACCTACACCGTGCGCCTGAATTCGCTGCCGATGGGCGAAGGCCACACCGGCCGTTACAGCCTGCGCGCGCTCGCGGTCGGCGACGACTGAGCAGGGCACCGGGCCGCGGCGACGGCACGGAGGGGCCGCCTCGGTCGGCGGCCCCCCTTCTGCAAGGGCGATCGCCGGCGGCGCGGCCGCAGCGCCCGCGGTTTCCATCCTCCCCGCTCGCGTTCGCGCAGCCGGAAGCGCGCCGCCGGCAGTCGCGGGCGGTGGGCCGCCCTCAGATGGTGACTGCCGCCCGCCGCTGCCGGCGCAGCAGGATGATGACCAGCATCGCCGAGAGCAGCAGCGTGGCCACCATGAACACGCCCATGCCGAGATAGGCGCCGCCCAGTCCGCCGGCCACGGCCGCCTCGCCGGTGGCGACGAAGCTGACCGCGTACATGCCCGTGTAGTGCATGCCGCACACCGCCACGCCCATCACCAGCGCGCTGCCGAGCATCTGCACCCAGCCGCGCAGGTTGAAGGCCAGCCACAACGCGGCGGCGGAGGCGACGATGGCGATCGCGACCGAAAGCAGGACCACGCCCATGTCGTACTGCGCCGTCGCCGGCATGCGCATCGCGGCCATGCCGGTGTAGTGCATGGCGGCGACGCCCAGTCCCATGCAGGTGCCCGCCACCGCGAGCTTGCCCCAGCTGAAGAGCCCGGTGCCGGCGATCGCCAGTCCCAGCATGCAGGCGCCGATCGCCATCAGTGCCGAGAGCAGCGTCAGGCCCGGATCGTAGGTGACCGGGACATCCATGCGGCACGCCAGCATCGCGATGAAGTGCATCGCCCAGATCGCGCCGCCACCCATCGCCACGCCGCCGCCGACGATCGCGGCCCGGCGCTGCGCATCGGTGCGTGCCGCGGGGATGCCGATGGCGACCTGCAGCGCGGTGAACGCGCCCAGTACGGAGACCAGGTAGGACAGCACGACCAGCAGGGGGTCGTGAAGGCATTGGATGGCATGGTCGTGTGGCATGGACTTTCTCCTGGGTGGATGGCCCGCCGGGGCGGGCGCTTGGAACCTGTGCGATCGAGGCGCCGGGAAGGCGGCGCCCGGCGGTCGCGCCTCAGGCGTCGAACACGAAGCGGCACCCGGCGGCACCGCCGGCGCGGCACGCCGTCTCGGACACGCGCACGCGCGGCAGCTTTCCCGATTCGTTGAGCAGCCCTTCCAGGAATCCGCACAGGAAGTGGCACTGCGCGGCGGCGGAGTGGCCGCTGCCCACGCAGAACGGGCTGCCGTTGGTCATCAGCGCATCGCCGTCGGGTTCGGTGGGCAGCAGCTGGCGCATCGCCGGCAGCGCGATGTGCTTGATCGAACGCGACAGGTCGAGCGCGGCGCCCAGCGCGAAGTCGCGCTTGTAGACCCAGGCGCCGACGCGGGTGCCGACGTAGCGCATCGTCGTGGCGCGCTGCGCCGGCTCCAGGCTGCGCTCGAACCCGAGCACCAGCCCGAACACGCGCGGATAGTCGCGCGCCAGCTGCGGCAGCAGCACTTCCACGCGCGCCGGATCGGGCGCGGCCGGCGCCGGCGGCGCGGCGGCCGGCGCCGCGGGCGCGGGCCGTGGCGGCGGGACATCGGCATGGGCGGGGTCGATCGACGCGACGACTTCGGCCAGCGTCTGCGGCGAGGTCGACACCCCGGGCTCGTACGGCGCCGCCTCGAAGCTACGCACCATCCAGTGCGTGCCGAGTTGTTCCTCCAGCGCCAGCAGGCGCGATTCGGGCCCCTGCACGACCAGCACCATCACCACGTTGCGGTCGGTGTTGGCGCGGCGATGCCGCAGCAGCTTGAACTGATTGGCGAGCAACACCTCGCCCAACGCCAGCAGCAGGCCATCCCGTTGTTCCGAGACGACCTTCAGCTCGATGGTCACCATTCTTCTCTTTCCCCCCCGATGCTCGACGCATCCTGACGACCGCCCGGAAGGTGGTTTCCCCTCTCCTGCCTGCAGCCACGCCATGAATATCAAAATCGGCGGACAAAAAACGGGAGCTCACTCACAATGGTGAACCCGGTTCGGCGGTGCGGCGCACCGCGGTCCGACCTCGCCTCTGCACCCGGACCCATGCTGATCGCGTTGAACAAACCCTGGGGCGTGCTGTGCCAGTTCACCGACCGCAGTACGCCGCCGCGGCCCACGCTGGCCGCCTTCGGCCTGCCGCCCGGCGTCTATCCCGCCGGACGCCTGGACCGCGACAGCGAGGGCCTGCTGCTGTTGAGCGACGACGGGACGCTGGCGCACCGGATCACCGACCCGCGGCACAAGCTTCCCAAGACCTACTGGGCGCAGGTGGAGGGCGTGCCGGATGCGCGACAACTCGCGGCCTTGCGCGACGGCGTCGAGCTCCGCGACGGGCGCACGCGCCCTGCCGGCGTGCGGACGATTCCGGCGCCGACGCTGTGGCCGCGCGACCCGCCGGTGCGCCGTCGCAAGACCGTGCCCGACGCCTGGCTGGAACTGGTGCTGCGCGAGGGCCGCAACCGCCAGGTCCGGCGCATGACCGCGGCGGTCGGGCTGCCGACCCTGCGCCTGGTGCGGATCGCCATCGGGCCCTGGCGCCTGGGCGATCTGGCGCCCGGGCAATGGCGCGAGATCGCCGCTGCGCCGTGACGCTGAACTCTTCAGCTTGGCCGGCCGCCGATGGCACTTGCGTATTCGCCGGATAGGCGATTGCATTTGCGTTTCTGCTAACTTGCCCCGACGCCCATTCAGAACAATGCAACATGGTCAAAGGCAGCTCCACTGCGGGGCGCATCCTCGTCGTGGACGACCAGCCGGCGAACCTGCGGGTCGTGGGGGCCCTGCTCGCGCGAAACGGCTATGAAGTCCTCGACGCCAGCCATGGCGAGGAAGCGCTGCGGATCGCCTCCGAGCAGCTGCCCGACCTGATCCTGTTGGACGTGCTGATGCCGGGGATGGACGGCTTCGCGGTCCTCGCCGAGATCAAGCAGCGCGAACCGCTGATGCGGCTGCCGGTGGTGTGCCTGACCGCCGCGCGCGACCGCGAGCAGCTGCTGCGCGCCTTCGACGCCGGCGCGGTCGACTACGTCACCAAGCCGTTCCTGCCCGAGGAGCTGCTGGCACGGGTCGCGGCGCACGTCGGCCTCAAGCTCACCCGCGACCACCTGGAACAGGTGGCGCGCGAGCGCCAGGAGCTGGTCAACCTGGTCGCCCACGACCTGAAGAACCCGCTCAGCAGCGTGCTCTTCGCGATCGACATGCTGCGAAGCGGCAGCGTCCGCGAGGATCGCGTGGCCCGCTATCTGCAGACCATCCACGAGAGCGCCAACGATGCGCTCGGCTACATCAAGCGCTATCTGGAGACCCAGCGTGCGGTGCGACAGGTCGCGCCGCAGGAGGGCGTCGCCTCGCTGCCCGAGGTCGTGCGCTGGCTGGAGAACCGCTACGGCCTGCAGTACGAGGCGCGCGAGCGCCACCTGAAGGTCTCGCTCGCGCAGCCGGACATGCAGGTGGCGGTCGATGCGCTGGTGCTGCGGCAGGTCGCGGAGAACCTGGTCACCAATGCCATGAAGTACGCGCCGCAGAGTGATCTCGAGATCGCCTGCCGCCACGGCGGACCCGGATACCTGCGGCTGCTGGTCGAGGATCGCGGGCCGGGAATCCCCGCGGACAAGCAGCGCCAGTTGTTCCAGCCCTTCGTGCGCCTGCACGAGAGCCCGGCGTCGGCCGGCGACATGTCCAGCGGCCTCGGCCTGTCGCTGGCGCGGCAGATCATCGGCGAGGCCGGCGGCCAGCTCTGGTACGAGGACCGCGAAGGCGGCGGCGCGCGTTTCGTCGTCGAGCTGCCGGCCGCGCGCGCGAAGTCGTCGGCGCAGTGAACCCGGTGCCGGCCGGCGCGCGGGCGCCCGCGCGAACCAGGCGCCCACGGTCTCGGCTTCGGCGCGGTCAAGCGCCGGTTTCGGCTCCCTCGGCCCCCTTGCGCGCGCCCGGCGCGCGCCGCGACGCGGCCTTGCGGGCCGGGCGCTTCGTGGTGCGGTCGGCCTCGACGCGCTTGGACCGGCCTTCGATCGTCGCGCCCCCCGCCCGGCCATTCGCCTTCCGCTGCCTGCGCCGGATCGCGTAGAGCGCCAGTCCCGCGCCGACGGCGATCGCCGCCGCCACGGCCAGTGTCGGATTGCGCCGCACCACGTGGCCCGCGGTCTTGGCGCCGGTCCGCGCCACCCCCAGCACGGCACCGGTCTGCAGCCACTTGCCGGCGCCCGCGGGAATGACATGGCGGACGCCGTCGCCGACCTGTCCGGCCAGTTCCAGGGCCCTGCCCTGCAGGGTATCGAGCTTGCTCATCGGGAATCCTCGTGGCGGTGGTCGCACTTGCGGCAAGTATCGACGCGCCGCCGTAGCGGCGACGTGATCGCTCGCCCGGGGGACCGCCGCACCGCTGCGGCGGTCGGTCACGCCCGCGGCCGGGCGCGATGGGTCGGCACGGCGTTCCAGGGATCCTCCGGCCAGGGATGCTTGGGGTAGCGCCCCTTCATCTCCCCGCGCACCTCCGGCCAGGTCCGCTCCCAGAAGCTGCGCAGGTCCTGGGTGACCTGCAGCGGCCGGCCGGCCGGCGACAGCAGGTGCAGCGTCAGCGGCACGCGGCCGACGGCGATGCGCGGGGTGTCGGCCAGGCCGAACAGCTCCTGCAGCTTCACCGCCAGCACCGGCGCGGCGCCGTGCGCGTAGTCGATGCGCCGCTGCATGCCCGAGGGCACGGCGATCCGCTCCGGCGCCAGGGTGTCGATGCGCCGGCGCAGGTCCCAGTCGACGCCGGCGCGCAGCGCCTCGCCGAGTGCCGGCGCGTCCAGCGCATCCAGGCGCGTCTTGCCGGCGAAGGCGGGCAGCAGCCAGTCGTCGAGCGTCGCCAGCAGCGCCTCGTCGGACAGGTCCGGCAGGCCGAGTTCGGGCACCCATTCGCGCAGGCAGCGCACGCGCTCGCGCCATTGCCGCAGGCCGTCGCTCCACGGCAGCGCGTCGAGGCCGAGCTGGCGCACGGCGTCGGTCAGCGCGCGCGCGGCCTGTTGCGGATCGACGCGGGCGCCGGGCCGGCTGTCGAGCACGATGCCGTCGAAGCGGCGCACGCGTTCGGCCACCAGCGCGCGCCGTGCCGGATCCCAGCGGGTCTCCTCGCCTTCGCGAAAGCGCGACGCGAACGCGGCGCGCAGGGCGGCCTCGTCGACCGGCGCGGCGCGCAGCAGCAAGGCGTCGCGGGCCTCGAAGCGCAGTTCGCTGGCGACCAGCCACGGCTCGCCGTACAGCGCGCTGTCGTCGAGCAGCCGTGCCATGCGGCCGTTGGCGAGCTGGTAGCGATACGGGTCCTGCGGATGCTGGCGCGCGATGCGATCGGGAAAGGCGTGCGCGAGCAGGTCGCCGAGCGCGTGCGCCGGTACCGACGCGGGCGGCGGCGCGGCGACGCGCAGGCGACGGCGCCACTGCGCGGCCGCGGCGTCGATCGCCGCCAGCGCGCCGCGATGGACGTCGGCCGGAACCCGTCCGCCGCGGAAGGCGGCCAACGCCTGCCAACGCGCGGCCAGCGCGTCGGAATGGCCGCGCAGGGGATCGCGCGCTTCCAGCAGCGCGACCAGGTCGCAGGCCAGCGCGCGCGCGCCATCGCCGGACGGCGCCAGCAGCATCGCCGCCAGCCGTGGGTGGGTGCCGAGCGCGAGCATGCGGCGGCCGGCCGCGCTGATGCGGTGGCCGGCCTCGAGTGCGCCGAGCGCATGCAGCAGGTCGCGGCCGGCGGCCAGCGCGCCCGGCGGCGGCGGGTCGGGGAACCGCAGGGCATCGCTGCCCCAGGCGGCGAGCTCCAGTGCCAGCGATGCCAGCTCGACCTGGGCGATCTCCGGCCGCCGCTGCGGCTCCAGCCGCTGCGACTGCGGCCACAGCCGGTAGGCCCAGCCGGCGGCGACGCGGCCGGCGCGGCCGGCACGCTGGTCGGCGGAGGCCTGCGCGATCGTCACCACGTCCAGCCGCGAGAAGCCGCTGTTGGGATCGTGGCGCGGCTCGCGCGCCAGGCCCGAGTCGATCACCACGCGCACCCCGGGCAGGGTGACGCTGGATTCGGCGACGTTGGTGGCGAGCACCACGCGGCGACGGCCGTCCGGCGACGGCCGCAGTACGCGGGCCTGCTGTTCCACGGGAAGATCGCCGTGGAGGGCGAGGATCTCGATCGCTGCCGGTATGGGTGTGGTGCAGGGCTTCGGCTGGCTCCGGGGACGAGGCTCGGGGGGCATCGCTTTTCCCTCGGTCAGGGCCGCTTCGCGGTCCGGCCCGGCGCAGCGCGCCGGGCGTTCGCGCGGACGCGCGGCATGCCGCGCAAGCAGTCCGCGCTCACCCTGCCCTGACTCGGGCGCCGGCCATCCATGGCCGGCTTGTCGCGATGCCCCCCGAGCCTCGCCCCCTACGGCTGGCGTGTCGCTCGACCGCCCGGGCAGGCTGGCTTCCAGCATCGCCGCGAGCCGGTCGATCTCGCGACGTCCGGGCAGGAATACCAGCACGTCGCCTGGGTGTTCGCGCAGCGCGTGCTCGACGACGCGGCGGATCTGATGTTCGGAGGCTTCCCCGCGGCGCGCGGGAAAATGCGACACCTCGACCGGGAAACTGCGCCCGGCGCTGGACAGGCGCGGCGCATCGAGGAAACGGGCGAGCCGTTCGCCGTCGAGCGTCGCCGACATCGCCACGATCCGCAGGTCCTCGCGCACGCCCGCCTGCACGTCGAGCGCCAGCGCCAGGCCGAGGTCGCCGGCCAGGTGGCGCTCGTGGAATTCGTCGAACAGCAGCGCGCCGACGCCGTCGAGCAGCGGATCGTCCTGCAGCATCCGCGTGAGGATGCCCTCGGTGACCACCTCGATCCGGGTGCGCGCGGAGACGCGGCGATCGAAGCGGATCCGGTAGCCGACGGTCTCGCCCACCGCCTCGCCCAGCTGCTGCGCCATGTAGCCGGCGGCCGCGCGCGCGGCGACCCGGCGCGGCTCCAGCATCACGATGCGCCGGCCCCGCAGCCAGTCGGCAGCGAGCAGCGCCAGCGGCACCCGGGTGGTCTTGCCGGCGCCGGGCGGCGCCTCCAGCACCAGGCGCGGGTGCGACTGCAGGCTGCGCAGGATCTCCGGCAACAGGGGAGCGATGGGGAAATCGGACGCCGGCATCGGCGCAAGGATAAGGCTTGTCGCTGCGTTCGGACGATGGCGGCGGCTCCGCTCCCGGGAGCGGAGCGTCGCTTCGCTCTTACAATTCCCGATTCTCGATTCTCGATTCCCCCGCATGCCCCTGATCGACATCGGCGCCAACCTCACCCACGACAGCTTCGACCGCGATCGCGACGCGGTGCTGCAGCGCGCGCGCGATGCCGGCGTGGCGCGGATCGTCGTCACCGGCGCCAGCCGCGAGCATTCGCCGAAGGCTTTGGCGCTTGCGCAGGCGCATCCCGGCTTCCTGTCCGCCACCGCCGGCGTACATCCGCACCACGCCACCGAGTACACCGACGAATGCGACGCCGAACTGCGCGCGCTGCACGCGCACCCGGAAGTGGTCGCGGTCGGCGAGTGCGGGCTGGACTACTTCCGCGACTTCTCGCCGCGCCCGGCGCAGCGCAGGGCGTTCGAGCGCCAGCTGCAGATCGCCGCCGACAACGGCAAGCCGCTGTTCCTGCACCAGCGCGACGCGCACGACGACTTCATGGCGATCATGCGCGAGTTCGACGGCCGCGTCGGACCGACGGTGGTGCACTGCTTCACCGGCACCCGCGCCGAGCTGTTCGACTACCTGGACCGCGACTGGCACATCGGCATCACCGGCTGGCTGTGCGACGAGCGCCGCGGCGCACACCTGCGCGAACTGGCGCCGAACATCCCCGCGCACCGGCTGATGGTGGAAACCGACGCCCCCTACCTGCTGCCGCGCACGCTCAGGCCGATGCCGAAGGACCGCCGCAACGAGCCCGCGTTCCTGCCGCACATCGTCGAGGAACTGGCGCGCGACCGCGGCGAGGATGCCGCCGTCACCGCCGCCGCCACCGCCGCCACCGCACGGACGTTCTTCCGCCTGCCCGCCTGAAGACGGCCAGGCGCTCCCTTCCGCCTTGGGTTAAGGCGTGCAGCGAGGTAGCCCGAAGAGCCTGCCGCACCCTCTCCCTTCGGGAGAAGGTGGCCCGAAGAGCCGGATGCGCCTACCGTAGCCGATCGACAGCGCCTGCTCGCCCCCGTGAAAGCCGGCGCCGGCGGTCACGGCCGCTTATGGCTGGTTCTGCTGCCCCATCTGCTCTGCCATCGCTTTCATCTGCTGCGCCGCCGCGCATTCCTTGGCCAGCTCCGCCTTCGTCACGGATGCGATCTTCTGCTTGGCCTGGCCGTACGACGACGCGAACACGGTCTCGAACCGGTCCGGATCGCCGCCCGCGGCCACGACGGCTTGCTCTTGCTCCGCCTTCATCCTTTGGAGTTCGCCGGCGGAATAGTCGTCGCAGGCCTCGGCGAGCGCATGCAGGGCGCCACCCGCCTGCGCGGCGACGACCCATGTTTCCATCGCCTGTCCTTGCGGGCTCGCCTCGGTTTCCGGCGCGGCCGCTTCCGTCGGGTCGACAGGAGCCGTGGGATCCGCCGCGACCGGTGCCGGCGTCGCGGCCGCCTCCGGCGCCTCCGCGGCGCATGCGGCCAAGGCGATGGCGACGGCGAGCGAGACGACGGCGGACAGGCGGCACATGGTCGGAATCGGGCGACGGGACATGGTTTCTCCTTGAGTGCGATCGAAATGAGGTGCGTCTTTCCTGACGTCAACTGCGCAAGCCCACGCCGCGCTTGAGCAGCCACAGTCCCACCGTCGCCAGCGCGACGACGAAGAACAGCATCAGCGCGTAGGCGATCCACAGCGGCACGTCCGACTGCCCCAGCAGGCCGTAGCGGAACGCGTTGACCATGTAGAAGATCGGGTTGGCGTGGGTGGCGGCCTCGGCCCAGCCCGGCAGCAGGCTGACCGAATAGAACACGCCGCCCAGGTAGGTCAGCGGCGTGAGGATGAAGATCGGCACGATCGCGACGTCGTCGAATTTCTTGGCGTACACGGCGTTGACGAAACCCGCCAGGGCGAAGATGGTCGCGCCCAGCAGCACCGTGCTGAAGGTGACCAGCGGATGCGGGATGCGCACGGTGGTGAACAGCATGGCGATGCACAGCACGATCGCGCCCACCGCCAGCCCGCGCGCGACCGCGCCGGCGACGTAGCCGCCCAGGATCACCCAGCTCGGCATCGGGCTGACCAGCAGCTCCTCGACGTGGCGGCCGAACTTGGCGCCGAAGAAGCTGGAGGAGATGTTGCCGTAGCTGTTCTGGATCACGCTCATCATCACCAGCCCGGGGACGATGAACTCCATGTAGCTGAAGCCGCCCATCTGGCCGATGCGCGAGCCGATCAGGCCGCCGAAGATGAGGAAGTACAGGGTCATGGTGATCGCCGGCGGCACCAGCGTCTGGCCCCAGATGCGCAGGATGCGCATGATCTCGCGGCGCACGATGGTGCCGAGCGCGATCCAGTTGTCGCGCATCCGCACCTCGGCATGGTCGTGGTGCGCGGCGCTCATGCGGGGTCCCGCTTTGCCGCGGCGACCGCCGCGGCTTCGGGCGTGCCGGTCATGCGCACGAACAACTCCTCCAGCCGGTTGGACTTGGTCCGCATCGAGCGCACGCGGATGCCGGCGGCGTCGAGCGAACCGAACAGGCGGTTGAGGTCCATCGTGCGCGGCATCTCGACGTCGAGCGTGTGGTCGTCCGGCGCCTGCACCTCGACCCCGGGAATCACCGGCAGCGCCGCGGGCAGCGCACCCTCGACGTCGAGCAGGAAGCCCTCGACGTCGAGCTTGGCCAGCAATGCCCGCATCGGCCCCTGCTCGACGATGCGGCCGTGGTCGATGATCGCCAGGTTGCGGCACAGGCTCTCGGCTTCCTCGAGGTAGTGCGTGGTGAGGATGATGGTGGTGCCGGCGGCGTTGATCTCGCGCAGGGTGCGCCACATGCCGCGGCGGATCTCGATGTCGACGCCTGCGGTCGGCTCGTCGAGGATCAGCAGCCGCGGCCGCGTCATCATCGCCCGCGCGATCATCAGCCTTCTCTTCATCCCGCCCGAGAGCGTGCGGCTCATCACCTGGGCCTTGTCCCACAGCTGCGCGGCACGCAGTTCCTGCTCGGCACGGGCCATGGCCTCGCGACGCGCGATGCCGTAGAACCCGGCGTAGTTGACCAGGATGTCGTAGGGCTTCTCGAACAGGTTGAAGTTGATCTCCTGCGGCACCAGGCCGATCAGGCGCATGGCCGCGTCGCGGCGCCGCGCGAGATCGACGCCGAACACCGACACCTCGCCCGAGGTCTTGTTGACCAGCGACGAGACGATGCCGATCAGGGTGCTCTTGCCGGCGCCGTTCGGGCCGAGCAGGGCGTAGAAGTCGCCCGGCGCCACGTCCAGCGAGACGCCCTTGAGCGCCTGGACGCCGCCGCCATAGGTCTTGCGCAGGTCGCGCACCGACAGTGCCGGCGACGCGTCCGCTGGGTTCTGGGCCATGCTCGATTACCTGTGCCGCGAGACGCGCGGCGAATCCCGTTATTATAGGCGGTCGCGCGCCGACGCCTGCGCGATGCAGCGTTGCGCGGCGGCCGGAAGGCGACCGCGGCCGTCCCGGCACGCGCGCATGCGCAACGCACGGCGCCTGTCGCACACTGCACCTTCTCCGCGGCCGTCGCCGCCCGATTCCGGTATCCCGTGGCCATCCAGCACTTTCCCCTCAAGCTCGTCGACCGTCGCATGCTGGCGCCCGGCATCGCCCACCTCGGCTTCGTGCGCAGCGACGGCCAGCCACTGGACTTCGTGCCCGGCCAGTTCGTGCAGGTGCACTTCCGCTACGCCGACGGCACGCCCACCAGGCGCAGTTACTCGCTGGCGACCATTCACGACCACGCGCTCGGGCCCGGCGAATCGGTGGAGATCGCGGTGAGCTACGTGCCCGGCGGCGCGGCCACCGCGCTGTTCGAAGGCCTGGAGCCGGGCGGCACCATCGACGCCAGCGGTCCGTTCGGGCGCTTCTGCCTGATGCCGGGCGACGCCAACAGGCGCTACCTGCTGATCGGCACCGGCACCGGCGTCACCCCGTACCGGGCGATGCTGCCGCTGCTGGAGAAGGCCATGGCCGAGCGCGGCGTCGAGGTGGTGCTGCTGTTCGGCGCGCGATCGCCCGCCGAACTGCTGTACGGCGACGAATTCCGCGCCTTCGCCGAACGCCACCGCAATTTCCGCTTCCTGCCGTGCTTCTCGCGCGAGCTGCCCGCCCCCGGGTCGGCGCATGCGCATGCCGACGTGCGCCACGGCTACGTGCAGCAGTTCCTCGAAGAACTCGCGCCGGACCCGGCCGGCGACATCGCCTACCTGTGCGGCAATCCGAACATGGTCGACGCCTGTTTCGAGGCGCTGAAGGCGCGCGGGTTGGCCGTGCCGCAGATCCGTCGCGAGAAATACGTCAGCAGCAAGTAGCTTCGGCGGATCTGCCGCCGTGGACGCGCGCGTCCATGCGCAAGACGGCGCTTCGCCGGCGATCCGACCCGGCAGACGGCTTGCATCCCAGGGCCGATCGGAGGTAATCCGGTAGCAACCCGCGACCATCGACCGATGCCAGGCCACGAGCGAGCGTACCCATGATCGACATGCCGACCGCGACCCGTACGCACCGCGATGCGACGCTGCTGCCGCCTGCGCCGCCTGCCGCCGCGCAGGCGCGCCCTCCGGCCCGCCGGTTCCTGCGCTGGCTGTTGTCGATGGCCGCGTTCGCCGGTGCCGGCATGGTCGTGGGATTCGCCGCGGCGCACGCCGGCGCGCGCCTGGACGCCGACCTGCTGCCGCCACCCGGCTGGGCCCTGCTCGCCGGCTTCGTACTCGCCACCTGGCCCAACATCGTGCTGCACGAGGCCGGCCATGCGGCGGCCGGACTCGCGCGCGGCATGCGAGCGCTCGCCTTCGGCGTCGGCCCGTTCCGGATCGAACGCGGCGCCGGCGGCTGGCGCTTCCGGCGCGGCGGCGGCGTCCGCGGAATCAGCGGTTTCGCGGCACTGCTGCCGGGCGAGGAACGGGGCTTCGGGCGCGCGGACCAGGCGGTCTTCCTCGTCGGCGGCCCGCTGGCCAACCTGATGACCGCTGCGCTCGGCCTGGCCGCGGCGGCGCTGCTGGCGGGCTCGGCATGGGCGGCGGCGGCCCAGGGCGCTGCATACTCGGCGCTGCTGATCGGCGTGGTGAACCTGGTGCCGTTCCGGTCGAAGGGCTGGCGTTCGGACGGTCGCGGGCTGCTCGACCTGCTGCGCGCGACGGCCGATGCCGCCCTGCAGCAACAGGTCAACCGGCTCATGGCGTTGAGCATGGCCGGGGTCCGCCCGCGCGACTGGCCCGAGGCCCTGATGCCGGCGGTCGTCGACGACTCGCCCACGCCGACGTTGGCCATCGTCGGCCGGCTGCTGCGCTTGTCGCGCGCCTGCGACCAGCGCGACGCTTCGGCCGCGCGCGACTGCGCCGAGGTGCTCCGGGCCCGGTTCTGGGAGGCTCCGGAAGTCCTGCGCCCGAACATCGCCGTCTCCCTGGCCGGGTACGCCGCCGTGATGTTGCGCGACGACGCTCTGGTCGCCGCCTGGCGACCGCTGTGCGAGGGCGGGCTGCTGGACCTGACGCCGTACCGGGCCTGGCTGGACGCCGAGCACGCCGTCCTGTCCGGCGATGCCGCGAGCGCGCGCCGCCGCCTGGAAACGGCACGGGCGCGCCTGGACCGGGTCCAGGACGCGGCCAGCCTGGTGGTCCTGGGTGAGCACCTGGACGCATTGGCGGCACGATTGCAGACGACGGGTCCTGTCAAGTAAGCTTGACATGACGGCGAAGGTCGCGGATCGTGTGTGTCGAGCAAGCCTGACGAGGACCTGCCGATGCGGACCGCTGCCAGCCGGCACCTGACACGTGAATTCCTTCCGGCCATGGGCGCCTACGCTCTAGTCCTGGTGGCGGTGACGTTCGCGCTGCGCCACCTCGACACGCCGGTGCCGCGGGCGGTCCTGGCGCTGCTGCCGCTGCTGCCGATCGGGTTCGCCGCCCGCGCCATGCTGCGTTACGTGCGCCGCTGCGACGAACTGCAGCGGCGGATCGAGCTGGAGGGCATGGGCCTGGCCGCGCTGCTGCTGTGCCTGGGCGCGTTCGCGCTGGGCCTGCTCGCCAGGGCGAACGTGCTGGACGTCGACGGCACCGTGGTGCTGGTCTGGATCCTGCCGGTCTACGTGCTGCTCTACGGTGCCTGCAAGTCCGCGGCCGCGCGGCGCTACCGGTGAGGAGCCGCGTCCGCGAGCTGCGCGAGTCGCGCGGCTGGTCACAGTCGCAGCTCGGCGAGCGTCTGGGTGTATCGCGGCAGACGGTCAACGCCATCGAGACCGGCAAGTACGATCCCAGCCTGCCGCTGGCGTTCCGCATCGCGCGGACGTTCGGCGGGACGATCGAATCCATCTTCATCCCGGAGGAGGCTCCATGACATCCCGGCCAGTTTTCGCGCCGCTGCTGGCGGCCACGCTGCTGCTGGCGGCCTGCGGCGGCGAACAGCACGGCGGTCCGCGCACCGATGCGCAGGGCACGCTGCACTACGGCGGGCTCGCGTTCACCCCCTGCGCGCTGAGCGCCACCGCCGGCGCGGCGGTCGAGGCGCAGTGCGCGACGCTGCAGGTGCCCGAGGACCACGACGCGCCGCAGGGCCGCGCGATCGAACTGGCGGTCGCGCTGGTCCCGGCGAAGGGCCTGGCCGTGGAGGACCCGGTCTACATGATCGCCGGCGGGCCCGGGCAATCGGCGATCGAGAGCTATCCGCAGGTGCACGCCGCGTTCGCGGACGTGCGCCGCACCCGCCACGTGGTGCTGGTCGACGCCCGCGGCACCGGCGGCTCGCACCCGCTCGCCTGCCGCGACGACGAAGGCGAAAAGGCCATCTACGACCCCGACGACGAATCGCCCGAGGCCATGCGCGCGTTCGCCGAACGCTGCCGCGACGCGCTGTCGAAGACCGCCGACCTGCGCCACTACACCACCGGCGACCACGTCCGCGACCTCGACCTGGTGCGCGAGACGCTCGGCGTCGAGCGGATCAACCTGGTCGGCATTTCCTACGGCACCCGCGTTGCGCAGCAATACGCCGCGGCCTATCCGCAACACACCCGCAGCCTGGTGCTCGACTCGGTGGTGCCCAACACCCTGGTGCTGGGCCAGGAGCATGCGCGCAACCTCGAGGACGCGCTGCAGGCGCAGTTCGCCGCCTGCCGCGACGACGGCGCCTGCCTGCGCAACCTCGGCGACCCCGCCGACCGGCTGGTGGCGGTGCGCGAGCGGCTGGACGCCGGCGGCATCGCACCGGTGCGCTACCGCGACCCGGTCAGCGGCGAGTGGCGCGAGGAAACGCCGCGCTACGGCCATCTCGCCGGGCTGCTGCGCATGTACGCCTACCAGCCGCAGATCGCCGCCACCTTGCCGCTGCTGCTGCACGAGGCGGCGCAGGAACGCTACGAAAGCCTGCTGGCGCAGTCGCGGCTGCTGACCGCCAGCGTCTCCGACGCCATCTACCACGGCATGCAGCTGTCGGTGCTGTGCAGCGAGGACGCCGACGAGCTGCGCGCCGAGGACGCCGACCGCGACACCGTGCTCGGCACCGCGCTGATCGAGTTGACCGACGCGCAATGCGCGGTGTGGCCGCGCGGCCGGCGCGCCGAGCACTTCCGCGAGCCGCTGCGGGGCGACCTGCCGGTGCTGGCGATCAGCGGCGAGTTCGATCCGGTCACGCCGCCGCGCTACGGCGACGAGGCGATCGCGCACCTGTCCAACGCCCGCCACCTGGTGCTGCCCGGACAGGGCCACAACGTGCTCGGCACCGGCTGCATGCCGAAGCTGTTCGCGCAGTTCGTCGAGAACACCGACGCCGCCGCGCTCGACGCCGAATGCCTGCAACGCCTGCAACCGCAACCGCCGTTCGCCGGCACCTACGGCTGGGAGCCGTAGGTGCCGTGATTCGTCGTTCGTGATTCGTGATTGGCAAAGGCGACAAGCGCTGCAGATCCGGATCCGCTCTTTCGAATCACCAACCACCAATTACCAATCACGGACACACCCCATGATCCGGATCGAGAACCTGCACAAGTCCTTCAAGGCCAAGAGCGGTCCCGTGCATGCGGTGCGCGGCGTCGGCTTCGAGGCCCGCGACGGCGAGATCACCGGCCTGCTCGGCCCCAACGGCGCCGGCAAGACCACCACCCTGCGCATGCTGTACACGCTGATGACGCCCGACCAGGGCGAGGTCCGCGTCGACGGCCTCGACGCCCACCGCGAGGCCACGGCGGTGCGGCAGCGGCTGGGGGTACTGCCCGATGCGCGCGGCGTCTACAAGCGCCTGACCGCGCGCGAGAACATCGCCTATTTCGGCGCGCTGCACGGCCTGGATGCCGGCACCATCGCCGCCCGCATCGCGCAGCTGGCCGAGACCCTGGTCATGGAGGAGTTCCTGGACCGGCGCACCGAGGGCTTCTCGCAGGGCCAGCGCACCAAGACCGCGATCGCGCGCGCGCTGGTGCACGACCCGCGCAACGTCATCCTCGACGAGCCCACCAACGGCCTCGACGTGATGACCACGCGCGGCCTGCGCGGCTTCCTGCGCCGGCTCCGCGACGAAGGCCGTTGCGTGATCTTCTCCAGCCACATCATGCAGGAGGTCGCGGCGCTGTGCGATCGCATCGTGGTGATCGCGCACGGCGAGGTGCGCGCCATCGGCACCCCGGACGAGCTGCGCGCGTCCACCGGGCTCGATGACCTGGAGGACGTGTTCGTCCGGCTGGCCGATCTCGACCGGGAGGACGCCGCATGAGCACGATCCTGACCGTCGCCAGGAAGGAGCTCGTCGACCTGTTCCGCGACCGCCGCACGGTGCTGCTGGGGCTGCTGCTCGGACCGTTGATCCTGCCGGCGCTGATCCTCGGCATCGGCGCGATCGCCGAGAAGAAGATGCGCACCCAGCTCGAGTCGGCGCTGGAGATCCCGGTGCTCGGCGCCGAGCACGCGCCCAACCTGATGCGCTTCCTCGAGGGCCGCAACATCACCGCCAAGGCGCCGCCCGAAGACGCCGACGCGATGGTGCGCGAGCAGGACGCCGACCTGGTGCTGAAGATCGATCCGGAATTCGGCGAGCAGTGGCGCGACAGCCGCAGCGCACGCATCGAGCTGGTGTACGACAGTTCGCGGCAGGACTCGCGGATTCCGGTCGAACGGGTTCGCGGCGCGCTGGCCGAGTACAGCCGGCTGGTCGGCGCGCTGCGTGGCATCAGCCGCGGCATCAGCCCCGAAGCCGGCCTCGCGGTGCAGGTGACCCAGCGCGACGTCGCCACGCCCGAAGCCCGGCGGGGCATGCTGCTGGCGTTCCTGCCGTACGTGCTGATCCTGCTGAGCTTCCTCGGCGGCGCCCATCTGGTGATCGACGTCACCGCCGGCGAGCGCGAGCGGCAGTCGCTCGAGCCGCTGCTCGCCACGCCGGCCGCGCGCTCGGCGATCATGAGCGGCAAGATCCTGGCCGCGTGCCTGTTCGGCATGCTCAGCCTGCTGCTGACGCTGCTGGCGTTCAAGTTCAGCTTCTCGCTGGCGCCCGGGCCGATGCGGCTGGTCGACGTGACCCTGCCGGCGATGGCGCTGCTGCTGCTGGTGCTGCTGCCGATGGTGCTGATCGGCACCACCCTGCTGACCCTGATCGCCGCCAGCGTGAAGTCGGTGAAGGAGGCACAGAGCTACATGAGCGTGCTGATGTTCCTGCCGATCATCCCGACCGTGGTGCTGATGGTGAATCCGGTGAAGAACCAGCTGTGGCAGTTCACCGTGCCGTTCCTGGCGCAGAACCAGATGATCCTCAAGCTGGTCCGCAGCGAGGCCATCGCGGCGCCGGAATGGGCGGCCTACCTGGGCGCCGGCTTCGGCCTGGGACTGCTGCTGTGGCTGCTCGCCGCGCGGCTCTATCACCGGGAGAAGCTGGCGATCTCGGCCTGACGCGCGCTCGGCGGGCGCGCGGCCCGGTGCGATCCGCGCGCCGGATGCGACGACGCCCGGCAATGCCGGGCGTCGTCCGTGCGCCGGCGGCGGAGGCTCAACCGCCGGGCGTGAACGCGATCGTGCGTCGCGTCGTCACCGGCGCCGCCACCGGCTCGAAGCGCCAGCGTCGCACCGCGGCGACCGCTTCGCGGTCGAACAGGCGCGGCGGATTGGCGCGCACCACGCGGGCATTGGTGACCGAACCGTCGGCGCCCACGGTGAACTCCACCAGCACCTCGCCGCCCTGGCCGCTGCGCAATGCCTCGGGCGGATAGCGTGGCGCCGGCGTACTGATCGCGCGCAGGTCGGCGGCCGTCGGCGTCGACGCCGCGGCGGCTTGCGCGGCACGCTCCTCCGCGGCGCGCTGTTCGGCCGCGCGTTGCTGCGCGGCGCGTTGCGCGGCGGCTTCCGCAGCCGCGGCCTGTTCCTCCTCCTCCGCCTGGCGCTCGGCCTCCTGCTGCGCGGCCAGTTCCTTGGCCGCCTGCTCCTGCTGCAGTTGCTGCTGCCGCTCGCGCTCCTGCTCGAGCTGCTGCCGGCGCTCGGCTTCCTGCTCCGCGGTCAGCTGCTGCTGCTCGGCGCGCTGGGCGGCCGCTTGCTCGGCGGCATCGATGCTGTTGCCCAGGCGCTGCAGCGCCGGATGCTGCTTGTCGGCGCGTTCGATCAGCGCCAGCAGGCGCCGGGCCTCCTCGAAGTCCTCGCGGTCGCGGCTCTGTTCGGTGGCGATCACCGTCATTGGCAACAGATCGGTCAGCGCGCTGGAGACGCCGGCGTCGCCGGGCTGCTTCTCGCGCAGGCCGAGGTAGTACTCCATGGCGTTGTCGCCGGCCGGCGCGTACAGCCGGCTCTCCTGGTAGGCCTTGGCGGCCGAGGCACGCAGCTCCTCGGTGCTCATGGTCGCGGTCTGGTCGGCGGCCGCGGGCGCGTCCGCCGGTTCGGCCGGGGCCTGGGTGGCGGCGTCCGGCTCCGCGTCGGGCGCGGCCGGCTGCTGCGAACAGGCGGCCAGCGCGCAGGCGACTCCTGCGCCGACGGCGATTCGGTACCAAAGCGGGCGCATGCGCCCGTTGTCTGTCGAAAACATCGAGAACTCCCCCTGATGTGCGATGCCGCACGTATGCCTAGGACGCGGCAGCGGGGGGCATTTGTCAACACCCGCGCCGCCATGAACGGGTTCCCGCGCCTACTTGCCGATGCAGAACGTCGAGAAAATGTGACCCAGTAGATCGTCCGGCGCGATCCGGCCGGTGATCTCGCCGAGCGCATCGTGGCCGGCCCGCAGCGCCTCGGCCGCCAGTTCCAGGGCGTCGTCGCGCAGCGCGGCGCGCGCCGCCGCGAGTTCCCGGCCGGCGCGCTGCAGCGCCTCCACGTGTCGCGCGCGGGCGCTGAACGTCCCGGCCTCCGCGCCTGCCTCCGGCCCCTGCGCGAGCGCTTCCAGCCGCGCCACCAGCCGCTCCAGTCCATGGCCGGTGCGCACCGAGACCCGGATCTCGTCCGTGCCGGCCGCGTCGGCCGTCGCGGCATCGAGCAGGTCGACCTTGTTGTGCAGCCACAGGCGCTGCGGCACCGCCGCGATCGCCGCCGCGACGGCGGCGCGGCCGGCCTCGGGGTCGCGCGCGTCCAGCACCACGATGGCCAGGTCCGCCTGTCCGAGTTCCGCCTCGGCGCGGCGCATGCCCTCGCGCTCGATCGCGTCGCCGCCGGCGCGCAGGCCGGCGGTATCGACCAGGGTCAGTTCCACGCCGCCGATGCGCACCGTCTCACGCAGCAGGTCGCGGGTGGTGCCGGCGGTCTCGGTGACGATGGCGCGGTCGCTGCCGGCCAGGGCGTTCAGCAGCGAGCTCTTGCCGGCGTTGGGCGGGCCGACGATGACCGCATGCAGGCCGTCGCGTAGCCTGCGGCCGCGCTCGGCGGCCAGCAGCAGCGCGTCCAGGGCGGCGCGCGCCTGGTCCAGGCGCAGGCGCAGCTGTTCGCCGCCGAGCGTGTCGAGCGGCTCGTCGGCGAAGTCGATGCTCGCCTCCGCCTGCACCCGCAGCGCCAGCAGCGCCGCGGCAAGCGCCTCCACGCGCCGCGAGAACTCGCCCTCCAGCGCGCGCCGGGCGGCGCGCGCGGCGCGGGCGTCGCCGGCGGCGATCAGATCGGCCACGGCCTCGGCCTGGGCCAGGTCGAGACGCCCGTTGAGGAAGGCGCGCTCGCTGAACTCGCCGGCGCGCGCCGGCCGCGCGCCCAGCGCGCAGCAGCGCGCGACCAGCTGGCGCAGGATCGCCGGACTGCCGTGCGCCTGCAGTTCCGCCACGTCCTCGCCGGTGTAGCTGGCCGGCCCGCGGAACCACAGCGCGATGCCGTCGTCGAGCACCGTGCCGTCGGCGTCGCGGAAACGCACGTAATGCGCATGGCGCGGACGCAGCGGCCGCGCGCAGAGCGTCTCGGCGATGCGGCGCGCCTCCGGACCCGACAGCCGCACCACGCCGATGCCGCCGGCGCCTGCCGCGGTGGCGATGGCAACGATGGTGTCGGCAGTCACGGCGGGGAATCGGGAATCGGGAATCGGGAATCGCAAGGCAGGATACGGTACGGCGTGGAGCCCTCCCTTGTGGGAGCGACGGAAGTCGCGACTGGCGGCGCGGCAGGGTCGCGACTTCCGTCGCTCCCACAACGGCTCACGAAGGAAGATTCGCTTCCGCACCGAGGCAGATGCCGCCCACCCGGCCCTCGACGGCAGGCCCGCGTGCCCTACCGACTCCAGATCCCCGGCTCTCAGGCCGGCTTGGCGGTCGGCTCGCTGTACTTGCGGATGAACCACCACTGCTGGGCCAGGCCGAGCGCGCCGTTGGTCACCCAGTACAGCACCAGGCCGGCCGGGAAGAAGATCATCACCGCGCCGAACACCACCGGCATCAGCTGCATCATCCGCTGCTGCATCGGGTCCATGCCGGTCATCGGGCTGAGCTTCTGCGTCGCCCACATCACCGCGATGTTGATCACCGGCAGGATGAAGTACGGGTCGCGCGCGGTCAGGTCCTGGATCCACAGCATCCACGGCGCGTGCCGCAGTTCCACCGATTCGAGCAGCACCCAGTACAGGGCGAAGAAGATCGGCATCTGCAGCAGGATCGGCAGGCAACCGCCGACCGGGTTGATCTTCTCCTTCTTGTACAGCTCCATCATCGCCATCTGGAACTTCTGGCGATCGTCGCCGTAGCGTTCCTTGAGTTGAGCGATGCGCGGCTGGAACTTGCGCATGCGCGCCATCGACTTGTACTGCGCCGCCGACAGCGGATACATCGCCAGCTTCACCAGCAGCACCAGCCCGACGATCGACCAGCCCCAGTTCTTGAACAGATCGTGCAGCTTGTCGAGCAGCCAGAACAGCCACTCGCCGAGGAAGGCGAACAGCGAGAAGCGCGAGTAGTCGACCGCACGGTCGAGGCCGCGCACGTCCTGCGCCTGGATCTGCTGCACCAGCTTGGGGCCGACCCACAGCCGCGCCTCGGTCGATGCCTGCTGGCCCGGGGCGACGTTGAGGCCCGGCCCGACCTCGCGGATCAGGTGCCGCGGCCCGTCGACGTGCAGCGAGATCGTGGTCGCGGCGCCGGGCTCGGGAATCCACGCGGTGAAGAAGTGGTGCTGCAGGATCGCGATCCAGCTTTCGCGCGCCTGCAGGTTGAGCGGGCCGTCGTCGGCGAAGTCGCCGAAGGTCCGGCGGCCGTAGCCTTCGTCGCCGCTGTACCAGGTGGCGCCGCTGAAGCTGAAGGACTCCGGATTGGTCATGCCGCGGTTGATCTGCGGCGGCACCCGCATCAGCTGCCGGTAGACGAAGCCCTGCCACGGCTCTGCGCCTTCGTTGATCACCGTGTCCTGCACGTCGACCGCGTAGGAGCCGCGGCGCACGGTGACGGTACGGCGAATGGTCACGCCGTCGGCGCCACGCCAGACGAACGGCACGCTGACCGCGTCGCCGCCCTCGGTCAGGCGGTAGGCGCGCTCGGCGCGCTCCGGCGCGAACCCGCTCTCGTGGTCCGGGGCCGGATTGGCCTGGCTGACCCAGCCGCTCTGGGCGGCGTAGTAGCGCGCCGGATCGGTATCGAACAGCTTGACCGGCGGGCTGTCCTCGTCGCGGGTCTGCGGATAGCCCAGCAGCGCGGCGTCGACCACGTTGCCGCGGCTGAGCGTGAGCCGCAGCACGTCGGTGGTGACGGTGACCGCCTGCTCGCCGGCTTGCGCCGGCGCCGGCGCCTGCATTCCCGGCATCGCCGCGCTCGCCGCGTCGGGGGCGGCCGGCAGGTTGGGCGCCGTCGGCACCGCCGCCGTGCCCGCACCGCTCGCGGCGTCGCTGCCGGGCACGGCCGCGCCGCGCGCGTCGGCCTGGCCGGCGGCGGCGGCCGCGTCCGGCGCCGCGTCCTTGTCCCGGTTCCACTCCATCCACAGCAGCGTCGCCACCATCAGCCAGGCGAGGATCAGGAAGGTACGGGTCTGGTTCATCAGGCAGGCAGGCTCATTCGCCGCGAGGATCCGGCGCAGGGACGTGGGGCGGGATGGGAGAGGAGGAAGCGCCCGGCATTGTGCCGCCCGCCGCCGCCGGCGGCAACGCACCGGCGCGCGCGAGCACCGCGGCGAAGCCCGCGCGCAGCGCGGCGGGGGACGCCTGAGCGGCCGCGGCGCGCGCGACCACCACGTAGGCGCCCGGGCGCAATTGCGCACGCAGGCTTCGGAACTGTTCGCGCAGCACGCGCTTGATGCGGTTGCGTCCGACCGCGTTGCGATCGACCTTGCGCGAGACGGCCAGGCCGAGCCGCGGCGGCGACGCGTCGTCGAGCCAGTGCAACGCCATCAGCGGGGACGCCGTGCGCCGGGCGTGCTTGAACACGCGGTCGAAATCGGCGCGCGCGCGAACGCGGGCCTGCTTCGGGAAGCCGGCGGTCATCGGAAAACGGGCGCTCGGGAACGGGGGCGACGCGTCGCCCGTGCGAACGACGGCGTCAGGCCGTCAGGCGCTTGCGACCCTTGGCGCGGCGGCGGGCGAGGATCTTGCGGCCGTCGGCGGTCTTCATGCGGGCACGGAACCCGTGGTCGCGCTTGCGCTTGAGGTTGCTGGGCTGGTAGGTGCGCTTGGTGGCCATGGTGGAACTCTCGTGCGGTGCGCGACGGAAAGAACCGGCGATTCTAGCGGCGGCACGGCGGGCCGGTCAACCATGGCGGCGGCGCGGCCTGCCGCGCACGGCGTCCGCGATGATGCGCCCCACCGGGCGCGATGGTAGTCTGCCGGCTCACTCCCTCCCCGCCCGCGCCGCGACGGTTGCCGTTGTCCGGCGCCTTTGCCGACCCTAGACGCAACGCCCGATGGATGCCTGGCCCCGCTGTCTCGAACGCCTCGAAGCCGAGTTTCCGGCCGAAGACGTCCATACCTGGCTCAAGCCGTTGCAGGCCGCCCGCCGCGACGACACCACGGTGCTGTACGCGCCCAATGCGTTCGTCCGCGACGAGGTGCGTTCGCGCTACCTGACCCGGATCCGCGAGCTGCTGGGGCACTTCTCCGGCAGCGCCGAGGTCGCGCTCGAGATCGGCTCGCTGCCGCGGACGAGCCTGGACACCCTGCCGGTGATCGCGCACGCGCCGGCGGCGGCCGAGGCGTTCCACGGCAATCTCGACAGCCACTACACCTTCGAGAACTTCGTCGAGGGCCGCAGCAACCAGCTCGGCCGCGCCGCGGCCTGGCAGGCGGCGCAGAAGCCCGGCGACCGCGCCCACAACCCGCTGCTGCTCTACGGCAGCACCGGCCTGGGCAAGACCCACCTGATGTTCGCCGCCGGCAACGAGATGCGGCGCCAGAACCCGTCGGTGCGGGTGCTGTACCTGCGCTCGGAACAGTTCTTCAGCGCGATGATGCGCGCCTTGCAGGACAAGGCGATGGACGGCTTCAAGCGCCAATTCCAGCAGGTCGACGCGCTGCTGATCGACGACATCCAGTTCTTCGCCGGCAAGGAGCGCACCCAGGAGGAGTTCTTCCACACCTTCAACGCGCTGTTCGACGGCCGCCAGCAGATCATCATGACCTGCGACCGCTTCCCGCGCGAGGTCGACGGCCTCGAGCCGCGCCTCAAGTCGCGCCTGGCCTGGGGCCTGTCGGTGGCGATCGACCCGCCCGACTTCGAGACCCGTGCGCAGATCGTGCTGTCGAAGGCGAGCGAGCGCGGTGCGCTGATCCCCGAGGACGTCGCCTTCCTGATCGCCAAGAAGATGCGCTCCAACGTGCGCGACCTGGAGGGCGCGCTCAACACCCTGGTCGCGCGCGCCAACTTCACCGGCCGCAGCATCACCCCGGAGTTCGCCCAGGAAACCCTGCGCGACCTGCTGCGCGCGCAGATGCACAGCGTCGGCATCGCCAATATCCAGAAGACCGTGGCAGACTACTACGGTCTGCAGATCAAGGACTTGCTGTCCAAGCGACGCACCCGCTCGCTGGCCCGCCCCCGACAGGTGGCGATGGCCCTGGCGAAGGAGCTGACCGAGCACAGCCTGCCTGAGATCGGCGACGCGTTCGCCGGGCGCGACCACACCACCGTGCTGCACGCCTGCCGCCAGATCAAGCACCTGATGGAAACCGACGGCAAGCTGCGCGAGGACTGGGACAAGCTGATCCGCAAGCTCAGCGAGTGACGGCAAGGATGCACGTGCGAGCCCGGTGGACAGGCGCCGGACAAGTTGTGGACAACCCGGGGATGGAATGATCCCGCCGATTCTATCCACAGGTTGTCGGTCGTCGGAGGAAGCCGTTATCCACCCAGTTGTGTGCGGTTTAAACTCTTCAATATCAACAACTTAAGTGAGTTATCGCCCGAAAACCCGGGCTCCACCACCACCAGTTTTTGTTTTTATCCAATCTCTTCAATCTCGGGCATGGGGACACGACCGGCATGCGCTTCAGTCTGCAACGCGAAGTCTTTCTGAAACCGTTGGCGCAGGTGGTCAACGTCGTCGAACGGCGGCAGACCCTGCCGGTGCTCGCCAATCTGTTGGTCCAGGTGGCCGACGGCCGTCTCTCGCTGACCGGGACCGACCTGGAAGTGGAGATGGTCGCGCGGACCCCGGTCGACGACGCCCAGGACGGGGAGACCACGATCCCGGCACGCAAGCTGTTCGAGATCGTCCGCGCCCTGCCCGACGGCAGCAAGGTCACGGTCTCGCAGTCCGGCGACAAGGTCACGGTGCAGGCGGGCCGCAGCCGCTTCACCCTGGCCAGCCTGCCGGCCAACGACTTCCCGGCGATCGACGACGTCGAGACCACCGAGCGGGTGCAGGTGCCCGAGGCGGTGCTCAAGGAGCTGATCGAGCGCACGGCGTTCGCGATGGCGCAGCAGGACGTGCGCTATTACCTCAACGGCCTGCTGTTCGACCTCGGCGACCGCCACCTGCGCTGCGTGGCCACCGACGGCCACCGCCTGGCGTTGTGCGAGGCGCCGCTGGAGGCCAGCGTGAGCAACAAGCGGCAGATCATCGTGCCGCGCAAGGGCATCCAGGAGCTGCAGCGCCTGCTCGAGGGCGTCGATCGCGAACTCGAGCTGGAGATGGACCGCAACCATCTGCGGGTCCGGCGCGACGACGTCACCTTCACCACCAAGCTGATCGACGGGCGGTTTCCCGACTACGAGGCGGTGATCCCGATCGGCGCCGATCGCGAGGTGCGGATCGAACGCGAGGCGTTGCGGGCGTCGCTGCAGCGCGCGGCGATCCTGTCCAACGAGAAGTACCGCGGCGTGCGGATCGAGGTCTCGCCCGGGCAGCTCAAGATCAGCGCCCACAATCCCGAGCAGGAGGAGGCGCAGGAGGAAGTCGAGGCCGAGACCAATGTCGACGACCTGGCGGTCGGCTTCAACGTCAACTACCTGCTCGATGCCCTGTCGGCGCTGCGCGAGGAGCACGTGGTCCTGCAGCTGCGCGACGCGAACTCGTCGGCGCTGGTCCGCGAGGCCGGCAACGACAAGTGCCGCCACGTGGTGATGCCGCTGCGGCTGTGAACGCCATCGGGTTCCACGTGAAACCAGAACGCCCGGCATGGTCCGGGCGTTTTGCTTCCTGGGTCCCGGCCCGGGAGGTTGCGGCATGCACGTGACCCGGCTGTCGATTCGCGACCTGCGCCGGCTGGCCGAGGTGGATGTGACGCCGGGACCGGCGCTCAACCTGCTGGTCGGCGGCAACGGGGCGGGCAAGACCAGCGTGCTCGAAGCGTTGCACCTGATGGCCTATGGGCGCAGCTTCCGCGGCCGGGTGCGGGACGGGCTGATCCGGACCGGCGCTGCAGCGCTGGAAGTCTACGTGGAATGGTCGGAGCGCCCGCAGCCCCGCGAACGTCGTGCCGGCCTGCGCCACGGCGGCCAGAGCTGGCAGGGGCGCGTCGACGGCCAGCCCGTGGCGCAGCTGGGCGACCTATGTGCCGCCCTGGCCGTCGTCAGCTTCGAGCCGGGCAGCCACGCCCTGGTCTCGGGCGGCGGCGAACCGCGCAGGCGCTTCGTGGATTGGGGTCTGTTCCACGTGGAACCGAAGTTCCTGGCCTTGTGGCGACGCTATGGCCGGGCCTTGAAGCAGCGCAACGCGCTGCTGAAGTCCGGCGCACCGACGGACCAGCTCGACGTCTGGGACCGGGAGCTGGCCCTGGCCGGCGAGCCGTTGACCCGATTCCGCGAGGATTACCTGGAACGGCTGCAGCCGGTGCTGGCGGCCACCGTGGCGCGCATCGCACCGATGCTGGGCACTGCGACGCTGGCGTACCAGCCGGGCTGGCGGCGCGGCGAACTCGGACTCGAGGACGCGCTGTTGTTGTCGCGCGAGCGCGACCGGTTGCTCGGCCACACCGGGGTCGGGCCGCACCGGGCCGACTGGCGCGTCGACTTCGCCAGCGCGCCGAACCGTGAACCGCTGTCGCGCGGGCAGAGCAAGCTCGCGGCGCTGGCCTGCCTGCTGGCGCAGGCCAGCGACTACGCCGCTCGCCGCGGCGAATGGCCGGTGATGCTGTTCGACGACCTGGCCTCGGAACTCGACGCCGGCCACCGGCAACGGGTGCTGTCGCTGCTGCGGGAGGGCGAGGCCCAGGTCTTCGTCACCGCCACCGACTGGCCAGCGGGGATGGAGGCGGCCGGTTCCGATCTGCGTCTGTTCCACGTGGAACAGGGTGTGCTGACTCCGGCCTGAGCCCCCTTTCGCCGCGTCGCCCCGGCGCGATCGGCGGCGGCCGCGATGCTATAATCGGCCGTTGCGTCCCTATAGCTATTGTGTGCCGGCCATGGGCCGGCGCGATGGTGGCGAACGGGACCCGCCCAGCCCAGAAGACGCGAATGACCGACCAGATCCCTTCGCCGCCCGCGCCGGGCGGCACCGAATACGATTCCAGCAAGATCACCGTGCTGCGCGGCCTGGAGGCGGTGCGCAAGCGTCCCGGCATGTACATCGGCGACGTGCACGACGGGACCGGCCTGCACCACATGGTGTTCGAGGTGGTCGACAATGCGGTCGACGAGGCGCTGGCCGGCCATGCCGACGACATCGTGGTCACGATCCACCCGGACGGTTCGGTGGGGGTCTGGGACAACGGCCGCGGCATTCCGGTCGACGTGCACAAGGAAGAAGGCGTGTCCGCCGCGGAGGTGATCCTCACCGTGCTACATGCCGGCGGCAAGTTCGACGACAACAGCTACAAGGTGTCCGGCGGCCTGCATGGCGTCGGCGTCTCGGTGGTCAATGCACTGTCCGAGCACCTGTGGCTGGACATCTGGCGCGGTGGCCGGCACTACCGGCAGGAATACGCACTGGGCGAACCGCTGTACCCGCTGAAAGCGCTGGAGGAGTCGGACAAGCGCGGCACCCTGCTGCGGTTCAAGCCGGCGGCAGAGATCTTCACCGACACCGAGTTCCATTACGACATCCTCGCCCGGCGCCTGCGCGAACTGTCGTTCCTCAATTCCGGCGTGCGCATCACCCTGGTCGACGAACGCGGCGACGAACGCGGCGAGGCGCGTCGCGACGTGTTCGAGTACGAGGGCGGCATCCGCTCCTTCGTCGAGCACCTGGCGCAACTCAAGACCCCGCTGCACCCCAACGTGATCTCGGTGAGCGGCGAGCAGAACGGCATCACCGTCGACGTCGCCCTGCAGTGGACCGACAGCTACCAAGAGACGATGTTCTGCTTCACCAACAACATCCCGCAGAAGGACGGCGGCACCCACCTGATCGGCTTCCGCGCGGCGCTCACCCGCACCTTGAGCAATTACATCGAGCAGAACGGCATCGCCCGCCAGGCCAAGATCAGCCTGTCCGGCGACGACATGCGCGAGGGCATGATCGCGGTGCTGTCGGTGAAGGTGCCGGACCCGAGCTTCTCGTCGCAGACCAAGGAAAAGTTGGTCTCATCCGACGTGAGACCCGTGGTTGAGAGCACGTTCGCCGCACGTTTGGAGGAGTTCCTGCAGGAAAACCCCGCCGAGGCGCGCGCCATCACCAGCAAGATCGTCGATGCCGCCCGCGCCCGCGAGGCCGCGCGCAAGGCCCGCGACCTGACCCGGCGCAAGGGCGCGCTGGATATCGCCGGCCTGCCGGGCAAGCTGGCCGATTGCCAGGAGAAGGATCCGGCGTTGTCGGAACTGTTCATCGTCGAGGGCGACTCGGCCGGCGGTTCCGCCAAGCAGGGCCGCAACCGCAAGACCCAGGCGATCCTGCCGCTGAAGGGCAAGATCCTCAACGTCGAGCGCGCGCGCTTCGATCGAATGCTCGGCAGCGCCGAGGTCGGCACCCTGATCACCGCGCTCGGCACCGGGATCGGCAAGGACGAGTACAACCCCGACAAGCTGCGCTACCACCGCATCATCCTGATGACCGACGCCGACGTCGACGGCAGCCACATCCGCACCCTGCTGCTGACGTTCTTCTATCGGCAGATGCCGGAATTGATCGAGCGCGGCCACGTCTACATCGGGCTGCCGCCGTTGTACAAGGTCAAGCAGGGCAAGAGCGAGCTGTACCTCAAGGATGATGCCGCGCTCGATGCCTATCTGGCCGGCAACGCGGTCGAGGGCGCCTCGCTGGTTCCGGCCGAGGGCGAACCTCCGGTCGAGGGCATCCAGCTCGAGAAGCTGTTGCTGGCCTACGCCGGCGCGCGCGAGGCCATCGCCCGCAACGCCCATCGCTACGACCCGGCCGTGCTGGAGGCGCTGATCGACGCGGCGCCGCTCGACGCCGCCCATCTCGGCGACGACGCGCAGGCGCGGCAGGTGCTCGATGGCCTGGAGGCGCGGCTCAACCGCAGCGGCCTGGGCCGCCCGCGTTACGCGCTGCAGCTGCAGCGCGGCGGCGAAGGGGTGCCGGCCACCTTGCTGATCGTCCGCCGGCACATGGGCGTGGAGCAGCAGCAGGTGCTGCCGCTGGCCGCATTCGAGGGCGGCGAACTGCGGGCGCTGCGCGAGTGCGCGGCGCTGCTGCACGGCCTGGTGCGCAGCGGCGGCCGCATCGTCCGCGGCAACCGCAGCCAGCCGGTCGCCAGTTTCGCCGAGGCCCAGGCCTGGCTGCTCGACGAGGCCAAGAAGGGCCGGCAGATCCAGCGCTTCAAGGGCCTGGGCGAGATGAATCCGGAGCAGCTGTGGGAAACCACGGTCAACCCGGAGACCCGCCGCCTGTTGCAGGTGCGGATCGAGGACGCGGTGGCGGCCGACCAGATCTTCAGCACGCTGATGGGCGACGTGGTCGAGCCGCGCCGGGGATTCATCGAGGACAACGCGCTGAAGGTCGCCAACCTGGATATCTGATGCCTCGCCCCGGTCACGAGGCTGACACGCGGGCCGCGTATCCTGGTCGCGCCAGCGACCGGGCCCGCGTCGACGGCATGGCTCGCTTGACGAAATTTTAATCACCGCCGTTCTACAACGGCAGCCGATTCCCCGGACTTCCGCCATGAAACCGTTCCTGCTTGCGCTCGGTGTCGTTTTCGCGCTGTCGGCGTGCGCCACCACCATCTCGCCGACCGGGCGCACCCAGTACGTCGGTGCGGTTCCCGAGGCGCAGCTCAACCAGCTGGGCGCGCAGGCGTTCGCCGAGATGAAGGCCAAGCAGAGGGTCAGCAACGACAGCCGCCAGACCGCCTACGTGAGCTGTGTCGTCAATGCGATCGTGCGCCAGCTGCCGCCCGAGGCGCAGCGGATCGGCTGGGAGTCCGCGGTGTTCGTCGACGACAACCCCAACGCGTTCGCGCTGCCCGGGGGCAAGGTCGGGGTGTACACCGGGATCTTCGGGGTCGCCCGGGACCAGGACCAGCTGGCGGCGGTGATCGCGCACGAGATCGGGCATGTGACCTCGCGCCATCACGACGAGCGCATCACCCGCCAGGCCGGCGCTTCCGGTGCGCTGCAGGTGGTCGGGTCGCTGCTCGGCTCGCGCTACGGCGAGGGCGTCGGCAACGCCGCGGTGCAGGGCGGCAGCATCGCCGCGCAGGCCGGCTTTCTCCTGCCCGGATCGCGCGCGCAGGAAAGCGAGGCCGACGTGGTCGGCCAACAGCTGATGGCGAGCGCGGGCTTCGACCCGCGCGCGGCCGTCCGCCTGTGGCAGAACATGATCGCCGCGGGCGGCAGCCGCCCGCCGCAGTGGCTGTCGACCCACCCGGATCCGCAAAGCCGCATCGGCGAACTGCAGTCGCGCGCGGCCCGCCTGGTGCCCACGTACGAACAGGCGCGCGCCGGCGGTCGCGTCCCGAAGTGTGGTTGAGCCGCAGGCGCGGCACCGGCATCATCGCGCCTCCGGGGTAAGGACGCCCGACGATTTTTCCATCCGGCCGATTCGACCGGCGTTCCCAGGCAACAAGAGAAGGTGATGCAATGAAATCGATGATCCACGCGCCCGCCCTGCTCGCGCTGGCGGTCGCCGCCACGCTCGGCGCCGATACCGCCGTCGCGCAATCGCCGGCGAACGCCACGGTCGAGCAATGCCAGTCGCGGCGCGATCGCGCACCGAAGGCCGAGGAACTGTATCCGCAGGCGACCCGTGAAGCGCCCGGCGAGAGCGCCTCGTCGCGGATGGGCTCGCGGTTGAACAAGCTCGGCACCGCCTTCGAGAAGGACCAGTACGCGCAGGTGCGCGAGCTCGCCGACGAGATCCTCGCCGAGGAGCGCGCCAACGATTACGACAAGGCCTACGCCGCACAGCTGGCCGCCAATGCCGCCTACAACCAGGACGACTTCGAGGCCGCCAAGGCCTACCTGCAGCAGACCGTCGAACTCGACGCGCTCGACAACAACGGCCACTACCAGTCGATGATGATGCTGGCGCAGCTGCAGGCGCAGGACGAGCAGACGGACGAGAGCCTGGCGACGCTGGACCGCTACCTCACCGAGACGCGGAGCGACAGGCCCGAGGACCTGGCGTTGAAGGGACAGCTGCTGTACCAGGCCGAGCGATACGCCGAGGCGGTACCCGCCCTCAAGCAGGCGATCGAGGCTTCGGAGACGCCGAACAACGGTTGGGTCCAGGCGTTGATGGCCGCCTACGCCGAAACCGGACAGACCGCCGAGGCGACCGCACTCGCCGAGCAGATCGCGAGCCAGTCGCCGGGGGACAAGCGTTCGCAGCTCAACCTGGCGAGCATGTACATGCAGGCCGAGCGCGACGACAAGGCGATCGAGATACTGGAGAAGCTGCGCGCCGAGGGCCAGCTGACCGAGGACCGCGAGTACCGCAACCTGGTCGCGCTGCACATCAACAGCGAGGGCGGCGAGCAGAAGGCGATCGAGGTGATCAAGGACGGCCTGCAGAAGGGCGTGCTGAAGGAAGACCACCAGACCTACGTGGCGTTGGCCCAGGCCTACTATTTCTCGGACCAGATCGAACCGGCGATCGAGGCCTATCAGAAGGCGGCGCCGCTCAGCGACAACGGCGAGTCGTACCTGAATCTCGCCAAGATCCTGGCCGGCGAAGGCCGCGATGCCGAAGCCAAGCAGGCCGCCCAGCAGGCGCTCGAAAAGGGCTTGAAGCGGCCCGAGGAAGCGCAGCAGTTGCTTGCCCGATGAGGCGGTTCGGCCGGCCGGCCGGAAACGTTTCCGGTCGATTGGTCACCGGTGCCAGGATTGGTATAGACTTGGGAATTCCCGTCGTCGAAATCGCGGCCGCGGGTATCCGAACAACTAGACCGGGGCGCTCCGGCGTCCGGACAGACTTGAGTTCCCCCGCATGACGCAACGCTTGCCGACGATCGACAAGAGCGAAGAAGACGAAGGCCTCAACTGGGCGCGCATCGCCGGTTTCACCATGGTGATTGCGCTCCACGCGGCTGCCGTGCTGCTGCTGCTGGCTCCGGTCAACCCACCCCAGACGGGGCCCGAAGAGGAAGAGGTCACCCAGGTGGTGATCATCGAGCCGCCGCCGCCGCCCCCGCCGCCGCCGCCGCCGCCGCCGGAGCCGCCGAAGCAGGAGATCAAGGAACTCGTGCCGCCGCAGCCCTCGCCGACGCCGCCGCCGCCGGAAGAGCCGCCGGTGGTGTTCGACGAGCCGTCCCCGGTCGACGTGCCGGCCCCGCCGCCGGCGCCACCGGCGCCGCCCGCGCCGCAGGCCGACATCGGTGCCAGCGTCGATATCTCCTCGAAGAACATGAACCCGCCCAGGTACCCGCCGTCGGCGCTGCGTGCCGGCATCGAGGGCACGGTGGTGCTGATCGTCGACGTCGATGCGCAGGGCAACGTCACCAACGTCTCGGTGGAGAAGTCCAGCCGCAACCGCGACCTCGACCGCGCCGCCATGCAGGCCGCGCGCAAGTGGCGCTTCAATCCGGCCACCGTCGACGGCCGGCCATCGGCCGGGCGCGTGCGCGTGCCGGTGGACTTCAACCTCGGCGGATGATCGTGCCGGGTCCGGTTACCAGATAGATGTTGCGCCCGTAACACCCGTTCCGCTCCACCGATTCACCCCATAACTCCAAACTTCAACACTCAAAGGTAAGCGTCATGCTGCAGGAAACCACCAACGCACCTGTCACCGGAGCCGCCGACAGCGCCGCAGCGCTGCAGCAGATGGGCTTCGCGGACATGATCACCCATCTGGATATCGTCGGCTGGGTGGTGCTTTGCACCCTCCTCGCGATGTCCGCGATGTCGATCTACTGGATCATCTTCAACTTCATCAAGAACGCGCGCCTGCGTTCGAGCTCCGATCGCGTGATCAGCACGTTCTGGGAAACCCCGAACGCGCAGGACGCGATCCGTTACATGGAAGAGCAGCCCCGTAGCGAGCCGTTCTCCAAGGTCGCGCTCGACGCCGCCCAGGCCGCGGCCCACCACCAGCGCCACGAGGGCTCGCGCCTGGTCGAGTCGCTGAACCGCTCCGAGTTCGTCGATCGCGCCCTGCGCCAGGCCGTGACCCGCGAATCGCTGCGGCTCGAGAGCGGCCTGACCCTGTTGGCGACGGTCGGCTCGACCGCCCCGTTCGTCGGTCTGCTCGGTACGGTGTGGGGCATCTACCGCGCCCTGATCCGCATCGGCGCCAGCGGCCAGGCCGACATCGGCGCGGTGGCCGGTCCGGTCGGCGAGGCGCTGATCATGACCGCGATCGGTCTGGGCGTCGCGATCCCGGCGGTGCTGGGTTACAACTTCTTCACCCGCACCAACCGGATCACCAACAACAAGCTCGATACCTTCGCGCATGACCTGCACGACTTCTTCGCCACCGGTGCACGCGTCGGCGAAGTGCCGGCCCAGCGCTGATTCGGCGAGACTTGACGGAGGCCGGTTATGGCGTTCAGTAGCAATGAGGGTGGCGGCAAGCCGATGGCGACGATCAACGTCGTGCCGCTGGTCGACGTGATGCTGGTGCTGCTGATCATCTTCATGGTCACGGCACCTCTGATGGCGCACAAGATCAAGGTCGATCTGCCGAAAGCCAACCTGGACGAACGGCCGGAGGAGGCGCCGCCGGCGCCGCCGATCACCATCGCGGTGACCGAGCAGGGCCAGATCTACCTCAACGACCAGCCGGTCAGCCGGGAGTTGCTCGAAAGCGCGCTCTCGGTCGAGGCGCAGAAGACGCCGCAGCCGCCGGTCAACGTGCGCGGCGACGCGACCACGAAGTACCGCGTGGTGAACGAGGTGGTCACCATTGCGCAGGCCCAGGGCATGCGCAAGGTCGGCTTCGTCGCCACCCGCGAACAAAACTAACGGAGACCCACGATGGCATTCAGTTCCGATGCCGGCGAAGGCCCGATGGCCGACATCAACATCATTCCGCTCGCGGACGTGATGTTGGTGCTGCTGATCATCTTCATGGTGACGGCGCCGCAGCTGTCGTATCCGATCGACATCGATCTGCCGCAGAAGTCGCTCAATCCGCCGGAGAACCCGCTCGATCCGCCGGAACCGATCCGGCTGCGCATCGACCCGGCGGGCCAGGTGTACTGGAACGACAGCCCGACGCCCTTGTCGGCGCTGCGCAACATGATGGAGGCCGAGGTCCAGCGCGATCCGACCAACCAGCCGACGCTCGAGATCGATGCCAGCGAGGATTCCGATTACGGGGTCCTGGCCAAGGTGCTGGCGCAGGCCAAGAACGCGCAGATGCTCAAGATCGGCTTCGTCAAGAAGTAGACACGCCGTACCCCGGCCGGCGTCGCCTGCAGCGCGCCGGTCGGATGCTTACCGAACTTCGACGCCGCCCTCCGGGCGGCGTTTTTTTGTTCTTCTCCCAACGCGGGAAAACGCACACTTGAGCCGGCCACCGCCTCCTTGTGGGAGCGACGGAAGTCGCGACGCGGCGCGCGATGTACGCGATTCGCATGCCGGCTCCGTTCTGGTGTGGGGTGCGCGGGGCGCCGCGCCGGCCCTGGACACTGCGCGGGGCCTCCCATGAGGCGCCGTTCCCTTTCTGAGGAAGGGCTCGTCCACCGAGCGGGTTGCGCCGCGGCACGGGCCTGTGGCGAGTCAGGTTGTCTGTCCCTTGCCCGCGTTCATCCGCGTCGATCCGTGGCAAAAGCGCTTACGAGCAACAGCCGGCCGGTATCCCGGCAGCGGAGCGTCTAGCGGGCGGCGTCCAGCAGCCGAAGGTAGCGTTCGACGGTGGGCGCAAGTCCGGCATACAGCGCTTCGCCGATCAGGGCGTGGCCGATCGACACCTCGAGCACCCCGGGGACCGCGGCCAGAAAGGCGCCGAGATTCGCCTGGTTCAGATCGTGCCCGGCGTTGACCCCGAGCCCGGCATCGCGCGCGCGCCTTGCGGTCCCGGCGCAATCGCTTGCGACCGGGCCGGCATCGCTGCGGGCATGCGCTTCGGCGAACGGCCCGGTATAGAGTTCGATCCGGTCGGCGCCGATCGCCGCGGCCTGCCCGACCGCCGCGCCGGCATCGGCGAACAGGCTGACCCGGCATCCGAGGGCGCGCAGCTCGGCGACCGGCGCGCGCAGGCGATCGCCATCGCGTTCGAAATCGAAGCCGTGATCGGAAGTCAGCTGGCCGTCCCCGTCGGGCACCAGGGTGGCCTGCTGCGGGCGCGCCTCGGCGCACAGGGCGAGGAACCCGGGATAACCCGGCCGCGGCGGCGCGAACGGATTGCCCTCCAGGTTGAACTCGACCCCGCGCTGCCGGCACAGCGCCGCCAGCGCCAGCACGTCGTCGCGGCGGGCATGGCGTGCATCCGGCCGCGGATGCACGGTGATGCCGTGGGCGCCCGCGTCCAGGCAGGTGCGCGCGGCCTCGAGCACGTCCGGGTCGCCGCCGCCGCGCGCGTTGCGCAGCAGCGCCACCTTGTTGAGATTGACGCTGAGGCGGGTCATCGCCCACGCCCGCCGTGCGCAGAAGACGCCACCGGCACGTCCGCGCGGCTCAAGGCGGCGGCGCTTCGCCCGATGCGGCCACGCGCTCGTTCGCGCGCCGCGCCTCGGCCTGCTCGCGCAGGCGCCGCAGCTCCTGCGGGTCGATCATCATCGTGTCGTCGCGGCTCTGGCTGCCGACGCGTTGCGCCAGCAGGCCCATGACCCAGATCGCCAGCAGCGCCAGCGCGGCCAGGATGCAGACCACGGCCAACGCCAGCGAGGAAGTCGCCATCGCGATCGCGAACGCGGCGATGGCCAGCAGCAGGAACAACCAGGGCATGCGGAATCCCTCCCTCCACGAAGATCTGCCAGTCTACCCCCAGTCGTGCGGACTGGCAGCCGTCCGGCAGGCCGCTGCGGCCGCCGGTCGCAGCCGGCGCCCGGAGGAGGACGCTCAGAGCAGCGGCGAGAGCAGCCGGGCGAGCGCTTCGGGCAGGCGTTCGCGCAGCGGACGGCCGCCGCGCGGGCGGACCCGGCATGCCTGCGCCAGTTCCGATTCGATGTGGCGCGCCAGCTGCGCCGCCAGCGCGCGATCGTCGAACAGCACCGAGGCCTCGAAATTGAGCCGGAAGCTGCGGTTGTCGAAGTTGGCGCTGCCGACCAGTGCGAGCGAATCGTCGACCAGCAGCGCCTTGCTGTGCAGCAGGCGCGGGCCGTACTCGTACACCTTCACGCCGGCCTCCACCAGCGCGTCGAAGTAGGAGCGCGCCGCCAGCGTCACCAGCAGCGAATCGCAGCGCCGCGGCAGCAGCAGCCGCACGTCGAGCCCTGCCAGCGCCGCCGAGGTCAACGCCATCATCGCCGCCTCGCCGGGCACGAAGTAGGGCGTCACCAGCCACACCCGCGACCGCGCGGCGTGGATCACGCTGACGTGCAGGCGATGGATCGCCTCCCAGGAAGAATCCGGCCCCGAGGACAGGACCTGGGCGGCGACCGGGCCGTGGTCGCAGGCCGGCGTCTGCGCGGCGATCTGGCCGATGCAGGCCTCGTCGCCGTTGGCGTACAGCCAGTCCTCGACGAAGACCTTCTGCAGCCGGCGCACCGCTTCGCCTTCCAGCCGCAGGTGCAGGTCGCGGTAGGCGTCGTCGCGCCGGCGTTCATCCTGGTGGTCGCTGATGTTGATGCCGCCGGTGTAGCCGATACGGCCGTCGATCACCACGATCTTGCGATGGTTGCGCAGGTTGAGCCAGGGCCGCTGCCAGATGCGGCCGAACTGGGTCGGATGGAACCACGTTACCTCGCCGCCGGCGTCCGTCAGCGGCGCGAAGAACCGCCGCGGCTGGCCGCTGCCCACCGCGTCGACCAGCAACCGCACCCGCACCCCGGCCCGGGCGCGCTCGACGAGCGCGTCGCGCAGCACGGTGCCGATATGGTCGGTGTCGTAGATGTAGTACTCGAGGTGGACGTGCACCCGCGCGGCGGCCACGTCGGCCAGCAGCGCGTCGTAGGTCTGGCCGCCGTCGATCAGCAGCCGCGCGTCCGTGGCCGAGGCCGGCGCCAGGCCGGAGGCCGCATGCGCCAGTTTCGCCAGTTCGGCGGCGTCGCTGTGACTGGAAAAGCCGTCCGGTTCCCGCGGCAATCGCGCGCGGCTGCTCTCGCGGCGCAAGCGTTGGCGCCGGATCTTCTGCGGCCCGAACACGTGATAGACCAGGAAGCCGAGATACGGCAGCAATGCGAGGCCCAGCAGCCAGCTCAAGGTCGCGACCGGTTCGCGCTTCTGCAGCACGATCCAGCCGCCCAGCCAGATCACGTACAGCAGCCAGCCGAACACGAGCAGTGCGGTCAGGCCCGGGGTCGAGGTCAGGGTGTCCCAGCCGCGCTGCAACAGGTCGGGCATCGGAAGCCTTGCGAAGAATCCGCCGAAGCGGCGATGCGCCTAGGCTAGCGCCGCTCCCGCGCGAGCGGAACACGCCGGCGGCGCTGCAGCGCCGGGTGCCGCAGGCGAGAACGACATGTAAACCGTTGCAGCCCGGGCGTAACGGAAACGTTACAGCGCCCGCAACCTCCGAAAAGCTAGTCGCGCCGCCACCCCAGGGCGCCCGGCAGCTCCCGCAACACCGGGCCCTGTAACGCGCGGGCGCCGCCACGGCGCCGGCAGCGCCAGGCAACTTGCTGTTTTCATTGGAAAATCCAGGTGGCACGGATCGTGCGTCGACTCCTTGGCGTTCGGAAGGAGCAATGCATGTCCAGACCCACCCACATCCTCGCGCTCTGCCTGCTGTGCGGCGTGCCGAGCGCGGCCGATGCCGCCGGCGCCCGAACGGGCGTCACGCCGAAGCACGGCGAGATGGTGCTGCTGCGCGACGTCAGTGCGCGCCACGCCGCCCGGCCGATGCCGCCGGGCATGGCGGTGATCGCCGATCCGACGCCGAATCGCGAGATCGACCGTTCGCTGGCGACCGGCGAGCTGAGCGATGCCGATTTCGCGGCGATCGATTCGGGCAACCGGTTGCAGTTGGCGGACCGCGCGGGCGGCACGACGGCCGGGCAGGTCGCCGCGACCGCCGTGGCCGGGAGTCTCGCGACGGCCGGCCAGGAGCGGAGCGGACTCGTCTCCGGGGCCGGCATCAACGGCGCCTTGAGCGCGCCGCTCGGTGCCGTCGGCACCAGCACGCGCGGCATCGGCCGGCACATCGACAGCGCGCTCTCGCAGTTTCCCCTGGGCAGCATGCCGGGCAACGGCAACGGCAGGCCATGACCATGGCGCCGCTCCGTTTCGTGCTGCTGTTGACCCTGCTGCCGCTCGCCGGCGTGCAGGCGCAGGAACGCGACGACTACGCCGCGATGCTCGGCTGGCTGGCCGAGACCCGCATCGACGAGCGCGCCTTCAACGGCGCCAGCGGCGCGATCGGGGTCAACCAGTCGGCAGGCGATCTCAACCAGCAAGCCAACCTGCGCGCCTTCGCCAGCGGCGACGCGGCACGGGCCACGATCGCCGCACACCAGGCACGGGCATCCGAGGCCTTCGACGCGCCGACGCAGGCGACCGCCGTCATCGGCGGGCGGGCGTTCGCCGGCGCGAGCGGGCTGGCCTCCATCAATCAGGCCAGCGGCAGCGGCAACGCGGAACTCAACGCGGTCGCCGTGACGTTGGCGCAACAGGGCATACGCGAGGCCAGCGACGAGCAACTGTCGTCGCCGGCGCTCGCGTCGGCAGGGTTGCAGCGTCTGTCCAGCCAGGGCGGGGCGGAAACGGCGGGCCGCAAGGTCGCCGTGGAGGCCTCCGCGCTGCGCGGCTTCGAGGGCGTGCTGCAGCTCAATCAGATCGCGGGGTCGGGCAATGCGACGGACAACCAGCTGGTCCTGTCCGTGCAGACCGTTCCGTGAACCGGCACTTCACTCCAGAGAGAAAGCAGAGGACATCATGAAAGCGAATACGAAATGGACGGCGCTCGCGATTGCGGTCGCCGCGGCAACGGCCGGTGCGGCACAGGCGCAGGACGTCGAGTACAACGAGACCGTGGTGATCGATCACGACATCACCGTCGACGACACCCGCAACTACACCACCAACACGAACACCAGCACGAATACCAGCACCAGCAACACCAGCTTCGACATGAGCGTGTCGAAGGACATCGACGTCGCGTTGTCCTACAGCGACAGCTTCGACCGGCGCACGCGCCAGCGCATCGACCAGAGCCTGAGCGAGTCGCACAGCCTGGCCACCAACCAGGAATACGAGAACATCGAACGCAACGAGGACGTGCGGTCCGAGCGCAACGAGCACGGCGTCAACGTGCAGCTCGACAAGGAGCTGTCGCTCAGCTCAGACATCGCCTTCAGCGGCGACCCGACCATCTCCGGCGACATCGAGATCGATTCGGCGGCGATCGCCGTGATCGACAACCGGCAGATGGTCACCGACAACGTCGGCATGAACGACATGCTGACCAACGACGCCTCGATCGGCGACGATGTCGGTTCGGACGCCTCGGGCAACCTGGCGTTCAACGTCGCCGCCGGCGACAACAACGTGCAGGACAACGCCGCCGCACTGTCGGCCGCGGACGCCAGCTTCGCCTTCGGCCTGGCCGACGCCGAGGTCTTCGTCGACCAGTACGGCGCCGGCAACCAGACGCTCAACATGGGCGTGACCAACACCGCCGGCATCGGCGGCAACGCGTTCGCCAACGCCTCGGGCAACATCGGCGCCAACGTCGCCTCCGGCAACAACAACCAGCAGAAGAACGCGCTCGCGGCGTCGGTCGCCACCAGCGCCTATGCGCAGGCGAGCGTGAGCTCCAAGCAGATCTCCACCGGCAACGTCGTCAGCAACGCCGGCCACGTCGAGGAGATGACCGACAGCGTCGAAGTCAGCCTGAGCGGCCCGGTCCAGGGCTGGTCGGTGGGCGTGGGCGCCGGCCGCTACGCCGGCAGCACCCAGGGCAGCTACAGCGGCCGCGGCAACGCCTACCAGCAGAGCAACTTCTACGCCGACATGTGGGAAGGCGAAGACCATCCGGCCGGCCCCAGCATCGGCCATGCCGACTTCGACAACGAGAGCCAGGGCGCGGTGCAGAACCCGTACCGCCAGGGCGTGGGCGGCCTCGCCTTCGACACCGACGAGAGCGGCAGCTACCGGGGTCGCGAGTCCGGTGAGCTCGGCTTCGTCGAACTGTCCTACAGCGACCTGGTCGCCAGCCTGAGCGGCACGGTCAGCACCACGCAGTGGGTCGTGGTCGATGCGACCAACACCGCCAGCCTGTCGGGCAGCGCCTTCAGCAACGCCTCCGGCAACATCGGCGTCAACGTCGCCTCGGGCACGGGCAACCTGCAGGCCAACAGCCTGGCCCTGGCCGTGGCGCAGCCGTCGACCGGCGGCGGTGGTGGCGGCGGCGAATAAGCGCTGCCGTAACGCGTGACCTCCCGGGCTTTCCCCTGAGGCCGGGAGTCCTAGGAAGCCCCGTTCCGCATTCCCCGCGGAACGGGGCCTTCCACCGAACGGAGATCGTGATGTTGCGGAAGGTTCTCGCGGCCGCCTGCCTTTTGTCGGCCACGGCGGCATGCGCCGGCGCCTGGGCCGGCGAGGTGCGCTTCAGCGGCGTGCTCCCCGATGGCAGCCTGTTCACCAAGTCCGTGGAAAGCATGCGCGAGGCGCGCTTCCGGCACCTGGTGCGCCAGCACACCGACTACAGCTGCGGCGCCGCCGCGCTGGCGACCATCCTGCGCTACGGCTATCGGCTGGACGCCGACGAGGCCACGGTGATCGACGGCATGATGGGCGTGGCCGATCCCGAGTTGGTGCGCGAGCGTGGCTTCTCGCTGCTGGACATCAAGCGCTATGTCGAATCGCTCGGCATGCGCGGCCGCGGCTACCGGGTCGATGAAGCGCGCCTGCGCAGCCTGCGCGTCCCGGCGCTGGTGCTGATGGATGTCGGCGGGTTCCGCCACTTCGTGGTGCTCAAGCAGGTCGACCGCGACCGCGTCGAGCTCGGCGACCCGATCCTGGGCAACCGCAGCGTGTCCCTGGACGAGTTCATGCAGTCGTGGCCGTCCCGCGCCGTTTTTATCGTGATCGCCAGTGATTTCGACCGGAACACGGTGCTGCTGCAACCGGTGTCCCGGCCCAGCGCCAAGACGCTGTACGCGCGGCAGGGGCCGATCACCGACGCCGAACTGCTCGACTTCGGGTTCACGCACGCAGACCTGTTCTGAAGGAGAAACGAAATGAACATCGCTCGAGGATGGCTGTGCGCGCTGCCGCTCCTGGGGGCAGGACTGGCAGCGGCGCCCGCGTTCGCGCAGACGGCCGCAGACAGCCGGCACGCGCGGCCGGCGCGCGGGTTGACCGAGATTCCGGACAACGAACTGGGCGTGATGCGCGGCCGCTACACCGTCGGCAACGACGCGGTGCTGTGGTTCGGCGTGTCGATGGTCTCGACCTGGCAGACCGCATCCGGGCAGACCCTGCAGGGCCAGCTCGATTTCGGCTTCGATTTCAGCCGCGGCACGCCGACCGTCAGCTACCGGCCCAGCGTCACCATCACCGCCGGCGACGCGCCGATGCCGGTCGCGCAGGGCCAGCGCAGCGTCGACTCGGCCGGGCTGGCCAATGTCTCGGGCATGGTGCAGTCGGTGCAGGTCGCGGGCGACGGCAACGTCGCCGGCAACGTCACCTCGTTGACCGTGCGCGACGGCACGGCGCCGGCCGCGGCCGCGGCCGCCGCCGCCGCCGGCCGCCATGCCGAAGCCGTCGCCGCGGGCATGAGCGCGAGCGCCGGCTTCGACGGCGGCGACGCCCGGATCCTGCTGCAGGTCGACGGCCACGGCGCCGCCGAGCAGTGGATCCGCGCCGGCAGCCTCGGCCAGAGCATCCGCCTGGGCAGCGACGGCCAGGCGGTCAGCAACCAGCTGCACCTGGAGCTGGTGCGGCAATCCCTGCCGGCCAACGCCGCGCTCGACCAGGGCGTGGCGCAGGCGATCTCGCTGACGCGCGGGCTCGGCGGCCGCCTCTGAACGGATGATCCCGATGCGACTGCAGGAGTTTCAAGTGACAAGGACACCGACCGCACGACCGGGATTCCTGGCGACAGCGCTGGCGCTGGCGCTGGCCGGCAACGCCGCCGCGCAGGATCCGGGCGCGCCGCCGGGCCCGGCCGAATACAAGGAGATGGGCGAATTGATGCAGGAGCTGTCCGCGCTCAAGGCCAGCTATGCCCAGGAGGTACGGCGCCTGCGCGAACTCGACATGCGCATGCAGGCGCTGCAGGCGCGGATCAGCGGCCAGGCCGCACCGGCCCCGCCGGCGCCGGACGCGTCGGTCGCGGCCGCGCCGGCCGCAGCGCCGATCCAGCCGAGCGCGCCGCCATCCGCCGCGCCTTCCGCGCCGCCGCCGGCGGGCTATGCCGGCAGCGCCGAGGAGGCGCGGCGCGCGCGCGAGGAGGAAACCCGCAGCGTCGCCGACGTCAAGCAGCAGAACCAGGCGCTGTTCAACCAGCGGCTGGTCCTGGAGAACAGCGTCAGCTACAACCGCTACGACCGCAAGCAGCTCACGCTCAACGGGTTCCTGGCGCTGGATGCGATCTTCCTCGGCAACATCGCCATCGAGAACGTCGAATCCGACACCCTGAACTACAACTTCGCCGCGCGCTGGGGCCTCAATCCGCGCCTGACGCTGAATCTCGACGTGCCCTATATCGCACGCAAGACCGTCTACCAGAAGGGCGGCGCCGGCGGCGCGGCGGCGTCCGTCGCCCAGGAGCAGACCGACGGCGCCGGCCTCGGCGACATCAGCGCCAGCGCCAACTACAAGCTGTTCGGCGAGCGCGGCTTCCTGCCGGAAACGGTGCTCAACGTCGGCGTCACCGCGCCCACCGGACGCGAGCCCTACGGCATTCCGTGGGAGGTGCTCGAGCGCGACGAGGACGACTTCATCCGCTTCGCGGTGCCCGAGGAGCAGCCGACCGGCAACGGCGTCTGGCAGGCCACCGTCGGCCTGTCCGCGGTCAAGACCACCGATCCGGCGATCCTGTTCGGCAACATCGGCTACGTGCATTCGTTCGCCGGCAGCTTCGACGACCTCGACAACAACCCGGACACGGTGAACCCGGGCGAGGTGAAGCTGGGCCGTGCGTTCTACTTCGGCGCCGGCGTCGCCTTCGCCTTCAACGAGCGCACCAGCCTGAGCATCTCGCTCAGCGAGCGCCTCAGCGCACGGGCGCGCACCCGCTACGACAACGCGGACTGGATCAAGGTGATCGGCAGCGATGCCAACGCCGCCACCTTCAACCTCGGCGTGACCCACGCGCTCAACGCCAACACCACGCTGGTGGGCCTGCTCGGCATCGGCCTGACGCCGGATGCGCCGGACTTCAACCTGACCTTCAAGGTGCCGTACATGCTGTGATCCGGGCCCGCCGCGCGCGGGGTCAGCGCAGCTCCGCCAGGGAGAGCCGGTGCTTGCGGCACAACCGGTACATGGTGACGCGCGAGACCCGCAGCCGGCGTGCGGAGGCGCTGACGTTGAAGCCGGTCTCGCGCAGCACCGACAGCACCGCCTCGCGCTCGGCATGTCCGCGGGCGTGGTCCAGGCCCGGCCCCGCGCCGGTGCCGTTGCCGTTGCCGAGCTGCAGCTCGGCGGGGCCGATCAGCGGTTGCTCGGCGATCACCGCCGCGCGCCGCACCCGGTTGAGCAGCTCGCGCACGTTGCCCGGCCAGCGATGCGCGCGCATCGCCCGGTGCGCGGCGGCGTTGAATCCGCGCGCGGTCACCGCGTGGTGCTCGCGGAACGTTTCCAGGAAAAGGCGTGCCAGAAGCTCGATGTCGTCGCCGCGGTCGCGCAGCGGCGGCATGTCCAGGCGCAGCACGTCGAGCCGGTAGTACAGGTCCTGGCGGAAGCGCCCGGCGGCGACCGCCCGCTCGAGGTCGACATGGGTGGCCGCCAGCACGCGAACGTCGACCCGCAGCGAATGGCTGTTGCCGATCCGCTCCAGGGTGCCTTCCTGCAGCACCCGCAGCAGGTTGGTCTGCGCGTCCAGCGGCAGGTCGCCGATCTCGTCGAGGAACACGGTGCCGCCGTCGGCGGACTCGAACAGGCCGATCCGGCGCGTGTTCGCGCCGGTGAAGGCGCCGCGCTCGTGGCCGAACAGCTCCGACTGCACCAGGCTCGGCGGCAGCGCCCCGCAGTTGACCGCGACGAACGGCCCGCGGTGGCGCGATGAACGTTCGTGCAGCGCGCGCGCCGCCAGTTCCTTGCCGGTGCCGGTCTCGCCGGTGATCAACACCGGCAGGTCGACCCGCGAGTAGCGGTGGAGGATGCCGTGCACTTCCAGCATCGGCGCGCTCTGGCCGATCATGCCGCTGGCGTCCGCCATGCACGTGCCGTCGGCATCGAAGGACGACAGCGCCTGGCCGAACTGCTGCGGGTTCAACGGCGCCACCAGGCGTTCGCCGCAGGCGCTCAGGATCCGGCGTACGCCGGCATCCTCGGTCGGCGTGTCTTCCGAGGTCAACGCGAGCAGGGGCAGGTCGGCATGGTCGGTGACCAGCCGTTCCAGCGCCGCCAACGCGGAGGTGTCCCCGCCGCGAAGATCCACCAGGCCGATCACGTGGTCCTCGCCGCGCATGCCGACGCGGGTGTCGCGCGTGGGATCGGCGATCCGCATCCGCCATCCGGCGGCTGCCAGCATGCCGCGCTCGTGCGGTGACGGCCGGCCGAACCAGATCACGCAATGCGGGTTGAACTTGGGTAGGGCAGCCATCGTCATGGTCCTTACGTTTGCCGGTCGCGGCGGCACGAAGGCAGCGTCCGCGCGGCAGCGGTCAGTCTCCGTGCCGCGGATGACAGGGAGATGTGCGGGCGCCTGCGCGCGGCCGCGCCGTCGCGGTCCCGGGGCATCGTTCCGGGCATCGACGGAAGCAGGCCGCTGCCGTCAGCGGCCATCGGCATTGGCAGCGGCGCCATCGGTTCGATGCGGAGGCATCCGCCGGATCCGGGTGTGGCCGGGGACAACCCTGCGGGCGTTCTGGACGACCAGGCTCATGCATTTCCCCTGCGGCGCCCCGGGCGGGGCTCGGCTCTGGTGTCTCACGGTAACGGCGGGAGCGCCGCGCAGCGGCCACCTGCCGGCCGCCCTGTTCAGTTGGGGCTCCGGCATTCGCCCCTCCCATGGCGCCCGCGGCACCGATGCTCTTGCAGGAGGGCATCAGCCCCGACCGCGCCGGGCAGGTCCCTCGGCCCGGCGACGATGAATGCGCCGCCGCGCGTCGCGAAGGGGAACAACGGCAGAGAACATCTGCCAGCGGCTAGCGCGCGTCGCAGCGGCTGCGATTCTGCGGCGTTAATCTGACCGACATGCATGAGAACCGCAAGCAACGGATGCCCACCGCCACGGCGATCAAGGGGCGGGGATCGGGTTCGTACGTCAGCGGCCGCTTCGAGAAGACCGTGGCCCGGGCCGAGGACGACGGCTGGGACGGTCTGGCGGAACTGGCTGCCGAGGCCGAGGCCGCGCACCCGGACACGGTGGTCACCGAGGAGCGCGCGCGCAGCATCGTCAGCCGCAACGATTCGCCGGACATCGCCTTCAGCCAGTCGGTCAATCCCTATCGCGGCTGCGAGCACGGCTGCGCCTACTGCTTCGCGCGACCGTCGCACGCCTACCTGGACCTCTCGCCGGGCCTCGATTTCGAGACCCGGCTGTACGCCAAGACCAATGCCGCCGAACGCCTGCGCGCGGAACTGGCGAAGCCTTCCTATCGCTGTTCGCCGATCGCGCTGGGCATCAACACCGATGCCTACCAGCCGATCGAGCGCCGCTACCGGATCACCCGGGCACTGCTGGAAGTGCTGGCCGAGTGCCGGCACCCGGCCAGCCTGATCACCAAGAATGCGCTGGTGCTACGCGACCTCGACCTGCTGGCGGCCATGGCGCGGCAGCGGCTGGTCACGGTGTACTTCTCGATCACCACGCTCGACAACCGGTTGTCGGCAAAGATGGAGCCGCGTGCCTCGGCGCCGCATGCCCGGTTGCAGGCGTTGCGGCGACTGGCCGATGCCGGCGTGCCGGTCGGGGTGATGGTGGCGCCGGTGATCCCGATGATCAACGACCGCGAGCTGGAGGCGATCCTCGAAGCCGCGCGCGAACACGGCGCGGGCGCGGCCGGCCACGTGCTGCTGCGGCTACCGCACGAACTCAAGCAGCTCTGGCGCGAATGGCTCGACCTGCACTATCCCGAGCGCGCCGCGCACGCCATGAGCCTGGTCCGGCAGATGCGCGGCGGCAAGGACTACGACAGCGCCTTCGGCACGCGCATGCGCGGCGAGGGGCCGTTCGCCGAGCTGATCGCCGGGCGTTTCGCGCGGGCGCATCGCCGGCTCGGCTACGGACGCCTGCCGCCGCTCGACTGCGCGGGCTTCGTGCCGCCGCGGCCGCCGTCGCCGCAGGGCGAGCTGTTCCAGGCATCCACCCCGCCCCTGTAGGAGGGCTTCGCCCTCGCCAGGCAGTCCCGTCGGCGGCGACCACGATGAACGCGCCGCCGCGCGTGGCGATGGGAAACAACGGCAGAGAGAATCGATTGTTGGTTGCTCCGCGCGCGGTCGGGGCCATTGGAAAGCGGGTGTCCTTTGGGATTCAGCCCGAGTACACGCTGCCGCGACCGGATCGTGGCTAGACTGGCGCCGCACCAACCGGACGCCGCAATGCCTCCCGAACTCCGCCCAGACCAGAACGTCGCCGACGCCGACATGCGTCTGCGGGAGGCGGAGCGGGCGCTGCAGATGCTGCGCCGGCAGCAGGAAACCCTGGCGCACGGCATCTCGCACGACCTGCGTGCGCCGCTGCGCGCGATCGGCAGCTACGCGCAGATCCTCGCTGCCGGCCACGCCGACGGCATGGATGCCCGCGGGCGCGACTATCTGGAGCGTATCTGCGATGCCGCGGCCCGCATGGAGGAACTGATCGAAGGCCTGTTGCAACTGTCGCACGTCGCGCGGGCACCGATGCGCCCGGAGCAGGTCGACGTCGGGCTGCTGGTGGAGTGGAGCGCGGCCGAACTGCAGGACGCGGAGCCGGAACGCGCCGCCGAGGTGACGGTGCAGCCGCAGCTCGCGGCGTTCGGCGACGAACGCCAGCTCAAGCAGCTGTTCGAGCGCCTGTTGCACAACGCCTGGAAATTCTCGCGCGAACGCGAACGGGTGCGGATCGACGTGCGCGGCGAGCACCGCAACGGCCACATCGTGATCTCGGTCAGCGACCAGGGCAGCGGCTTCGACATGCGTTATGCTGAACGGATGTTCGAGCCGTTCCAGCGCCTGCACGGACCGGAAGAGGGCGGCGGGCACGGGCTCGGACTGGCGATCGCGCAGTGCATCGCCGAGCGACATGCAGGCCGGCTGTGGGCGGAATCGACGCCCGGCTCGGGCAGCGTGTTCCATGTCGAGTTGCCGGCTGCGCCGGCATCGCGGAGCGAAGCGTGAACGAGAAAGAGATCCTGCTGGTCGAGGACAATCCCGACGACGTCGAACTGACCCGCATCGCCTTCGCCGAGGCCAAGATCGCCAACACCCTGACCGTGGTGCGCGACGGCGCCGAGGCGCTGGACTACCTGTTCGCGCGCGGCACCTATGCCGGCCGCGACCCCGACGATCTGCCCTCGATCATCCTGCTCGACCTCAACCTGCCGAAGGTCGACGGCCGCGAGGTGCTGCAGGCGATCCGCAGCGACGCCCGCACCCGGGCCCTGCCGGTGGTGGTGTTGACCACCAGCAGCGAGCCGTTCGACGTCGAGGCCAGCTACGCGCTGGGCGTCAACAGCTATATCCGCAAGCCGGTCGATTTCGAGCAGTTCGTATGGGCGGTCAAGCAGGTGGGGCTGTACTGGCTGGTGCTCAACCAGCCGCGCAAGGACGGCTGAGGCGCCGTAGAGCGGAGCTTGCTCCGCTGCGCCGCCTCCGGAGCCACCCGTAGAGCCGAGCTTGCTCGGCTGCGCAGGCTCCGGAGCCGAAAACAGCGGAGCAAGTTCCGCTCTACGTGGCGCCGGCGAACAGCTTTTCGGCGCGCTGGAACAGGATCCAGCTGGTGGCGATGAACTTGTCGCCGCCGCGCGGACGGTTGCCGCGATGGGTGTGGGTGAAGGCGGTCGGCGCCAGCAGCAGGTCGCCGGTGCGCGGCGCGACCTTGCGCCGCTGGAACAGGAACTCGGTCTCGCCTTCGCCGAAGCCGTCGTTGAGGTAGACCGTCCACAGCAGGTGCCGGTGCAGGGTTTCGCAGGGCGCGTCGCGCGGATACAGCTCGCAATGCCAGTACGGATAGCCGCCCTCGCCGTCGCGGTACCACTGCAGGTTGATCGCGCCCGGGCGCAGGCAGGTGCGCGCGAGCTCGCCCAGGCGGCGGTCGTCCATCGCCGCCAGGTCCTCCGCTGCCAGCCGCCGCGGGGCGCCGTCGGGTCCGGGCTGCTGCAGCATGAGCGGCGCGATCAGCGCCTGCGGGTAGCGCCGCAGGTAGCCCAGCAGGCCGCCGTAAACGGCGACGTTGAGCGCCTGTTCCACGTCCGCCCACGCCGGGTTGCCGGCCAGCGACAGGTCGCGGCTGCGCTTGAGTTCGGGGAACACGCCGCCGCCGATCCGGCCGGGCTGCAGCGCATCGCTGCCGCGCATGCGCTCGACGATCGCGGCGCAGGTCGCGGCGTCGAGCACGCCGGGGGTGACCTCGATGAAATCGTCGTGGGCGGCGGCGCTCTGGGTCACGGGTGCCTTCACGAGAGGGAGGGCATCATCCTCGCATGCCGCGCGGGCGAGGCAAAAACCGCGGCGCGCGGGTAGAGTGCAGGCCTGGGCCGGACGGAGCGCGCGGATGAAGGGAAAAGGACGATGGATTCCGGCCGTGGCCGCGCTCCTGCTGGCCGCCTGCGCCTCGTCGGCGTCGGACCCCGGCGGGATGCCGCTGCCGGGTTCGGATCGGGACGGGCACGGCTGCATCCCCTCCGCCGGCTACACGTGGTGCGCGCGCACGCAGCAGTGCGAACGCCCCTGGGAGCTGGCCGCAGCCGAGGGCTTTCCCGCCGACCAGGCGTCGTTCGAACGTCACTGCGCGCAGGATCCGGAGAGCGCCGGGCCGGAATGACCGCAAAGAACCGCGGGCTCAGATCACCCGCAGCGTGATCGCCTTGAGCACGGCGCGGGTGCGATCGCGGGTACCGAGCTTGTCGAGGATCGTCGAAACGTAGTTCTTCACCGTGCCTTCGGCCAGGAACAGGCTGCGCGCGATCTCCCGGTTGGAATAGCCGCCGGCCAGCAGCCGCAGGATCGCCACCTCGCGCGGGTTGAAGGTCTCCACCGGCGCACGCTCGTCGTGGTAGCGGTAGCGCGCGCGCACCGGGTCGGTGCTGACCGGCTGCAGCAGGGTCTCGCCCGCCGCCAGGCGCTCGATCGCGTCGCGCAGGTCCTCCGGCGCGGCGTCCTTGAGCAGGAAACCCTGGGCGCCGGCGTCGCGTGCGCGCAGCGGCAGGTCGGCCTCGTCGAAGGTGGTCAGCAGCAGCACCGGGGTGGCGTCGCCGCGCGCCCGCAGCGCGGCCAGCGCGTCGACGCCGTCGACGCCGGGCATGCGGACGTCGCTGAGGATCACGTCGACCGGCGTCCGCGCCAGCTGCGCCAGCAGGCTTTCGCCGTCCCCGGCCTCGAACGCGATCTCGAGGCCCTGCTGTTCCAGCAGCGCGCGCAGGCCGGCGCGGACCAGCGCCTGGTCGTCGGCGAGCGCGATGCGCAGTGGCGGCGCCACGCCTTCGCTCATGCCGGCAGGCTCGCATCGATGCGCAGCGCGCCGCGCGGACTGGCGGCGAACACTAGCGAGCCGTCGAGCGCGGCGACCCGCTCGCGCATGCCGGCCAGGCCGTTGCCCTCGCGCAATGCGCCGCGCAGGCGGCCATCGTCCTCCACCCGCACCTGCAGCGCGCCGTCGCGCATCGACAACGCCACGCGGACGGTGTCGGCATCGGCATGGCGGGCGCTGTTGGTCAGCGCCTCCTGCACGATCCGCAGCACGGTTTCGGCCAGCGCCGGGTCGGTGACGTGCACGTCGTCGGCGATCTCCAGGTGCAGTCGCGGACGCGGCAGCGGCGCCGCCAGCGCATGCAGCGCGGTGGCCAGGTCCAGGCCGCAGCTGTCGCGCAGCGACTGCACCACGCCGCGGATGTCGCCCAGCAACTCCTGCGACATGCGCTGGGCGATGCGCAGTTCCTGGCGGCCGGCCAGCGCCGGGTCGTTGCCGAGCGCGCGCAGGTTGAGCGTCATCGCGGTGAGCTTGTGGCCGACCACGTCGTGCAGCTCGCGCGCCACCCGCACCCGTTCGCCGTCGCGGGCGCTGTCGGCCAGCAATGCGCGCGTGGCCAGCAGGTCGGCGTTGACCAGCGAGAGCGCATCGCGCGAGCGCTCGGCGCTGGTGGCGTAATGCGCGATCAGCGTGGCGAAGCCCTGGAAGCCGACGTACATCAGGGTGATGACCAGCGGTGAGAAGTGGTCCTGCCGCGCCAGGATCAGGTACATGGCCACGTCCGCCGCGAGCGCCGCGGTCAGCGTCCGGCGTAGCGGCCAGACCATCGCCATCGCCGCGGTCCAGACCACCAGCAGCACCGGCGCGGTGCCGCCGCGCGGCGTCAGCCACACCAGCAGCAGCGCGAGCAGCGGCATCGCCACCAGCAGCGCGTCGCCCGCCTTGGAATCGCGGACGCGCTCGATGTCGTGCAGCGCGAACGCCAGCACGAACGCCGCCAGCGTGGCCCAGCCGTACGCGGCGACGTCCGGGGCGATCCAGCGCAGCGACAGCGCCACCGCGCCGATCGTGCACAGCCCGGCGAGGTTGAGCGGCATCAGCAGCTTGCGCAGCGTCGTGTGCATGCGGCCATGCTGCGTCGATGCGGGCGCGGGGGCAATGGCCGCGGCGCAGAAGGTGACTTCCGGCAGGTGGGGAGCGCAGACACGACGGCAAGGCGCCGCGGCTGCGGCACTGCGAATCGCTGCGTCAGGCAGGGAGGCCTGCTCGCATCGCGTCCTCGCCTGCTGACACCATGCTGTCAGCAGGCCCGGCGCAGGCTGCTCCCACCGCAGCGCGACCGGCGCCTCCACGGGACCGCCCCGGGCGCATCCGTTGCGGCGGACGCCATGCCCGCCCACCGGCCGGTGGCGCCTGCCATCGACGAGGAACACGCCATGCAAGCAGCGCACGACGACCGCGACGGTCGCCACGACTTCGATTTCCTGCACGGCCGCTGGCGCATCCACAACGAGCGGCTGGTGACGCGCCTGGCCGGCGCCCAGGACTGGGACAGCTTCGACGCCGAGCAGGTGTGCCGGCCGGTGCTGGGCGGCCTGGGCAACGTCGACGAGTTCGTCAGCGACTGGGGCGGCGGCCTGCTTGGCATGACCTTGCGCCTGTTCGATCCGCAGGCACGGCAATGGAGCCTGTACTGGGCCAGCAACCGCGACGGCATCCTCGAGGCGCCGGTCGTCGGCGGCTTCGAGCACGGCGTCGGCCGCTTCTACGGACTGGACCGGCACCAGGGCCGCACCGTGCTGGCGCGCTTCATCTGGGACGACATCACCGCCGACGGCGCGCACTGGCAGCAGGGCCTGTCCACCGACGGTGGCGTCAGCTGGGAGACCAATTGGCACATGTACTTCACGCGGTTGCCGGCATGAGGCGCCGGCGGCAGGTCCGCGGTTGCCGTGGCGCCCGCGCCGGATGCGGCGGGCGTCGATGGCCTGCGGCCACGGAGCGGCGGCCATGAGCGGGCGCGACGTGGCGGCGTTGCCGGCGGTGGTCGAGCTGCGCCGCTATGCCCTGCATCCGAGCTGCCGCGAGGCGCTGATCGACCTGTTCGAGCGCGAGCTGGTGGCGCCGCAGGAAGCCTGCGGCATGCGCCTGCTCGGCCGTTTCCGCGACCTCGACGTGGCCGACCGCTTCGTGTGGCTGCGCGGCTTTCCCGGCATGGAGGCGCGGCGGCAGGCGCTGGCCGGCTTCTACGGCGGTCCGGCGTGGCGCCGCCATCGCGACGCGGCGAACGCGACCATGATCGATTCGGACGACGTGCTGCTGCTGCGGCCGGTCCTCGATCCGGCCGACTTGGGCGCGACCGGTGCGGAGACGGCCGCGGGCGCGGAGGTGATCGGCGCGATATCCCGTTTCGACGCCCCGCTCGACCCGGCGGTGCCGCTGCATTTCCGGCGGCGGCTGTGGCCGCGGTTCGCGGCCGCCGGCGCGGCGCTGCTGGGCGGCTTCGCCAGCGAGTACGCGCCGAACGATTTTCCCGCCCTGCCCGTGCGCGAGGGCGAGCACGTGTTCGCCTGGTTCGCCCGCGTGCCGGTGTGGGACGACGCCATGCGCGCGGCGTGGCAGGCGGACGCACCGCCGCAGCGGCCGCGCGAACACGAGGTCATGCGCCTGCGGCCGACCACGGGCTCGCCGTGGTAGGCCGCCGCCGCCCTGCCGGTGGCTGGCCGCCGCCACGGCCCTGCGCAATGATGCACCGATGCGCCGCGCCGACCGCCTGTTCCTGATCATCCATGCGCTGCGTGGCCGCCGTTCCGCCTTGCCGGCGCACCAGCTGTCCGCCACCCTCGGGGTGTCGGTCCGCACGGTCTACCGCGACATCGTCGACCTGCAGCTGTCGGGCGTGCCGATCGAGGGCGAGGCCGGCGTCGGCTACGTCCTGCGCAAGGGCGCGGACATCCCGCCGCTGATGTTCGACGGCGACGAGCTCGAGGCGCTGGTGACCGGCACGCGCTTCGTGCGCGCGTTCGGCGGTCCGCGCCTGGCGGCCGCGGCACGCGCCGCGCTGCTCAAGATCGAGGCGGTGCTGCCGCCGGCGCTGCAGGCGCGCGCGCAGCGCACCCGCATCTACGCCCCCGCGCGCGGCGACCGGATCGAGGCCAGCGGCGTCATCGACCGCCTGCACGCCGCGATCGAGGCGCGGCAGGTGCTGGCGATCCGCTACTGCGACGGCGACGGCCGCGACAGCGAACGCGAAATCGAGCCGTTGTGCCTGGCGTTCTGGGGCGGCAGCTGGACGCTCGGCGCCTGGTGCCGGCTGCGCGCCGGGTTCCGCAACTTCCGTCCGGACCGGATGGACGCGTTCGACGGGACCGGGGAGCGGTTCGACGACAGTGCCGAGCGCGGTCTGCAGGCCTACCTGCGCGCGGTCGGCAGCGATGGTTGGATTTGAGGTTGCGCCAGGCTGCCTTCTCCGGGGTGATAGAGCTCAGGCCCGTCGCCATGGGCGGAGTCGATCGGTAGCAGGGGCGTTCGCGGTGGGCTGACTATCGCTTGGCTTGAAGCGGGTATTTGTTGATGAGCCTGACGGCTTGGTTTCGCAGCAGCGGAAATGGCTGCTGGGCGCGGCTATTCATTGACGAAACCCGTGGCGACGGGCCGTTTCTCACCGCGGCGGAAGTGGCTGCATGGCGCGGCTATTCATTGACGGAACCCGTGGCGACGGTACGGTTCTCACCGCGGCGGAAATGGCTGCCTGGCGCGCTTCAGCGTGCCCAGGTCCACTCCGCGCCCAGCAGCCAGCCGCGGCCGGCGCCGGGTTCGTAGAAGCGGCCGTTGCCCTCGTTGACGATCACCGAACCGACGTAGGCGCGGTCGAGCAGGTTGTCGATGCGGGCGAAGGTGCGCAGCTCGCCGCTGCGGGTGCGCCAGCGGCGCGCGGCCTCCAGGTGCAGCAGGCCGTAGCCGGCGGCCGATTCGCTGTCCAGGTCGTTCACCGGCACCTCGTCGACCGCCTCGCCCTCGACCGCCGCGCTCCAGGCCGTGCCGCGCCACTGCAGGCGCGCGAACAGCTGCCGTTCCGGCACGCCGGGGATGGACGCGCCGGCCGGCACCGAGGTCTCCGGCACGGTGCAGCCGGCGCCCTGGCAGATCAGGTAGGCGTCGCGGAAGGTCGCGTCCAACAGCGTGTACGCCAGCCGCAGGTCCCAGGCCTCGCCCAGCGGCGTGGCGAAGGCGGTCTCGAATCCCTGCCGCCGCGCGCGGCCGACGTTGCGGAAGCTGCTGCGGCCGGCGACGTTGCGCGCGACCGCCAGCTCGTCGTCGGTGTCGGCTCGGAACAGCGCCGCCTCCCAGGTCGCGCCGCGCGCATCGCGCCATTTCACGCCGAGCTCGACGTTGTCGCTGACCGCCGGGCGAAGCCCGAACGCGAGGCCGGCACCGCCGTCGGCGCGGTAGGACATCTCGTTGAAGGTCGGGGTCTCGAAGCCGCGGCCGGCCGACAGGTACACGCGCCAGTCCGCCTGCGGCGCGAACGTCAGGCCCGCCACCGGCGCGGTGTGGCGGAAACGCACGCGGCCGCTGTCGTCGGGATTGGCGTCGGTGACGTAGCGGTCGCGCGATTCGAATTCCACCTCGCTGTGGCGCGCCCCCAGCAGCAGCGACCAGCGCTCGGCGAAGCGCCACCACGCCTGCGCATAGGCGTCGGTGTTCTCCACGGCGTTGCGTTCGTCGCGGCGCAGCGCGCCGCGCACGCCGAGCGTCTCGCCGACGAAGTTCTCGAAGCCGCGGCGGTGCTGGCGCTGGCGGTCGAGGTTGCCGCCGACGGTGAACTCGAGGGGGCGCCCGGCGACGGCGCCCTGCCACGACCAGCGCGCGTCGAGGCCGTCGTAGCGGTTGTCCAGGTCGATCACCCCGCCCGAGCTCAGCGGATTGCCCTGGGCGAAGTCCGGGATCGGCAGCACCTGCATCACCTCGCGGCTGCCGCCGTAGGCCATCAGCCGCAGCGTCTGCGCCGCGCCGAAGCCGTGTTCGTAGGTCATGCCGGCCTGGTGCTGGCGCACCGTCTTGCGGGCGTCGAAGAGGAACGCGTTGGCGACCGCCTGGCGCGGATCGGCGCGCATCTGCTCCGCCGTCAGCCCCAGCGGATCGCGCGCTTCCGGCACGTCGACATGGTTGAGCACCAGGTCCAGGCGCCGGCGCTGGCCGAGGTCGACGCCGATCTTGAGGTTGGCGGTGTCGCGGCGCGCGGCGCTGTGGTCGCGCCAGCCGTCGGTGTCGTAGCGCGACAGCGCCAGGTTGTAGCCGACCCGCCCGCCGCCGCCGAGCAGCTGCGCGGCGGCCGAATACGTCGCGTCGCGGCCGACGGTCGCGCGTGCGCGCCACGGATCGCCGGCCTTGCCGTCGGCGCTGTGGATCTGCACCACGCCGCCAGACGAGTTGCCGTGCAGCGCCGAGAACGGCCCGCGGATCACCTCGATGCGGTCGCCGCCGGCCAGGCTGAAATGCGACAGCTGGCCCTGGCCGTCCGGCATCGACGCCGGGATGCCGTCGGCATACAGCCGCACGCCGCGCACGCCGAAGGTCGAGCGCGCGCCGAAGCCGCGGATCGACAGCTGCGTGTCCTGCGCCAGGTTGCGGCGGTCGCGGGCCAACAGCCCGGGCACGCCGCGCAGCACCTCGGAGACGTCGGCATCGGCGCGGTTGCGCTCGCCGCCGAGGAAGATCGTCGCCGTGGAGGCCGGCATGTCGAACGCATCGACGCCGCGCAGGCGCGCGGCCTCCACCACCACCCGGTCCAGGGTGTAAGCGGGGGCGTCGTCGGGATTCGGTGCGGCAGCGGCGGGGGCCAGTACGCAGGCCAGGCAGAAACTCAGCATCCGGGACCTAAGGATCAGCGACGGAGCCGGGAGTGTGCACGCAACGATGCGCGCGTTCCGTCACGATCGTCGCACTGTCGCGCCGGTGCATTGCCGGCCGGCGACGGCGAGCATCCGCCGCCGTCAGACGTCCTCGTCCGTCGGCCAGCCTTCCCCGGTGCCGCGCTGGTACACGCGGTCGGTCTCCAGCACTTCGCCGGCCGGCAGCGACGCCTGCCGTGCCAGCCGCGCGTAGATCGGGGTGAAATCCGGCTGCGTCGCCTGCATCAGCTGCTCGAAGCTGTCGATGACGAAGTAGGTCTTCTGGTAGCTGTCGATGCGATAGCGGGTGCGCATGATCCGCTCGAGGTCGAAGCCGATGCGGTTGGGCGCGGCGCTGTCCAGCGCATGGATCGACTCGCCCTTCGAGGAGACGATGCCGCTGCCGTAGATGCGCAGTCCGTCGGCCTGCTTGATCAGGCCGAACTCCACCGTGTACCAGTACAGCCGGGTCAGGTGCTGCAGCGCGTCGGCTCCGATGCCGTGCGCCTTCACCCCGCCCTTGCCGTAGGCCTCCATGTAGTCGGCGAACACCGGGTTCATCAGCAGCGGCACGTGGCCGAACAGGTCGTGGAACAGGTCCGGCTCCTCGATGTAGTCGATCTGTTCCGGCTTGCGGATCCACCAGGTCACCGGAAAGCGGCGGTTGGCCAGGTGGTCGAAGAAATCCAGTTCCGGCAGCAGCCCCTCCACGCCCATCAGCGTCCAGCCGGTGGCGGCCGACAGCACCTGGTTGAGCTCGGAGAACTTCGGGATGCGGTCGGCCGACATGCCCATCGCGTCCTGCGCGGCCAGGAACTCGTCGCAGGCGCGCCCCGGCAGGATCTCGCGCTGGCGCGCGTACAGCGTCGACCAGGTGGCGTGGTCGTCGTCGCTGTAGTCGTCCCAGGGCTGCTCGACGATGCCGGTGGCGTACACCGGCACCTTGCCCTTGTCGGTGTGCAGGTTCTCGACGCGGCGCGGCTGGGTGTTCATGGCGGGGCTCCAAGGCTGCCTGGGCGAATTCCGACTGTAGCGCCGGTGCCGCGCAAGGGGATTGCGTTGTTGCGGAGAAACCCGGGCGAGGCGCATTATTATTGCGTCGAATCGCGCAGGAGCGGCAAGAACATGCAGGCCATCGATCTGGACCGCACGGACCTGCAGCTGCTGGCCGAGTTGCAGCGCGGCGGCCGCCTCACCAACGCCGAGCTGGCCGAGCGCGTCCATCTCTCGGCGTCGGCCTGCCTGCGGCGGGTGCAGCGGCTCGAGCGCAGCGGCGTGATCGCCGGTTATCGTGCCGAGGTCGATCCCGAGCACGTCGGCCTGGGCCTGCAGGCCTTCGTCCGCGTGCAGCTGGAAAAGCACGACGCCGAGCACGTCGACCGCTTCACCGCCGCCGTGCACAGCTGGGACGAGGTGGTCGCCTGCCACGCCCTCACCGGCGACATGGACTATCTGCTGCACGTGATGGTGCAGGACCTGGAACATTTCTCCCGTTTCCTGCTCGATCGCCTGCTCAACGCCAGCGGCGTGGCCGACGTCAACTCCAGCTTCGTGCTGCGCACGGTGAAGGCGTTCGGCGGCCTGCCGCTGCCGCCGTAGGGAAGGGCGAGGAACGAGTGGAGAGGAAGAGAAACGAGTGGTGAGGCATCCTTGCGGGAGTGCCGCCGCGCGAGTCGCCTTGGCCGTACTTCCGTGGAAGCGACGACTTGTGGGAGCGACGGAAGTCGCGACTGGCGGCCGATGCCGCCGCGACCGCCAGGCGGCCGCCCGCCCGCCGTTCCGGAAACGGTGCCGCACTCGTTCCTCCGGCGCGGCACGGGCGGGACGCCGACGGTCGATTCGCAGCGTCGTATAACGCGGTCGGAACAGCATCCTTCTCAAGGGGAACAGGCATGTCGAAGCAATCCGGGACCCTGGCGAAACCGACGCTCGTCGGCCGCTCGAGCTCGCACTTCACGCGGGTGGCGCGCATCTTCGCCGCGGAGATGCGGGTGGACTGCCGGTTCGAGGTGGTGCCGGACCTCATGGCGACCGACGCGGCGGCCTACGGCGGCAACCCGGCGCTCAAGTTGCCGATCCTCCATGATGCGCGGGGCACCTGGTTCGGCTCGCTCAGCATCAGCCGGCAACTGGTACGGCAGTCGGGCGCGCCGCTGCGCGTGGCCTGGCCGGAGGACCTGGACCAGCCGCTCGCCGCCAACGCCCAGGAACTGATCGCCCAGGCCATGGCCACCGAGGTGACGCTGATCATGGCCGGGCTGGCGGGCGCCGCCGCCGACGACGGCTACCAGGCCAAGTTGCGGAACGGCCTGCGCAACACCCTGGCCTGGCTGGAGGACAACGCGGCGCAGGCGATCGCCGCACTGCCGGGCGAGCGCGACCTGAGCTACCTGGAGGTCACGCTGTTCTGCCTGCTGACCCACCTGGAGTTCCGCGACGTGCTGCCGCTCGGCCCCTGTCCGCGGCTGCGCGGATTTCGCGACCGGTTCGAGGCACGTGCCTCGGCGGCCACCACCGCGTACCGGTTCGACGGCTGAAAGCGGCCGCGCGCCGGAAGCCGGCCGACGGCCTTTCCACGGAGCATCGCCGTGTGGCGCGGCATCGGGTTCAATAGGCACCGGCACGTTCGGTGCCGCCTTCCGCCGATCCGATGCAACCCGTCATCCGTCCTGCAGTGCCCGGCGATGCCGACGCGATCGCGCGCATCTACAACCACTACGTCGCCGGCAGCTGCGTCACCTTCGAGACCGACCCGGTGTCCGGGACGGAGATGGCGCAGCGCGTCGCCGACACGCTGGAGGTCCCGTTGCCCTGGCTGGCGGCCGAAGCCGACGGCGCGATCGCCGGCTACGCCTATGCGTCGAAGTGGAAGGGACGCTGTGCGTACCGCTATTCGGTCGAGACTACCGTCTACCTCGATCCCAGGTGCACCGGCCGCGGGCTCGGCCGCGACCTGTACGCCGCGTTGATCGACGCGGTGAAGGCGCTCGGCATGCGCGCGGCCATCGGCGGCATCGCATTGCCGAACGCGGCGAGCGTCGCGCTGCACGAACGGCTCGGGTTCCGCAAGGTCGGGCATTTCGAGCAGGTCGGGTTCAAGCAGGATCGCTGGATCGATGTCGGGTATTGGCAGCGGTTGCTTTGACCGCCCCGCCCCGCCCGCGGCTGCCGCGAAGCGGTCCGGCTCGCCGGAACGAAGCGCCGGCTGCGGCTGCCGGCAGTCACCGGCTTGCGATCGCGTCGCATCACCGCGCGATCACGATGCGTCCGAATACTCTGGCCTCGGCGCGCGTCGTTGCACCGAGTCCGGCGCCGCCGCCATTCCGCGTCCGCGGCGCAGGCGCCCGGCGCAGCCATCGCAGAACGGGCCGACGACATGGGCAGTGCGCGTACACATCCGGTGTGGGAGCCGCTCCAGGGAACGGATGAACGTCTCGAAACCCCACCCGGCGGAGTTGCGCCCGACGTGCTCGTCGTCGGCGCCGGCGTCGCCGGCGCGGTGACCGCGCTGCGCCTGGCGCAGGACGGGCGCAAGGTGGCCGTGGTCGATCGCGAGGGTCCCGGTGCCGGCGAGACCCTGCGCACGACCGCGCACCTGGCCTCGGCGCTGGACGACCGCTTCTACCACCTGGCGCGCTGGCACGGCGAGGACGGCGCGCGGCTGGCGGCCGAAAGCCATGCCGCGGCGATCGACTGGATCGAGGCGTTCGTCGGCGGTCGCGAGGGCGGCTGCGGCTTTCGCCGCGTCCCCGGCTACCTGTTCCCGCACGACGGCGACGACCGCCGCCTGCGCCGCGAACTGGACGCTGCGCGCGCGGCCGGGCTGGAGGTCGAGTACCTGGAGGACGGCGTGCCGGGCGTGCCGGCGTTGCGGCCGGCGTTGCGCTTCGCGCGCCAGGCGCGGATCGAGATGGACGCGTATCTGCGTGCGCTGGTCGACGCCGCGCGGGAGCTCGGCGTGCGCTTCTTCCGCGCCGAGGTGGCGCGGGTCGAAGGCGGCACGCGGCCGGTCGCGCGGCTGAAGGACGGCGGGACGCTGTCGGCGGGCGCGATCGTGGTCGCCACCAACGTGCCGTTCCACGAGACGGTGGCGATCCACACCAAGCAGGCCGCGTACCGCAGCTACGTGGTGGCGGGCAGGGTGCCGGCCGGCGCCGTGCCGGACGCGCTGCTGTGGGACGACGGCGATCCCTACCACTACGTGCGCCTGCTGCCGGGGCGCGATGGCGACGGCGAGGCGCTGCTGATCGTCGGCGGCGAGGACCACAAGACCGGGCAGGACGAGGACCCTACCGCCTACGTCCGCCTGCAGGACTGGACCCGCGCGATGTTCCCGGCGGTCACCGGGTTCACCCACGACTGGTCCGGGCAGATCATCGAGCCGAACGACGGCCTCGCCTTCATCGGCCGCGATCCGGGAGGCGAGGACAACGTCTACATCGTCACCGGCGACTCCGGCAACGGCGTCACCCACGGCACCCTGGCCGGGCTGCTGCTCGCCGATCTCATCGCCGACCGCTCCAATCCGTGGACGGCGCTGTACGACCCGAAGCGCAAGATGTTCCGCGGCATCGGCGAATGGCTGCGCGAGAACGCCAACGTCGCCGCGCAGTACGCCGACTGGATTGGCGGCGGCGACATCCACTCGCTGCACGAGCTCGCCCCCGGGGAAGGCGCGGTGCTTCGCCACGGCCTGCACCGGGTCGCGGTGTACCGCACCGGCGAAGGCACGCTGTGCGCGCACAACGCGCGCTGCACCCACCTGGGCTGCGCGGTGCGCTGGAGCGCGACGGAGAAGTCCTGGAACTGTCCCTGCCACGGCTCGCGCTTCGACGCGCAGACCGGAGCGGTGCTCAACGGCCCTGCGGTGCGGCCGCTGGCACCGTTCGACCCGGCCGCGGCCGGCGATCGGGAGCGGGCTTGAACTCCGGGCTGGTCGACTGGGCCTATGCCGGCTATCTGGCGTGGCTGTTCGCCGGCACCCTGGACTTCGCCTGCCATCGCCGCACCGACCTGGCGCACACCTCGGGCCTGCCGGAATCGCTGATGCACCTGCTGCAACTGGGGCTGCTGGCCCTCGCGATCCTGGCCGGCCTGCTGCTGGACATCGGCTGGAGCGTGTGGGCGCTGATGGCGGCACTGGTCGCGTTGCACGCGGTCGCCGGATACGCCGATACCCGGCGCGCGTACGGCCGGCGCGACCTGCGCCCGTTCGAGCAGCACGTGCACAGCGTGCTCGACATGGCGCCGCCGACCGCCCTCGGCCTGGTGATCGCGGCGACCTGGGAGTCGGCGCCCGCGACCGGCTGGGCGCTGGCGGTCCGGCAGCCGCCGCTCAGTCCGGCGATCTGGACGGCCGTGCTGGTGCCGCCGGCGCTGCTGTGCGCGGTGCCGGCGCTGCTCGAGCTGCGCGGGGCGCTGGCCGCGCGGCGCGGCGCGCGGCCCTGACCAGTCCCCGCCGGCATGCGCGGCTCCCCAGGCACAACCCGACGGCGAACGCGGCGTAGGTGGCGAGCATTCCGCCCGCCGGCAGGTGCCGTTCGAATCCCGGCGTCAGCCGCCGCGGCACCACGTGGTAGTCGACCACGTAGGCCACCGCCGCGGTCAGCCCGGCCGCCGCGGCGATCCGCGCCGGTCGCCCGCGCCTGCCGGCCAGGCGCTCGAAGCCGCAGGCCCAGAACACCGAGCTGGCATGATGGATCGCATAGCCGAGCAGCGTATGCCGCAGGCTCGGTGCATCGCGGTAGCGCGCGGTCTCGCCCCAGAACCAGTGGCTGGTGGCATTGGTGCCGCTGGCCAGCGCACCCCCGTCGCGATGGCAGAGCCAGGACAATGTGAGCGTGGACAGCGCACTCGCCACCGATCCGGACACCAGCGCCCGCACCGGCAGATCGGTGGCGCGCAAGGGAGGGCGACCGTGCGCGTGCTGGTGAGCGGCGCCAGCGGGCTGATCGGCGCGGCGTTGGTCGAGCGATTGCTGCGGGCGGGACATGAGGCGATTCCGGGCGGGAGGCGGGTCGAATCGTTGCGGCAGCGCTGGCCCGGCACCGAGACGGTCGCGATCGACTATGTCGATCCGTCGCCCGCCGAGTGGCGGCGCGCGCTGCGCGGCGTGGACGCCGTGGTCAATGTCGTCGGCATCTTTCGCGAGCAGGATAGTCAGAGCTTCGATGCGCTCCACGTGAAAGGGCCGCTGGCGTTGTTCGAGGCGGCCGCGGACGCCGGCGTGCGCAGGATCGTGCAGATCTCCGCGCTTGGCGCTGCGCCCGATGCCGCCACCGCGTACCTGGCCTCCAAGGGCCGCGCCGATGCCGCGCTCGCCGCGCTGCCGGTGACGGCGACGGTGATCCGGCCGTCGCTGGTGTTCGCGCCCGAAGGCGCCAGCACGCGCTGGTTCGCGCTGCTGGCGGCGCTGCCGCTCACGCCGCTGCCGGGCGGCGGCGGCCAGCGCATCCAGCCGCTGCACCTGGACGACCTGTGCGCGCTGGTGTTGCGCGTGCTCGAAGCCGAGGACCCGCCGAGACGGCTCGACGCGGCCGGCCCGGTACCTGTGGCCCTGCGCGACTACCTGGCGATGTTCAAGCGCAAGCTGGGATTTCCGCGCGGGTTCCTGCCGGTGCCGGCCGCGCTGGCGCGCGCCTCGGCGGTGCTGCTGGCGCACCTGCCCGGCAGCCTGGCGACCCCGGAGTCGCTGCGCATGCTCGAGGCCGGCAACGTCGCCGACGCTCGCCCGGCGGCGCGGCTGCTGGGGCGGCCGCCGCGCGGCATCGAGGCCTTCGTCGATCCCGGCGCGCGCCGCGTCCTCGGCACCGGCGCGCGCCTGCGCTGGCTGCTGCCGCTGCTGCGCTATGCGGTGGCGGCGATGTGGATCGTCACCGCGCTGGTGTCGGCGCTCGTCTATCCGGTCGCCGACAGCCTGGCGCTGCTGGCCCGCACCGGCCTCACCGGCACGGCGGCGCAGGTGGCGCTGTACGGTGCCGCCGGCCTCGACCTGGTCCTCGGCATCACCATGCTGCGCCCGCGCTGGCGCACGTGGTCGTACCGTGCGCAGATCCTGCTGGTTGCGGCCTACACCGCGATCATCACCGCCTACCTGCCCGAGTACTGGGCGCATCCCTACGGGCCGGTGTTGAAGAACATCCCACTGCTGGCGGCGCTGCTCGCGCTGCACGAACTGGACCGCCCGGATGGACTACCTGATCGTTAAGTACCTGCACGTGCTGTCGTCGGCGTTCCTGTTCGGCACCGGCATCGGCACCGCGTTCTACCTGTTCTTCATCAGCCGCACGCGCGATGCGCGGGTGGTCGCGGTGGTGGCGCGCTACGTGGTGATCGCCGACTGGCTGTTCACCGCCACCACCATCGTGTTCCAGCCGCTCAGCGGCCTGTACCTGGCGCGGCGCATGGGCCTGCCGCTGACCACCCCGTGGCTGTACTGGTCGATCGTGCTGTTCCTGATCGCGGCGCTGTGCTGGCTGCCGGTGGTCTGGCTGCAGATGCGGCTGCGCGACATCGCCGCCGCCGCCGCGGCCAAGGGCGCGCCGCTGCCGCGCCGCTATGACGCCACGCTCGGCTGCTGGGCGGCGCTGGGCGTGCCGGCGCTGGTCTCGTTCCTGGTCGTGTTCTGGCTGATGGTGGCCAAGCCGCCGCTGGCGTTCCTCTGAGCGGGCGTGCCGCTGCCGGTGGGAGACGCAATCGCGGGTGCTGCGCCGTAGAGCCGAGCTTGCTCGGCTGCATCGCTGCCGGAGCCGGTGCCGGTCCGGAATCGAAGGCAGCGGAGCAAGCTCCGCTCTACGGAGGGTTCCGCGCGAACCCCGGAAGCCGGTACGCGTGCCGCGGCGCTGGCGTTGCGGCGGCGTGCTGCTGGTGCCGTATCGGTGGACCGCCGTTTCCCCGCCGCCCACGACGGGCGATCGCAGGCGCGGGTCAGGCGTCGTCGCCGCGGCCGATGCACGCCAGGGCGGCCGCGCGCGCGTGCAGGGCGGTGGTGTCGAACAGCGGCACCTCGGCATCGCCGTCGCCGACCAGCAGGCAGATCTCGGTACAGCCGAGCACGATGCACTCGGCGCCGTCGTCGACCAGCCGCGCGATGATCCGCCGGTAGGCCTCGCGCGACGCGTCGCGCACCACGCCCAGGCACAGCTCCTCGTAGATCACCCGGTGCACTTGTTCGCGCGCGGCGGCATCGGGGACGCGCACGTCCAGGCCGTGGCGCTCGGCCAGGCGCCGGCGATAGAACGCCTGCTCCATCGTGAAGCGCGTGGCCAGCAGGCCGACGCGGGTGAAGCCGGCGGCGCGGATCGCCGCTCCGGTGGGATCGGCGATATGCAGCAGCGGCAGGCCGGCAGCGGCCTCGACCGCGTCGGCGACCTTGTGCATGGTGTTGGTGCACAGCACCAGCCGCTCGGCGCCGCCGTCGCGCAGCGCGCGCGCCGCCGCGCCGAGCACGCGTCCGGCGCCGTCCCAGTCGCCGGCGTGCTGCAGGCGCTCGATCCCGGCGAAGTCGACGCTGTACAGCAGCAGCCGCGCCGAGTGCAGCCCGCCCAGGCGCTCGCGCACCGCCTCGTTGACCAGGCGGTAATAGAGGGCGGTCGATTCCCAGCTCATGCCGCCGAGCAGGCCGAGGGTTTCCATGCGGGCAGTATAGGTATCGGCGGATACCGGGTGGACGCCGGGCGCGAACGTGCAGGCACCGCCTGCGCCGTCTGCGATCATCGTCGAAACGACGGCGGAGAACGGCATGATCAGCTGGGCATTCATCTTCGAGGCGCCGGAGACCGATCCGGCGGTGGACCGCATGGTGATCGAGCGTGGCGGTGTGCGCTCGACCGTGGTCGCGGTGCCGGAGCCGTCGATGGCGCCGCAGGTCGCCGCCGACCTGGTGGCCGGCGGCGTGCAGTTCATCGAACTGTGCGGAGGCTTCGAGCCGGAGTGGGCGGGGAAGGTGATCGAGGCGACGGCTGGACGCGTGCCGGTCGGCACCGTCGGGTACGCGGGCGGGGCGTCGGTCGCACGGCTGGCGGACATTTTCGCGCCGACGGCATGATGCGCCCGGGCTGACGAACGGCCATGAGCGAACGCCTGCGGCGGATCGTGGAAGGATTGGCGTTGGCTCCCGACGACCGGGTGCTGGAAATCGGTTGCGGGCACGGCGTGGCCGCCGGCCTGGTCTGCGAGCGCCTGGTCGGCGGCCGGCTGCTGGCGGTGGACCGCTCGGCGAAGATGATCGCGGCCGCCATGCGGCGCAACGCCGCACACGTGGCAGCCGGGCGCGCGGAGTTCGTGGTTGCGGAACTCGAGCAGCTGGACCCCGGAGTACGACGCTTCGATATCGTTTTCGCGGTGCGCGTCGGCTTGTTCCATCGGGAACCGGAGCGCGCGCGCGCTCTGGTCGCGCCGTGGATGGTACCGGGTGGGCGGCTGGTGGCGGTGTTCGATTCGCCGCGCTAGCGGCGCAGTTCGCGGAAGGCGCGCCGCACCACCTCGGCCAGTGCGTCGACGGCCGGCGTGCGCGCGCCGACCAGCAGCGCGATCTGGTAGTCGCCCAGCGTCGGCAGTCCGATGCGCGCGGGCACCGCCTGCAGCGGCGCCTGCACCAGGCTGCGCGGGAACGGCGCCACCGCCAGGTCGGCCAGCATCGCCGCCTGCTGGCCGCCGCAGTGTTCCGAGGTGTAGGCGACGCGGTAGCCGCGGCCGTCGCGGTCGAGCGCGGCCAGCGCGGCGCGGCGCCAGACGCAGCCCTGGCTCGCCAGGGCCAGCGGCAGCGGTGCACGCGTGCCCGCATCGCCACCGCGCCGCTGCGCCCACACCAGCCGCTCGGTATGCACGGTCTCGCCGCGGCCGGCGGCGGCGGCGGCGTCGTGATCGTCGTTGCCGGCGGTGATCAGCGCCAGGTCCAGCGCGCCGGCGTCCAGCTGCGCGGCCAGGTCGATGCTGCGGCCGAGCGCCATCTCCACCTCCACCGTGGGATGGGTGCGCGCGAACTGCCCCAGCGCCGCCGGCAGGATGCGGCTGCCGACATCGTCTGAGGTGCCGAGGCGCACGCGGCCGCTGAGGGCCGGCGCCAGGAAGCGCGCCACCGCCTCGCCGTTGAGCTGCAGCAACCGCCGCGCGTCGCCCAGCAGCGCCTCGCCTTCCGGCGTCAGCCGCACCCGCCGCGCTTCGCGCACGAACAGCGTCCGCCCCAGCGTCTCTTCCAGGCGCTTGATCTTCATGCTCACCGCCGACGGCGTGCGGAACACGCGCTGCGCGCCGCGGGTGAAGCTGGCGGTCTCGGCGATCGCGACGAAGGTCTGCAGGGCGTCGGTTTCGAGCAGCGGCGGCGCGGCGGCCGCGCCGAAGGCGGTGTCGGAGGGCATGGCAGCATTCAGTTCAATTGAACGATCAATGTAGATGTTTTCGTTTGAATGAACAAAGGATCGGGTGCATGGTGGTTTCCGAGATCGCGATCTCCTCGCCCCTGCCGTCCCCGCCGCCAGCCGGCGGTCACGAGGAGAACTCTCATGCGCCATGACCCATCCGTCCGCCGTTCGCTGTCCGATCCCGCGCGCGCCAGGCCGCCGCATTGCCGCGGGCCCTATGCGCCGGCCATGTGGCCCGGAGGAATGTTGCGTGCCATCGCGCGACGGCTGTGCGCGCTGATGCGTTGAAGCGGCAGCCGGTGCGAGCCCGAGATTGCCCAGGCCGGTCGAGACTCAGTCCGGGAGCCGGAGCGTGTGGGAGCGACGGAAGTCGCGACGGGCCGCCGGCGAAGTCGCGACTTCCCGGCGACAGCATGCAGTCGCCACTTCCACACGAGCCGACAAGGCGCGAATGCCGACACGCCCTAGCGGCGCGCGTCGTTCCCGGCTTCGCGCCGCGTGCAGGTAGCGTCGTCCTCGCGGAATGGATTCAATGCCCGGATCCAACCCGGCGCGCAGGTATGCGCGGCTTCCGTTGCCGCCGGCTTCGGCGCCAGCGCCGCGGCGCGCTGTGTTTCGAGCTCCGCGATCCTGGCGCGGATCCGCGGCAGCGCCGCCAGCGCGGCGCGTTCGCCCTGCAGGATCGCGGCGCTGCGCCGGGCGAAGTCGGCCGGGCCGATGTCGTTGACCTCGGGGCGGATCACCACGTCGGCGCGCGCGAGCTCCTGCGCGCCGACGCCCCGGCCCATGATCGCGATCGACTGGTTGACGATGCCCAGCATGTCCTCCGGTGCGCTGCCGCTGGCCTTGGTGGAGATGTCGACCGCGATCACCAGGTCGGCGCCGAGCTGGCGCGCGGCGTCCACCGGCACCGGGCTGACCACGCCGCCGTCGACGTAGCTGTGGCCGCCGATCCGCGCCGGCTCGAACACGCCCGGCACGCTGCTGGAGGCGCGCACCGCCTGGCCGGTGTTGCCGCGGGTGAAGACCACGCGCTCGCCGCTGTCCAGCCGGGTCGACACCGCGGCGAACGGCCGCTCCAGGCGCTCGATCGGGCGGCTGCCGATCTGCGCGTTGACGTAGTCCTGCAGTTTCTGCCCCTGCACCAGCCCGCCGGAGAACAGGCGCACGTCGCGGATCTTCGCCTCGTCCAGCGCCACCGCCCGCTCCTGCAGTGCGAATGCGTCCATGCCGCTGGCGTAGAGCGCGCCGACCACGCTGCCGGCGCTGGTGCCGGCGACCACGGCCGGCTCGATGCCGTTGGCCTCGAGCATCTTGATCACGCCGATATGGGCGAAGCCCTTGGCCGCGCCGCCGCCCAGCGCCAGGCCGATGCGCACCGGTGGCGCCGCCGGGGCGGGCGTGGCGACCGGTTCGGGCGACGGCCGCGTCTCGCGCCCACCGCAGGCGACGAGCAGCAGCGCGCACAGTGCGAACAGGCACGGGCGGAGCGGAAGGGGCAGACGCATCGGGGAGCGGATCGTCATGGACATGCCAGCATACCCAGCACCCGCGGCATCCGCCTGAAGGCCGACGCAACCGCCAGTCAGCCCTCCGGGAACGCTCCGGCAGCGTCGCAGTCCGGTTCCGGTACCGGCGCCGATTCCAGCGGCGGCGCGCGCCGCCAGGTGTCGTCGTCGGGATCGAACGCGAACGGCGCCCAGCCGGCGGTGCCGCGGAACGCGCCGGCGGCCTCCACGTGGACGTATCGCTCCACGCGGGCCCGGCAGGTGCCCCTGAACCCGCAGTCGACGAAGCGGAGAATCAGCGCGTCGCCGTCGGGTGCGACATCCGGCCAGTCCGTGCCGCTCATCCCGTCCGCCAGCAACTGCCGTCGCGGGTTGCCGTCGCGGGTTGCCGTCGTGGCCGCGCCAGGCGACCGCCAGCGCGTAGTGGTAGTGGCCGTAGCCTGCCGCCTGCGAGGCCTGGCGGATGCGCACGTCGCCCGCGCCGGCGAGGTGTTCGACCCGGATCCCGCGGCTCTCGAGCCCCGGTGCCGGCCAGTCCATGCACTCGGCCGCCGCCGGCGCCGCGGTACCGAGGCCGGCGGCCAACAGGAGCGGCCGCCAGGCCTCGTGCCACCGGCGCATCAGGGCGACCCGAACCGCTCGCCGAAGAAGTCGCCGTCGTTCCAGCGCGGCCGCTGGTCGGCGTTGCCGACGCGGGTCGCGACCGCCGCGCTCAACCGCGCCAGCCGCGCGGCGTCGTCGTACTGGATCGGCTGCGAGGCGTCGTCGCAGGGCCGGTGATAGCAGTTGCGCAGGAAGTACGCCAGCGCGAGCTTGGGATCGCGCTCGCCGTCTGCGGAGAGGGTGCCGCCGTCGAGGTACAGCGCCGGAATGCCGGCGCGCACGAAGGCGTACTGGTCGCTGCGCACGAACACCACTTCCTCCGGGAACGGATCCGGCGAGAGCTTCACGTCCAGCTCCGCCGCGGCCGCCTCCACCGCCTGCCGCAGCGTCGAGTGCTCGATGCCGATCGCCACCACGTCGGTGCTCGGCGCGGTCAGCACCGGCATGTCCAGGTTGAGGTTGGCGATCAGGCTCTCGCGCGGCACCGTGGGATGGGCGACGAACCACTGCGCGCCCAGCAGGCCCTGTTCTTCGGCGGTCAGCGCGGCGAACAGCTGGGTGCGGCGCGGCGCGGCGTCGGCTGCGACCAGCGTGCGCGCCGTCTCGAGCATGATCGACACGCCCAGCGCGTTGTCGAGGGCGCCGTTGTGGATCGTATCGCCGTCGGCGTCGGCGGCGCCGATGCCGACGTGGTCGAGGTGCGCGGTGTGCACCACGTGCTCGCGGGCGAGTTCCGCGTCGCTGCCGGGCAGCTTCGCCAGCACGTTGCGCGATTCGATCGGCCCGACCTGCGTGCGCCCGGCGATCAGCAGCGTGCCCTGCAGCGGGAAACCGCGCAGGGTGCCGGCGCGCGCCGCGGCGAACAGCTCGGCGGCGTTGCGCTCGCCGTCGGCGAAGACCAGATCGGCCGCGGCGGCGCTGACCGCGGCCACGCCCTGCAGCTGCGGGAAGGTGTCCAGCGGCGCGCCGTCCTCGCCGCGCAGGCGCATCGCCGGCTTGTCCCAGCCGGCGCGCTGGCGGGCCCACGGCACCCGCGCCTCGAACTGCGGCGTGGACACGAACACCGCGCCGACCGCGCCGCGCGCGGCCAGCGCCCGCAGCTTCTCCTGCTGGGACGAGTGGAAGGCGCGGCGGTGGTCGTCGAAGCTCTCCGGCGCGCCCGGCAGCAGCACCGCGATGCGCCCGCGCAGGTCGAGCCCGGCGAAATCGTCGTGTTCCAGGTCCGGGGCGTGGATCGCGTGGCCGACGAACACCGCCGGCGCCTCCACCGTGTGCGAGGGCGCATCGAAGTTGGCCCACGGCAGGAACTGCTCGCCGAAGCGCAGCTCGATGGTGCGCCCGCCGCGCTCCACCGCCAGCCGCGCGCCGTCCTGCTGCACCGTCGCCTTGAGCAGCGGCACCCGCTGGAAATAGCCGCCGTCCTCGCCGGCCGGCTGCAGGCCGGCATCGGCGAAGCGCGCGGCGACGTAGCCGGCGGCGAGGTCGTAGCCGCGGGTGCCGGTCTCGCGGCCCTCCATGGCGTCGTCGGCCAGGCGCCGCAGATCGACCTCGATGCGCTGCGCCGCGGGGTCGGACGACTGCGGCACCGCATCGGGCAGACGGGCGGCATCGGCGGGCGCCTCGGCAGATGGATTCGGTCGCGAGCAGCGCCACCCGGCGAACGCGACCGCGGCGAGCACGGCGAGGATGAGTGCGATGCGGAGCGTTCGGGACATGGACTAGGGCCTGTTAGCGCTTATGGATCATGCCGTGCCGTGCCTGCGAGCCACAGGTCGGCGATCGCGCGCGCGGTCGCGTAGGGCTCGGGATGGTCGCGATTGCTCAGCACGACCACGGTCAGGCGCTCGCGCGGGAAACGCAGGGTGACGTTGCGGAAACCGATCGTCTCGCCCGAATGCCACCGCAGGTCGCCGTGCAGGCGCCAGCCGTAGCCGTAGGCGTCGACGTCGTCCTCGCCGGTCGGCGTGGTGGTCTGCGCCGCGAACGCCAGCGCGCGCGAGGCGTCCGACAGCAGGCGGTCGTCGTACAGCGCCGCGTCCCATTTCGCCAGGTCGTCGATCGAGCTGTAGATGCCGCCGTCGCCGAGCACCGCGCTGGTCGGGCTCTGGTCGCTGCGCGCCCACCCCCTGTCGACGCGGCTGTGGCCGTAGGCGCGGTCGGCCACGGTGGACTTGCCGTCCTCGAACGCCACCGTGCGCGCCATCCCCAGCGGCAGGAAGATGCGCTCGCGCAGGAATGCGGCGAAATCCGAACCCGAGGCCTTGCCGACGATCAGCGCCAGCAGTGCGTAGGCACTGTTGCTGTAGCGGTACTGCGTACCCGGCGCGAAATACAGGCGATCGTGCGGTTCCAGCAGCGCCAGCACGTCGGCGTCGCGCAGCTGGCCATCGATCGCGTCCGGCATCACCTCCTCGTAGTCGATCAGCCCGGAGGTATGGCTGAGCAGGTGGTGCACGGTGACCGGATCGGCCGCCGGCGGCAGCGTCGGCAGCCACTTGCGCACCGGATCGTCCAGGCGCAGGCGGCCGTCCTCGGCCAGCAGCAGGACCGCCGCGGCAGTGAACTGCTTGGTCAGCGAGGCCAGCCGGAAGTTGCTGGCCGGGGTGACCGGCGCGCGCGTCCCGAGATCGGCCAGGCCGTAGCCGCGGCGCACGACCGCTTCGCCCTCGTGCAGCACCAGGACCGCGGCGCCGGGCACGTCGCCGTCGTAGTTGCGCATCAGGACATCGACCTTCGTCTGCATCGGGTCTCCCTGGGCCGCGACGACGCCGGGCAGCAGGAGGCATGCAGCAATGGCGGCGAGGACGCGCATCGGGCCGATTCTAGTGCACGCGCCGCGCCCGCGCGCCGTGGCGCCTGCCTGCGGGCGGTCATGCCTCTGCGCTATGGTGGGCGGATGTTCGAGCTCCGCCATGTCAGCCGGCGCTACGGCAGCAGCATCGCGCTCGAGGACGTCGACCTGCGCATCGCGGCCGGCCGCAGCACCGCGCTGATCGGGCCGAGCGGCGCCGGCAAGTCCACGGTGCTGCGGATGCTGATCGGGCTGGAGTGGCCGGATGCGGGCACGGTGCTGTTCCGCGGCGAGCCGCTGCGGCGCGCCGCGCTGCTGGAGCAGCGGCGCCGGGTCGGCTACGTGATCCAGGAGGGCGGGCTGTTCCCGCACCTCACCGCGGCCGGCAACGTGGCGCTGCTGGCGCGCACGCTGGGCTGGACCCGTGCGCGCATCGACGCGCGCATGGGCGAACTGGCCGAACTGTGCCAGCTGCCCGATGAGGCGCTGCGGCGCTATCCGGCCGAACTGTCCGGCGGCCAGCGCCAGCGCGTCGGCCTGATCCGCGCGCTGATGCTCGACCCGGAAGTGCTGCTGCTCGACGAACCGCTGGGCGCGCTCGACCCGATCATCCGCCACGAGCTGCAGGCGCAGATGCGCGAGCTGTTCGCGGCCCTGGGCAAGACCGTGGTGTTGGTGACCCACGACGTCGCCGAGGCCGCCTACCTGGCCGATACCCTGGTGCTGCTGCGCCGCGGCCGCGTGGTGCAGCAGGGCGCGGCGTGCGAACTTCTGCGGGCGCCGGCCGAGCCCTTCGTGCACGCGTTCATGACCGCGCAACGCAGCCTGGGAGCGGACGCGTGATGCGCGCGCTGCTGGCATTGCTGTTGCTCTGCGCCGGCGCCGGCGCGCGGGCGCAGCAACCGGGCGCGGCGCCCGCCAGCGCCACCATGGGCTCGAAGAACTTCACCGAGTCGGTGGTGCTGGGCGAAATCGGCGCCGGGCTCGGCCGGCAGTCCGACACCGTGGTGCGCCACCGCCGCCAGCTCGGCGGCACCCGCATCGTCTGGCGCGCGCTGCTGGGCGGCGAGATCGACGCCTATCCCGAGTACACCGGCACCCTGGCGCAGGAACTGCTGCGCATGCCGGATGCCGACATCGACGCGCTGCGCGCCGAGCTGCGGCGGCGCGGCCTCCGCATGACCGCGCCGCTGGGCTTCGACAACAGCTACGCGCTGGGCATGCGCGCCGCGCATGCGCGCGAACTCGGCATCCGCAGCATCGGCGACCTGCGTGATCATCCGGGATTGCGCTTCGGCTTCGGCAACGAGTTCATGCAGCGCGCCGACGGCTGGCCGGGCCTGCGTGCCGCTTACCGACTGCCGCAGTCGGCCAACGGACTCGACCACGACCTCGCTTACCGCGGCCTGGCCAACGGCGCGATCGACGTCACCGACCTGTACCGCACAGACGCCGAGATCCCGTACTACGACATCGTGGTGCTGGAGGACGACCGCGGCTTCTTCCCCGGCTACGAGGCGGTGTTCCTGTATCGCGAGGACCTGCTGCAGCGCGCGCCGCGCTGGGCCGAGGCGCTGGAAGGCCTGGCCGGGCGCATCGACGCGACGACCATGCAGCGCCTCAACGCGCGCGTGAAGCTGGACGGCGAGGCCGAGTCCGCGGTCGCCGCCGACTGGCTCGGGATCGACGCGCCGCAGGGGACCGGCCGGTGGCCGCGGCTGTGGCAGCGGACCCGCGAGCACCTGGCGCTGGTCGGCATCTCGCTGGGCCTGGCGCTGCTGGTGGCGTTGCCGCTCGGGGTGTTCGCGGCGCGGCGCCCGCGCGCCGGGCAGGTGGCGCTCACCCTGACCGGCCTGCTGCAGACGCTGCCGTCGCTGGCGGTGTTCGTCTTCATGATTCCGCTGTTCGGCATCGGCGCGTGGCCGGCGATCGCGGCGCTGTTCCTGTACAGCCTGCTGCCGATCGTGCGCAACACCCATGCCGGCCTGACCGGCATCCCGCGCGACCTGCGCGAGACCGCGGCCGCGATCGGCCTGCGGCCGTCGACGCGGCTGTGGCGGATCGAGCTGCCGCTGGCGCTGCGCACCATCCTGGCGGGGATCAAGACCGCGGCGGTGATCAACGTCGGCACCGCCACGCTCGGCGCCCTGATCGGCGCCGGCGGTTACGGGCAGTCGATCCTGGCCGGCATCCGGCTCGACGACATCGGCCTGATCCTGGAAGGCGCGGTGCCGGCGGCGCTGCTGGCGCTGGCCGCGCAGGGCGCGTTCGAACTGATCGAGCGCCTGCTCACGCCGCGCGGCCTGCGCCTGGCCGCACGCCGGTAGCCCCGGCGCATCCACATCGACCATGACCCAAGGAGTCCGCATGACGAAGATCCCGCGCCATCGCATCCGCCTGCCGCAGCTCGATTTCAGCCGCGAACGCGAGAGCGACGTCTACTTCGTCCTCGACCACGAGGACGGCCGCGCCGAGCACGTCCGCTTCCACGACTACGACCGGATCTACAGCCTGCCGGGCCTGTACGAGCAGATCTTCTACGAGCGGCTCAAGTGCGACTCGCCGCGCTTCCTGGCGCTGCGCATGCGCGAGGTGCTGGCCGCGGCCGGCGACGATCTCAACCGCCAGCGCGTGCTCGATTTCGGCGCCGGCAACGGCATGATGGGCGAGGAGCTCGCCCATCACGGCGTGTCGCGTCTGGTCGGCCTGGACATTTCCGAAGCCGCCCGGGACGCGTTGTGGCGCGACCGCCCCGGCGTCTACGACGCCTACTACGTCGGCGACCTCAGCCGCCACGACGACGCGCTGATGGGCTCGCTGCGCGGGTGGGACTTCAACTGCCTGACCACCATCGCCGCGCTCGGCTACGACGACATCCCGGTGGCGGCGTTCCACCGCGCCTTCAACCTGATCGCCGACGGCGGCTGGATCGGGTTCAACATCAAGGAGACGTTCCTGGGCCAGTCGGACGAGAGCGGCCTGGCGCTGTTCATCAAGCGCCTGGTGGCCGGGGAGTTCCTGCAGCTCTACCACCTCGAGCGCTACCGCCACCGCATCTCGATCGAGGGCAATCCGCTGCACTACTGCGCGGTGATCGGCCGCAAGCTGGCGACGATGCCCGATGAAAGCTAGAAACGAGAAACGAGAAGTGAGGAACGAGTAAGAGCGGCTGCCTTCCTCTCGTTTCTCACTCCTCACTCCTCGCTTCATTCGCGTTCGCGCGCCGGTCCGGGAACTTCAGCACCGTGCCGCGTGGCTCCGGTTCGCGCCGCCACAGCACCGGCACCTCGCGCGGCGGCGGCGGTTCGAGGGTGTCGTCGTGGGCGCCGGTCTCCGGGTCGTCCTCGTCCTCCCAGCTGTAGCGGCGCCGCGGTGCCTGCGGATCGGCGCGGCGGAACAGCCAGGCGGCGAGGATGCCGCCGAGCGCGCCGCCCAGGTGCGACTGCCAGGACACGCCGGGCTCCTGCGGCAGCACCGTCAGCAGCATGCCGCCATAGAAGAAGAACGCGATCATGCCGGCGGCGATCGACGGCCGGTCGCGGCGCAGCAGCCCGAGGACGAAGATCAGGAACATCAATCCATGGGTGACGCCGCTGGCGCCGAGATGGCGCGAGCCCGGTTCGCCCAGCCACCACGCGCCCAGTCCCGCGCCCAGCCACATCAGCGGCAGCGCGCGCACGGTCGCGCGCGGATACACGGAGAACGCCAGCGTGCCCAGCAGCAGCAGCGCGGATGCGTTCGCGATCAGGTGCGCGGGCGAGCCGTGCAGCAGCGGCGCGGTCAGCACACCGAGCAGGCCCGGCCACGATTGCGGCACGATCGCGAACGGTCGCCAGTCGAGCATCGCCTGCACGCCGAACATCACCGCCAGCAGGGCGACGAAGGCGATGCTGATCTTCAGCGCGCCGCCGATCCGGCGGCGGTCGGCGGCGCGCTGCGCCTCGGGATCGGCCGGCGCGTCGGGCATGTCCAGGTGCATGGAGCAGAGGATGGCGGCGGTTCGGGCGGATGCAAGCCCGATAGGAGCCGGGATTCGGGATTCTGTGATTCGGGATTCGTAAAGGCGAAAGACGAAAGCGCCCACGTCGTCCTGGCGATTCGGACGGCGGAGGCGGAAGGGTGAAGCGTGGCTGGTGGAATACGGGAGACGGAAGGCGGAAGCGCCCACGCCGTCATCCCGGCGAAGGCCGGGATCCATTTCGACGCGCCGGGAAAGCCACTGGATCCCGGCCTTCGCCGGGATGACGAGGGCCTTCGGGACGACGAGCAAGAGCGACGCGCTCTTTCGCGAGTCCCGAGTCCCGAAGCGCCTGCAGCGTAGAATTCCCAGATGACTTCACAACCCCTGCCCACCGTCCGCCTCAAGAACGCCTGGCGCTCCAGCCACCCGTGGATCTTCCAGCGCCTGGTGGAGAAGCCCGCGCAGCGGCCCAAGCCCGGCAGCATCGTCGACGTGGTCGGCGTCGACGGCGAATGGATCGGCCGCGGCTTCTACAACGGCCATTCGCGGATCGCGGTGCGGATTCTGGAGCGCAATCCGGACATCGCGGTCGATGCCGGCTGGTTCGCGGACAAGATCGCGGCGGCGGTGCGGCTGCGGCGCGAGGTCCTGCGGCTGGACGAGGTGTCCGACGCCTGGCGCGTGGTGCACAGCGAGGGCGACGGACTCAGCGGGCTGGTGGTCGACCGCTACGGCGACCTGCTGGTGGTCGAGTACTTCAGCGCCGGCATGTTCCGCCACCGCGAGTGGATCCACGCCGCGCTGCGCGAACAGTTCCCCGGCTGCCGCTTCCACGGCTTCGCCGACGAACACGTGCAGAAGCAGGAGAGCTTCGATTTCCGCGGCACCGAGCCGGCCGCGCCCGCGATCATCAGCGAACACGGGGTGAAGTTCCGCGCCGATCCCGCCGGCGCACACAAGACCGGCTTCTTCGCCGACCAGCGCGACAACCGCCAGTGGTTCGCGCAGCAGGTCGCCGGCCGTCGCGTGCTCGACCTGTGCTGCAACACCGGCGGCTTCGCCGTGTACGCGGCGGTGCGCGGGGCGAGCGAGGTGGTCGGCGTCGACATCGACCAGGACGTGCTCGACATCGCCCACGGCAACGCCAAGCTCAACGACGTGCGCGTGCGCTGGGTGCAGGCCGACATCTTCCCGTGGCTGCGCGACGCCGCCGTCGCCGGCGAGCGCTTCGACGCGGTGGTGCTGGACCCGGCCAAGATGACCCGCGACCGCGAGCAGGTGATCCCGGCGCTGAAGAAATACCTCGACATGAACAAGCTGGCGCTGGGCGTGGTCAGGCCCGGCGGCCTGTTCGCGACCTTCTCCTGCACCGGCCTGGTCAGCGAGGAGCAGTTCCTCGACATGCTGCGCCGCGCCGCCTTCTACGCCGGGCGCACCGTGCAGGTGCTGAAGGTGTCCGGCGCCGGCGCCGACCATCCCTTCCTGGCCGACGTGCAGGAGTCGCGGTACCTGAAGGCGGCCTTCTGCCGCGTGCTGGATTGAACCGGCGCCGCCGCGCGCCGCGCCCGTGGGCGCGGCGCGCGCTGCCGGCGGCGGCGCTGCTGACCGCGCTCGCGCTCGGCGCCAGCTTCCTGCTGCCGGTGCGCGACCCGCCGCAGCCCGACCCCGGCCCGCCCGCCACCGCGTTCGACTGGCAGGTGCGGATCGCGCCGCTGGCCGGCGACGGGCATCGCGGCCTGCGCGACGGGGATCCGGCGCAGGCGCGCTTCGACGAGCCCTGGGGCCTGGTGCGCGGACCCGACGGCAGCCTGTTCGTCGCCGACGCGGGCGAGGCCAACCGCATCCGCCGGATCGCACCCGACGGCAGCCTGCATCCGTTCGCCGGTGGCGAGGAAGGTTTCGCCGACGGTCGCGGCGCGGCGGCGGCCTTCCACACGCCGTCGGCGCTGGCGGTGGACGCGGCCGGCAATCTCTACGTGGCCGACACCGGCAACCACGCGATCCGCCGGATCACCGCGGACGGCCTGGTGAGCACGCTGGCCGGCGATGGCACGCCCGGATTCCGCGACGGCGCAGCGGCGCAGGCGCGCTTCCATGCGCCGATGGGCGTGGCGCTCGACGCGGCCGGTCGGGTCTACGTCGCCGATACCTGGAACGACCGCATCCGCGTGATCGAGCCCGACGGGCAGGTGCGCACCGTCGCCGGCGGGGACCGGCCCGGGTTCCGCAACGGCTGGGGCGGGCAGGCGCGTTTCGACACGCCGGCGGCGCTCGCCGTGGCCGGCGACGACACCGTCTGGGTCGCCGATACCGGCAACCGCGCCCTGCGGCGCATCGACCCGGATGGCACCGTCGACACCTGGCGGCCTTCGCCATGGGAATGGCGGGAAGAAGAGCGCGACGGCTTCGGCCGGCCGCTGGCGCTGGCGGCGACCCATGACGGGCATCTCTACGTCGCCGAACTCTCGCCGGGCCGCGTGCTGCAGCTGACCGGCGACGGCCGCACCCGTGTGCTGGCCGGCGACGGGGCCGGGCCATGGTTCGCGCGGCCGTCGGCGCTGTGGCTGGAGCCCGACGGCAGCCTGCTGCTGGCCGATGCCGCAGGCCACCGCCTGCACCGGCTGGCGCCGCGGGTGGGCGCCGCCGCCGACGGTCCGGTCGGGCCGGCGCCCGGGCGCGCGCTGCCCGACACCGGCCAGCGCTGGCCGCTTGCGCCGCAGGACGGCTGGCACGAGGTGGTCGGCACGCTCGGCGAGGTGCGCGGCAACTTTCGCGGCGAGAGCCGCAGCCATCTGCACAACGGCCTGGACATCCGCGGCGACGTCGGCACCCGGGTGCTGGCCGTCGCCGACGGCAAGGTCACCACGCCGCTGGCCGCCTGGAGCTTCGGCGGACAGGCCGAGGGCATGGCGATCGGCGAGCTGGCCTATGTGCACATGCGGGTCGGACGCACGCCGCAGGGGCGCAATCTCGATCCGGACAGGTTCCAGATCCTTGCCGACGACGACGGCCGTCCGGAGCGGGTGCGTGTTCCGCGCGGCACCCGCTTCGCCGCCGGCGACGCGCTGGGCACGATCAACGCGCAGGCGCACGTGCACCTGATCGTCGGTCCGTACGGCTACCAGCACAACGCGATCCGGCTCGGCCTGCGCAATTTCGTCGACAGCGTGCCGCCGCGGATCGACGGCGTGTTCCTGCTCGACGAGCGTGACCAGCCGCTCGACCGCCGCGAGAACGGCCGCGTGCTGGTGCCGCAGGACGGCGGTGGCGTGCAGGTCGTCGTCGATGCCTGGGACCAGGTGAACGGCAATCTCGCCCGCCGCCGGCTCGGCCTGCACCGCGTCGGCTACCAGATCCTCGCGGCCGACGGCAGCATGTTGCCGGGCCTGGCGGCGCCGGCGATGAACCTCGATTTCTCGCGCATGCCCGCGCATCCGGATGCGGTGAAGGTCGCCTACGCCGCCAACAGCGGCATCACCGTGCACGGCGCCGCCCGCACGCGGTTCCTGTACGTGGCCAGCAATCGCGTGCGCGCCGACGAACTGGCGGTCTCGCACTGGCAGCCGGCCGACCTCGCGCCGGGCGACTACATCATCCGCGCCTTCGGCGAGGACCACAGCGGCAATCAGGCCGTCGGCAGCCGCGACCTGCCGGTGACGGTGCGCGCCGCGATGCCGTAGCGGCACCATCGGCCCCAGCAGCGGCCACACGCTGCCCAGCCGGACCAGGCCGGCGCCGTCGTGCAGGGCGGCGAACCGTTCCTGGCCGACGTGCAGGAGTCGCGCGATCTGAGGCCGCGTTCTGCCGGGTGCTGGATTGAGCGCAGCTGCGGCCAGCTCGGCGAGTGCAGTCCGAGCCGGTCGCCTCGAGGGGACGATCAGCGAGCGGGAACCGGATGCCCCGCCATCGCAAGCGCCGCCGCGGCAGGACGGTTGCCGATCGCGATGCCGGCGAACACCAGCGCCAGCGCCGGCCAGAACAGCGCGCCGAGCGCGTCGCCGAACACCAGCGCGCTCGCGGCCACGCCGGTCAGCGCGATCACGTAGCCGATCTGGCTGAAGGCGGCGGCGCCGGCGACGCGCTGCAGGGTCGAGGCGGCGAGGCTGCCGGCGATGGTGATCGTCACCAGCGCGGCCAGCAGCGGCCATAGCGGCAGCAGTTCGGCGCTCCCGGCGGCGGGCCGGGCGAAGAACAGCGGCAGCAGCAGGCCCTGGGCCAGCAGGGTGCCGGCCGCCGCGGCGGGCGCGGGCAGGCGGTCCGGCCAGCGGCGCGAACGGTAGACGTTGCCGGCCGCGAGCAGCACGGGGACGCCGAGCGCGAGCGCCAGGGCCAGGCCTTGCTCGGGGCCGACCGTCTGCGCGCGTGGCACCAGCACCAGCAGCACCCCGGCCAGGCCGATCCCGATCCCGAGTGCAGTCGTGGGTGCCGGCAGCCGCCGGTCCAGGCCGGCATTGATGAGCGTGGTGAACATGGGCGACAGCGTCACCGCCACGGTGAAGACGCCGGCCGGGATCCGCGCCAGCACCCATTGCCCGAGCAGCGGGCCGGCGGCAATGCCGATCAGCGCTGCCACCAGCAGGTAGCGCCAGGTGTCGCGGCGGAACGGCAGTGTGCCGCCGCCGAACTTGAGTGCGATGCCGAGGAACAGGCCGGCGCCGCCGACCTGGACCAGCGCAATCGCAGCCGGATTGGCGCCGGCGTCGAGCAGCAGCTTGGCGACGACGAAACCGCTGCCGATCAGGCCGCCGGCGGCGAGGGTGAGGGCGAAGCGTTGGGCGGTGGCGTTCATGGAAGCGCTCCGGTGGGGCGGGGGTGGCGGTTCCAAGGTAGTGAAGCGGCCGGCGCGGATAATCGGCCCTGGAGTGGCTAGACTGTTTCCCCATGTCAACAATCCCGCAGGCGCGACTGCCCACGCCCGACCTGCCCGGCCTGCTCGCCTTCGTCCGGGTGGCGGAGCTGGGCAGCTTCGTGCGCGCGGCCGATGCGCTGGGCCTGTCGAAGGCCGCGGTCAGCAAGCAGGTCTCGGCGCTGGAGCGCCGGCTCGGCACGCGCCTGCTGCACCGGACCACGCGCCGGCTCAGCCTGACCGAGGCCGGGCAGCTGTACCTACGGCACGCGCAGACCGCGTTCGCCGAAGCGCGCGCGGCCGAGGACGCGGTGGCCGGCAGCGAGCGCGAGCCGCAGGGGCGGTTGCGGATGACGGTACCGATGACCTTCGGCCTGCTGCACGTCGCCCCGCACGCGGCCGCGTTCCTGGCGCGCCATCGGCAGGTGACCCTCGACCTGCAGTTCGACGATCGCCAGCTCGACCCGGTGCAGGCGGGTTTCGACCTGGCGATCCGGCTCGGCCGGCTGGCGGATTCGAGCCTGGTCGCGCGCCGCATCGCGCGCAGCCCGGTGCTGTTGTGCGCCGCGCCGGACTATCTCGATCGCGCCGGCCGTCCGCAGCGGCCGGACGAACTGAGTGGACACGACTGCCTGCACTTCAGCCTCGCGGTGAGCGGCCGCACCTGGGAGTTCACGCGTGCCGGTGACGTGGTGCGCGTGGCCCTGGGCGCGCGCCTGGATGCCAACTCCAGTCTCGCGCTGAAGGCCGCCGCGATCGCCGGCGCCGGCATCGCCCGCATCCCTGCCTTCGCCGTCGCCGACGCATTGGCCAGCGGGGAACTGGAGCCGGTGCTGCCGGACTGGGCCATGCCCGGGCTCGACGTGCACGCGGTGATGCCGGCGCGCCGCTACGTGCCGGCCAAGGCACGCGCGTTCGTCGATTTCCTGGTCGAGGCCTGGCAGGCGACGCCGGAATGGCGGCGGCCGCCGACTGGCGCGACGCGCCGCCGCTGATGCGCACGGCGCCGGCAGATCGCCGCGCGCCGATGACGTCACGGTCACCGCGCCCCGGCTATACAGCGACGGCAACGGCCACGTCCGGCGCTCGAACGCGGTTCGCGTCGCGCCACCGTCATCCCCGCCCATTCGGAGACCATCGATGAACGCCCGCCGCTGCTTCCTGGCCGCCGCCGCCCTCGGCACCGCCGCCGTCGTCCTCGCGCCGCGGATGGCGCGCGCGCAGGGCGGTCCCGGCAGTGTCATGCGTACGCGTGGCGAGCTGCGCAGCCGACCGCTACCGGCCGCCGCCGCCCGCGGCGGCCGTTACCGGCCGCCGACCCGGCTGGGACTGGGCGGCGTGGCGATTGGCAACGGCTTTGCGCCGGCCAGCGACGCGCAATGCCAGGACACCCTGCAGGCCGCCTACGACAGCGGCACACGCTATTTCGACACCTCGCCCTGGTACGGCCTGGGCCTGAGCGAGCGTCGCTTCGGCCGCTTCCTGCACACGCTGGATCCGGACGACTACGCGATCTCGACCAAGGTCGGGCGCCTGCTGACCGCCACCGACGACCCGCCGCAGACGCAGTGGCAGGACCCGGCGCCGTTCGACTACACCTACGACTACAGCGCCGCCGCCACCCGCCGCTCGATCGAGGACAGCCTGCAGCGCCTCGGGATTCCGCGCATCGACGTCGTCTTCATCCACGACCTGTCGCCGGACAACGAGCAGGACCTGGGCATGCCGTGGGAACAGCGCTTCGCCGAAGCCGCGAAAGGCGCGATGCCGGAGCTGACGAAGATGCGCGAGGAGGGCCTGATCAAGGCGTGGGGCTTCGGCGTCAACCGGCCCGAGCCGGCGCTGCGCGCGATCGAAGTGGCCGATCCCGACATCTTCCTGCTCGCCTGCCAGTACTCGCTGCTCGACCATGCGCAGGCGCTGCACGAGACCTTCCCGAAGATCGCCGCGCACGGCGCCTCGGTGGTGGTCGGATCGCCGCTGCTGGCCGGCTATCTCGCCGGTCGCGAGCGCTACCTGTACGACGGCACGATTCCGGACTGGGCGCCGGACAAGCGCGCGCGGGTCGTCGCGATCGCCGACGCGCACGGCATCGACCTGCGCACCGCCGCGCTGCAGTTCGCCGCCGCGCCGGAGGTGGTCTCGGCGGTGATCCCCGGTGCACGCACCGCCGAGCAGGCGCGGCAGAACGCGCGCTCGATGCGGGTGCGGATTCCCGGCGACTTCTGGGCCGAACTGAAGGCCGAGCAGCTGATCGAGGCGGACGCGCCAGTGCCGGCGGTTTGAGGCGCCGGCACCGCTTGGGGGCAGGCGACCTTGCACCCGGTGCTGGGCGAAATCCGGTGGACGCCGCGATTCCGGGCCCGCAGGCGCGCCGGTCACCGCAATTCGCGGACGGTGGATGCCCGCGGCCTCGCGCACATGGCGCGCATGACGCGCTCCTACGGTGCGGCGGTCGTGCACACACCGTAGGAGCGCCCCGCGCGCGCGATACCGCGGGTACCGGAAGCGGCGTGCCGCGCTACAGTGGCGGCATCCGGCTGCCGCGGTTTCTGTTTCGTTCCGTCGTATACGAGAATCCCGCCCCGGAAAAGCCCAGACAAGGAGTTCACGGAATGATGACAGGGAAGACGTGGCCGCTGGCGGCGGCCGTACTCGCCATGGCGCTGGTGCCGGGCTGCGAAGGCACGCGCGAACCGGAGCCGCAGGAAGTGGCCGCGGTCAGCGACTTCGAGATCGGCCATCGTCCCGCACTCGGCGGTGCCGACGTGGCCCGCGCCATCCTGGCCACCGGCGGCATGGCGGACCCCGATGCGATGCCGGTCTACTCGGACATCGAGTTCTTCCCGGTCGTCCATGCCGACGCGCTGGAGGCGATGTCCGGCCCCCGGCAGCTGCGCCGCCACGACATCGAGCCGGATTTCTCGGCCATCGATTTCGACAGGCAGTTCGCTTTCCTGGTGGCCCATCCCAACGCGAGCGGCTCCTATCGGGCGATGTCCAGCGGACAGTACGCCACCTACTTCAGCTCGGTGCGGGGGTCCTACCCGGACGACCGCGTGCGGGTGCACCTGTCCGGCAGCCGGCTGGGCGGCCTGGATCCGATCACCGCGCTGACTGCCCGCTGGGAAGGCAAGATCTATCCGATCGACCGCCGTGGCCGGGATCTGCTCGAGGTCCGGCTGGACAATAACGTCTACACCTATGCGCTCGCCGTACCGGAGGACGACGCGCCTCCGGCAGACGGCGCCGCTTCCGGCCCGGCGGCCGCCGATCCGAACTGACGGTTCGGCGTCGATCGCGGCGGATGCCGCGCCGCCGGCCGCGGTCAGTGTGGTGATGCTGGCGCCCGCACCGCCGAGCAGGCGCGGCAGAACGCGCGCTCGATGCGAGTGCGGATTCCCGGCGACTTCTGGGCCGAACTGAAGGCCGAGCAGCTGATCGAGGCGGACGCGCCGGTCCCCGCCTAGCGCTCGCGCGCCGGCAGGAAGCGCGGCGGCGAGCGCTCCTCAGGCCCGGGTCGGCTTCGACGCCAGTGGGTAGCCGCTGAACGGCTTCACCTCGTCCATCAGGAAGTGCGAGACGATCTTCTCCACGCCGTAGTCGCCGCCGAGCAGTGCGCGGGCGATGTCCTTCCACTCGTGCACGTCGTTGACGATCACCCGCAGCATGTAGTCGTAGGCGCCGCTCACCCGCGAGGCCTCGACCACCTCCGGCATCGCCAGGATGCGCTGGTCGAAGGCGCTGAAGCCGTCCAGCGCGTGGTGCTTGAAGGACACCTGCGCCAGGACGATCGTGGCCGAGCGGATCCGGTCCACCGCCACCTGCGCGCGGTAGCCGTTGATCAGGCCGCGGGCCTCCAGTGCGCGCACCCGGCTCAGGCAGGCGCTGGGCGAGAGCGCGACCTGGTCGGCGAGCGCCTGGTTGGTGATGCGCGCGTCCTGCTGCAACACGTTGAGGATCTTCAGATCGGTGCGGTCGAGGTTGCGGGACGACATCGGCGGCTGCGTTCGGGAGCGTGACCCCGAGTCTAATCGCGCCGACGCGCGGCCGGCGGCGCCGCAGATTCTGTGGAATTGCCACCCGCCGGCCGGACATCCTGCGTTATTTCACCGGCACAGGCGCAGGATCGCGCAGCCTGGATCGGTGAAAGACAAGCGCAATCAATGGTTTGGGCGAAAGCGCCGGCGCACGGGCGACGGTGGACACGGTGGCGCACGTCATCTCTGATGAAACGGTCGCGTGCCCGCGCCGCCACCGGCGCGGACCTCTTCCAGCTCCGCAGCGCCGCCTGCCGCAACAAGGGGAACGAACATGAAGTCTTTCGCCGTGCATCCTCTCGGCCTTTCGATCTGCGGTTGCCTCGGCCTGCTGGCCGCGGCGCCGGCGACGGCGCAGTCCGGTCCCGAGGCGGCGGAGTCCGCCGACGCGGTGACGCTCGATCGCATCATCGTCACCGCCGGCAAGCGCGAGGAGTCGGTGCGCGAGGTCTCCGGCTCGGTCTCCGCGGTCACCGGCCAGCAGCTGCAGGACAGCGGCGCGCAGAGCCTGGCCGACTACGTGCAGCGCACCCCCGGCGTGGTCTTCAACAGCTACCAGCCGGGCGTGTCGCACGTGGTGGTGCGCGGCATCGCCACCAGCGCCGGCAACGTGCAGGGCCAGACCACCACCGGCTACTTCCTCAACGACGTGCCGCTGACCGAGCCCGGCTGGACCATCGCGGTGCCCGACATCGACACCTTCGACCTCGACCGCGTCGAGGTGCTGCGCGGGCCGCAGGGCACGCTGTTCGGCTCGGCATCGATGGGCGGCGCGATCAACTACATCGCCAACCTGGCCGATGCCGGCGGCTTCGACGCCGCGCTGGAAAGCACCGTCAGCAAGACCCGCAATGCCGACCTGGGCTACAGCGGCAAGGCGATGGTCAACCTGCCGATCGCCGAGGACGTGTTCGCGGTACGCGGCGTGGTGAACTACCGCTCCGATCCGGGCTATCTCGACAACGTCGGCACCGGCGTCGACGGCGCCAACGACGCCACCGTGGCCGGCGGCCGGCTCTCGGCGGTGCTGACGCCGGGCGAGGCCACCACCGTCACCTGGCTCAGCCTGTTCCAGCAGATCGATTCGGACGACAACGCCTATCGCATGCCGGCGCTCGGCGACCTGGTGCGCGATACCGCCATCCCCGAGTCCACCGACACCGACGTCACCATCCACAGCCTGCGCCTGGACCACGACTTCGGCTGGGCCGGCCTGACCGCGCTGGCGGCCTGGCAGGAGAAGTCGCAGGACTGGCGCTTCGACTTCACCCCGTACCGCGCCGGCTACAACGCCGACCTCGACCTCGACCTGACCGAGCCGCTGTACATCGCCTCCGGCGGCGAGAGCGAGGGCCGCAGCGTCGAACTGCGGCTGGCCTCGCCATCCGGCGGGCGCTTCGAGTGGCTGGTCGGCGCGATGCTGTTCGACACCGACAAGTCGCTGCACGAGCAGCTCGGCGCCGCCGGCGCCGCCGCCGCGTTCGACCGTTCCGCGCTGTACGGCCCCGGCAGCGGCGCGGTCATCGCGCCGGACGGCGAGATCTTCAACGCCTTCTACACCGAACTCGAAGGCACGGAGAAGGCGCTGTTCGGCGAGGCCTCGGTGCATTTCAACCCGCGCTGGAAGCTGACCCTCGGCGGCCGCGCCTTCCGCACCGAGGTCGAGGAGACGGCCACCGAGGTCGGCTTCGGCACGTACCCGGGGGCGCCGCGGGTGTCGAGCTCGCGTACCGAGGAGAGCGGCTTCAATCCCAAGGCCGCGCTGACCTGGACCCCGCGCGAGGACCTGATGGTCTACGGCCTGGTCTCGGAAGGCTTCCGCTTCGGCACGCCGAACACGCCGGGGCTGAGCGCGTATCCGGTTCCCGACGGCTCCGGCAGCGACGCGCTGACCAACTACGAGCTCGGCGTGCGCACCGCCTGGCTCGACAACCGGCTGCTGCTCGATGCCACCGCCTTCTACGTCGACTGGAGCGACATCCAGCTGCGCCTGCAGACGCCCGACAACTTCAACTACGCCGCCAACGGCGGCGAGGCCAGCAGCCGCGGCATCGAACTGTCCGCGGCATGGCGACCGAACGCCCGGTTCGACCTGCACAGCGCCGTGACCTGGCAGGAGGCGCGACTGGAGGAGGACCTGTTCATCCTCTGGTACGGGACCGCCCCTGCGGGCGCGCGCCTGCCCGGCTCGGCCGACTGGTCGGTCAGCAACGCCGCCAGCTGGCGCTTCGACGCGCGCTGGTATCCGACCCTGACGCTGGCGCACCAGTACCTGTCGGAGGGCATCAGCGACCTCAACTCCGCGGTGCCCGGGGTGGTGCCGAACGAACAGGGCGACTACCACCTGGTCGACCTGCGCCTGCGCATGAGCTTCGGCCGCACCGACATCACCCTGTTCGGCAGCAACCTGTTCGACGAGCGCGGCGTCACCCGCACCGTGCCCGAGGCCAACGGGCTCGGCCAGGGCATCGTGCGCCCGCGCACCTTCGGCGTCACCGCGCACTGGCGATTCTGAGCATGCGGTCGTTGTCGACCGGCACCGGGCCGGATGCGGAACGGAAGCCCACGGCCATGCGCGATGCCGACGCAATGGCGCTGGGTCGGCTGGACGCGCACGCCCAGGCCGCGCTGGTGCGCGCCGGCGAGCTGTCGCCGGCGGAACTGGTGGCGGCCGCGATCGTGCGCGCCGAGCGGCTCGATCCGGCGCTCGGCGCGCTCAGTCACCGCGCCTTCGATGCCGCGTGCGAGCGCGCCGCCGCGCTGCGGCCGGGCGCGGACGCAGCGCTGGCCGGCGTGCCATGGCTGGCCAAGGACTCGCTGGACCATCCCGGCATGCCCACGCGCGCCGGATCGCGCAGCGGCGCGGAGATCCTCGCGACCGCCGCGCCGGCCTTCGTGCAACGCCTGTCGGCGCAGGGCCTGGTGGCGATCGGCAAGAGCGCGATGCCCGAGTTCGGCCTGCTGCCCTCGACCGAACCGCTGCTCGGCCCGGTCACCCGCAATCCCTGGTCGCCGGCGCATTCGCCGGGCGGCTCCAGCGGCGGTGCCGCGGCGGCGGTCGCCGCCGGTATCGTGCCGCTGGCGCACGGCAGCGACGGCGCCGGCTCGATCCGCATGCCGGCCGCCTGCTGCGGCGTGGTCGGGCTCAAGCCGGGGCGCGGCGGCGTGGTCCGCGCCCGCGCCCCGCACCTGCTCGAGGACCTGCTGGTCGGCGACGGGCTGCTGGCGCGCAGCGTGCGCGACGCGGCCTGGGCATTCGCGGTCGTCCGTCCGGTGCCGTCGGCGCCGGTGGCCGCGCCCTCGCCGCGCCGGCTGCGCATCGGCGTGGTCGCCGGCAACCTGCAGGGCGACGATCCGCACCCGGAGGTGGCGCGCGCGCTGTCCGCCGCCGCCGCGCTGTGCGCGGACCTCGGTCATACGGTGGAGGTCGCGCGCCTGCCGGTGGACGTGGAAGCGGTCGCCGAGGCGCTGCGCACGCTGTGGTCGCAGCTGGCGGCCGACAGCGTCGACCGGGTCACCGCACGGCTGGGCGCACGTGCGGCCGACCGCGTGCTGGAGCCGTGGACCCGCCAGCTGGCGGCGTGGCATCGGCGGCATTGCGGGACCGATGCGCTGGAGCGCGCCTTCGCCCAGCTCGGCGGCCTGCCGGCGGCGTTCGCCGGCTTCCATCGCGATTGCGACGTCCTGCTGACGCCGGTGGTGCGCACGCCGCCGCCGCCGCTCGGCACCCTGGCGCCCGATCGCGACTTCGATGCGCTGCTGGCGACGGTGTTCGACTGGATGTCGTACACGCCGCTGCAGAATCTCGCCGGGACGCCCGCGATCGCGCTGCCGCTGGCGACGAGCGCGGACGGGCTACCGATCGGCGTGCAGTTCGCCGCCGATCGCGGCGGCGAGGACCTGCTGCTGGCGCTGGCGTACGAACTGGAGGCGGCGGCGCCGTGGCACGGGCGCTGGCCGCCGCACGCGGCGGCATCGCATGCGGAGGCAGGCTGATGGCGCGTGCCCGCGACCGGTTCCACGCGGCATGCGCGCAAGATGGCACGGCGGCGCTGGCGCGGCATGCGATCGCCGAAAGCTCGGAACGGCCGCGCGGCGCACTCGACGGAGGCGGAACGGAATGACGAGCGAATGACCGGCGATTGGAAACACGGCGGCGTCCCGGTGCGGCGTGGCCGGGGACGAATTGCATGCCTCGCCCTGGTCCTGCTGTTCGCGGCGGGCGCGGCGCTGGCGGCGGATTTCACCGCCGCCGACCTGGTCGACCTGAAGCAGGTGTCGGACCCGCAGCTCGCTCCCGGCGCTGCGCGCCTGGCCTACGTGGTCGCGACCCCGCGACCTGGCGGCAAGCCGCCGCGACAGCGGATCTGGCGCCGGCCGCAGGAGGGTGCCGTCGGCAGCGTATTGCCGGCGCCGGCGGAGGCCAGCGACCACATGCCGCGCTGGTCGCCGCGCGGCGACGCGCTGGCGTTCCTCTCCGATCGCCCGCGCCCGGGCGACGACGATGGCGGGAAGGCGGACGAGTCGTCACCCGTCACCCAGGTCTGGCGCGTGGCCGGCAATGGCGACGCCGCCACGCCGCTGACCGATGCGGCCGGTGGCGTGACCGCCTTCGCCTGGTCGCCGGACGGCCGGGCGCTGGCCTACATCGCCGCCGACCCGCTGCCGGCCTCGCAGCAGCGACGGCGCGAACGCAAGGACGATGCGGTCGAGGTCGACCGTCCGCAGCAGTTCGCCCGCCTGTGGCGGCTCGACCTCGCCGGCGGCCCCGCGCGCGTGCTGACCGGTCCCGGCCTGCAGGTGCACGACGCGGCCTGGTCGCCGGACGGCCGCCGATTGGCGCTGCGGGTCTCCGACGGCACCACGCTCAACCACTACTGGTACCGCTCGCGCATCGTGCTGGTCGACGCGGATGACGGCCGCCCCCTGCGGACCCTGCATGAGCGCGCCTCCGCCGCCGCGCCGCAATGGTCGCCGGACGGGCGCCGCCTGCTGTACGGCACGCTCGGGCCGCACGGCATGACCGCGCAGCTGGTGGTGCACGATCTTGAAGACGACCGCAGCGTTCGGCTCGCCGCCGACTGGCCGGGCACGTTGTGGCAGGCGCGCTGGCACGGCGACGACGCGCTGATCGGCGAAGGCCAGCGCGGTGTGCGCGCCAACTTCCTGCGCATCGATGCCGCCGACGGCAGCTGGGAAACGATGGCCGAGGTGCAGGCGTCGTCGGCCATCTTCGACGTGGCCGGCGACGGCCGCGTGGTGTTCGCCGGCATGCGCGACGACGCGCCTGCGGAACTGTGGCTGCTGCAGGACGGCGTCGCCCGCGTCCTCACCGACACCAATCCGCAGGTCGCCGGCTGGAGCCGCGGCCGGCTGCGCGAACTGTCGTGGCGCAGCTCGCGCGACGGCCGCGAGATCGACGGCCTGCTGATGCTGCCGCCGGACTGGCGGCCGGGCGCGGGGCCGCTGCCGACCCTGGTGCAGATCCACGGCGGTCCGGCCTGGGCCTGGTGGTCGGGCTGGCTCGGCTCCTGGCACGAGTGGGCGCAGCTGCTGGCCGCGCACGGCTACGCGGTGCTCATGCCCAACCCGCGCGGTTCCGAGGGGCGCGGCGCGGCCTTCGCCTGGCTGGCGCGCGGCGACTGGGGCGGCGCCGACTTCCAGGACGTGCTCGACGGACTCGACCACATCGTCGCCGAAGGCATCGCCGACCCGCAGCGGGTGGCGATCGGCGGCTGGAGCTATGGCGGGTACCTGTCGGCATGGGCGGCGGCGCACAGCGACCGCTTCCGCACCGCGATCGTCGGTGCCGGCGTGATCGACATCGGCGCGATGGCGTTGACCACCGATACCCCGGACTACCTGCCCGGCTACTTCGGCGACCCGCTGGCCGAGCGCGCCGCCTACGACCGCCATTCGCCGATCCGCCATGCCGACCGCATCGAGATTCCCGTGCTGATCCTGCATGGCGACGAGGACGCGCGCGTGCCGCTGTCCCAGGGCGAGATGCTGTACGGCGCGCTGCGCTTCAACGGCACCCCGGTGGAGATGGTGCGCTACCCGCGCGAGCCGCACTGGTTCCGCGAGCGCGAGCACCAGCGCGACGTGCTCGAGCGGGTGCTGGGCTGGCTCGACCGGCAGCTCGTGGCGGTGCCCGCTCCCGCGGCGACCTCCGCGCGCGACTAGTGCGGATGCGTGCCGTCGTCCGCGGCCGGCGCCTCCGCCACCGGCAGCAGCGCCAGCAGGTCGGTCACGCCCATGTCGACGCCGGCCTGCGACAGCAGCGTGGTGACCTGGCCGCGGTGATGGGTCTGGTGGTTGAACAGGTGCATCAGCAGGCCGAACGTCTCGCGCTCGAAGGCCTTGCCCGCGGTGTTGCGGTAGCGCAGCGGGGTCGCCAGCGCGGCCTCGTCGAGCGCGCCGCTCCAGGCCTCGATCAGCGCGTCCATGCGCCCGCGCGCGGCGGCCAGCGCATCGAGCCGGTCGAACAGCGTCGCGTCCAGCGTCGACGGCACCGGCATCGCCTGCAGCTGCGCCAGCAGCGGGTGCGCCCCGGGCGCGGCGGCGAAGCGCCGCAGCCAGATCAGGTCGGCGACCAGCAGGTGGTTGAGGGTGCCGAGGATCGAGCCGAAGAACGCGCCGCGGTCGCGCGCCAGTTCCGCCGCCGGCAGCGTGGCCGCGGCGCGGTACAGCCGTTCGTTCATCCAGCGGTTGTAGCGCGCCATCAGCGCGACATGATCGGGTCGGGACACCGTGCGCTCCATGGTCGGCGGCAGGTCGCGGGGCCGCCGGTGATGCCCGGCCCACGCGCTTCAAAAGCCTGCCCGATGCACTGGATCGATTGCAATCGTCCCGCGCGTACCGTCGCGCCGGCTTCCGGAGACGAAACGCTAGCCGACGATCCCGCTTGCAGGCCCGCGCTGCCGGTCGTGCGCGAGCTTCCGCGCATAGAGCGCCGCGCCGTAGTGCGGCTGGTGCAGCGGCTGGCGCAGTTCGAACGCCGGACTGGCCGCGCGCAAGGCGGCGGCGAACGGCTGCAGCAGCAGGTCGCCGGCACCGAAGGCGCCGCCCGAATACGACAGCGGAACGGTCTCCTGCGGCTCGAACGCCAGCGCCGCACGGAGCGATGCCGCGATCAGCGCCAGTTCGTGCGCCGCCTGCCGGTAGATGCCGAGCGCGGCCGGGTCGCCGGCCTGCGCCGCCTGCGCCACCAGCGGCGACAGCTGGGCGAGTTCGCCGCGGGCGTAGTTCTGCGTGCCGTACACGTGCGCGCAGATGTCCAGGTCGTGCTCGAGCCGCAGCGCATCCTTGAAAATCGCGTGCAGCGGCCCCTTCGCCAGCCGCCCGTCGCTCATGCGCGAGAAGGCGTTCAGCCCCTGCATGGCGATCCAGTAGGCGGATCCCTCGTCGGAGAACGCCTCGCCCCAGCCGCCCGCGCGGGCCGAGCGTCCGCGGCGCTGCCCGTATCCGATCGACCCGGTACCGGCGACGATGTTGATCCCGTCCGCACAGCCGAGCGACCCGGCCCACCCGCAGACCATGTCGTTGTCGCAGGCGTAGCGGTCGTGGCCGAGGAGCGCGGCCGGAATCGCGTCCAGCAGCCGGGTGACGCGGCTGTCCTCGCCGTGGGCGGGCAGGCCGAAGAAGGCGTGCGCGATGTCGCTGCGCTGCGCGCCCGCGAGCGCGAGCACCTGCTCCACGCCGAGCGCCAGGACCTCGCGCACGCCATCGACGCCGGCATGTGGATGGTAGGTGGTGCCCAGCCGCGCTTCGGCCAGCAGCCCGGCCTCGTCGTCGATCAGGGCGAACCGGGTCTTGGTTCCGCCGCCGTCGACGCCGAGGAAGCACGCGCCGGTCATGCGGTCGGCGCGTACAGCCGGACGCCTTGCACCACCCGGTTGACCAGGCCCTGGGTGTTCGGGTTGTCCGGCGACAGGCCGAGCGCGCGCGAGGCCTCGAAGGCGTAGAGCTGCGCGACCACCACGAACGGCCACAGCAGGTCGACGTCGGCCGCGCCGGCCATGCCGGACACGGCGATGGTGTCCGGATCGGCGCGCCGGGGCTGCGCGGTGACTTCGATGACCCGGGCCGCGCGGCCGTCGCGCCGCAGCTCGTCGACGAGGTCGTGGTCGTAGCGCCGGGTGAGCGGGTCGTTGGACACGAACACCATCGCCAGGGTCCGCGCGGTGATGAAGGTCTTGGGGCCGTGGCGGAACCCGAGAGGGGAGTCGAAGCAGGTGGCCACCGCGCCGTTGGTGAGCTCGCCGAGCTTCAGCGCCGCCTCGCGGGCGAGTCCCTGCAGCACACCGCTGCCCAGGTAGGCCACGCGGTCGTAGCCGCACGCGGCCAGTCCCCCGAGTGGGGCGTGGGCGCCGGATATCGCGCGTTGCGTCGCCTGGGCGATCGCCCCGATCCTGCCGTCCATCGCCCCCGCTTCCCCCAGTGCCGCCAGCGTGGCGTACATCATGCAGCTGAAGCTGGACGTCATGGCGAAGCTGGCGTCGTGGGTTTCCTCGGGCAGCTGCAGCGTCATCGCCGTGGCGACCGGGGCGCTGCCCAGCGCGCCCGCGGGATTGCAGGTCACCACCAGGTGCCGCACGTCGGCGACCAGCGACTCGGCCAGTTCCATCGCCGCGATGCTTTCCGGGCTGTTGCCGGAGCGGCCGAAGGACACCAGCAGCAGCGGCTGGTCGGCATCCAGGTACAACCGCGGTGCGCTGACGATGTCGGTCGTCGGCACCGCGTCCACGCGTGCGGCGAGGCTGCGGTCCAGGAGGGGCGCCAGGCACTGGCCGATGTAGGACGAGGTCCCGGCGCCGGTGAGGATGACGCGCGCGCGCGGGTTGCCGGTGACCGGCGCGACGAACGCCTGCAGCCGCGCGTGGAGCGCCGACACCAGGGCGTGCGCGCGCTCCAGCATGCGCGGCTGTTGGGCGATCTCGCGCGCGGTGCAGACGGCGCCGGTCGCGATGAGGTCCGTTTCGGGAATACCGAGCGATTCAGTGGGAGGCATGGGGGTCACAGGCATCGTTGTAGTCGTCCAGGACCACGTCGATATGGGCCATCGCCAGCGAAAGCGGCGCGTTGGTCGCGGTTTCGTGGCGCAGCGCACGCAGGGCGTGGGGCAGGTATTGGCCGATCAGCGACATCGGCGGCGGGTCGGCATGCAGATTGTCGAACAGCCGCTGTCGTGCCTGTTCGATCGCGGGGTCCGGCCAGTAGTAGCGCATGCGGTCGCTGAGGCTGTAGTCCAGGTCGACCGCCAGCGCGCGGCCCTGGCCGTGGTAGTAGCGCTGCCAATGCCCGGGCTCGGCGTGCATGCGCTCGCGTACCACCTCGCGCAGCCGCGCCTGCCGGGGCGGGTCGATCCATTCGCGTTCGATCGCGTCCAGCGCCCACAGCGCCTCGCGCAGCGCGAACGTCAGGCCCGGGCCGACCTTGAGGATGGCGAAGTGGTCGCGCACCAGCGCGGCGAGCGCGGGCCGGGTCTGGTAGTCGGTCGAATGCGCCTCGAACACCATGCCCGGCACCCGCTCGATGGCGCGGCTGAGCGGAGCCGCCGCCTCGGGCCGGTAGTCGATCACGTCGTGATGGTCGAACTCGACCCCCGGCTGCACCACCGACGCGATCACCCGCGGCCAGGCGCCATCGAGCCCGGCAGCACTGAACGCATCGCGATGCGCCCGGATCGTCGCCAGCGCCGCCTCGGGCGTCGTCGGCGCCAGGCCTTCGATCGACTCGGTGGCGCCGCCCGGCACCGGCACCTCGGTGCCGATGACGTAGACCGGCGCCTCGCCGCCCGCCTGCGCATGGGCGGTTTCCGCCGCCCGGCACAGGCGCACCGCGCGGCGGACGATCTCGGCCTCGGGCAGCGGCTCGGGATCGCCGCTGCAGGCCATCGAACAGTCCAGGTGGATCTTGCGGAAACCCGCCGCGACATAGGCGGCGACCATCGTCTCGGCCTTGGCCATCGCCGCATCGGCCGGCAGCGCGGTCCACGGGTTGGGGCCGAGGTGGTCGCCGCCCAGCACCAGGCGTGCGCGGTCGAAGCCGACCCGGTCGGCGATGGCGTGCACGAACTCGACGAAACCGGCCGGGGTCATGCCGGTGTAGCCGCCGTCCTGGTTGACCTGGTTGCAGGTCGCCTCGAACAGCAGGAACGGCCGGTCCATGCGCAGCGCATGGCGCAGGGCGGCTTCGATGACGATGGGGTGCGCCGAGCAGATCGAGGTCACGCCGGTGGCGTGGCCCTGCGTATGGCGCGCGACGAAGTCGAGCAGGACGTGCATCGGGGGGAGGGTCCGGTCAGGAGGGGACGGTCGCGCTGTCGCGCTCGGGTTCGCTCACCAGCAGCAGCGAGGCGATCAGGGCCAGCACCAGGCCGACCATCTTCAGCGGCCCGGGCACCACGCTGGCGAAGAGCAGCGCCAGCACGGCGGTGACCAGCGGCGCGCCGGCGTTGGTCAGCGGCGCGACCACGATCGCCTTGCCGTGGCGGAACGCGTACACCAGCGTCAGCGCGCCGACGGCGTTGAGGACCTGGATCGCGGCGGCCATCCACGGGCCGTCCAGGCCCAGGTTGATCGGTCGCGTCCAGTCGGTCATCGCCAGCGCCACCGGAGCCAGCAGCACCGCGCCCAGCATCATGTAGAAGAAGATGCTCTCGGCGCGGACGGTATGGTTGGCAAGGCGCATGAAGTAGGCCTGCACGCCCCAGGCCAGCATGATCAGCAGCGACTGCACGAACCAGCCCAGCCCGCCGGTGCCGCCGCGGCCGAACGACAGGTCCAGCAGCGGCAGCGCCACCAGCGCCAGCGCGATGCCCAGCGCCCCGCGCGGGCCGGTGCGCTCGCGCAGCAGCAGGAAGGCCAGCGCGATGGTGACCACCGGCGACAGCGAGATGATCGGGAACACGAAGTAGGCCGGGCCGATCGTCAGGGTATGGAACAACAGCATCTGTCCGCCTGCGCCGAGCAGGCCGATGGTCATGCCGAAGGCGACCGCGCCCGGCGAACGGTCCAGTGCCCACCCGCCGCGCCACAGGATGTACAGCGCCGGCGGGATCATCGTCAGCGCCCAGACGCAGTAGACCAGCGTTTCGGGGAATCCGTGCTCGGCGGACAGGCCCGACAGCGCCCCCCAAACCCCCCACAGCAGGACGGTGGTCAGCGCGTAGACCAGCCACGGACGCCGGCCCGATGTGGCGATCGCCGTCATGCGGCAGCGTCCACGGGCGTCGCCTGCAACAACAAGAAGTCGGAGAACGCGACGTCCAGGGTGTTGTCGTCCGCGTCCACGGCGCCCAGTTCGGTGTCGTTGAACAGGTCGCGCACGCGATGGCGGCCGCGGCCCAGCCCGCGCAGTTCCACCCGGCCCTTCCACGTGTCCGCATAGAACGCGTAGTACATGGTCCCGTCCCGGGCGATCGCATGCGCCTCGGGCGTGTCGAAGCCGATGTCGTACAGCGATCCCAGGTAGTCGCCCTTGGGCAGCATGTGCTGCTTGTACAGGCCGACCCACTTGCGCCACAGCGCCTCCTTCTCCGGCGTCAGCACGTAGCCGCCGGGCGGCAGGGGCGCGGTGGGCGTCTCGGTATCCCTGGGCCAGGTGAACTTGGACGAGATCACCGCGCCGATGCCGACGCTGGAGGCGAAATCGGTGCCGCCATCCGACAGTTCGACGTGGTCGCCGGCGTAGCTGCTGCGCTCGCCGATCAGCGCCTTCATGGTCTTGCCCTTGCTGCGCACCTGCCAGGACGACAGCGGGTCCGACGACGGGAACTGGTCGGTCGCCGGCAGGTTGTGGAACGCGAACGCGGTGCCGCACGGGCACAGTTCCACCACCGCGTCGGGATTGGCCTCGCGCGCGGCCTTGTGGATCGCGCTCCAGAAGTCGGCGAGCTTTTCGAACGATTCGTTGGGGTCGGCGTGGTTGTGCGCCGGGTTGTGGCACGGCGCGACGGCGTTGAGGTGCTGGCCGTCGAGCTTGAGGCCCTCGAAGCCCCAGTCGCCGATCGCCTTCTTCACCAGCGCGACGTAGAAGTCGATCGTCGGCTGGTAGGCCGGGCACTGGGTCAGCGCGTTCCACCAGGTCACGGTCTGGAATGCGCCGTACTCGTCCAGCAGCAGCATGTCCGTGTGTTCGTGCAGCACGTCGCTGCCGGGATCGGCCGCCAGCGGCGCCAGCCACAGCCGGGGGCGCATGCCCTGCGCGCGCACCGCGCGGGTGAAGGCGCGCATGTCCTCGTCGCCGCGCGGGAACTTGCGCCGGTCGATCTGCCAGTCGCCCTCGTTGGTCTGCCAGCCGTCGTCGAGCACCGCCCATTCGAAGCCCAGCTCGCGCGCCTTCGGCAGGGTCGCCAGGATCTGCTCGACGTTGAAGTCGCGCTCGTAGCCCCAGGCGCACCAGACCGGCGCGAAGGCCGACTCCGGCGCCAGGGGCGCGACGATGCCCTCGGCCCGCATGAACTCCCGGTACCGGGTCAGCGGCGCGAAGTAGTCGCCGCCGTGAACGTTCAGCAGCACCCGGTCGGTCACCAGGGTCCGGCCTGGCGCCAGGACCACGGGCACCCGCGATTCGACCGCGATGCTGGCGCCGCCAGCGGTCCTGCGCACCGGCATGTCCAGCAGCCGCACCACCGGTTCGACGTGGCCGACGGCCAGGCCCACGTCCCGCCGCCAGAGATCGGCCACGGGCGTGCCGCCGCCGTAGTCGGAGGAATCCATGCCCAGGGTGTTGCGCTGCTCGAAGCCGGCGTCGAGCGGCTGGACCCAGTCGCGGCGATCGGTATGGGTCGCGCCGGAGTAGCTCCAGAAGCCGCCGGGGGCGTCGGCCAGCTCGTGGGCGGCGCTGCGCCAGCCGGCGACCTCCACCGCGGCCGCGCCCTGGTTGTGGTAGCGCACCTGCAGCACCGCCATGCCGGGCTGGCGATCGAACAGCGACACCGCGACCTGCTTCTCGATCCCCCGTGCCGAGCGGCCGCTCACCAGCAGCTGCCGGCCCTGCCCGTGGCGGGCATCGTCGAGCGGAAGCAGCTGCGTCCCGGTGAACGCGAACGCTTCGGCGCTGCCGTCCGCCAGCAGCAGGCGCTCGCTGTCCTGGTACGGGGTCAGCCGCTTGCCGCCGGAGGCGATGCGGGTATGCAGGTGCCGGTCGAAGGCGATCGAGAGGACGCCGTCCTCCAGTCGCGCGTCGGCGAGCTTGCCGCCTCGATTCGTGGCGGCCTGCGCCAGCGGCAGCGCCACCCAGGAGGCGGCGCCGACCATGCTGCCGGCCATCAGTTTCAGGAGCGTGCGGCGTTCAATCGGGGCCATGGTCGCGATCCGGTCGAGGTCGTCCGATTCTGCGCGAGAGGTTCCTATTGATGCAAGCGTTTTGTTGCGATATGGTTTCAGTAAGTTTCGTTATGCACCTGGAGCGACGTGATGCACAGGGTCCTGCAGCAGATGCTGCTCCTCGGATGCGCGACGTGGGCCGTCGCCGCGTGCGCGGAGATGGCGCCGCCGCCTGGTGCCGGGCGGGCGGGTGACGCGGCCGCCACCGCCGACGTCTACGCGATGTCCGATTTCTCCCGGGTGCGGAAGTACGACGCCCACGTCCACGCCAACACCACGGGCACCGCGTTCCTCGAGCAGGCGCGCGCCGACGGCTTCGAGCTGATGTCGATCAACGTCGACTATCCGGACTTCCCGACCCTCGAGACGCAGCATGCGGCGGCCCTGGCGCTGGCGGCAGCGGAGCCGGCGCGCTTCCACTGGGCGACCACCTTCCCGATGGACGGGTTCGGCGAACCGGGCTGGGCCGACACGGTCGCGGCCGCGCTGGCCCGCGATGTCGCGCAGGGCGCGCGGGCGGTGAAGATCTGGAAGAACGTCGGCATGGTCGAGAAGGACGCCGACGGCCGCCTGATCATGCTCGACCATCCCGGCCTGGCGCCGGTGGCCGAGCGGATCCGCGCGCTGGGCGTGGCGCTGATCGGCCACCAGGGCGAGCCGCACAACTGCTGGCTGCCGCTGGAGGAGATGACCACCGACAACGATCGCGAGTATTTCCGCAACCATCCCGAGTACCACATGTACCTGCACCCGGAAGAGCCGGGCTACGAGGACCAGATCGCCGCCCGCGACCGGTTCCTGGCCGCGCACCCGCGGCTGCGCTTCGTCGGCGCGCACCTGGGCAGCCTCGAGTATGACGTCGATCGCCTGGCGGCGTTCCTCGACCGGTTTCCCCACGCCACCGTCGACCTGGCGGCGCGCATGAGCCAGGTGCAGTACCAGTCCGTGCGCGACCGCGACAAGGTGCGGGACTTCTTCATCCGCTACCAGGATCGGGTGCTCTACGGGACCGACCTCACACTCGGGCCCGATGCGGACCCGGACGAGTTCAGGCGACAGGCGCATGCAGTCTGGCGCGCCGACTGGCGCTACCTGGCCACCGCGGAAAGCCAGCGGGTGGAGACGATCGACGCCGACGTACCGGGCCTGGCGCTGCCGCGCGACGTGGTGGACAAGATCTACCACGCCAACGCCGCCAGGGTGTTCGCGCCCGCGCCCGCGGAGAACTGAGCGGTGTCAGGCGAGCAGCAGTTCGAAGCCGAGTTGCCGGCTGGCTTCGACGATCTCCTCCGGCGCGCCGGTGTCGGTGATCAGCGTGTCCATCGCGCTGACGGGAATGATCCGGTGCAGGCAGACCCTGCCGAACTTGGAGCTGTCGGTGATCGCGACGACGACGCGCGCGGCTTCGACCATCTTCCGGTTGAGCAGCGCTTCGGGCTCGTAGTGGGTGGTGATGCCGCGCTCCAGATCGAACCCGTCCACGCCCAGGAACAGGCGGTCCACGTGCAGCGCGCCCAGCGCTTCGACGGTCAGGCCGCCGTAGAAGGCCATGTTCTTGCGGCGCAGCTCGCCGCCGAGCATGACGATGTTGACGTTGTGCTTGGCGGTGAGCGCGCCGAGCACGCCGAAATCGTTGGTGACCACGGTGACGTCGATGTCGGGGAGCGCCTCGGCCAGCTGGATCGAGGTGGTGCCCGAGTCGATGGCGATGGTGTCGCCGGGCCGGACCAGGGTGGCCGCGCGCTGGCCGATGCGGCGCTTCTGCTCGAGATTGACGGTGCGCTTGGCCTCGTAGGGCGGCTCGATCGCCGCCCCGCCGACCACGCCGCTGTCGATCGCGCCGCCGTACGCCCGGGTCATCACCCCGCGTTCGGCCAGGTAGCGCAGGTCCTTGCGCACGGTCTGCATGCTGACACCGAAGCGCCGGGCCAGGGCGCCGACCTGGACGCTGCCCTGTTGGCGCACGAGTTCGCTGATCTGGAGACGGCGTTGGCTGGTGTCGCGGGTCGCTGCCATGGGGATGTCCTCGGGACCGGCGGGAGTATGCCAAATTTCGTTGTGTTTCGCTATTGATGTGAAACGAAACCTGTAATACGCTCGATTTCGTTGTTTACGTTCAGGCTTGTCGTCGCGCACCCAGGAGAGTCCCAGTGAACGCCGCACCTCATCGGAACGCGCTGTACCGTGGAACCGCGCTCGCCCTGCTGGTCTCGGGGACTGCGTTCGCGCAGCAACCGCCCGCCGGCACCGTGCCCCAGGACCCCTTGGCCGAGGATGCGGCGGATGCGCGCGAGGTGACCGAGACGCTGGACGCGGTGGTGGTGACCGGCGTCCGCGCCAGCCAGGCCCGGGCGATCGAACTCAAGCGTGACGCAGGCACCGTGCAGGACTCGATCAGCGCGCTGGAGCTGGGCAAGTTTCCGGACGACAACGTCGCCGATTCGCTGAGCCACATCACCGGCGTGGCGATCAGTCGCACCGCCGGCGGCGAGGGGCAGACGGTCAGCGTGCGCGGGCTGGGTCCGGAATACACCCTCACCACCTTCAACGGCCGCATCCTCGCCACCGACGGCGTGGGCCGGGACTTCGCCTTCGACGTGCTGCCGGCGGACGTGATCAGCGGCGCCGACGTGATCAAGGGCGCGCAGGCCATGAACACGGAGGGCGCGGTGGGCGGCCTGGTCAACCTGCGCTCGGCGAGCCCCTTCGACCGCGCCGGGCAACACGGCATCGTGCGCCTCGAGGGCGACCGCAACCTGATGTCGGAACTCGACGGCGGCAAGTTTTCCGCCGCCTACAGCAACACCTTCGCCAACGACACCGTGGGCGTGCTGCTGGGCGCGGTGTACAGCCGGCGCAAGGACCGCACCGACATCGCCGGCAACGACGGCGGCTGGACCCGCAACCCCGATCCCAACGACGAGAGCTGGCTGTGGGGCAACGCCTGGGGCGGCAACATCGACCCCAACGGCAACGGCGAGCTGGACGAGGACGAGTACGGGCTGATCGCGCCGGGCCAGTTCCGCGTCGGCTCGATCGTGGAGGAGAAGAAGCGCCACGCGCTGTCCGGCAAGCTCGAATGGCGGCCCAACGACGACGTCCGGATCGTGTTCGACGGGCTCAGCACCCGCCTGGACGCGCCCAAGGTCGGCTACCAGCAGTCGTACTACACGCTGTTCGCGCCCGGCCGCTGGTCGGATTTCGTCATCCAGGACGGCATCGTCACCGGCTTCACCATGGACAACCCGGACCCGGAGCAGCGGCTCAACCCCGAGCTGCTCAACGTCACCGAGCACCGCGTGGTCGACACCGACCTGTACGGCGTCAACGGCCAGTGGAACGCCACCGAGAACCTGACCCTGACCGGCGACGTCTACCGCTCGACCTCCAAGCGCTACTCGGGGGGACAGGACACCTACGTCGTCCTGCGCATGAACCAGCCCAACATCGCGCGCATCGCGCTGGGCGGGGCCGCGGTGCCGAACGTGTGGGTCGACTTCGACGACGGGCGCTCGCTGGAGAACGGCTTCGACCCCGCGCAGTTCGGCGCCTCGGACTTCAACACCCACTACATGGAACTGCTGGGCGACAACGTCGTCGACGAGATCACCGGCGCCACTTTCGACGGCGACCTCTTCGTCGGCCGCTCCTTCCTGGACCGGCTGCGCTTCGGCGTCGGCAGGACCGATCGCGAGAAGTCGCGCGAGCTGATCAACAACACCCTCAACGCGGGCGCCGACTACTATTCCGGCGCCAACGCGATCAACGTGGCGGACCTCGGCGGCAACGTGATCAACGAGTCGATCGCGCCGCCCAACTTCATGACCGGGGTACGCGCGGTGTTCCCGCGCTCGTTCCTCGGCTTCGACGTGCCCAACTACCTGCAGCAGCTCGCCGCCTACGATGGCAATCTGCGCGCCGACGGCAGCCCCTACGACTTCGCCAATGCCGCCCCGGCCTGGAACCCGCTGGAGAGCTACAGCGTCACCGAGAAGACCGACAGCCTGTGGCTGCAGCTGGAGATGTCCGGCGAGCGCTGGAACGCCGACGCCGGCGTGCGCATGGTCAAGACCAGGACCACTGCGCAGGCATGGGACGCGCAGATCCTGCGGATCGTCGAGAACGGCGCGTTCAACTACACCGCGGCCTACGACGAGCCGAGCGAGATCCGCCAGGACGGCGACTACACCTACTACCTGCCGTCGGGCAACTTCACCTGGCGCTTCACCGACGACCTGCAGCTGCGCCTGGGCGCCGCCAAGACGATGGCGCGCCCGCCGGTGAACATGCTCGCGCCGACCAATACCACCGCCAGCGTCTCCTGGGGCGAATTCACCCAGATCTACGGCGGCAACGTCGACCTCAAGCCGTACTCCGCCAGGCAGGCCGACGCGTCCCTGGAGTGGTACTTCGCCGAGAACTCGATCGCCAACCTCGCCGTCTTCTACAAGCGCATCGAGAACCAGATCACCACCAGCTGGGAGCCCGGCCAGGACATCGGCGTCGGCCCGATCGTCGACACCGACGGCAATCCCGTCACCACCGGCCCGACCCTGTTCAACGTGCAGCGCCCCATCAACGGCGACTACGCCAAGGTGCGCGGCATCGAGGCCGGCCTGCAGCACTTCTGGGACAACGGCTTCGGCGTGCGCGCGCAGTACACCCGCAACTGGTCCAAGAGCTTCGTCGACGGCGAGGAGCGGCCGCTGGAGGGCATCGCGCCGTCGGTGTACTCGCTGGGAGTGATGTACGAAAAGGGCCCGTGGTCGCTCGGGGCGACGGCCGACCGCACCGACGGTTTCGTCACCGCGATCAACGTGCTCGGCGTCGGCTACAACGAGGAGGCCGATCCGCTGACCTGGCTGACCGCGCACGTCTCCTACGAGTTCAACGACCGCTTCAGCGCCTCGCTGGAAGGCCGCAACCTGCTCGACGACGAGCAGACCTACAGCATCAACGGCAATCCGCTGCTGTCGCAGGGCTACTACAGGTACGGCCGCTCGATCACGCTCGGGTTGAGCTACAGGTTCTAGGCGCCGCCCCGCTGCCGAAGCGAGCAGCCGGGCCGGGGAAAGGAGCGCCGAAGCCCCGCGGTCGCGACGCCGGTCCCGGCACGGCTCACCGGCAGCGCGGCCCGCCCGGCGGCGCACCGCAGCGCCCGTGGCGCGGGCCGCGGCAACGGCGCAGCATCTGCCGCGCTTGGCTACACTGCGCGCATGGAACCCGAACTCCTCATCCTCGGCGGCCTGCTGCTGGCCGTCCTCGCGATCCAGCTGGTCACGCTGTTCCGCCGTCCGGGCACCACGCTGCTGGAACAGGCCATGCGCGAAGAGCAGCGCACCGGGCGCGGCGAACTGCGCGAGCAGCTGGAGGGCCTCGCGCGCCAGCAGGACGCGCGGATGGACATGTTCGCGCGCAGCCTGGGCGACCTGTCCACGCGCATGGACCAGCGCCTGGACCTGCTGCGCGAAAGCCTCGCCGAGGATGCGCGCAAGGGGCGCCAGGAATCGGGCGATTCGCAGCAGCGCTTCGCCGACGGCCTGGGCGCGCGGCTCAACGAACTCATCCAGCGCAACGAGCAGCGCATCGGCGAGATGCGCGCCACCCTGGAGCAGCAGCTCAAGGCGCTGCAGGCCGACAACGCGGCCAAGCTCGAGCAGATGCGCGCCACCGTCGACGAGAAGCTGCAGACCACGCTGGAAACCCGCCTGGGACACTCGTTCAGGCTCGTCTCCGAGCGCCTCGAGCAGGTGCAGCGCGGCCTGGGCGAGATGCAGCAGCTGGCCACCGGCGTCGGCGACCTCAAGCGCGTGCTGAGCAGCGTCAAGGATCGCGGCGGATGGGGCGAGGTGCAGCTGGAGAACATCCTCGAGCAGACCCTGACCCAGGAACAGTACGCCCGCGGCGTGCGGGTGCGGCCGGGCAGCATCGAGGCCGTGGACTTCGCGATCCGCCTGCCCGGGCGCGGCGACGAGGACGCGCCGGTGTGGCTGCCGGTCGATTCCAAGTTCCCGCGCGAGGACTACGAGCGGCTGCTCGACGCGCAGGAGAAGGGCGACGCCGAGGCGGTGCGCATCAACGCGGCGCAGTTGGAACGTGCGATCCGCGTGCAGGCCAAGTCGATCTGCGAGAAGTACGTGGTGCCGCCGCACACCACCGACTTCGCGGTGATGTTCCTGCCCACCGAGGGCCTGTACGCGGAGACCATCCGCCGTCCCGGCCTGGTGGACCTGCTGCAGCGCGAGCACCGCATCGTGCTCGCCGGCCCGACCACCTTCACCGCCCTGCTCAACAGCCTGCAGATGGGATTCCGCACCCTGGCGATCGAGAAGCGCTCGAGCGAGGTCTGGCAGGTGCTGGGCGCGGTGAAGACCGAGTTCGGCAAGTTCGCCACGGTGCTGGAGAAGGCGCACGGCCAGCTCGACACCGTGCAGAAGAGTCTCAAGCACGCCGGGGTGCGCACGCGCCAGATCGAGCGCAAGCTGAAGACGGTGGAGTCGCTGCCGGGCGGCGAAGCGCAGGCCCTGCTGGGCGACGAGCCCGAGGCATCCGAACCGTAGGCGCCGCGTCGCGCGCCGACGCCGGCACGGTCGCACCCCGCGAATCCGCGCCCCGTGGAGCGGAGCTTGCTCCGCTGCTGTCGGCTCCGGAGCCCGCGCAGCCGGGCAACTCGGCTCTACGGCCGGGCTCCGGAGCCGGTATGGCGGAGCGAGTTCCGCTCTACGGCGTGCCGGGATCACCGGCACCGCTGGGCAACGAGCCCGACGGCGGGGCAGGATCGCAGGCCCGCCGACCGGAAGCGAAGCGCAACGGTGTTTGTGGGAGCGACGGAAGTCGCGACTGTCGGGCGTCGCGACTTCCGTCGCTCCCACGCCTACCGGCTCCGGAGCCCGGCCGTAGAGCCGAGTTGCCCGGCTACGCGATCTCCGGAGCCGGCGGCAGCGCCGCGGAGCGAGCTCCGCCCTACGGCGTGCCGGGATCACCAGCATCGCTGGGAACGAACCGACGGCGGGGCATGGCCGTAGAGTCGAGCTTGCTCGGCTACGCAGGCCCCGGAGCCGACGGCAGCGCCGGAACGACCTCCGCTCTACGGCGTGCCCGGAATCACCGGCATCGCATCCACCGGCACCGTGGGGTTGGCTTCGTCGTCGAGCAGGTAATCCGGCAGCAGCTCGTCGTCGTCGCCTTCGCGGTCGCCGAGGATCTGGAACTGGCGGCGCTGCATCCAGGCATCGCGCACCAGCGCGTACTCGTCGGCGGCGCCCTCGCGCATGCGGTCCACCGCCATCAGCTGGGTGCGCACGTCCACCAGCTGCAGGCCCTGCAGGAAGATCCGGGTGCGGTTGTCGTCGAGTTGCCGGGTCGGCGACAGCGGCGCGTCGCCGGCCATGCCGAAGACGTCGCGCACGGTGCGCGGGCCGAACAGCGGCAGCTCGAGATAGCGCGAGCGCTCCCAGCCCCAGACGCCGAGCGTCTGGCCGAAGTCCTCGCTGCGGTTGGGGATCTCGGCGTCGCTGGCGGGATCGAAGATGCCGCCGATGCCCAGCGTGCTGTTGACCACGAACCGGCCCAGCGACTGTCCCGCCTGCTTCGGCTTGCCCTGGAGCAGCGCGTTGAGCGCGCTCACCGGCTGGCCGAGGTTGTTGAAGAAGTTGCGCACGCCCAGCCGGATCGGACGCGGCACCACGTTGAGGTAGGCGGTCGCAAGCGGCTTGGCGACGGTGCGATCCACCGCGTTGTTGAACTGGTGCATGCGGCGGTTGAACGGCTCCCACGGGTCGTAGCTGGCCGGCATCTGCGCCGGGTCGGGCAGGGTGGGATCGGCGATCGGGTCGTAGACCTCCTCGCCGTAGATCGCCGCGTAGTCCAGTTCGGCCTGGGTCGGCGCCCGGGGGCTGGCGGCGGGCGGCGCGGCGGCCTCGGCGGCGGCGCCTTCGTCGGGGAGCGGGTGTTCCGGGGCCGTCGGCTGCGGCGCATCCTGCGCGTCGCCCACGTCCGCAGTCGCGGGCGAATGGTCCATGCCCGCGGTCGCGGATGCCGGTGCGGCGCCGGCCGATCCGGCCGGGGCCGACTCGGTGCGGACCTGGCCGCCGGTGCCGGCGCAGCCCGCCAGCAGGAGCGCCAGCAGGGCGCCGAAGAGGGAATGGGGACGAACGGACATGGGGCGCGGTCTCATCCTTGTGGGGCATCCTGGTAACGGATGGCTGGTGGCGCGGACGCCGGTCAGCGGTTGTCGGCGAACGCCAGCGCCGGCGTCAGCCGGTACGCGGCGCGCAGGTCGGCCAGGCCGGCGGGATCGCCGGTGACCTCGACCGCGCCGCCGGCGCGGGCGGCCAGCGCCGACAGCAGGGCGAGGCCGGCGCTGTCGATGCGGTCGACCGCGCCGAGGTCGAAACGGCGCACGCCGTCCAGCGCTTTCGTCGCCTGCGGCCACAGCCCGGCGACGTCCGCGCGCAGCAGCGCGCCGCTGAACGCGAGCGCGTCGCCGTCGCGGCGCAGGCCAGCGCTATTGGCCGACATCGGCCTCGGCCTCCAGCTGCCCCTGGCGCAGCTCGTCGGCGACCTGCCGGATCGACTTGCGCTGCAGCTCGGCGTCGAACTGGCGCCGGAACGTGCTGACGAAGCTCACGCCCTCGACCTGCACGTCGAACACCTTCCACTGGCCGCCGGACTGGCGCATCAGGTAATCGACCGGGATCGGCTCGCCGCCCTGGCGCAGCATCTCGCTCGACACCTTGACCCCGAGCCCGCGCGGCAGCGGCGTCTCGGACTTGATGCGCGCCCGCAGCCGGGTGTTGAAGTCCAGCAGCGACGCGCCGTAGCGGCGCAGCAGGCTGTCGGCGAGGGCGTCGGCGAACAGCTTGATGTCGCCCTCGTCTGCGCCGCGGCCATGGCGGCCGAGCACCTGGCGCGCGGCGTAGTCGCGGTCGAACATCGTGTCGAACTCCTTCTGCACGAAGTCGTTCAACGCGGCGCGGTCGTTGCTGAATTCGCTGCGGCGCTGCTCCAGCGTGCCCAGGATGCGCTGGGTGTTGTCCAGCACCAGCTTGCTGGGCGAACCCTGGGTCTGGGCGGCGCCGGCGGCCGCGTCCTGCGCCAGCGACAGGGTCGGGGCGGCGGCGAGCAGGGCGGCGGCGATGGCGAGGGAAAACAGGTTGCGCTTGATCATGGGTTGGGCTCCTCGGGGGAAGGAAGCGGTTCGGGACCGGTGGAATCCTGCGGTGCCGCGGCCGGCGCCTGGTCGCCGCCGGGACCGCTGAACATGTACTTGCCGACCATCTGCATCAGGTCGACCGCCGGCGAGGTGTAGGCGATCTCCTCGCCCGGCTGCAGCGACTCCATGTCGCCGCCGGGCTGCAGGTCGACGTAGCTCTCGCCCAGCAGACCACCGGTGAGGATGCTGGCGGAAGTGTCGATCGGCATGTCGCGGTAGCGGTTGTCGATGGCCAGGGTGACGATCGAGTCGAAGCGCACCGGGTCGAGCTCGATCGCCGCGACCCGGCCGATGGTCACCCCGCCCACGCGCACCGGCGCCTGCCGCCGCAGCTGGCCGAGGTTGCTGAAGCGGGCGGTCAGCTCGTAGCTGTCGCCGCCGAGGCTGAAGCGGCCGTTGGTGGAGGCGATCGCCAGCACCAGCAGCGAGCCCAGTGCCAGCAGCAGGAAGGCGCCGACGGCGAACTCGAGACGGGGACCGCGGGAACTGCTCATGGGGTTGTCTCCGTGCAGGGGAGGCGCGCGTCGCGCCACGGCGAAAGGTAATCGGCCGCGGATTGTCGCGGATGCGCGCGGACCAGGCGTTTTACACCGCGTTCATCCGCGTCCGTCCGCGAACATCCGTGGCCGAACGACGATGTCGGGACGGTCGCCATGATCAGAACAGGAACGCCGACATGACGAAGTTGAACATCAGCACCAGCAGCGAGGCGTTGACCACCGCGCGCGTGGTCGCCACCGAGGTGCCCTCGATGGTCGGCTCGGCATGGAACCCCACGTACGAGGCCACCAGCGCCGCGGTGCCGCCGAACACGGCCGACTTGTAGAACGCATTCATGAAATCGCCGCGGAAATCCACCGCGTCCTTCATCGCCTGCCAGAACATGCCGCTGTCGATGCCGAGCACGTGCACCGCCTCGAAATAGCTGGCGCTGATCGCGAAGCTGCAGAAGAACCCGGTCAGCAGCGGCACCGTGATCACCGCCGCCCAGAACCGCGGCGCCACCGCCTTGGCCACCGGATCGATCGCCATCAGCCCGAGCGCGGTGATCTGGTCGGTGGCGCGCATCAGCCCCAGCTCGGCGGCGATCGACGAACCGGCGCGGCCGACGAACAGCAGCGCGGTCAGCACCGGCGCCAGCTCGCGGTACAGGCCCAGGCCCACCAGCACGCTGACCTGGTTGGAGGCGCCGTAGGTCTCCAGCGCGCGGAAGCCGAGCAGGGTCACCGACAGCCCGACGAAGGCGCCGCCGACGGCGATGATCGGCAGCGAGCGCGCGCCGATCTTGTAGATCTCGCGCACCAGCTCGGCGAAGAAGTCGCGGGTCGGCCTCGACGCGCGCAGCACCGACAGCGAGAACAGGCCGGCACGGCCGACGGAGCGGGTGGCTTCGACAAGCGGCATCAGGAGGCCCTACCGGAGGTCGGAAACCAGGAACAGCGCCGAGCCGAAGACAGCGCGGTCCTGACAGCCGCCGTGCTTCGTCGGAGCCCATGTGGGAGCGACGGCAGTCGCGACGCCCGCCGTCTCACCGGAGTCGCGACTTCCCGGCGGTGGCATGCCACCGCCACTCCCGCAAGCGAGTCGAGACGATCGATGTGGCCGCTCATGCCGCACGCTCCTGCGGCGCCGCGTCGAACGCGATCGGCCCGTCCGGCTCGCCGTCGAGGAACTGCCGCACCAGCGGATCGGCGCTCGACTGCAGCTCGTCCGGCGTGCCGGAGAACACGATGCGGCCGTTGGCGATCACGATCGCGCGGTCGGCCACCGGCAGCGTCTCGTGCACGTGGTGGGTGACGATGATGCTGGTCAGGCCGAGCGTGGCGTTGAGCCGCGCGATCAGGCTCATGATCACGCCGCTGGCGATCGGGTCCAGGCCGGTCAGCGGCTCGTCGTAGACCATCAGCGGCGGATCCAGCGCCAGCGCGCGCGCCAGCGCCACGCGGCGCGCCATGCCGCCGGACAGCTCGCGCGGGTACAGGTCGGCGGCGGCGCGCAGGCCGACCGCGTGCAGCTTCATCTCCACCAGCCGCCGGATCACCGGCGCCGGCAGCCGGGTATGCATGCGCAGCGGCAGCGCCACGTTCTCGGCCGCGGTCAGGTCGGTCAGCAGGCCGTTGCCCTGCAGCAGCACGCCGATGCCCTTGCGCAGCTCCAGCAGCTCGCGCTGGCGCTGCGGCACGCGCTGGCCCAGCACCTCGACGGTGCCCGCGGCCGGGACCAGCTCGCCGGTCAGCGCCGCCAGCAGGGTCGACTTGCCGCTGCCCGACGGGCCCAGCACCGCGGTCACGCTGCCGCGCGGCACCTCCAGCGCGATGTCGTGCAGCACCGTGCGCGTGCCGCGGTCGAGGCGGACACCGGCAAGGCGGACGGCGATGGCGTTGGATTCGGGCATGGGACCAGGGAGGCGGGAGGGGAGCCGGCAGCAAACGCGAGAGTTTGCATAGCTTGGCGGCTGCGGACTGAATCTTAACCGATTGACTGAACCAGAGAGTACAGAAATTGTCCCGCGGCCGGGCCGGCCTATCCCACCAGAGGCGCGGTTGCCGGGCGTCGGGCCCACGCATGCCGTCGTTCTCGTCGCGCCAGGGGACGGAAGGCGAACGCCGAGACCCGCCGCAGCCGGACCGTCGGCCGGCCGGGCGTCACCGCGAAGCCACGTCCCACTCGTCCTCCAACTGGCGCGACCGGTTCACCAGCATCCCTCCGGCCAGCAGCACCAGCAGGCACAGCCCGAGGAAGGCGAAGGGCAGCTGCCAGCCGTGCGTCAGGTCGTGCAGCCAGCCGAACAGCAGCGGCCCGGCGCACCCCAAGGCGTAGCCCACGCCCTGGGTGAAGCCGGACAGCGCCGCCGCGCCTGCCGTGCTGCGGGTGCGCAGGTTGATCAGCGTCAGCGACAGCGGAAACGTCGCCGGGCCCAGCCCCAGCAGCAGCACCCACAGCATCGTCCCGCGCAGCGGCGAGAACAGCAGCCCCAGGTAGGCGAGCGCCATGACCGCCGCGCACGCGGCCACCAGCCAGAACGGCCGCCGCAGCCGCACCGCCAGCAGCGGCATCGTCAGCGCCGACACCATGCCCAGCAGCGAGAACAGCCCGACCATGTTGCCGCCCAGCGCGCGGTCGCCGCCGGCCCCGACCAGGATCGTCGGCAGCCAGGTGAAGATCGTGTACGTGGCCAGCGACGTCATGCCGAACATCAGCGCCATGCCCCAGGCCAGCGGCAACCGCCACAGCGGGCGGTGCGGCGGAGCTGCGACCGGCGGCACCCTCAGCTCGCCCGGCAACGGCGGCGATGCAACCGGGGAACGGCGCAGCAGCACCAGCCACGGCACCGTCGCGGCCACCGCCGGGATCGCCCAGCCCGCCAGCGAGGCCGGCCAGCCGAACGCGTCCGACAGCGGCACCGCCAGGAACGCCGGCAGGAAGGTGCCCACCTGCAGCACCGAGATGTAGACCACGCTCAGCGGGCCGATGCGGTCGGGGAAGTAGCGCTTCACCAGCGGCGGCAGCACCACGTTGCCGACGCCCATGCCGGCCAGTGCCGTGGCCGAGGCCGCCAGCAGCGTCGCGGTATCGGCCGACGCGCCCCGCAGCAGCGAGCCGCCCGCGGTCAGCGCCATCGCCAGCAGCACCGCGCGCTCGAGCCCGATGCGCCGCACGATCCGCGGCGTGACCACGCCGAACAGCGCGAACGCCGCCGTCGGCAGCATGCCGAACACGCCGATCACGGTGGGCCCGAAGCCCAGGTCCGCGCTCACCCGGTCGAACAGCGGCGTCAGCGCGGTGACCGCGGTGCGCAGGTTGAATGCCGACAGCGCAATGCCGGCCAGCGCGACCAGCCGGCCGCGCCAGGGAGAAGTGGGGGACATGGCGCCAATTATCGGCGGCCCGCGCCCGCAGCGGTACACATGCGCCACCCCGGGACGCGAAACGGTGCGTCTCGTGATCGACGCGCGGGATGCAGCCTCCCGCCCTGACGGGCGGCGTGGGTCGAGTCCGGTGCGCGGGTGCAGGCATCGTGCGATCGCTTCGATGATCAGCGGCATGATGATCTGCGGCGTCGGGAGCCCGCATGTCGACGCACGACAACGCCAGCGCATCGCATGGCGATCACGCGACGCGCGGAACGCGGCAGCGCGGCGTCACTGGGCGTCGCGCGGACCGCGGACTGCGGACCGGTCCTGGCCGGTGCGGGCGTTCTCCCTGCTTGCGACGACGCTGGGAGACAATGCATCGCTCATGACCAGCGCCGCGCCCGACTTCCGCCTGTACCACTCCAATGCGCTCGACGTGCTCGCCGGCCTGCTGGCCGAAACCCTGCGCGAACCCGCGGACGGGCAGTCGCTGCTGACGCCGGACACGGTGCTGATCCCGCAGGTGGCGATGCGCCGCTGGCTGCAGGCCACGCTCGCCGCCGCGCACGGGGTCGCCGCGAACCTCGAATTCCTGACCCCGGGCGAATTCGTCGCCCGCGCGCTCACCGCCAACCTCGGCCCGGCCACGGACGAACCCGATGCGGCCACGCTGCGCTGGCGCCTGTACGCCGCGCTGACCGACCCGGGGTTCATGGCGCAGCCCGCGCTGGCGGCGCTGCGCGCGCACGTCGAGGGTCCGGACCCGCTGCGCGCGTGGGCGCTGGCCGGCGAGCTGGCATCGGTGTTCGAGAAGTACCAGGCCTGGCGCCGCGAGTGGCTGCTGCGCTGGGAGGCGGGCGCCGAGCCGGACGATCCGCAGGCGATCCTGTGGCGGCGCATCGCCCGCGGCCGCGGCCATCGCGCGCGGCGCATCCAGCAGTACCTCGACCGCTTCGAGGCCCGCGCCGCGCCGCTGCCCGCCGGCCTGCCGCCGCGGCTGTTCGCGTTCGCCACCCTCAACGTCTCGCCCGACGTGCTGCGGGTGCTGGCCACCCAGGCGCGCGTCGGCACGCTGCACCTGTACGTGCCCTCGCCGAGCCGCGACTACTGGGGCGACCTGCAGCGCGTGCGCGCCGGCGGCGCCGCGGCCGCGCACGACGATGCCGCCCGCTCCGAGAATCCGCTGCTGCAGGCCTGGGGACATGCCGGCCGCGACTTCATGGCCGTGCTCGGCGGCTACGAGGTGGTGCACCCGGACCTCGAGATCCGCGGCGACGCCGATCCGGGCGAGGGCGGCGGCGTGCTGCAGGGCAGCCTGCTGCGGCGGCTGCAGTCGGACCTGTTCCACCGCCGGCCGTCGCCGCCGCCGGCGCCGACCGCGGACGACCCGCGCACGCGCTTGCCCGCCGTGCGCCGCGACGACCCCAGCCTGCAGGTGCACGCCTGCCACACCCGCCTGCGCGAGCTGCAGGTGTTGCACGACCAGCTGCGCGCGCTGTTCGAGGACGCCCGCTTCGACCCGCCGCTGCAGCCGCGCGAGGTCGCGGTGCTGGCGCCGGACATCGATCCCTACCTGCCGTACCTCGACGCGGTGTTCGCCCGCCCCGGCCGCGACGACGCCATTCCCTACGCGGTCGCCGACGCCAGCCCGCTCGCCGGCGAACCGCTGGCCGAGGTGTTCCTGCGCCTGCTGGCGCTGCCGGTGGCGCGCTTCGGGCTGCAGGAAACCCTGGACCTGCTCGCCAGCCCGCCGCTGGCCGAATCGGCCGGGCTCGATGCCGCGGCGTTCGCGCGGCTGCACGCCTGGCTGCATGCAGCCGGCGCGCGCTGGGGCCTCGATGCCGCGCACCGCGCGCGCCTGGACGCGCCGCAGGACGATGCCTACACCTGGGCGTTCGCGCTCGACCGCCTGCTGCTCGGCCACGCCAGCGGCAGCGATGCGCCGATCGCCGCCGCGTCCGGCCAGATCGTGTCACCGCTGCCGGAGCTGGAAGGCAGCGCCCTCGACGCGCTGGACACGTTGATCCGGCTGCTGCGTGTACTCGCGCGCCACGCCACCCTGCTGGCCGAGGCGATGCCGCCGGCCGACTGGCGCGACCGCCTGCTGCGCCTGCTCGATGCGCTGCTGCCGCGCCCGCCGGCCACGCCCGCCGCGCAGCGCGCGCTGGACCGGCTGCGCAGCCTGGTCGACGCCTTCGCCGCCGACGCCGCCCGCGCCGGCTTCGATGCGCCGGTGCCGGCCGAAGCGGTGCGCGCGCACTTCGCCGCCGCGCTGGGCGAGGCCGACACCCGCGCGCCGCTGCTCACTGGCGGGGTCAGCATCGGCCGCATGGTGCCGATGCGGCTGCTGCCGTTCCGCGCGATCTGCCTGCTCGGCATGAACGACGGCGACTTCCCGCGCCGCGACCCGGCCGCCGGCCTCAACCGCCTCACCGCCGAGCTCGGCACCGAACGGCGCAAGGCCGGCGACCGCTCCACCCGCGAGGACGACCGCTTCCTGTTCCTGCAGCTGTTCGCCGCCGCGCAGGACGTGCTCTACCTCAGCTACCAGGGCGCCGACCCCAACGACGGCAGCGCCCGCGAGCCCTCGGTGCTGGTGTCGGAACTGCTCGAGGCCGCCGACGCCCAGCACGCGCCGCAGGCGAAGGCCGGCGCGGACCTGGTGGTGCACCACCCGCTGCAGCCGTTCGCGCCGGCCGCGTTCGGCGCCGGCGACGATCGCCGTTTCTCGTACCGGCGGCAGTGGTGGCCGGCCGCGTCGCAGCCGGCGCAGCGGCGCACGCCGCTGCCGCCGTGGTTCGACGGCGCCGCGCTCGCGCCGGCTGACGACGCAACGGAAGAAGACGCGCTGTCGCTCGACACCCTGCGCCGCTTCCTGCAGGCGCCCGCCGATGCGTTCCTGCGCCACCGGCTCGGCATGCGCCTGGCCGAAGTGGAGGCGCCGGAAGGCGACGTCGAACCGCTGCTCGCCCCCGGTCGCGGCCTGGCGCGGCACGCGCTGCAGCGCGCGGTGTTCGACGCCTGCCTGCGCGGCGACGACGACGCCACCACCCAGGCGCTGCTGCGCGCGCGCGGGCTGCTGCCCTCCGGCCCGCTCGGCCGGCGCACGCTGGAAGCGGTGCGCAGCGAAGTCGAGGAGTACGCCGAGGCGTTCCGCGCCTGGCGCGAAGACGCGGCGGCGGACGCGCCGCGGCTCGAAGCCCACATCGACTTGCCCGGATCGCAACACGGCGTGCGCCTGCACGGCCGCATCGCCGACGTCTATCCGCACGGCATCGCCCGGCTTCGTTTCGACCCGCCCAACGGCAACGCGTCGATCCGCAACGGCCTTGACTGGCTGCTGGCCAGCGCCGCCGGTCTCGACGCGCCGCTGGTCGAATTCCACGACGGCGGAGACGCCGGCAAGGGCCCGCACCCGCGCGACGCGCTGGCGCCCGAACAGGCCCGCGCGCTGCTCGCGCGCCTGCTCGCCCTGCGCGCCGCCGGCCTGCGCGCGCCGCTGACGTTCGCGCCCTACAGCGGCTGGGAACTGTTCACCGCCGACTCGCTAGAGAAGGGTCTCGACGCCGCCGCGAAAAAATGGCGCGGCAGCGACCGCGGTTGGGGCGAGGGCAATACCGAGGCGCTGCGCCTGGCGCTGCGCGGCCGCGACCCGTTCACCGACGAGGCCACGCAGATCGACTTCGTCGACCAGACCATGACCATCTTCGGCGCGCTGGTCGCCGGCACCCTGTATGGCGGCACCGACGCCGCCGCGCTGCATGCGCTCGCCGCGGACCTCGACGTCGAGGACGCGGAGTGAGCGCCGTCGCCGATCCCTACCTGGCGCTGCCGCTCGATGGCGTGCGCGCCATCGAGGCCTCGGCCGGCACCGGCAAGACCTTCACCCTGGCCACGCTGGTGGTGCGGCTGGTGGTGGAGGGCGGGCTGAAGCTCGGCGAGATCCTCGCCGTCACCTACACCGAGGCCGCCACCCAGGAACTGCGCAGCCGCATCCGCACGCGCCTGCTGCTGGCCGCGGACAGCGTCGGCGCCCCGGCCGCCGACGATGCATCGCCCGAGGCCGCGCTCACCCGCGCGATCATCGACGCGCACCTCGCGCGCGACACTGAAAGCGCGGACGCCCTGCGCCGCCGCCTGCGCGCCGCCGCCGACGAGATCGACCTGGCCGCCGTCTTCACCATCCACGGCTTCTGCGCGCGGGTGCTGCGCGAGCACGCGCTGGAGGTGGGGCAGGGCTTCGACGCCCCCGAGCTGATGACCGACGACACCGCGCTGCGCGAGGCGATCGCCGCCGACCTGTGGCGCTCGCACGGTGCCGGACCCGACGCCGCCGACGACCTGCTCGCGCTCTGGCCCGGCGGCCACGCCGCCTTGGCCGGCGACCTGTCGCCGCTGGTCCGCGAGCGGGTGCTGCGCCCGGCGCTGGCGGAACTGCCGGGCGACCCGCGCCCGCGCCTGCGCGCCGCCGGCGCCGCGCTGGCCGAGGCGTTCCGCGCCCATGGCGACGACTTCCGCGCCGCGCTGCTGGCGGCGGTGGAAGCCAAGGTGCTACACGGCGGCAGCTACAAGGCCGAGTGGATCGCGGCCCTGTTCGATGCGCTGCAGGCCTGGTGCGCAGGCGGCGACTACGACGCGCCGTTCGAGCACCCCAAGCTGGCACAGCTGCACCGCGACACCCTGCAGCAGCGCACCAGCAAGGCCGGCGCCGGCCGCACGCCGGATTCTCCGGTCTGCGATGCCGTGCCCGCCTACCTCGATGCGCTGGCCGCGGTGGCCGAATGGCACGACGTGCGCCGCACCGAATTGCTGCACCGGCTGCGCGGCGACGCCCGCGGCCGTGTCGGCCGCTTCAAGCAGCAGCAGCGGGTGCAGACCTACGACGACCTGATCGACCGCGTCGCCGATGTCTTCGACACCGACCCGGACGACGACGGCGCGCAAGCCGCCCACGCCCGCGCCGCGTCGCTGGTGGCCGCGCTCCGCCGCCAGTACCGCGTGGCGCTGGTGGACGAGTTCCAGGACACCGACCCGCGCCAGTGGCGCATCTTCGACCACGTGTTCGGCGCCGCCGGCGCGCGGCTGTACGGCCAGGTGCCGGCGCTGTTCGTGATCGGCGATCCCAAGCAGGCGATCTACGGCTTCCGCGGCGGCGATGTCGAGACCTACCTCGCGGCCAAGGCCACGGCCGAGGAAGCGCCGCCGCTGTCGCTCAACTTCCGCTCGCGCCCCGGCGTGCTGCGCGCGATCGCCGCGCTGTATGCCCAGGCCGACGCCGCCGGCCAGGCGCCGTTCGTCGACCCGCGCATCGCGTTCCGCGCGGTCGCCCCGGGCGGCCTGCGGCAGGACGGGGATTTCCTGCGCGACGGCGCGCCCGCGCCGGCGTTGACGTTGTGGCAGGCGCCGGAGCCTCCGCCCGACCACAAGGGCAAGGTCAAGCCCTACAGCGCCGGCCGCTCGCGCGAGCTCGCCACCCGGGCCTGCGTCGCCGCGATCCATGGCGTGCTGGGCGATGCGCGCGCCGGCAGCGCGACGATCGACGGCCGCCCGGTGCGGCCCGGCGACATCGCGGTGCTGGTGCGCTCGCACCACGAGGCCACGCGGATCCGCCAGGCGCTGGCGCTGGCCGGCATCCCGGCGGTCGCCGCCGGGCGGCAGAGCCTGTTCGCCACGGCGGAGGCGCGCGACGTGCATGCCCTGCTGCTGGCGCTGCTGCACGGCGCCGACGACAGCCGCCTGCGCACCGCGCTGGCCACGGTGCTGGTCGGCGAGGACGCGCAGGCCATCGCCGCGCTCGACCGGGACGGCGAAGCGCTGCGCCGGTGGCAGCTGGCCGCACTCGGCTGGCGCGACCGACTGCAGCGCGGCGGACCGCTCGCGCTGGTCAGCGACCTCTGCGCCGAACACGCCGCTCGCCTGCTCGGCCTGCTCGACGGCGAGCGCCGGCTCAGCAACTACCTGCAACTGGCCGAGCTGCTGCAGGAGGCGCAGGGCCGCGCGCTGGGCCTGCACGGCCTGGTCGACTGGCTCGCCCGCGCGATCGCCGCCGCCAGCGCCGACGACGACAGCCAACTGCTGCGGCTGGAATCGGACGCCCACCGCGTGCAGGTGGTCACACTGCACAAGAGCAAGGGCCTGGAATACCCACTGGTGTTCCTGCCGTTCGCAGGTATCGGCGGCCGCCCGCGCGACGCCGGCCGGCACGTCACCGTGGCCGGCGACGACGGCCGCGCGCTGCACTGGAAGTTGCTGCCGGCCGCAAGCGGCTGGGACGACGCCAAGCAGCGCTGGCTGCAGGCGCAGCGCGCCGAGGACGCGCGCCTGCTCTACGTCGGCCTGACCCGCGCGCGCCACGCGCTGTGGCTGGCCGGCGGCCGCTTCCACTGCCACGACAAGGCCGCGCTGGCGCCGATGATCGCCGACCCCGCCGCGCTCGGCGAAGTGCTCGGCGCCGACGTGCACATCGACGATCGCGAACCGCCCGAAGCGCTGCCCTGGCTGCCCCCGCAATCCAACCAGACAGTGCCGCCCGCGCGTATCGCCACCCGCAGCCTCGCCAGCGACTGGTGGGTCTACAGCTTCACCCAGCTGGCCAACGCCGAGGCAGGCGGCGATGCGTCCAGCGCGGCCACCGAACCCGCCTCCGGCGGTCACGACGAACCGGCCGTCGAGCCCGATGCCGCGGGCGAAACCGGTGCCGTCGACATCGAGGCGTACGACCGCCGCTTCGCCGGCGCCCGCTTCGGCGTGGTGCTGCACGACGTGCTCGAGCGCAGCGATTTCGCGCAATGGCGCGGCTGGACGCCCGGCATGCCGGCGCCGGCGGGCGAGGGCGAGGTGATCCTCGAGCGCCTGCGCGCCGCCGGCTACGCCGACGCCGACCTGGGCGACGGCATCGCCGTGCTCACCCCGCTGGTCGGCCAGACACTCACCGTCGCCCTGCCCGAAGGCGTGCGCCTGGCCGACGTGCCGCAGGATGCGCGCCGGGCCGAGATCGAGTTCCAGTTCGCGCTCGCGCCCACCCGGGTCGACGCCCTGCTGGCGCTGCTGCACCGCCACGGCCTGCTCACCGCGCGCACCGGCTTCGGCGCCCGCCGCAGGCTCGAAGGCCTGATGACAGGCCTGATCGACCTTACCTATCGGCACGACGGCCGCTGGTACCTGCTCGACTACAAGAGCAACCGCCTGCCCGGCTACGGCCCCGCCCACTTGGACGCGGCCATGGCCCACAGTGAATACGACCTGCAGGCCCTGATCTACACCCTCGCCCTGCACCGCTGGCTCCGCTTCCGCCTGGGCGCCCCCACCAACGCCGCCCCTGCCCCCCCCCCTGTGGGAGCGACGGAAGTCGCGACCCCCACCGGCTACGACTACACCCGCGACTTCGGCGGCATCCGCTACCTCTTCTGCCGCGGCCTCGACGCCACCCGCCCCGACGCCCCCGGCATCCGCGCCTGGCGCTTCGACCCAGACCTGGTCCACGCCCTCGACGCCTTGTTCCAGGGCACCCCCCACCTTGAAAACGGCCCCGAGCCCGCAAACACCCCGGAGCCCGCCAACAAGCCCCTCTCCCGTTCACGGGAGAGGGGTTGGGGTGAGGGCACCCCAGGCGGCACCGCCCCATGACCGCCTCCCTGCTCCAGGCCCTCGCCGCCGCCGGCGCCCTGCGCACCCTCGACCACGCCTTCGCCCAGAGCCTGCGCCGCCTGGACCCGGACACCCCCGACAGCGTGCTCGCCGCCGCCGCGCTCGCTTCGCTGGCGGTCGCGGCCGGCCACGCCGGCTTCGACCCCGCGCACCCCCGCCGCCTGGTGGAAGCCGACATCGACTGGCCGCAACCCGATGCATGGCGCGCCGACCTCGCCGCATCCCGCTGGGTCGCCCACCCCGACACCGGCGCCGCGGAATCCGCCCCCGACGCCCCGCTCGTGTACGAACACGGCCTCCTCTACCTGCGCCGCTACCGCGAATACGAACGCCGCCTGGCCGCCGGCCTCCACCGCATCGGCAGCGCCCCGGTCTCCTCTCCCGCCCAGTCGCTTCCCCCGGCCACGCCCGAAGATGCCCCGGCCCGATCTCTTCCCCCGTTCACGGGGGAAGAGGCCCGCAGAGCCCGCCCCGGACCTGATCCGGGGGCAGAAGGGGGCACCCCCGCGCCACCCACCGACGACCTGCAAGCCCAGGCCGTCACCGCCGCCCTGAACCACACCCTCCTGCTCATCACCGGCGGTCCCGGCACCGGCAAGACCACCACCATCACCCGCATGCTGGTGGCGCTCATCGCCCAGGCCACGGGCGCCGGCGCCCCGCCGCCGCGCATCGCCCTGGCCGCCCCCACCGGCCGCGCCGCCGAGCGCATGGCCGAAAGCGTGCGCAACGCCGTGCAAGCCCTGCCCACGCTCGGCATCGACCCCGCACTCGCCGCCCAGCTGCCCACCACCGGCACCACCCTGCACCGCCTGCTCGGCACCATCCCCGACTCACCCGCCTTCCGCCACCACGCCGACAACCCGCTGCCGTTCGACGTGGTGGTGGTGGACGAAGCCTCGATGATCGACCTGCCGCTGATGGCCAAGCTGGTCGAAGCCGTGCCCGACGGCGCCCGCCTGGTCCTGCTCGGCGACCCCGACCAGCTGCCCTCGGTGGAAGCGGGCGACGTGCTCGCCGGCATCCTCGCCGCCGCCCAAAGCGTTGCCACCGCTCCCGCTGCTGTCGCGGTCACCTCTCCCGCTCGCGGGAGAGGTCGCGCCGAAGGCGCGGGTGAGGGCGCTCTTCCCCCAGCAGCCCACGCACCCACCTTCCCCGCCCGCCACATCCACCTCACCCGCGGCTACCGCCAGAGCGCCACGCTCGACCTCGCCCCCCTCGCCGCCGCCGTGCGCGAAGGCGACACCGCCACCGCCCTGTCGCTGCTGCGCAGCGGCCAGCTCTCCGGCGTCCACTTCCACGAAGGCAACACCGACCCCCTGCAATCCCACCGCGACCACCTGCTCGCGCACTGGACCGCCCTCGCCGACACCACCGACCCCGCCGAAGCCCTCGCCCGCGCCACCCGCCTGCGCATCCTCACCGCCGTGCGCGAAGGCCCCCAGGGCGCCCGCGGCCTCAACGCCCGCATCGAAGACCTGCTGGCCGGCACCCGCCGCGGCGCCGGCCCCGCGTCCACCGCCAACCGCTATTTCCACGGCCGCCTGCTGCTGATCACCGAGAACAGCTACCGCCACCGCCTGTTCAACGGCGACATCGGCATCTGCCTGCGCGATGACGGCGGCACCTTGATGGCCTGGTTCCCCGGCGACGATCCACGTAACCCGCGCCCCTTCCACCCCGCCGCGCTCCCCGCGCACGACAGCGCCTTCGCCATGACCGTGCACAAGGCCCAGGGCAGCGAGTTCGACGAGGTGTGGCTGGTGCTACCGGAGCGCTTCAACCGCGTGCTGTCGCGGGAGCTGGTCTACACCGGCGTCACCCGCGCCCGCAGCGAACTGCACTTGGCGGCCAGCGAAGCCACCCTGCGCGAGGCGCTGTTGCGGCATGCGGAACGATGGTCGGGTTTGGGGTGGCGGTTGGGTGGCAACGCGGTAGGCTGAAGATCCCAAGCACGCACATGGAAGGAGAGAAGAGATGAAGAAGGACCTTGTCCACAATCTCACCGAAAGCTTCGAGGCGCATTCCAACAGGACCGACGGCGGCGTCGAATTCTGGCTGGCCCGCGATCTGCAGCACCTGCTCGGGTATACCGAGTGGCGGAACTTCTCGAGCAACGTGATCTCGAAGGCAAAGACCGCCTGCGAGGTCTCGGGGCATGAGGTCTCAGACCATTTTGTTGGCGTCAACAAAATGGTCGACCTGGGATCCGGCAGCCAGCGCGAGGTCGACGACATCATGCTCACGCGTTACGCCTGCTACCTGGTTGCCCAGAACGGCGACCCGCGCAAGCAGGAAATCGCGTTCGCGCAGACCTACTTCGCGTTGCAGACCCGTCGCGCCGAACTGATCGAACAACGCCTGCTCGAAACCGAGCGCTTGCAGGCGCGCCGCAAGCTGAGCGAAACCGAGAAGGAACTATCCGGCGTGATCTACCAGCAGACCGGCGGCAACCAGGACTTCGCCACGATCCGCAGCAAGGGCGACCACGCGCTGTTCGGCCGCAACACGCAGGACATGAAGCAGCGCTGGCAGGTGCCCGCCAGCCGCCCCTTGGCCGATTTCGCGCCCACGCTGATCCTCAAGGCCAAGGACTTCGCCACCGAGATCACCATCCACAACGCACGCGAGCAACGCATGCGCAGCGAATCCGCGATTTCGCAGGAACACGTGTCCAACAACCGGGCGGTGCGCAACACCCTGCTTGGCCGCGGCATCGTTCCGGAGAACCTCTCCCCGGAAGAAGACGTCAGGAAGGTTGAGCGCCGCTTGACGGCCGAAGACAAGAAGGCGCTCAAGAAGCCGGAAGCCCTGGACGATTGACGCGCAGCAAGCGCAGAGCGGATCCAGTTGCGCCAGGAGGCGCCTGAACCCCACTCCATCAGCGCAGCCAGTCCCCAGGTGTCGAGGAATGCCACCACGCCGACAACCTGCTGCCGTTCGTCACCGCCGTGCGCGAAGGCCCCCAAGGCGCCCGCGGCCTTAACGCCCGCATCGAAGGCCTGCTCGCCGGCCGAGTGGCCGCACTCGACCCGAAGCAGTCCGTCGAGTAGTCGCCGAACGCAGCTCCGAATGGACCTGCGAGTTCGATGTGAAGACCGAACCTCGGGTGGCCTTGGCGACGTTGTTCCGGTCGCCGGGCGGCAGCTGGAGCGCACACGGATGCGTATCGAGCGCACGCACACCGGCATTGGCAGTCGCTGCCGCGCCGGGCCGGCGACCTTTTGGCGACATTTGCCTCGTTAATCTCGCATCGCTTCATGAAGCGAGACGGCCCATTCCTGGAGGCAGAGCGATATGAGCAGGCACGCGCGACGGGCATTGTGTTTGGCGCTCTCGGCGCAGTTGATCGGCGTTCCACTGGTCACGCACGCAGCCGAGGCACCCGGTGCCCTGACCATCATCGTCAGGGACCAGACGACCGACCGGCCACTTCCGAACGCGAGGGTCACGATCACGGAACGGGAAACCGACGCCGCGCGGACCCTGGAAACCGACGCGCAAGGTCGCCTCCTCGTCGAACAGCTCGACCCCGGCCTCTACACGGTCAACATCACCAAGGCCGGGTTCGCTCCGATCCACGAGCCAAGCGTACGCGTGATTACGCGGAAGAACTCCCGGGTCGAATTCGAACTGGGCATTCCGCTGCTGGAGGAAGTGGTGGTCCAGGCGCGGCCAATCGATGGATTGGCATCGCCTTCCAGCACCTATCTCGATCGGGAAGCATTGCGAAGCGCGGTTGGCGGTGGCGCAGATCCACTCCTCTCGCTGGACGGCCTGCCTGGCCTGGCGTCCGCCAGCGAGTTCGCAGCCTTCAGCGTACGCGGCCGGGGCCCCCGCGATAACCTGATCTTCGTCGACGAGTTCCCCTTCGACAAGGCGGTGCACTTCGACGCGACGCTGGGTGAGGACGAGGACGTCGGCGGCGGCGGCCGTTTCTCGATCTTCGCACCGAACGTCATCAGTGGCGCCGAGTTCTCGCCGGGCGGGTGGGGCCCTGCGTATGGCGGCCGAGCTGGATCGCTGCTCAAGCTCGAAGTCGCCGGCGGCAATCCAAGCCCGTCAGCCAGCCTGCGCCTCGACCTTGCAGGCCAGGAAGTCGGCTACGACGGGCCGCTCGGCATCACTGAAGATTCCACCGTGCTCGTGTCCGCCCGTCGACTCGATTTCGGTTCCTTCTTTGAAACTATCGAGGAACTGGACATCGGAAACCCTGTCTTGAGGGATGTCATCGTCAAGTCGGTTGTGCCGATCAACCAGTCGAACACGCTCGAGGTGCTGCTCGTCGATACGCGCGAGACATACACCCGCGACGTGACCCACGTCTTCGAGTCGCCCAACTTCGAAGATGCATCGCTTCTCGACTTCGAACAGGACAGCGACCTGTACGGGCTGACCCTGCGGTCATTGATCGGTGAGGACGCCGTCTGGACCAACAAGGTCTACCACCGGGCCAGCAACAAGATCAGCTCAGAGGGCGAAGCATTTCCCGATCTCGTGCCGCCCGGATCGCCAGCCTCCAGTTTTCCGGTGCGGGAAAACATCATGACCGTGACCGAAGATGAGACCGAGATCGGCTGGCGAAGCGACTTCGGGACGGTGAATCGATGGGGCGCGTTCAGTGCAGGCGTCCAGCTGACGCAGATCGAACTGGACTACAGCACCGTGCTGGATGGGGACTGGATCCGGTACGTCTACGACAGCGATGACTTCAGGCCGGACCCCGAGCAGCGCTTCATCGTGCTGACGCCGGACAACATCAACTCCTCGCTGAGCCGGAAAGCGACGAATTACGCAGGCTATGTGGACCAGGCGTTCAAGCGCGGCGCGTGGGATATCCGCACAGGCGTACGGTTGGAACGGGACGGCCTGACCGACGAAAGCCTCGTGTCGCCCAGGTTCAGGGTCAACTGGCAGCCGAGCCGAAGCGTCAGATACTTCGCGACTGCAGGGCTCTTCCATCAGTCGCCACGGTTCCTCGACCTCGCGGCCAACGCGGCGAACACGCTCGAAAACGAGAAGATCACGCACGGGAGTTTCGGCCTCGAGTACTTCCCGAACGATCGCTGGTCGGTGTTGACGGAAGCCTATTACCAGGACCTCTCCAATCTCGTGGTCGATCTGGATCGGGCGAGCGGGACGTTCGCCAACATTGGCGATGGCACGTCGTACGGCTTCGATGTCGTGGTCAAGGGCACGATCCGCGAAGGCCTCTACACGACCGCGACCTACTCCTACAACGATGCGGAAGTGGACCGGAAGGACGGCCGTGGCGCCGTCGCCGACGAGTTCAGTCGGGAGCACGTGGCGACCCTCGGGCTGACCTGGGAAATCACCGACCGCTGGAAGGTGGCCGCGCGTTACAAGTATCTGTCCGGCAGGCCGGAAGACGCCTACATCATCCACGAAGACGTGCTGGGCCCCGGACAACCCCTGCGCTACTCGAGGGAGACGACCGAGCGCGGCGTCGGTCGCAGATCCGGCTACGGCGTGCTGAACGCCCGCGTCGACTACCGGCGCGCATTCGGCCCCATAGACGTCACGGCCTTCCTCGATGTCATCAACCTCACGTCGGCGTCGTCGACCGACGACACCGAGTTCGACTACCGCAGGGGTGTCAACGTGAAGGACGACAGCGAAGCCGAGCCGCTGATCGGACTTCGGCTAGACTACGCCTGGTAGAAGGGAGGCGGCAGATGGCACGCGCTCTTGATGCGGCGCCGATCAGGGCGTTGATCGTCGAGGACAACCGCGACATCTGCGCGAACATTGCCGCGTACCTCGAAAAGCTCGGCTATGTCCTGGATTTCGCCCACGACGGCGTCACCGCAATGAACCTGGCGTTGAACAATCCGTTCGACGTCATCGTTCTGGACCTGATGATTCCGAGGATGGACGGCCTCTCGTTTTGCCAGAGCCTGCGAGCCGATGCCGGGGTCGAGACGCCCGTCCTCATGTTGACGGCGAGGGACACGCTCGACGACAGGCTCAAGGGGTTCGACGCCGGCGCCGATGACTACCTGGTCAAGCCATTCGCACTGCAGGAGCTGCATGCGCGCCTGCGGGCCCTTTACAAGCGCAGTCACCGCAATGGCGACAACCTGTTGACAGTCGGCGACCTGACGTTGAACAGGTCCACGCTGCAGGTGCACCGGGCGGGGCGGCGCGTCGAGATCAATCCCGCCGGAATGAAGCTGCTGCGACGATTGATGGAAGAGGCCCCGTCGGTCGTGAATCGCGACGAGCTCGAAACGCTGCTGTGGGCCGACGAGCGGCCGGATGGCGATGCGCTTCGTTCGCACATGTACAAGCTGCGGCAGGCAATCGACCGGCCGTTCGATCGGCCGCTGATCCACACAGTGCACCGCATCGGATACCGGATTGCGGAGGACGGCCAGTAGTGCTGCGGCACAGTCTGCGCAAGCGTGTCGAGTATGCGTTCGCGCTGTGTGTTGTCGCGCTCAGCGTGGCCTGGGGGTTCGCGTTCTACGGCGCAATCAGGCTCAGCGAAGACCGCGTGCTGGTCAACCAGCTGCAGCGCGCCAGTGAGAGCTATCCCGATCTCACGACGACCCTTCGGGGATACGACGACGCCGGGAGCCTGCCGGAACCACTGAGGGCATGGGCGCTCACAGATCCTGACGAGGGCACGTACGAGTTCGTCGCCGAAGAGCTGCATGTTGCGGTCATCCCCACCGACAATGCACAGCGACGCGCGTTCGTGGTGTTCGATGTCGCCGGGATCGAGGCTGCGTCCTCCGAGGACTGGTGGTGGCTCCTCGTCATCACTGCTGTCGTGGGAGTGCTCGGTGCTCTGGGTTTCGGGCTGGGAGTCCTGGTGATGCGGAGAGCGGTCGCCCCGGTGGTGCAGCTCGCCGAGGTGGTCGCGGAGATCGACCTGGAACATCTGTCGGCCGGAGACCACAAGCTCATCGAGTCCAGCCGGTTCGGAGGGGACGAGGTGGGCGTCCTCGCCGGGGCCATCGAGAAAACGCTCGAGCGCATCAGCGCATTCGTCGTGCGAGAGCGGGACTTCACCGGTTCTGCCAGCCACGAGCTGCGGACGCCGATCACAGTGATCACAGGCGCGCTCGAGTTGTTGGAGCAAAGTGATCTGTCGGCCGAAGACGTGAAGGCGGTGGATCGGATCCGGCGCGCGACGCTCGAGATGAAGTCCACGATTGAAATGTTCCTGTGCGTCGCTCGCGAAGCCGACGACGGGCTGTACGGCGAACAGTTCCTGGTGGCGCCACTGGTGAGCCGGGCGGTAGACCAGCAGCGTTACCTGCTGAACGGCAAGTGCGTCGAAGTCGACGTCGAAAGTGTCGCAACACCAGTCGTTCGCGGCCATCCACAGGCCTTCCTGATCGCGGTCGCCAATCTGGTTCGAAATGCGTTCGAGCAAACGCCCGGCGGACAGGGACCGATCACGGTTCTCATCAAGGAGCACGAGCTGCTGGTCACCAATCTGTTGGGCGGTGACGAAGTTGGCCGGCTTACGCCGGCGGGCTCCTCTTCCTCCAATGGACATGGCCTGGGTCTTGGCATCGTTCAACGACTGTGTGAGCGCAACGGCTGGGCATTTTCGCTGCACGTGGACGAGGCGCGTGTGACCGCCCGTCTTTCGTGGTGAGCACGACAGACTGCTCCTTCGCAAACAGCAGGTACCTTGCAACCAACGCGACCGAAAGACCCGGCGCTCAGCGTGGGACGGCAAGCTGGTCGAAGCCGGCCCCGACCGCGCCCGCCTGGTGCTGCTCGGCGATCCCGACCAGCTGCCCTCGGTGGAAGCGGGCGACGTGCTCGCCGGCATCCTCGCCGCCGCCAAAAGCGTTGCCACCGCTCCCGCTGCTGTTGCGCTCACCTCTCCCGCTCGCGGGAGAGGTCGCGCCAAAGGCGCGGGTGAGGGCGCTCTTCCCCCAGCAGCCCGCGCACCCACCTTCCCCGCCCGCCACATCCACCTCACCCGCGGCTACCGCCAGAGCGCCTCGCTCGACCTCGCCCCACTCGCCGCCGCCGTCCGCGAAGGCGACACCACCACCGCCCTGTCACTGCTGCGCAGCGACCAGCTCTCCGGCGTGCATTTCCACGAAGGCAACACCGACCCCCTGCAGACCCACCGCGACCACCTGCTCGCCCACTGGACCGCGCTCGCCGACACCACCGACCCCGCCGAAGCCCTCGCCCGCGCCGCCCGCCTGCGTATCCTCACCGCCGTGCGCGAAGGCCCCCAGGGCGCCCGCGGCCTCAACGCCCGCATCGAAGACCTGCTCGCCGGCACCCGACGCAGCGCCGGCCCCGCGTCCACCGCCAGCCGTTACTTCCACGGCCGCCTGCTGCTCATCACCGAGAACAGCTACCGCCACCGCCTGTTCAACGGCGACATCGGCATCTGCCTACGTGACGACAGCGGCCCCCTGATGGCCTGGTTCCCCAGCGACGACCCGCGTAACCCGCGCCCCTTCCACCCCGCCGCGCTGCCCGCCCACGAAAGCGCCTTCGCCATGACCGTGCACAAGGCGCAAGGCTCCGAGTTCGACGAGGTCTGGCTGCTGCTGCCCGCCCGCTTCAACCGCGTGCTCAGCCGCGAGCTGGTCTAATACCGGCCTCACCCGCGCCCGCCGCGCCCTGCACCTGGCCGGCAGGGCCGGTGTCATCGCCGAGGCGCTGGCGCGGCATGCGAGCCGGTGGTCGGGGTTGGGGTGGAGGTTGGGGGCAGGTCCGTCAGAGCCTTCCCAGCCAGAACAGGAACGACGCGATGGCGAAATGGAGCAGGGCGTCCTGTTTTGAGGGAACTAAGTTCGGAGATCCGCCGATCCTTGACACCAAATAGGCCGAAGCTCGCGGCTATATCCGATAGACAGACGGTGCGCCGGATATCGCCCTGGTAGAGCATCACGCAATTCGCCACAACAGAGCCAAGCGCCGGACCTCAGCCGAAATCCGCGATTTGACGACCCGTGGCACGGAGCGCAGAGTTCGTGCTATGCCCCATCAAGGGGTTTAATGCTAGTTAGCGCGCATGAACAACCGTCAACGCTTCTGGTACCTAGACGAACTGGTAACACAGTCCCTCTCTGCTGTTGCCAGCCACGCGACGCTGCGTCGATACCTTGCCAATCCCGAAACTAAGCAGACTCTATTTGTCTGGACAAATGTATCGGCCTTTCTCGGCCATGTAGGTATTATTTCAAAAGTGCTCTATCCAGCACGCCAATCCAGTCGAGATCGTGCCACCGAAATTAAAGAGACTCTTGACCTGCCCGAGCTGCCGAATCTTGCGGAACGCGCAGGGCGCGACAACATTGAGCACATTGACGAGCGCATAGACAATTGGGCGGCAAAGGACATTGGCAGCTTGATTTCAATGGTTTTTGACGACCGCGCTGGCTACGAGTACATCTGCACACCTGACAAGGCCGTGAGGCGGGCTCTTATCGAGAGCGAGTTGATCTATATCAGCGAAAATCAGCACGGAGAGCGGGTTGAGACATCCCTACAACCATTGCTCGCTGAGATTGAGATTGTCCGTGACAAAGCATCCACAGGCATACAAGCTGACCCTCCGTATCACGTCATACTCGCAGCCGCACTGCACGGGCATGCGCGCTAACAGTTCATTTCAAGCCGACACGGAGCTTCCTTCGGTTCAGCGGACACCCTGGTCTAACTTCAAGAGTGTTCCCATGCCAAAACCAGGCCCAAGAACCACGTATTGCTACAGCCCCGAGCTCAAGGCGACGGCCGTCCGCCTGAGCCGGTTGCCGGGATGTTGCTTGTCGACGTCGCCCGGAGACCTCCAGCTACCGCTAGACCGATTTTACGGGGAACACGACAATTGGCGACCCAGTGGCGCTGGCCACCTATTCAATTCACCAAAGCTTGGTGGGGCACCATCCTTTAGAGAACGATCGTCACTTCCCCTTTAGCTTGGCTTTTGCTTTCGCGTTTCGAGCTTTACCGCGAGCGGCTGGTGTCAACTTCCCTATATTTTCTTGCGGTTCAAATTTCAGTGCCATCGCCATATGTACAAGCCTAAGCGGCAATCCAGTCGATTGACAGGTATCGGAAGAGCGAAATTTGAGCGGATGCTCTCCGTCAGTGACGTTAGCTGCTGGAACAGCTTCACGCAATGCCGCTTTCCACCCCTCAAGCGCCGCCAATGCCTGGCTCTTTACACAATAGAGCAGAATCCCGCCTGCATTCTGTTCTGGGTACCCGGTTGTGTAACGAGATGTGAGCTGCAAGTAGCCGCCATAAATCTTTCCCACGTCATCCCCAATCTTTGCTTCGCCGAGCCATCGATAGGAGTCGTACTCAATACTAAGGTCGCAGTTCCCATTTACCACAGCACTTGATGCTCTAAGCCCAACAGCCCGCAGCAGGAGCACAAGAATCGACGTTAGAGGATCTTCTCCAATATCGTGAAAGTTGTGCCTCCTGGAAGCGATCTCTGCCAAAAAATGGCTGACTGCGTCCTCGATGAGGGCGACCCATTCGTCATAAGTTGGCTTCGAAATACTCCAGATGGATAACGCGAACTGAAGTCTTCCACTCGCAGTTCCTTCAGTTTGCCGACGAAGATCCTCCAGGGTAACCATCATCCGGCTTGGAGACTCTCACTTGGAACAAAATAGGGGACGAGCGAGCGCTCGAAGTCTGTAACTTCGTCGCCGCTTGTTGGCGCGATCAAGTAGCCAGTCTTGATGGCCGCAGCAACTTCATCATCCTCGATCGGCTCGCCAAGGTCTTCAGGATGTTCGGGGTCGAAGAACAGGAAGTGCATGTCAAGCAAGCGAGTACCGTCTCGACTGGCCAAGAACATTAAACAGCGTTGCAGCAGCGCGTCATCGGGAGCGCGGTCCACCCACGACGAAAAGTTCTGGAATGTCCAGTACGCTTTCTCAGATCGACCTCTGCGCTGACCAACCGACTCAATAATGCGGGCACAGAGATCCCGCATTTCGCGGTCTGGCAGAAGCTCTGCTGCGCTCCTGATTTGGTCTATTGACGCCATCTCATTTCATATGAGTGATGAGTTTGGATGATATGAACTGCAAGTCGCGTGAGCTGAGACTGTTGCGAAGAAAGGCGTGATTAACCGTAGCCATAGGTCGATTCAAGTCAGCGGCGACGCCCGGAATGAGTAACTCAGGCTCACTCTTGAGGCTAGAAGTTTGTCTCAGAGCCCATTGAATCGCAACCTTAAACAGTTGCAGGTCATCGCCGACCGCGGCGGCTCCCGCGGAGTCGTATACAGCCTTTCGTAGACATTCGGTTCGCCGACGGGCCTTGTGATGATTGACGGACCGCCCCCCCACAGAGAAACCATAGTCAACGAGCTTCCCCTCGCTGCTCCGGTACAAGCCTTCGACCGCAGGCCACAGGTTGTAAAAACTTAAGCTACGACCCAGTTGCGAGCGAACTTGATGCGAAAGCGCCGCTAGAGATGCGTCCGCAAACTGGATTGGTACGCCAACGGGAGAATCAATAGCGAGACAGACAAAATTTCCTTCGGGCGGCAGCCAAACCGCTTCATACGTCTGCACGTAAACACGCCTATACCCAACAAGTCTTTCATATCCCGCTGCGGCATCCGCCTTCAGCTTCGACGCGGGTAGCTCGACTCTCTCAACATACGAACGGCTAGCGGTGTACAGAGCGGCATGTCCCGAGCTTAGATCCACTGTACCCACTGAGGAGGGAGCCTGATGGCGACAAGTCACGATTTCAGCGACGGGAGCGACGCCCGGAAACGCATCTGTAAGAGGATTCGATGTCTTCCGTTTTCCCGTGATCCACGTTCGCAACTTGGCGTGTTCACCCCGCTCAAGTTTGACGAACTGAATCATCTTCTCGCCTGCGACTAGATGTTCAACCAAGAGATCGTGCAGCTTCGCGAGCCGGTCATTATTCTCATCTTCTCGAAGAGCCCCGTGGATGGTGTTCTTGTATCCGCGAGCGATCGCGAATCCTGCTTCCATCAGAATCGGGCGACCCGCCGAGAGCCATGGTGCCCTCATGTACAAGCCGTTTAATAGATCTGCAAGCTCCACACCCACCCCCTTGTCTCGTTCCGCTTCGGCTCTTCAAGTTGAGTCTAACCGCTGAGACCGGTTATCCAAGCAGCGCAAAGCCAGGAGCACGCCTTGTCGACGCAGAACCTAAGCCGCAAGGCTCCGCAAGAGTTAGCAAGTCCGTCTTATGTGATTGATATCAAATGCCTTTTCTGACAGACCACACAGTCGATCGTCGGAGCGACGGATAGCGCAGGGGTAGTTGGCTTTTGCATCAAGCACTTGGCCGAGGTATCTCTTGACGAAGGGGACAGCGCGGGCTGGTCGGCCCCGCCACTGCTGTCGACGGGGAGATCGGAGTTCCGCCCTGCTTGGAAGGTGGCAACCAATCTGGAAGCATACGTAATACCTCCGCCCCATTCTTTCACTGTACCTAGTGGCTGGGGCGCTTCCTCTATTCCGCCAGAAGATCTAACAACCCCCGGCGCTGTGCTGATGACAGCGTCCGAAAGCGTGTAAGCAAGGCGATCTCATCGCGGGTTCGCGCCGTTCGTGGCGACTCACGAACCCCATCGCCGGCAAATTTGCCCGCGTCTCCGTGCGACTGGGCCGCCGCCGTGTCGTGTTCGACCGGACGGCGGACGGCCGGGTGATCAAGTGACTGGTGATCGTCGACGATGCCACGCACGAGCCGGTGGCGATCGAGGTCGAGCGGGCGATCTGCGGCCACGGCGTCAGCCGCGTGCTGGATCGGCTTGCGCTCAGCCGGGGCCTGCCCAAGGTGATTCGGAGGGCCAACGGCAAGGAGTTTTGCGGCAAGGCAATGATCGCCTGGGCCATGAGCGCGGGATCCAGCTCCGGCTGATCGAGCCGGGCAAGCCGAACCAGAACGCCTACGTCGAATCGTTCAACGGCCGGCTGCGCGACGAATGCCTCAACGAGCACTTGTTCACCAGCCTGCTCCATGCGCGGACGCCGATCGAGACCTGGCGACGCGAATACTGCGAGGAACGACCCAAGAAGGCACTTGGCGGCCTGACGCCGGCGGCCTATGCCCGACGCCTGGCCGACTCGGCTACAGCAAACCCGGACTCCAGATCAGACCGCTACTGAAGACGGGCGGACGTCGGGCCAACCGCTAGGTGCGGTACGCACAGCGTCCAGGCGCGGGAGACGTACAGCCACCATTAGAGAAGATCGAGATTCAAACGGCTGTCGAGATGATTTCGGTGGTCGCTTCCCCATGAGGAGGGGAGGCCTCAGGAGCGATCAGACTTGAGTTTGAAAGCTTCGGGTAAATCTGGAGACCACAGTCCATTGCCCGTTTCGAGCGCGCTATGTACCATGCGTTCATCCTGATGTCCCAGCTTCGAACGACGCAGAATTGCTCCCAGTTCAGCTCGACGATTCTATTCAAAGTCAGATCGTCATTCAGCAAAACAATAAGAATGAACTCGAAAAGCCTCCGATCCTTATCCGCTGGGTCAGGGTAAACGGTCCCCGTCTTCTTCGCTCTCTGGAGCGTCTTGATTGAGTAGCGATTCCCTTCTCGGGAGATCGCGTCAATGTTCTTGGTGCCACGAGGGGCGGGGGCCAGGACCGGGAGGTCAGGTCGGTCTTTGAACAATGAGATTGCCAAGTTCTCCCCGACCTCGCCTACATTGAAATTAAGTCCCCGTCTTCTGGCCTCTGTATCCACGGCGACGCGTAGTTTGAGTAGCTGAATGTCATCAAGCAGATCCAGGTTTGCTGACCGCCTCTCCAACGTTTTGTTGTCGTTCTTCATTCGCTCTACTCATTCCCCGGATATTGACTTGCATGGTTTCCCTGGATAGCAGGAATGCTTGACATAGCCTGATGACCTCGTCTCCACCCAGCTTCCCGGTGCCTCTTAGGCTGCATTCCCATACCGTTGCAACCCGCCATCTCTGTTCGAGCAGGGCTGCCACAGCCCGCTCGTCCCGAGTGCGGTTCGACGTGATCTTGGCTTCCCAGAACCCCCTACGGGTGCCGGGAAGTTTGAATAACGGACAATCGTGGCCGTGCCAGAAGCAACCATGCACAAAGATTACGGCCCGGTGTCGTGGGAAAACCAGGTCCGGCCGACCGGGAAGTGCGCGATCCTGAAGCCGGTAACGGAAGCCGCAGGCATGCAGTCCGCGCCGGATGGTCATCTCCGGCCTGGTGTCGCGTCCGCGGATCCGGCTCATATTGAGCCGGCGTTGCGCTGGCGTCAGTACATCGACCATCACCGCGTTCCGTTGGCATCCGCGACGATCGTTCGAAGCGAATCGCGCAGTTCTTCCGCGGTCATACCGGGGCGTAGCGTCACTGCTCCGAACCGGAACCTTTCCCGGTACTGAGGGTGGAAAAGCCGCCCGGGGAGTGGCGTTCTCTTGAAGTCAGATTCAAGGGTAGGAACGTACGGTGTCAGCAGATAGGCAGCTGTGACAACGCCCGCGATCTCTGCATCTCCCGTTTCCTGTACCAGGGCGTCGCGATAGGTATGAATCGAGTTGAGGGCGTCGTTCAGTCCTTCATTGATGCGGTACTTCGCATCCAGCACGATCAACCACTTTTCCGGACCGCAGAGGCCAGTACCAGCGAGGACTACATCAGGCACCATGGTCCGGCTGAAGCTGCCTTCGCCACCGGGCTCAAGCCAGTACTCGCGATACTGCCGTTGGAAACATAAAGCCTTATCGCTCCCGATAGGGACCGTCACAGCCCCTGCAGAAATCGTCACACCCCCAGCCGCGTCAGTGGTGAACAAGCTACTGAGATCAACGCCGGTCGGCCCGTACTCCTCGACCGCGGCGCGCAGAAGGCGCAGGAAGCACCAGAGTTCATACAGCTCGTACGTTCTTGCCAGGGGCATCTGCAGGAAATCACCGAACAGAGCGGCAAGTCCGAGGTTCATGTCCTGCCACAGCCGGTAAAAACGGCTATACGCGGGGTCATTCCTGAACAGCGGCGACATCTGCAGCATCGCGGGGCCGCCACCCACTTCTGCCATGAAGCCTGAACTGGCTGCGTCGTTCAAGCTTCTTGCGATATGTCTGGTGCGGATTGCCCAGCTGCCGGCGGTCGTGAAGATTTCCGGGTCGCCGGCCCTGCCTGTTTTTTCCAGTACATCAGCCACACCGGACAGCCATGCTGCCCAGGATCTGAGACACGCTTTGATCTGCCGATGCTCTGGGATATCCACACTATTCCGACGCTGCCGCACCGTGATCTGCGCAGGCAGGCGTCCGCCGAGCGAGGCCGGCAACCGGGAGGGCCCGTTTGCTTCAGTCCGAATAAGGCCGGTCCTGAATGATTTGATGATCTCCGGCCCGGTTGCACGTGTAGCGCGGTGATAGGGCAAGGTGACTTGTTCTGCTCGCAGGAAATGTCGGGGGGAACGGCTGATTGCCGAGATGGATTTCGTGATCTGGTCTGCTCGCGAGCGTAGGAACTCCAGCCTGGCCAGTGGCGGCGGCCGGTTGCCAGATTGGCGTGCAATACCTTTGCGAAAAGCACTGAGCGAGAAAAGCGCGAAAGTGTCTTCCAGTACTTCGCGCACCATCGCGTCAAAATCGTCACGGGTAAGCTTGCGCAGGTCCGGATCAGTGGTGATCTCGAAGCGACGGATGCCTGCACCGGGAAGTCTGAGCACTGCCTCTACCGAGCCGGCATGGAAGCCTGGTGTCCAGCGCCAGCGTGCATTCCTGGGTTGCCGCGAGCGCAATGCTTCCGCAGGAATATCGTCAATCAGCAGGTCTGCAGCGATTGCATCGTCACTGTCCCGCAGTTCAAACAGGTAGGACGAACCTTCCCTGATGGCACCGGCAGGGATCACATCCTGCGAAGGCCAGACCTGCCAGACAGGCCCTCCGCCCTCGCTCTGGATGTAGAGCGTGCTCATGATTTACCGCATCGACTGGAACGAACCAAATTCATCCAGATCGTCCAGCAGCTTGCGAATGTAGTTCCGGGCGCGGGGAAGGCCTTCGCAGGCTCTATCCAGCGCAGTGAGCAGAGGGCGTTGGCGCTCGGATCCGCGCAGCTTGACCAGGATCTTCTGTACCAGCAACTGATCTGTGACGCTGTCAGCGGAGTTCTGAAGGTGCCCGGCATCAAACGCGTGGTATCGGACGAACTCCTCGATCACGCGATAACCAAAGCCGAGGCTGTGTTGTTCCAGCAGTCCGTGGATCTCGGTCAGTCTTTGCTCGGATGCGTCACTTGCTGCCTGCAGTTCCGGGTGTCGCGCGGCCAGTGATGCCAGGAAGCCAGCGACATCCACCGTCGACATGTCGATCACCGATGCCCGATCCAGTACCTTGTCGCTGACGGGATTGGTGGTTTCATCAACGTTGATCGTGCCGATGATGTACAGGTTAGATGGCAGAGGAATTTCCGCTCGCACGGATGCGCCAGTAGTGCCCTCCAACGGAACACCGTTGGAGTGAAGCTGCAGGGCTCCACCCGATTCGATGCTCGAAAGAACATCAGAAAGGTAGTACTCGACACGCGCGAGGTTCATCTCATCGAGGATCACAAACACCGGGGACTCGCGGTGTGCTGTGGCTACCAACACGGCTTCCAGGAAGGTGGGGACTACGTATCGGTTTGTCAGTACATCGTAATAACCGGTCAGGCCCGTGGGATCAGTCCACTCGGGGCGAACGGGGCACTCGAAGAGCAGAGGGTCCGGTGCCGTATTTGATGTCAGACCGTGAACTGCACGGGCATATTTCAGCGCCAGTTGAGTTTTGCCTGTCCCGGACAGCCCCGAGAGAATGACGAAGTGTTTGTGATCCAGGAAGTTAAGAGCAGCATGAAAGCGCCTGACCTCTCCATCTGGGTAGTGACCGCCTAAGGATTCTATTGCTGATTCGATCTCGTTGACCGGAATAGTTGACGGCATGCGGCGCATGCTCGGCCCGAGCGTTGCGGTGTCCGCCCAGACGGGGACTTCATGAATCTTCTCTCTGCCGACCAGACTGCCCAGCCAGCCGATGAATTCCCGGGCAAGCAGGCTGCGTCTTGCTGAGGCCGTGGGCGGATACAGTGCGACCACGATCTGGTCAGGTTCAGTGGACGGGCCGAAAGGAGAAAGATCGAAAGTCAGACTGTCCCAGAACTTGGCATTACGCAGCCACAGGCGGCCATCGCCAGCGAGATAGATCGGTACCAGATTGTTCCTGGCGCTGTACTTGATACTAGTCTCAGGGGCTTCTGATTCGTCGCTGTCACCAGCCGCTTCCAGCGCAAACTCTGTGTCTTCGCCGGTGCCCTTTGCTTCTGCACCAAGACGTTTCATTTCGGTAAGTCGAGCGAGGAAGTTCGCTCTATCCTTGCGGACGAGGACAGCGAAGTAGACCTCATCCTCCGGCGGAAATCTGAGAACGCAACCGAAGATCAAAGCCTCAACGTCGTCCTTGACGTTATCCAGATTCACAACGCCGAGCTGGATGCCTCCTTCGACGATCTTGGCACTATTCGATACACCAAACAGCTCGCGTGGACGAACGGCTTTGGATGTGCCGAAGTGCTTCTGCGCCGCCTCAAGAAACTGCCGCTGCCGCTCGACGAGACTCATTTGCTATTTCCTTTTCAGTAGCGGCCTGTCTGATGGTCTGGAGCATGTGTACGGCCAGTGCTTTGGCCATCAGGGGAGGGACCGCGTTACCAATCTGCTTGAATGCTGGATTCATGGTGCCGCTGAAGCGGAAGCCGTCCGGGAACGATTGCAGACGCGCAGCCTCTCGGACAGAAATGGTTCTGGCCTGTTTGCTGTCGTAGTGGATATGGCTGTAGCTGTCTTTACCAAGATGGGCCATGAGGGTGCGCGCCGGCTGGTCGCGCCACATCTTGCGCCACTTGTTCGGAAACTTGCTGGCGTCATAGGGCGGTACGATCGAATCCCAGAGTGCCTTGTACCTGGCTGATCTTTCGGTGAGCTTCTCTCCACGTGCCCGGGCAGCAGCCAGTTTCTCCTGGAACATTTCTACGGCGTGCGCGTACGCCTCAGGGTACTGGTCGCCTGGATTCATGCGGGCAAACAGTTCGTAGTCCCGGGGCAGGTAGCGTATGACATGATCAGTCAGGCCCTCTTTGGGGGCCTCGTGCCCGGGCCACGTGCGCATCAGTTCAGCATAGGCAGAGGGCTTCTTGCGGCTGTAGCTGACCGGGGTATCAAAACGGCGCGCTCCGCGGGCAATCTTCCCGGCCGCCAGCAACTCCCGCGCTTTGATTGCCGGAAGGTCTGCCAATGCGTCCTCAGCGGTCACTGCCGGAGGGAGATCCCGTGTGGCCGCAGGTGGCGTGACATAGGAGTGGGCCTGACCGACAAGATTACGCAGAGCCTTAAGCGCAACAGAACGCGAGCCCTCATACCCGGGTGGAAGTACCAGCCAGTGGGTAGGGGAAGGGAACGATACTGTGGTACCGAGCTCATGTCTGTATGCAATCAGGAACATACGTTCCCGCATCTGCGGAACGCCATAGAACGCCGCGTTAAGCAGCGTGTACCCGCAGACGTAGCCCTTGGCGGTGAGGATCTCGCACGTCTCCTCAGCGATGTTCTGCCCGCCGTGGTTCAGAATGTCAGGCACGTTCTCCATGAGAACGGCCAGCGGCTGAAACGCATCGACGTATTCAAGGTACTTCTTATAGAGCTGGGCACGGGGGTCATGGATAAAGGCCTCCGGATGCTCTTCGATCTCGCGCAGCTTGGAGCGGCCCACACGGGCGAATGCCTGGCAGGGGGGGCCACCAACGACGACATCAAAAGCATCCGAAGTCCTCCCCAGAGCCAGCTGGCCGCAGAGATCTGCGGGTGAAGTCTGCGTAATATCGATCGGCCGGCTGTGCGCTTCAGCGCCGCCATGGAAGTTCAGCCCGTGGGACCGGGCGGCATCGGTATCAAACTCAACGGAGGCTCGCATCTCGAAGCCGGCAGCCTCGAAACCCAGAGAAATGCCCCCGCAGCCGGCGAACAGGTCCAGCACCCGGGGCTTTGCGCCGGTCTGCAGGCGCTTGAGCTTGCGGTGGATCACATCTTTACTCATGAATCGGATCCTTGTCGCGCGACAGGCGAAGAGGCAGTTCAAGCTGCCCCCGGTACTCGTCCAGAAAGCGTTGGACCGCCATGCGGATTACCCAGGCGGATGAGACGTGGTTGGAGTCGGCCAGCGCCTGCACCTGGGAATGCACGTCCTCGGGCAGCGTGACGGAGGTCCTGATGGTCTTCCGGTCGGGAGCGATGGATGGGCGAGGCATAGGCTGAAGACTAACGGTGGAAGTGGTGCTATTGTGCACCACAATGCGTACAACTGCACCAGCCTTCTGGCGGCCCGTGCAGCGTTGTAGCCTGGCCACGACGAAAGAGATGAAAGAGGGGATCTCATGCCGCGCAAATTAGCGTTGAAGCGTCTCACTGCTTCAGATCTGACCCTGTTCAAGTGGCACTTCCAGAACCATCCGGCGGGCAAGCAGAAGGCTTTCAACCTGGATGCCAATGTTCTGATCGGTGAGCTGTATCCGCAGCTTGGCGAACCTGCCCTGGTTCCCCAGCCGCGCTATCCCCTGGATCTGTACTTGTGCGGGCCTGGCCTTGCACCTGCCAACAACCTGCAGCGCAAGATTCTGAAGCAGCAGAAGAACTGGCGTCTCAACGGGGAGCTGATCGATAGCCCTGTGGAAAGCCCGGAGCTGTACAACGTTCTGGAGCCAGGAGACTTTGCCTTGTTCGAGTTCTCCGGCGATGTGACGCCGACGACGGCGAACGTGGTGCTGGTTGCACGTGCACTACCTGAAGACGCCGGGCTTCACGCTGAGCTTGTTCTCCGTTTTGCCGATGGGTCTATGTGGGTCCTGGAAGATGAACTTGTCCAGGAGGTACTTTCCGCGGGGTCTCCACCCGCGGGCCATCCGTTGTACGACTGGGCCGATACCAGCCTGCTGGAGGATGCAGTACTTGGTGGTACTGCAGGTGCAGAGACAATCAACGCACGTCGGGGCAGCCGAGGGGTCAGCCCGGAGGATTTCATGCGGTCGCGCCGGAATGCGGAAGCTACCGGTGTCGCTGGCGAGGAGCTTCTGAACGCGTGGCTGGACGGGGAACGACGCGAGGGGCGCATTCGAACGTTTGAGTGGATAGCCAGCACCAACGCTGTAGCACCTTACGACTTCCGGGTGACGGATGTGACGGATGGAGTTCGCGTGATAGATGCAAAAAGCACAGTGGGCGGTTTTGGGAATCCTGTTCATCTGTCCTTGATGGAGCTGATGCTTGCGGTGCAAGGTCCAGATCCATATGACATCTGTCGTCTTTACGAAGTTACGGAAAGTAAGGGGAAGATGCGTGTAGCGAGGCATATTGGCCCGTCGTTGCATCACATTCTTGAGGCACTGAACGCTCTTCCGTCGGGCGTTTCGGTCGACTCGATATCGATCCGCCCTGAAATTCTTAGCTTTTCACCTGAGGTGATCATGCTTGGCGCTTCGGATGCTGAAGGATACGAGTAGTGTCCGGCTTATGCGTGCCACGGCCCTGGCATGAAAACAGGCCCTTTTCGAGGCGGGCGTAATTAGTGCCAGCGGCGGGCTGTGTCGGGATTGCCTTACCCGAAGAAGCGATCAGATCGCCCCATGGCGCTACGATCGCCGGACGCGTGCCCGTCTCACTGAGGATGTTGCTGGCCAGAGCAATTGCAGCCTGCTGCGCCCCTAGCGCGCCCTCGAATACTTCCCAATGCCAGTCTTCACAGAAGACCTCGAAGCGGCCATCTACCTCCCTGATCTCGATCAAGACGCACCTCCTGTGCTGTATAGGTAGCCAGCGGTGCCACTCTCCCTGTGGCACCCGCACGGTTGGAGAACTTCGGTTCCGGCAGCGATGACATGTCCTCCTAAGGGGATAGGGTCAGGACTGTAGATCGCCGGCTCTCCGTCTGCCGAGTCCGTGCGTTGCTGGCAAGGTCAGGATGCGCGATGGCTAGGGGCTCGTCTATCGGCCGCGCTCGGGCTGTCGTGTAGGAAAACTCTGATGGCGAAGTGGGATTAGGCCGAATGGCGACGGCGAGCTGGCGATGATGCATCTGGCGGCGGACGCGGGCATCGCGACGCTGTACCCTCTGATCGTCAAACCGAAGTGGTCGAAGGATGTCGGCTTGGTGTACCTGCACGGCAACCTCAAGATACGCAGCCGCGCGGCAGTGATCGGCAAGGTGCTGGATGCCGGCGCCCTTGCTGTGGCCGAGCGGCCGGCCGGCGGCGCACACCTCGATCACCGGCAAGGACAGCCTCCGTTCAAGTCCATTCCGGCCGGCAGTTTCTTTGGCGTCGTTCGCCAACGGCCGGGAGGTGCTGTCCGAGGCCTTGCTACAGGTCCTTCAGGGACGGGCGGTGCCTCCGGTCTCGGACAGAATGATTCGGCAGTTGTCGGCGCCGCCGTGAGGTGGTGGATCTGAGAACGACAACTTCCGACCCAAAGCAGACATTCGAGAGAATGCGCTCTGATGGTTAGGAGAGTCGCTCCTGGCGGTCAAGTCAGGCCGGCGTACGGCCGTCAGCATCGTCCGTGGGTCCGGTTATACGCCAGCTTGTTAGCCGGACGCAGCCACCCTAAGATCGCGCTGTGTCAAAGGGATAGCCGGCCATACGGCGGGCTATGGATAAGTTGTATAACCGGACCCAGGGGGCCGGCTATTAGGTAGTCCGCTCTCATGAACCAGATTCCTGAGAACTTAGGCATCCCTGATTGGGAGTTTTGTGTTGTCGTCGGGCGCACCCGCATCGACTACGACACAGGGAAGGAGTACGCGAATCGGGAGAAGCACGGGTACTCCCTGGAGAGTGCAGTGACACTGCTTGAGACCATGCTTCTGCCTATCGGCGCTCCGCCGTGCATGACAAGTGACGGGTTCATGGAAGCGGGCGAGGTCCGCCACATGCACATGGCCGTAGATGATTGTGGCAAGGTCGTTCTTATGGTCACTACCATGCGCCAAGACGGAACCGTGAGAGTCATCTCGTTCCGCCGTGCAAGCGCCCAAGAACGCGAACAGTTCTATTCAATCACTGGCTTTCGTGAGGTGGCGGTAGAGAGCTAACAGTTTATTCAAGCCGAAGCCGCTTCGCGGCTCGGCTTAATTCAGGTGTTACATGGCGCTTGGAGATCTGCGGTGACCAAAGTTTCATTCCACACAGAAACGAGCTACGAGAGCACCTCAGACGAGTGGAAGGAATACGTTCACGAGCGGACGTATTACTTCGATAAGAAGACAAGAAAGATTACTTGTCGGACGGTGACTGAGTTCCAAGACACCCGAACCTCAAGCAACACCGTAACGCGCGACGAGACGGTAGAAATAGAGCGTAGCAGGCTAGGTAGAGCTGCCAGGGCAAAGCTGTCGGAGCTGGAGTAATGGCTGGCACGCCATCTAACAGTTCATTCGAGCCGAACCCGCTTCGCGCGTCGGCTAGTTTCGGGCGCTAGGCATTGCAGGAGGGATTCTCATGAATGAACAAGCAGAAGCCCCAGCTGATGACCCCTTCATCCAGAAGCTTCAGGATTTCTACAGCGCGACCTTCTTTCAGCAGAAGGTCAGCTTCTGGAGCAGTATCGTCGCTTCAGCTGCCGGACTTATCGTCGTAGTACTTGCCTTTCTCGCCTACTTCTACGATCGCAACAATCTCAACGAATCGGTAGTTCTGGGCGTAGCTGGCGTCCTTGCACAGTTCATCTCGGCCGCGTTCTTCTATCTACACAACAAAAGCACCTCTCAAGTCCTAGCTGGCTTTGAGAAACTGGTGAAACTCCAAGACACAAAGCTGGCGGTTGATCTTGTTTCCCGCATGGATCCGAAGAATCACGACTACATGTACATGAGCATCATCAATGTACTGATCTTGCGCAACGAACCCAATCGCGATATCACTCCGGACCTCGTTAGGGCGCTACGTGAAACCGGGAAGCAGAGCAATGCGTAACAAATCATTCAAGCCGAAACCGCTTCGCGGTTCGGCTTATTTCAGGCGTTGATTGATGTCCGCTTCTGGCCGCTCCTCGACCTTTCCGGGCCGAGGAGCAACCTCACACGTCAGACATCCGTCTGCTTGGCTATCTCAAGAGCGTCGTCTACTTCGATCCCGAGGTATCGCACCGTGCTCTCCAGCTTTGTATGGCCTAGGAGAAGCTGGACAGCTCTGAGATTCCGAGTGCGCCGGTAGATCAGCGATGCCTTGGTCCTGCGCATCGTGTGCGTCCCATAGGATCCTGTCTCCAACCCGGCATCCTCGATCCATCGATGAACGATCCTGGCGTACTGCCTCGTCGAGAGGTGAGGCGAGCCAGTAACCCGAGTGGTGAAAAGAAAGTCCGAGGAGCTGAGGTCGGCTTTCTTGATCCAAGCCTGGACTGCCTCACGGGTCATCGCTGTGATCTCGAACTGGACGGGCCGCCCGGTCTTCTGCTGCATCACCATCGATCGAGAGGCCATCTGGCCGCCATGGGATACATTAGAGACCCGAAGTTTGACCAGATCGCAGGCACGGAGCTTGGAATCGATCGCCAGGTTGAACAGTGCCAGGTCACGGACCCTTACTGCGTAGCTGCAGCCGGACCCGGATCGCCCAGATGTCCTTGAGCTTGAGGGGTGCCTTCTGGCCGACCAGCTTTCCCTTGTTCCAGGGCTGACGGGGCTGTGATGTGTGAAGGCTTGCCATGACCATCTCCTATGGGAAGGGGGATGGCGATGGTTCTCTCCTAAGTGGCACACGGGCGTGATGCGACCCGAAGTGACGTTAATCCGCCAGCCGGCGTGTGGCAGTGCCCAAGTCTTACGCTGTCGTTCCGCATAAAGAAGCGATCAAGTAGCCTACTTCAGACTCTCTGCCGAGATGCCCAGGGAAACAGTAATGCCCATGCAGCGATACGTCGGTCAAAGGCTGTACCATTTGGTGGGCAGTCGGCAACCAGGGGCCGATATCGCGAACTTCGAGACTCTATGCGCGATCCTACGTTCGATGGAGCTGAGGACCTGCGAGGTGGCGGGCCAGCGAGGAGGAATTCGAACCGTTCGCGACCCGAATCGCCCGGTCACCGATGGAGAGCCGATCCAGCAGACCGTAGTATGCTTTTGCGACATCCCGAGGGACGATCTACCCTTTCATGCACGGCGCTACGGCCGTTTTGGTCTTGGCGTGTGCCGGTCTGTGGTTGCCCAGTGGGGCGGACGCCCAGTCATTTACGTGCCATTCTCCAGGAAATCCTACGGAACCTGGGGTGCCCGATTTCCGGCTTTACTCAACTCCGTATTGGACGGGCTCGATCACTTTTTTCCTGACTCGCCGGACACTCGGTCAAAGGTTGAGGGAGAGCCGGCCAAGGACGCTCAGGAGGCGGCGGATGAGGCGAGTAGTCTGATTACTCGGGACGTTCTGGCCTTCCTAAAGTTTTGGGACGTGGATCTCCCCGAAGACCATCCCGAAAATTTCTACATGGAGCGGGAGTGGCGGAAGTTCGGGAATCTCGGGCTAGCGTTGTGCCTGCAGGAGATTATCGCGCCGCCTCAATACCACAAAGACTTGCGATCCATTCTAGACGCCCTGCGGGTTGGCGGAAGGTACTTAATCGGAGAGGTCGAATTCACCAGCATTCCGGATTAGCGCTAGGAGGGCGCAACCGCAGTTGACCTGCAAAAGTTCCGCAGGATGAGCGCGGCCCTATCTGCCAAGGAGCAGTAGGCTCACCCCGAGCGGGAGGACGGCGGAGGCACCGAGATTGAGGGCACTGGGGATTCGGGATGTTTAACGGAGATTGGGGCCGGCGCGCTGCGACCCGAGCGGACGCTGTAAAGTGGTGGTGAGACCACACCTAGGTGCTTGCTGCTACCTCTGCACGACCATTGGAAGAAGGGCATGAGCGGCTGACGTAGGCCACGCTCAACGAAAAAAGCGGAGAAAAGGTCCACGCATGGGCGGAACTAAGCCAGGCAGGAACGAGCCCTGCCCGTGTGGAAGCGGCAAGAAGTTTAAGCGCTGCCACGGCGGCCCCAATGCCGACTATGAAGAGATGATCTCGCTAGGCGCCGAGGAAGCTCAGCGCAGGGCCGAGATCCATTGGATGCAGCAGCAGCGACAGCAAGGCCTCGGTCGTCCCATCATCGCCGCCCAGACAGCCGGTAAGCGGATCGTCGCTGTGGGCCATCGTCTATTTCAAGGCGCATGGCCAACCTTTCATGACTTCCTTTATAGCTACATCTTCGATGTTCTGGGGCGCGACTGGTTCGAAGCCCAGACGCAGCTGGAACAGATCGAACGCCATCCTGTCATCGAGTGGCATGAAAGGCTCTTGGCGGCGTCCAAAGCCGCCAACCTAGCGGCTGGCGAGACACGCCAGACGCCGATGACCGGCGCGATCAGCGCGTTTCTGACGCTGGCGTATGACCTCTACACCCTGGAACACAACAATGATCAAACGCGCACCCCTGAGCTGCGGGAATCACTGATTGGTCGTTTGAAGAGGAAAGATCAGTTCATCGGGGTGCGTTATGAGATCCGTGTTGCGGCCATGCTGTTGCGAGCCGGGTTCGAGCTCGAATGGGAAGATGAAACCGATCGCCGATCCAAGCATGTGGAATACACCGCCACTTATCCGTACACCGGCAAAGCCTTTGGCGTCGAGTGCAAGATCCGAAACCAGGATGCTGCGAAGAAGGCCAACCAGTATCTTGGGAAGTTTGCTGGGCTGGTTAGCGATGCGCTGAGGAAGACGACGCCACATGACCGTTTGATCTTCGTTGATTTGAACACGCAGGCCTATCCTTATGTTCCGGGCGGGCCAAATGATTGGCGAACGATCAGCATCAATACAATTCGAAAGTTCGAGGGACAACCCAAGGCAGCGACCCTGCCGCCCGCCGTGGTGTTCATCACCAACTACCCGGACCATCACCACTTGGACAGTCAGGTTCCCGATGCGGGAGCGACCGTTGAGGGGTTCAAGATCGATGACTATCGGACCGGTCGGTTGCTGACGCTGTCACAGAAGATTGAGATGCGCGCACGTAATCCTGAGGTCGAGGCACTCTTGGCTTCGATCCAAGAACATTTCGACCTGCCTTCCACATTTGAAGGGGAAATTCCTGGGCTGCCGTCAAACCGCCTGCTCATCGGGCACCGCTATCAGATGGACGATGGTGCGGTGGGCACCTTGGAAGACGCCTGCGTGATGGACGACAACGGCAAGGTCGCGTTGATTATTGATCGGGACGAAGGCGGACGAGCGATCTACACCAACCAGCTCTCACCTGAGGAATTCGCTGCTTGGAAGCGCTATCCAGAGACCTTTTTCGGGCAGATCCGCCAGAGACCGGGTCCGATCAATGATCCAATTGAACTCTATGACAGCCTGAAAGCTACTTACGTCCGCACCCCCAAGGAACAGCTCCTTCAATTCATGGGGGAACATGGCGACCGCTTTGCCGCACTCACGCAGCCCGAGCTGTTGGACGTTTATGTGCAAGGCATGGTGAACTCTGTGATGGAGCGGGCGGGGCCGCAAGAAGTCCCGGTGCACATCCAAAGAATGAAGCCGCCGCCGAACCGGGCAGTTTAGGCAGTAAGCCGCCTAGATAAGCGACGCGCGCGTGGGATGAATGATGAATCCCCGGGCGCGGACTTCGGCTTTGGCCAGTTCGCGGGAAATCAACAGTTGATGTCCGCTCTTGGCCGGAAGCGGACGTCCGGTACCACCGTCGGCCATGTTTTGCGGCACGATGCCTACGGTGCTAAGCGTACGTAGCGGGCTATACGGGCTGCCAGACTAGGTGTAGTAGGGAGAAGCCCCGGCCCAGCTTTGCCGCTTGCTCAAGGCGGCGGCCTATCCTGCTGCTGAGCGGCATCCGTTGCCGGTGCGAAGGCCTTTGCTTCCGGGGCACGAACATTCTGACCAGTCTCTCTGGCAGGGGAAGTCAGCATCTTCATGCATTTCTTGTCAGAAAAGTCTGATAGCCAAGCGTGCTCGAAGAGGTCGTCGGCAGACAACCAGGTCAGCGAACTGCATGGCGTGTAGCGCGGTGGCAAGAACTCCGATCGCTCAGCCTAGTTGGGGCTAGCGGTCGTTCACCGATCAACGCTTCTGCTTACCCTTGCCCTTGAACTCAGCTATGAGGCGTGCGAGCTCGTCATCTTCCGCGTAGAAGTAAGCCACTGGCAGGTTGAGGACTTTTGCCAACCGCTGCAGAGTCTGCAGATCGGGTTGATGCACGCCAGTCTCATAGCGGTTCACGCGAGTGCTGGCGACAAACTCATCCAGCCCAGCCCGGATGCCCAGCGCCCGCTGTGAGATGCCATGCGCATCACGTGCCTCGCGCAGCCGACGGCTGTAGACCGGAAGCGAACCCTTGTCAGCCACGCGCGGGTGCGTTCTGAAGTTCCATCGAAGGAAGCATCCAGATACGCGGGCCAACGCGATACTACGATAAACGTAATTTAGGATCGGAGCTAGATTTGGAACGCGCTGCCTAACGCGCTTCTGCGCTGAAGGGACGGCGCGCACGGCCGCCCTCATAGAGCGGCGATCCCTGATCTGGAATGGAAGGCAACTGCTACAAACGTTTCATCCTCGCAATGAGCGCCTCGGCATCGGCTTTCCTCTTTGCAGGTTCATCACTGCGAGCAGCCGCCGCGATCGACGCTGCTTCTTCATCATCTTCGGTAAAGAAGTAGATGAGCGGTAGCGCTAGCACCCGAGCGAGTCTCTTCTGCAATCCCGGCCTCGCTTGGTGCCTCCCGTTCTCGTAGCGACTGATCGTCACCCCTGCGCCGGAGTAGTCGAGTCCTGCTGCCACCCCCAGCTCGGGCTGACTGAACCCGTAGCTCTTTCGAGCTTGGCGTAGACGCCGCCCGTAGAGCTTCTCGGCTTCCTGTGAGCTCATGCCTGCATACCTTCAAGGGATACGCAGGAGCTTCCGAGGCATTGGTTGACACGGATACTACGTAAAACGTAATATTCAGGAAGCTACGATTAACGTAGCATCTGGCGTTTTTTTGCTTGGCGTTGGGCTTCCAGAGGATGGGGGAGCATAACGGCATGGAACTGCGGATTTTTAGGGAGTTTCTGGCTTATCTCGAGGCTTGCTGTAGGCAAGTTCTGCACTTCATTCGAAGCAGACAGAGGATCAATCATGAAGAGCGGTGCTTTAAGCGGCGTTTTGGGAATCCTGCTACTCGTGACGCCGATTGCCCATCCTGCTGCAGCTGCGAACGCTACGCAGGAAGGTGATGTGGACGTGGCAGGACGAAAGATCGGGCTGTCGAGCGAGGCTGATGCTTCAACCGAAGCAAGCGATGCGCGTACGACGCCGACAGAGTTGGAGCAAGTCACCGTCACCGGCACCCGCATCCGCGGCGGCACCTCGCCGTCCCCGGTCATCACCGTCGGCAGCGAGCGCATCCGCGAGGAGGGCTTCAACGACCTGGGCGAAGTCATCCGCAGCGTGCCGCAGAATTTCTCGGGCGGGCAGAACCCGGGTGTACTCCCCGGCAACCTGGCTGGGGCCGGGCTTTCGAACAACAACCTCACGGGCGGTTCGGGCCTCAACCTGCGTGGGCTGGGGCCGGATGCCTCGTTGACGTTGCTCAATGGCCGGCGCATGTCCTACGGCGGCTTCGTGCAGGTGGTCGACATCGGATCGATTCCCGTCCAGGCGGTGGACAGGATCGAGATCGTGGCCGATGGCGCGTCGGCCATCTACGGTTCCGATGCGGTGGGTGGGGTGGGCAACGTGCTGTTGCGACGGGACTTCGACGGGGTGGCTGTCGGGGTGCGCGTGGGCGACACCGCCGGCGGCGGCATGGGCACGCGGGAATATTCAGCCACGGCCGGCAGCGTCTGGTCGGGCGGTGGCGCCATCCTCGCGTTCAAGGATGCATCGGTCGACCCGATCTATGCACGGCAGCGCGACTACACCGCGCACCTGGTGCATCCGACCACGATCTATCCCGGCAGTGACCAGCGCAGTGGGGTGCTGAGTGTCTCGCACGCCTTGGGCGAGGTGGCCGAGTTGCGACTGGATGCGCTGCGCAGCCGGCGCGACCAGGCCTACAACTACTTCCTGAGCAACCGCATCACGTTCGTCACCGCAACCACGCGCAGTGCCTTGGTTGCGCCCAGCCTTGCATTCCATCTGCCGGGCGACTGGACGATATCGCTCGCGGCCACCGGCGGCGAGGACGAGCATCGCCAGGCGCAGTCACGGCTGACGCTGGCAACCGGTGAGACCATACAGCAGCTGGACCTGTGCTACTGCAACGAGAGCAGTGCCTACGAGGTGGGCGCAGAGGGGCCGCTGTTCGCACTGGCGGGCGGGGATGCGCGGCTGGCTGTGGGGGCAGGGTACCGGCGCAATGCGTTCCAGCGCTTCGACTACGCCGCCGGTGCAGCGAACATCGATGGTGACGAAAGCAGCCGGTTCGCCTATGCCGAGGCGAGCTTTCCGCTGATCACGGGTGGTGCAGCCGGCATGGCGCCCCGGTTGGCGCTGACGGCGGCCCTGCGGCGGGAGGACTACGGCAGCCACGGCAGCGTGACCACGCCCAAGGCGGGCCTGGTGCTGCGGCCCGGCGAGAGCGTTTCGCTCAAGGCGTCATGGGGCGAGTCGTTCAAGATGCCCACGCTGTTCCAGCGCTATCAGGCCCCGGCGATCAACCTGACCCGGCCGGGGACGTATGGCGGTACGGGCTATCCGGAAGACGCGCAGATGCTGACGCTGGGTGGCGGCAATCCGGATCTAGAGCCCGAGCGTGCGCGGACGTGGTCGGCATCCGTGGCCTTCCATCCCCGTGCACTGCCGGGGCTGGAGGCGGAGGTGACGTGGTTCGACATCGACTACAGCGACCGCGTGGTCGAGCCGATCACCAACTACGCCGCCGCACTGGCTGATCCCGCCTATGCGCCGTATATCGTTCGCAATCCGTCGCCAGCGGAGCAGTCGGCCGCATTGGCCGCTGCGCACAGCGTCAACAACCTCATCGGTGTGCCCTATGACGCGAGCAAAGTGGTTGCACTGATGTACGCGCGCTACGTCAATGCGAGCCACCAGCGGATCCGGGGCCTCGACCTGGGCGGCTCGTACCGGCTGGACACCGGCACGGGACGATGGACCTTGCGTGGTGCCGTGACCTGGCTGGACAGCTCACAGCAAGTGGCGGGATCGCTCGATGCGTACGACCTCGCGGGCACGCTGCATCATCCGGCGAAGGTGACTGCGCGGCTCGGTGCGGCGTGGAGCCAAGGCGGCATCACCGCGTCCGCGTTCGGCAACTACGTTGGAGGCGTGACCAATACGCTGGACGGGCGTGATGGTGGCTCTTTCACCACGATGGATGCCAACGTGCGCTATGCCACGGGAATCGGGGAGGGCCCTTGGGCTGGTATTGAAGTCTCATTGTCGGCGCACAACCTGTTCAACCGCGCGCCGCCTCTCTACGCCACACCGCCCAATGCCGCGGTCTATCGCGCGCCCTACGACTCGACCAACTACTCGGCGATCGGCCGTAATCTCGTCCTGTCGGTGTCCAAGCAGTGGTAGGGCTGGGGCGAGAAGCCCGGGTTGCCCGGGCGTCGGCGGTGCCGGTTCCGTGCGGCGTGCTTGCCGTGAAGGGCCTGGTCATGCTCGCCGCCATGGCGGCATGGCTGGCGGTGAGCCAGCCATCGCATGCGCTGACGGTCTCGCCGCGTCGCCTGGTGGAAGTGGCCGACATCGGGCCGCCCGTCGTCTCGCCGGATGGCCGATATGTGGCGTTTCGCGTCGAGCGGGCATCGGTGGAACGCAACGACTATGACTCCGCGTGGTACGTGCAGGACATGGAAGACGCGGCCCGAGTCGTTCGCGTGGGTGATGGTGGCGTCCCGCTGCGCGATTCGGCGGGCATCTCGCTGTCGGCCAGGGCCGAGTGGTCGCACGATGGAAGATGGATCTACTACCGCGCCTTGCTTGATGGACGCATCGAGGTCTGGCGAGCAGCGAGCGATGGGTCCGGTGCAAGCCCGGTGACAAGCGATCCGGCGGACGTGCATGAGTTCCACCTCAGTGCGGATGGACGCGAGTTGCGATACAGCGTAGGTGCCACCCGCGAAGACATCGTGGCCGCCGAGCAGGACGAGTATGCCCTCGGGACCAGGATCGATGGGACAGTGCCGCTGGGGCAGGGCTTTTATCGGTCCGGTTTCGTCGACGGACGGCTCGCGACCCAGCGCTTCGGAAAGGTGTGGTTTGACCGCGCTTCCTTGCTGGCGGACGCGCCGCGGCGCTGGCGTGTCGTCCGGCTTGCAGAGGGCGAACGACGGGAACTGCTCGCTGCCCAAGATGAGCCGCACGCAGCCTCGGCACCGGACAATGCATGGAAGTTCTCCCGCGATCCGCGTACCGGGCGAATCGCGCTGTTGACCCGTGTCGGCGAGAGGAACGGGCTGCGGGACAAGCCGGGGGTCGAACTATCGGTGTTTCGTGACGGTGCGGCAGGCGCAGCCATCGAATGTGCAGACCGGCGCTGCGTGGGGCGGGCGATCACCAGCCTGCAATGGAGGCCGGGAAGTGACGAGGTGCTGTTCACAGTCACTGATCCGGATGAAGGCCTGGCCCAGTCGATCTATCGGTGGAATGTGGAAACGGGTGCGGTGCGGCCGATTGTGCATGGTCGCGGTTTGATCAATGGAGGACGTGACGCATCGAGTCACTGTGGCGCTTCCGCGCAGGCCCTGGTCTGCGTGGTGGCGGAGGCGGGGGATCCGCCCAGGTTGGAACGGATTGGAATAGAGGACGGTGAGCGGCACGTCATGTTCCAGCCGAATGCCGCGCTTGCGCACGACATGCGGCAGGTGCCGGTGCGGCTGCTGCGGTGGGTGGACGCGAAGGGCGCGACCTTCACGGCACAGTATTTTCCGGCTTCCTTGAAGAAGGGGAAATCGCGCGCGCCGCTGTTCGTGAGCTACTACAGGTGCCATGGGTTCCTGCGAGGAGGCATGGGGGACGAGTGGCCGCTTGTTTCACTGGCTGCGCACGGCATCGCGGCGCTGTGCATCAACGCGGCGCCGTACAGGTTTGATGCATTGGAGAGGTATGGGAATGGTCTGTCCGCCACCGAAAGCGCTGTCGATCTTCTTGCAAAGCGCGGTGAAATCGATCCCGCGAAGGTGGGGTTCGGTGGGCTGAGCTTCGGGAGTGAGGTTGCCTTGTGGCTGGCCACGGAGTCGGACCTGCTCGCCGCGATCTCGGCGAGCAGCCCCGTGATCTCTCCGAACTACTACGTCTTCAACATGATGAAGGGCGAGCAGTTCCTTGCCGGGCTCGGTGAGTATTGGCAGTTGGGGACGCCGGAAGAAACCCCGGCGCGATGGAAGGAGATTTCGCCCACGTACCGGATGGACAGGATCAAAGCGCCTATCCTCTTCCAGATGTCGGAGCAGGAGTTCCGCCACGCCGTCGACTATGTGGTCCCGCTTGTAAGTGACGGACGTGCGGATGCCTGGGTATTTCCGCATGCGCCTCACCAGAAGTTCCAGCCGAAGCACAAGCTGGCAGTTTACGAACGCAATCTGGACTGGTTTCGATTCTGGTTGCAGGGCGTCGAGGATCCGGCGCCCGGGAAGGCGCGGCAGTACGAGCGCTGGCGCGCCATGCGCGACAGGCAGATGATTCGGACAGCGGGGTTGGCCGACGGGTCGGATGATCAGGCGTGGTGACGCACCCAGTTCTCCACCATGCAGAGATCGAATACCCGAAGAAGCGATTTGTTCGCCGGGGTTGACTCGTCGTCGAGCAGCACGCGAAGCGCATCGGTGTCCAGCATCCCGCGCGCTTGCAGCTGGCCATTGAGCAGGAAGTCACGAATTCCGGACCTGTTGTGGCGATAGATGGCGCCGGAGTAGCCGATGAACGTCCCCTTGCTTCTTCGGGCGAGCACCTTCCGCGGCAGGAGATCGCGGAAGGCGATTCTGGCGACTGCCCGGTTCTGTCCACCCGTGAACCACATCCAGCTTGGAACGCGCAGGCACGCCTCCATCACCGGCTGCGAGAGCAGCGGCATCCGGTAGGGACGCCTTGCGCCGCGCGCAATGCCCTCCCGGAAGAGCTGGTTTCCGGCCAAACCGAAAACTCTCTCCGCGTCACCGGGCAATGCGAAGAGTGGCTGCGAGAACCAGGGATGCATCTCGACAGGTTGCGCCTCGCGGTGCCTGCGCAGGAATGAGTGGTCCCCGCTCGATGGAGGCTTGGGAGCAGAAAGCAACTTCTTGGCGGCCAGCGTTCCGGCCTTCCAGAGCGTGCATCCATGGACGGTCGAGAGGGCGCGGATTGCAGTCGCTCCTTTCCGAAGGCCGCCCTCACGCAGGGCGTCTGCAATCGGAGCGGCGCTGCGGATATAGCCGAACACGGAATCTCCTCCTGCGCCGGAGTAATGGCTGGTCACCTGTTCGGACCGGGCGGACGCTTCCATCACCGCGTCCACTGCGTACTGGAGTGCCCATACCCTGGGCCTGACCGCACATGGGGGAGGAGGGAAGCTGTAGCGGGCATCTTCGATGCACAGCTCCCGGACAAGGAGCTTGGCGCCGATGGTGTCGGCGACTGCGCTGGCGTAGTCGCATTCAACGGCGCCCGGGACCGGTGTGCTCAAGTTGCAGCAAACGATGCGCGCGTTTGCGCCCCGCAGGCAGGCGCCGATGATTGAGGAGTCCAGTCCGCCGGAGAGTTCGAGGAGGGCCGACCCGTCGATGTTTGCCAAGGCGGCCGTTACCGATGTGATGGCCCTGCGGACATCGGATGCTGCTTCTACGGGAGCGTCGTGACGAAAGTCGGCAGCCACGAACTTCCACGGCGTCCATTCCTCGCCGAGGACCGGACGTGACCGTCCAACACGCAACGACATGCCGGGCAGTAGTTCCAGGAGTCGAGACAGCCCCGTTTGTTGGGTCTTGAGGTGAGTGTGCTGGAGGGAGAAGCCGATGTACTCCCAGTCCAGCCGTGGCTCGTAGTTGCCCAATGCGGTGGCCAAGGGGATGTCCGAGGTGACGAATCCGCCTTCCTCATCCGACGCGTAGATACAAGGAACTGCACCGGACGGGTCTCGCATGACGAGAACAGAGGATTCGTCGGGTTGAGGTTGGCACAGAATGTAGTCGCCCCAGCATTGTTCGAGGATGTAGTGGCGGACTTCTGCCGACCCCCTCAGATTCGGGAAGTCGCGTGGCCCGAGGAGCCTGTTTCCATTTCGGTGGAACAGTTGGCCGATGACGAGGCCACCCTCAGGAACTCCGGCTGTAGGCGTATGCGCGGACACTAGCAGTGACGCGCCGCCGGGCAGGTTCTCTGCCAGAGGGTGCAGTCCAACGGAGCGAGCCCTTGCCTGCGCGGCCTCATTCGCAGTGGTGTCGCGCGCGCTCCCCCACATCAGGATGTAGCGGCTGCAGGTCAGAGCATCCATATGGGTGTATGGGCATGTGCGGTTCCGACGGTATCGTTGAGGACGGCGTCGCCCGACTGCACCCAGCAATGTGCGGAGAACGGATCGGAGGCGACCGCGAAGACGAGATTCGCGTGCAGCCCACGATTGGCGAGAAACTTGAGCATCGAGATTGAGTCGAGCAGGCAGATTGTGTCGATCGGCGAGAACGCACGCGCACGCATGAACGTTGCGGACGCCCTGTGCAGGCTGACCGGTTTCTGATCCTTCACGATGCGGGCTGCACGGGCGATGCGATGCCTGCGGTATGTCGCCGTCTGAGCTAGCACGGCTTTCAGGCGGTTTCGTTTGAGCTGTCGGCGTGTTGCGTAGGTGATCATCAGTACCTCCGCAGATGCCAGAAATCCAGGCATCTCGTCGCCATCTGTCTCTTCAAACGCGCTTCGAGTGACGCGGGCGATTGAGGCGGGCCGGGGAGCGACATCGGGCTGCATTGTTTCTTCGAGGATGTGCTGCTCGGCGAGGCGCCGGATCTCTGTTTCGTCTGCGCCGTTTCCATCCACTAGTGAGGCGAACGCATGCTCCTGCGCTTCCTGCAGGCGGAAGTAGCGGTCCTTGCTAACGTCCAGGAAGACGAGCCTGCCGTCTACACTGCAGAACGACAGGTCCTCATGAAGCTTCCATCCCATGGTCTTCTCCGATGACATGGGGCGCGCAATGAAGCGCGCCCCATGAGGGACTTCAGTCCTCGGAGATCCCGATTCCCATCTCCTGGCCTTCCGGCTCTCCGGTCCCTGCCACGCCCTTGGTCTCGACGCTGGCGACGCCGAGCTCGATCACGTCGTTGAAGCGGGCGGTGCTTTCGTTGCTAGTCTTCATGTCCGTCTCCTGCTGGTTGCGTCATGGGGCTCCATGACGGCTTCAGCGTAGGAGGCAAATTTCCTGATCTTCAAATGATCTTTGGCTGATCATCAGATGATCATTCGTAACTGTGACATCCGTCGCGGGTGCGTCGAGTGGCTTCATCAGCCGTGCTCATTGCAGGCGCTCGTGCCGCTGCTTGAGCGTCACCACAATGCACGGAACCAGCTGCTTGCGACGCTCGTGATAGTGGCGCAACGCCGCTTTCAGGCTTGGCCTGTCGCGCTGCTGCCAATGCCGGTTCAGCTCGACGATCTCCTCGAAGGCCCCATCGATCAGGCCGCGCTTGGCCCTGCGGATCGGGGCGAGCCGGCCGTTCATGCGCCCTATCGCCTCGTGCACGAAGGTGTGGGCGGTGGCATGGCCAATGGCGTCGAACAGTTGCCATGTCATCTCGACGGGGTCTTCGTTGGCCGAGGCGATATCGGGTTGGCGTACGCGCTCGGGAAGCCTGTTGGCGATGCCGATGTCGCACGCCATCAGCAGCAGGCGCTTCATCCAGTCGTAGGCGTCGCGCAGTTCGACTTCGGTGGGCAGCGGGAGGTACGCGCCGCCGCGGGGGTGGTGCTCGAGGAGGCCTTTGCCGACGAGGCGCTCCAGCGCGAGGCGCACCGGCATGAGGCTGGTGTCGAACTCCGCGGCCAGCGAGGCCGGATCGATCCGGTCGCCGGGCAGGTAACGCCCTGATCGCAGCGCCCGCCGGATCTGGTCCTGCAACTGCACGCTCTTGGTGTGGAATGCGCTCATGGCAGACCTCCGTATCCGCAAATGGCGGGATCTAATCTGAGGTCGTTGGCGATTCGATGCTGAGATACGGGTCAAGTTTTTGAAGGCTGCGGCGTAAGACGGATCTGGGCTGGCGCGCAGAAACCGCCCCTAGCTAATCATTCAAGCCGATGCCGCTTCGCGGCACGACTTACCTCTGGTGTTGGGCGTTCCTTCTTACTGATCGGATACGCGGCCGACGATCCACTCGATGATCGCATCGAATCTCTCCTGATCGAGCGCGTGTCCGCGGTCGACGCGGAGCTCGGTGACGAAGTCGCCGGCGACCTTGGCCACGACCTGATCGGCATCCCGCGAATACTTGTCCTGGGTCCCCGACACCACCATGGTCGGCCGAGGCCCGATGGCGGAAAGCACATCGTGTGTGTCGATCTGGCGAGCGAGCCCGGGCACGGCTTCGAAGAGGGTGACCCCGGTGCCTTCCCGGCGGCGCGTCTCGAAGCTGCACACGGCACCGCTGATGCATGCGAACCTGCAGCGCGCATCGACTGCCGCGTGGTAGAGCGCCGTGTAACCACCGTACGAATGTCCTGCCACGCCCACGCGCCGCTCGTCCAACTCAGCGGCCTGGAGCAGAACGCTCAGGGCCCGTTGGGCGTCATCCAGGCACTTCCTCATCAGCAGGTCGCCATCCAGCAGTCGGTAGCTCATGGCGTTGTAGTGCTGAAGCCAATCGTAGTAGTCCGGCTCCACCCCCCGCACCGCGGCTCGACGATCCTCGAAGGTGATGGCGTCCGGGGCCAGGACTGCCAGGCCTCTGCGCGCGAGTGCCGGCCCGAAGGCCTGAAACGCGTCGCCCACCACGCCGGCGACCTCGCTCTTGCCGAAGTGGAGCTCGCCATTGTGTTGATGAAAGACGACCACGCCGCCGAGCGTGTCGCGGCCTCTCGGCGTGAACAGGAAAGCCGGAATGAGGTCGCCTTCGAGTCCCCGATACTCGATCCGTTCCCGGTCGAAGCCGTCGTCCGCTTCGACCTCGCCTCGCTGGAACCCCACCGGCACCGGGTCCGCAAGCTCCAGGCGTGCTCGAAGGGTCGTGGCGAGGTCGGTCATCGTCTGCAATGGTAGTCCGCGATCAGGATGGCACGTAAGCCGCCGGCCGCTCCCCGAGAGCTGGCTTGCCATACAGCACGCACATCATCTCTGGCTGGCGCGGCAACACGCTGATTTCTCCGAAGCAAACCCCCGGCTTTGCCGGGGGACTGCCAGAGGTTTGACCTTTCCAGCAGTCGGCTTTGAAGCCCCTCTCCCTCCGGGAGAGGGGTTGGGGTGAGGGTACGGCGAAGTCGCGGTGGTTCAGACCTCTACTCTTTCGCCGTACCCTCATCCGGCCCCCCGACTAAAGCATTCGGGGGCAGGCTCTTCGGGCCACCTTCTCCCGGAGGGAGAAGGAAATGCGTCTGCCGCCTTCAGGCGGCGCATGCTTTGATTGGCCCCTTTGAGGGGCTCACCTCTAAAGCCCCCGGCTTTGCCGGGGGATATGTACTCTCAACGGGCGGGCGTCGTCCTGGACGGCATCGCCCGCGGGGAGCAGGCGATTGCCGAGGGCCGCGTGGCCACTCATGCGCAAGCCAGAAAACGGCTCGCGCGATAGCTGGAGCGGCCGGTCCGCGTTGCACGTGTCGAATTCCGGCCACCCCGCGCGTCGTACTCCAGAGGGACGTCCTCGGCAACCCAGCGGAGCGATGCATGCCAGCACTCGAACGGCTTCAATGGTCGGTGGACATCGCCGCACCGGCTTCCAGGATCTACCAGATGTTGGTCGGGCCCGAGAGCTACGGGCAGTGGACCTCGGCCTTCGGCGATGGCCTGTACTTCGAGGGCTCGTGGGAGAAGGGCCAGCGAATCCGGTTCCTCACGCCGAGCGGCCATGGGGTGCTCTCGGAGATCGCGGAGAACAGGCCCGGCGAGTTACTCTCGATCCGGCATCTGGGCTACATCGACGACGACGGGGTCGAAGACACGAGCAGCGAAGCGATCCTCACCTGGGTACCCGCTTACGAGAACTACGGCTTCACCGCCATACCTGACGGGACCAGGCTCACCGTCGAGCAGGACATGACGGAGGATTTCGCGAGCATGGTGGATACCTGGCCGAAGGCACTGGAACGGCTGAAGGCGCTGTGCGAAGGTCCGATCAAGTCATCGCCGCTCGGCGGTGCGGGCCAGATCCAACGTTAGGGAAGGCCTGAATAATTGCCGTCATCCCCGCGAAGGCGGGGATCCAAGGACGTTAAGCCGTTGAAAATCAAAGTCCATGGATTCCCGCTTTCGCGGGAATGACGATCAAGAGCCGAGTTGTTCAGAGGTTCCTTAGGTCTCCATCTACGTGAAAGCTCCGGATGGACCAACTCGACCGCGGGGTACGCGCTGGCTACTGCTTTTTGGGCCTGCATACCAAGTTGACCGCCATGTGGCAAAGAGGGGCGGGTTGTCGTCGCGAGAGACTCGGGGAATTCTGCTCATCTGCGTTCTCATGATTCTTGCGCTTATTGCCTTCTTTCTAGGCTGGCTCTGAGCCGCAAGGGTTTGTCGGCAGCAAGTGAGAGGAGGCGTGTATGGCGATCCTGAGGGAATGGCGAGCGGAGATCCGGCGCGAGCTCGCCGATGAGTACGTGGAGTACGTGGAGCGCACCGGCATCGCGGCCTATCGCGAAACGCCCGGCAACCTGTGGGCCGGCGTCGCCGTCCGCGATCTCGATGACCAACGCACCGAGATCGTGACGTTGAGCCTGTGGGTATCACTGGACGCCATCGCGGCGTTCGCGGGCGAGCCGATCGACCGCGCCCGCTATTTCCCCGAGGATGACCGGTTCCTGCTCACCCGGCCCGAGCGGGTCCAGCACTACCGCTATCGGGGCGCCGGCTTGCCGTCGGCGGGGGCCGCATCGGCCTGATCGGCCATCCAGCATTCGCCTTCACTGCGGCCTTGCCGGGAGCTATCGCGGACGGCTGCCAGGCTTGTCCCCTCGATTGACGACCCGCGGCACGGAGCGCAGAGTTCCAGCAGGCGCCATCGAGGGCCTGGCTGTGGCTGGTGCGGGCCGCAGGGCCGGAGTCGCGCAAGCAGAACCGGGGTGCTTCATGAACGATCTCGCTTCGACATTCGCCTCGTTGTCCAAAGTGCTTCGCAAGCACGCCGGCGGCATGTCCATCAAGACCGACGTTCCCGGCCACTTGTACGTGGAACTGCCTCCTGCCAGGCCCAAGGACAAGCCCAGGTTCTTTGGCGCCGTACAGGTGAAGAAGTCCTACGTCAGCTATCACCTCATGCCGATCTATGAAGATCCGGGCCTGTTGGCTGGCGCCAGTGACGCGCTCCGCAAGCGAATGCAGGGCAAATCGTGCTTCAACTTCTCGACAGCGGATCCGCAGCTTTTCGAGGAACTGGATGCGCTGACCGGGCGATGTGCGGCGGCAGCCAAGTGACCGTGCGGCCCGCACCCATGCGGTCGTTCAAAACGATCCCGCTTCGCGGGTGGACTTGACCGAGGCGTCTCGCCGCCGCAACGCGCTTCGGGCTCATCGGTACGGCCGCGGCCCACGCCAGACCAGTTCCCCGCGCCGGTAGACCTGCTGCACGGTGATGACCTCGCGCGCGTCGCCATCGCTATGCGGCAAAGTCCAGCCAAGCGCGGACAGCCAGTCGAGGCAGGCGTCTTCAAGGTGGTTCCCGTTCACAGGACGAATCCCGATTGACGATGGTGCCGGATGGAAATGGCGTAGACGGTGTCGCCCTCGATGGCATACAGCACCAGGTAATCGCCGAGGATGTACTCGCGCACCTCGCCCGCGGCGCCCAGCCGCACGCGCACCTGTTCGTGCAATGCCCGCGCCTGCGCGGTGGCGGGACGATGCAGCATGAAATCGCGACCGATGCGCGGGTGCTCGCGCAGCAACGCAGGCAGGTGTTCCAGCACGATGTCGGCCAACTGCGACGCGGCCTCGGGCGCATCGCCGTCCAGCAGGAAATCCAGCGCCTGCTGCAGCGTCGACTCGAACTGCTGCGTGAACCGGAAGCGCACGCCCCGCCTTCCGGCTATTTCGCCAGCCTGCGCGCCAACTTGCGCTTCAGTTCGGCAGGCGTGGTGGTGCGACCCTCGCGCACGTCCTCCAGCCCCTTCACCGCATCGCCCAGCAGATCCTGGTGCAGCAGTTCGCGCTCCAGGCGGTGGTAATAATCCAGCTTGCGCGCATCCACCAGGGCCACGTAGCCCTCGCCGTTGCGGGTGATGATCTTCTCGCGCCCCCCACGCACCTCCTCGGCCAGCGCGGTCAACGACGCCCGCACCTTGCTCAGCGGCACGATGTCTTCACTGGTGATGGTCATGACGGGCTCCAGATCACAGAAACGTTAACGGATACATTAATCTCGGGATGGACCGACTTCAAGCGTGTCGGTGCCAGACCAGCCGCCAGCACGCCCAGGCGAAGGCGGCTTTCGCCTGATCGACGTCATCGGCGTCTCGCCGCTGCAGCGCGCTTCGGGCTCATCGGTACGGCCTCGGGCCGGTCCAGACCCTTTCCCCGCGCCGGTAGACCTGCTGCACGGTGATGACCTCGCGCGCGTCGCCGATGTTCACCATTTCCGGGTCCCTCGGGTCGAGCAGGCGGCACGGGCCGGATTCGCGTTTGAGCGCGGTTTCAAGCGGGCAGACCATGTACTGCCGCGTGCCGGGCAGGGGCAGGAAGAGTTCGGTCATGCCCTGGTCGCGCCAGGCGCGCAGGCGGCTCTCGCTGCGCAGGTCGTAGACGACCTGGTAGCCGCCCACTTCCAGGTTGGGTTCGGAGCCGGACGCGTTGTACCTGCGGCCGCGCTCGACCGCGGGGCTGCGAGCCGGACCCGCGTTCACCGGGGCGTGGTCTTCGATCAGCATGCCCGGCGGCTGTCCCCAGGTGGGCGAGCGGCGGTGGCTGGTCGGGGGCGGGCTTGTGGCGGGGGCCGGTGGGGCCGGGCGCTGCGCGGGCCGGGGAATGCGGGAAGGGGTCGGCGCGTTCGATGTGGCCGCCGTGTCGGCAGGCAGCGGATCCTCGGCCTGGGCCACCTGCGTGGCCTGGATGCGCGGGGCGGCGGGGGGCGCCTCGGTGGGTTCGTTCGCGGCCGCGGGGTCTTCGGGCGGCACCTGCTCGGGTTGCGGCGGGCTCTCGCCGATGAAGTTCACCTCCACCCGGCTGCCGCCGGCGGCGTCGCCTTGCGGCGTCGACACGGTGATCGGGGGCGACAGCATCGCGATGAGCAGGACCAGCAGATGCAGCAGCGCGCTGCCGAGCGCGGCGATCCACGGCTGCAGGCGTTCGATTTGGTGGTTTGCCCCGGCACCCGCTCGGGTAGCTGCCCGGCTCATGCCGCCGGGGGGGTGTCGGATGGCGCCGCGAACCTCCGCGCGAACGCCGCCACCGCATCGCGATTGCGCGCGGCCAGCCCGCGAAGCGCTTCGGAGCCGATGCGCCGGTCGCCGGCCACCTGCTCCCAGAAGGCGCCGGCGATCGCTGCCGCGCACGCGATGTGGTCCCGTTGACCGGTACGCTCCGGGACGCCGGGCTCGACCACCACCGCCGGGCGCACCACCCCCGCGCGGGAGGGCGCCAGGTACATCGGCAGCATGTCGTAGGCCGGCGTCAGCGTGAGCGGCCCTTCGTCGACCAGGCGGAAGCCGAGGTTGCCCGGGTGCATGTCGCTGTTGCCGATCAGGCGGCCGAACCAGTACAGCACCGCCATGTGCGCAGCGGTGGCGTCGTCGATCCAGCGCAGCGCGGCCAGCTGTTCGCCGGCCTGGCTCCAGTCGCGGCCGTCGTCGCCGACGAATGCGCCGTTGAGCGCCAGCAGCGAGACGAAACCGCGGCGGCCGAGGCTGTCGGGCGTCCGGTCGAAGCGCTCCACCTCGAGGAACTGGTGGCCGCCGGTCTCGATCAGCTCGGCCTGGGCGGCGGGAATGCCGGCCGTGTGCAGGCACTGCAGCGCGAGGTGCTCGCACACCAGCAGGTCGATCCGGCGCCGCGCTGCCGGGTCGTCGCCGGCAACGGCGAACTTCACCAGCGCGGCGTAGCGCCCGCCGGTGGTGGCGACGGTGGCGGTGAACTTGGGCTGATCGCCACCGGGCGACGACCCGATCTCTTCGCCGGCAAGCGCGGCCTCGGCCCACTGCGGATAGCGGGCGGCGCGGTCACCGGCCGCCACGGCGTCGGAGGGCGCGTCCAGATCCGCCAGGGCCTGCTCGACGGCGCGGCTGCCCAGCAGCAGGTCGCCGATGGCGGTGCCACCGGTGAGGGTCATGGCGAGCAGGTTGTCGCGCAGCTGCCAGCGGTTGAGATCCACCGGCACGCCCAGCCGCGGGCCGCGCCGATGGGCCAGGCTGCGACCGAGGAAGCCCTGGGGCGGCAGGTCATCCAGGAACCAGGGCAGGCCGGGGAAGTGGCCCGGCACGCCTTCGACCGGCCGGGTGAGGTTCGGCCGCTCGCCTTCGGGCAGGAACTGGAACCGCTCGCCGCGCAGCAGGGACAGGGTGCCCAACTCCTCCAGGGTGGCGTCCGGCCGCATCCGCCACAGCGGCCAGGCGTCGCCGGCATCGGTGCTGGCGCGCGCGACGTAGGCCGTGGCCCGCGCCCGTCCGATCCGCAGCACCTGGTCGCCGGCTTCCCTGACCAGGCGCGAGAGCACGGGCCGGGTCACGCCCAACGCCTGCAGCAGGCGGGACGCAGGCACCGCCTCGCCGCTGGTGAGCAAGGCCAGCAGGTCGGCGACGGTGGCGGAGGGCGGACGGGGCACGGAAGCTTCCGTTTCTTTACGATTGTCAGACGATACTGCGGACCTTGGGTGCCGTCAATCGCCCAAGCCATGCGTTTCTATGAGGAGAGTCGCCCTTGTTTCTTTACGTTTTTGAAACGAGCAGCTTAGGGGGGCGGAGGAATTAACTTGGATACGCCCCCTTAATTACGTACGTCCCCTTGTGGCGTGCTCACGACAAAACAGGGCACCCCTATTGACACATTTTGATAATTAGCTAATTATCGCAACATGAGCCAGGTGTTCAAAGCCCTTTCCGATCCCACCCGCCGGCGGGTGCTTCAACTCCTGCGCGACGGGCCGATGAGCGCGGGCGAGCTGAGCGACCGGTTCGATGTGTCCAAGCCGACGATGTCGGCGCACTTCGCCGTGCTGAAGGAGGCCGACCTGGTGCACGCCGAGAAGGCCGGCAAGTCCGTCATCTACCACCTGAAGCTCTCGGTGCTCGAGGAAGCGCTGCTGGGCTTCGTCCACTCCGTCGGCGTGGGCGCAAAAGCGCCGAAGCCGGAGAACAAGAAGGAGGTTCCGCGGTGAACAGAGAATTGATCGGATACTTCGCCTGGGCCCTCGGCATCGTCGCCGTGGCGCTCGGCGCGAGCTACGCGCGCAAGCTGGGCTACATCGACGGCGAGACGACCACCCGGGTAGTGATCGGCCTCAACGGGCTCATGATCGCCTGGATGGGCAACAGGATGCCCAAGGCCGTCGCCCCAAGCGCCAGGATCCGCCAGGTCAAGCGGGTCGGCGGCTGGTCCATGGTGCTGAGCGGGCTCGTCTATGCCGGGCTCTGGGCGTTCGCCCCGGTCCCGGTGGCGGTCGCTGGCGGGTCGGCGGCGGTCATCGCCGGGATCGCGGTGACGCTCGGCTATTGCCTGCGGCTGCGGGCCAAGGCGAAAGCCAAAGCCGCCTGACAGGCGTCCGCTCTCGCGTCGGCGGAGGACTGAGCCGAGGCAAGGGCGCACCATGCCCGAGCGCGCCCCCCGCGCCCTCATCCGCCTTCGGCGCCCCGGACCAAGTTCCGAGGCGGGCGCTTCTTCCGCAGGCGGGAGAAGGAACGGCAAGGTGCGCGCCGCCACCGCTCATTCCATCAGCGCGTCGAGCGCCCAGGTGTCGAGGAAGGCGACGACGCGGACGATCCTGCCGCCCTCCAGCACCATGTGCCACGCGTAGTGGTTGGCGTAGGAGCTGCCGTCGCGGGCACGGGCGGTGCCGCGCCAGATCGCCACCACGGCGCTGCCCTGCGCGATCACGTGTTCGACCTCGGGCACGATCGGTGTGGCCAGGCGCGCGGTGATCGGCTGCACCGCGCGTTCCATGAAGTCCTGCTTCGAGCGGTAGGTGCCCGACACCGGGCTGCTGCCGGCCACCGTCCATTCCACATCCTCGGCCAGCAGGTCGAACACGCTGCCGGTCCCCGCGCGCCAGTCGTCGAACGCCGCGCGCACCAGCGCGGCGTTGTCGTGCCCGGACGAGGTTGCGGCCCCGCCCGCATGGGCGGGGGCCAACAACGCGAGGCACAGCAGCGACGCACCGGCGGCGCGTAGCGGCCACGGGCCGGTCTTCATGCGCTCGTCCCGCAACCCGTGCCACCCCTGTGGGAGCGACGGCAGTCGCGACGGCGCGCCCGCCTGACGCCCCCGCAAGGCGTTGGCCCGCAACGCGCCGCGGCCGCCGCGGCCGCTCACGCCGGACTCCGCACGTGCCGCACCACGATGTCGGTGGTGTCCACCTCGGCCGGCTGCGCGATCGCATGCGCGATGGCGTTGGCGATCGCCTCCGGCTTGAGCGCGATCTGCCGGAACCGGTCGATCGCCTGCGCCGTCTCGTCGTGGGTGATGGTGTGCGCCAGCTCCGATTCCACCGCGCCCGGGTACACGCAGGTCACGCGGATCGTGTCGCTCTCCATGCGCAGGCCTTCGGAGATCGCGCGCACCGCGTACTTGGTCGCGCAGTACACCGCGGAGGTCGGCATCACGAACAGCCCGGCGATCGAGGACACGTTGACCACGTGGCCGTGGCCTTGGCGCTGCATCGTCGGCAGCACCGCGGCGATGCCGTGCAGCACGCCGCGGATGTTCACGTCGATCATCGTGTCCCACTCGTCGACCTTCAGCGCCGCCAGCGGCGACAGCGGCATCACGCCGGCGTTGTTGACCAGCACGTCGATGCGGCCGAAGCGCGCCAGCGCGTCGTCGGCGAAGGCCTGCACGTCCTCGCGGCGGGTCACGTCCAGCGCGCGGGCGACCGCCTTGCCGCCGCGCGCAGCGATGTCCGCGGCCAGCGCCTCCAGGCGCTCGGCGCGGCGCGCGCCCAGCACCACGGTGGCGCCGCGCTCGGCCAGCAGCCGGGCGGTGGTCTCGCCGATACCGCTGCTGGCACCGGTGATCAGCACGATCTTGTCGTTGATGGTGTCCATGGGGTCTCCTCGGTGGTGGGAAGGGCGGCCCGTCGCCGCCGGATCCACACCGTATCGGCCGGGCTGCGTCGAGAGAATCCGCCGGACACTGGATGCATTGGTTAGACTCGCTAACCAATGGCCCCTGACCTCAACCTCCTGCGCATGTTCCTGGCCGTGGCCGAGGCGGCGAGCTTCCGCGCCGCGGCCGATGCGCTGGGTGTCACCCGCTCGGCGGTCAGCCAGGGCATCCGCCGGCTGGAGGACGGCCTGGGCGTGGCGCTGGTGCAGCGTTCCACCCGCAGCGTGCGCCTCACCGAGGCGGGCGAGCGCCTGCACCGGCAGGTGGCCGGGCCGCTGCGCACCGTGGGCGCGGCGCTGGAGGAGGCGGTGGACGACGGCCCGCCGCGCGGCCTGCTGCGCGTCAACGTGTCCTCGATCGCCGAGCGTTTCCTGTCCGGGCCGCTGGTGGCCAGCTTCGCCGAGGCGTATCCCGGCATCACCCTGGACGTGACCGTCAGCGACGACGCGATCGATCTCGTCGCCGCCGGCTTCGACGCTGGCGTGCGCCTGGGCGAGGTGATCGAGCAGGACATGGTGGCCGTGCCGCTCACCGGCCCGCAGCGGCAGCTGGCCGTGGCCGCGCCCGCGTACGTGCAAGCGCACGGCACGCCGCGACACCCGCGTGAGCTCGCCGCCCACCGCTGCATCGGCTGGCGCCCGGCGCCGGGCGTCGCGCCCTACCGCTGGGAGTTCAGCGAGGGCGGCCGCGACTTCGACGTGGCCGTGGACCCGCAGGTCACCACGAACGATTTGCGCCTGATGCTGCGCACCGCCCTGGCCGGCGGCGGCATCACCTTCGGCCTGGAGGAGAACTTCCGGCAATGGGTCCGGTCGGGCCAGCTGGTTCCGATGCTCGAGGACTACCTCACGCCGTTCGCGGGCTTCTTCCTGTACTTCCCCAGCCGCCACAACCAGCCGCGCAAGCTGCGCGCGCTGGTGGAGCATGTGCGCGCGTTCCGGGACGCGGGTTGAGGCCCGCTGGGCAGCGTGTGCAATGCGCGGCGTGTGAACGCGAAGTAGGCGCGCGCAGGGCCGACAGGTGCCGGGAGACGCCGATGGACAGCGGGGCCGCGGATTGACACCATCGGGCCAGGGGCGAGCGAGAACGGGGGAGAGGGATGGGTTGTTGCAGGATGCTGGCCGGCCTGATCCTGGCCGGGTCGATGCCGTGGGCGGGCGCGCAGCCGAAGGCGGTCGATCTGACGCCCTATCTGAAGCAGGACGCCTACGAGCGGGTGAAGATCTCGCCGGACGGGGCCAACTACGCGGTCACCGTGCCGCTGGAGGACCGCACCGTGCTGGCGATCGTCCGCCGCGCGGACATGCGGCCCACCACCAAGATCACCGGCCGCAAGGACTCGGTGGTGGACGACTTCTGGTGGGCCAGCAACGAGCGCGTGGTCGTGTCGATGGCGCAGAAGCGCGGCTCGCGCGACCAGCCGGTCGCCATCGGCGAGCTGCATGCGGTGAACGCCGACGGCATGCATCCCAAGCTGCTGGCCAGCCCGTACGGCGTCAACGACGATTCGGGCAATACCGCCAGCTACAGGTCCGAACTCGAGCAGGCGGTGTACATGCTCGATACGCTGCCGGACGATCCGCGCAACATCCTGGTCTATGCGATGCCGTTGACCAGCGATCCGTACATCCACATCGAGCGGCTGGACATCTACAGCCGGCGGCGCACCCCGGTCGCCAGTGCGCCGGTGCGCCGGGCCAGTTTCGTCGCCGACGCGCAGGGGCAGGTGCGTTTCGCCCATGGCGCGGACACCGACAACGTGTCCAAGCTGTTCTATCGCGATGCCCGTGGCGAGCAATGGCGCCTGGTCAACGACCAGGACGCCAGCGGGCATCGCGAGTTCCCGCTCGGTTTCAGCGCGGACGGCGGCGTTGCCTACCTGCAGGTCGAGCGCGCCTCCGGGCCGGACGCGCTGGTGTCCTGGGACCCGGCCACGGGAACCTATACCGAGCTCATGCGCGACGAGGTGGTGGACCCGTACCGCATCCTGTACGACCTGGACGGCCGCACGCCGATCGGCGCGTCGTTCATGACCGACCGCATCCGCAACCGCTTCTTCGACGAGACCGCGCCGACCGCGCGCTTCTACCGCAGCCTGCAGCAGGCCTTCGACGCGGACGCGGTGTACATGACCTCGGCCACGGCCGATGGCCGCCACGTATTGCTGTATGTCTGGAGCGATCGCAACACCGGCGACTACTTCCTGTTCGACACGGTGGAGCAGAGGGCCGAACGCGTGTTCAGCCGCCGGGAATGGTTCGCGCCCAACGCCGTGCCGCCTTCGAAATACATCACGTTGTCCGCCCGCGACGGCAGGATCCTGCACGGTTATCTCACCGAACCGATGGAGGCCACAGCCGGGCCGCGGCCGATGGTGCTGCTGCCGCACGGGGGGCCGTTCGGCATCTTCGACGAGTGGGAGTTCGACGACGATGCGCAGATCCTGGCGGCGGCCGGCTACGCGGTGCTGCGGGTGAACTATCGCGGCTCCGGCAACTACGGCCGCGAGCACACCGTGGCCGGCCTCAGGGAGTGGGGCGGCCGCATGCAGGATGACCTGACCGACGCCACGCACTGGGCCATCGAGCAGGGCATCGCGGATGCCTCGCGCATCTGCATCTACGGCGCCAGCTATGGCGGCTATGCCGCGCTGATGGGCGTGGCCAAGGAGCCGGGCCTGTACCGCTGCGCGGTCGGTTACGTGGGCGTCTACGATCTCGAGCTGATGCATCGTGACGCCTCCCGCCGCAGCCGCTCAGGCAGGACTTGGGCATTGGAGTGGATGGGCGAGCGCAATGCGCTTGCGGAGCGGTCGCCCAGCCGCCTGGCCGACCGGATCGAAGCGCCGGTGTTCCTCGCGGCCGGCGGGAGGGACGAGCGCGCGCCGATCAAGCACAGCAAGCGCATGGAGAAGGCGCTGAAGGAAGCGGGCGTGCCGGTGGAAACGCTGTACTTCCCGAACGAGGGCCATGGCTTCTATACCGAGCCGCACCGTCGCGAGTACTACACGCGCCTGCTGGACTTCCTGGCCCGGCACCTGGGAGGTGCGACGGCGCAGCAGTGAGCGGACTCGGTCGATGCCGCCCGGCGCGTCGACCGCCCGGATGCCCGGCCAGCTGGCGCAGCTGTCCGATCATCCACGACAGCGCCGTTCGCCGGCTTCTTCCTGTACTACAACCAGCCGCGCAAGCTGCGCGCGCTGCGAGAGATGGATCGGAAAACGGGAGGCAGGCGCATGCGGCGGGAGCCGCGAGCGATTCCGCTGTGGCAGGGCGACGGCAGTGCGCCATGCCGATGACGCCGGAACAGGCCGGTGCTATCGTCCCGCCATGAGCAAGACCACCGGGAAGATCCGGTTCAAGGCGAAGCTGCTGCGCCCGGCGAGCCCGAAGGGCGCCGCCTGGACCTTTCTCGTGCTGCCGGCGAGCGCGAGCGCGAAGCTGCCGACGCGGAGCATGACGACCGTCGACGGCACCCTCGCCGGCCAGCCTTTCCAGGCCACGCTGGAACCGGATGGCCAGGGCAGCCACTGGCTCAAGGTGGATCGGGCCCTGCGGGACGCTGCCGGCGCGGCCGCCGGCGACACCGTCGCGCTCGAGATCGCGCCGGTGGCGAAGGAACCCGAGCCCCGAGTGCCGGCCGACCTGCGCACGGCGCTCGCGGCCCATCCGGACGCGCGGGCCCAGTGGGCGGATCTGACCGCGGTGGCGCGCAGGGACTGGATCCACTGGGTCACCTCGGGCAAGAAGGCGGAGACGCGCGAGCGGCGGATCCACACGGCCTGCGACATGCTGGCATCGGGAAAGCGCCGCGCCTGCTGCTTCGACCGGTCCGGGATCTACAGCAAGGGCTTCAGCGCGCCCACGGCGGCGGACTAGGTTGGTAACGGGGTGCGTTCGCGGACAAAAGAACCCCCTCTTCCCTGACGTTTCCCCGCATTCTCTCGCAGCGTATCTTCCTCCTGTTTGAATAAGGATTGAGTGGGTTTGCTCTGACCGTGGCTTTTGTCGGGCGCCCCACAAATCCCCCCTACCCCCCTTTTTCAAAGGGGGGAATAGCCAGTTGCGGGCAATCGCGAATGAAGAAGATCCTGGAGCTGGACGGCACCCGCATCCACGACATCCCCTCGTTCTACGACGAGGTCGACCGCGTCTTCATGGCGGATGCCGGCTGGACGCTGGGCCGGAGCCTGGATGCGCTGAACGACATGTTCCACGGCGGCTACGGGGCGCTGCAGGGAAGCGGGCCGGTCACGCTGGTCTGGACGGCGTTCGAGAAGAACCGGCGAGACCTCGGGATCGAGGCCACCCGCGCGTTCCTGCAGGCCAAGCTGGCGCAGCCCGGACGCTACGACGCCGCGCGCATCCAGCGCGACCTCGACGCGCTGGAGGCCGGCACCGGGCAGACGTTCTTCGACATCGTGCTGGAGATCATCGCCGCGCATCCGGACATCGGGCTGATCGCGCGCTGAGGCTGGCCGGAGCGGGGGCCGGAACAGGCGGGCGAACGGGGTGGACTCCCGCCAGCGCGGGGTTCCGTAATGCGAATTGTTTGCATTCAGATTGGCGGGCGTACACAATTTCGCCCCTCCGCGTCCCCTGCGCGCTCCACCCGGCCCCTCCATGACCCTGCGTCTCGTCCCACGCGCGCCCCGGCTCGCGCTCGCCCTGCTCGCCGCCGCCAGTGCGCCGGTGGCCGCCCAGTCCGGCGCCGCCACCGACCTCGACGCGATCCACGTCACCGGCCAGCGCGCCACGGTGGCGACCAAGACCGACACCGACGTGACCCGCACGCCGCAGGCGGTCAGCGTGGTCACCGATGCCCAGATCGCGGCGCGGGGCGCCCTCAACCTGCAGGAGACGCTGCGCTACACGGCCGGCGTGATCGCCGAGCCCTATGGCCTGGACACCCGCGGCGACGGCTCGGCGGTGCGCGGCATGACCTCCGCCCAGTACCTCGACGGCCTGCGCCAGATCTACAACTACGATCCGATCCCGCGGCCCGACGTCTACACCTTCGATCGGGTGGAAGTGCTGCGCGGGCCGTCGTCGGTGCTCTACGGCGCGGGTGGCAGCGGCGGCGTGATCAACGCCATGAGCAAGCGGCCGCAGTTCACCCCGCCGACCGGCGAGGTCGCGCTGCAGGCCGGCAGCCACGACCGGCGCCAGCTGATGTTCGACGTCACCGGCACGCTCGACGACGGGGAGCGCGTGGCGGGCCGCCTGGTCGGCGTGGCGCGCGACAGCGGCATGCAGACCGACGTGATGCGCGACGACCGCGTGCTGGTCGCGCCGTCCGTCGCGTTCCGTCCGGGCGAGGGGACGACCGTCACGCTGCTCGGCCTGCACCAGCGCGACCGGACCGGCTCGAGCCAGCAGTTCCTGCCGGTGGCCGCGACGCTGCGGGCCCCGCCCGGGCGCCGGCTGGACCCCTCGACCTTCCTCGGCGATCCCGACTACGACCGGCTCGACGCCCGCCAGGACGCGCTGACGCTGCTGGTCGAGCACGCGTTCAGCGACAACGTGAAGCTGCGCAGCAGCAGCCGCTATGCCGACATCGAGACCACCTTCCAGGAAATCTATCCGGACGTGTACACCAACCCGGAAGATCCGTTCCTGGATGCCGACGACCGCGTGGTCGACCGCTTCGCGTACGCGGTCAAGCCCGACATCCGGGTGTTCAACACCGACAACAGCATCGAGACGGCGTTCGACACCGGGACCATCCGGCACCGGGTGCTCGCCGGCGTGGACTGGAGCGACTTCCGCGAGTCGTCGCTGTCCGGCTCGGGCACGGTGACGCCGATCGACATCTACGATCCGGTCTCGACGGGCGTGGTCGGCCCCGAGTACGTGCGCCTGCCGGACCAGCGCAACACCCAGCTCGGCGTCTACGTGCAGGACCAGATGCGCTGGGCGGACCGGGTGTCGATCCTGCTGGGCGCGCGCCGCGACCGGGCCCGCTCGGAGACGCAGGGCGCCGGCGCGCAGGTCGACTACGCCACCACCTGGCGCGTGGGCGTGATCGGCGAAGTCGCGCCGGGCTGGTCGCCGTACGTGAGCTACGCCGAATCCTTCCTGCCGGTGCCGGGCGCCGACTTCTACGGCGTCGCCTTCCGGCCCGTGCGCGGCCGCCAGTACGAGGCCGGCGTGAAGTGGTCGCCGCGCGGCGGCGTGCTGGTCACCGCCAACCTGTACCGCCTCGACGAGACCAACCGCGCCACCAACGATCCGGAGAACGTGGTCAACGTGGTGCAGACCGGCAAGGTCGAGGCCGAGGGCGTGGAGCTGGAAGCCGCGTTCGTGATCGGCGGCGTGTCGGTCAACGCCAACTACACCTACAACGACGCCCGCGTCACCGAGAGCGGGTTCGCGCCGGAACTCGACAAGCGCCTGGCCGACGTGCCGCGCGAGCTGGCGTCGGTCTGGGCGATGCGGGGCTTCGACGTCGGCGACAGCGGGCGCGTCCGCGCGGGCCTGGGCGTCCGCCACGTCGGCGACTCGCTGTCGCACGGCGCCGCCGGCAGCCTGCGCACGCCCTCGTACACGCTGGCCGATGCGATGGCCGGCTACGAGACCGGCGCGTGGTCGTTCATGCTCAACGCCACCAACCTGGCCGACAAGACCTACTACGCGCCCTGCCGCGTGTTCGGCGACTGCTTCACCGGCAACGGACGCTACGTCGTCGGCACCGTCGCCTACCGGTTCTGAGCATGCAGCGGCGCACGCTCAAGGCCTGGTTCCTCGTCCACAAGTGGACGAGCCTGGTGTGCACGGTGTTCCTGCTGCTGCTGTGCCTGACCGGCCTGCCGCTGATCTTCGGCCACGAGATCGGCCATCTCACCGGCGCCGAGCCCGAGGTCGACGCCCCGGCCGAGGGCGCGCGGCCGATGGACGTCGACGTGCTGCTGCAGACCGCGCTCGACCGCTACCCGGGCGAGCTGCCGCTGTTCTTCGGCTGGTATCCGGACGACCCGCTGGTCTACGTCAACACCGGGCCCACGCCGGACACGCCGCCGGCGGACATGCACACCGTGGTGATGCACGCCTACACCGGCGAGGTGGTGCCGGCGCCGCAGTTCAACGAAGGGGTGATGTGGCTGATCTACCGCCTGCACACCGACCTGTTCGCCGGGCTGCCGGGCACGCTGTTCCTGGGCGCGATGACGCTGCTGTTCGCGACCGCGATCGTCTCCGGCGTGGTGCTGTACGCGCCGTTCATGCGCAAGCTGCCGTTCGGCACGATCCGCACCGGCCGCGGCCGCCGGCTCGCCTGGCTGGACCTGCACAACGTACTCGGCATCGTCACCCTGGCGTGGGCGCTGGTGGTCGGCCTGACCGGTGCGATCAATACCCTGGCCACGCCGCTGTCGCAGATGTGGCAGGCCGATGCGCTGGCACAGCTGGCCGATGCCGATGCCGATGCCGGCAACGGCCCTGCATCGCCGGCGGACCTGGCCTCGCTCGCCGCGGCCGTGTCACTGGCGCGGTCGAAGGCGCCGGACATGAAGCCGGCGTTCGTCAGTTTCCCCGGCACCGGGTACAGCGGCGACCGGCACTTTGGCGTCTTCCTGGTCGGCGACTCGCCGCTCACCAGCCGCCTGTACTCGGCGGTGCTGGTGGATGCCGCGAACGGCAGCTTCGCCGGCATGCCGGCGCGGCCGGGCTACATCACCGCGCTGCTGGTCTCGCAGCCGCTGCATTTCGGCGACTACGGCGGTCTGCCACTGAAGATCGTCTGGGCCCTGCTCGACCTGATCACGATCGTGGTGCTGGTCAGCGGACTGGTGCTGTGGGTCCGGCGCGGATCGACGGAATCGCGGGTCCGCGAACTGGAAGCCGCGCAGCGCGCCGGCCTGCTGGCGGGCGGCCGGCCGCGATGACCGGCATCGAGATCCGCCGCATCTTCGCGGTGCCGGCGCTGCTGGCGCTGGTCAGCAGCGTCGGCCTCGTCAGCGGCCTGCTCGGCGACGGCGTGTGGGATGCGGTGTCGTGGATCGCGCTCGGCACGGTCGTGGTGGTCGCCGCGCGTGCATGGTGGCGGCGCTAGGCGACCGTAGCGACGACACCCCATTGGGCGGCTGCCGGCAACGGCCACCGGCTACGGAAAAGGGTCATGTTCGCGTGGAGTTCGTGCCGAATTCCGGCGAGGTCCTTGTCTTCGAAGCCGACGGTGAAAGGATCGAGGGCCTTTCGTTCGAGGGGATGGGATTCGCCAAGACGCGATAGGCGAAGTCTGCAGGTTCGCCTCCTGTGCCTATCGCTGGATCGTCCGGCATACACTGCATGCCCGCCCGCCTGTCCCGGACGCCCGATGCGCCTGTTCCTGCTGCCTGCGCTGCTGCTCGCCATCGCCCCCGCGCTTGCGCAACCCGTTCCTGCCGAGGACGCGCATGCACGCGCGGTCGCGGCCGGCTACAAGGCGCTGACGCTCTGCAGCGCGCACTTCAGCGCGGGACGCAGTCAGGCGCAAGTGGAGGCGTTCGAGTTGCGCGGGATCTATCCGGAGTACGACGCGCTGGTACAGGCGCTGCCGGCCCGGATCGATCCGCAGCGACGCATGGTATCGGTGCCGTTCGATCCGCAGCTGCCGCCGCGGATCGCGGCCTGGCGCCCGAACCTGGGGTGCGCGCAACTGCCGATCGGCGCCGATGCCGGGGCGGCGGCGATGCTGCCGCGCTTCGATGCGCCGGCGCCCGACCTGGACGCGCGGCCGTGGCCTCTGGGTGAGCGCGATGCCACCGCCGCCGTGGCCGGCGACGCGCAGGCGCTGCAGCGCGCCGTCGCCGCGGCGTTCGATCCGGCACGCTTCGGCGAAGGGCATGCGACCACCGGCGTGGTGGTGCTGCAGGGCGGAAAGATCGTCGGCGAGCGCTATCGCGACGGCTTCGGTCCGCACGTGGCGCAGCGCACCTGGTCGGTCGCCAAGAGCCTGGCCGGGACGCTGGTCGGCGTGGCCGCGGCGCAGGGCCTGCTGGACCCGGCACAGCCGGCGCCGGTGCCGGAGTGGCAGCGATCCGGCGACCCGCGCGCGGCCATCACCTTCGACCAGCTGCTGCGGATGGCCAGCGGCCTCTACAGCGATACCGCCGGCAACCGGACCGATGCGTTGTACTTCGGCGGCGCCACTGTGGCCGAGGCGGCCGCGGGCTGGCCGCTGCAGGCGCCGCCCGGCACCTCGTTCCGCTATGCGAACAACGACATCGTGCTGGCCGTCCACGCGCTGCGCGCCGCGACCGGCGACGACGCGCGCGCACTGGCGCGCCCGTACACGGATCTGTTCTGGCCGCTGGGCATGACCCGCACCCATGCCGAGACCGACTGGCAGGGCGGCTTCGTGCTGTCGAGCCAGGTCTGGTCGACCGCGCGCGACCTTGCCCGCTTCGGCCTGCTCTACCAGGACGACGGCGTGTTCGGCGGCCGCCGCCTGCTGCCGGAGGGTTGGGTGCGGGATGCGAGCGCACCGTCCGGGCCCCAACCCGACGGCGAGTTCGGCTATGGCGCGACGCTCTGGCTGCTGCAACGCTCGCCGGGCGTGCCGCCCGATACCTTCGCCGCGTTCGGCAACCGCGGCCAGTACGTGGTGGTGGTGCCTGCGCGCAAGGTGGTGATCGTGCGCCGCGGCGAGGATCCGGCCGGCCACCGCTTCGACATCGCCGGCTTCGTCGCCGAGGTGCTGGCCGCGCTGGATTGAATCCAGGCGCGAGGGCGCATCGCTGCCGGCGCATCAGCCGCCATGCGCGAGGCGCGAGTCCTCCGGTGCCTGCGTGCGGTCGTGCATGCCGTAGTCGCGCAGCACCTGCGCCACGCGAAGGCGGTAGTCGGCGAAGATCGATCGCCGGCCCATGTCCTGGACCCGGCGATGCGGCTCGAGGTTGCGCCATGCGCGGACTGCCTCCTCGTCGCGCCAATACGACAGCGACAGCAGCTTGTCTGGACGGGCAAGGCTCTGGAAGCGCTCGATCGAGAGAAACCCGTCGATGCCATCGAGCAGCGGTCGCAGGCGTTCGGCCGCGTCCAGGTAGGCCGGCCGCCGCCCCGGGTTCAGCTCGAGCTCGAATAGGACGGCGATCATGGCGTGTCTGCCGTCGTGGCGGAACGACGGAACGTGCCGTCGACGATTTCCACCCAGCTGCGCTCCTCGCGGAGAATGAAGCGCTGTTCCCGCGCGAAGTCGAAGTTCCCGTGGCCTTCCGGATCGGCCTTGAGCCGGGCGCGATAGGCCTCGTAGCCGGCGAGGGTATCGAAGGCGACCAGCCCCCACGCGATGTCGTTGCTGCCCTCGTGCGGCAGGAAGTAGCCGATCAGGTCGCCTCCGCAGCGCGGGATCACACGGCCCCAGCGCTCGGCGTAGGCTTGGAACGCCTCGCGCTGGAACGGATCGATCCGGTAGCGGATCAGGCAGGCGATTCGCATCGTTCGGCTCCGGTGGGGTGGCATCGACGACCATACGGTCCGCTGGCGGCCTATGCTTCGCCCGGGACCGAAGCATTCCGACACGGCGCGCCGCAGGATCACCGCCATGGACACCGCTGCCAGCCTCAACCGCATCGCCGCGCTGATCGGGGAGCGCGCGCGCATCGACATCCTGATGGCGCTCATGGCCGGACGCGCCCTGACGGCGACCGAGTTGGCCGACGTCGCCGGCATCGCGCGGCCGACCGCCAGCGAACATCTCTCCGCGCTGGTCGATGCCCGCCTGGTCTGCCTGGAGAAGCAGGGGCGGCATCGCTACTTCCGCCTCGCCGACGAGGACGTGGCGCGAGTGCTGGAAGGGCTGATGGGCGTGGCCTATCGCACGGTCGACCCGCGGGTGCCCACGGGTCCTTGTGATCCCGGCCTCAGGCAGGCGCGCGTGTGCTACGACCACCTGGCCGGCGAATGGGGCGTCCGTATCCACGACAGTTTCATGCGCCGCGGATTCCTGTCCGCAGGAGAAAGCGGCCTGCAGCTCACCGCCGCCGGCGCTGGCTTCCTGCACGACGCCGGGATCGACCCCGGCGCGCTGCCCGGTTCGCGCCGCGTGATGTGCCGCTCATGCCTCGACTGGAGCGAGCGGCGCCACCACCTGGCCGGCGCACTCGGCGCGGTGCTGTTGACGCGCTTCCTGGAGCAGGGCTGGTTGCGGCGGGCACGGAACTCGCGCGCGCTCGGGGTGACGCCGCGGGGGCATCGCGAACTCGTCCGGTTCGCCGGATCCGGCGGCCTTGCCCCGCCAGCACGGGTGGATTGAGCCACGCCGGCCCCGCGCACGCGCGTTGATTCCCGCTTCCGCACGGCCGGCCTCGTTGCCGGCCGTGCGTCGGTGTCGAGAGCGGCGCTCAGCCCGCCTTCTTCTCCGCGATCCACTGGTCCACGCGCCGCTCCAGCAGGTCCAGCGGCATGGCGCCGCCGCCGAGCACGGTGTCGTGGAAGCCGCGGATGTCGAAGCTGTCGCCGAGTTCGGCTTCGGCCTTCCGGCGCAGTTCCTGGATCTTGATCATGCCGACCTTATACGCGGTGGCCTGGCCCGGCATGATCAGGTAGCGCTGGACCTCGGAGCGGACCGCGGCCGACGGAATCGAGCTGTTGGCGCTGAAGTAGTCCACCGCCTGCTGCTCGGTCCAGCCCTTGGCGTGCAGGCCGGTGTCCACCACCAGGCGGATCGCGCGCCACATCTCCGAGGTCAGGCGGCCGTACTCGGAATACGGGTCCTCGTAGGTGCCCGGCATCTCCTTGGCCAGCCATTCCGAGTACAGGCCCCAGCCTTCGGCGTAGGCGGTGCTGGAGTACTGCGTGCGGAAGGTGGGCACGCCTTCCAGCTCCTGCGCGATCGAGATCTGCATGTGGTGGCCGGGCAGGCCCTCGTGGTAGGCGATCACCTCCAGCTCGGGCTTCGGCATGGCGTTCATGTCCGACAGGTGCGCGTAGTAGATGCCGGGACGCGAGCCGTCCGGGGTGCCGGGGAAGTAGTGCTGGGCGGCGCCGTCCTGCTCGCGGAACGGCTCGACGCGCTTGACCACCAGCTCCGCCTTCGGCAGCAGGCCGAAGTAGTCGGGCAGGTGCTGTTTGATGTTGTCGATGGCGGCGGTGGCCTGGTCGATGTAGGCCTGCCGGCCCTCGTCGGTGTCCGGGAACTTGAAGCGCGGGTCGGTATGGATGAACTTGAAGAAGGCCTGCAGGTCGCCGTCGAATTCGACCCGCTCCTTGAGCGCCTCCATCTCGCCGCGGATGCGTGCCACCTCGTCCAGGCCGAGCTGGTGGATCTCGTCGGCGCTCATGCCGGTGGTGGTGTGCTCGCGCAGCTGGTAGGCGTAGTAGTCAGCGCCGTTGCGCTGCGTGGTGCCCACGCCCGCCGGGTTCTCCAGCGCGTCGGGCAGCGTCTCCTCGCTCCAGGCGATCACGCGCCCATAGGCGGGCTGTACCTGCTCCACCAGGGCGGTGCGCGCCTGCTGCTTGAGTTCGTCCGCGCGCTCGGCGGTGATGGCCTCGCTCTCGACCAGGGCATCGGCCTTGGCCTGCAGGTCGGCCCACAGCGCGCTGTCGCCGCCGTCGCCGAACGGTGCGCCGGCCACGACCTTGCGCGACTGTTCGATGACGCCCTCGAGGGCGAACTTCGGCGGGCGGATGCCTTGTGCCGCGGCCGCGCGCCCGCGCTCGATCAGCTGGTCGAACACCCGCGGCAGCGCCTGCAGGCGCGCGATGTAGGCGAGGTGGTCCTGCTCGTTCTCGACCTTGTGGAAGTTGATCAGGAACGTCGGCAGGAAGCTGTTCATGCCGTTCATCTGGTCGAACGCGTAGCCGTTGAGGAAGAACGGCTCGCCGTCGCGCGCGCTCTCGTACTGGTGCTTCCACAGGTCCCACGACAGCTTGGCGTCGTCGTCGAGCCGGTCGTAGTCGAACGTCGATTCCATCTGCCGCACCGAGGCCTCCAGCCACGCCAGCTGCTTGCGTGCGGCCTCCTCGGAGACGTCGTCCAGCTGGTCGTAGAGATCCTTGCGGCCGAGGAAGGTCAGCCGCATCGGGCTGAACTGCAGCAGTTCCTCGTACTGGGTCTCGAACCAGGCGTTGAGGCGCGCGGACTCGCTTTCGGCCTGCTGCGTGGCGTCGGCGGGCGTGGCGGCGGGCGCGCCGTTGGCGGTGGAGGTGTCGGCAGGCTGCTGCGAGCAGGCGGCCAGGGCCAGGGCGAGGGCCAGGGTGCTGCAGGCGAACGCGGATCGCATGGAATCTTCTCCTCGGGTCGGATCGAATGGCGCATTCTGCGCGCTGGTACGGGTGGACGGCCCCTGCAGGATGTCATGCCGCGACCGCTGCCCGGCCGCGACGGACCGGGCCGGGACCACGGCAACGAACCGATGTCGGGACAGGGGGCCAGAGCCTACACCGCCTTGGTGCCCGTTCTTCGCTTCGCGGGAAAGCGGCCCAGAGAACCTGCGTTCGGCCAGCGGCCGGCCGGGTACCGAGCGAACCGGCCATCCCCGTTCTTCGAAGGCGCGCGCTCGAGCGGTCCGCTCGCCTGCCGGCGCCGCCCTGCTCAGGCCGGCTCCTTCTCCTCGGCATCGATCCCGGGCTCGTGCTCGGGCAAAGGCGCCGCCTTCTCCCGGGCCTTGCCCAGCTGCGCCGAAAGCGCCGCCGCCGACGCCTTCTCCGCCTCGATGCAGCGCGCGCGTGCATCGGGGCACAGGATCTGCATGTAGTCGGCATCGAAGTTCAGCCGCTCGACCAGGAAATCGACGAACGCGCGGACCTTGGGCGAGGTCACCTGGCCGCGCGGGAACACCGCGTTGAGATCGAACTCGGGGCCGGTCCAGCCGGCCAGGACCCGGCGCAGGTAGCCCTGTTCGGCGTAGGCCTTGATGCTGATGTCGGCGGCCAGCATCAGGCCTTCGCCGCAGAGCAGGGCGCCGCGCAGGCCGGCCGGATCGTTGGCGACCATCACCGGATCGATGCGGTACTCGATGCTTTGCTCGCCATCGCTCAGCGGCCAGTAGTAGTGGCCGTTGCGCTGCATCTTCTGCATGCCCAGGGTGCGATGGTGCTGCAGGTCGTTGGGGTGCAGCGGCTCGCCGTGGCGCTCGATGTAGCTCGGGCTGGCGTAGACCTGGGTGCGCAGCACCGCCAGCCGGCGCGCCACCAGGTTGGAGTCGGGCAGGGTGCCCATGCGCAGGGCGACATCGATCTCGCGGTCGATCAGGTCCAGCGGCTCGTTGCTCAGCAGCATCTCCACCCGGACCTCGGGATGGCGCGCGTGGAATTCGCCCAGCAGCGGCGCGATCCGCTCGATCCCGAGCGAGTACGGCGTGGTCAGCCGCAGCCAGCCGCGCGGCCCGCCTTGCAGCTGGGTCACCGCGCTCTCGGCCTCGGCCAGGTCGCGGGCGATCTTCTGGCAGTGCTCGTAATAGATGTTGCCGGCCTCGGTGAGCCCGAGCTTGCGGGTCGTGCGATGCAGCAGCTGCGCGCCCAGGCGCGTTTCCAGCTCCTGCACCTTGCGGCTGACGGTGGTCTTGGGCAGGCGCAGCGTGCGCGCCGCGGCGATGAAGCTGCCCTGTTCCACCACCTTGACGAAGATGATGGTGTCGTTGAGGTCGCGGGCCATCTTGATCGGCTCCGAATGGGGGAGGAGGAGGGGGAATTGTTCCGATCGATCATTGGACCGGCACAGGGACAATTATTCCCTCATTCAGGGGCTAATCAAGTGCAGGAGTGCTCCTTATCGTAGCGGCACGTTTTCCAGATGGGCCGTGCCATGCAGTCCCACATCGCTTCCCAGCTGCACCGCCAGGGGTCCCGGCAGGACCGAGTCCCGGCGCCGGGTTTCCGCCATGTTCGCCTGCGCGATCAGGAACTTGCCGGTGCCGTCGGGGCCTGTCTCGGCGGCCGCGGTCGCGTCCGGACCGAGGCGCCCGGGGGCCGCCGCGAGGATGGTGCGGTGCGGCGATTGGTGTCGATCCTGGGAGAGATAATCCCGGAGCGCGGACAATGAGCCCGGTCCTGCTGGTGCTTGGCGCGACCGGATGCGCCGGCCGCGGCGTGGTCGAGGCGGCGGTCGCCGCCGGCCGCGCGGTGCTCGCGGTGGCCGAGGACGCGGCCGCGCTGCAGGCGCTGCGGCAGCAGCATGCCCGGGCCGACCTGGGCGTGCTGGCCGCGCTCCTGCGCAGCGACGGCGACGCCGCCGCGCTGGCCGAGGCGGTGCGCCGTCGCGGCCGCCGGCTGGAGGCGGTGGTCGCCGCGATCGGCGGCGAAGGGGCCTGTGGGCGCCTGCTCGACCAGCCGGCCGAAGTGCTGCGCAGCACCCTCGACCGGGACCTGCTGCCGCACCTGGTCGCCGCCCGCCACCTGTTTCCGCTGCTGCCGGCGAGCCAGCGCACCCGCTACCTGCTGGTCGGCGGCCCGGGCGGCAGCTATCCCTGGGCCGGCTACGGCCATCGCTCGATCGCCGCGGCGGCGCTGCGGATGCTCGCCCGGGTGCTGCACGAGGAAGCGCGGCGCGAAGGCGTCCGGGTGCAACTGCTGTCGGTCGACGCGCCGTTGCGCGGCGCCGACGACGACGTCCACGCCTGCGCCGAGTGGCCGCAGGCCGCAGCCGTGGGGCGCCGCGCGCTGGCGTTGCTGGAGCGCGATCCCCCGGTCCGCGGCGGCCTGCCGGCGATCGTCGACTACGCCGCTTCCGCGGCCTTGACCTCGAGCGAGGTCGAGGTTGCATCCTCCGCGCCGGCCCGGTCAGCGCCGCCCGCCGTGCGCGCCGCCGAGGTCGCGTCGCGGACCGCGCCGGACGTACCGGCGCGCGACCTCCAGGACGCACGCGACCTGCTCGACACCCTTCGTTCTCTCCCCCATCCAGGACACCGCCACGATGAACACTCCTGACTCCAAGATCGACCGCTTGCGCCGCCGTGCCGCGGCGCCGCTGCTCGGCGTGCTCGCCGCCGCCGTACTCGCCGCCTGCAGCAGCCAGGCCGCTCCGGGCGCAGGCGCGATGCCGCCGCCCGAGGTCAGCGTCGCCCAGGTGCTGTCGCGCCCGGTCGCGCAGTGGGACGACTTCACCGGCCGCGTCGCCGCGGTCGAGACCGTCGAACTGCGTCCGCGCGTCAGCGGTTACGTCGAACGCGTCGCCTTCGCCGAAGGCGACGAGGTCGAGAAGGGCGACCTGCTCTTCGTGATCGACCAGCGCCCGTATCGCGCCGCGCTCGCCCGGGCGCAGGCGCAGCTGGCGCGTGCCAGGAGCGAATCGCAGCTCGCCCGCAGCCAGGACGTGCGCGCCGAGGAACTGTTGGCCGCCAGTGCGATCTCCCGCGAGGAGTTCGAGGCGCGGCGAGCGGCCAGCGCGCAGGGCGACGCGGAAGTCCGCGCCGCGGAGGCCGCGGTCACCGCCGCGCAGCTGGACCTGCAGTTCACCGAGGTGCGCTCGCCGATCGACGGCCGCGCGGGCCGCGCGCTGGTCACCGCCGGCAACCTCGCCCAGGCCGACAGCACCCTGTTGACCACCGTGGTGTCGCTGGATCCGGTGCACGTCTACTTCGATGCCGACGAGCAGAGCTTCCTGCGCTACCAGGCGCTGACCCGCGACGGCAGGCGCGCCGCCGACGGCAACGCGGTGCGGGTGGGCCTGGCCAACGAGCAGGGCTACCCGCACAAGGGCATCGTCGACTTCACCGACAACCAGGTCGATCCCGGGACCGGCACGATCCGCGCCCGCGCGGTGGTCGCCAATCCCGACCGCGTGTTCACCCCCGGCCTGCACGCGCGCGTGCAGCTGGAGGCCGCGGCCGCCGCCGAAGCCTTGCTGATCGACGAGCGCGCGGTGCTGACCGACCAGGACCGCAAGTACGTGTACGTGCTCGGCGAGAACAACCAGGCCGAACGCCGCGACATCGTTCCCGGCCGCAGCGTCGAGGGCCTGCGCGTCGTGCAGGACGGCCTGACCGCCGAGGACCGGGTGATCGTGCATGGCGTGCAGAAGGTGTTCTTCCCCGGCATGCCGGTGGCGCCGACGCCGATCGAGATGGGCGATCCGGCGCCGCAGGTGCAGGTGGCCAGCGCCGAGGCGCCATGACGGCCTGAGCTTTCGGGCCCGGCGCGCCCCTTCCCCGTCCGCGCCGGGCCCGGGTCCCGCCCGATCCACTCCGCATCGCGTCCGCGTCGCGGCTGCGCCCTCCCCCGGCCGCGGGGCGGGTCGGGCAGGGCTTTTTCTTCGATTCGATAGACGGCAACTGCACGCGGCGACCGCCGCACGAGGAACACCGCCATGGACTTCTCCCGCTTCTTCATCGACCGCCCGATCTTCGCCGCGGTGCTGTCGATCATCATCTTCGCGATCGGCCTGATCGCGATCCCGAACCTGCCGATGAGCGAATACCCGGACGTCGCGCCGCCGTCGGTGATGGTGCGCACGGTGTACCCGGGCGCCAATCCCAAGGTGATCGCCGAGACCGTGGCCACGCCGCTGGAGGAGGCGATCAACGGCGTCGAGGACATGATGTACCTCAAGTCGGTGGCCGGTTCCGACGGCGTGCTGCAGCTCACCGTGACCTTCCGTCCCGGCACCGATCCGGACGACGCCGCGGTCAAGGTGCAGAACCGCGTCGCCCAGGCGCAGGCGCGCCTGCCCGAGGACGTGCGCCGCCAGGGCGTGACCGTGCAGAAGCAGTCTCCGACCTTCCTGATGGTGGTGCACCTCACTTCGCCCGACGGCAGGTACGACCTGCTGTACCTGCGCAACTACGCCCGCCTGCACGTCAAGGACGCGCTGGCGCGGATCCGCGGCGTCGGCGACGCGCAGATCTTCGGCGGCGGCGACTACGCCATGCGCGCCTGGCTCGACCCCGACGCGATCGCCTCGCGCGGGCTGACGGCCGGCGACGTGCTGCAGGCGATGCGCGAGCAGAACGTGCAGGTCTCGGCCGGCCAGCTCGGCGCCGAGCCGATGCCCGACAGCCGCTTCCTGACCCTGATCAACGCCCAGGGGCGGCTGACCACGGAGGAGGAGTTCGGCGACATCGTGATCGAGAGCGGCGCCGGCGGCGAGATCGTGCGCCTGCGCGACGTCGCCCGGCTGGAGCTGGGCGCGGGCGACTACACGCTGCGTTCGCAGCTCGACGGCAAGGACGCGGTCGCGATCGGCATCTTCGAGTCGCCGGGCGCCAATGCGCTGCAGATCCGCGACGAGGTCATCGCCACCATGGACGAGCTGTCGCAGCGCTTCCCGGAAGGCGTCGAGTACGAATCCATCTACGACACCACCGTGTTCGTGCGCGACTCGATCAAGTCGGTGATCCAGACCCTGCTCGAGGCGGTGCTGCTGGTGGCGCTGGTGGTGATCCTGTTCCTGCAGACCTGGCGCGCCTCGCTGATCCCGCTGCTGGCGGTGCCGGTGTCGGTGGTCGGCACCTTCGGCGCGCTGTACCTGCTGGGCTACTCGATCAACACCCTGACCCTGTTCGGCCTGGTGCTGGCGATCGGCATCGTGGTCGACGACGCGATCGTGGTGGTGGAGAACGTCGAGCGCCACATCGAGGACGGCGCGTCGCCGCTCGAGGCCGCGCACATGGCGATGCGCGAGGTCTCCGGCCCGATCATCGCCATCGGCCTGGTGCTGTGCGCGGTGTTCGTGCCGATGGCGTTCCTGACCGGGGTGACCGGGCAGTTCTACCGCCAGTTCGCGGTGACGATCGCCATCTCCACGGTGATCTCGACCGTCAACTCGCTGACCCTGTCGCCGGCGCTGGCGGCGATGCTGCTCAAGCCGCACGATGCGCCGAAGGACCGCCTGTCGCGCCTGATCGATCGGCTGTTCGGCTGGGTGTTCCGGCCGTTCAACCGCTTCTTCAAGCGCAGCTCGGAGCAATACCATCGCGGCGTCGTCCGTGCGCTGGGCCGGCGCGGCGGGGTGTTCGCGATCTATGCCGGCCTGCTGCTGGCGACCGGGCTGATGTTCCAGGTGGTGCCGGCCGGCTTCATTCCGGTCCAGGACAAGCTGTACCTGATCGCAGGCGTCAACCTGCCCGGAGGCGCGTCGCTGCCGCGCACCAATGCGCTGCTGGACAAGGTCAGCGCGATCGCGGCCGAGGACGAGGACGTCATCAACACCATCGCCTTCCCCGGCCTGAATCCGCTGCAGTTCACCAACACGCCCAACTACGGGGTGGTGTTCCTCAACCTCAAGCCGTTCGGCGAACGCGAGCGCAGCGCCGAGGAGATCAACGCCGATCTCGGCCAGAAGATCGCCGGGCTGCAGGAAGGCTTCGCGTTCTCGTTCATGCCGCCGCCGATCCAGGGCCTGGGCAACGGTTCGGGCTACCAGCTGTTCGTCGAGGACCGCGCCGGGCTCGGCTATGGCGCCTTGCAGGAGGCGGTGAACGGCTTCCAGGGCGCGATCTCGCAGACGCCGGGCATGGGCTTTCCGATCACCAGCTACCAGGCCAACGTGCCGCAGCTCGACGCCGAGGTCGACCGGGTCAAGGCCAAGGCCCAGGGCGTGCAGCTGACCGACCTGTTCAATACCCTGCAGACCTACCTCGGCTCGGCCTACGTCAACGACTTCAACCAGTTCGGCCGCACCTGGCAGGTGATCGCCCAGGCCGACGGGCCGTTCCGCGACAGCGTCGAGGACATCGCCAACCTGCGGACCCGCAACGACCGCGGCGAGATGGTGCCGATCGGCTCGATGGTCAACGTCCGCGAGACCTTCGGCCCCGACCCGGTGCTGCGCTACAACGGCTACCCGGCCGCGGACCTGGCCGGCGAATCCGATCCGCGGGTGCTGTCGTCGTCGCAGGCGATGGATACCCTGACCGAGCTCGGCGCCAGCGTGCTGCCCAACGGCATGACCTTCGAGTGGACCGACCTGAGCTTCCAGCAGGCCAACCAGAGCAAGGCGGCGCTGATCATCTTCCCGCTGGCGGTGATGCTGGTGTTCCTGGTGCTGGCGGCGCTGTACGAGAGCTGGACCCTGCCGCTGGCGATCATCCTGATCGTGCCGATGTGCATGCTCTCGGCGATGCTCGGCGTGTGGGCGACCGGCGGCGACAACAACATCTTCGTCCAGGTCGGGCTGGTGGTGCTGATCGCGCTGGCGTGCAAGAACGCGATCCTGATCGTGGAATTCGCCCGCGAGCTGGAACAGCAGGGCATGGGGATCGTGGAGGCCGCGCTGGAAGCCTGCCGCCTGCGCCTGCGCCCGATCATCATGACCTCGATCACCTTCACCGCGGCGGTGGTGCCGCTGGTGATCGCCACCGGCGCCGGCGCCGAGGTGCGGCAGGCGCTGGGCACGGCGGTGTTCGCCGGCATGATCGGCGTCACCGGGTTCGGCCTGTTCCTGACCCCCGTGTTCTACGTGGCGCTGCGCAAGCTGGTGGAGCGCGGCAAGGCCGCGGACGCGCAGCCGGACAACCTGGAGCCTTCCCATGCGTAACCGACTCTCCCATCGCCTGCCCGCCGGCGCGCGCGCCGTGCTGCCTTCGCTGCTCGCCGTCGCCCTGGCCGCCTGTGCGGTCGGCCCGGACCATGTCCGCCCCGCGCTGACGCTCGCCGACGGCTTCGTGCAGGCCCAGGCGTCGGATCCGTCGGCGTTGCCGGCGCCGGACGCCGCGTTCTGGCAGGACTTCGCCGATCCGCAGCTCGATGCGCTGGTCGACGCCGCACTCGCCGCCAACCACGACCTGCGCATCGCGCTGGCCAGCTACGACCGCGCCAACGCGCTGCTGCGCGGCGCCGGCTTCGACCGTTTCCCGACCGTCACCGCGTTCGCCGAGGCCGCCGACAGCCGCGCCAGCGCCGACGAACTGCCGGGCGTGCCGCGCGCCGGACGCGACGGCGAAAGCTATCGCGCCGGCATCGAGGCGAGCTGGGAGCTGGACCTGTTCGGCCGCGTGCGCCGCGGCGTCGAGGCCGCGCGCGCCGGCGCCGCCGCCAGCGCCGCCGACCTGGCGGCGCTGCAGGTGGCGATCGTCGGCGAGGTGGTGCGCGGCTACGTCGAGCTGCGCGGCGCCCAGGAGCGGTTGCGGGTCGCCCAGGCCAACGCCGACAACCAGCGCGAGACGCTGCGCCTGGTGGAGGCGCGCTTCGAGTCGGGGCGCGGCACCGGCTTCGACACCGCCCGCGCCCGTGCGCAGCTGGAGTCGACCCTGGCGCGGGTGCCGGCGCTGGAGGCCGAGGTCGCCGCCGGCATGCACCGGCTGGCGGTGCTGACCGGGCGCACGCCCGACGCGCTGGTGGCCGAACTGCAACCGGTGCGGCCGCTGCCGGCGCTGCCGCCGCGATTGGACGCCGGCTCGCCCGGCGACCTGCTGCGCCGGCGTCCCGACATCGCCGCCGCCGAGCAGCGCCTGCATGCGGCGACCGCGCGCATCGGCGTCGCCACCGCCGACCTGTTCCCGCGCTTCACCCTCGGCGGGCTGCTCGGCAGCCAGGCGATCGACAGCTCGGCGCTGTTCGAGCGCGACAGCGAGAGGCGCCTGGTGGCGCTCGGCATCGACTGGTCGTTCCTCGACATCGGCCGGGTGCGTGCGCGCATCGCCGCCGCCGACGCCGAGGCCGCCGGCGAGCTGGCGCGTTACGAGCAGACCGTGCTGCTGGCGCTGGAGGACACCGAGAACGCACTGGTGCGCTACGCCCGCACCCGCGAGGAGGACACGCACCTGACCCGCGCGGCGGAGGACAGCGCACGCGCCGCGCAGCTGGCGCGGACCCGCTTCGACGCGGGCGCCGCCGACCTGTTCGAGGTCCTCGACGCCGAGCGCACCCAGCTGCAGGCGCAGGATGCGCTGGCCGATGTGCGCACCCGCAGCGTCACCGGCGCGGTGGCGCTGTACCGCGCACTCGCCGGCGGCTGGCCGCAGCGCCTGCCGGTGCGCGAGCGGGTCGCCGGCCGTGACTGAATGCATGCCCCCGGAGAAGCTGCCTTGAACAGGATCCGACGCGGATCGATCCGCATCGAGCCGTGAACAGCGGGCTCTGTTCGCGCTGCGTCGCCCGCGGTCTCACGCCTGGTCCGTCTCCAGCGCCGCGCGCGCGGCTTCCGTCAGCTGCGCCATCGCGCGGGAGTACGGTCCCGGCCCGTGACTGACGCGCGCCACGCCGAGCGCGGCGAGCTCCGCGAGCGACGGCGTGTCGCCCATCACCATGATGTTGACGGGCAGCAGTGACGCCTCGACCACGCGGCGGATGGAATCGGGCGCGGCGAGACCGGGCACGAACAGCCCGCTCGCGCCGGCTTTCGCGTAGGCCTGCGCGCGTTCGATCGTCATCTCGATGTTGGCGGCTTCGTCCTTCGCCGCATCCTTCTGGAAGTAGACATCGGTCCGCGCGTTGATGAAGAACGCCACGCCTCGTTCGTCCGCCGCCCGGCGCGCGGCCGCGATGCGCTGCGCGCTCTCCTCGATCGCGCGCAGGCTGCCGTCGTGCGGGAAGCTGTCCTCGAGATTGCAGCCGACGGCGCCGGCGTCGATGGCGCGCGCAACCGTTCCGCCGACCTCGTCCGGGTTCGCGCCATAGCCGCTTTCGAGGTCGATGCTGACGGGCAGCTCGACGGCGGCGACGATGCGCGCGAGATTGCCGAGCGCAAGATCGAGCGGCAGCTGCTCGCCGTCGCCGAAGCCGTTGGCGGCGGCGACCGACCAGCTCCCGGTGGCGATGGCCTTTGCGCCACCGGCGGCGATGGCGCGGGCGGAGCCGGCATCCCATGCGTTGAAAAGCACGAGCGGGCGGCCGGCGACGTGCAGTGCGTGGAAGGCCCGGGCAAGGTCTGGCTGTGTCATGGCGTGGTCTCTTCGCAGTGGTTGTCCGACGGCGATCTTCGGCGCCTTGCCGCCGCAAGACAATGACGCGCGAGATCATGGAGGCATGACCTCCAAGGTCATGGTTTCTCCCGGCAGGCGCGGCTAGACTCGGTGCCCATGACCACCGCCGCCGCCGTCGCCGTCGCGCCCATCGGCATCCTGTTGCGCGAATGGCGCGCGGCGCGGCACCTGAGCCAGCTCGATCTCGCGCTGGAAGCCGGCATGTCCGCGCGGCACTTGAGCTGCATAGAAGGCGGCAAGTCGCGCGCCAGCCGCGAGGCCGTCACGCGTCTCGCAGACGCGCTCGACATGCCGTTGCGTGAACGCAACGCGCTACTGGTCGCCGCCGGCTACGCGCCCATGCACCCCGAGTCGGGCCTCGGCACGCCCGCGCTCGGACCGGTGCAGCGCGCGATCGATTTCATTCTCGAGCAACAGGAGCCGTATCCGGCGTACGTGATCAACCGGCACTGGGACGTGCTGATGGCGAACCGCGCCGCGATGAACGTCAACCGCTTCCTGCTCGGGCGCGACAGCGCGCACGACAACATGCTGCGGCAGTTCTTCGATCCCGCGGACCTGCGTTCCCGCGTGGTCAACTGGGAGGAGATCGCGGGTGACCTGCTGCGGCATCTGCATGGCCGCATTGCGGCAACGCCCTCGGACGGGGCCGCGCGCGCCCTGCTCGACGAGGTGCTGGCGCATCCCGGCGTGCCTGTGCGCTGGCGGCGGCGCGAGGTCGACAATGCGCCGTCGCTGCTGCTGACGAGCGTGTTCCGGCGCGATGATACGGAGCTGCGCTTCTTCTCCACCATGACGACATTCGCCACGCCGCACGACGTCACGCTCGACGAACTGTGCATCGAGTGCTGTTTTCCGGACGACGAGGCAACGGCCGCCTTCTGCCGTGCGCTCGCCGACGCGGATCGAAAGAACTGACCGAAATCCGCCGTTTGCATCGTCTCCTTGACGCCACGCGCTGGCCGGCGGCTGGCCACCAGCGCTGCCGGTCCATGAACGCAGGGCCGGTCACGGCTGAACACGCACGTCGCGTTCAGGCGCGTCGCATCCGGAGGCACGGCGGGGTGCCATGGTCCCGGGCGCGCGCGCCGCCGGCAACGGTGCCTGAATCGCGTCCCGGCGGTCGCCGCGCCCAGCCATCCTTTCACCATCCGGTGACCTGCCGCGGCGTAGCGTCGGCGCATCTCCAAGGCAACCGCGTCACGCAGATGACGCGATGGAATCAGGATGGACAAAGTCAGCGATCCGGCCAGCGGTGGGGCCGACACCGGTGTCCGATCCGTGCCGGGCGTCGGTGACCGCGACGGCAGCTTTCCGGAGATGGCGCGCTACCGGCGCGACTATCGCGATGCTTCCTACTACTCGACCGGCCGTACGTGGTCGGACTATGCACCGGCCTATCGCTACGGCCATCGGCAATGGGCCGCGCACGATCATGTCGCCTTCGAGCAGGCCGAGGCCGCGCTCGAACGCGACTGGAACGCGGCACGCGGCGCATCGCGCCTGAACTGGACCGAGGCCCGCCCGGCGGTGATGGCGGCGTGGCTGGATGCCGACGCGCTGGCGGCCGGTGCCGCGAGTGCCGGTTGACGCGTGGGGCCGTCCACCGGGCGGCGTGCTCCTTCGCAGCCGTGGAAGCGCGTGCACCCACTACGGCGGAGCAGCCGCGCATGACCAGGAGGTAGCGATGAGCATCTTACAGAAGGAGCACATCCTCGGCGCCGGTGGCAGCGCGTTGCTGGGCGGCGCGGCCGGCGGTGGCATCGGGTTCTTCGCCGGCGGTCCGCCTGGTCTGGTGGTCGGCGTGGTGATCGGCACCGCCGCCGGCGCCCTGTTCGGCCATCGCACCGCCGAATCGGCCGATTCCCGCGGCGACCTCGGCCATTTCGAGCAGATCCACACCCATACCCGCTACTACGTCGAGGACTGCGAGTGGCGCGACTACGAGCCGGCGTACCGCCTCGGCCTCGACAGTTTCCGCAGCCAAGGCGGCCAGCGGTTCGCCGACGCCGAGCCCGCGCTCGGCGCGCGCTGGCTCAAGGTGCGCGGCGATTCGCGGCTGAGTTGGGACCAGGCGCGGCCCGCAGTCGAGCACGTGTGGCGTGAAATGGACAAATCGGTACGCGAGAAGGGCCGCTACTAACGCCTGTCAGTGCTTCCGAGCAGGCCGCGCTGCGCCGCAGTGGCCGCCAGGTGGTGTTGCGCATCGCCGCACCTTGCCGACTGCAAGGCCAAGGCGCGCGGTAACATGGCGCTTCTTCCCCGCCGACCCTTGCCCATGGCCGATCCCTCCGACGAATCCCCCGCCGTCAGCCGCGCGCAGGCGGAAGATGCGGTGCGCACGCTGCTGCGCTGGGCCGGCGACGACCCGGCGCGCGAGGGCCTGCTGGACACGCCGGCGCGCGTGGCCAAGGCCTACCGTGAATGGTTCAGCGGCTATGCCCTGGACCCGGACGACTATCTCGCCCGCACCTTCAAGGAGGTCGAGGGCTACGACGAGATGATCGTGCTGCGCGACATCGAGTACGAGAGCCACTGCGAGCACCACATGGCGCCGATCATCGGCCGCGTGCACGTCGGCTACCTGCCGGACGGCAAGGTGGTCGGCATCAGCAAGCTGGCGCGCGTGGTCGAGGCCTACGCCAAGCGCCTGCAGGTGCAGGAGAAGATGACCGCGCAGATCGCCGGCTGCATCCAGCGCGCGCTGCAGCCGCTGGGCGTCGGCGTGGTGGTGGAGGGCGCGCACGAGTGCATGACCACCCGCGGCGTGCACAAGCGCGGGGTCAGCATGATCACCTCGACCATGCTCGGATCGTTCCGCGAGGACGCGCGTACCCGCGCCGAGTTCCTGCGCTTCATCGAGGTCGGCAACGGACAGCGGCGTTGAGGCGGCCGCGGCGCAGCGCTGGTGTTGTGGGAGCGACGGAAGTCGCGACTGCCCACCCGCGTAGTCGCGACTTCCGTCGCTCCCACATGAGCTGCCGCGCGCTGGCCTGAACCCCGCCGCAGGACGAGGATGCCTCCCCCGCCCGGGCACGTTATGCTTTTCGCATGCCTTCCCTGGCCGCCGACGCCCACGCCACGGCCGCCGCCGCGCCATCACCGGAGGCGCTGGCGCAGCGGTTCCGGCAGGTGCGCACGCGCAGCGCGCAGCTGGCCGCGCCGCTGTCGCCGGAAGACGCGATGGTGCAGAGCATGGACGATGCCAGCCCGGCCAAGTGGCACCTCGCCCATACCACCTGGTTCTTCGAGCGCTTCGTGCTCGGCGCCGATCCCGGCCACCGGCCGCTGCGTCCCGGGTGGGACTTCCTGTTCAACAGCTACTACCAGAGCGTCGGGCCGATGCATGCTCGGCCGCGACGCGGGCTGCTGTCGCGGCCGGCCCTCGAGCAGGTGCGCGAGTATCGGGCCGAAGTCGATGCGCGCATCGAGCGCCGCCTCGCCGACGGCGATCTCGCCGGCGAGCGACTGCAGCGGCTGGAGCTCGGCCTGCAGCATGAGCAGCAGCACCAGGAACTGCTGCTGACCGACATCAAGCACGCGCTGTGGTGCAATCCGCTGCAGCCGGCGTATCGCGACGACCTGGCCGGAGCGCGCGGCGCGGACACGCCGCTGCGTTGGATCGCGGCCGACGAGCGCATCGCCGCGATCGGGGCACCGGCCTGGCCGGAAGCGGGCCGCTTCGCCTTCGACAGCGAGTCGCCGCGCCATCGCGTGCTGGTGCCCGCGCATGCGCTGGGCAGCCGCCCGGTGAGCAATGCCGAATACCGCGGCTTCGTCGAGGATGGCGGCTATCGCGAGGCGGGCCTGTGGCTGAGCGACGGCTGGTCGCGGGTGCAGGCGGAAGGCTGGCAGCGGCCGCTGTACTGGCAGGAGGACCTGCGGCATGCCTTCACGCTCGGCGGCGTGCGCGAACTCGATCCGCATGCGCCGGTCTGCCACCTGAGCTACTACGAGGCCGATGCGTATGCGCGCTGGGCCGGTGCGCGCCTGCCGACGGAGGCCGAGTGGGAGCTGGCGGCCGCGGCCCTGCCGGTGGCCGGGCATTTCGCCGACGACGATCGCTTCGAGCCGCAGGCGGCGCGCGGCGATGCGGCCGGCGACGGCTTCGCGCAGCTCTACGGCGACGTGTGGGAATGGACCGCGAGCGCGTACTCGGCCTATCCGGGCTTCCGTGCGCTGCCGGGCAGCCTCGGCGAATACAACGGCAAGTTCATGTGCGGCCAGTGGGTGCTGCGCGGCGGCAGCTGCGCCACGCCGGGCGATCACGTGCGGGCCAGCTACCGCAACTTCTTTCCGCCGCAGGCGCGCTGGCAGTTCGCCGGGCTGCGGCTGGCGCGGGACGCCTGATGGACATGCGCGCCGCGTCCGGCCCCGAACTGGTCGACCTGCAGCCCGGGCGCGACCAGATCGCCGGCGACGTCGTCGCCGGGCTCTCGGCCACGCCCAAGCGGCTGCCGTCGAAGTACTTCTACGATGCGCGCGGCTCGATGCTGTTCGAGCAGATCACCCGGCAGCCGGAGTACTACCTCACCGGCACCGAGTCGGCGCTGCTGCAGCGGTGCATGCCCGGCATCGCCGCGGCGGCCGGCGCGCGCGTGCACGTGGTCGAGTACGGCAGCGGCAGCGGGCGCAAGACCGAGACCCTGCTGGCCGGGCTGGACGACGTCGTCGCCTACACGCCCATCGAGATCTCGCGCGACGCGTTGCTCGACAGCGTGGCGCGGCTGGAGGAGCGGTTTCCGCGGATCGAGATGCTGCCCGTCTGCGCCGACTTCACCCGTCCGGTGGCGCTGCCGTCGCCGCGACGGGCGCCGCAGCGGCGGTTGGCGTTCTTCCCCGGCTCGACCCTGGGCAACTTCGTCGAGGACGATGCCGTGCGGTTGCTGCGCGCGATGCGCGACACGATCGGCGAGGACGGGCTGGCGCTGGTCGGCATCGACCTGGACAAGGATCCGGCGACGATCGAGGCCGCCTACAACGACGCCGCCGGCGTCACCGCCGCCTTCACCCTCAACCTGCTGGCACGGCTCAATCGCGAGATCGGCAGCGACTTCGACCTCAGGCAATTCCGCCACCGGGCGCGCTACTCGCGCGAGCGCGGGCGCATCGAGACCTTTCTGGTCAGCTGCCGCACGCAGCGCGTGCGCGTGGGCGGGCGCGCGTTCGACTTCGCCGCCGGCGAGGCGATGCAGGTCGAGTACAGCCACAAGTACACCGACCCCGGCTTCGAGGCGATCGCGGCGCGCGCCGGATTGCAGCCGGCGGCGGCCTGGAACGACGTGGACGACTGGTTCGGGCTGCGCCTGCTGCGCCCGGCCGCGCCGAGCCGACCTGTCCGCCGCAGCGCGCAACGGGCCGTCGCCACCGGCGGTGCCCGTGAATAGTCCACACTTCAAGCTCCTCGCCGCCAGCGCCCGCCGATGAAACGCCTCGCCTGCCTGCTGCTGTTCGCGCCCGTGTTCGCCGCCCATGCCGATCCCGCCTTCGAGCGCTGCCTGGCCGGACTGAAGTCGGCCGCTGCGGGCAAGGGCGTGTCGACCGCCACCTTCGAGCGTCACACCGCCGGCCTGCAACCGGACCCGTCGGTACTGGAACTGCTCGATGCGCAGCCGGAGTTCACCACGCCGATCTGGGACTACCTGGCCGGCTTGGTCGACGACGAGCGCGTCGCCGACGGCCGCGCGATGCTCGACACACACCGCGATCTCCTGGCGCGCGTGGCGGATGCATACGGCGTGGACCCGGAGACCGTGGTCGCGGTCTGGGGCGTCGAGAGCGATTACGGCCGGATCTTCGGCAAGCGGCCGCTGCTGGTGTCGCTGTCGACGCTGTCGTGCGATGGCCGGCGCCGGGAGTTCTTCCGCGGCGAGTTCATCGCCACGTTGAGGCTGCTGCAAGACGGCGACATCGACGCCGAGGGGCTCAACGGCTCCTGGGCCGGCGCGTTCGGCCACACCCAGTTCATTCCTTCCACCTACGCGCGGATCGCGGTCGACTTCGACGGCGACGGCCGCCGCGATCTGGTCGACAGCATTCCCGACGCGCTCGCCTCCACCGCCCACTACCTCAAGCGCTCCGGCTGGCGTACGGGGCAGCCCTGGGGCTTCGAGGTGCGGTTGCCGCCGGCTTTGGACACGTCCCTGGCCGGGCGCACCAGGCGCCGGCCGTTGTCCGACTGGATCGCGCGCGGCGTGCGGCATCACGACGGCAGCGAGATCGCGCTCTCGTCGCTGCCGCCGTCGACCGAGGCGGCGTTGCTGGTCCCGGCTGGGCGCGACGGTCCCGCGTTCCTGGTGTTCCGCAACTACGACGCGATCTACGCCTACAACGCCGCCGAAAGCTATGCGCTCGCGATCGCGCTGCTGTCCGACCGCCTGCGCGGCGGGACCGGCCTGGCCGCCGCCTGGCCGACCGACGATCCCGGGCTGTCGCGTGCGCAGCGCCGCGAACTGCAGCAATTGCTGCTCGATCGCGGCCACGACATCGGTGCGGTCGACGGCATGATCGGCGGCAACACCCGGCGCGCGATCCAGGCCGAACAGCGGCGCCTCGGGTTGCATCCGGCCGACGGCCGCGCCGGCCGCAAGATCCTAGAAGCGCTGACCTCCCCGTAGAGCGGAGCTTGCTCGGCTGCGTGGGCTCCGGAGCCGGGAGCAGCGGAGCAAGCTCCGCTCTACGGGGCGCCACGGGCGGTGCGGCTTGCCCTCGTAGAGCCGAGCTTGCTCGGCTGCGTGGCTCAGGAGCCGAGAGCAGCGGAGCGAGCTCCGCTCTACGGGGTGTGGCTTCTCGCGGGCGCCGGAATTGTGGGGGCCTGGGGGGCGCGGGCATCGCGCTTGGCGCGCCCGGCGGCGAGGGCCCCGTCCGCGGTGTGCCGATCGATGCGCGTGGACCTCGGGTCTGCCCCAGCTTTCGGCCCCTGCCGGCGCGATCTAGTCTCGGGTCCGGAACCAATTTCAGGAGGATCGGCCATGAGCGATGGCAGCGACGGCGCCGGCGGCGTCGGTGGAGGCAGCGGCAGCGGTACGGGCGGCGCCGGCAACGACACCTCGGCCAGCGACGCGATCGGCAACGCCGCCGACGCACTCGGCAATGCGGTCGATTCGCTGAGCGAGGCGGTCAGCAATGCGATCGGGTCGATGGCCGAAGCCGTCGGCATCGACGACGCACTGGGACAGATCGCCGATGCGCTGGGCATCGACGCGAAGGACCTGGAAGGCATCGTCGGCGCCGCGATCATGGGCGCGATCACCGGCGGCCTGCCCGGCGCGGTGATGGGCGCGGTCAACGCCCTGGTCGGCGGCAGCCTCACCGATGCGGCGCGCAGCGCGGTCGCCGACAATCTGCCGGCGGCGATGCAGCCGTTCGCCAACTTCGCCATCGACAAGTTCGCCGGCCAGATCCCGGGCGCGAACACCTCGTTGCAGGGGGCGTTGAGCTCGTTGGCTGCCGGCGCGCTGACCAATGGCCGCACGCCGGACATCGGCGACCTGGGTGCGGTCGCGCGCTCGTTGAGCGACGTGCAGACCGCCGCCAGGGGCCTGATGGATGCCGCCACCCGCGGCGACTTCGCCAGTGCCGTCGACGCGGTGGCGTCGCTGGACGGTACGCTGCAGGGGCAGTTCAACCAGGCCCGGGACATCGCCGCGAACGTGACCGCGTCCTTCGCCGAGGGCCACGAGGTCTATGCCAACGGCGGCCACGACGCCTACGGCAACGCGGTGGAACAGCTGGCGGTCGACGCCACGCGGTTGCTCGCCAACCGCTGATCGCCCATCGGCGTCGCATTCGCCCCGGCATCACCCGATGCCGGGGCGTTGCCGTTGCGGTGGAAGACGGCTCCGCGGCAATCGCTGGACGGCCTGCATCGCCGACGTGGTGCCGGCGGACGAGCGCACGCGGTTTGTGGGCTGCCGGTGGCCGCGTTCGGCATCGGCTTCATCGTCCGGTCGCTGCGCCGTCCCTGCCGGCGGCGCTGCGCCACGAGGACCCGTTGGCAGACACGGCACATGGCGTCGTGTCGCGCGAACCGGATCGAACGCTCGACTCCATCTGGCGCCACTGCCGTCGGCCGGCGGTGGCGATCGCGTGGCGCCACGCGCGCGTGCCAGCGCCCCGTCCGATACAAAAATAAAAATCCCGCCCCGGAGCGGGGCGGGAATCGTCGACCTTGGAGAGAGCGTCGCGGTGGGCGCGATCATTGGGTCGGCGGAGTGTCCTCAGGATCCTCCGGCGGCATCTGCTCGTCGGTCGGATCTTCCGGCATGGCCTCGTTGGTGGTCTCCGCCGGTTCCGCGGGCGGCGGTGCGTTCGGGTCCATCGGATCGACCGGGGGCGGATCCTGCATCGGATCGGTCGTCGGATCCGTGGCGTCGTTGGTAGGCGGCGGCGCGTATCCGGCGTCACCCGCGGGTTCGGTCGGCCCTGCCGGCTCTTCCATCGGCGGCGTTTCCTCCGGCGGCGTGCAGGCTGCCAGCGACAACGTCAGCGCGGCGGCCAAGGGCAATGCGAAACGGAACATGCGTGATCTCCTCGTGGGTGACGCCCGCAGTCTCCGCGCCGTCGCGTATGGATCGCGTCACGGCGATGCTAAGGAATCGCAATGCGTCGCCGGACGGGGTCGAGCGTTCGATCCGGTTCACGTAGCGCGACGCCGTGGCCGTACCGGCCAACGGCGTCCGGCGCGCGCAGACGCGGACCGAAACTCAACCGCAGCGCAGTGCGGTGACCGTGCCGGCCTCGTCGACATCGATGTTGAGGCGATCGCCGCGGTACTCCATGGTCACCATCTGCCCGGGTTTGAGCACGCGCGCGATCTCGGCGCCGGCACCGGTGCGCGCCTGCTCGACCAGGGCGTCGTCGGCCTGCTGCCCGACCAGCGACTGCACCGGGTCGGCATCGCAGCCTTCCGTCGCGGCGGGCGCCTGGGGCGCGGGTTCGGCGGCCGCGGGCGGGTCGGCGGCGACGGCGTCGTCGCCGTCCGCGACGTGGCCGGAATTGGGTGCGCAGGCGGCCAGCGCGATGGACAGGGCGACCAGCAACAGCGAGGCGGTGGAACGTGGCATCGGGGGTCTCTCCGAAAAGCGGCGGGGTGGTCCGGACCATAGCGCGTGGCCATGGCCGTGTGAACATCGTTGCGCGCCTCGCGGCGATCGGGCGCGCAGCGTTCAGGAGACCGCTGCGCGCTTGGCTGCCGGCAGCGCGGCGCGGATCATCGCGTTGTAGCCGGTGGCGAGGATGGCGAACCCCGCTTCGGTCGGGTGGATCTCGTCGTACCAGAACGCCGGATCGGCGGTCTCGGCGAGCTGCGAGAAGTCGGCGTAGGAGAACAGCGACGGAAAGTCCGCCTTGCTCGGTGCCAGCACCCGGTCGCGAAAGCCCGCGACCAGCAACATCCGCGCGAAGCGCGCGACCTCGGCCTTGCTCGTCAAAACCGGCCGCATCGTCGGCCACAGCCAAGGGCCGACGTTGCCGATCAACGGTGCCGCCAGGCCGAGATTCTTGATGCTGGTCCGGCCGGGATCGCCGATCCTTAGCGGCGGCGCATAGCCGTGGCCGACGACCCGGAATCCGCCGCCGATCCGCGCCATCGCCTCGAGCAGGATCGCGTAGCGCTCGTGAATGCCGTCGAACAGCCGCGCCGCCAGGACTGCGGCGAAGGCATCCTCGGCGCGCATGCGGCCGGCATGGTCGAACACCGCCGCCAGCCGCGGTCCCAGCCCGTCGTTGCCGCCGATGCTCAGGCACAGCAGGTCGAACTCGCGCGCGCGCAGGCGCTCGGCATGGTCGCGGCAACGTGCCGGCGTGCACATTTTCTCCGCCGTGAGCCCGGGACCGCCGAGCCGCAACGACATGCCGTCGATGCGAACGAAGCTGTTCCAGTACAGGTTCTTGTACAGCGGCGTGCTGAACCAGGAATCGCCCCAGTAGGCGATCGCCGGCCGCGTGCGCAGGGCGTCGCGCCACGCGCGACGCTGGCGGCTGGACGGCGTGCCGGTCGCGTGGCGGACCGCGTTCCAGTCGGTGTAGATGCGCTGCAGTTGCATGTCCGGTGCGTCTCCCTATGCTGCACGGACAGGGTAACGCCAGCCGCCGCCGGCCGAGCACCGGCAGCGAACGTCGTCCGGCGCAAGGGGCTGCCGGGGCGGGCGGCCACGGATGTCTGCCGGAGGAGAAGCCTGTGCGGTTGCAGCAAGTCCTTCCGTCGTTGCGCGCGCGCCTGCGCCGGCGGGCGCAGGCCGGGCCGGTCGACATCGATGCGGTGCAGGCGGCGGAGCTGGCCACGATTCTCGGCGCGCGCGCCGATGCGCCCGCGGGCGCCGGAGGCGACGCCGGTGCGGTCGCGGATACGGTGGAGCCGTGGGGGCTGGCGCTGTCGGGCGGCGGCATCCGCAGCGCCACCTTCGGCCTCGGCGTGCTGCAGGCGCTGGCGCGCCACGATCTGCTCGAGTGCTTCCATTACCAGTCCAGCGTGTCCGGGGGCGGCTACGTCGGCGCGTTCCTGCAGGCATTGATCCGCCGCCGCGGGTTCGACGCGGCGTTCGCGGTGCTGCGCACGCGGCTGAGCGCGCCGGTCGCCGAAGCGGGCACGTCGTCCGAGGCCGCGGTGCGCACGGCCGCGCGCGTGCAGCGGCCGATCCTGCATCTGCGCGAATACAGCAACTACCTCAGCCCGAACAAATCGCCGTTCTCCGGCGACACCCTGGGCATGGTGGGCACCTACGTGCGCAACGTGCTGCTGGTCCAGCTGCAGCTGTGCGCGCTGATCCTGGCGCTGGCGCTGCTGCCGCTGCCGGTGTATGGCGTGGTCTCCGGACTGGCCCGCAGCAGCCCGGCGCTGCTGCTCTCGCTCGCCGGGCTGCTGGGCATGCTGGCGCTGGCGCTGCTGGCGTACGTGACCACCTACGGCAATCGCCGCCCGCGCGTACAGGAGGACGAGGCCGAGCCGCCGCCGCCGCGGATCGCGCTGGCGGCCGTCGCCATGGTCCTGGCCACTGCCGGCGCCGCGCTGCTCGGCGCGCCCGGCCTGGCCGGGTACGACCAGCTGCCACCGGCATTCGAGCGCGCCATCGACGCCGTGCATGCGCCGCTGCGGCCGCTCGCGCGCCTCGGCCTGGCGACCGCACTGCTGTACTTCGTCGCCTGGATGCTGTGGCTGGCCTTCGACCGCTGGTACTCGCGGCTCGCCGCCGATGGCCATGCGCCACCTTCGCCGCTGCAGCGGCACGCGCCGCGCTTCGTGCTGGGCACGCTGGGCGCGGCGGCGTTCGCCGGCGTCGCGGTCGTGGCCATGCAGCGGATCCTGGACGGCGGGCTCGTCGCCGGCGGCACGCTGTGGCACGCGATGGTCCTCGGGCCGTCGCTGGTGATCGCCGCGGTGATGCTGACCGGCATCATCCACCTGGGACTGGCCGGTCCGGCGCTGAGCGACCTGCAGCGCGAGATCTGGGCGCGCGCCGGCGGCCGGATCACTGCCGCGGTGGTGCTCGGGGTCAGCTTCGCCCTGGCGCTGGCGGTCTACGGGCCGTGGCTGATGACGTCGCTGGCGCGCTTCGGCGGCGCCCGCTGGGCGAGCCTGGGCTGGGCCGGCACGCTGGCGTGGCTGGCCACCACCGGCGCCGGCCTGCTGTTCGCGCACGGGCGGCGCGGCGGCGGCGGTCCCCGGCGCGCGTGGCTGCTGGAGCGGGTGGCGCGCATCGCGCCTTGGGTGTTCATCTTCGGCCTGCTGGTGGCGCTCAGCCTGGTCGGGCAGGCGCTGCTCCGGTTCGTCGGCTGGCCGCCGCCGGTGCCGGCGGCGACGCTCGCCGAGCACCTGTCATGGCTGCAGGACGGCATCGACGGGCATGCCGGCACATTGCTGCTGGTGATCGCCGCCGCGGTCGCGGTGTGGCTGCTGTTCGCCTGGACGGTCAACGTCAACGAGTTCAGCCTCAACGCCTTCTACCGCAACCGCCTGGTCCGCTGTTACCTGGGCGCCAGCAACGAGGCCCGCAACCCCGAGCCCACCACCAACTTCGACGTCCAGGACGACCTGGTGCTGGCGGACCTGGTGGAAGTGCAGCGGCACCACGGCGGGCGTCCCCTGTATCCGCTGATCGGCACCGCGATGAACCTGGTGGCGGCCGGGCAGCTGGACTGGCAGGACCGCAAGGCCGCATCGTTCTGCCTGTCGCCGGGGTTCTGCGGACACCTGCCGCCGGCCTCGCGACCGGGCGCCAAGCCGGTCGGGGACGTCGCCGCCGATCGCCCGGCGCTCGCCTCGACCCTGACCCTGGGCAGCGCGACCGCGATCTCCGGCGCCGCGGTCAGCCCCAACATGGGCTACCACAGTTCGCCGGCGGTGACCTTCCTGCTGACCCTGTTCGACGCCCGCCTGGGGTGGTGGCTGCCCAATCCCGCCCACCGGCAGCGGCCGCGCGCCGACGCCACCCCGTTCTTCGGCCGCTGGCTGCTGGCGGAACTGCTGGGCCGCACCCACGATGGCGGCAAGTTCGTGCACCTGTCCGACGGCGGCCATTTCGAGAACCTGGGCCTCTACGAACTGGTGCGCCGGCGCTGCCGTTTCGTCCTGTGCGTCGATGCTGGCGCCGATCCGGCGCGCACGTTCGCCGACCTCGGCAACGCGGTGCAGAAGTGCCGCGTCGACTTCGGCGCCAGCATCGACATCGACGTGCGCGGGTTGCAGCCGCAGGACGGCGAACCGGCGGCGCGCAGCTGCGCGGTCGGGCGCATCCACTACGCCGACGGCAGCCGCGGCACGCTGCTGTACCTCAAGCCGACGCTGACCGGCGAGGAGCCCGCCGACGTCCTGCACTACGCGCGCACGCACCCGCGTTTCCCGCACGAGACCACCCGCGACCAGTACTTCGACGAGGCGCAGTTCGAAAGCTACCGCCGGCTCGGCGAGGACATCGCCGAGCGCGCGCTGGCGCCGGTGCTCGAGCGCGTCGGCGCCGAGGTCGGCGCGCCCGGCCATGCCGAGCTCGGGCTGCACGACTCCGGGCGCAAACGCAGGTTGCTGATCGCCCTGCGCCAGCACTGGGTGGCGCCGTTGCCGGGCCTGGCCGATTGCTTCAGCGAGCACGGCAAGGCGTTGTCGCGCCTGTTCGCCAAGCTGCGCAACGACCCCGCGCTGGCGGTGCTGGACGCGCAGTTCCATCCGGCCTGGACCGACCTGGTGGCCGCCGGCGCCGACAGCGGCGACGCCGCGCGACCGCTGGGCCGGCGCACGCGGCTGCCGGCGCAGAAGGATTTCCGTGCCTGCTTCTACTTCTGCCAGGAGCTGATCCGGTTGATGGAATCGGTGTACCACGATCTCGATTTCGAGCACGACTGGGACCATCCCGACAACCGCGGCTGGCTCAACGCGTTCCGGCACTGGAGCTGGTCGCCGATGTTCCGCATCGCCTGGACCGTGGGGCTGCCCACCTTCGGCGTGCGCTTCGCCACCTTCTGCCAGCAGCGCCTGGACCTGCCCGCGCTGGTCAACGACGACGGCTACCAGCGGGTGCTGCGGGTGGAGGACGCCACCCCGGGTGACGACGTGACCTGGCGCGAGGCCTGCGACCGGATGCTCGAGGACGGCCGCATCAACCATGTCGAACACGGCATCCTGACTTCCGCCACGCTGCTGGCCGATGCGTATCCACCTACCGCGCTGTACCTGTTGCGGCTGCGCTGGAGCAACCTGCTGGCGCGGACCGGCAACCGCCTGCCCGACACCACGGTGGCGGTCGCCGTGCTCTCCGGCGGCACCCTGCGCCTGCTACGGGTGCAGGACCACCTGCGGCGCATGGGCCTGGCCACCGAGTTCATGCGCCTGCTGGGCAGCCGCCATCGCATCGATGCGGTGGAGGTCAGCGCCGGCTACTACGGCGCGGCCGGCGTGTGGCGCAGCGGCGCCGCGCGGCGGGTCAACGACTGGCTGCGGGAATTGCTGCTGCAGACCGGCAAGCGCCACCGCGAGCGCAGCGGCCGGGTGCGGCGCGCGCCGTCGTAGCCGCGGCGGCGCGGATCGCGTTTGCGCGGCGTTGACGTGCCCATGCCGCATCGTCGGCACATGCCCGCCCGCGCCGCAGCCGGACCGCCCGGAACCCCCGATGCCGAAGCCGATGCCGCCGACGCGGGCCTGGTCTATGTCTGCGACGACCAGCCCGGCATCTCGCGCCGACGCGCCGGCCGGGGCTTCTGCTACCGGATGCCGGACGGCAGCCTGGTACGCGATCCGCAGACCCTGGCCCGGATCCGAGCGCTGGCGATCCCGCCGGCCTATACCGAGGTGTGGATCTGCACCAGCCCGCGCGGCCACCTGCAGGCGACCGGTCGCGATGCGCGCCGCCGCAAGCAGTACCGCTACCATCCGCACTGGGCGCAGGTGCGCGACGTCGGCAAGTACGAGCGTCTGGTCGCGTTCGCGCGGAGATTGCCGAAGCTGCGCCGGCGCCTGCGCACCGACCTCAAGCGTCCCGGCCTGCCGCGCGAAAAGGTGCTGGCGATCGTGGTGTCGCTGATGCTCGACACCCTGGCGCGCGTGGGCAACGACAGCTACGTGCGCGAGAACCGCTCCTATGGCCTGACCACGCTGCGCGACCGCCACGTGGCGTTCCTGCGCGGCGGCCGCGCCCGGCTGAAGTTCCGCGGCAAGGGCGGGCAGGCGCATGACCTGGAGATCGACGATGCGCGCCTGGCGAAACTGGTGCGCGCCTGCCAGGAGCTGCCGGGGCAGGCGCTGTTCCAGTACCGCGACGACGACGGCGGCGTGCAGCCGGTGGACTCGGGCGACGTCAACGACTACCTGCGCGCCGCGGCCGGCGCCGATTTCACCGCCAAGGACATCCGCACCTGGGGCGGCACCCTGCACGCGTTCCGCGAACTCGCCGCCATGCCGCTGCCCGAACCGGTGTGTGGCGACGTCCCCAGCGAACGTGCGCTTGCCGAAGTGCGCAATCGGGTGATCAAGGCGGTCGCCGAAGTCCTCGGCAACACACCGGCAGTGTGCCGCAAGGCCTATATCGATCCGCGGGTATTCGCCGGCTGGGAGGACGGCTCGCTCGCGCGGGCCGCCGAGAACGCACGCGGCGCGCGGCAATGGGAGCAGGCGACGTTGCGCTTCCTGGCCCGCGCCCGCCGTGCCGCCGGGGCGACGAAATCGACGCGCCCAGGCCCGCGATCGGCGAGCAGACCAAAGCCCTAGATACACGGGACTTGCGGTCCCACCGGCGTTGCAGCGCCGTCCGCCGCGGCGAAAAGGGCGGCACCGCTTGACAATCCGAGCACCAACTGTACTATTACTAATAGTACAGATGAGCGATTGATCCGAAGCTCCCATGGCCCGTACCAGCGCATTGATGCTGCAGATCGCCACCGGCGATCCGCGCCCGATCACCCGGCAGATCGTCGACGGCGTGCGGATGAAGATCGCCACCGGCGAACTGACCCCCGGCGCGCAGCTGCCGAGCGTGCGCGGCCTGGCGCAGCAGTTGACCATCAATCCGAACACCGTCGCCAAGGCATACGCCGAGCTGGCGACCGAAGGATGGCTCGATGCGCGCCAAGGCTTGGGCTTCTATGTCGCCGCGCCGCGCCAGCGCCTGAGCGACAGCGAGCGCGACCGCCGTCTCGACGAGGCGATCCAGCGCTTCGTGCACGAGGTGGCCGCGCTCGACTATCCGCCCGAACGCGCACTCGCACGCCTGGACCGCGAACTGCGCGTGCTGGCGCCGAAGAAGACCGCATGACCGCCCCGCTCGCTTCCGGTGCCCGGATGACCATGACCGACCCGACAGCTTCCGAGTACGTGATCGAGACCGTCGCATTGAGCAAACGCTACGGGCACAAGCTGGCGCTCGATCGTCTCGATCTGCGGATCCCCCGCGGGCGCATTCACGCCATCGTCGGCGCCAACGGCGCCGGCAAGTCGACGCTGTTCCGGATCCTGCTGGGGTTCCTGTCTCCTGATGCCGGGCAGGCACGCATCCTCGGCCGCGACAGCCGCCGGCTCTCGCCCGAGGACCGTGGCCGCATCGGCTTCGTCAATGAAGAGCACACGCTGCCGGCCTGGATGACGATGTCGGCGGTGATCGCAATGCAGCGCAGCCACTATCCACGCTGGAGCCAGGCCGCATTCGACGAGGTCATCGGCCACTATCACGTGCTGCCGGAGCAGAAGATCCGCGAGCTGTCGCGCGGCGAGCGCGCCGGCTTCAATCTGGCCCTGGCACTGGCGCAACGGCCGGAGTTGCTGGTGCTCGACGAACCCACGCTCGGACTGGACGTGGTGGCCAAGCGCGCGTTCCTGGAATCGCTGCTGTACGGCAACGCCGCCGATGACTGCACGGTGATCTATTGCTCGCACCAGATGGAGGAGATCGAGCGCGTTGCCGACAACTTGATCATTCTCGAACGTGGCCAGCTGAAGCACATGTCGGCGCCCGAGGAATTTTGCGCGCGCGTCACCCACTGGGTCGCCGACATCCCGTTCCGTGGGCCCGAACCCGGCACCGTACCCGGCCTGCTGCAGGCCCAGCGTCTGGATGGCCTGCACCACTATCTGGTGCTGGACCAGGACGAGGACTTCGCCGAATTCCTGCGCGCCCACGGGGCACGCTCGGCACAGTGCATGCAGGTCAGCCTGGATCGCGCGATCAATGGCTTCTTGGCCAAGGATCACGCGGCGCCGGCCCGGTCCTGAGCGCAACCGTCGCTGGCGAGAGAAGACGACATGTGGAACCTGTTCAAGGCCGAACTGCTGCGCTTTCGCACCTGGGTCATCGCCTTTGCCGCGCTGCACCTGCTGGTGCTGGCCTTCCTGACGCGCGTGGTCGACCTGGCGCAACAGCCGCTGCTGGTCTATCGCGTGTTCGGTGCGGCATACGCATTGGCCGGATTGCTGCTGGGGCTTTACCAGATGGGCGGCTATCGGCGTCCGAGCGTCTGGCTCAACCTGCTGCACCGGCCGCTGCCGAACGGCAAAATCGCGGCCGCGCTGCTCGCTGCCGGCATCGTTGCGCTGGCCGTTGCGCTCGCGATGCCGATCCTGGCCCTTGCCGGCCAGCAGGCGCTGACGACCGCACGCGTGGTCGACGCCCGCCACTGGCTGTTGCCGCTCGCCACGCTGCTGATCGTCGCGTGTGGCTATCTTGCCGGCGCCTATTGCGCGCTCGCCAATCGTCGCTATGCCGCCTGCGCGCTGGTACCGCTGATCCTGCTGGGGATCGGCGGCGCTACCGGCACCGGCGCCCTGGCGTTGCAGGCGCTGGTGCTGCTGTGGCTGGCGGTGATGGTGGCGGCGGTCTTCAGGCCCGACCGAAGCGCGCCGCTGCGCTCGGCGCCCCTCGTGATCGCCACTGCGCTACCGCTGCAGATGGGGGTGTATCTACTGATCCTGCTGCTGGGATTCGGTGTCGAGATGCTGTGGATCATGCAGGGCAGCCACGCCAACAACGCCGGTACGCCGCCGCCCGGCGGGCACAACGAAAGCGAGCGCATGAGTGGCCGCGACAGGATGCTGGCCGGGCTGGCCACCAGTGCCGCGCCCGAGGCGTCGCTGTGGCGCGAGCAGGTCTCTCTGTCGGAGATCTACGGCGTCGGCACGCAGGTCGAGGTCGCACCTGTTCGCAACGAACTGACCAACGTCATGCCGATGGAGTTCGACGACGGCGAGCGGCGCCTGCGCTGGGTGTTCAGTCACGACAGCATGCGCTACGAAGGCTACGGGCTCGCCGATCGTCGTCGCGCCGGTGTGCTCGGCGTCGGACCCGGCCATGCGGTGTTTCCGGCGCCGGCGCTGGCGGCGGGCGATCTGCCGGGGCTGCGCGAAGGCGACGCGGTGTTGCTCGCCGGCGACGGGTTGTACCAGTACGCCAGCGAAAGCCGGCAGGTGCGGCAGCGGATGCGGCTGCCGGCCGGCGAGATCCTCGCCGGCGTGGCGCCGGTCGGCGAAAGCGTCGGCGTGATCAGCGACCGTGCGCTGTACTTCTTCGACACCCGCGCCGTGCTGGAGGACGACGGCATGTTGACGCCACGACAACGGGTGCCGATCCCGGGCGCGTTCGGTGATCTGCGCGATCTCGATCTGATCGAACTGGTTGGCGGTTATCTGGTGTCCTTCTCCTTCACCCGCCGCCCGGACGACCTGCTCGGTGCCGCGCCGTATCAGACCCTGCTGCGGGTGGACGATGCCGGACGTGCCGAAACGGTCGCGCAGCGCGCGATCGCGTACGACTATCCGGCACTGCATCGATACCGCGCCTGGTGGCCGTCGCCGGCGATGTATGCACTGCGCCAGGCCGCGACCGGACTGTTCGCCGGCGTGGATCCGCTGCGCGCGACGAATCCGCCGCCGGTGCCGCGCAGCATGCGGGCGCTGGCCGGCGCACTGATGCTGCTGTCGCTATTGGCGGCGTTGTGGCTGACCCGCCGCCAGGCGCTGTCGGTACCGGCGCGTGCGGCCTGGGTCCTGAGCTGCGGGCTGATCGGGCTGCCCGCCCTGGCGAGCCTGTGGCTGCTGTATCCACAACGCGTACCGGCGCAGGCCCAGACCCACCTCGACCCCGTTACGGCATGACCACGATCCGCACCACGATTCGCTGATCCCCATCGCCGGTCGCCTTCGGCCCGGCTTCGCAGGAGAGACCTATGCTCGCGTTTCCGGACGCGCCTGGGGTGCTGTACGCCCTCGTGTTCGCACTGCTCGCCGCCGCGCCGGCCAGCGCAGACGATGCTGCCAGGCTGCATGCCGCCGTCGCCGTCGAGCGCGCCCGTGTGCCGGCGCCGCGTTTCCAGCGCAGCGACTTTCTCGTGCGTCCGGCGATCGAGGCCGTCACCCTGTCGCCGGACGGGCGCCAGGTCGCCTGGCTGCGCGAGCACGGTCGCCATCGCGAAGTCTGGCTGCAGTCCATCATGGACGGCCGCGCGCACCGGCTGCTGACAGACACGGCGGCACGACAGCTGCACTGGACGCGCGATGGTCGCTGGCTGTTGCTCGAGTCGCCGCGGCAGCTGTTTGCGCTGGCGACGGCGGGCCGGGCCGGTTCGGGCCTGGTGACCGCGCTAGGCGATCGCGTTCGCCGCGAGCTGCAGACCGTCGACGCGACGCAGCCGGCGGCGATCATCGCGCTCGAGCGGTCGCCCGCCGCGCGGCAGGGCGCGCCGGCGCATTGGCGCCTGTTGCGGGTGGACATGCGGGGCCGGCGCACAGTGCTGCATGCGGACACGCATCGGATCGCCGGCTTCGCGCTCCATCCGGACGGCCGACTGGCGTTCCTGAGCCGGGTCGAGGGCGAAGCGGTCGTGATCCACCGGATCGACGCACCCGGCCACATGCACCAGGTCCTGCGCTGCGGCAGCATGCACCGTTGCGACCTGCTGCCGGTTACCGGCGACCGCGGCGAACTGCTGCTGCACGGCGATCCCGGCGGCAACCTGTCGCGGTTGCTGCGGCTGGATGCGCGACATGCGGTGCACACGCTGCACGCCGATCCGCACGGCGATGCCGATCTCGCCGATCTGGTGCTGGACCCGATCAGCCGGCGGCCCCTGATCGCCAGCTATCGCAGCATCGAGGCGGCCAGCTACGGGCTGACCGACGACACGAGCCGTCGGGTCGCGGTGATCGCAAGGCAGTTCCCGCAGCGCCAGTTGCGCATCCAGGTCGGGGTCGGCGCCGACGCGCACTGGCTGGTGAACGAACGTGGCAGTTCGCTGCAAGGCGAGCGCTGGCATCTCCACGATCCGCGCACCGGGCGGTTTCGCAGGCTGCTCGACGAGCCGCCGCTGCGGCAGCTCGACGGCAGGCCGGCGCAGTGGCTGCCGGCGTCGGCGTTGGCACGCAAGATCCCGGTCGTCTGGCGCGCTTCCGACGGCATGCGCCTGCACGGCTTCCTGCTGCTGCCACCGGGCGCCGATCCAGCGCGGGTGCCGCTGGTGGTCAACGTGCACGGCGGACCGTGGAGCCACGCGCAGCCCGAGTACGGCAGATTCGCACAGTTCATCGTCAATCGCGGCTACGCCGTGTTCGAGCCGAACTTCCGCGGCTCGACCGGCCACGGCCGCGACTACATCTTCGCCGCGCAGGGCGATTACGGCAACGGACGGGTGCAGCGGGACATCGTCGACGGCGTGCGCCATTTGCTGGCGCAGGGCATCGGCGATGCGCAGCGCGTCGGCATCGCCGGCGCCTCCTTCGGCGGCTATTCAACCCTGCTCGGCCTGACCTTTTCGCCGGAGCTGTTCAAGGTCGGCGTCGCGATGGTGCCGCCGCCGGAATTCGGCTGGAACCTGCGCTGGACCGCCCGCAATGCCGAGGCGCTGACGTTGTCGCGCCATGTCCCTTTGACGACGGTGCTGCGCATGCTGTCGCTCGACATCGCCGACGAGGCAACAATGGCGCGCCTGCATGCGCAGTCGCCCCTGGCCAATGCTGCACGGCTGCAGCGTCCCCTGCTGTTGATCGCCGGCGGCGAGGACCGTCGCGTGGCCATCAGCGGCGTCATCGAATATGCGGCGCGGCTGAAACTGTTGGGCAAGGATGTCAGCCTGTTGATCGATCCGCAGGCCGGTCATTCCAGTGACGAGCCGCTCTACCTCGAAGCCAGCCTCTATCTGCTCGAAAGCGCGCTGCAGGCACATCTGGGCGGTGCGGCGCCGGCACCGCCGCGCAATGATCTGCGCCGGTATCTCGACCGCAATCTGCGCATGGCCGGGCAGGACCTGCACATGCATCGGCCATCGGCCGGTGAAGCGAAGCGGAATCCGCGATCCGACAGCCCGTAACCGGCCACTGTCCACCGCGCCGCATCGCGTAGTCTGTCGGTCCGAACCGGACGGAGCCCCCCATGACCCGCAGCATCCCCTGTCTCTTCCTCGGACTGTTCCTTCTGGCGGCCCGTGCCGACGCCGTGCCCGGCGATGACATCCGCGCCGACAATCTCGCGCAGCACCTGCGGGTGCTCGCCTCCGACGCATTCGAGGGCCGGGCGCCGAACACGCCCGGCGAGGACAAGACCGTCGCCTACATCAGCGAGCAGTTCGAGCGCGCCGGCCTGCAGCCGGCCGGTGACGACGGCGGCTGGACCCAGGCGGTGACGCTGGAACGCAGTGAGATCGACGGCCCGGTCGAGGCTTCGCTGCACGTCGACGGAAAGATCCGTGCACTCGCCAACGGCGACGACATCGCCGTCGAAACGCTGCGCCCGGGCGAGCGCGTCGACCTGCGCGAGGTGCCGCTGGTCTTCGCCGGTTACGGCATCACCGCGCCGGAGCTGGGCTGGGACGACTACGCCGGGCTCGACGTCGAGGACAAGATCGTCGTGGTGCTGGTCAACGATCCCGACTTCGAGCGCGAGCAGCCCGGCAAGTTCGGCGGTCGCGCCATCACCTACTACGGCCGCTGGACCTACAAGTACGAGGAGGCGGCGCGTCGTGGCGCCGCCGGCGTGCTGATCGTGCACGAGACCGAACCGGCGTCCTACCCCTGGGCCACGGTGCGCAACGGCCGCGCCGCGCCGCAGTACGACATCGTGCGCGAGGATGGCGGCACGTATCACCTGCCGGTGCGCGGCTGGATCCAGCGCGAGCCCGCCGTGCAGCTGTTCGCCGATGCCGGGTTCGACTTCGACCGGGCCAAGCACGCTGCGCAGCAGGACGGCTTCACCGGCCATGCACTCGGCGACACCGCCCTGTCCATCGGCTTCAAGGTCAAGCGCGACCGCATCGTCAGCCGCAACGTCGCCGGCCTGCTGCCCGGCACCGATCGCGCCGACGAGACCGTGATCCTCTCCGGCCACTGGGACAGCTTCGGCATCGGCGAGCCGGACGACAGCGGCGATGCGATCATCAACGGCGCGGTCGACAACGCCACCGCCGTCGCCTCGCTGATCGAACTGGCACGCGTCTTCGCCGCCGGCGAACGCCCGGCGCGCAGCCTGCTGTTCCTCGCCCTCACCGCCGAGGAGAACGGGCTGCTCGGTGCCCACTACTACGCCGCCAACCCGCTGCGGCCGCTGGAGACCACCGCGGCCGTGCTCAACCTCGAAATGTGGAGCCCCGACGGTCCCACCCATGACATTTCCTCCTGGGGTGTCGGCAAGGTCTCGCTGGAGCGCAGCCTGAAGGCCGCTGCCGAGCAAGACGGCCGCAGCTATTCGCCCGATCCCAATCTCGAGGCCGGCTTCTTCTATCGCGCCGACCATTTCGCCTTCGCCCAGGCCGGGGTGCCGGCGATCACCATCGGTCCCGGCATGGACCAGATCGAAGGCGGCGTGGAAGGCGGCAAGGCCGCCCGCGCCGACTACTTCACCCATCGCTACCACCAGCCCGGCGACGAGTTCGGCGACGACTGGGACATGCGCGGGCCGACCGCCGACACCCGGACCGTGCACCGGCTGGCCATCGCCATCGCCGCCTCCGCCGCCTGGCCCGAGTGGGACGCGGACAGCGAGTTCAAGGCGGCGCGCGACCGCAGCGCCGCCTCGCGCGCGGTGCCGGACCGCTGAAGGAGCGAAGCACCCTTGCCTCCGAGCCGCCCTGGCAACGACACTCGTGTCCTGCGCAAACGGTCGGGCGCAAGCCGGTTGCTGAATTTCCGCCGCGAGGCGGCGTCCACGGCACTCGGGCGAACCGGACGCAGCCAAACCCGTTCCGTTTCCGGTCGCATGCGTGCTCCGGACGAATGGCCGGGGCGGGCGGAGACGGCAAGCCCAGTCCGGGCGGGACGGCAGCGGTAAAGCAGTCGGCCCTTCGTGCGGGCTCGATTTTACTGCCTTGAAACATCGAAACGACGCAAATCAGGGAGAGACTGCATATGACACGAGGTTCCGCATGCATCATCGCCGTCGCGTTCCTGCTGGCAAGCGCAGCCGCGTTTGCTGACAATCGCGAAATCCATACGTTTGCAGGCGGCCAGAGTATCCCCGCGACGTTGACGCTCTACAGCAGCGATGGGGATCCGCCGGGACGGCGGACGCCGATCTTCTCGAACTACCGTCCGAAGGTCGACTTCGGCGACGGACGCGAGGTCATCTGCATGTTCTCGATTCCGCAGGCGGTGCGGACGATCGCACCGGGCGAGACGGCCGATGTCTCGCTCAGCTGCAAGGAATCCGTGGCGGTCCGCGCATCGGCGACGCGCTTCCTGGTGGTCGAGGGCGACAAGAAGGTCGGGTTCGGCGATGTCCGGCTTCCGCCGCCAGCGCCTTAGCGCCTGGAAGCGCGCGATGAAAAAAGAAGGCCAGCAGGATGGGCAAGGCCAAGACCGCCCATAGGGCTCATTGCATCGGCTGACGAATGATCGTTTTCCACTTCTTTGGATCTGCACGCCGTATATCGCTCAAGTAGATCTCGTGGTGCCTTCCCGCGAGGCCTGACCGGGCATCGATGAACGCATGCAGGCGCTCGATGGTCGGTCCCTCTTCGGAGAACGGGCCGACGTGCAGCACTTGCGCACAACGCCCTTCGGAAAATTCCTCCAGGCGCAGCCTGTCGATGCCCGGCAGCTGCTTCTTGCTTTGGACCGCAGCAACAGCCGCTTCGATGATTTCATCTGCGACGAAGTGGGGCTGCATGATCAACATCGTCCATTTCCAGTTTGTCCGGTCGTTGGCAATGAAAGCTGACATGTCGTCCGCCCACCAAAGCCCTTCGAGCGGCATGACCGGATAGTCGAGTGCTTGCTGCCCTTTCTTGACCATGAACTTGGCCGTGTAGGAGACCGAAAACAACGCTTCCACAGCCTGCGCATACGCCCGGGAAGTGTTCGGATCCCCTTCTCCGTCAACCATGAGGTACTTGAACGTGGGAACCTCGACCTGCACAACGGTCTTGGCGGACGCCCGGTAGAGCTGCTTCAGCTCCTTCTTCAGATCGATCTTCTTCATTCGCCCTCACCATTCCGATGTCGGCCGAGGCTTGAATCACGCCGCGCAGCACAGCGGCGTTGGTTTGAACGGCAGGCGCGGGCGTGCCGCGTCCTTGATCTCAGGCTGCCTGCACCTGCACCACCCGCAGCGGATTGTCCCACTCCTTCAGCAATTCGGCCTCGCGCGCCTTGGCCGCGTGCAGGTGCGCTTCCTTGACGTGGCCGTAGCCGCGGATGTGCTCGGGGATGCCGGCGATCTCGGCGGCGAGGGCGGCGTTGCCGCTGTCGAGTTTCTCCAGCAGGCCGCCGATGGTGCGTTCGTAGTCGTCGATCAGGCGGCGCTCCAGCCGGCGCTCTTCGGTATAGCCGAAGATGTCCAGCGCGGTGCCGCGCAGGCCGCGCAGTTTCGCCAGCACACCGAACGCCTTGAACACCCAGGGGCCAAACTCCTGCTTCTGCAGTTCGCCCTTGTCGTTCTTCTTCGCCAGCAGCGGCGGGGCGAGGTGGAAGCGCACGGTGTAGTCGCCCTCGAACTGCTGTTCGATGCGGCGGCGGAAGTCGCCGCTGGTGTACAGGCGCGCGACTTCGTATTCGTCCTTGTAGGCCATCAGCTTGAAGAAGTAGCGGGCGACGGCTTCGGACAGGTCGGTGCTGCCCGGCGCCAGGGCCTGTTCGGCGGCGCGCACCCGGGCGACGAAGTCGGCGTAGCGTTGGGCGTACTTCGCGTTCTGGTAGTCGGTGAGGAAGGCGATGCGGCGGGCGATCAGCTCGTCGAGCGAGCGCGACAGGCGCAGGTCGTCGAGGGGAAGGAAGGTGACTTCGTCATCGCCTGCCCTCACCCCACCGCCCGCGTCGCGGGCGGTCCCTCCCTCTCCCGCCGAGCGGGAGAGGGGCGTCGGCGGGCGGCCTGCGGCCGCCGGATTCGACATGGGCAGATGCCGCAGGTCGTCGCCAGTGCGTGACGGCTTCGGTGCGCTGGTGGCTCCCCATTCGGCGCTTTCCCATTCGCCGGGCGGCAGCGCCTGCAGTGCGCCGGGGGTGGATTCGGCGGCGGTGGGCGCATTGCGGACGATGCCGGCGGCCTCCTGCACGGCGCCGAGGTCGAGTGCGGCCAGGCGGCCCCAGGCGAAGGCGGTCTTGTTCATCTCCACCGCGGCGCCGTTGAGTTCCACCGCGCGCATCAGCGATTCGAACGACAGCGGCACCAGGCCGCGCTGCCAGGCGTAGCCGAGGATGAAGAGGTTGGCGGCGATGGCGTCGCCCATCAGGGCGGTGGCGAGCTGGGTGGCGTCGACGACATGCAGTGCAGAATCAGGCAGCGCAGAAGCCGAGGGTTCGTCGCCGCCGAGCGCGCTGCGGATCGCGGCGACGATGTCCGCGGCCGGGAACTGCATGTCCGGGCGGGTGGTGAAGGTGCCGGGCATCGCCTCCCAGGTGTTGAGCACCACGCGGCTGCGGCCTTCGCGCAGCTTCGACAGCACCCAGTAGTCGTTGACCACCACCATGTCGCAGCCGAGCACCAGGTCGGCCTCGCCGGCGGCGATGCGCACGGCGTGGATGTCGGCGGGCGTGCGGGCGATGCGGATGTGGGTGGTCACCGCGCCGCCCTTCTGCGCCAGGCCGGTCTGGTCGAGCACGGTGGAGCCGCGGCCCTCCAGGTGCCCGGCCATGCCCAGCAGCGCGCCGATGGTCACCACGCCGGTGCCGCCGACGCCGGTGATCAGGATGTTCCAGGGCCGCGCCAGGTCGGTCTCGAACGCGGGCGGCGGCAGGTTCTCGAGGCGTTCGGCGGCGGACGCCTTGCGGCCCTTGCGCGGCTGGCCGCCGTGCACGGTGACGAAGCTCGGGCAGAAGCCCTCGACGCAGGAGTAGTCCTTGTTGCAGTTAGACTGGTCGATGGCGCGCTTGCGCCCGAACTCGGTCTCCTGCGGCAGCACCGAGACGCAGAAGCTCTTCTTGCCGCAGTCGCCGCAGCCCTCGCAGACCAGGGTGTTGACGAACACGCGCTTGGCCGGATCCTTGAGCTTGCCGCGCTTGCGGCGGCGGCGCTTCTCGGTGGCGCAGGTCTGGTCGTAGATCAGGATCGAGACGCCCTCGACCTCGCGCAGGCGCTTCTGCACCGCGTCGAGTTCGCTGCGGTCGAAGAACTCCACGCCGGACGGGAAGAGCGCCGGCTTCGACCATTTGCCGATGTCGTCGCTGACCACGACGATCGTCGCGATGCCCTCGGCGCGCATCTGCCGGGCGATGTCGGGCACGGTGAGGGTGCCGTCCACCGGCTGGCCGCCGGTCATGGCCACGGCGTCGTTGTAGAGGATCTTGTAGGTGATGTTGACCCCGGCCGCGACCGCCTGCCGGATCGCCAGCGAGCCGGAATGGAAGTAGGTGCCGTCGCCGAGGTTCTGGAACACGTGCGGGGTGTCGGTGAACGCCGCCTGCCCGGCCCAGGTGACGCCTTCGCCGCCCATGTGGGTGAACGTGTCGGTGTCGCGGTCCATCCACGTCACCATGTAGTGGCAGCCGATGCCGGCCAGCGCGCGCGAGCCTTCCGGCACCCGGGTGCTGGTGTTGTGCGGGCAGCCCGAGCAGTAGTGCGGCACGCGCGGGAACTGCGCCCGTGGCAGCGCCAGCTCGCCTTCCTTCTGTTCCATCCACGCCAGCACCCGGCGCATCTGTTCCGAATCATGGAAACGCTGGATGCGGCGCGCGATCACTCCGGCGATGCGCGCCGGCGTGAGCTCGCCGGTGGAGGGCAGGATCCATTCGCCGGCCTCGTCGTACTTGCCGACGATGCTGGGGCGCTGCCCGTCGAAGTTGTAGAACAGCTCCTTCATCTGGCTCTCGATGAAGGCGTGCTTCTCCTCCACCACCAGGATGTCCTGCAGCCCGCGCGCGAACGCGTGGATGCCCACCGGCTCCAGCGGCCAGGTCATGCCGACCTTGTACACGCGGATGCCCAGATCGAAGCATGCGCGCGCATCCAGGCCCAGGTATTCCAGCGCCTGCAGCACGTCGAGGTAGCTCTTGCCGGTGGTGACGATGCCCAGCCGCGCCTGCGGCGAATCGATCACGGTGCGGTCGATGCGGTTGGCGCGCGCGAACGCCTGCGCCGCCTTCACCGCGTAGCGGTGCAGGCGCATCTCCTGCTCCATCGGCGGGTCCGGCCAGCGGATGTTGAGGCCGCCGGCCGGCATCTCGAAATCCTCCGGCAGCGCGATCTGCAGCGCGAACGGGTCCACGTCCACCGAGACCGACGACTCCACCGTCTCGGCGATGGTCTTGAAGCCCACCCAGCGGCCGGTGTAGCGGCTCATCGCCCAGCCCAGCAGGCCCAGGTCGAGGATGTCCTGCACCCCGGCCGGGTTGAGGATCGGCATCATCGCCGCGGTGAACTCGCCCTCCGAGCCGTGCGGCAGGGTCGAGGAGCGGCAGGCGTGGTCGTCGGCGGCCAGCGCCAGCACGCCGCCAAGGCGGGCGGTCCCGGCGGCATTGCCGTGCTTGAACACGTCGCCGCAGCGATCCACGCCGGGCCCCTTCCCGTACCACATCGCGTACACGCCATCGACCTTCGCGCCCGGGAACAGGCCGGTCTGCTGCGTGCCCCAGACCATGGTCGCGCCCAGGTCCTCGTTGAGCCCGGGCTGGAACTTCACCCCGGCCGCATCCAGGTGCTTGCGTGCGCGCCACAGCTCCAGGTCGAAGCCGCCGAGCGGCGAGCCGCGATAGCCGGACACGAAGCCGCCGGTGTTCAGGCCCGCGGCCCGGTCGCGCAGCCGCTGCATCAGCGGCAGGCGCACCAGCGCCTGCACGCCCGACAGGTAGATCCGGCCCTCGGCACGGGTGTACCGGTGCTCCAGGGTGTAGTCGGCGTCGATCCCGGCGCGGGGCGGGGCGGTCCCTGCGGGCGCGGGCGGCGAAAGGTCGGCAATGCGGGTCATGGCGGGGGTCTTCGGCTTGCGAACGGGTCGCTGGCGGGCCACGGCGGGATTGCCGGGAGGCGTCGAAACGGCCGGAAATTGTAGCAGCGGGTCCCCTGCCGCCTGGCCGGCGAGCGCCGCGGCTGGCGTTGCCCCCGAAAGGAGCGCAGGATGCGGAAGCGAGCTGATGCGTCAGCGCGTCGGCCTTCCAGGGGCGAGAGGATGTCGGCGGAACTGCAGACAACCGATCGATCGGAGCGCGGCGCCTGGGCGTGGCGTCACAACCATGCGCTGGTGGCGCTGGCGCGCCAGGTCTGGCACGACCGCTGCAGTCTCGACACCGCCTACGCGCGGATCTGCGAAATCGCCGCCGCCACCCTCGAAGCCGACCGTGTCGGCATCTGGCTCCTGGATCCCACCCACGTCCGGCTCGCCTGCGTGCACCTGTTCGAGCGCGCGGGCGCGCTGCACAACCCGCCCGGCGCGCACGAGGTCCTGCGGCTCGGAAAGGAGTACGGCGCCCGTCTCGGGGAACTGCGGGTGATCGACGCCGCCGACGTGAGCCGCGACCGTGCGCTGACCGCCGCCGACCCCGCGCTGTCCGAATACCTGGAGCGCCACGGTATCGTCTCGATGCTCGATGCGCCGGTGCGCAGCGGCGGCGAGCTGGTCGGCGTGGTCTGCCACGAGCAGGTCGGCTCGCCGCGCATCTGGGCGCCGGAGGACCAGGCATTCGCCGCCAGCATCGGCGATTACGTGGCGATGGCCGCCGAGATCAATCGCCGGCGCGAGGCCGAGAACCGGCTGCGCTACCTGGAACTGCACGATCCGCTGACCGACCTGCCCAACCGCGATCATCTGTTGGAGGTCGCGCACAGCGCGCTGCGGCCGATGCACGGCGGCGATCGCGAACTCGCCGCGATCCACCTGCAGATCGAATCCTGCGGCGCGGTCGGCGACGACGCCTCGGTGCTGGTCGAGCTGGCCGCGCGGCTGCGGGGCCAGCTCGGCGACGTGGTCACCCTGGCGCGGGTGCGCGAGCACGCCTTCGCGCTGTTGCCGCACGGCCCCCTGACCGAAACCGAGGCACTGGAGCTCGCCGAGCGCTGCCTGGCGCTGGTGCAGGACGCGCATCACGCCGCGGCGGTCGGCGTCGCCTTCGCCCGCGACCTGGCGGCGCCGTCGGCCCACGCCCTGCTGCGCAACGCCGAGTTGGCCAGCCAGCGCGCGCGTGGCGGCGGCCACAACCGGTGCGAGGTGTTCGATGCCGAGCATCACCGCGGTCTGCTCGAACGCCTGGGCATCGAACGGGCGCTGCGCGAGGCGTTGGCGCAGGAGCGGCTGCAGGTGCAGTTCCAGCCGGAGATCGACCTGCGCGACGGGCGCTGGCTGGCGGCGGAGGCGCTGCTGCGCTGGCAGGAGGCGGACGGCGCCCTGCATCCGGCGCAGGAATTCATCGCCGTGGCCGAATCGTCCGGGCTGATCGTCCCGCTCGGGCGCTGGGTGCTGGAAAGCGCCTGCCGACTGGCGCGCGACTGGATCGGTCGCGACGGTACGGCGCCGGTGCTGCGGGTGAACGTGTCGGCGCGGCAGTTCGAGCAGCCGAACCTGCTGGCCGACATCGAGCAGGTGCTGCAGCGGACCGGGTTGCCGAGGGCACGGCTGTGCCTGGAATTGACCGAAACCGCGCTGCTGGCCGACGCCGAGGGCGCGGCACGCATGCTGGCGCGGCTGCGCGCGCTCGGCATCGGCATCGCCCTCGACGATTTCGGCACCGGCTGGGCGTCGCTGGCATACCTCAAGCATCTGCCGGTCGACGCGATCAAGCTCGACCGCAGCTTCGTCGGCGGCCTGCCGGCGGACCCCTACGACAGCGCCATCGTCGAGGCGGTGGCCGCCATCGCCCGCAAGATCGGGATCGACGTGGTGGCCGAGGGCGTGGAGTCGCAGGCGCAGGCCGATGCCCTGCGTGCGCTCGGCATCGTCCGGGCGCAGGGGTTCCTGTTCGCACCGGCGCTCGACAACGCCGAACTGCTGGCGCGCTACGGCGGCTGAGCGCTGGCACCGGAGCCGCCCCCGTAGAGCGGAGCTCGCTCCGCTGCCCGCGCACCCGAGCGCACTCGGCTCTACAATGCACGCGGGGATCCGGAACACGTGACAACGCCATGAAAGCCACACTCGTCCGCTGCCTGGGGCTCGCGCTCCTGCTGCCGCTCGCCCTCCACGCCCAGACCGTGCCCGCGCCGAAGGAGTTCTACTTCGACGAGGACGCCGCCACCGCGCGCCCGATCGTCGCCATCGCCGGCGACGACGAGGCCACCCTGGAGCGCTTGATGCAGCTGATGGAGCGCGACCGGCGCGATGCCGACCGCGCCGCCGCGCAGCTGGCGCACGTCGCCATGCGGACCGGCCGCATCGACGTCGGCCACGCGCTGTACCAGCGGGCGTTCGACGGCAGCTCCGCGCGCGGCGCGTTGCGGTATGCGCTGCACTGGAACTACGGCTGGGACCTGGCGCGCACCGGCGATACCGAAGGCGCGCTGCCGCACTGGCTGGCGGCGGGTTTCGACCGGCTGATCGATCCCGAATGGCTGCCGCCGACGCTGGCGCTGGCGCTGTGGCGGCTCGACCGCCGCGACGAGGCGCTGGCCTGGTACGCCGCCGCCGTGCGCACCTGGCCCAACCGCTGGCGCGATCCCGGCGATTTCAGCGCATTGCTGCCCGACTGGCGCGAAGACGAGCGCAAGACCCTGGGCGAGGTGCACGCCGCCTGGCTGGAGAACCCGCCGGCCTGGCCCTGAGCGCCGGCGCCGCACACGGCGGCCGCACGCCACCGTCCGAACGGGCGTCCCGCCACGTCGCCGGGCGCCGCTTCAGCGACAGCCGTTCGCCACTTCCATGCGGAAGCGATGGAGGTCGCGACCTGGCGGCCGGTCGTCGCGACTGCCGTCGCTCCCACAAGGGCCAGCACTTCGCGTTGCGCGCATGCCGCGATCTGCCTTTTTCCACCCCGTCCCCCTCCTTCACCGCAGGGACGATGGTTCCTGTGGGAGCGACGGCAGTCGCGACGATCCGCCGGTGAAGCCGGGCTTCCGCCGCTTCCATCGGAGCCGCCGCCCTGCGCGCATCGAGCAGTCGCGCCGCCGCACCCGCTGGAGCGCGCCGCGTATCGGCCGGTACGGCTAACGCGGATCCTCGATCGCCACGTCGTGCGCGCGCAGCCAGTCGCGGATCGCCTCGCGGCCGCGCCTGGCTTCGCCGCTCAGCACGTCCTCGCGGGTCTTGAACAGGAAGCGCTGGAAGGTCACGTCCTGCACGTTGGTCGCGTTCGGGTCGGCGCCGGCCTCGAGCAGCTTCAGCGCATGCCCGGGGTCGTTGTACTTGGCGGCCTGGTGCAGTGCCGTGTTGCCGCCGCGGTCGGTGGCGTTGGGATCGGCGCCGGCGGCGAGCAGCGCGGTGAACTGCACGTCGCGGCCGCCGCGCAGCGCCGACATCAGCGGCGTCGCCTGGGTGTCGGCGTTGCGGGCGTCGGGATCGGCGCCGCGCTCGAGCAGCAGCGCGAGATACTTCGGATCGTCGGCCATGGCGGCCAGGTGGATCACGGTGTCGCCGTCGACGCCCGGCTGCGCGGGATCGGCGCCGGCATCGAGCAGCGCCTCCATGCCGCGCAACGACTTGTTGAGCAGCGCCCATTGCAGCAGGGTGACCTGCTTGTCGCCCCGCGCGTCGAGCGCCGCGCCGGCCTGCGCCAGCGCGCGCACGCGACCGGCGTCGCCGGCGGCGACGGCCTCGGCCAGCTCGGCCGTGCGGGGGTCGGAAAAGACTTGGTTCGCATCCACCGGTTGCACTCCCTGTCTGGCGCAGGCGGCGCCGGACAACAGCATAAACGAGAGCGCCGCGACCCAATGGAGCGGGGCGCGGCGCAACATGTGAAGGACGGTCGACGGCATGGCGGGCGATCGCTGAGGAACTGCCGCCAGTCTAGTGAACGCGGCCGGCCGCCGCGATGAACGCGGCACGGGCGCCGCGCGCGGCGGCGGGCGCCATGCGGGCGCTACCGCGCATGCGCATCAGAACCAGTTGCCAGGGTTCCAGTTGCTTTCCTTGAAATCGTTCCAGCGGTCCTGCGTCCATTCGCCGGCGCTGTTGAGGCCGTCGCTGACCGCATTGCCGACCGTGTCCAGCCCGCGCTCGACCAGGCCGCCGAGCGAGTCGAGGCCGTCGCCGAGCCACTGCGTGCCGCCCTCCATCCAGCCGCCGACGGTGCTGCCGACGTCCGGCAGGCCGACGGCATCGCCGAGATCGCGGATCAGTCCGCCGGCCAGATTGCCGGCGCCGTTGACCGCGTCGCCGGTCAGGCTGAGGCCGCGGTTGACCACGTTGCCGCTGGTCTGCAGCGTGAATTCGGCCAGGTCGCCGGTGGCGCCGAACACGGCGTCGATCGGCCGGCCGGCAAGCAGGTCCTGGCCGGATTCGGCCAGGTCGCCGCCCAGTTCCGCCACGTCCTTGACGGTGTCGACCACCAGGCCGCCGCCCTCGCGGATGACGTTGCCGGCGAAGTCGAACAGCGCCTCGCCCGGGCGTTCGATCGCCTGCTCCAGCGGCGAGGTCTCGACCGGCGTGACGTTGCCGGCCTCCAGGCCGCTGAGCACCGCCGGCATCAGGTGCGCGCGGATCGGATCCTTGATGAAGTTGGTGTTGTCCAGTCGCAGCTCGTGGCCGACGGCGTCGGGCAGCGGCATGCCGTTCTGCTGGGCGCCGGTGAGGATGTCGTTCTCGACGTTGTAGCGCCGCACCAGTCCGTCGGCGGCGACCTCGCGCGCACCATTGGGCGTGAAGCCGAGGCTGCGCAGCGATTCGTCGCTGAGCCCGGCGGCGTTGAAGGTCACCGCGGGATTGTCGGTGGCCAGTGCGCCGGCCGAGGCGAGCCCGCCGCCCAGCGAGTGCCCGGTGATCACCAGGTTGTCGCCCCATTCGGCCGAGGCCTCCTGCGCCAGGGCCATGGCATCGCGGTACTGCGCGGTTTCGAAGCCCAGGCCCTGGCCGGCGTTGGTCAGCCAGTCGCTGCCGCTCTTGGGGTCGGTGCCGGCGAACGCCAGCACGTAGCGGCCGTTGCCGTCGGTGTAGATGGCGGCCTGGAAGCCGGTGGCGTCGCTGGACAGCGGCGTGGAGATCCCGGGCGGCAGGTCCTCGACACGCGACCAGCTGCCGGCGCCGATCGCGGTGGCACCCTCGGTGTTGTAGACGTCTTGCGACAGCAGCGCCAGGTCCATGTCGACCTCGGCCTGCGGGTCCTGCCCGCGGACCTGGTCGGCGAAGCTGCCCGCCGGCACCGGACTCTGGCCGCCGTTGGCCGCCAGCAGGTTGCCGAACTGCGGGTGGTAGGCCGGCTCGGCGACGTACGGCGCGGCCGTGCCCTGCAGCCACTGGTCGTAGCCGGTCGGGTTGGTTTCGGGATTGGGCGGCGGCGGCAGGTTGTACTGCTGGGCCAGCGAGACCGCGTTGTCGAACTGGACGGACATGTCCCTGCTCCCGACTGCATTCCGGTGTCCGGAGCCAAACTAGGGCAGCCCGGCGGCGCCCGCCAGCTAGGGCGGACCCCAGTTCAGCTGCGCGGAACGGGACGCCGCCACGGCGGAAAACGCCGCTACGACACGGCTGTACGGCCTGCCTGCCATCTGCGGGAGCAACGGTGCTTGTGGGAGCGACGGCAGTCGCGACGCGGCTCGCAGCCGCCGCCCCGCCGCCGCCCACCCGCCGCTGGCCGGACCGCTCAGGGCGACGCCGCGCCGGCCTCGAGCGGAAGGTCGTGCTCGCGCAGCCAGGCGATCACCGCTTCGCGCTCGGCGCGCGCCTCGGCGGTCAGGCGATCGGCCGGTGTCTTGAAGAAGTAGGCCTGGAAAGTGGCGTCCTGGGCGTTCTTCGCGCCGGCGTCGGCGCCGGCCTCGAGCAGCGCCCGCACGTGCGCGCCGGCGTTGATCATCGCCGCCTTGTGCAGCGGGGTGTTGCCGGTGCGGTCGGCGAGGTCCGGGTCGGCGCCGGCGTCCAGCAGGCGGCGGAACTGCGCGTCGGTGCGCGGGCCGGTGGCGCCGGCCAGCGGGGTGGCGCCGGTTTCGCCGTGGCGGACATCGGGGTCGCCGCCGCCGGCGAGCACGATCTCCAGGTAGTCCGGATCGTCGGCGATGGCGGCGCCGTGCACCGCGGTGCTGCCGCCGAGACCGGGGCGGTTGGGATCGGCGCCCGCGTCCAGCAGCGCCTGCAGCCCGCGCTTGCTCTGCGCCAGCATCGCCAGTTGCAGCAGGTTGACGCCCTGCTCGCCCCGGACGTTCGGGTCGGCGCCCTGCCGCACCAGGTCGCGGACGCGTTCCGCGTCGCCGGCGGCGGCGGCTTCGGCCAGCGCGGCGGCGGTCGGGTCGTCGGGAAAGGCTCGCTTGGCGTCCATGGCGTCTCCGCTGCAGGCGGCGCCGGTCAGCATCAGCAGGATCGTCAGCAGTGCGGCGCGCATCGGCCGATTCTCACACACTCCTCCCGCGCGCGAGGCACGCGGGGCCCGGGCCGGTCAGGACGCCCAGGGACGCTGTTCGCGCAGGGCGTCCAGCACCGAGTCCTGCGAGTGCAGCTCGCCGCTGTGCTGGACGATGGCGATCGGGTTGAAGCGGTTCCAGCCGGTCAGCGGGGCGGGGTCGTCGAGCACGATCTCGTGCCCCGGCGCATCCGGGATGCCGTTCACCCCCCAGATGTCCTGCTGCGCGGTGGTCAGGGCCTCGCCGTCGACGTTGTAGCGGCGGATCTGGCCGGCCTCGGCGTCGGCCTTGGCGGCGCCGGGATCGAGCCCGAGGTCGCGCATGGTGTCGTCGTGCACGCCGGACGCGTTGAAGGTCACGGCGGCGTTGCCGGTCGCCAGCGACGCGGTGGCGGCGAGGCCGCCGCCCAGCGAATGCCCGGTGATGGCCAGGCTGTCGCCGAAGGCGGCGTCGGCCAGCTGTGCCAGCTGCACGGCCTCGTCGAACTGCTCGGCCTGCCAGCCCAGGCCCTGGCGGATGTTGGCGCCGGTCCAGTCCTGGAACTCGTTGGAGCCGGCGAAGGCCAGCACGTGGTTGCCTTCGCCGTCGGTGTAGATGCCGGCGCGGAAGCCGGTCTCCGGGTTCTCGAGCGACGCCGGATCGATGCCGGCCGCGAGCAGCTGCGCGTCGTCCAGCCGGGTCCAGTCGCCGACCGACCGCACCGACGGGTCGTAGACCGCCGCGGAGAGTTCCATCATCTCGAGGTCGATCGCCTTGGCGTCCTGGCCGCGGACCTGGGCATCGAACGACGCGGCGTTGGCCGCGTGCTGCCCGGACAGCAGCCCGGCGAGTTGCGGGTGGTAGCTCGGCTCGAGCCGGTAGCTGCCGGTCGGCGCCTGCGGCACCGTCGCCTGGGGCGTGCGTTCGGTGGCCGCCGGATCGCGCAGCGTTTGCTGCGTGGCGGTCGACGATTCGATGTTCAGGCCCATTCCAGACCCCTCCGCTGGGATATCACGACCCTAGCCCCGCATCCGCGACCGGACCAGCTAGGGCCGACCCGAGGCATTCAGGCGTCGCTGCCGGCCTCCAGCGGCACGTCGTGGCGGCGCAGCCACGTCCGCACCGCCTCGCGCTCGGCGCGGGCACGGTCGCTGAGGACGTCGGCGGGCACGCCGAAGTAGTAGGGCTGGAAGGTCGCGTCCTGCGCGTTCTTCGCCTGCGGATCGGCCCCGGCCTCGAGCAGCTGCAGCACGTGGGCGCCGGCGTTGATCATGGCCGCGCGGTGCAGCGGGGTGTTGCCGGTGCGGTCGGCCGCACCCGGATCGGCGCCGGCGGCCAGCAGGCGCCGGAAGGTGGCGGCGGTGCGCGGGCCCACCGCCTGGGCGAGCGGCGTCTCGCCGCTTTCGGCGTGGCGCGCATCGGGGTTGCCGCCATGGGCCAGCAGCAGCTCGAGGAAGGCGGGATCGTCGACCAGGGCGGCGGTGTGCATCGCCGTGCTGCCGCCGTAGCCGGGCAGGTTCGGATCGGCGCCGGCGGCCAGCAGCGCCTCCAGGCCGTCCCGGCTCTGCTTGAAGATGGCATGCTGCAGCAGGTTGAGGCCGCCCTCGCCGCGGGCGTCGGGATCGCCGTTTTCGTCGAGCAGGGTGCGGATGACGTAGGCATCGCCCTGTTCCACCGCGTCGGCGAGGCGGGCGACGGCGGGGTCGGTGAAGGGGCCGGTCTGCATGGCGCTCCCGTGGCAGGACGTGGTGGCCAGTACCGCGGCCAGCAGCGCCGGGATGGCTGGGAACTTGCTCACCTGCCGATTCTGCCATGCGCGGGCATCGCTGCCGGTGTGCGCGGCGTCGTCATGGCCATTGCGTGCGCGGGCTGGTCGCGCCTCAGCGGCGGAAGAAATCGACGACGCCCTGGCCGATGTCGCCGGCCACATCGGCCACGGTCTCCACGCCCTGGCCGACGCCGTCGGTCACGAACTCGACCCCGTCGCCGACGCGGTCGACGCCGGTCGACAGCAGGTCGCCGCCGCCTTCCACCGCGCCGGCGATGATGTCGCCGGCGCGGCCCCAGCCGAGGTCGCGGATGTCGTCGGCGGCGTCGCTGCTGCCGCGGTCGACGGCACCTGCGGCGGTGTCGGCCAGCCCGTCGACGGTGTCGCCGGCGGAGTTGAAGAAGCCTTCGCCGAAGTCGCCGAGCAGGTGCGCGACGCCGTCGACGTGGTCGCCGCGGGCGAACTGGTCGCCGGTCACGTCGCGCAGGTCGTTGGCGAAGTCGCCGACGTTGCGCGCGTAGTCGTCCTGGATGACGTCGGGGATCGCGTCGATCAGCTCGCGGCTGATGGAAGTCGGATTCTCGTAGCCGGGCTGCCACGGCTGCTGCTGCAGCATGGTGTCGATCATCAGCTGCTGCTCGTGGCTGATGGCGGCGCGCAGCAGGTCGCGGACCCCGGGAATGCGGTCGACCACGGCCGGATCGATCCAGTCGGGGGCGCCGGCGTATTCGAGCGCGCGTTCGACCAGGCCGCGGTCGAGTTCGCCCTCGGGCCGGACCACGATCGGCGCGCCGAGCGCGTCGGGCATCGCCGGCGCCAGCGGCGAGTTCTCCTGCAGCTGGGTCAGCAGGTCCTCGAACATCGAGTAGCGGCGGATCTGGCCGTCGCCGGCGACCTCGCGCGCGGCGGCGATGTCGATGCCCAGCCGCTCCAGGGTATCGGGATGCACGCCGGAGGCATCGAAGGTGACGGCCGGGATGCCGGTGATGATCGAGCCGACCGAGGCCAGGCCGCCGCCCTGGGAATGGCCGGTGATGGCGAGGTTGGTGGCCGTGCCGTCGGCGCCGGGCTCGCCCAGGGTGCGCTTGAACTCCTGCGCCACCTGCGGCGCCAGGCGATCGAACTCGTCGGTCTCCAAGCCGCTGCCCTGGGCGTAGTTGGTCTGCCAGTCCGGGTCGGTCAGCATCGACCCCTCGCCCTGGGTGCCGCGGTAGGCGAGCACGTAGTTGCCTTCGCCGTCGGTGAACACCTCGGCGCGGAACTGGCTGCCGGGGACGTCGAGCTGGACGTCGGCGTTCCAGCCCATCGCCTCGAGTTCGGCCTGGCCCACCTCGGTCCAGCCGCAGACCGCCTGCGGGCCGTCGTCGTAGGTGGCGTAGGCCATGCGCATGAAGTCGACGTCCAGCGCGCGCGCCTGGGTGCCCTGCACGTAGGACGAGAACTCGCCCGGCCCATAGGGCCGGGCGGAAGACGGGCCGCATTGCGGCGCGCCGGCGGTGCCCGGCGGCGCCACCTGCGGGTGATAGGACGGTTCCAGCCGGTACGGCGCGCCGCCGGCGACCGGCTGCGGCTGGGCCGTGTTCGGGCCGCCGGCGGGCTCCGGCGGTCGCCAGCCGTGGGAGGCGCCGGAATCGAGGGCAGGAGAGATCGCACCCATGGTCCGCTCCATCGCGTTTCCAGGGACAACCTAACCCGCCGCGCGCGGCGCGACAGCTAGGGCGTGCCCCAGTCGGTGCTCCGGCGTCGCGGGTGCCCGCTGGCGGATGGGCCGCGACGCCGCCGGCGGTGTCGGGCCGCATTCGTCGCACGCTTTGCTGGGCCGGGCGAGCGTGCGCACCGTGCCCCTGTCGCCGGCCGGGGCGAACCCCGCCGGCCGGGAGCCGTTATCGTAGGCGCCCTTGCCGTCCGGGAGAGCCCCATGTCGCGATCGATGAGAATCCTGCTTTGCGCGGGGGCGCTGGCCGCCGCGCCGATTGCCGATGCCGCCGACCGCATCACCGGTCAGCCCTTCGCCACCCGCAGCGAGGTCTATGCCCCGCATGCGATGGCCGCCACCTCGCACCCGCTGGCCACGCAGATCGCGCTCGACGCGATGCAGGCTGGGGGCAGCGCGGTCGATGCCGCCATCGCCGCCAACGCCGCGCTCGGCCTGATGGAGCCTACCGGCAACGGCATCGGCGGCGACCTGTTCGCGATCGTCTGGGATCCGGCGACGCGGAAGCTGCACGGCTACAACGGTTCCGGGCGCTCGCCGCGCGCGCTCAGCCTGGCCGAGTTCGAACGCCGCGGCCTGACCGACGTGCCCTCCCACGGTCCGCTGCCGGTGACGGTGCCGGGCGCCGTGGACGCCTGGTTCGCGCTGCACGAGCGCTTCGGCAAGCGGCCGATGGCCGACAACCTGGCGCCGGCGATCCGCTACGCGCGCGAAGGCCACCCGGTGCACGAGACCATCGCCTACTACTGGAACCGCAGCGTGCCGCTGCTGTCGAAGTGGCCCGGTTTCGCCGAGCAGTTCACCGTCGACGGCAAGCGCGCGCCGCGCACCGGCGAGACCTGGAAGAACCCCAATCTCGCCGACACCCTGCAGGCGCTTGCCGACGGCGGCCGCGACGCGTTCTACAAGGGCGACATCGCCCGCGCCATCGACGCCTACTTCGAGGCCAACGGCGGTTTCCTCTCCTACGAGGACCTGGCCGCGCACACCGGCGAATGGGTCGAGCCGGTGTCCACCAACTACCGCGGCTACGACGTCTGGGAGCTGCCGCCGAACGGGCAGGGCATCGCCGCGCTGCAGATCCTCAACCTGCTCGAGCCCTACGACCTGAAGTCCTACGGCTTCGGCAGCCCCGAGCACGTGCACCTGTTCGTCGAGGCCAAGAAGCTCGCCTTCGCCGACCGCGCGCGCTGGTACGCCGATCCGTCCTTCCATCCGGCGCCGGTGGCGAAGCTGATCTCCAAAGACTACGCCGCCGAGCGCGGCAAGCTGATCTCGATGGACCGCGTGCTGCGCGAGGCGCAGCCCGGCACGCCGAAGCAGCTCGACGAAGGCGACACCATCTATCTGACCGTCGCCGACGCGGACGGCATGATGGTGTCGTTGATCCAGTCCAACTACCGCGGCATGGGCAGCGGCATGGCGCCGCCGGGGCTGGGCTTCATCTTCCAGGACCGCGGCGAACAGTTCGTGCTCAAGCCGGGCCATCCCAACAGCTTCGAACCCGGCAAGCGCCCGTTCCACACCATCATCCCGGCCTTCGTGACCAAGGACGGCGAGCCCTGGCTGTCGTACGGGGTGATGGGCGGGGCGATGCAGCCGCAGGGACACGCGCAGATCCTGCTCAACCTGATCGACTTCGGCATGAACCTGCAGGAGGCCGGCGACGCGCCGCGGATCCAGCACGACGGCTCCACCGACCCCGCCGGCCAGGCGACGGCGATGAGCGACGGGGGCGAGGTCGACCTGGAGACGGGCTTTCCCTACGCGACCGTGCGCGAGTTGATGCGCATGGGGCACTCGGTGCGCTTCGCCCACGGCCCCTACGGCGGCTACCAGGCGATCATGATCAATCCGCAGGGCGGCTGGATCGGCGCCAGCGAATCGCGCAAGGACGGGCATGCGGCCGGGTACTGATGCGGGCGCGCAGTTGCGGCCCCGCCGGGTCCGCGGCATGCGTCAGGATCCGGGTGGTGGAGACGCGGTGGCGCGGAGAGCCTGGATCGCCGGCGTGCTGCTGGGCGTCGCGCCGCTGCTGGGGGCGCAGGAGCCGGTGGCGCCCCCAGCAGCGGCGCATGCGGCGCCGCAGGAGGAGCAGGCGGCCACCGCGCATCGCGCCTACCTGGAGCGGCTCGCGCCGCAGTTGGCCGGGTCGGGCCAGCCGCGGGCGCTGGCGTTCGCCGCATTGCTGCGGGACATGGACGCGTTGGCCGAATCGAGCGCGGAGGGCAATCCGCCGGATGCGGATGCGCAGGCCTGGCGACGCAAGGCCTTCTCCCGGGCCGGTGCCGACGTGGTGGCGCTGGCGCTGCTGGTGGCGGGAGCGGATGCCGAAGACGCGGTTCGCGCCGATGCGGCAGCGCGCTGGCGGCAGGTCGAACCGTCGAACCTGGCGGCGTGGCTGTCCAATCCCGACGCCTCGCCGCAGCAGGTGCTGGAGGCGGCGCGCACGGCGGCCCGCGTCGACGGCCACATGTATGCGCAACTGCGCTGGATACTCCAGGCCCATCGCGACCATCCACCCTCGCCGGCCGAAGCCGCACGGATCCATGGTGGCGGCAACGGCCAGCCGGCGACCCTGGACGATTTCGCCGCGATCCACGGCATGGCCTTGCTTGCGGCCACCGCGACGCCGCGCTTCCAGCCGCTGCTCGAGTTCTGCCGTCGGGCCGGGACGCAGGCGCCTGGCTCGATGCAGGCGCAGGATTGCCGCAGGGCCGGCGAACTGCTGATGAGCGGCGATACCTTCCTGGTCCGCATGACGGGCTTGGCGCTGGCCGATGGCACGGCCCGCGATGCCGTCGAACGCGGGAGGCTGGCGGAGGCACGGCGCCGCTTCGACTGGCAGATGCTGCAATGGGGGCGCCTGAGCGGATCCGCGCCCGGCGGCGGGATCGGCGATTTCGTGCGCCTGCTGCGCGACCCGGCGATCGACGACGAGCCGGCCCTGGTCGAGCGCCTGTTGCGCGAGGCCGGCATCCCGCTCGATCCGCCCGCCGGCTGGCGCGCCCCCAATCGGCGGAACTGACACCGCATCCGCCCCGTAGAGCGGAGCTTGCTCCGCTGCTCCCGCCACCGAAGCCCGCATACCGGGCCGGCGCAGCCGAGCAAGCTCGGCTCTACGAGGATTCCGGCATCGCCCGCAGGGCCGAACACCCCCGTAGAGCGGAGCTTGCTCCGCTGCTCCCCCACCGAAGCCCGCGCACCAGGCCGGCGCCGCCGAGCAAGCTCGGCTCTACTCGTGGCGGAGCGCGGCGATCGGATCGAGCTGCGCCGCCTGCCGCGCCGGATAGACCCCGAAGGCCAGGCCGACCAGGGCGCAGAACGCCACCGACACCAGGATCGGCACCGGCGCCCACGCCACCTGCCAGCCGGCGAACGCGGCGATCAGGTAGGCGAGGACCGCACCGAACGCCAGCCCCAACAGCGCGCCGGCGATGCAGATCACGCTGGCCTCGCGCAGGAACTGCGCGATCACGTCGCGCCGGCGTGCGCCGAGCGCGCGCAGCAGGCCGATCTCGCGGCGCCGCTCCAGCACGTTGGCGAGCATGATGTTCATGATGCCGATGCCGCCCACCAGCAGGCTCACGCCCGCGATCGCGCCCATCACGACCTGGAAGATGCGCTGGGTCTGCTGGTGCTGCCGGAACAGCTGCTGCGGCACCACCAGCTGGTAGTCGGCGATGCCGGCATGGCGCTGGTCCAGCAGCGCCGCCAGCACCCCGGCGCCGGCGGCCAGCTTGCGCGGGTCGTCCAGGCGCAGCAGGAAGCGGTCGACCTCGTCCTCCTGCGGCTGGAAGCGGAAGCGCGCGCGGGCGCTGGCCAGCGGCAGGTAGATGCGGTTGCTTTCCGCGCCCAGCTGCACGCCCTCGAAGCTGTCCTTGCCGAGATCGCGGTCGGCGAGCACGCCCACGACCTCCAGCCACACGTGGTTGACCTTCAGCAGCTGTCCCAGCGCGTCGCGGTCCGGAAACAGGTCGGCGGCGACCTGATGGCCCAGCACCGCGACCGCGGCCAGCGCGCCTTCGTCGTCGGCATCGAGCGCGCGACCCTGCGCGATCCGCAGCGACGACAGCGCGAACCAGTGGGCGCTGACGCCGCTGGCCTGGGCGTCGCTGCGGCCATGGTCGCTGAACACCGAATGGGTGCGGATGTGCTTCTCGGCGGCGTGGCGTTCGGCGCCGGGGACCACCGCCAGCGCGGCTTCGGCATCGGCCACGCTGAGCCCCAGGCTGCGCGCGCGGATCTCCTTCAGGGTGGCCTCGTCCTGCGGCCGCGCCTCGGCGATCAGGTTGTGCAGGCCCAGCCCCTCCACCAGCTTCAGCGCCTCGCGCCGGCTGCCTTCGCCGACCGCCTGCATCGCCACGATCGCGCCGACGCCGAAGATCAGCCCGAGCAGGGTGAGCAGCGTGCGCAGGCGCCGCCGCCACAGTTCCTCGACGGCCTCGCGCCAGGGCGGCGGCAGCCTGGTCAGCAGCGCGTTCACGGTGCCGGCTCCGCGGCGGCGGCGTCGCCCGCCGTTTCCGCGTCGGCCTGCGCCGGATCGGTGGGTGTCGCCGGTTCGCCTGGCCGCAGCAGCGTCGGCGGATCGCCGCCGGGCGAGAGCAACACCTCGTCGCCGGCACGCAGGCCCGCCAGCACCTGCGAGCGGGCGGTTCCGCGCACCCCCAGCTTCACCTCGCGCCTGACGAATCCGCGGCCCTGGCGGACCTGGACGTAATGGCGGCCCTCGCGCTGCTGCAGCGCGACGTTGGCCACGCTGAGCGCCGGTTCGCGCAGCAGGAAGATGCGCGCGCCGAAGCGCTGGCCCGGCAGCAGCCGCTCGCGGGCGACCACGCCGGCCGGCACCGGTGCGCGCATCGAAAGGTATTTCACCGGGCTCTCGCGGCCCTTGACCTTGGCCGCGCTGGCGACCCAGCTCAGCTCGCTGGCGATGGTCCGGTCCGGTTGGCCGAGCGGGTGCAGCTCCACCGCCGCACCGGTCCGCACGCCCTGGGCTTCGATCTGCGGCAGGTCGATCTCGACCTCCATGGTCCCGGTATCGGGCAGGCTGCCGAACTCGCTGCCCGCGTACAGGCTGCTGCCGACCATCGGCTTGTCGCCGGACCAGTTGGCGCTGAGCAGCAGGACGCCGTCGTTGGGCGCACGCAGCTCCAGCGCGTCGAGATCGGCCTGGCGGTTGCTGGCGTTCACATCGTGGGTGGCGCGCTGCGCATCGAGCACCGCCAGCTCGGCGTCGCCGCGGACATCGGCCTGGCCGCGCTGCCATTCCAGCGTGCCCTGGCGCGTCTCCAGGAAGCGTGCGTCCTCGATCGCGTCCAGCACCTGGTTGCGGGCGATCGCGCTCAGATCGGCATCGGCGTAGCGGCGCGCGATGCCGAGCTGCACCGCCACCTGCGACAGGTCGACCGCGACCCGGCCGCGGGCCGCGTCCAGTTCCGCCTGCTTCGCCGCCCGCGTCAGCGCGTTGCGCTGCAGCTCGATCAGCGCCTGCGCCAGCTGCTGCTCGCTGTCGGGCGAGGTGAAGCGCGCGACCACGTCGCCCCGCTTGACCAGGCTGCCCTCGGGGAGCATCCATTCGACCTGCCGCGACGACCAGTTGCGGCCGGGCACGGTCAGCGGCGTGGGCTTGGCCGAGCGCAGTTCGCCCTCGCCGCGCACGCTGAGCACCAGCTCGGTCTCGGCCACGGTCTCGGTCGCCGGCGGCAGTGGTGCGTCGCCGCAGCCGGCCAGCGCAGACAGAGCGGAAGCCAGCAACAGCATCGGCAGCGCCGCGCGCGCGCTCATCGACCGGCCCCGCTGCCGTCGCCGGCGACCGCCAGCTCCACCCGCACCGCCTGTCCCGGGCGCAGCTGCGCGGCGGGGTCGTCGAGCGCGATTTCCAGGTCGAGCACCGGCACCGGCTGCACCTGCGACTTGCTGCGCACCGCACGGCCGATGCTGGCCACCGTGCCGCGGTGCGCGCCGCCGCCGCCGCCCTCGACCACGATCCGGGCCGGCGCGCCCACCGCGACCCGCAGCAGGTCGCGTTCCGGCAGGTCGGCGCGGACCGCCAGGGTCGAGGTGTCGGGAATCTCGGCGACGGTCTGGCCGCGCCACACCCGCGAGCCGACGTCGAACTTCTCCCCGTTCCAGCTGCTCCGGTGCATCATCACCCCCGAGCGCGGCGCCGGCAGCTCCAGTGCCGCCACCGACGTCTGCAGGCGCTCGACGTCGGCCTGCAGCTGCGCCAGCTCCGAGGCGACCAGGCGCCGCTCCTGGCGGCGCTGCTCGGCCGACAGCCGCTCGCGCTGCGCGGTCAGCGCCGCCCGGCGCTCGGCGCGGCGGCGCTCCTCGATCAGCTTGCCGTACTCCAGCGCCGCGATCAGTTCGCGCGGCTGCTCGGTCTTGCGCCGCGCCTTGTCCACTTCCGCCTGGGCCTCGGCGGTGGCCAGGCGCGCGGTACGGGCGCGCTCGGCCAGGTCCAGGTCGAGGTTCTCCAGCTCGCGCTGCTTCGCCTCCAATTGGCTCTGCTTCTCGGTGAGCTGGCGGACCAGGTCGCTGGTGTCGAACGCGACCACCGCCTCGCCCTGTTTCACCATCGTGCCGTCCGGCGCCAGCCGGGTGATGTTGAACTGCCACAGGCGGTCGACCGCGGGCGGGATCAGCGGTGCGCTGCGCTGCGCGTACACCTCGCCGTCGATGCGCAGCAGCTGCTGCGCCGATGCGGCCGGCGCGGTGATCGCCGCGGCCAGGGCCAGCCAGGCCAGGCGCGTGCTCATCGCCCCGCCCCTGGCGCGGAGCCGGCGGCCGGCGGCATGGCGGCGTTGGCCACCACGCGCACGCTCATGCCGGGCAGCAGCCGCAGCCCGTCGCCGTCGAAGTCGATGTCGACCGCGAAATAGCGGCCGTCGCCCCACTCCGGCCGGCGCTCGGGCGCGCCGGAAATCGCGGTGATCCGGCCGCCGACGCGCCGGCCCGGCAATGCGTCGAAGCTCAGGTCCACCGGCTGCCCCGCCTGCAGGCCGCGCCGGTCCGGTTCCAGCGCCCAGGCGCGGACGTGCATGGCGCCGCCGCTGACGACCTCGCCGGCCTTGCTGCCCGGCATCGTGGAGGAGCCTTCGTCGATCCGGCCGCCGAGCCAGTTGTTGTTGAAGCCGTGCACGACGACGCCGTCGCGGTCGGCGCGGACCTCGGCGGTCCGCACCAGGGCGGCGTGGTAGTCGCGCTGCACGACCAGTTTCTCGACCTCCAGGCGGCCGTCCTCGATCCGCCGCCGCACGGCCTCGCGGGCGGCGGCGAGTTCGCGGCGCTTGAGCGCGGCCTCGCGCGTGCTGCGGTCGAGTTCGCCCCGGTAGCGGTCGTAGTCGAGACCCGAGATCAGCGCCTCCGGGATCTGCGCGTCGAGCGTGGCGGTGGCCAGCTCGGTCTCGGCGTCGACCAGGGCGAGTTCGGCCTCGATCGCGGAGACCTCGAGTTCGGCGACCTCCTTGGCCGCGCGCGCCTGCGCCTGTTCGATCTGCGCCTCCAGGTCCGGGATCCGGCCCGCCGACTCGCCGGGATCGATGCGCAGCACCACATCGCCGGCCTTCACCGTCTCGCCTTCGGGCACGAAGTAGCGGATCACCACCGGCGAGCTGTTCGAATGCGGTGTGATGAGCCGCTGCGCCTCGACCGCGCGCACCTCGCCGGTCAGCACCACCGCGTGCGCCGCCGGCGCCGCCGCCAGGCAGGCCGCGAGCGCCAGCCGGTACAGGCGTTCAGTGCGCCGGGGCATGGAGAGTCGAGTCATGCTCGATCCTGCCGTCGCGCAGGCGTACCCGGCGCGGAGCGCGCGCGGCGACGTCGTGGTCGTGGGTCACCAGCACCACGGTCTGGCCGCCGGCGTGGACCTCGTCGATCAGCGCCAGCACGTCGGCGGCGCTCTTCGAGTCGAGGTTGCCGGTGGGCTCGTCGGCCAGCAGCAGCGCCGGCCGCATCAGCAGCGCGCGCGCGATCGCGGCGCGCTGCATCTGCCCGCCCGAGAGCTCGTTGGGCCGATGGTCGCGGCGGTCGGCCAGGCCGACGCGCTCGAGCAGGGCGTGCGCATGTGTCTGCGCATCGGCCGGCGGTTCGCGATGGAAGCGCAGCGGCAGCAGCACGTTCTCCAGCACGCTCAGCCGCGGCAGCAGGTGGAAGCTCTGGAACACGAAGCCGATACGGCGGTTGCGCATGTCGCTGCCGGCCTCGTCGTCGAAGCTGGCGACGTCGCGGCCCTCGATCAGGTAGCGGCCGCTGCTGGGCCGGTCGAGGCAGCCGAGGATGTTGAGCAGGCTGGACTTGCCCGAGCCGGAGGGGCCGGTGATGGCGACGAACTCGCCCGCGCCGATCCGCAGGTCGACCCCGGCCAGCGCGTGCACCGTCTGCCCGCTCATCGCGTAGCGGCGATGGACCTGCTGTAGTTCGATCATGCGCCCCGCGTCCTCCCCCGATCGTCCTTGACGTCCCGGCGTCCACCCGTGCCAGGTGGATCAGACCATGCCGGGCTCGGTTGGTTCACGCAAGGGGGGCGGTTCACCGTGAAGCAGTTGGCCACGGATCGACGCGGACGAACGCGGATCAGAGACCGCGGTCCTGAATCAGGACACAGCGATGTCCGCGGCAAGCCGTTGCGTGGCCCTGCTCCCGCCGACGACGGGAGCGAACCGGCTCAGTCCGCCGGGACGGTGCGTTCGGCGGCCCAGGCGCGCAGCGCGGCGACCTGTTCGCGCATGAGGACCGACAGCGGGCGGGTCTGCCTGAGTTCGGCGCGCAGCAGGAAGTCGTCGAGCGGCGTGCCCGCGGCATGCGCGGCGTACAGCGCCGAGACGATCGCCTGTTCGATCTCGGCGCCGGAAAAGCCCTCCGCGGCTTGGGCCAACGCGTCGAGATCGAACGCGGCCGGGTCGAGTCCGCGGCCGGCCAGGTGCAGAGAGAACACCTCGCGGCGGATGCCGGCGTCGGGCAGGTCGACGAAGAAGATCTCGTCGAAGCGGCCCTTGCGCAGCAGTTCGGCCGGCAGCTCCTGCACCTGGTTGGCGGTCGCGACCAGGAACACGTTCGACCTGCGCTCGGCCATCCAGGTCAGCAGGTAGCCGAGCACGCGCCGCGACACGCCGCCGTCGCCGTCGGGCCCGCCGGCGGCCAGGCCCTTCTCGATCTCGTCGATCCACAGCACGCACGGCGCCAGCTGTTCGGTCGAGGCCAGCGCCGCACGCAGGTTGGATTCGGTCTCGCCGTGGTACTTGGCGTACAGCGTGCCGAAGTCCAGCCGCACCAGCGGCACGCCGAAGCCGCCGGCCACCGCCTTGGCCAGCAGCGACTTGCCGCAGCCCTGCACGCCCAGCAGCAGCACGCCCTTGGGCGGGTCCAGGCCGGGCGGGGCGTCGCCCTCGACGAACACCCGCCGGCGCTGCTCGATCCAGCGCTTCAGCCGCCGCGCGCCGGCGACGTCGGCGAAGCGCGCGGTGTCGTATTCGTAGTGCAGGTGGCCGCTGCGGTTGAGCAGCTCGAACTTGAGCTTGGCCAGCTCCGGCAGGTCGTCGGGGCCGAGCACGCCGTCGCGGTAGATCAGCTGGCGGGCGATGCGGCGCGCGTCGGTCAGGCTCAGCCCCTGCAGGTTGCGCACGATCTGCCGCACGGCGTCGGCGTCGGACTCGACCCGCTTGCCGCCGTGCTCGGCGGCGTAGGCGTCGGCCTGCTCGCGCACCAGCTTCTGCAGCGCCGCCGCGTCGGGCAGGCGCGGCGTGTAGCGCACCGCCAGCGCGTCGAGTTCGGCCGGCAGCTCGACCTTGTGCCCGACCAGCACGATCACGTGCGGCAGGCAGTCGCGGCGCTGCAGCAGGTCGCGCAGCTGGCGCTGGCTGCCGGCGTATTCGAGGTAGGGGTGGAAATCGAGCAGCAGGTAGACGCCGCGCTGGTCGGCGCCGCGGATCGCGCGCAGGGTGGTGCCGATGTCGGCCGCGTCCTCGGCCGGGTCCTCGCGGTCGAGGTCGATCCGCCGCAGGCCCTCGGTGATCGTCCAGCGGTACATGGCCCGCCAGACGTGGGTGAGGGTCTGCCGGAACAGGTCCACCGCGCGCGGCTCGTCCGGGGTCTCGACCACGATCAGCGGCGTGTCGGCGCGGATCAGCGCGGCCAGGTCCTGCAGTTCGCTCATGCGGCGCGTGGGTGGGAGGCGGCGCGTGACGATAGCAGAGGCCGGGTCGCGACGCGGCCCGGGCCGGTGTACTCTCGCGGGAACCTGACTGACCGGAGGGTGCGGATGAAGACTGTTCTGGTGGCCAGTTCCAAGGGCGGCGTGGGCAAGACCACGATCGCCACCCATCTCGCCGCGCAGTCGGCGTTGTCCGGCCACAGCACAGTGCTCGTCGACGCCGATCCACAGCACTCGTCGACCCGCTGGGCCGAGCGCCGCGCCGGGCTCGAAAGCGCGGTGCTGCCGATCGAGGGCAGCCGCCGCCAGAAGACGGTGTGGAATTCGATCCCCGAGGGCACCGACCGGGTGATCGTGGACGCGCCCGCCGGCGCCATGCGCGAGGATCTGGACGCCTGGCTCGAGCACGCCGACGCGGTGGTGGTGCCGGTGCTGCCGTCGTCGCTGGACATCGACGCCACCGTCCCGTTCCTCAACACCCTGGTCAAGCATCCGCGGGTGCGCCGCGGCGAGCTCAAGGTCGGACTGGTCGGCAATCGCCTGCGGCCCTGGACCAACGCCTCGCGGCAGGCGATGGAACTGATCCAGCAGTGGCCGTACCCGGTGGTGGCGCAGCTGCGCGACAGCCAGGCCTACGTGATGCTGACCGGGCTGGGCCGGAGCCTGTTCGACTACCAGTCGCTGCATGCCCGCGAGCACCAGGCCGACTGGCAGCCGTTGCTGCGTTGGCTGCGCAGGTAGCCGGGAACGGGAGTCGGGAATGGAGAATGGTTGACAGCGCACGTCCGTCGCCGGCCTGATCCGGGCGGCGGCAGTACCAGGATCTCACCCGATTCCCTATTCTCCATTCCCCGCTCCCGGCTCCGACCCATGCGCGAACTGATCCTGCTGCGTCACGCCCACGCCGAGCCCGCGGCGCCCGGCCAGTCCGACCTCGACCGGCCGCTGTCCGCCGACGGCCATGCCGAGGCCGAGGCGGCCGCGCGCTGGCTGCAACAGCGCCAATTGATCCCGGACTGCGTGCTGTGCTCGCCGGCGCGGCGCACGCGCGAGACCCTGGAGACCGCGCTGGCGACGCTGGGCTATGTCGACCAGCGCCTGGAGCTGGCGATCTACGACGCCACGCCCGGCACCCTGGCGGCGCTGGTCGACGCCCACCGCGACGTCGACCGCCTGCTGCTGGTCGGCCACAACCCGGGGCTGGAGCGGCTGGCGGCGCTGATGCACAGCGGCCAGTCCGGGGACTACCGCGGCATTCCGCCCGGCGGGATCGCGGTGCTGGAGTTCGCGACCGAGACGGCGATCGAGCCCGGTGCCGCCACGCTCTCCGCATTCTGGTGGCCGTGAAGCGCCATGTTGCGCTGCTGATCACTCTGTTGCTCCTGCCCGCCTCGCCGTCGGCGGGCAATGGCGACGACGTCATCATCGACGACGGCGTCTCCCGGGTCGGGTTCACCCTGCGCACCCGCTGGGGCCAGTCGCTGGAAGGGCGCTTCCCGGAGTTCGACGGCGAGGTCCGGCTGCTCGCCGACGGCCGCAAGCAGGTGCACCTGCGCCTGTCGGCGCGCGAGATCGAGATCGTCGGCCATCCGCGCTACACGCGGCTGACGCGCGGCGAGGGCTTCTTCGACGCGGAGCGGCATCCGCAGGTGACGTTCGTCTCCGAGGCGTTCGCGCCGGCGCTGGTGCGCACGGGCGGGGAGCTGGCCGGGGTGCTCGACATCCGCGGCGTGCAGCGGCGCGAATTGTTCGCGATCGCGCCCGCCGCCTGCGAGCGCCCGCTGATCGACTGCCCGGTGGAGGTGGCCGGCAGCGTGCGCCGTGCCGACTACGCGATGGACCGCTGGGCCTTCGCGCTGGCCGAGCGGGTCCAGTTCGACCTCGTGCTGCGCGCGGCGCCGATCCCATGAGCGCGGTGCTGCGGACATGCGCGGCGCTGCTGCTGGCACTGGCCGGCAGCGGCTGCATGAGCCTGTCGCCGCTCGAGCGCGACCAGGCCATGCACATCGCGGCGCAGGCGCGCTCGACCGCGATCGACTGCGACCGGCCGGAGACGGCCTGCGCGCGGCCCTCGCCGCTGCGGGCGCTGGGCGCGCGCGCCTTCGCGCAGAGCGCCCCGGGCGCGCCGCGGCACTACGCGCTGCTGCTCGACTACGGCCAGGACGCGCTGCTGTCGCGGCTCGACCTGATCCGCAGCGCCCAGCGCAGCATCGACCTGCAGACCTACATCTTCGACGAGGACGACGCCGGTCATTTGATCCTGGACGAACTGCTGGCCGCCGCGCGCCGCGGGGTGCAGGTGCGGGTGCTGGTGGACCAGCTGTCCGCGCTCAAGCACGTCGACACCCTGGCGGCGCTGGCGTCGGTGCACGCGAACTTCGAACTGCGGGTCTACAACCCGTTGCTGGGACGGGCGCGGATCAGCTACCCGCAATACCTGCTCGCCGCCGCCTGCTGCTGGCGCCAGCTCAACCGGCGCATGCACAACAAGATCCTGCTGGTCGACGACATGGTCGGCATCACCGGCGGGCGCAACTACCAGGACCGGTACTACGACTGGGACGGCGCCTACAACTTCCGCGACCGCGACGTCCTGGTCGCCGGCCCCGTCGCGGGCGAGATGAAGGCGAACTTCGAGGCGTTCTGGCACGCGCGCCGCAGCGTGCCGGTGGCGCAGCTGAAGGACGTCGCCTGGCGGCTGCTGCGCGACGGCGCGCCGCCGATGCCGCACGCGCCGTACGTTGCGCCCGAGCGCGTGGCGGCGATCTCGCGCAATGCCGACGATCCGCTGCTGATCAACGAGCGGCTGGCGGCGGCGGCGATCCCGGTGGACGAGGTCGCGTTCATCGCCGACCCCCCGGACAAGCATCGCCGCAGCTACGAGGGCGTCGCGCCCTCGACCGTGGAGATGCGTGCGCTGATCGAGTCGGCCGAGCGCGAGGTGCTGCTGCAGACGCCCTACCTGGTGCTGTCGCGTCCGGCGCAGGCCCTGTTCGAATCGCTGCACGAGCGCCCCGGCGGCCCGCGCGTGGTGGTGTCGACGAACAGTCTCGCGGCCACCGATTCCTTCATCACCTACGCGCTGTCGTACAAGTACAAGCGCCGCTACCTGCGCGACTTCGGCTTCAACATCTACGAGTACAAGCCGTTCCCGAAAGACGCGCCGATCGACCTCGACGCCACCGGCGCGGTCGGCATCCGCTGGAATCCGGACGGCAGCGTCGACATCGAGGCCCGCGACGACGACCATGCGTCGACGCCGGACGACGTGGAACTGCAGCCGAGCGGATCGGGAGCGCGCCGGGAATCGCGGCCCTCGCAACGGTTGCCGCTCAGCCGCGAATACGCGGCGCTGCGCTACGCCGGCGTCGGCGTCAACCGCCCGGTGCCGCTGCAGCGGGCCGGGGTGCGCATCGGCCTGCATTCGAAGTCGCTGGTGATCGACGAACGCATCGGCGTGGTCGGCACCCACAACTTCGATCCGCGCGGCGACAACCTCAACACCGAGAGCGCGCTGGTGATCGAGGATCCGGCGTTCGCGCGCGCGCTGGCCGCGAGCATCCGCCGCGACATCGCGCCGGCCAACTCCTGGGTGATCGCGCGCCGCGACAAGCCGCCGGTGTTCTCGGGGCTGGACTACTCGCTGGCCAAGGTCTCCGAACACCTGCCGCTGTTCGACCTGTGGCCGACCCGTTATGCCACCAGCTACGAGTTCGTCCCCGGCCCCGAGTGCCCACTGCCCTTGCCGCCGGACGACCCGGGCTTCCGGGCCTGCCATGTGCCGGTGGGGGATTTTCCCGAGGTCAGCCTCGGCTTCAAGAGCGTGTTGACGCGGATCTTCACCGCCTTCGGGGCCGGGCTGGCGCCGATCCTGTAGAGCAGGAACGAGAAACGCGGAACGACGAGGGGCGCCGCCTTCGCCCGCTAGGGCGCAGGGCTCCGGGCATTCACCCGTTTCTCGTCCCCCTCCACGCGTTTCTCGTCTCACTCAGGCCTGCGACTCCGCGGGCCGCCGCAAGAACGATCAAAGGCTTACGTCCATGCCGTCCGTGGGGTGACTTCCGGCACATGTCTCGTTGTCTATGTGTTGTAGTCTACCAATACACCGCATCACTATGACTCCAAAGGAGCTCCCCATGAACGTCCAATCCCCGTCCGCCGACCGCCGCGACAGCGCCCGTTCCGCCGCCCCGGCCAAGGCCTCGCCCGCCCGCCGCGACCACCGCGTTCGCGACTTCGGCGTCGGCTACGGCAACAGCAGCGGCTACGTCAGCAACCGCCGCTACGCCAGCGCCTCGATCGCCCCGCGCTTCCGCTTCGCGTAGTCCCGCCACCGCCCACCCACAGGAAACCGCCATGAACGTCTTCGCCCTTTCGCTCCCCTCCAGCCAGCGCCCGCTGCCCGCCGTCGTGATCGCTTCCGTCCGCGCGGCGACTGCCCGCACCCCGCGCACCCGCGACTTCGGTGTCGGCTACGGCAACAGCAGCGGCTACGTCCGCGCCCGCAGCTACGCCGGCACGACGTTCGCGCCGCGCTTCCGGATTTCGTAGTTCCGGCCTCACGGACGACGCACCTCCCCCGAGCCCCCGCCATGAACACCACGCCCGTCCAGACCGTTCCGCAGACCGCTTCGTCCGTTCCCCCTCGTCCGGTGGTGGCGAGCGCCGCCCGGCACGAGCATCGCGCCCGCGATTTCGGCGTCGGCTACGGCAGCAGCAGCGGCTACGCGAGCGAGCGCCGCTACGTCGGCAACCAGGCCGTTCCGCGCTTCCGCTGCGCCTGAGCGCCGCTGCAGGCGGCCGCCGCGATCGCTTGCCGATCGCGCCTGGCAGCCGCCGCCCGGCGGGCCGCCGTTGCCGCGGCGCTGGCGAGGCCGGGCGAGGCTCGGCTATCGTGTCCGACATGGACGACAGCGACCGCTCCGACACCGGCCCCGCCGGGCCCCGCCCGCCTTTCCGCCGGACCGAGACGCTGGACGCGCTGAACGCGATGTCGCGCAACACCGCGATGGAGCCGCTGGGCATCGTCTTCACCGAACTGGGCCCCGACTACCTGCGCGCGACCATGCCGGTCGACGCCCGCACCCACCAGCCCTACGGCCTGCTGCACGGCGGCGCCTCGTTGTTGCTGGCCGAGACCCTCGGCAGTACCGCCGGCATGCTCTCGGTCGGCGATGACGAGGGCTGCGTCGGCATCGAGATCAACGGCAACCACCTGCGCGGCGTGCGCAGCGGCCGCGTCACCGGCACCGCGCGCGCGCTGCACGTCGGCCGCAGCACCCAGGTCTGGGAGATCCGCATCGAGGACGACGCCGGGCGCCTGGTCTGCATCTCGCGCCTGACGCTGGCGGTGATCGCGCGGCCGCCGCGCTGACGCCGTCGTCCTTCGGCGCGGCATTCCCGCTGCTTCGCGGTCCTGGCGACCGCCGGCGGGCATCTGCCCCATAATCCCGGGTCTGCTCGCGGCATACGGCCGCGGCGGAGACAGGTCCTTTCCGCACGCATGAACCCGCCGTCATCCCCATCGAGCGCGACCGCGTCCGTCGCAGGCAGCAACGCCTTGCGCGCGTTGCGCTACGGCTATCGCGTGCCGATGCTGCTCTGGCACCTGCTGGTCCACCTGCCGCTGGTGCTGCTGGCGATCACGCCGCTGACCGCGGCGTTGCCGCTGGCCAATGGCGAGCGCCTCGATCACCGCCTGATCCGCGCCTGGTCCGCGGGCCTGATGCGCGTGTTCGGCTTCCGCCTGCGCCGTCGCGGCACGCCCGTCGCGGGGGCGGCGCTGTTCGTGGCCAACCACGTCAGCTGGATCGACATCGTGGCCCTGCACAGCCAGCGCATGATGGGTTTCGTGGCCAAGAAGGAGATCAGCCGCTGGCCGCTGGTCGGCTGGCTGGCCAGCCGCGGCGAGACCATCTACCACCAGCGCGGCAGCCAGGAGTCGCTGGGCGGCGTGCTGCACGAAATGCTGGCGCGGCTGCGCGGCGGGCGCTCGGTCGGGGTGTTTCCCGAGGGCCGCACCCGCGACGGCCGCGAGGTCGGGCCGTTCCATGCGCGGATCTTCCTGGCCGCGGTCGAGGCCGGGGTGGCGGTGCAGCCGGTGGCGTTGCGCTACGGCGAGCACGCGTCGGCGCAGACGGTGGTGGCGTTCCGCGCACGCGAGAGCTTCGTCGGCAATTTCCTGCGCCTGCTCGGCGAACCGGTGCGGAGCGCCGAGGTCGCGTTCCTGGAGCCGATCGCGCCGGGCGCCGCGATCGGCCGCCGGCGCATCGCCGAGGTCGCGCGCGAGCGCATCGTCGCCGCCATGCAGACGAACCGGCCGTAAGCGCATCACGCGCTCCGAGCGAAGCCATGCCGAAGCAAGCCCAGCATCGTCCCGCGAGGCGGCAACCCATGGACGTTGAGCCGGCCAAAGGCAAGGCCCATGGATCGCCGCCTTCGCGGGAACGGCAGGTGCTTCGGGGTGCCATGAATCCGCCCGCGCTTTCTTTGCGTCTTTCGCGTCCTTCGCGGACCCGCTGAGCGAGCCTTGAACCCGACCGAACCTCACCCCCTCCATGCCCGAGTCCATTCCCTACCTGCCGCCACGCTGGCTGCGCAACGCGCACATGCAGTCGGCGCTCGGTTCCAGCCCGTGGCGCCGCCGGCGCGGTGCGCAGGCGCTGGCGGCGACCGGGGCGGAAACGTTCGAGCACCTGCTCGACGCCGGTGACGGCGTGCGCCTGCACGGCCTGCACAGCGCGGTCCCGGGCACCGCGCCGCGCGGGCTCGCGCTGCTGCTGCACGGCTGGGAAGGCAGCAGCGATTCGAGCTACATGCGGCTGACGGCGGCGCAGCTGCTGCGCCGCGGCTTCGAGGTGTTCCGGCTGAACTTCCGCGACCACGGCCAGACCCACCACCTCAACCCCGACCTGTTCCATTCCAACCGCATCGACGAGGTGGTGCGGGCCGCCGTCGAGGTCGCGCGGCGCTTTCCGGCTCGGCCGCTGGTCGCCGCCGGCTATTCGCTCGGCGGCAACTTCGCCCTGCGACTGGCGCTGCGCGCGCCCGCCGCCGGCCTGCCGCTGGCGCGCGTGGCCGCGGTCTGCCCGGTGCTCGACCCGGCGCTGACCCTGGTGCAGATGGAACGCGGCCTGCCGCTGTACCTGCGCTATTTCGAGCGCAAGTGGCGCGGCTCGCTGCTGCGCAAGCGCGCGCTGTTCCCGCAGCTGCACGATTTCGACGACGCCACGCTCAAGCTCGGCATGCGCGCGCTGACCGAGTGGCTGGTGCTGCGGCATACCGATTTCGGCTCGCTCGACAACTACTTCGACGGCTACTCGATCGCCGGGCAGCGCCTGGCGGCGCTGCAGGTGCCGGCCGACATCCTCACCAGCGCCGACGATCCGGTGATTCCGGCCGATGGTTTCCGCGCGCTGCAGCTGCCGGACACGGCGACGGTGGAGATCGCGCCCTGGGGCGGCCACTGCGGCTTCCTCGAGAACGCGCGCCTGGACGGCTACGCCGAGCGCTGGGTGGCCGAACGGCTGGCGGCCGGAACGTAGGCCGAGCCGACACTCGCTTCCGATGCCGTGTTGTCCTCGTAGGAGAGGCTTCAGCTCCGGCCCCGGTCAACCAATGGGCGCGAACGAGCCTCGCACGCTGCTTCCCGATCCACCCCGCGCGCTCCCGGTTCTTGCCGCGGTCTTCGGCAGGTCGGGGCTGAAGCCCCTCCCACAGGGGTGACCGGGAGAAGCGAATGTCGACTCGGCCTGGCGCCGGGGCGCTTGCGGGCAGCCGCTACAATGGCCGGCCGCCGACGGACACCCGCACCGATGCACGAACAGATTCTCGACGCCCTGCGCCGCGGCGCCCACGACGAGGCGCGCGCCGCGGCGGCGGCCGCGGTCGAAGCGGACGGCAACGACGCCCGTGCCCACCACCTGCTGGCGCTGGCGCAGCGCGCGGCCGGCGATGCCGCCGCGGCGATGGCCACCATCGATCGCGCGATCGCGCTGGCGCCCGAGGATGCCGCACTGCACTTCCAGCGTGCCGGCTTCCTGCTCGGCGGGCGCGAGATCGATCGCGCGCAGCAGGACCTCGCACGCGCGATCGAACTCGATCCGAACCAGTTCGGCGCCTACGTGGTGCAGGCGGAACTGGCGATCGGCCTCGGCGACGCCGACGAGGCCGAGCGGCTGGTGCGGATCGCCGAGCGGATCGCGCCCGATCATCCGGCGCTGGCCTCGGTGACCGGCATGGTCGCGCTGCGCCGCGGCGATGCCGACCGCGCGCTGTCGGTGCTGTCGTCCGCGCGGGCGCGGGCGCCGGACGATCCGCAACTGCTCAACGCGCTCGGCTTCGCCTACCTGGCGAAGGGACACCTCGCGTTCGCCGAGCAGACCTTCCGGCGGCTGCGCGGGCAGCGGATCGGCGGCCCCGCGCAGCAGCGCCTGATCGCGGAGATCGTGCACCGCCAGGGGCGGCACGAGGAGGCGCTGGCGGAACTGCAGCCGCTGCTCGAGTCGCAGGCCACGCCCGCCGACCTCGCCTTCGCCGGGCAACTCGAGCTGGCGCGGCGGCGGCCGCGGCAGGCCCTGCCGTGGCTGCGGCGGGCGCTGGCGGCGAACCCGGCGGACGGCCGCGCCCTGGCCCTGATCATGGCCGCCTGGCAGCAGCTGGGCGACGTCGACGACGCCCGCAACACGCTCGATGCCGCGCTGGCGACCTCGCCGCAGGTGGCCGGCCTGTGGCAGGCGCGCCTCGCGCTCGAACGCGGATCGCCCGAACGCGGGCGCGAGCTGGTCGCGCGCTGGCTGGCGGCCACGCCCGAGGCGGTGCCGGCGCTGGAAGCGAAGCTGGCGCTGCTGGACGAGGATGCGCAGGCCGCGGAAGAGACCGCACGGCGGATCGTCGCCCTGCAACCGGGGCACGTGCGGGCCGAGGCGAAGCTGCTGGACCTGCTGGCGCGCCGCGATCCGCAGGCCGCGGTCCGCCGCGCCGAGGAACTGCAGCGGCTGCCGACCGACGTGCGCATGCAACGGATGGTCCGCGGCTGGCTGGCGATCGCCAACGACGGCGCCGGCCACCACGGCGAGGCGGTCCGCATCTGGACGGAGCTGCACGCCGAGGCCGGCGAGCGCATGATCCCGCTGCCCGAATGGAGCGATCCGCAGGCGCCGCGACAGGCGGCCGCGCCGGTGCCGGACTCCTCGCCGCCGGTGGTGTTCCTGGCCGGGCTGCCCGGCTCGGGCGTCGAGCGCACGGCGCAGCTGCTCGGCGGCATCGTGCCGGCGTTCCGCGGCGACCGTTTCGGCCCGCAGCCGCCGCAGGATCCGCTGCAGAACATCCACACCATTCCCGCGCTGGCGCGCGGCGAAGCCGATCCGGCCGCGCTCGCCGAAGCCTGGCGCGCGCAGTTGCCAGCGCGCGGCATCGCCGACGGCGCGGTGATCGACTGGCTGCTGTGGTGGGACAACGCGCTGCTCGACGTGGTCGGCGCACACGTGCCGCAGGCGCGCGTGCTGATCGCCCTGCGCGATCCGCGCGACATGCTGATCAACTGGCTCGCGTTCGGCGCAGCGGTGTCGCTGCGGATGGGCGCGCCGCCGGAGGCGGCCGCGTGGCTCGCGCGCGGACTGGAGCAGGTCGCGGTGCTGCACGAGCGCGACCTGCACCCGCACCGGCTGCTGCGGCTGGACGAGAGCGTCAACGACCCGCCGGCCGTGGCCGCCGCGCTCGGCGAGGCGCTGGAACTGGGCCTGCCGGCGCCGCCGGCCGGGCTGTTCGATGGCCGGCGCTTCGCGGCCGGCCACTGGCGCGCCTACGGCGATGTGCTCGCGGAGGCTTTCGCGGCGCTCACGCCGGTGGCGGTACGGTTGGGTTACCCGGAAACCTGAGCGGCGCGCGTCCGCCAGGCTTCCGCGGCGGAGCAAGCGCCCCTCTACCTTTCAGAGATCGTTCGACAGGCAGACCACAGGAGACCACGATGCGCATCCGCAGCGACAGCTTCGAGTCCCGCCAGCCGATCCCGCCCGAGTTCGCGCTGGGCACGCCGGACGGCTTCGGCGGCAACCGCAATCCGCACCTGGCCTGGGACGAGGTGCCGGAAGGCGCGCGCGCGTTCGCGCTGCTGTGCATCGATCCCGACGTGCCCTCGGTGCGCGAGATGGTGAACAAGGACGGGGTGGAGATTCCCGCCGAGCAGCCGCGTACCGAGTTCAGCCACTGGGTGGTGGCCGACATACCCGCCGACGTGCGCGAGATCGCCGCGGGCAGCTGCAGCGACGGCCCCGCCAAGGGCGGCAAGCGCAACCCGCCCGGCCCCGCGGGCGCGCGCCAGGGATTGAACGACTACACGAAGTTCTTCGCCGACGACGACGCCATGGGCGGGGAGTACTTCGGCTACGACGGCCCGTATCCGCCCGCCAACGACCTGCGCACGCACCGCTATTTCTTCCGCCTGTTCGCGCTCGACCTCGAGCGTCTCGAACTGCCGGAGACGTTCACCGCCGGCGACGTGTTCGCCGCCATGCACGGCCACGTGCTGGCCGAGGCCGCCGTGTACGGGACCTACGCCCTCAACCCCGGCGCGAAGGGGTAGCCGGGCCAGGCGGTCGCTTCCGCTGCGGTGGGCGATGGGCCTTGGCGGCGGCCGTCATTTCACCGGGTCGGAAGCGGCTTCCTGGTGCGATTCCACCGTCATGTCGAGCACGTAGGCGATCGACGACGCGTCGGCCGGTGGGTTCTCGACCGGGTAGCGCTTGACCCGCAGCACGTTGCGCACGCCCGGCTCGTGCGCATAGCCCTCGATCTCCTCGTACAGCGGCTGCCATTCGCCCGGCGTGCCGGCCTTCAGGCCCTGCGCGTCGTAGTGCACCTCGCGCACCCGCAGGCACCGCATGTCCGGGATCAGCGGATGATTGCAGGCGATGCGCTGCGCGGCGACCTCGAGGAACACGGTTTCGCCCGGGCCGCCGTAGCGGGTGTCGGCGGTGGCGGCGCCCTCGAAGCGCAGCCGGTCGCCGCCGGCGGTGGTGAGGACGAGCGTCGGCGGATCACCGTCGTCGAGCCGCAGCTGCAGTTCGCCCTGCAGGCGCGCGTTGGCGGCGGCGTCCTGCGCCATCAACGCGCGGTCGGCGCAGGCCATCAGCGTCTGCGCCAGTTCGCCGACGCGCAAGGTATCGCCCTGGCGGGTATAGCTGCCGCCGATGCGGTTACAGCCGCCCGACACGCCCAACCGGCCCTCGGCGAAATCCAGCTGCAGCGGGCGTTCGGTGCTGGCGAACAGGGCATCGATGCGGCTGCCGTCGGCGGCGATGGCATCGCGCAGATGCCAGTGGTAGCCGCCGAGCCGGTCGTCGCCGGCCGCCGCCGCGGCGGGCGTGGGTGCAGGTGCGGCAGGTGGCTCGGCGGGCGCACAGGCGGCGAGGGCGAACGGCAGCAGCAGGGACAGGCGACGGATCATGGCGGTCTCCCGGAAGGAAGCGGATCGGACCTAGGTTAACGCCGCGGTTCCGCCAATGGGGTTGGCGCGCCGCCTGTCGCGTTCGATTTCGTGCATGTGGCGCGGATCACGCTCGCGCCGTCGCGGTCGTGCTGTCGATCCCCGCGCGCGTCGTTCGTCGTCCGGATGAGCGGCAAGCGGCGCCGGCGATGCCGGCCCGCGGGTCCGCGAGCGACCGCGGGAGGAACGACATGCGCTGCATGGTGATGGTGAAGGCGACCCGGGACAGCGAAGCCGGCGCGATGCCGGACGCCCGGCTGCTGGCCGAGATGCGCCGCTACAACGAGATGCTGGCCAAGGCCGGCGTGCTGCTCGACGCCGAGGGCCTCCACCCGAGCGCGCAGGGCGTGCGGGTGCGGTTTTCCGGCGGAACGCGGACCGTGATCGAGGGACCGTTCGCAGGCTCCGAGACGCTGTTGGCCGGCTTCTGGCTGCTCCAGGTCAAATCGCTGGAAGAGGCGATCGAGTGGGTCAAGCGCTGCCCCGGTCCGCTTCGCGGGGACACCGAGATCGAGATCCGGCCGGTGTTCGAGGCCGGGGAATTCGGCGCCGCGCCCGCGCACGAGCGCGACGGCCGGGCGGCGTGAGCGGTTCCCGCCGTTCGGGACGGTGCGGCGGTCCGCGCTCGGCGCCGCCGGGCGCGGGACGAAAGGCCCTTGCCCGGCCCGGGAGATGATGCTGTGATCGCATGCCATGAGCCCGGATGTCCACAAGACCATCGACGCCGTCTGGCGGATCGAGTCGCCCAGGTTGATCGCGGGGCTGATGCGTATGGTGCGCGATATCGACCTGGCCGAGGAGCTGGCCCAGGACGCGCTGGTGGTCGCGCTGGAGCGCTGGCCCGATTCGGGTGTCCCGGATAACCCCGGTGCCTGGCTGATGGCCACCGCCAAGCACCGCGCGATCGACCGCCTGCGCCGGCACAAGCTGCTGGACCGCAAGCACGAGCAGCTCGCCTACGAACTCGAATCCGAGCGCGAGGACATCGACGCCAGGCAGGAAACCGCGCTCGACCATGCCGTCGGCGACGATCTGCTGCGGCTGATCTTCATCGCCTGCCACCCGGTGCTGTCGACCGAGGCGCAGGTGGCGCTGACCCTGCGCCTGCTCGGCGGGTTGACCACGCCGGAGATCGCGCGCGCCTTCCTGTTGCCGGAACCGACCGTCGCCCAGCGCATCGTGCGCGCCAAGCGCAGCCTGGGCGCGGCGCAGGTGCCGTTCGAGCTGCCGCCGCGCGACGAACTCGCCGAGCGCCTGGCGTCGGTGCTCGGCGTGATCTACCTGATCTTCAACGAGGGCTACAGCGCCAGCAGCGGCGAGGACTGGGTGCGCCCGGGGCTGTGCCAGGACGCGCTGCGGCTGGGGCGGGTGCTGGCCGAGCTGATGCCGCGCGAGCCCGAGGTGCACGGCCTGGTGGCGCTGATGGAGCTGCAGGCCTCGCGGCTGGGCGCGCGCACCGGCGCCGACGGCGCCCCGATCCTGCTGCCCGACCAGGACCGCGGCAAGTGGGACCGGCTGCTGCTCGGCCGCGGGCTGGAGGCGCTGGCGCGCGCCGAACGTCTGGGCGACGTGCGCGGTCCGTATGCGCTGCAGGCCGCGATCGCCGCCTGCCACGCGCGCGCGCCGAGCGCCGAGGCCACCGACTGGCCGCGCATCGTCGCCCTGTACGACACCCTGTCGGACCTGGTGCCCTCGCCGGTGATCGAGCTCAACCGCGCGGTCGCGCTGGCGATGGCCTACGGGCCGCAGGCCGGCCTGGACCTGGCCGACCAGCTGCGCGAGGTCGCGGCGCTGGCGAACTACCACCTGCTGCCCGCCGTGCGCGGCGACCTGTTGGCGAAGCTCGACCGACATGCCGAGGCGAAAGGCGAATTCGAGCGCGCCGCCGCTCTCGCCGGCAACGGACCGGAGCGCCGGCTGCTGCTGGAGCGCGCCGCGCGAAGCGCCGCACGCGGCGGCTGAGTTCGGCGGCCAATGGCCGCCGCGGCCCGTATCGCAATCCTCATCGTAGAGCCGAGCTTCCTCGGCTACGCGGGTGGGTGCGCGGGCTTCGGTGACGGGAGCAGCGGAGCAAGCTCCGCTCTACGGGCGCGCGCGGGTGGGAGCGCCGCCGATGGCGTCGCGGGCCTGCCGGCCCGGGATCACATCTCGACGATGCCCTTGAACCCGCCCCAGATCATGCGCTTGCCGTCGAACGGCATCGTCTTCGGGTCCATGCCGGCCAGGCGCGGGTCGGCCATCACCTTCTTGTTGATGCGGTCGCGCTGCGCGCGCGACTTGTAGACGATGTAGGAGAACACCACCACCTCGTCCTCCTTCAGCTTCACCGCCCTGGGGAAGGAGGTGGACTTGCCCGGCTGCACGTCGTCCTCCACGCACTCCACGTACTGCAGCGCGCCATACTCCATCCAGATCTTGCCGGCCTTGCGCGCCAGCGCGCGGTAGGCGGACAGCTTGGCCCTGGGAACCGCCAGCAGAAAACCATCGACGTAACTCATGGGAAAGCTCCTGTTCTCGGGGGATGCACAACGCCCGCGTAGGGCGATCGGGTACGGCCGGAGGCGGTCGCGTCGGGGGATCCGGACGGGAGATTCGCCTGCCTTCACCGGGGCGACGATCCGGGCGGCGCGATTTCGACAGCCGTGGCGATGATGCCGATTCGGTGCGGGCACGGAACCGGGCCACCGCACTCGCTGCGTGAAGCGAGCCTTGGCGGCGGGCCGAGGCCGCAGCCGGGGCGGGCCGCAGGCTCCGCCCGATGCCGGACGGCGAAACCCGGTGCGGCCGGTCAGCTTCCCGCCGGCATCAACAGCAGCAGCAACCCGCCCAGCGCCATGCGGTAGATCGCGAAGCCGGTGTAGCGATGCGACTTGATGTAACCCAGCAGCCACTTCACCACCACGAATCCGGTGGCGGTGGCCGCCGTGAACGCCAGCGCCACCTCGCTCCAGGCCTCGCTGCCGAGGCCCTGCCCCAGCCACAGCTCGAGGAAGGCGTAGGCGCTGGCCGCGAACATGGTGGGGATGCCGACCAGGAACACGAACTCGGTCGCCGCTGAGCGCCGGCTCAGCCCCGCCAGCATCGCCATGAAGATCGCCGCCGCCGAACGCGAGGTGCCCGGGAACACGCCCGCCACCACCTGCGCCAGGCCGACCAGCACCACCACCGTCCAGGTCACGTCGATGCTGTCGCCGCGGCGCTCGGCCAGCCGCTCGGCCACGATCATCCAGATGCCGCCGAGGATCAGCGCCCAGGCCACCGGCGTCACCGTTTCCGGCAGTTCCCAGCCGGCCATCCGCACCGGCAGGCCGACGATCGCGGTCACGGCGAAGGCGGCAGCGAGCTTCAGCACGTAGACGCGGTTCTCGCGCTGGCGCAGCCCGGTCGCCAGCGTCCACAGCCGCTGCCGGAACACCAGCGTGATCGCCAGGATCGCGCCGGCCTGGATCACGATGTTGAAGAAGTCCGAGCGCGCGCCCAGCCAGTGCTGCACGATCAGCAGATGCCCGGTGCTGGAGATCGGCAGGAACTCGGTGACACCTTCGATGATGCCCAGCAGCAGGGCGGCGAGCAGGTCGGACACGGGCGTGGGCGTTGCGGAGCGAGGCGCAAGAATACGCGAAGCAGTCTGTACCCATCCCATGCGCGTCCCATGCGCGCCGGCGCCGCGCGCGCTGCTTGCGTCCGCCAGCGCAGCTCGCGGCCGTGCCGGGCGGCGTGGATCGTCCAGACCGGCCGGGTCATCCCCCGGCGGGCTTCGCCTGCGGCGCGATCGCGATCGACGACAGGTCGTTGGCCGCGGCGACCGCCGTGTCCGCCGCCTGCCGGCGCTCGGAATATCGGTCCACCAATTGCGCCGCATGCGGCCGCAGCAGCACGGTGAACCGGATCAGCTCCTCGACCACGTCGACGATGCGCTCGTAGTAGCCGGAGGGCAGCATGCGCCCGGCCTCGTCGAACTGGCGGAAGGCCTGGGCGACGCTGGACTGGTTGGGAATGGTGAACATGCGCATCCAGCGCCCGAGCAGGCGCAGCGTGTTGACCGAGTTGAACGACTGCGAGCCGCCCGAGACCTGCATCACCGCCAGCGTGCGTCCCTGGGTGGGGCGGATCCCGCCCAGGCTCAACGGCAGATGGTCGATCTGTGCCTTCATCACGCCGCTGATCTGGCCGTGGCGCTCCGGACTGCACCAGACCTGCCCCTCCGACCACAGCGACAGCTGCCGCAGTTCGTGCACCGCCGGGTGGTCGTCGCCGGGCACCTGTCCCGGCAGCGGCAGGTCGGAGGGGTCGAAGATCCGCGGCTCGCCGCCGAACCAGCGCACCAGCCGCGCGGCCTCCTCGATCGCCAGGCGCGAATACGAGCGCTCGCGCAACGAACCGTAGAGCAGGAGGATCTTCGGCGGCGCCTGCGCGCCGGCGGCCAGGCCGTCGGCCGGTCGCCGCGGGGCATGGCGTGGCTGCAACGCGGGCAGATGGTCGGGATCGGGAAGGGAGCGCAGTCTCATGCGGGCGTTGCCTCGGGTGTGGGAACAGGAGCGGAAAGGCGCGATCCGGCCCGCCACGCGTGCGGGCGGCAGCGCGTGCGAGGTGCGCGGGGCCGTCGATATCGGCGGCTGCAGCGGATCGTCTGACCATCGAGCATCAACGCCTCGATGATCGATGGGTATGCGCGAAAAAAAAAGATCTTCAGTGGCCTCCATCGCGTCCGCTCCGGCGCGGCGCGGCGGCCGCGCGGCTGGCGAGGATGCAGTCGGTCGCTTCCAGCCATGCGGCCACCGCGGTGCGGAATGCTTCGTGGCCTCGCTCGGTCAGCGCGTAGACCTTGCGCTCGCGGCCCTGCACCGTCTCCAGGTGCGCGGTGAGCAGGCCGCCGGCCTCGAAGTCGTTGAGCATCGGATAGATCGTGCCTTCGGTGGGACTGCAGCAGCCGCGCGTGGTCTTCGCCACCGCCTGCACGACCTCGTAGCCGTGCATCGGACGCTGGTGCAATACGCGCAGCACGAAGAACTTCGACAGCGACATCTTGATCGTGCCCTGCCAATACCCGCGGTCGGTGTAGTCGGGCGTGGCGCGCGACGCCCTGCGCAGGGATTTGGCGGCGACGGTCATGGCGGCGTTATACACCTCGATGATCGAGGCATCAAGCGGGCTCGGGCCCGCTTCGTCGCCGGACCTCGCCAGGCGTCGATGCCGGCGCGCTCACGGCATCGGACCACCGCGTCCGGGCGCGCCGCCGCACACCACGCCGGAGCGTTTGCGGCCGGGAGAGCCGTGCCGCCGCTCACACCGCCATGCCGGCGGCGTGCCCCGACGCCCAGGCCCACTGGAAGTTGTAGCCGCCGAGCCAGCCGGTGATGTCGAGCACCTCGCCGACGAAGTGCAGCCCCGGCACCCGCCGCGACTCGAACGTGGACGAGGACACCGCGTCGGTGGCCACGCCGCCCAGGGTGACCTCGGCGGTGCGGTAGCCCTCGGTCCCGCTGGCCACCAGCGGCCAGGCCTGCAGCAGCGCGGCGATCCGGTGCAGTTGCGCCGGCGTGTACTGCCTCATCGGCCGGCTCGGCAGCCACACCTCGCACAGGCGCTGGGCGAAGCGCCGCGGCAGTAGCTCCGCGAGCAGGGTCTTCAGTTCGGCCGCCGGGCGCCCGGCCTGCCAGCGCGCGAGCAGCGCCGGCACGTCGGTGTCCGGCAACAGGTCCAGCTGCAGCGCGTCGCCAGGCTGCCAATAGGAGGAGATCTGCAGGATCGCCGGCCCGCTGATGCCGCGATGGGTGACCAGCATGGCGCCGCGGAAGACCTGCCCGTTGCAACCGGCGGCGACCGGCAGCGATACGCCGCTCAGGTCGGCCAGGCGCTCCCGGTGCTTGCCGCTGAGGGTCAGCGGCACCAGCCCGGCGCGGGTCGGCCGCAGCGCGTGGCCGAACCGGCGCGCGAGCTCGTAGCCGAAGCCGCTGGCGCCCATGCTCGGGATCGACAGTCCGCCGCTGGCCATCACCAGCTTCGGCGCGACGATGCGGCCGGGCCCGGCCGCCACGCGGAAGCGGCCGTCGTCGCCGATGTCGACGGCGCCGATCTCGCACCGCGTGTCGATCCGCACGCCGGCCCGTGCGCACTCGTCCAGCAGCATGCGCACGATCAGTTTCGACGACTCGTCGCAGAACAGCTGGCCGGGTTCCTTCTCGTGCCAGGCGATGCCGTGGCGCTCCACCAGCTCCAGGAACTGCCAAGGGGTGTAGCGTGCCAGCGCCGACTTGCAGAAATGCGGATTGGCGGAGAGGAAGTTCGCCGGCGTCGTGCCGGTATTGGTGAAGTTGCAGCGCCCGCCGCCGGACATCAGGATCTTCTTGCCGACCCGGTTGGCGCGCTCGAGCACCCGCACCCGCAGCCCGCGCGCGCCGGCCACGTGTGCGCACATCAGCCCGGCGGCGCCGCCGCCGATCACCACGACGTCGGCTTCCTGCGCGCCTGCGTCGGTCATGGCTTCCAGGCCGCCGGCCCGTGCCGTCGCGCAAGCCGCCGAAGCCCGTCCGACGCAGCGACCGGCCACGTCACTCGTCCGCGATACGCAAAACCCGGTGCTGGCGACGGCGACATGGGCGAGCCGGACGGGAACGGCCTGCCATTCTAGAGCGCATCTCGAAAAACCCGTTCAGCCGCGGATCGGCGCCGGATGAAAGTGGATGGCGCTGCCGGCGCGGATACAGGAAGCCGCGTTGCGCCTCAGCCGTCCACCGCCGCCGTGCACGCGGCCGCGCCGACGGGCCCGATCGCCCATCGGCGTCCATCCGCGTTGATCCGTGGCGGACGGCTTTCGGTAGATGGACTCCGGTCGCGCCTCAGCCGCAGGCGCCCACCACCATCTCGTCGCCCGCGGTCGACTTCACCCGCACGCCGGTCGGCCGGCCCGTGGCGACGTGCCGTTGGCGGGCGAAGCGCGAGGCTTCCTGGATCGCGGTGATCATGTCGAGTTCGCGGGCGATCTCGTAGCCGGCGATGCGGATGGTCCAGCCATCGTCGTCCGGAGCCACTTCCACCAGTGCGCGTTCCATCCTGCTCCCCTGTGATCGTCCGGACGGCGGTGGTTCCGCCGGGCCGGAACCTTGCGTCCCGTGCAGCACGCGCGTCGGTGGATGGCGGTGCTGACTCGGGCAGCTTGGCGGACCGGGCGCCTCGCGGGCAGTCGGGGGAAGGCGCTCTGGCGCGTAGGAAAATTCCGACCCGAAAGGGCGGGCGGACGGCGCCCGGCTCTCGTCCGGGCGGACAAGCCGCGCATTGGCGATCGCACCAACATGGTGCGCTATCTTCGCCGGTGCACGATTGCAGTGCGTCGGCATCGCGGGGTTCCGGGCAAAAAACGCCTTCGATCAACGGGTTGCACGCAGAACGCGCTTGGCACGCGCTTTGCTTCCTTCATGGCCATCCATCACCAATCCGAGGTTCAAACCCGCGATGTCCATCGACAACGTCGAAAAGCTGATCAAGGACCACAAGGTCGAGTTCATCGACCTGCGCTTCACCGACATCCGTGGCGTGCAGCACCACGTCACCTATCCGCAGTCGATCTTCGAGCCCGGCCTGTTCGAGGACGGCAAGATGTTCGACGGCTCGTCGATCCCCGGCTGGAAGGGCATCAACGAATCGGACATGGTGCTGCTGCCCGACGCGTCCAGCGCCTATGTCGACCCGTTCTCGGCCGATCCGACCCTGGTGCTGGTCTGCGACGTGCTCGATCCGTCGACGATGCAGTCGTACTCGCGCGATCCGCGCGGCGTGGCCAAGCGCGCCGAGGCCTACCTCAAGTCCTCGGGCATCGCCGACCAGGCGTTCTTCGGCCCGGAGCCGGAGTTCTTCGTGTTCGACTCGGTGCGCTTCGGCGTCGAGATGGGCCATACCTTCTTCCACGTCGACTCGGAGGAGGCGCACTGGAATTCGGCCAAGGAGTACGAGGGCGGCAACACCGGCTACCGGCCGACGATCAAGGGCGGCTACTTCCCGACCCCGCCGGTCGACTCGCTGCACGACCTGCGCGCCGAGATGTGCAAGACCCTGGAACAGGTGGGCATCGAGGTCGAGGTGCACCATCACGAGGTGGCCAACGCCGGCCAGTGCGAGATCGGCACCAAGTTCAACTCGCTGGTCAAGAAGGCCGACGAACTGCTGACGATGAAGTACATCATCAAGAACGTCGCCTTCCGCAACGGCAAGAGCGCCACCTTCATGCCCAAGCCGCTGGTCGGCGACAACGGCAGCGGCATGCACGTGCACCAGTCGCTGGCCAAGGGCGGCACCAACCTGTTCACCGGCGACGGCTACGGCGGACTGAGCCAGATGGCGCTGTGGTACATCGGCGGCATCTTCAAGCACGCGCGCGCGATCAACGCGTTCTCCAATTCCACCACCAACAGCTACAAGCGCCTGGTACCGGGTTTCGAGGCGCCGGTGATGCTGGCCTACTCGGCGCGCAACCGCTCGGCGAGCTGCCGGATCCCGTTCGTGAGCAATCCCAAGGCGCGCCGCATCGAGGTGCGCTTCCCCGATCCCATGCAGTCGGGCTATCTCATCTTCGCCGCGCTGATGATGGCCGGGCTGGACGGCATCAAGAACCAGATCGACCCGGGCGGCCCGAGCGACAAGGATCTCTACGACCTGCCGCCGGAAGAGGAGAAGAACATCCCCAAGGTCTGCCATTCGCTGGACCAGGCGCTCGAGGCGCTGGATGCCGATCGCGAGTTCCTGACCGCCGGCGGGGTGTTCTCCGACGACTTCATCGACGGCTACATCGCGCTGAAGATGCAGGAGGTGACCAAGTTCCGCGCGGCCACCCATCCCCTGGAATATCAGCTGTACTACACCGTTTGACGGGGAGGCGGCCCGGGCGCATGCGCCGGGGCCGTCGACATGCCTTACGGACGAGGTGTGGCAGGACCCCGCGACTGGTGCGCGCCTTAGGACCGCAGGGCCGCGCTGGAGCGCCTTTGGCGCAAGTGTCGACGGATCCCTTCTCCCGCCCGCGGGAGAAGGCGCCCCAAGCGCCTGCTTCCGAACGCTTTGGCCGGGGGCGATGAGGGCGCTTTCGATGCTTCGCCAAGGGCACCCCCTCCCGTAAGCGGAGAGAGGAAGGGATTCCGTGAACGCGTGAATACCCATCAGGAGAATTCTCCATCCGAACAACAGAACGAAGGAGAGGGTGAGGCACCGTCGGCACGGGGACGCAGAGCCTCCGGCCGGAACGCGGGGACGGGCAACACGGCCCGCGCGGGCAAGGGCGATTGGCAACACGGATTGACCGGGGAGGGTTCCATCCATCGAGGAGCCTAGTCATGACGTACCGCACACGAGGGGTTGCAACGTTGTTCGCGCTCGGCCTGCTGGCCGCCGGCCACGCGCACGCGGAGGTCTCCGGGTCTCTCACGCTGACCAGCGACTACCTGTTCCGCGGCCTCACCCAGAGCAACGAGGAGCCGGCGCTGCAGGGCGGCGTCGACTACACCCACGACAGCGGCTTCTACGCCGGTGCCTGGGGCAGCAGCATCAGCTGGGTTTCCGATGCCGATCCCGACGTCTCCAGCCAGGTGGAGATCGACCTCTACCTCGGCTACGGCGGCGAGTTCGGCGACAGCGGCCTCGGCTACGACGTCGGCGCGATCTACTACTGGTATCCCGGCGACTACCCGCCCGGCTTCACCGATCCCGACACCACCGAGCTCTATCTCGGCCTGAGCTACGGCATCTTCGGCACCAAGTACTCCTACGCGGTCAGCGACCTGTTCGGCCTGCCCGACTCCGACGGCAGCGGCAACCTCGACGTGACCGCCGACTGGGAGTTCGTGCCCAGCTGGACCCTCAACGCAGCGGTCGGCAAGCAGTGGGTGAGCGGCTACGACGGCGCCGACTACGCGTTCTGGAAGCTCGGCGTCAGCAAGGGCTTCGACAACGGCTTCGAGGTCGCCGCCGCGCTCAACGACAACGACCTGATCGGCCCGGACGAGACCTTCACCTTCGCCGTCACCAAGTCGTTCTGACGGCCGTGGCGACGGCATCGCATTCCACCGGAGGAGCACCATGAAACTGATCACCGCCATCATCCGCCCGTTCAAGCTCGACGAGGTGCGCGAGGCGCTCGGCGAGGCCGGCGTGTCCGGGCTCACCGTCACCGAGGTCAAGGGCTTCGGCCGGCAGAAGGGCCACACCGAGCTGTACCGCGGCGCCGAGTACGTCGTCGACTTCCTGCCCAAGCTGAAGATCGAGTGCGCCGTGTCCGACGACGCCTTCGACGGCGCGATGGAGGCGATCACCAAGGCCGCGGCGACCGGCAAGGTCGGCGACGGCAAGGTGTTCGTGACCGCGCTCGAGCAGGTGATCCGCATCCGGACCGGCGAGCTCGGCGCCGATGCGCTCTGACCCCACGCAGGAGACAACCATGACGATCCGATTCTTCTCCGGGTGGAAGGCCCGACCGGACCTGCTGGCACTGGCCGCCGCCTGCGGCCTGCTGCTGGCGGGCGTTGCCGGCGGCGCGCTGGCACAGGAGGCCGCGGCGCCGGCGATGGAAACCGCGGCGCTGCAGGAAATGCCCGCCGATGCGGCCGACGCGGCCGCCGAGCCGACCGTCGACAAGGGCGACGTGGCCTGGATGCTGACCTCGACCTTCCTGGTGCTGCTGATGGTGGTGCCGGGCCTGGCGCTGTTCTACGGCGGCATGGTGCGCGCCAAGAACGTGCTCTCGGTGCTGATCCAGGTGATCAGCGTGTTCTCGCTGATGCTGTTGCTGTGGGTGGCGTACGGCTACAGCCTGGCGTTCTCGGGCGAGGGCGCCTGGATCGGCAACCTCGACAAGCTGTTCCTGTCCGGGGTGACGGTGGACTCGCTGGCGGCCACGTTCACCGACGGCGTCGCATTGCCCGAGTACGTGTTCGTGGCGTTCCAGGCGACCTTCGCCGGCATCACCGGCGCGCTGATCGTGGGCGCCTTCGCCGAGCGTGCGCGCTTCGCCGCGGTGATGCTGTTCTCGGCGCTGTGGTTCACCCTCGGCTACCTGCCGATCGCGCACATGGTGTGGGCGACCGGCGGGTTCCTGTTCGAGCTCGGGGCGCTGGATTTCGCCGGCGGCACGGTGGTGCACATCAATGCCGGCGTGGCCGGCCTCGTGGGCGCGTACTTCGTCGGCAAGCGCGTCGGCTTCGGGCGCGAGGCGCTCAAGCCGCACAACGTCACCCTGACCTTCGTCGGCGCCTCGCTGCTGTGGGTGGGCTGGTTCGGCTTCAACGCCGGCTCCAACCTCGAGGCGACCGCCGATGCGGCGCTGGCGTTCCTCAACACCATGCTCGCCACCGCGGCCGCGGTGCTGGCCTGGGCGGCGACCGAGAAGCTGGTCAAGGGCAAGTCGTCGGCGCTCGGCGTGGCCTCGGGCGCGGTGGCCGGGTTGGTCGGCATCACCCCGGCGGCCGGGCTGGTCGGCCCGCTGGGCGCGATCGCGATCGGCGTGGCGGCGGGCGTGCTGTGCGTGTGGGGCGTCAACGGCCTCAAGCGCATGCTCCGCGCCGACGACACCGCCGACGTGTTCGGCGTGCACGCGATCGGCGGCATCGTCGGCGCCCTGCTCACCGGCGTGTTCCACGCGCCGGGGCTGGGCGGCACCGGCGACGCCGACTTCTCGATGGGGTCGCAAGTGGCGATCCAGGCGCTGGGCGTCGCGCTGACGGTGGCCTGGATCGGCATCGTCGCGGCGGGGTCGTTCTTCATCGCCAAACTGGTGTTCGGCCTGCGCGTGGAAGAGGAGGACGAACGCGCCGGCCTGGACATCGCCGAGCACGGCGAGACCGCCTACGAGACCTGAGCCGGATCCACCTCCCCCACGAGGTGACGCGGGCGGCGGAGCGATCCGCCGCCCGCTTCTTTTTGCGCCGCGCTGCAGTCGTGGTCCTGCATGCTCTTCGCTTTCGCAGTCGCGACTTCCGTCGCTCCCACAGGAATGGCGATGGCGCGAACTGGCGATGGCCACATGTGGGAGCGACGGAAGTCGCGACGAACTCGAAGCGCCACCGCACCTTCAGCACCTCCGCGATCGGCACGGCGATGCGCCCGCCTTGCAATCCGCCGGGCAAGCGGGTGCAATGCGGCATGCGCTTCCGGACCCTGCTGCTCCCGTTCTGCATCGTCGCCCTGGCCGCGTGCACGCACGCGCCGCCGCGCAACCCGCTGGCGCACTGGGTACCGTCGGCCAACCACGACGCGCGCCGGCCGATACTGATCGTGATCCACTACACCGAGCAGGACTCGGTGGAGCGCAGCCTGCGCACCCTGCGCACGCGCAACAGCGGCGGGCCGGTCAGCGCGCACTACCTGATCGGCGACGACGGCACGCTGTACCAGCTGGTGGCCGACGAGCACCGCGCCTGGCATGCCGGCGCCGGCAGCTGGGGGGCGATCAGCGACGTCAACTCCGCCTCGATCGGCATCGAGCTCGACAACGACGGCCGCGAGCCGTTCTCCGAGGCGCAGATCGCCGCGCTGCTGCGGCTGCTGGAGGACCTCACCACGCGCTGGCGCATCCCGCGCGAGAACGTGATCGGCCATGCCGACCTGGCGCCCACGCGCAAGATCGACCCGGGCGCACTGTTCCCGTGGCGGCGGCTGGCCGCGGCCGGCTTCGGCATCTGGCCGGACCCGGCGCTGGTCGAGGATCCGCCGCCCGGGTTCGATCCGGTCCGGGCGCTGCGCCTGATCGGCTATCCGGTGGACGCGCCCGAGGCGGCCATCCGTGCCTTCCGGCTGCGTTTCCGCGGCCTGGACGGCACCGTCCTCGATGCCGAGGACCTGCGCATCCTGCACGCGCTGACGGCGCCGCACCCGTAGCCCGTATCGTGGGAGCGACGGAAGTCGCGACTCCGCAACTCCGCAGGCATCCAGCCGCGACTTCCATCGCTCCCACGAAAGCACGAGCGGCGGTTCCGCCCTACGCCTATCGCACGATGCGGACATGAACGTCGAACAGCTCAAGTCCCTGTGCGCCGGCCTGCCCGGCGCAGAATGCCGCGAGCACGGCGCGCCGGCCAACATCCTGGTCTATGCCGTGGGCGGCAAGCGCTTCGCCCATTTCAAGACCAGCGATCCGGAGCGCTGGCGCTTCAGCCTCAAGGTGGCGGACGAGCGCTTTCTCGAATTGACCGACGTGCCCGGCATCAAGCCGGCGCGCTGGCTGGGCCGCTACCACTGGATCACTATCGTCGACGTGCGCCGCCTGCCCGACGCCCACCTGCGCGAGCTGGTGGACTGGTCCTACCGCAAGGCGCTGGCCGGCCTGGGCAAGGTGCGTCGCGCGCAACTGATGGGCGGGAGCGCCCCAACCCCGTAGAGCGGAGCTTGCTCCGCTACGCGGGCTCCGGAGCCGAAGGCAGCGGAGCAAGCTCCGCTCTACGGCGTGGTTGCATTCCGTCGGCGCCGCAACGCCGTCGGTTCATTCCGGCGCCGGCAGCGTTTGCTCCAGCGGATCGAACCCGTCCCACGGGTCCTTGCGCAGCCGCGCGGCGCGCCGCTGGGCGGCGGCCAGGTCGAAGGCGTCCGGCCGCGCCACCTTGCCCAGTTGCTCCCAGCGGATCGGCACCGCCACCGGCGCGCCCAGGCGCGCGCGCAGCGACCACGACGCCACGCTGGTCTGGCCGCGGGCGTTGCGCAGCCAGTCGATGAACACCTTGCCGCCGCGCCGGGCCTTGGACATGGTGGCGACGTAGCGTTCGGGTGCGCGGGCCGCCATCGCCTGTGCGATCCCTTCGCAGAAGCCGCGCGCCTGGTCCCAGGACGGGCCCGGCGCGATCGGCACCACCACGTGCAGGCCCTTGCCGCCGGACAGCCGCACGAAGCTCTCCAGTCCCGCGCGCTTCAACGTGCGGCGCATGTCGCGCGCGGCGGCGACGATGTCCGGCCAGCGCACGCCCTTGCCCGGGTCGAGGTCGAACACCAGCCGGTCGGGGCATTCGGGCGCATCGGTGCGCGCGCCCCAGGGGTGGAACTCCAGCGTGTTCATTTGCACCAGCTCGAGCACGCCGTCGATATCGTCGACGTAGAGGTACGGTTCGACGCCGCTCTTCTGCCGCAGCGCGATCGCGTGCACGTGCGCGCCCAGGCTGTCGGCATGGTGCTTCTGGAAGAAGCACTCGCCGCCGGCGCCGTCCGGGCAGCGCAGCAGCGACAGCGGTCGCCCTGCCAGGTCCGGCAGCAGCCGGTCCGCCACGGCGCGGTAGTAGTCCGCCACGTCCCGCTTGGTGTACTTCGCGCCCCGGAACATCACCCTGTCGGCGCTGGTCAGCCGCATCCGCTTTCTCCCTTGCCGGGCATCGCCGGCGCGGCCGTCGCGTCGCGCACGTTCCGGTGCAGCCTCCACCGGTCTGCGCGGGTGCGTTCGCGCGGCACCCTCGTCATCCCGCCTTGCGTGCGGTCGTCTTCTTCGCGCTCTTGCGCGCGGTCTTCTTCGCGGCCTTTTTGCCGCCCTTCTTCGCCGCCTTCTTCGCGGCCTTGCCGCCCTTCTTCGCCGGCGTACGCTTGTTGCCGGCGATGCTCTTCTGCAGCAGCGACATGAAGTCGACCACGTTGGTGGTGGTGTCCTCGGGCGCCTCGTACTCGGCGTCCTCGGCCTCGGCCAGCGCACCCTTCGACTTCATCTTCTTGCGGATCACCGCCTCCAGCCGGGTGCGGAACTCGTTCTTGTAGTCGTCGGGCTTCCACTCGCCCGCCATCGACTCGATCAGTTGCTTGGCCATCTCCAGCTCCTTGCCGGCGATGCGGTAGTCGCTGGGGCTGCCCTCGGGCAGGCGGTAGTCAGCCGGGTCCACCAGTTCCTGCGGGTAGCGCAGCAACAGCAGCATCAGCGCGTCGTCCTGCGGCACCACCGCTGCCAGGTACTCGCGGGTGCGGATCACCACCCGGGCGATGCCGGCCCGGCCGGTCTGCTTCAGCGTCTCGCGCAGCAGCACGTAGCCCTTCTCGGCCTTCTTCGCCGGCACCAGGACATACGGTTTATCGAAGTAGGGCAGCGGGATCGCGTCGGCGTCGACGAAGGTTTCCACCTCCACCGTCTCGTGGCTCTCCGGCGCCGCCGAGGCGATGTCGGATTTCTCCAGCACCACGTAGCTGCCCTTGTCGTACTCGAACGCTTTGACGATGTCCTTCCACGGCACCTCCTCGCCGGTCTCGGCGTTGACCCGCTCGTAGCGGACCGGGGTATTGCTGCGCGAATCGAGCATGCGGAAGTGCAGGTCGGTCTTGCGCTCGCCGGACATCAGCGACACCGGCACGTTGAGCAGGCCGAAGGAGAGGGTGCCGGTCCAGATCGGGCGCGCCATGGCAGCTCCGCGGGCGGGAATTCCGACGCTACGGGCGCGCGGGTGAGTCGCGGGTGAAGCGCATCGGCCGGAACTTGCGCAGCAAACTGCTCGCACCGGTCCGGTGCATGCACTACATTGGTGCGATGGCGCCTCCCCCGTCGGCCGATCCGGTCCTCGATTCCCTGGTCACCCCGGTGGCCTGGACCGACCGTCACGCGCGGATCGAGGGCTGCAATCCGGCGTTCGCGCGCTGGCTGGGGATGAGTGCGCGGCGGCTGCTGGACCAGCCGCTGGCGGCGCTGGAAGTGGAGGGCGAGGCGTTGCGGCGGGCGCTGGCGGCGAACGCGGGCGACGGCGTCGAGCAGCTGCGGCTGCGGCGGATCGAGCTGGCGTTCCTGGGCGGCGAGCCGCGCTTCGCCGACGGCTGGCTGTCGCGGCGCGAGGGCGGCGGCTGGCTGCTCGAGGCGCACCCGGTCGACGAGTTTCCCGGCGACGATCCGCTGCGGGTGCTGCCGAGCGCGCTGGCGGCGGCGCTGAAGGGCCTGGCGCACGAGCTGCGCAATCCGCTGGCCGGATTGAAGGGCGCGGCGCAGCTGCTGGCGCGGCGGGTGGAGGACGGCGAATCGCGCGAGCTGGTCGGCCTGATCCAGTCCGAGGTCGCGCGCCTGACCGACCTGATCGACCAGCTGCTGGCGCCGTCGCCGCCGCAGCCGCACGCCGCGCTCAACATCCACGGCGTGCTCGAGCGCGTGCTGCGGCTGGCCGAGCACGAGGCCGGCTGGGTGGTGAAGCTGATCCGCGACTACGATCCCAGCCTGCCCGACATGGCCGGCGACGCCGACCGCCTGACCCAGGCGACCTGGAACCTGGTGCGCAACGCGATCCAGGCCGGCGCCGCCAACGTCACCCTGCGCACCCGCATCGAGCGCGGCGTGCGCATCGCCGATGCCGTGCACCCGCTGGCGCTGCGGCTGGAGATCATCGACGACGGCCGCGGCGTGCCGGAGGAACTGGCCGAACAGATCTTCCTGCCGCTGGTGTCCGGCCGTGCCGACGGCAGCGGCCTGGGCCTGGCGCTGGCGCAGCAGGTGGTGCGCGAGCATCGCGGCTCGCTGGCGTATCGGTCGCGGCCCGGCCATACCGTGTTCACGCTGTTGCTGCCGCTGGCGGCGAAGGAGCTCGATGATGCGTCGTGACCAGATGGGCCTTTCCCCCCCTTTGAAAAAGGGGGGCAGGCGGGATTTGCGGGTCGGCCGGTCGAGCCACGGCAAAAGCAAATCCCCCCAAACCCCCCTTTTTCAAAGGGGGGAGCAGCGGGCATATGCCGATGGGAGGGCGCGCCATGCCGGCTGAACCCGCCCGCGTCTGGATCGTCGACGACGATCGCAGCGTGCGTTTCGTGCTGGCGGCAGCGCTGAGCGATGCCGGCTACGACGTCTCCGGCTTCGACTCCGCACAGGGGGCGCTGGAGGCGCTGCAGCGGCGGCCGGCGCCGCAGCTGCTGTTCACCGACGTGCGCATGCCCGGCGACGATGGCCTGGTGCTGCTGGACAAGCTCAAGGCCGCGCGGCCGCAACTGCCGGTGATCGTGATGTCGGCCTACACCGACATCGCCAGCACCGCCGGCGCCTTCCGCGGCGGCGCGCACGAGTTCCTGTCCAAGCCGTTCGATCTCGACGATGCGGTGGCGCTGGCGGCCCGCGCGCTTCGCGATGCCGCGGTCGCGTCCGGTGATGGCGAGCCGGTCGCCGCCGACGGCGGCGAGGACACGCTGATCGGCGACACCCCGGCGATGCGCGATCTGTTCCGCGCGATCGGCCGCCTGGCGCAGGCGCCGCTGAACGTGCTGATCACCGGCGAGACCGGTACCGGCAAGGAGCTGGTGGCGCGCGCGCTGCACCATGAGTCGCCGCGCGCGTCGCGGCCCTTCGTCGCCATGAACACCGCCGCGGTGCCGTCGGAACTGCTGGAGAGCGAACTGTTCGGACACGAGGCCGGCGCCTTCACCGGGGCCGGCAAGCGCCACGTCGGCCGCTTCGAGCAGGCCGACGGCGGCACCCTGTTCCTGGACGAGATCGGCGACATGCCGCTGCCGCTGCAGACCCGGCTGCTGCGCGTGCTGGCCGAGGGCGAGTTCTTCCGCGTCGGCGGCCGCGAGCTGATCCGGGTCGACGTGCGGGTGGTCGCCGCCACCCACCAGCAGCTGGAAGCGCTGGTGGCCGACGGCCGCTTCCGCGCCGACCTGCTGCATCGCCTGGACGTGGTGCGGCTGCGCCTGCCGCCGCTGCGCGAGCGCCGCGCCGACGTGCCGCGGCTGGCCGACGCGTTCCTGCGCGCGGCCGCGGCCCGGTTCCAGGCGCCGGTCAAGCAGTTCGACCGCGCCGCGCGCGAACGCCTGCTCGCCTACGACTGGCCCGGCAACGTGCGCGAACTGGAGAACCTGTGCTGGCGCCTGGCGGCGCTGGCGCCGGGCGACACGATCGACATGGCCGACCTCGACAGCGCGCTGTCGACCGCGCCCACGCCCGCGGCCGAGACGTCATGGGAGGACGCGCTCGGGCGCTGGGCGCGCGAACGCCTGGCCGCGGGCGATTCCGACCTGCATGCCCATGCGCGCGAGCGCCTCGACCGCGTGCTGCTGGAGGCGGCGCTGGCGCATACCGGCGGCCGCCGCGCCGAGGCCGCCGCGCGCCTGGGCCTGGGCCGCAACACCGTCACCCGCAAGCTCGCCGTCGGCCGCAAGCGGCACTGACGCCGTTGGACGAGCGGGCGGGCCCGGGGAGCACCGCTGCCGATGCGTCGATGTCGCGACTTCCGTCGCTCCCACAAGGGCTGGAACCGCGCGGCATGGACAACCGAAAGCTGATCACTCCTGTGGGAGCGACGGAAGTCGCGACCGCGACGCGTCGGGTCCGACGATGCCAGGATTCGGCCGGGCCCGGGCAGCCGTGGCGTCCGTCGCTCCCGCACGAATGCACAAACGGAATTCATGGTGCGCTGAGTCGCGCGGCGCTATGGTGTCGCGCATCTCCGCTGCCGCCGCCCGCCATGCGTTCGATCCTGCCTGTCGTTGCCGTATTGCTGCTCTCGGCCTGCGCCAGTGCACCCGCGCCTCGCGCGCCGCAGCCGCCTGCGCTTCCGGCAGCGCCGGCGCTGGCGACGATCGGTACCGCCAGCGAAGCGGTGGCCAACCTGGCGTCGGCCTCGGGCAGCCTGGTTAGCGGCCGCGTCACCCTGGTGCCCGCCGGCGGCGGCGTGCGCGTCACCGGCGAGATCGGCGGCCTGGTGCGCAACGGCGCGCACAGCCTGCAGGTGCACGAGCGCGGCGACTGCAGCGCCGCCGACGCCGCCAGCGCCGGTCCGTACTTCGATCCGCGCGCCGGTGCCGAGCAGCGCGGAGTCGTCGGCGGCAATCGCGACCGCATCGTCGCCGACGCCGAGGACGTGGCGCGGGTCGACCTGCTGCTGCCGGGCGCGGTGCTCGGCGGCGGCGCGCCCAACGACATCGCCGGGCGCGCGCTGCTGGTGCTCGGCGCCACTCCCGGCGCGTTCAGCGCGCGCGTGGCCTGCGGCGAGATCCAGGTACTGCGATGACGGCCGGGTGACGCCGGTGGGCGTATGGTCGAAGATCGCGTCAGTCCGACGCAGCGACATCCGACACCAACCCGAGGAGAAAACCCGATGCGCAATTCCCGAGTGCTGCTGTTGACACCGGCCTTGTTGGCACTGGCCGCATGCACGCCCTCCGGCGATCCGGCCACCGAGGCGGAGATCGCCGCCGAGACCGCCGAATCCGAACAGACCGCCGAGCCGGTGCCGGAAGCGCCGATGACCACCGCCGCCACGGCGCAGGCGACGCTGCAACCCACTGCCGGCAACGAGACCAGCGGCGAGCTGACGTTCACCGCGGAAGACGGCGCGATCCGCATCAGCGGCGAGGTCCGCGGCCTGCCCGCCGGCAGCGTGCACGGCTTCCACGTGCACGAGACCGGCGACTGCAGCGCGCCGGACGCGACCAGCGCCGGGGGCCATTTCAGTCCCCACGGCAACGATCATGGCCGCGTCGGGCACGGCGAGCACCACGCCGGCGACACCGACAACATCACCGCCAACGCCGAGGGCGTGGCGATGGTGGACACGCGCCTGGAGGGCGCCACCCTGGGCGACGGCGCCGCGACCGACATCGCCGGCAAGGGTGTGATCGTGCACGCCGATCCCGACGACTACACCAGCCAGCCGACCGGCAACGCCGGTGCGCGCCTGGCCTGCGGCGTGATCGAGGTGATGTAGCCGCGAAGGCCCGTCGATCCGCGCCAGGCAGCTCTCTCCGCCGCGGTGAAGGATTGGGCCGTCGACACGGGTTCCGCCAATGAATAGCCGGCGCTTCGAGCCCTTGCTGTCGTCAGTCGATCTACGAAGAGCTCGGCTGCCTATTGGGCGGGCCCGTGGCGACGGGTCTGGCGATACCGCACCGGCGAGAGCTGCCTGGCGCGGCATCGCGCCCCTGCGGTGCGCTCCTACGGGGATCCGTGCTCAGGCCAGTTCGTCGTGCGGGTCGACGCGCGAGCGGCAGTGGTTGTAGGTGACGGGTATCCCATGCGCCTGCAGCAGCGCGGCGAGCTGGCGCTGGCGCGCCTCGAACCGCGCGAACCCACGTTCAAGGCGCACCTCGTCCTGCTCGTCCGCGGCGTAGCGGGTGCGCCAGCCGTCCGGAGAGAGCAGGGCGATGCGTGCCTCGCCGGCGACGTAGTGCAGCAGCGGCTCAGGCGGCGCATCCAGCCATGCCTCCTCGTCCGGCGCCAGTAGCGCGGTCTCCAGCAACGGCCACAACGGTGCCAGGCCGGCGTGCTCGTACTGCAGTGCGGTCATCGCGCACAGGTCGTGCAGGGTGAGGTAGCGCGCGTGCTCGACCCGCAGGCCGAAGGCGTCCTGCGCGCGCAGCGCGGTCTCGGCGCCGGCCATGCCGCGCTCCATCAGCGCCTGCTCGAACTGCGCGCCGACGCCGGCCACGGTCGCGGTCTCGCCGGCCAGGACCAGCGGCAGCAGCCGCAGCGGCCCGCCGGCGTGTTCCGGCGACGGCGCCAGCGCGTCCGGCAGGCGGTCGCGGTGCGAACCGAAGGCGATCACCCGGGCGCCGACTTCGCCCGGCGCGCGCGCGGACAACCGTTCCAGCTCGCGGTGCAGCGGCCAGCCCGGACGCAGCAGTTCCACCGGGTCGTAGTGCGCGCCGACCAGCGCCAGGTCCAGCTGCGCGGCATCGGCGGCGAAGCCGGCCAGGTCGCGCGCGATCAGCGTCGCCAGCGCACCGGCCTCGTGCTGCGCCAGCGCGGCGTGCCGCGCGCTGCTGCCCGGCGCCAGTTCAAGTGCCAGGGCGGCGCGCACGGCCGGAGGGTTCAGCGCGGATTGGGTCATCGTGATTGGCCGTGCACGACGGCGGCGTTAGACTGCTTGCATTATGCCCGTCATGCAGCGACGGGCTCCGTCGCGAGGTGTTCCCGATGCCGCAAGGTCGTCCCGTCGCCGTGCTCGGTGGCGTTCGCATTCCGTTCTGCCGCCAGAACACCGCCTATGCGGACGTCGGCAACCTCGGCATGTCGGTGCGCACCCTCGGTGCGCTGGTCGAGCGCTTCGGCCTGCACGGCCAGCAGCTGGGCGAGGTGGCGATGGGCGCGGTGATCAAGCACGCCAGCGACTGGAACCTGGGCCGCGAGGCGGCGCTCTCCTCCGGCCTGTCGCCGCTGACGCCGGGCATCACCCTGCAGCGCGCCTGCGGCACCTCGCTCGACAGCCTGGTCCTGGTCGGCAACAAGATCGCCGCCGGCCAGATCGAGGCCGGCGTCGGCGGCGGCTCCGACACCACCTCCGACGTGCCGATCGTCTACGGCCAGAAGCTGCGCCGGCGCCTGCTGCGCGCGGCGGCGGCGAAGACCACCGGCGACAAGCTGCGCGCGTTCCAGGGCTTCCGCCTGCGCGAGCTCAAGCCCGACTTCCCCGGCGTGGCCGAGCCGCGCACCGGCAAGTCGATGGGCGAGCACTGCGAGGACATGGCCAAGGAGTGGAACATCGCCCGCGACTCGCAGGACGAGCTGGCGGTGGCTTCGCACCACAAGCTGGCCGCGGCCTACGAGCGCGGGTTCTTCGACGACCTGGTGGTGAGCTTCCGCGGCGTGGCGCGCGACAACATCCTGCGCCCGGACACCTCGATCGAGAAGCTGGCCACGCTGCGGCCGGCCTTCGACCGCGCCACCGGCCGCGGCACCCTGACCGCCGCCAATTCCACGCCGCTCACCGACGGCGCCGCCGCCTGCCTGCTGGCCAGCGAGGACTGGGCACGCACGCACGGGCACGCGCCGCTGTGCTGGCTGCGCGATGCGCACGTCGCCGCCGTCGACTTCGTCCACGGCGAGGGCCTGCTGATGGCACCGACCGTGGCGGTGGCGGAGCTGCTGCGCCGCAACGGCCTGGCGCTGCAGGATTTCGACATCTACGAGATCCACGAGGCCTTCGCCGCCCAGGTGCTGTGCACGCTGCGCGCCTGGGAGAGCGAGGACTACTGCCGCAACCGGCTCGGCCTGGAGGCGCCGCTGGGGCGGATCGATCCGGCGAAGATCAATCCGGTCGGCTCGTCGCTGGCCACCGGCCATCCGTTCGCCGCCACCGGCGCCCGCATCGTCGCCACCGCCGCCAAGCAGCTGGCCGAGCGCGGCGGCGGCCGTTGCCTGGTGTCGATCTGCACCGCAGGCGGCATGGGCGTGGTGGCGATCCTGGAGCGCTGACCCGGCGGGGATTTCGCCGCCTTTCGTAGGAGCGCACCGCAGGGGCGCGACCGGCCTTCCGGCGAAGGCTGTCGCGCCTCTCGCGGTGCGCTCCTACTCGCGTAGCCGCGGCATGCCGTGCTCGTCGCGGTCCTCGCCGGCGGCCTCGTCGAAGATGCGCTGGCGCAGGTCGCGGTCGGTGAACGCCTCGATCGGCTCGCCGCGGCCGGCGCGCAGCGCATTGCGGTAGCACAGCCGCGCGCGCGCCTCGTCGCCGCGGGCCTCGTAGCCGTGGGCGAGCGCCTCCCAGGCCTCGCTGCCGGCGCCCTGGGCCAGGGCGCGGTGCAGATAGCCCTCGGCCTGGCTCCGCTGGTCCTGCTCGCCCGCCAGGCGCGCCAGGGTCAACAGCAGCGCCGGGCTCGACGGATGCTTGCGCAGCCAGCGCTCGGCGACCTCGCGGCGATGCTCCAGGCGGCCGAGCGGCAGCGTGCCGTAGCGTTCGGCCAGGGTTTCATCCCAGCGCGCGTCCAGGGCCTGTTCCAGGCTCCTGGTCGCGGCTTCCTCCCAGCGCAGCGCGGCGGCACGGTCGGCATAGGCGGCGACCACCGCCGGCTCCGCCCTGAGCGCCTTCGGCAGCGCCTCCCAGCGGTCGGCCAGCACGTTGGCGTCCTCCGCCTCGCGCAGCGACGCGGCCGCCCACGCCATCTCGTAGTCGGCCAGCCGCGATTCCGGCAACGCCTGCTGCTGCCGCAGTGCGCCGAGCAGGCCGTAGGCCTGGGCGGCTTGGCCGGAGGCCGCCAGTGCCTCGGCGCGCAAGGCCAGGCCGCGTGGCGGCAATGGCTGCGCCGCCGGCGCATCGAGCGCGACCAGCGCGTCGGTGGGGCGGTCGTCGGCCAGTGCCAGCTCGGCCATGGCGATCGCGCGCGATCCGGCATGGCGCTCGCCGAAGCCGTCGAGCTGCTGCCGTGCCCGCGCGGCATCGCCACGCGCCCACGCGGCCTCGGCGGCGGCCACCCGCGCCGGACCTTCGGCGTGCGGGTCCTCCGCGGCCTGCGCCAGCAGCTTTTCGGCGCGGGCGTAGTGCCCCTGGTGCAATGCCTCGAAACCGTCGCCCAGGCGCGCGCGGCTCTGGCGGTCGCGGTGCCGGCTCCAGCTCCGGAACGGGAAGCTGAGCACCCGCCACAGCAGCCACAGCACCAGCAACGCCAGCGCCGCGATGCCGATCGCCTTGACCAGGGTGGTCGTGTAGTCGTAGCCGCCATAGCGGACCAGGACGAAGCCGTGGTCCTGGGTGAGCAGCATCTGTGCCAGCAGCGCGCCGAGCACCGCCAGGACGATCCAGAACAGCAGGTTGCGGAACAGGTTCATGGCTGGGCTCCTTGGCGTCCGTGACACGGTAGCCCGGTTGATGTCGCCGGTGCGTGGAGTGGCTGGTGTCGTTCCCGCATCAGCCGCATCAGCGGCGCGCGCGCATGGCGCGCAGCTGTTCCAGGCTGCTGCCGAGCGTGGGTACGGCCGGGGTCAGCGGCAACCGCCGTAGCTCCTGCAGCGCGTCACGCTGCCTGCGCAGGGCCGGCGAGTCCCGCCACAGACGCGTCAACCAGGCGTCGGCACGGCCCAGCGCAGCGCGCAGGCCCTCGTCGTCGCGGCGCTCGATCGCGGCCTGCGCCAGGGTGAGCTCCAGCTGCAGCGCGGCCAGGCCGGCGGCGCGATCGGCCGGTTCGACCGCCAGCGCGCCGTCGCTGCGCCTGACGTCGACCACTCGCGTGAACGCACGCTGCCACCAGCTCGTGGCGGCGGCATCGGTGGTCGGCGCCTGCACCGGTAGCGCCGGCAGCGCGGCCGCCAACGCATCAAGGCGGCCCGCCGCGATCCGGCGCGGGTCGTCGCCGAGCGCTTCGAGCGCTGCGCGTTCCTGCGCCAACGCCTGCCGCAGGTCGATCAATGCCGGGTCGTCGAGGCCGGCGAGCTGCTGCGCCGCCAGCGCGTAGGCGCGGCGGGCGCCGTCGAGGTCGCCGGCCAGGCGCAGGCGCTGCTGGCCCTGGCCGAGCAGCAGTTCGATCTCGTCCAGCCGCAGCGCCTGGACGCCGGACCGCTGCGGATCGGCCAGCGCCGCCAGCTGGTCCTCGAGGATCGCGGCGCGCTGGCCGACCCCGAGCAACTCGTCGCGCAGCACCCGGTTGGTGGCCTCGGCCTGCCGCAGGCGCTGGTTCTGCGCACGCAGTTCGCCCCGCAGGCGCTCGGCGCGCGCTTCCAGCGCCTCGAGGCGCTGGACGGTGCCGTCGGCATCGACGCGGCGGGCGGCTTCCTGTGCGGTCCACCAGCGCCAGCCGGCCCATCCGCCGCCCGCCACCAGCGCGAGCACCAGCGCGAGCACCAGCAACCACGCCAGGCCGCGGCCGCGTCGGCTTGGGGCGTGCGTTGTCGGGGAGCGAGCGGGGGGATCGGTCATCGGTGTGCGGGCGGGGGCAGGCCGGCATCCGCCGGCCGCGCGATGCTACCGGATCGCGAGCCCGGCGCCGCGCTCCAGCGCCGCGGCCAGCAGCGAACGTGGCCGGGCATCGGTGGCGATCGCGATGTCGGTGAAGCCCCGCCTGCGGGCCAGCGCCGCCAGCCGGGCGCTGGCCGCAATCACGCGCGCCCCGCGCAGACGCGCCACCGCGTCGGCCGGCAGTGCGGCGAGGCTGCGTTGCAGCGCCTCGCCGCTGCTCAGCGCCAGCAGCAGCGGCGTGGTGGTCGCGCGCAACTGCGCCAGCGCACGCGGCGAGGGCGCGGTCGCGACCCGCGCGTACACGTCGGCGCGCAGCACGCGCGCGCCGCGCCGGCGCAGTTCGGCGCCGATGCGGCCGCGGCCGCCTGGGGCGGTGACCAGGCCGACGTCTTCCCCGTCGACCTCGCGCAAAGCGGGCAGCGCCAGCAAGCCTTCGCTGTCCATCCGCGCCGGCGCGATCGCCCCGGCGACGCCGGCGCGGCGCAGCGCATCCCGGGTGCCGGCGCCGACGCCGAGCCAGGCCTGCGCCTGCCGCGGCCGCAACGGCAGCAGTGCACGCGCGGCGCGCACCGCGGCCGGGCTGGTGAAGATCACCCGCGGCGCCGACAATGCGCGCCGCAGTTCGCGCGCGCTGCCGGCGTCGTCGCGCGCGACCAGTCGCCACGGCGACAACGCGAGCACGCGCGCGCCGTGGCGCGCCGCCGCTCGCCGCAGTGCCGCGTGGCCGCCGACGGGACGCAGCGAGATGACGTAGCATCCCTGCAGTGCCGAGGAAGCGCGCGCGTCTGTCATGCGCGCCAGCTTGCTGGCTGCCGGCAGCGCCCGCAAGCCGTACAAGCCCTATGCGCACTCGATCCCGGTTCCCAGGACATCTCCCCAGATCAGGACTCCTTCGCGGATGACTCTCGATGAATCCCTGCAGGCGCTCGACGCCCACTACCAAGCGATGCCGCCGGTGGCGGCGATGCACGTGCGCGTCGCCGGCTACGACGGCGAGCGCCTGCGCCTGCACGCGCCGCTGGCGCAACACCTCAACGACAAGGGCTGCGCCTTCGGCGGCAGCCTGGTCTCGCTGATGACGCTGTCCGCATGGGGCCTGGTCTCGCTGCGCGTGCAGCAGGCGGGCCTGCAGGCCGACGTCTATGTCGCCGACACCGAGGTGCGCTACCTGGCCCCGCTGTTCGCCGACCTGGAGGCCGAGTCGCAGCTGGCGCCCGAAGGCTCCTGGGACGACTTCACCGCCACGCTGCGCGAACGCGGCCGCGCCCGCACCACCCTGGTCGCGCGCGTGCCGCTGCCCGACGGCGGCACCGCCACCACGGCCCGCGCGCGATACGTGGCGATCGCAAAGCGGTAGCATTCGCGGAACACCGGGAGGGGAAGACGATGCGGATCATGGGCAAGGGCGCGCTGTTGCTGCTGATGGTGCTGGCGTTGGCCGCGTGCGCCAGCGGCGGCAAGAAGATGTCCGAACTGCAGCGGCTGCAGTACGCGTACTCGGCGGCGATCCGCTGGGGCGACTTCGAAGGGGCGTGGAACCTGGTGGATCCGGAGTACCGCGAGGCCAACCCGATGACCGATCTGGAGTTCGAGCGCTACAACCAGGTGCAGGTCTCGGCCTACCGCGAGCGCGGCGCGCAGGTGCTGGACGACGGCACCGCGGTGCGCGAGATCGAGCTCGGGGTGATCAACCGGCACGACATGACCGAGCGCTCGACGCGCTACACCGAGCAGTGGCGCTACGACCCGGGAACCGGGCAGTGGTGGATCAGCAACGGCCTGCCGGACCTGTGGGCCGGCCGGTGAGCCAAGCCGCGCCGGCAACGGCAACTTTGCGCTGGGTCCCGCGCTGGGCGACAATCGCCGCCCGCTGTCTCCTGCCCCCGGTCCCGTGAATCTCGAAGAACTGCTGGCGTTCGCCGGCCGCCACCAACTGCTGTCCCTGGCCCTGGTCGGCCTGACCGTGGCGCTGATCGCCACCGAGATCGCGCGCCTGTTCCGCGGCTTCAAGGGCCTGCGCCCGGCGGAGCTGACCGCGCTGGTCAACCGCGACAACGCGCTGGTGGTCGACCTGCGGCCGATGGCCGATTTCGAAAAGGGTCACATCGCCGGCTCGAAGAACGTGCAGATGAGCCAGTTCGATCCGGAGAGCAAGCAGCTGAACGCGGCCAAGGCGCTGTCGGTGGTGCTGGTGTGCAAGACCGGGCAGACCGCGTCCGGCGCCGCGTCGCGGCTGAAGAAGGCTGGCTTCGAGCGCGTGTACGTGCTCGACGGCGGCATCCTCGGCTGGCAGCAGGCCGACCTGCCGCTGAGCAAGGGCCGCGGCCGCTGAGCCATTCGCGCGTCACGGCGCAATGCCATAATCGCCCTCTTTTCCCAATCCAGCTGGAGTTTTCCCACCATGGCCGAGCAACAACCCGACAACGCCAACGGCGCCGCCGCGCCCGCGCAGCCCGCAGGGGCCCAGTTCAGCGTCGAGAAGATCTACGTCAAGGACGTCTCGTTCGAGTCGCCGAAGGCGCCGCAGGTGTTCAACGAGCAGGCGCAGCCGCAGCTCAACATGAACCTCAACCAGCGCGTGCAGAAGGTCGGCGAGAACGGCTACGAGGTGGTGCTCGGGATCACCCTGACCTGCACCCTGGGCGAGGGCGACGGCAACACGGTGTACGTGGCCGAGGTGCAGCAGGCGGGCGTGTTCGGCCTGTCCGGCTTCGAGCCGAACGTGCTCGACGCGATGCTCGGCACCCACTGCCCGAACGTGCTCTATCCCTATGCCCGCCAATTGCTCGGCGAGCTAATCCAGGCCGGCGGGTTCCCGCCGTTCCTGCTGCAGCCGATCAATTTCGAGGCGCTCTACGCCGAGGGCCTGCGCCAGCGCAACGCCAAGCAGCAGCCGGGCGCGGGCAACGGCGACAGCGAGACGGTCGGCAACGCCTGACCGATGGCGACACCGCCGTCCGTCGCGGTGCTGGGCGCCGGTTCCTGGGGGACCGCGCTCGCCGCGCTGATCGCCCGGCATCGCGCGGCCACCGTGCTGTGGGGCCGCGATGCCGCCGTCGTCGAGGCGATTGGCCGGCAGCACGAGAACCCGCGCTACCTCCCCGGCGTCGCCCTCCCGGAGACGCTGCACGCGACCACCGATCTCGGCACCGCCCTGCGCGGCGCCGACTTGGTGCTGGTGGTGGTGCCCTCGCACGCGTTCGCCGAGACCCTGCGGGCGCTGGCGCCGCTGCGCCCGGCGCGGGCCGGCGTGGCCTGGGCGACCAAGGGCTTCGAGCCCGGATCCGGGCGCTTCCTGCACGAGGTCGCGGCCGGGACCCTCGGCCCCGACGTGCCGCTGGCGGTGGTGACAGGCCCGTCGTTCGCGAAGGAAGTCGCGGTCGGACTGCCGACCGCGCTGACGGTGCATGCCGAAGACGAGGGGTTCGCCCAGACCGTCGCCGACGTGCTGCACGGCCCGGCCTTCCGCGCCTACACCGGCGACGACATGTGCGGCGCCGAACTCGGCGGCGCGATGAAGAACGTGCTGGCGGTCGCCACCGGCGTCGCCGACGGCATGGGCCTGGGCCTGAACGCCCGCGCCGGGCTGATCACCCGCGGCCTCAACGAGATGCTGCGGCTCAACATCGCCATCGGCGGGCGTCCGGAAACGCTGATGGGGCTGGCCGGCCTCGGCGACCTGGTGCTGACCTGCACCGGCGACCTGTCGCGCAACCGCCGGCTCGGGCTGGCGCTGGGGCGCGGCCGCTCGATCGCCGACGCGGTGCGCGAGATCGGCCAGGTGGTCGAGTCGCTGCAGACCGCCGACGAGGTGATGCGCCTGGCCGACCGCCACGGCATCGAGCTGCCGATCGCCAGCAACGTGCGCGACGTGCTGCACGGCGACATCACCCCCGCCGAGGGCCTGGCGCGGCTGATGGCGCGCGAACGCAAGGCGGAGTATCCGGTGCGGATGTTTGAGAGCGGTGATTCGTGATTTGAGAGCGGTGATTGGTGATTCGTGATTCGTAGAAGCAGGAGCGCGCCTCCGACCTGCTCTTGCCAATCACGAATCACCAATCACCAATCACGGCCCCAAAAAAAGCCCCGGTCGTTGCCGACCGGGGCCTATCGCGACGTTCCAGGGGAGAGAGAGTCGGTCGCGATGGTGCGGGTTGTGCCGGTGCGCCTACCAGGTGAAGCGCGGGCCGACGAACCACTGGGTGTCGCCGCCGGCGAACTTGACGTCGCCGCTGACGCCCCAGTTGGGGGTGAACTTCACCTGCGCGCCGAGACGGCCGTAGAAGTCGTCGCCGTAGTCGCTGCCGTAGTCCTCGTAGCCGGCCATGGCATAGCCCTCGAGGTGGGTAGTCAGCGCACCGCGGACCCCGACCTCGGCGCTGTAGCCGTCCGGATCCAGGCGCTGGCCGCCGATGCGGCCGAAGTCGTACTTCTCGTAGGCGATGCGGGTGACCAGGTCGGCCCGCGGCGAGATCTCGTGGTTGTAGCCGATGCCCACGCGCCACTGGTCGAAGTCGATGCTGGAGTCGTCGATCTCCTGGTTGTGGTAGCCGCCGAACGCGTGGAAGTTGGGGTGGAAGGCGACCGAGGCGTTGGCGCCGAAGCCGTCGGCGTCGGCATCTTGGTTGGTGGCGCTGTAGCCGCCTTCGACGTAGTTGTAGGAGACGCCTTCGGCGGCGTGGGCGGCCGCGAACGGCAGGGCGGCGGCCAGGGTCAAGGCAAGCAGGGAATGTTTCATCGGGGAGCCTCTCTGTTGGAAGCGTTGTTATCGAAAGGCCGGCCCGGGTGGCGAGGGGAGGGGGAGGGAAGTGCAATTCAGTAGCTGAAAGCACGACCACCACCCGGGCCGGTGCGTGCATTGTGCGAGAGCAAGCGCAACATGGCCTGAATAGTGAACCGACAAGTTCAGGAACTTTCCGCTCGTATTCAGGTCGTCCGTGCGCATCCGGCCGAAACGGCGCGCCTGCAGCGACTGCCCGAGCGTGTCGCGCGGTCGATCGTCGTCGAAACAGCCGCTGGCGGGAGCGGCATCCGCGGCGGCGACCGGCGGTGGAAGGGAACGGCGGCAGCGCCATCGACTGCCGTCGCGCGGACCCAGGCGGTCGCATGAGAGGGATATCCCGCCGCGAGCGGATTTAAAGACTTCTTAAAGCGCCCGGCGCATGGTCGTCGCTCCCCCGACCCGTGACGGAGACCGTGCATGTCCGCGTCCGCCCTCCTGCATCCGCTTCCATCCAGCCCGCCCGTCGTCGGCCGCGTCCGGCGGTTCGCTTCGCGAGCCGCCGCCGTTCCGGCGGCGATCCGTCCGGTGCGCGCCGGCGACTGCGAGACGCTGCTGCGCCTGTGCCGGGAACATGCGGAAGGCGCGGGGTCCGAGCGGACGCCGTTCGGGCCGCGGTGCAGCGATGCCCGCGATCTGGTGGAGGCATTGTTCGATCCGCCGGTCCGGGTCTGGGCCTGGATCGCCGAGGCCGAGGGCGAGGCGATCGGCTATGCCGGCGCGCTGGCCGGCTGTTCGCTGTTGGAGGGCGGCAACTACTTCCAACTCGAATCGCTGTACGTGCGGGCGCATCCGCAGGCGCAGGACATCGAGCGCCGGCTGTTCCTGCGGGCGCTGCGGATGGCGCGCACGCTCGGCTGCCTGAACCTGCAGTGGCGCCTGCCCGCCGTGCAGGCGGCGCGCGTCGAAGCGCAACTGCCGGCGGCTGCGGTGCGCACGGCCTTGGTGCATTACGTGCTGCCGCTTGCCGACCAGGCTGCGGGCCGTGCGGCGCACGGGGGCTGACCGGGACGGGCGCGGCAGGATCCGGCGTCCGCGCATCACCGCGTTCCGGATCCTCCTGCTCGGCCTGGCGCTGGCGATGGCTTACTTCTCGATCGACGCGTGGAGCGGCATGCGCTATCCCGGTTCGCCGCAGTTCCGCGATGGCGGCTTCCGCAATCCGGTCGAACCCAGGACCCTGGGTTGGCGCGAAATACCGAAGGCGTGGTGGAGCTTCATGTTCGACCGGCCGGCGGGCACCACGCCGCCCGCGCCGCTGCCGTTCGACGCGCTGGATCCGCAGCGCCTGGCGGACGCCGCTGACGGCACCGTGTTCCGGCTCGGCCATTCGACCGTGCTGGTCAAGCTGGCCGGCGGCTGGTGGCTGACCGATCCGGTGTTCTCCGAGCGCGCTTCGCCGCTGCAGTGGGCCGGGCCGCGCCGGTTCCATCCGCCGCCGATCACGATCGAACAGCTGCCGCGGATCCGCGCGGTGATCCTCTCGCACGACCACTACGACCACCTCGACAAGCAGGCGGTGCGGGCGCTGGCGGAGAAGACCGACTGGTTCCTGGCACCGCTGGGCGTGGGCGACCTGCTGGTCCGCTGGGGCGTGGACCCGGCGCGGGTGCGCCAGCTGGACTGGTGGGACGCGACCACCATCGGCACCGTGCGCCTGGTGGCGACGCCGGCGCAGCACTTCTCCGGGCGCCGGCCGTTCGCCGGCAACCCCACGTTGTGGGCCTCATGGGTGATCCAGAGCCCGGACTTGCGCCTGTTCTTCAGCGGCGACAGCGGCTATTTCGACGGCTTCCGCGAGATCGGCGAGCGCTATGGCCCGTTCGACCTGACGCTCCTCGAATGCGGCGCCTACGACCCTTCCTGGGAAGGCGTGCACATGCTGCCAGAGCAGACCCTGCAGGCGCACCTGGACCTGCGCGGCCGCTGGCTGCTGCCGGTGCACAACGGCACCTTCGACCTGGCGATGCATCGCTGGGACGACCCGATGGAGCGCATCGTGCGACTCGCCGCGGCGCGCGGAATCGCGCTAACGCTGCCGCGCATCGGCCAGGCCGTGCCGGTGCGGCAGCCACCGCCGCTCGAACCCTGGTGGCGCATGCCGCGCGAGCCGGCGCCGGATGCGATCGGCACCGGCGCCGCCGTGGAATCGGCACGCTAGGAAAGACAAGGGCTCCAGGCCGACTCGAAATTCACCCCCGCAGCCGATCCCTGTAGGAGGGGCTTCAGCCCCGACGCGCCGAAGCTTGCGGCAAGGCAACGAGCAGCGCGGGTGACGGCAGGGAAGCTGCGTGCGCGGGTCTTTCTAGCGCCCCGCTCGCTTGCCGGGGTCGGGGCTGAAGCCCCTCCTACAGGGGCATCGGTGCGAGGGATGCCTGTCGACGCGCTCTAGCGGCGATCGTCGGCATCTCCGCGCGCCGGGAACACCAGGCGCACGCCGAAGCCGCGGCCGTCGAGGCCGCTCTCCGCCTGCACCCGGGCGCCATGGGCGCGGGCGATGCGCGCGACCAGCGACAGGCCGATGCCGCTGCCGCGTTCGCCGTTGCCGTTGCTGCCGCGGAAGAAGCGCTCGAAGATCCGCTCGCGTTCGCCGTCGACGACGCCGGGGCCGTCGTCGCGCACCGTCAGCACGCTGGCGCCGTCGGCCGCCTGCCGGCAGGCGATCTCGACCCGGCCGCCCTCGTGGCCGTAGCGCAGGCCGTTGTCGAGCAGGTTGCGGACCAGGATGCCGAGGTCGTCGAGATTGCCGGTGACGGTGCACGGCCGGGTGTCGAGCAGGATCCGTTGCCGCTTGCGCGCGGAGACGAGTTCGAATTCCTGCGCGACCATCGCGATCACCTGCGCCAGGTCGACCCCCTGGCGGTCCTCGCCGCGACCGCTTTCGACCCGTGCCGAGTCGAGCAGCTGCTGCGCCAGGCGCGAGGTGCGCTCTATGCCGCGGATCAGCCGGCCCAGGGCCCGGCGGGTGTCGTCCGGGTCGCTCGAGTGCAGCGCCACCTGGGCCTGGGTGAGCAACGCGGCCAGCGGCGTGCGCAGTTCATGCGCGGCCTCGCTCAGGAACTGGCGCTCGTTCTGCAGGGCATGGTCGAGGCGCTGCAGCAGCGTGTTGAACGAATCCACCAGCGGCCGCACCTCCGACGGCAGCCCGGTCTCCGGCAGCGGCGCCAGGTCGAGCGTCTCGCGCGCCGCCATCGCCTGCCGCAACCGCAGCACCGGCTGCAGCGACCAGCGCACCACCGCCCACACCGCCAGCGCCAACCCGGCCAGCACCAGCAGCGCGGTGACCAGGCTGGCGCGCGCCCAGCGCTTGACTTCGTGGTGCTGCAGGGAGGCGTCGTGGCCGACCTGCACCTGCACCCGCCCCTCGGCGTCGCTGACCGAAAACACGCGCCACGGGACGCCTTCGATCAGCACGTCGGCGTAGCCGTCGGAAAAATCCGCGCGCATCGGCCCGGCCGGCGCATGCGCAGAGGCGACGATGCCTTCGCGGCGCGCCAGCGCCCAGGCCTGGAAGTGCAGGTTGTCGAACTTGCCCGCGAGCGCCGTGGTGTCGCGCGGCAGCCGCAGGCGCGGGCCGGTGCCGGTGGCCTCGATGTCGCCGGGCAGCGACAGCAGGATCTGCTCGGCGATGCTGCGCAGCGAGCGGTCCCACAGGCCGCTCTGCTGCCGGGTCATCTGCTGGTACTGGCAGGCGAACCAGATCGCCCAGGCGGCGAGGACGACCAGCGTCAGCACCACCAGCAGCCGCGCCCGCAGCGATCGCATCATTGCGAATCGCCCAGGCGATAGCCGTAGCCGTGCACGGTGGCCACGATGTCCTCGCCGAGCTTGCGGCGCAGCTGGTGGACGTAGACCGCCACGGTGTTGCTGCCGATCTCGCCATCGCTGCCGTAGATGCGGTCCTCCAGGCGCTCGCGGTCGAGCACGCGTCCCCGGCATTCCATCAGCGCCAGCAGCGTGCGGTACTCGTGCGCGCCCAGCGCCACCGGCACGCCGCCGCGGGTGACGCTGCGTTCGGCCGGGTCCAGCACCACGTCGCGCCAGCGCAGCTGCGGTGCCACGCGGCCGCGGCTGCGGCGGACCACCGCGCGCAGCCGCGCCAGCAGTTCGTCGCGCTGGAACGGCTTGACGATGTAGTCGTCGGCGCCGCTGTCGAGGCCGCGGATGCGGTCGCTGAGCTGGTCGCGGGCGGTGATGATCAGCACCGGAGTGGTGTCGTAGCGGGCGCGCATCGCCGCCAGCACGTCGAGTCCGGAACCGCGCGGCAGGCCGAGGTCGAGCAGCACCGCGGCGTAGGCGTGGTCGATCAGGGCCAGCCGCGCCGCGGCGACGTCCTCGCTGCGGTCGGCGCGCCAGCCGTCCTGCGCCAGCGCCGCCGCGAGTGCGTCGCCGAGCATGTGATCGTCTTCGACCAGGAGCACGGAGTCCATGAAAGCGCCGGGATGCGGATGCGGCCGGGCAGGCTCGCCGAAGGCGATTAAAACAGGTTTAAGCGGCACCGGCGGTCGGACGCGGGTGCGCGCTTAAAGAAAACTTAAATACGGCGGTGCATGCTGCGCGTCCATCCAACGATCGGGGCGTCCTCCATGACATCGCTCTTCACTCAGGTCCGGCGGTCGCGACCGGTGCACCGCTGCCTGCTCGCGTTCGGGCTGGCGTTGTGCGCGCAGCAGGCGGCGGCGCAGAACTACGCCGGCATCGGCGTGGCGATGGTGCCCGAGTACGAAGGCGCCGAGGACGATCGGTTCCTGCCGTTGCCGCTGGTCCGCTACGAGACCGAGCACTTCTTCTTCTCGCCGCGCGCCGGGCTGCCGGCGCTGGGGGTGAAGTGGTCGACGGACGCGGACCTGGTCGGCGGACTGTTCCTGAGCGCGGGCATGGGGCGCGACGCCGACGACGCCGAGATCCTGCGGGGCCTGGAGGATCTCGATACCCATGCCGTCTACGGCGCCTTCCTGGCCTGGGAGCCGGGACGGCTCTCGGCGAGCGTGGCATACCGGCGCGCGGCCAAGAGCGGCTACGGCGCCACCGTCGATCTGCGCGCCGGATACCGCGTGCTCCAGCGCGAGCGCGACGTGGTCACGCTGGGCGCGAACGTGGAATGGGCCGACGACGACCGCATGCGGACCTGGTTCGGCATCACCCCGGAACAGGCGGCGCGCAGCGAGGCGGGGCTGCCCGTGTACGCCGTCTCCTCGGGCGTCAAGTCGGTCGGCGCCTCGGCGGTCTGGCTGCACCGTTTCGCCGGCAGCCGCTGGAGCCTGGTCACCGCCGCCGGCGTCAATCGCCTGCAGGGCGACGCCCGCGACAGCCCGGTGGTGGAACGGGCCACCGCGCCGTTCGCCAGCGTGGGGGTGGTCCGCGCGTTCTGATGGGGCGGCCGGCGGCGGCTATTTCTTCGCCGGCGTGCCGTTGTCGCCGTGCAGCGTCAACAGCGCCTGCAGCAGTTGTTCGTCGGCGCTGGAGCAGATGCCCAGCAGCAGCGCCTCGTCGCAGTCGGCTCCGGCGAGGTAGGCGTGGCCCATGTTGGAGTCGATGTACACGCCCTCGCCGGCCTCCAGCACGATCGGGTCGTAGAACTCGGTGTGCACCTCGACCCGGCCTGCGAGCACGTGGATGTACTCCTCGCCGGAGTGGTGCACCAGGTCGCCGAACTCGCGCAGGCTCTTCGCCCGCACCCGGGTGAGGACCGGGATCATGCGCTTGCGGCGCAGTTCCGGGCACAGATAGAAGTAGTCGTAGTTGTCCGTGGTGACCCGGATCGCATCGTCGACCCGGGCGATGCTGCGGCGCGCGGTGACCGGCGGCTCGTTGGCGGCGTCGGGTTCGGCGAACAGTTCCGACATGCGGATGTTCAGGCGCTGGCTGATCTGCAGCAGCTTGTCGTAGGTCAGGCTCAGGCGGTCGTGTTCGACCTTGGACAGCGTCGACAGCGGAATGCCGCAGCGCTGGCTCATTTCCTTCAAGGTCCAGCCGTTGCGGGTGCGCAGCGCGCGCAGCAGATGGCCGATCGTGGGGTGTTGCGAGGGCATTCGCCTGAAACTCCTGTAGAAGCGGATGCGGCCAATGCCGCCCGTGCCCGGGCATATTCGCGCGATTGCGGCGTCGACCGCCAGACCGGGGCAGGTTGACAATTCTCCAATTGGGATCATTATCGCATGATCAGGCCTGATCGGCGCTGTGTTGGCGTGAACAGGCCGCACTCGCAGCAACGGTCCGGGGGAGCCAAATCAGGAGGCTTGCAATGCGCGTGACCACGATCCTTTCCCTTGTCGCGGGCATGCTGCTCGCCCTGCCGCTTGCGGCCGCCCCGCAGGCGCAGGAGGCGCCTGCCGCGCCGCCGGCGTCGATCGTTCCGCCGGAACTGGCGCCCGAGACCGGCGAGCCGGAAGCGGAGGACGCCGCGACCGTGGCCGACGACGCCGTCCAGGCCGGATCGGCCAGCCTCACCCGTCCGGACCTCGAGGCCTGGCTGGACGGCTACATGCCCTACGCTCTGCAGACCGGCGACATCGCCGGCGCCGTGGTCGTGGTGGTCAAGGACGGCCGGGTGCTGCTGCAGAAGGGCTACGGCTACGCCGACCTGGAGGCGCGCACGCCGGTCGATCCGGAGAGGCACCTGTTCCGCCCGGGCTCGATCTCCAAGCTGTTCACCTGGACCGCGGTGATGCAGCTGGTCGAGCAGGGCAAGCTGGACCTCGACGCCGACCTCAACCAGTACATCGACTTCGAGGTCCCGGCGCGCGACGGCAAGCCGGCCACGCTGCGCCAGGTCATGACCCACACGGTGGGCTTCGAGGAGCAGATCCGCGGCCTGATCACCAGCAAGGCCGACCAGGTCGTGCCGCTCGAACAGGCGCTCAAGCGCTGGGTGCCCGAGCGCATCCACGCGCCCGGCACCACGCCGGCCTACTCGAACTACGCGACCGCGCTGGCCGGCTACATCATCGAACGCGTGTCGGGCGAATCGTTCTACGACTACATCGACAGGCACATCCTGGCGCCGCTGGGGATGGAGGACTCCAGCTTCCGCCAGCCGCTGCCGGCCGGGCTGCTGGCGAACATGTCCAAGGGCTACGCGCGCGCGTCCGACGGCAAGCCGCGCGACTACGAGTTCATCAGCCTGGCCCCGGCCGGCAGCCTCGCCGCCACCGGCGCGGACATGGCGAAGTTCATGATCGCGCACCTGCAGGACGGCGCGTACGGCGGGGTGCGCATCCTCGGCGAGGACACCGCGCGGACGATGCACACCAGCGGACAGGCCTCGGTGGGCCCGCTGAACGAGATGATGCTCGGCTTCTACGAAACCTCGCTCAACGGCCACCGCGCGATCGCGCACGGCGGCGACACGCTCTGGTTCCACAGCGACCTGCAGCTGTTCGTCGACGACGGCATCGGCATCTACGTGTCGATGAACAGCTCCGGCCGCGATGGCGCGCCGCTGCTGATCCGCGACAACCTGGTCGAGGGCTTCGCCGACCGCTACCTGCCGGGCCCGCCGCCGCCGGAGCGCACCGTCTCCGAGGCCGATGCCAAGCTGCATGCCGAGCAGATCGCCGGCGCCTATGCCAGCAGCCGTCGTCCCGACAGCAACTTCATGTCGCTGCTGAACCTGCTCGGCCCGGTCAAGGTGTTCCCGAACGAGGACGGCACCATCAGCGTGTCGATGGCGCTCGATGCCTCCGGCGCACCGAAGAAGTGGCGCGAGATCTCGCCGTACCTGTGGCAGGACGTCGCCAGCGGCGACCGCCTCGCCGCCGACGTGGTCGACGGCAAGGTGACCCGCTTCAGCATGGAGCCGTATGCGGCGATCATGGTCTTCCAGCGCCTGCCCTGGTGGAAGTCGCCGGGCCTGGTCCTGCCGCTGCTGGCGCTGAGCCTGCTGGCGCTGGCCGCGACCGTGCTGGCGTGGCCGGTGTCGGCGCTGGTCCGCCGCTACTACGGCGTGCCGTACCGGCTGTCGGGCGAGGATGCGCGCATGCACCGGATCATCCGCATCGCCGCGCTCGCCGTGCTGGTGGTGATGGCCGGCGCGCTCGGCCTGATCGTGGGCCTGACGAGCGACCTCGAAAAGCTCGGCCCAGGCACCGACGTGGCGTTCAACCTCGTGCGCCTGCTGGCGCTGGTGGTGCTGCCGCTCGGCGCACTGGCCGCGCTGTGGAACTGCTGGAAGGTGCTGCGCAGCCGGCGCCGCCTGCTCGCCAAGCTGTGGAGCGTCGTGCTGGCGCTGTCCTGCCTGTTCCTGCTGTGGGTCGGCATCTCGCACCACCTGCTCGGCTACGGCGCCTACTACTGATCCCTGCTGCCGATCGATGCGGGCCGGCGACTCGTCGCCGCCCGCATCCCCAACCTGCGGGGGGCGCGTGAGCCTGCAACTCGAACTGCACAACGAACCGCTGCCGCTGTCGGCGCCGTTCCGCATCTCCGGATACGTCTTCGACGCCATGCCGGCGACGGTGGTGACCCTGCGCGACGGCAGCCACGTCGGCCGCGGCGAAGCCGCCGGGGTGTACTACAACGCCGATCGTCCCGAAGGCATGCTCGCCACGCTGGCATCGATGCGTTCGCGCATCGAGGCCGGCATCGACCGTGAGGCTGCGAACGCCCTGCTGCCGCCGGGCGGCGCGCGCAACGCGCTCGACTGCGCGCTGTGGGAACTCGACGCCAGGCGCAGCGGCGCGCCGGTGTGGAAGCTGGCCGGGCTGGACGGCGTGCGGCCGCTGCTGACCACCTTCACCGTCGGCGCCGACGACCCGCGGGTGATGGCCGAACACGCCGCTGCCCATGCCGGCGCCCGCGCGCTGAAGCTCAAGCTCACCGGCGAAGCGGAACTCGATGGCGCGCGCGTGCGCGCGGTGCGCAAGCGCTGCCCGGATGCGTGGATCGGCGTCGACGCCAACCAGGGCTACGACGCCGGCAGCCTGCCGGCATTGCTGCCGGTGCTGCTCGAAGCGAAGGTGTCGCTGCTCGAGCAGCCGTGCAGGCGCGGCCACGAGGCCGACCTCGACGGCATCGAGCGCGTGCTGCCGTTCGCCGCCGACGAGAGCATCCTCGATCTCGCCGAGCTCGAAGCGCGGCACCACCGTTTCGACGTCATCAACATCAAGCTGGACAAGTGCGGCGGCCTGAGCGAGGGCCTGCGCATGGCGCGCCGCGCGCGCGAACTGGGCAAGCAGGTCATGGTCGGCAACATGGCCGGTTCCAGCCTGGCGATGGCGCCGGCGTTCGTGCTCGGCCAGTTCTGCGACGTGGTCGACCTGGACGGACCGGTGTTCCTGAAGGCAGACCGCAAGCCGGGCGTGGTCTATCGCGACGGCTACCTCGAGTGCCCGGGCGAAGTCTGGGGGAATCCGTGAGTACGGCGCCCGCGCAACGGGACTGGTTCGGCCAGCCGCGCGGGCTCACGATCCTGTTCCTGACCCAGATGTGGGAGATCTTCTCCTACTACGGGATGCGCGCGCTGCTGGTCTACTACATGACCAAGCAGCTGCTGATGGGCCAGCAGCAGGCGTCGCTGGTGTACGGACTGTACGCGGCGACGGTGTACTTCACGCCGATCCTAGGCGGCGTCGTCTCCGACCGCTGGCTCGGCCGCCGCCGCGCGGTGATCATCGGCGGCGCGATCATGGCCGTCGGCCATTTCCTGATGGCCTCCGAGAGCCTGTTCTACCTCGCGCTGGCGTCGATCGCGCTGGGCAACGGCCTGTTCCTGCCCAGCCTGCCGAGCCAGGTCGACGGTCTCTACAGGCGCGGCGATCCGCGTCGCGGTTCGGCCTACAACATCTATTACGTCGGCATCAACCTCGGCGGCCTGCTGGCGCCGCTGGTCTGCGGCACGCTGGGCGAGCTGTACGGCTGGCACTACGGCTTCGGCGCCGCCGGCATCGGCATGCTGCTGGGTTTGGCCGTCTACGTGTCCGGCGGCCGCTACCTGCCGGTCGAGGCGAGCAGGCGCGAGGCGGTCGTCGCCACCGGCGAGGCGGACGACACCGGCCTCGCCCTGCGCCTGCGCGTGCTGTTCGCGATCGGGCTGTGCGTGATGCTGTTCCGCGGCGCCTACGAGCAGATCGGCAACACCATCGCGCTGTGGGCGGACACCGGCATCGACCGCAGCCTCGGCGCGCTGACCATCCCGATGACCTGGTTCCAGGCGCTCAATCCGCTGCTGGTGATCGTGCTGACGCCGGTGCTGGTCGCGCACTGGTCGCGCCGGGCCGCGCACGGCCGTGAGCCCGGATCGGCGCGGAAGATGGCGCTCGGCGCGGGCGGGGTGGCGCTGGCCTACCTGCTGCTGGCCGCGGTCAGCGCCGGCACGGCGGCGGGGCAGGCGAGCTGGATGTGGCTGGCGCTGTTCTTCCTGGTCCTGACCGTGGGCGAGCTGTTCATCCTGCCGGTCGGCCTGGGCCTGTTCGCGCGGCTGGCGCCCTCGAAGCACCGGGCGACCACGGTGGCGGCGTGGTTCTTCGCCGCGTTCGGCGGAAACCTGCTGGCGGGCCTGCTGGGGATGGCCTGGAGCCGGCTCGGCCCGGCCGCGTTCTTCGCCCTGATGGCGGCGGTGGCCGGGAGCGCAGGCGTGTTGCTGGCCCTGCTGGACCGGCCGGCGCGGCGGATGGAGGCCGAGGCGCGGCCCGGCGAAGCGGCGGCCGCCGCGGCGCGGATTTGACAATTCTCCAATCAGGATCATTATGCCCAATGGGAGAAATGAGGGCGTCGTATGACAATCGCTGACCTCTCCAGGCGACGCCTGCTGCAGGCCATGGCGGCCGGCACGCTGGCGACGGCCCTGCCGCCGACCCTCGCCGTCGCCGCATCCGCGGCCGGCCCCCGCGTCGCCACGCTGGTCGAGCGGGCCATGGTCGTCGACATGCTGGCGCCGCTGAAGCTCGATTTCCGGCCCCAGGCCCATGCCGGCCAGCTGACCGAGGCGCAGGCCGCCGATTTCCGCGCCAGCGGCGTCACCGTGATGCACCACGCGATCGGCATCGACGGGCACGACGCGCACGAGAAGGCGCTGGCCTACCTCGCCGCGTGGAACGGTTTCATCGCCCGCAACGGCGAGGTGTTCTGCCTGGCCGGCAAGGCCGCCGACCTCGACCGGGCCAAGGCGCAGGGCCGGATCGCGGTGGTCATGGGCGTGCAGAACGCGGATCACTTCCGCACCGCCGAAGACGTGAAGTTCTTCCACCAGCTCGGCCAGCGCTGCGCGCAGCTGACCTACAACAGCCAGAACTATCTCGGCACCGGCGGTACCGAACGCGTCGACAGCGGCCTGAGCGACTACGGCGTGCAGATCGTCGAGGCGATGAACGCCGCCGGCATGCTGGTCGACGTCTCGCACTGCGGCGACCGCACCACGCTCGACGCGATCGAGGCATCGTCCAAGCCGATCGCGATCACCCATTCCAACTGCCGCGCGCTCAACGACCACCCGCGCCTGAAGACCGACGAGGCGATCCGCAAGCTCGCCGCGAAGGGCGGCGTGATGGGGATCACCGGCGTGCGCAACTTCGTCCGCGACCGCGAACCGACCACCGTCGCGCACGTGGTCGACCACATCGACCACGTCGTGCGCCTGGTCGGCGTCGAGCACGTCGGCATCGGTTCGGACGCCGACCTGCACGGCTACGACGACATGCCGGCCGACCAGCTGGAGATGCTGCGCGGGCTCTACAAATCCAGCTACGCCTTCCGCGACAAGCTGGACACCGACGGCTTCGACAGCCCGCGCAAGTTCCACGCGCTGGCCGCGGCCCTGGTCGAGCGCGGCTATTCGGACGACGACATCACGCTGATCCTGGGTGGCAACTTCCGCCGCCTGCTGGGACAGATCTGGGGCTGATCGCCGCCTGGGCAGGCGGCTCGAATCTGAGGAGAGCAGGCATGAACCGACTGGGGAAGATGGGGACACGCGGGCAGGCGCCCCGGCGCCGGGCCTTGTGCGCGGCGACCACCGCGGCACTGGCGGCGATGGCGATGCCGGCGTTCGCGCAGCAGTCGTCCGACGAGGCCGTGGAACTGGACACCGTGGTGGTGACCGCCAACAAGCGCGTGGAGAACGTGCGCACGGTGGGCGCCGCGGTCAGCCTGATCGGCGAGCATCAGCTCGAGAACCTGGGGGCGAACTCGCTGGCCGACTATGCCGACTACGTGCCCGGCCTGCAGGTGCAGGACAACGGCAATCCCGGGTTGACCTCGATCTCGATGCGCGGCATCGCCGCGATGTCGTCCGGCGCCACCGTCGCCAGCTACATCGACGAGGTACCGGTCGGCTCCAGCGGCCTGTGGCAGGCCGCGACCACGCTGAACCTGGACCTGCTGCCGTACGACATCGAGCGCGTCGAGGTGCTGCGCGGACCGCAGGGGACGCTGTACGGCGCAAGCGCGATCGGCGGCCTGCTGAAGTACGTGACGCGCGCGCCGGATCCGCTGGCGGCCGAGTGGCGCGTCGGCGGCGGCTGGTCGAAGGTGAAGAAGGGCGGCAGCGGCTGGAACGCCCGCTTCGGCGCCAACCTTCCGCTGGTCGAGGATCGAATGGCGGTGCGCGTGGGCTATGCGCGCAACGAGATCCCGGGTTACAGCGACAGCCAGCTCGACGGCCGCGAGGACATCAACGGCGGCACCCAGTCCAGCGGACGCGTCGCGCTGGCATGGCAGGGCGACGCGTTCGACCTGAACCTGTCCGCCCTCCGGCAGGAGATCGATTTCGACGACCGCGCCGGCGTCGCCCTCGACCCGGCGACCGGGCGCCAGCTGTTCGGCGACGTCGTCGACGTGCTGGGCGCCAGGCAGCCGTTCGAGAAGCGGATCGACCTGTACGCGCTGACGCTGGACTGGGACCTGGGCTGGGCCGACTTCGTCTCGGCCACCGGCTGGTCCGATACGAAGACGATGTACCAGCTGGACAGCACGGTGCAGTTCGGCGAGGTCGCCGACCTGATGCTGGGATTGCCGGAACCGGGCAGTTCCTGGGTGCGCTACGGGCTGGACCTGGAGAAGCTCACCCAGGAATTCCGCCTCAGCTCGAAGAGCGGCGGGCCCTTCGAATGGATGATCGGCGCGTTCCACACCACCGAGGATGCATACCAGGGCCAGAACGTGTGGCTGGGCCTGATGGACGGCTCGCCGCCGCCGCCGCCGCTGGACGCGGCTTTCGGCACGCTGGCGGTGGTGGAGCTGCCGAGCGACTACAAGGAGACCGCGGTGTTCGTCAACGGCTCGTGGCGGATCAACGACCGCTTCAAGCTGGACGCGGGCCTGCGCCAGTCGCGCAACGAGCAGAGCTACAGCCAGATCGTGCCGGCAGGCATCCTCGTTCCGCTCGGCACCACCCACGGCGCGTCCGAGGAGGACGTGTTCACCTGGAGCCTGAGCCCGCAGTTCCAGATCAACGACGACACCATGCTGTATGCGCGCGCCGCCACCGGCTACCAGCCGGGCGGCCCCAACGCGGCCCTGCCCGGCATACCGCCGAGCGTGGATTCGTCGATGCTGGGCAGCTACGAGCTGGGCCTGAAGTCGCAGTTCGCCGACCGCCGGGCGCAGCTCGACCTCGCCCTGTTCCGCATCGACTGGGACGACATCCAGGTGCAGTCGCAGTTCAACGGCGTCGGCGGCCTGGTGAACGGCGGCGAGGCGACCAGCGAGGGCCTGGAACTGTCGGCGCTGTTCCGCGCCACCGACCGGCTGCAGTTCGGCCTCAACGCGGCCTATACCGAGGCCGAGGTGAAGAACGACTTCAAGGAGACGGTGATCCCGCAGGACGGTTTCGACGTGATCCTCAACAGCGGCCTGGGCGGCGACCGCATGCCCTACGTGCCCAGGCTGTCGTGGTCGGCGACCGCCGAGTACTACTTCGATCTCGCCGGCGGCTGGTACGGCCACGTCGGCGGCGCGTTCCGCCACGTCGGCAACCGCGTCGCCGGCACCAGCGACCGCCAGCGCATCACCCTGCCGGGCGATCCGTCGACGGTGCTCGACGAAACGATCGTGCCGCCGCTGGAGGTCGGGAGCTACGACGCGTTCGACCTGTACGCCAGCGTCGGCAACGGCAGTTGGACGATCCGCACCTTCGTCAACAACGTGGGCGACGAACGCGGCTGGTCGTCGATGATGCGGGTCGAGGGCGCGCTGTCCGGGAGGCTCGCGCACCTGCGTGCGGTGCCGATCCAGCCGCGCACCCTGGGCCTGGAGTTCGACTACCGGTTCTGATGCCGCCGCCGCCGCCGCCCGGCGGCGGTGCAGTGCCCGGCAACCGACAGGACACGCCCGATGCTCCAGCCCGCGACAGCCGCGCCAGGCACGATCGAAGTGCTGCCGCAGCCCTATCTGCTGTTCCTCGGCGACGTTGTCGAGCCGGCCTACGCCAAGACCGCGTTCGGCCTGCGCGACTGGGCCGGCGAACGCTGTGTCGGTGAATTCGCCTGCACCGGCGCCGGCGTCAGCACGGGCCTGCCCTACCTGAGCCCGGAGCAGGCGCGCGCGGAAGGCGCCCGGTCGATGGTGATCGGGGTGGCCAATCCCGGCGGCCGCATCCCGCCGGCCTGGTTGCCGGCGCTGCGGCAGGCGCTGGAGGCCGGGCTGGACCTGATCGGCGGCATGCACGCACGGCTGGAGGCGATCGACGCGCTGCGCCGCGCCGCCGACCGGCTGGGGCGGCGGTTGATCGACGTGCGGCAGCCGCCTCCGGGGATCCAGGTCGCCAATGGCCGCAAGCGCGACGGCCGGCGCCTGCTCACCGTCGGCACCGACTGCGCGGTGGGCAAAAAATACACCGCGCTGGCGCTGGTCCGCGAAGGGCGCCGGCTCGGCGTGGACGCGGACTTCCGTGCCACCGGCCAGACCGGCATCCTGATCGCCGGGCAGGGCATTCCCCTGGACGCGGTGGTCGCCGATTTCGCCGCCGGCGCCGCGGAGATGCTGTCGCCCGACGCCGGGGCGGAACACTGGGACGTCATCGAGGGCCAGGGGTCGCTGGTCCATCCAGCCTATGCCGGGGTGTCGCTGGCGCTGTTGCATGGCAGCCAGCCCGACGTGATCGTGGTCTGCCACCAAGCCGGGCGCGACACCGTGCTCGGCCATCCCGGCTATCCGCTGCCCGGCATCGAGGAGACCATCGAGCTGAACCTGCGCCTGGGCCGTCGCACCAATCCGCGGATCCGCTGCGCCGGGGTGAGCCTGAACACCGCGAAGCTGGACGCCGCGCAGGCCGAACGGCTGATTGCCGCCGAGAGCGAGCGCCTGGGATGCCCGGTCGCCGATCCGATGCGCGGCGGCGAAGCGTTCCGGCGGCTGGCGCAGGCCTGCCTGCGGTGAGGGCGATGGCGGCGCCGCGGCGACCGGGGCGGCGATGAGCGCCGGGCCGACATGGTTCCAGCGCTACCTGCTGCCGGGCCTGGCGTTCAAGGGCTTCGTGATCGGCGGCGGCTACGCCACCGGGCGCGAACTGGCCGAATACTTCCTGCCCGGCGGGCCGCGGGGCGGGCTGCTCGGGCTGGGCCTGGCGATGCTCGTGTGGAGCACGGTGTGCGCGTTGACCTTCGTCTTCGCCCGGGCCACGCACAGCTACGACTACCGCGCCTTCTTCGGCCACCTGGTCGGACGCGGCTGGATCGCGTTCGAGGCGGCATACGTCGTCTTCATGGTGCTGATCCTGGCCGTGTTCGGGGCCGCCGCCGGTGCGATCGTGGCGGCCGCGACCGGCTGGCCGCCGATCGTCGGCACGCTGGCGCTGATGCTGGCGATCGGCACGGTGGTCGCCTTCGGCAACCGCTCGGTGGAGCGCCTGTTCGGCTGGGCCTCGCTGTTGCTGTACGCGGTGTACTTCCTGTTCGTGGTGTTCGCGTGGTCGGCCTTCGGCGACCGCATCGTCGCCGGCCTGTCGACGCCGCAGCCGACGGCCGGCCGGCTCGCCGCCGACTGGATCCGGGGCGGGCTGACCTACGCCTGCTACAACATCGTCGGCGCGGTCGCGATCCTGCCGGTGGCGCGGCATTTCGCCGGGCGCCGCGACGCCGCCGTCGCCGGGGTGCTGGCCGGGCCGATCGCGATCCTGCCGGCGATCGCGTTCTTCGCCTGCATGGCCGCCTGGCTGCCGGGGATCGCCGCCGAACCGCTGCCGGCCGACTTCCTGCTGCGGCAGATGCAACGCCCGCTGTTCCACCTGCTGTTCCAGGCGATGATCTTCTCCGCGCTGCTGGAAAGCGGCGTCGGCGCGGTGCACGCGATCAACGAGCGCGTCGCCGGCGCCTGGCGTAGCCGCGGCTCGGGCGAACTGCCGCGGGGCGCGCGGCTGGCCATCGCCGCCGCGCTGCTGGTCGGCTCGATCTTCATCGCCGGCCGTTTCGGGCTGGTCGCGCTGATCGCCCACGGCTACCGGGCACTGGCCTGGATGATCCTCATCGTCTTCGTGCTGCCGCTGCTGACCGTCGGCGTGTGGCGGCTGTTCGCAAAACCTTCATTGGCCACGGACTCGCACGGATGAGCGCGGATAGGGCGCAGGAGAATCATCGCTCGCATCGTCACCCGCATCGTCTGCTTCGCGTTATCCGCGTTCATCCGTGCAATCCGTGGCAAAAAATGCTTCCAGAACGAGGTGCTGAACATGTCCAGGTCCAGATTCCCAGCCGGGGCCGCGTTGTTCGCGGCGTCGCTGCTCGCAGTCGCCGCTGCCTTCGCCGCCCCGCCTGAAGGCTTCGACGCGCGCGTGCGCGAAGCGATGCAGGCCCATGGCGTGCCGGGCATGGCAGTTGCCATCGTCGAGGACGGCGAAGTCGTGCTGACCCGTGGCTACGGCGTGCGCCGCCTGGGCGCGCCGGCCCCGGTGGATGCCGATACGATCTTCCCCACCGGCTCCACCGGCAAGGCGGTCACCGCCGCGGCGCTGGCGATCCTGGTCGACGAAGGCAGGCTCGGTTGGGACGACAGGGTCATCGACCACCTGCCGGACTTCCGCATGCACGACGCGTGGGTGACCCGCGAGATGACCGTGCGCGACCTGCTGGCGCATCGCAGCGGCCTCGGGCTGGGCGCCGGCGACCTGCTGTTCGTGCCGCGCACCTCGCGCAGCCGCACCGACGTGGTGCGCGCATTGCGCCACATCGCCCCGGCGACCAGTTTCCGCAGCGGCTATGCCTACGACAACATCCTCTACGTGGTCGCCGGCGAGCTGGTCGCCGCGGTCAGCGGCACGAGCTGGGAGGACTTCATCCGCGAGCGCGTGTTCGCGCCGGCCGGGATGGCGAGTTCGACCAGCCACGAGGACGACCGCTTCGCCAATCCCAACCGCGCCCATCCGCATGCGCGCATCGACGGCCGCATGCGCGGCCTCGGTACCCAAGAAGTGCTGCCCGAGCGCGAGGGCCTGGGCCAGGTCGCGGCGCCGGCCGGCGGGTTGTCCTCGAGCGCGAACGACCTCGCCTGCTGGCTGCAGGTCCAGCTCGCCCGGGGCGCGCTGCCCGGCGACGGCGATGCGCGCCTGTACAGCGAAGCTAGCGCGCGCGAGATGTGGACGCCGCAGGTGCTGACCCCGGTGCGCCAATTCCCGCCGCCGATCGAAGAGATCACGCCGCAGTTCTCGACCTATGCGCTGGGCTGGAGCGTGCAGGACTACCGCGGGGTCAAGCTCGTGCAGCACGGCGGTGCGGTGTTCGGCGTGCTGACCATGGTGGTGCTGATGCCCGACCGCGACGTCGGTTTCTCGCTGCAGATCAATTCGGAGGAGGTGGTGGTGCTGCGCGGGCTGATGTACGAGCTGCTCGACCACTATCTCGACGCACCGCAGAAGGACTGGGTCGCCGCCTTCGACGCGTGGAACCGGGCGCGCTTCGAAGCCGGCCTGGCCGCGCTGGACGCGGCGGACGAGAGTGGGCGCAAGGCCGGCCGGCCGTCGCTGCCGCTTTCCGGTTATGCCGGCGCCTACGCCGATCCGTGGTACGGCCCGATCGCGGTCAGCGGGCAGGGCGACCGGCTGCGCATAGACTTCAGCCGGAGCCCGGGCATGGTCGGCACGTTGACGCACCACCGGTACGACACCTTCCGCGCCGACTGGGACGACCGCGCCATCGAGCCGGCCTACGTGACCTTCGCGCTCGACGCCGACGGCAAGGTCGATCGCATCACGATGAAGGCGGTGTCGCCGCTGGCGGACTTCAGCTACGACTACCAGGATCTGCTGTTCACGCCGGTGGAGGGGCCCGGGTCGAAGGCCCGATGACCGCCATCCCGGCGAAGGCCGGGATCCAGCCCCGCTGAGCCGGCGGGAGGCGTGATCCCGCTCCCGGGATCGCGATGGCCGGCGGTGCAGCCCAGCGCCCGTCTACCAGCCGCTACGGCGGCGGCGCGGCCGCGCCGGGAAACTCCGATTGCCGCCAGGCCTCGAAGACGACCACGGCGACGCAGTTGGAGAGATTCAGGCTGCGGTTGTCCGGCCGCATCGGCAGCCGCAGCCGCTGATCCGGCGGCACTGACGCCAGCACGTCCGCGGGCAGGCCGCGGGTTTCCGGGCCGAACAGGAAGGCATCGCCCGCGGCGTAGCGCACGGTGTCGTAGCGCCGGCTGTTGCGGGTACTGAGCGCGAACAGGCGCGGCGGCCGGATCGCGGCCAACGCGGCCGCGAGCGAGTCGTGCACCTGCAGCCGTGCGTACTCGTGGTAGTCGAGTCCGGCGCGGCGCAGGTTGCGGTCGTCCAGGTCGAAGCCCAGCGGCGCGACCAGGTGCAGGCGCGCGCCGGTATTGGCGCACAGGCGGATGACATTGCCGGTGTTGGGCGGGATTTCCGGCTGGTAGAGGATGATGTCGAACATGCGGCGGATTATGAGCCGTGCGCGCGTCCGGATACCGGCCGGCCGGAGCAGCGGATCAGTCCAGCGCAAGCGTTCAGTCCAGCGCAAGCGTCTCGCCATCCGCGGGAATCCACAGCCGCCGTCGCAGCGTCGGCATGCTGCGAAAATGCCGAGCCAGCCGCGCGCGGGACGTGGTCGCATGGTCGACGCAGTCCAGATGCGTCGCGGTGACCGTTGCCCACGGTGCGTGTCGCAACAGGGCTTCGACGTGATGTTCGTCCATCACCAGCGAACCGCTGCCGCGCCAGGTCGCGCCGCAGGCGTGCACGACGACATGGGCAGGACGACGGCGGTCGACCACGGTACGCACCTCCGGGCACCAGATCGAATCACCGACCCAGTAGAGCGTCGGCGCATCCGCCATCGAGGCCACGAAGCCATGCACTTCGCCCATTTCGGCAAGCACGCTGTCGGGGCCGTGCCGGCCGCCGGTCAGTTCGAATCCGGTGCCGGACCACTGCGTATCGGTTTCGATGGCGGTGACATGGCGGAAGCCGCTTGCGCGGATGTCGTCGGCGAGCGCGGCGGCGCACAGGATCGGCATGTCGGGCGGCAGCAGGCGCCTGGCCGCCTCGTCGAAGTGATCCGAATGCAGATGCGAGACGAATGCAGCGTCCACCCCGGCGAGGATCTCGGTGACCGGTAGCGGCAATGGCGCCAGCGGACTGCGCAGACGGCCGCCATAGCTCACGCCCTCGTGCTGCGCGGCCAGGTACGGATCGATCAGCAGGGTGCGCGCGCCCAGCCGCAGCTTGAGCGTGGCGCTGCGGATCAGTTGCAATGCGATCTGCGTCATGGGGTGCTGACAGGCCCTAGCGCCAGCGCCTGGCGTGCAGCGCGTCGAGCGCGGCATCGACGTAATTCGGCCCCACCGGCGCCACACGGCCGGTGGCCAGCACCAGCGACAGCCTGCGCGGGCCGAGCCGGCGCAGGCTGTCGATCCGCGAGAGGTTGACGATCGTCGAACGGTGCACGCGCAGGAACAGCGCCGGATCGAGCTGCGATTCGAGCGAGGCCATGGTGTCCTTCAACAGGTACGAGCGCTGGCCGACGTGCAGCGACACGTAGTCGCCTTCCGCCGTGATCAGGTCGACGGTGTCGAGCGGCACGCGGATGAGCCCGTCACGGGTGCGGACCCAGACCTCGCGTGTGTGTGCCGGCGCCGCGTCCCGCTCGCTCGACGACGCCTGCAGCGAGGCGATCAGCTTCTGCAGCTCGGCGAAGCGCGCGTCCGCAGTGCGCGCCTGCAGCCGCGCACGGGCGCGATCGATGGCCTCGCGGAAGCGGTCGAAGGCGACCGGCTTGAGCAGGTAGTCGACGGCATGGACCTCGAAGGCGCGCACCGCGTGCTCGTGGAAGGCGGTAACGAAGATGATCTCGGGGACGGCGTCCCCGGCACCGATCGCCTCGATCACCGCGAAGCCGTCCTTGCCCGGCATCTGGATGTCCAGCACCGCGATCTCGGGCTTGAGTTCGCGCAGCAGTTCCAGCGCCTGCCTGCCGTTGCGCGCCGAGGCCACCGGTTCCGCATCCGGAATGCAGGCGACGGCGAGTTCCAGGCGCTCCAGCGCCACCGGTTCGTCGTCGGCAAGCAGGATGCGGATCATCCGGACGCTTCCTGCCGCGGAATGCGCACGAGGTTGCGCCAGCCATGCGCAGTCGGTCCGGCATGGAACTGCGCGGCGTCGCCGAACAGTGCAGCCAGCTGCTGGCGGATGTTGGACAGGCCGATGCCGAGGCCCTTGCCGCCGTTTGCGGGCGCCGGGGCGCCGTCGTCTTCCAGCCACAGCAGCAGGGTGCCGTCCTCGCATCGGGCGCCGATCCGGATCGTGATCCCGTCCTCGGAATCGCTCAGCGCGTACTTCACCGAGTTCTCGGCCAGCGGCAGCAGGATCAGGCTGGGGACCAGCGCGCGTTCGCAGCCAGGCTCGATCTCGTACCGCACGTCGAGTCGGTCGCGGAAGCGGGCGATCTCGATGTCCAGGTAAATACGCAGCATGTCGATCTCGTCGGCCAGCACAACGAACTGTGAAGGCGTCCGCGTCAGCGTGTGGCGCAGGAACCGCGACAGATTCAGCACGATCCGCTCCGATTCTTCCTTGCGGTCGAGCACGACCAGCCCGGCCAGGGTGTTGAGCGTATTGAACAGGAAGTGCGGATTGATCTGCAGGCGAAGGGCGAGCAGTTGCGCCTGCTGCGCGGTGTCGCGCGCGGCTGCGAGCTGCACGTCGCGGCGGCGCATCTCCAGGATGACGGTTGCGCCTACGTAGAGCGCCGACCAAGTCGTCAGCATCCACAGGTGGCCGATGTAGGCCCAGCCGAGGGTATAGGTATCCATCCAGTCGTCGGGATTGATCTGGTAGTGGGGCGTCAGCCAGCGAAAGGCGTAGCTGTTGATCACCACCAGCAGTGCGGCGGACATCGTGCTCAACGCGATCGCCTTGAGCAGGACGCCCCACGGCTGATTGCCGCCCCAGCGGCGCAGTAGCGCGTACATGCCCAGGCACAGAGTGACCCCCGAACCGCTGACGATCGCCCGCGCGATTGGCCTGCCGGGATCGTCTACGGGCCCCGAGGTGAGATAAGACAGCGACGTCAGCAGCACGAAGTGCGCCGTCCACACGCACACCGTCAACACCAGCACGCTCCTGTCCAGCGTGTCGGGGCGGGCGGGCCGCGCAGCGTCCAGCACGGAAACGGGCATGCGCAGATCGGGCTGCGAAGAGGCGGGATTCAAGGGTAGCCCAAAGCGGAAGCGGCCGGCGCCCGCCGCGGATGCGCGGCGCCGGCAGGAGGAAGGAGGCGTTGGATCAGGGCGAGGCGGGTTCGGAGATCGCGGTGATTTGCGCGACCAGGGCCTGCCAGCGTCCGTCGCGCAGGACCCACAGGTCGGTGTAGCGGCTGCCGCCGCGCCGGCCCTCCGGCGTTTCGTATCGGGTGCGCGCCTGCACGACCGCTACATCGCCGACGAACCGCACTGACACGTCCTCGATATCGAACGACTTCATCGCAACCGGTTGCGCGATGTTCCGAAGGAACGCCGCCCGATCGACCAACGCGCCGCTGGACAGGATGCAGCGGAAGTCGGCAGCCAAGTGACGTTCGAACCAACCGACATCGGATTCGAGGAAAGCGCGCACGTAACCATCGTTCAGGCGGCGCAGTTCGTAGGTGGAGTGTGCGGATGCGGTCATTGCGACGTCTGCCGGTTCCGGAGCGGCGGATGGGCCGGGCACCGGCTCCGCCGGGTGAGCGGCCGGAACGCACAGCAGCAAGGCGAGCAGGCAAGGCGTTCTGCGGTGCACGGGACACGATCCGGCGAAGGGCATGGCTGCGGATTTTACGGCCGCGCAATAGGGAGTCTGTGCATTTTCGTCGACGCAATCGTCGTCTTCGGCGATTCGCCGGCGTTCCGTCGAAGCCGCGACGGCTCCTGGCGAAAAATGCGCGCATTCGCCGCAGCGTGGCGTTCGAATCGGACCAGGAGTCGGGGCAGGCGATCGCTGGCTGCGCCCCGGCCGGTGCCAACCGAGACGGCAGGAGACGACAGATGTTGAAGGAAATGCAGCCCGTTTGCCCGAAGCTGCTGCACATCGTGGCCGATTCCGGCGATGCGATGGAACCGCCGTGCAGCGCAGGAGGCGAGACGATCACCGCGGCCGTCGCCCGTCTGGGCAGTTTGCGACAGAGCGCGCACCGGTTCGCTTTCTGGATACAGCTGCGCGGCACTGCTCACGCCGAGGCGAAAGAGGGCCGATTTCGCCTGCGGCAGGGCGACTGGATCGCATTCGACGCCGGGTCCGCGCCTGAGCTGCAAGCAGACCGCACCGGCGTTTCGATCGCCCTGTTGCTGCCTGCGGCGCATGCGCGCAGGGACGCCGTGGCGCTCGATTACGGACTGTTTCCTGGGCATGGCCGCATGTCCGCGGGCGAGCGGCGGCTGGTGCTGCGCCTGTGGCGCGCGCATGCCACGCGGCCGGCGTCCGCGGAACCGGCGCGCACCTTGCGGCCGCTACTGCTGCATCTGCATCACCTGCAACGGGAGTTGCGCGTGCTGCTCGAGCGTTGCCCCGGCAGGACCGCCACCCGCAAGCGCCAGGTGCTGGCGCGCATGCAGCGCGCGCGCATGCTGCAGGCGGGCAATACGCACCGCAGCGTGCGTCTGGACGAGTTGGCGGAGCTGAGCCGGTTCTCCGAATGGTGGGTGTCCAAGACCTTCCATACGGTCTATGGCGAAACCGTGCAGCAGGCGTCGATCCGTCTACGGATGGAACGCGCGCGCGAATTGCTCGAACAGACATCGCTGTCGATCAGCGAACTCAGCGAAATCTGCGGCTTCCATGACCCGTGCAGCTTCGCCCGCCTGTTCAAGCAATGCCATGGCCTGACTGCTTCGCGCTGGCGCGCACTGCATCAAGTGCGCGGCCAAATCGTGTCAGGTCGATCGCCCGGTTCTCCTGCTGCGCTGGCGCAGGCCGGCACTTAACGTGATGTTTCTTTAACGCATCCGTAACACCACGGGGCAGGGAGAAAAGAAGATGAAACACCGTCGTACACGTTCGACGCCACGATTCGCGGCGCTATCAGCGGGCATTGCCGTCGCGCTCGCTTCCACAATGGCTGCCGGGCAGGACGTGCCGGAGGCGACCGAGCAGCAGGCCACCACGCTCGATCGCATCGAGGTCACCGGCTCGCGTATCCGCCAGGTCGACACCGAGACAGCGCAGCCGATCGTGAGCATTCGCCGGGAAGACATCGAGTCCCAGGGTTTCACGTCCGTGGTTGACATCCTGCAGAACGTCACTTCCACGGGCGATCCGCCGCTGACGCGTTCGAGCCCGCTTTCGAGCGGCGAGGCGCTCGGCGGCTCATTCATAGAGCTGCGCAACCTCAAGGCGACGCGAACGCTGGTATTGGTCAACGGGAAACGACTCGGCATCATGACTGGCGGCTTCCAGGACATCTCCGCATTGCCGGTGTCGATGATCGAGCGGATCGACGTACTCAAGGACGGGGCGTCCTCGGTCTACGGCTCCGACGCCATTGCCGGCGTGATCAACATCATCACGCGCTCGGAATACGAGGGGGCGCAGGCCAATGTCTACTATGGCCAGTACGGCCAAGGCGATGGTGCCAAGCAGAGTTACGACTTCGTGCTCGGATCCGTCGGTGAGAGGGGCTCGTTGACCGCCGCCGCCGAATTCGCGAAGGAGGATGTGGTGTGGGCCAGCGACCGCTGGTTCAGCGAAATCAGCCAGAACTCGGCATGGACCACGGTGGGGCAGTACGGGCGTATCCACAACTTCGACGGCGTTTCCGGCAACAACCTGGTGCTGGCGCCCGGTGGCAATCCCTATGACCTGAACGATTTCCGCCTGCAGGACACGACGCCGGTGACAGGCGAGGTGAGCAACACCAACCAGCAGATGCAGGTCATCACGCCTGTCGAGCGGACGGCGTTGTACGTCAATGGGCGTTACGACATGACAGACGACATCGTTTTCAAGGCCAATGTCCTCTACAACGACCGCAGCTCGGAAGCCCAGGTCGCCGGCTATCCCCTGCAGTCCGCGGTGTTCCCCACGGTGAGGATGTCGGCCGACAGTTACTACAACCCGGCGGGCACGTGGCATGGCTACGAGGATCCCCAGAGCATCGGCTGGAGCCGGCGGACCTGGGAGATCCCGCGTCGTCAGGTCGTGGATCGGAGCGTCTTCCAGATCACCACCGCTATCGAAGGCCAGTTCGACATCGGCGACCGGTACTGGGATTGGGACGCCGGCTACATGCACAGCAAGAGCAGCCAGAAGGTGACGGACCGGGGCAACCTCTCCGTCCCCAGCGTCGCGCTGGCGGTCGGCCCGTCGTTCCTGAACGACGAAGGCGTTGTGCAGTGCGGCACGCCCGACGACCCGATTCCCTACGGCAGCACGGCGGGGGAATGCATTCCCTGGAATCCCCTGCTTTCGTTCGGCGTGGAGGGCAGCGGCAGCCTCACCGGCAATCCCGAGTTGGCCGCATTCCTGTTTCCAACCCTGCAGTCCCTGGGCGAGACCGAGACCGACAACTACTTCGCGAACATCAGCGGCTCGCTGGCATCACTGCCCGCAGGCGAACTCGGTGCCGCCGCCGGATACGAGCATCGCCGGGAGCAGGGGGGGTTTTCCCCCGATGCGTTGTCGCAATCCGGCGATGCCACCAGTCTGGCCGGCGGGCCGACGTACGGCGGCTACTCGCTCGACGAACTGTACGTCGAGTTCGCCATTCCCATCCTGGCCGACGTGCCCGGTGCGCGGGAGCTGGGTTTGAACCTGTCGAGCCGCTACTCCGATTACTCGACGTTCGGCGACACCGTCAACAGCAAGTTCGGTTTCACCTGGAGGCCGGTCGAGACGCTCATGTTGCGCGGCACTTGGGCCGAAGGATTCCGGGCGCCGTCGATCGAGGACCTGTACGGCGCCACCGGCCAGGGGTTTCCGTATTTCACCGATCCTTGCGACGTCACGTTCGGCATCGCGGGGAACAACCAGCGCTGCCTGCAGGACGTGCCCGAAGGGTTTCGCCAGCTCATGCAGGGGTTCATTCCCGCCGACGGCCCGGAAAGCCAGAGCCCGGTCCCGTTCAATTTCGGTTCCAATCCAGCGCTTACGCCCGAGAACTCGGTCTCCCACAGCCTGGGCGTGGTCTACAGTCCGGGTTTCGTCGACGGACTGAACATCGTGCTGGACTGGTGGAAGATCCGCATCGACAACACCATTCTCACCGACACCGCGACCGCGATCCTGGACGACTGCTACGTCAAGGGCATCGAATCCAGGTGCCAGGCGTTCGAGCGCGACCCGGAGACCGGGATGGTCACGGACATGCTGGCCCTGCTGGTCAATGCAGGCTTCCTGGAGACGGAGGGCTTCGACCTCGAGGTCGGCTATCGCTGGCAGGGCGATCTGGGGCGCTTCCAGGTCAACTGGGGAAGCACGTACACCAGCAAGCACGAAATCAAGATCGACAACCTCGAAACAACGACGCCACAACAGAACGTCGGAATGTTCGATACAAACGGTGGAGTCTTCAGGCTGCGGTCGAACCTCAAGTTGTCCTGGGACCGCAACGATTTTGGCGCGAGCTGGACGACACGCTATTACTCGGCGATGAAAGAGGATTGTTTCTTCTTCGACGAGGACGACAATCCCCTGCCGCCTTGCAATATCCCCGACTACGTGGCCCCTGGCACCGATGGCGCCATCGCCCCGAAGCACCGGCACGGTCCCAACGTCTTCCATGACGTCCAGGTGCGTTGGAACGCGCCATGGAACGCGACGATATCCGCGGGTGCCAACAACGTATTCGAGCACTACGGCCCGCTGATGACATCCCAGCCGAACGCGAACTTCGACTATTACGGCGGCTTCGACGTTGGCAGGTTCATCTACTTGAAATACCAGCAGCGCTTCTGACCGGAAGCGCAGACGAAAGGCGGACAAGGAAGGCGGGAGAGCGTGAAGGACTCTCCCGCCATTGCCATTGCCATGACGCCGGAGGCGTAACCGGAAGCGGGGCAGGCGCCGCTTGCGCTGCGTGGCCTGCGACGCGAGGCTACCCGCCTCCAGCCAGCGCGAATGAAATCCCGCCCCACATTGCGCCGGACTCGTACCCGCAACGACGGACACTGACCTATGAAACGCATGATCCTCGGCCTTGCCTTCGCGATCGCGCTGGCCGCGCCTGCCCGTCCGTCCTCGGACGACGCACAGACGGAAGCCGATCTGCGCCGCATGACGCAGGAACTTCTGGACGCGGTCGCTCCGGGCAAGCGCGAGGTTTGGGAGCGCTATCTCGATGCACGCTTCGTGCATATGGATGAGAACGGTGTCGTGCGCAACAAGACGGAACTGTTGCGCGAATTCGCGCCGCTGCCGCCCGGCCTCGTCGGCCGCATCGAGATCGACACCTACGAGGCGACGATCTACGGCGATATCGCCATTGCGGCATACCAGATGCAGGAATACCTCGACTACCACGGGCAGCCGCTGAGGTCCCGCTTCCGAGCGCTGGATACCTGGCGCAGAACACCTGAGGGCTGGCGGCTCATCGGCGAGCATGCTGCGGCCGTGCACAAGGATCCTCCCACCATCACCCTGAGCGGCGGCGAACGTTGCGCATACGAGGGCGTCTATGCGCTAACCCCGGAGATCAGCACGACCATCCGTTGCACGGACGACGGCTTGACGTCGGAACGGAACGGTCGGCCGATTGCGAAGTACGCGGCGGAGCTTCGCGACGTGTTTTTCGTTCCGGGTCAACCGCGCACTCGGCGAATCTTCACCCGTGACGCAAGCGGTAGGATCGATGGCTTTGTCGATCGGCGCGAAGGAGAGGATATTCGTTGGAATAGGAGCGGTGATGCTCCAAAGCAACGCTGGACCCTCGGTGCGGACCCATCATGAAGTTGCGGTGAGCCGGACTCTCGTATAGCCGAACTTGTTCGGCTGTTTTTCTTGGGCGGGCAGCCGAGTAAGCTCGGTCCCACGGGCGTGCGCGGCGCGGCTACCAGGCGATCGCTTCGCCCTGCCAGTCGATGAAGCGGCCGCCGTCGCGATCGCCCAGCCCGTCGATCTGCCGCAGCAGGCCCGCCACCGAGTCGGCGGGCGCGACTTCGGCGTGCTCGCCGCCCATCTCGGTACGCACCCATCCCGGGCTCACCGCCACCACCACGATGCCGCGGTCGGCCAACGCCCGCGCCAGCAACACCGTGACCATGTTCAGCGCCGCCTTGCTGACGGCGTAGCTGGGCGTGCCGAAGCGTTCGGTCAGGGCGATCGAGCCCAGTCGCGAGGACAGGTTGACCACGCGCGCGCCGTCGGCCAGCAGCGGCGCCAGCGCCTGGGTGAGCAGGAACGGCCCGGCGGCATTGGTGCGGAAGCTGTGCTCCAGGTTGTCCGCGCCGACCCACCCGAAGCGCTCGCCCGAATGCAGCACGCCGGCATTGTTGATCAGCAGGTCCAGGCGGACACCTTCGCCCAGCACCAGCGGCAGCTCGCGCGCCAGCTCGGCATGGGTCTTCGGCACGGCGGCGTCGAGCGGCAGCACGTGCAGGCGCCCGGGGTATTCGCCGGCGAGATGGTTGAGGTCGGTGGCCTTGCCGGGCTGGCGGCAGGCGGCGACCACGCGGTCGCCGCGCGCCAGCAACTGGCGGGTGAATTCCAGGCCGAGGCCGCGGTTGGCGCCGGTCACCAGGACGTGTCGGGCAGCGTTCATGCCCGACAGTCTGCCGCAACCGGCGTCGGAGCGGCGTTATCGCCGTCGCAGCCGGGACTTCTGGCCCGGTGCCGGGAAGGGCAGGCACGGCTAGGATGGCGGGACCGAACCTGTCGCAAGGAGAGCCCTGCATGCCATCGCCGCCCCTGTCCGCCCTTCGTCCCCGGCCGCGCGCCGCCCTGCTGGCCGCCGCCTTCGGCCTCGTGCTGGCGACCGGCCTGGTGGGGTTGCCGGCGTCCGCCCAGCCCGCCGCGGACGAGGTCGCCGTCGACATTCCATTCGAGCAGTTCACCCTGCCCAACGGCCTGCGGGTGATCGTGCACACCGACCGCAAGGCGCCGATCGTCGCGGTCAACCTCTGGTACCACGTCGGCAGCAAGGACGAGCCGGCCGGGCGCAGCGGCTTCGCGCACCTGTTCGAGCACCTGATGTTCCAGAGTTCCGAACACCACGACGGCGAGTATTTCGCCCCGTTCGAGCTGGTCGGGGCCACCGACATGAACGGCACCACCAATTCCGACCGCACCAACTACTTCCAGAACGTGCCGACCACCGCGCTCGACATGGCGCTGTGGATGGAGTCCGATCGCATGGGCCACCTGCTCGGCGCGGTCGACCAGGCCGCGCTCGACGAGCAGCGCGGGGTGGTGCAGAACGAGAAGCGCCAGGGCCAGAACCAGCCCTACGGCCAAGTCTGGGAGCTGCTCGGCAAGGCGCTGTACCCGAAGGGACATCCGTACCACCACAGCACCATCGGCTCGATGAACGACCTCAACGCGGCCACGCTGGAGGACGTGAAGCAGTGGTTCCGCGCCTGGTACGGGCCGAACAACGCGGTGCTGGTGCTGGCCGGCGACATCGACGTGGCCACCGCCAGGGAGAAGGTGACGCGCTATTTCGGCGACATCCCGGCCGGCCCGACCATGGCGCAGCCGCCGGTCGACGTGGCGGCGCGCCCCCGGACGACCCGCAGCACGCTCGAGGACAAGGTGCCGCAGACGCGGATCTACCGGGTCTGGAACGTGGCCGAGACCGGCACCGTCGATCTCGATCACCTGCAGCTGTTCGCGCGCGTGCTCGGCGGCAGCAAGTCCTCGCGGCTCGATCGCCGCCTGCTGCACGCCGACAAGCTGGTCGACAGCGTCAGCGCCACCGCCTGGGGCTCGCAGCTCGGCTCGAACTTCATGATCATGACCAACGTCCGCGAGGGCGTGGACGCCGCGGCGGTCGAGGCGGCGATCGACGAGGAGCTGACGCGGCTGATCGCCGAAGGCCCGAGCGCCGAGGAACTGGCGCAGGCGCAGACGGTGATCCGCGCCGGCTTCATCCGTGGCATCGAGCGCATCGGCGGTTTCGGCGGCAAGGCCGACGCCCTGGCCGAATGCGCGGTGTACGAGCAGGATCCGGGATGCTTCCGGCGGTCGCTGGCCAACGTCGCCGCCGCCACCCCGGCCGATGTCGCCGCGGCCGGCCGCGAATGGCTGTCGCGCGGCGACCACGTGCTCACCGTGGTGCCGGGCGAGCGCCGCGAGATCCCGGAGGATCCGGCGGTGACGCCGGCGCCGTTCGACCTGCCCGCGCCCGATCCGCGCTACACCACCGTGCCCAGCCCCGTCGACCGCAGCCAGGGCGTGCCGCGGACCGAGGCGTTCCCCGAGCTGAAGTTCCCGGAACTGCAGCGCGCCACGCTCGGCAACGGCACCCGGGTGATCCTGGCCGAACGCCATGACGTGCCGGTGGTGCAGTTCAGCTATGAATTCGGCGGCGGTTACAGCGCCGACCAGGGGCGCCGGCTCGGCACCTCCGGGTTCACCATGGCCATGCTCGACGAGGGCGCGGGCGGGCTGGGCGCGCTGGCATTCGCCGATCGCGCCGAGTCGCTGGGCGCCAGCGTCGGTGCCGGCGCCGCGCTCGACGGCGGCAACGCCTACCTGTCGGCGCTGAAGGAGAACCTCGACCCGTCGCTGGCGCTGTTCGCCGACATGGTGCGCGCGCCGCGCTTCGACCAGGGCGAGATCGACCGGGTCAAGGCGACCTGGATCGCCGGCATCCGCCAGGAGAAGGCGCGGCCCAACGGCGCCGCGCTGCGGGTGCTGCCGCCGCTGCTGTACGGCGACGACCATCCCTACGGCATTCCCTTCAGCGGCTCCGGCACCGAGGCGTCGGTGACGGCACTGACCCGCGACGACCTCGTGGCCTTCCACCGGGATTGGGTGCGGCCGGAAAACGCCACCCTGATCGTGGTCGGCGACACCACGCTGGACGAGATCGTGCCGGCGCTCGAGCGCCACTTCGGCGACTGGCGCGGCGCGGGCGACGCGCCCGCGGTGCCGGAAGTCGGCAGCGTCGAGCGCCCGGACGGCACGCGCGTGTTCCTGATCGACCAGCCCGGCGCGGTGCAGGCCAACCTCTTCGTCGGCCAGGTGGTGCCGTCGACGCGCGATGCCGGCGCGACCCGCTTCGACATCGCCAACCAGGTGCTCGGCGGCACGTTCTCGTCGCGTTTGAACATGAACCTGCGCGAGGACAAGCATTGGGCCTACGGCGCCTACAGCTTCACCTCCAGCGCGCTCGGGCCGCGGCCATGGCTGGCGTTCTCGCCGGTGCAGATCGACAAGACGGTGGAGTCGTTGCAGGAGCTCCGCCGCGAGATCGCCGACTACGCCGGCGGCGCCGCGCCGCCCACCGCCGAGGAGGTGGAGAAGATCCGGGCGCAGGAGATCCGCGGCCTGCCGGGATCCTACGAGACCGCGCGCGCGGTGCTGTCGGAGATCGGCGGGATCGTCCGCTTCGGGCGGCCGGACGACTACGTGTTCCGGCGTCGCGCCGAGATCGAGGCGCTGACCCCGGCGCAGGTCGGCGCCGCCGCCGGCGTCATCGATCCCGGCGCCCTGACCTGGGTGGTGGTCGGCGACCTGAAACAGATCGAGCAACCGATCCGGGCCCTGGACCTGGGCGCGGTGTCGATCGTCGACGCCGACGGCAATCCGGTGGTCCCCGAGGGCGAGGCCGGGCAATGACGCGCCGCCGCGTGCTCGGGCGCGCACCGTCCGCGGCCCATGGACGGTAGGAGCGCACCGCAAGGGGCGCGACCGCTTCGCCGGAAGCCGTCGCGCCCCTGCGGTGCGCTCCTACAAGGTGCGCACCGAATCCATAGCCTTCGCATGGCAGAAGTACCTTTTCCTCCGCAACGTGAACGCCCCGCCCGCGCGGCAGTTGCCGCCGCCGCGGCGGGCGCGCACTATGCCTGCCGACCTCGATCGCGAGCGAGTCGCCACATGCGCCTGCCCCTCCTGCTTGCCCTGACGCTGACCGCCACCGCCTGCACCTGGGTGCACATGGCGCCCGGCGCCAGCGCCGTGCGGGTCGCGTCCACGGCGCCGACCGGCTGCGAGAAGCGCGGCGAGGTCGAAGTCTCGGTCAAGCACAGCATCGCCTTCATCGACCGCAATCCGCTGCGGGTGCGCGACGAACTGGAGACCCTGGCCCGCAACGAGGCGCCGGGGCTCGGCGCCGACACCGTGCATCCGCTGGCGGAGCCGGTGCGCGGCAGCCAGCGCTTCGCCGCCTGGCGCTGCGGGAACTGACGGTCCGCCGCGCCCCCAGAAACGGGAGCCGGCAGCACGGCCGGAGCGCCGGCCCGCTCCGCAACCGCCGCTCCGGCCAGGCGGTGGCCGGCCCCACAATGCGTGGCAGGTCGGAAGCCGGTAATCTATGCGCCCTTTTGCCCAACCGGTGGCCAGCCCATGCTGTTCCAACACGTCGCCATCGCCGGCCTCGCGCACATCGATGCCCCACGACGACTCTCGACCGATGAGATCAATGCCCGGCTGAAGCCGACCCTGGACCGGCTGAAGATCCGGACCGACGTGCTCAAGGACATCGCCGGCATCCACGCCCGGCGCCTGTGGGACGACGAGGTCCAGGCCTCCGACGCGGCGACGCTGGCCGGGGTCAAGGCGCTGGCCGATGCCGGCATCGACCCGGCCCGGGTCGGCCTGCTGGTCAACACTTCGGTCAGCCGCGACTTCCTCGAACCGTCCACGGCCAGCATCGTCAGCGGCAACCTCGGCCTGCCCGACACCTGCCAGAATTTCGACGTCGCCAACGCCTGCCTGGCGTTCCTCAACGGCATGGACATCGCCAGCCGCATGATCGAGCGCGGCGAGATCGACTACGCCCTGGTGGTTGACGGCGAGACCGCCAACCTCGCCTACGACAAGACCCTCGAACGCCTGCTGCAGCCTGACGTCACCGCCGAGCAGTTCCGCAACGAGATGGCCACGCTGACCCTGGGCTGCGGCGCCGCCGGCATGGTGCTGGCGCGGGCCGAGCTGGCCCCGGGCGCGCCGCGCTACCGCGGCGGCGTCACCCGCGCCGCGACCGAGTGGAACAGCCTGTGCCGCGGCAACCTCGACCGCATGGTCACCGACACCCGCATGCTGCTGATCGAGGGCATGAAGCTGGCACAGAAGACCTTCGTGGCGGCCAAGCTGGCGCTGGGCTGGGCGGTGGAGGAGATGGACGAGTTCGTCATCCACCAGGTCAGCAAGGCGCACACCGCGGCCTTCATCAAGGCCTTCGGCATCGACCCGGAGAAGGTCATGACCATCTTCGGCGAGCACGGCAACATCGGCCCGGCCTCGGTGCCGATCGTGCTCAGCAAGCTGCGCGAGATGGGCCGCCTGAAGAAGGGCGACCGGGTGGCGCTGCTCGGCATCGGCTCGGGCCTGAACTGCTCGATGGCCGAGGTGGTGTGGTAGACAGCGGAGGAGCCGGCTGCGGGATGGCACCCGCGCCCGCGCTTCCTCGCCTTTCCCCGTTTACGGGGGAAGGCTGGGATGGGGCACGAGCGAAGCGGTGCTTGCGTTCGTGCCGACGAGCGATCGGTGCCGGTGCACCACACGCACTCGACGCGCCACACCCGAGGTTGTTAGAAACGACCAGGAATTGCTTTTTTACGGTCCGCTTACCCGATCTTCACGGCCGCCTTCGCGCTTGATTCGTAATGAGTCCGTTCGGATTACTATAGGGAGAGGGACAATGAAAAAGCACTCCATCATCGCCATTGCTTTGGCGCTTCTACTGCCCATCGGCTCGGTCATGGCCGCTGTGGTGCATGTCAGCGGCCACGGCGTGAGCCATGATCCGGGCATCGCATTGGAGGATGCGCGTGCCGATGCGGCCGCACAATGCACTTCGCAAGGCGGGGCGCCGGTGGAAGAGGTGTATTACCACCTGTCCTGGGCTGCGCGGTGGCTTGCGTCATCGGTCTGGTCATGCGAAGTACCCTGACGCGCTTACGGACATAGGTTGGAGGAGGTATCCCCACGTTTTCCACAGCCAGATCGGTGGCTTGTAGCGATTGAGGGTGGAAAGCAGTGCGCGCAGCATGATGTCCGCATCGGATCGTAAGATACCCTCCCTGCCCTCGATAAACATTCAGAATTTCTCTTAGTTCAGAAATCCAGCGCGCGCAACTCCGCTTCCTCCGGAAACACCTCGCAGAGCAAACTTGTCGCAGCCCTCATCTCGTCGTCAGTGCGCACAAGTTCGACCATCAAGGCCTTCGGCATCGATCCGGAGAAGGTCATGGCCATCTTCGGTGAGCACGGCAACATCGGCCCCGCCTCGGTGTCGATCGTGCTCAGCAAGCTGCGCGAGATGGGCCGCCTGAAGAAGGGCGACCGCGTAGCGCTGCTCGGCATCGGCTCGGGCCTGAACTGCTCGATGGCCGAGGTGGTCTGGTAGTCACGCCCGGCGCCTCGCTGGAGGCGCCATGCGGCCGGCGCAGGATGCGATCCGAACTGTCGGGCTATGGCGCCTTTTTTCCAGCGCCGCGGGCCTGAACATGCTCGACGAGCCGGATTGCTGCCGGCTTCCGCGCCTCAGCCGTGCGCCACGTGCTCGCGCTTGCTGGCGGTGTGCTGCATCAGCTTGTCGGTCCAGGCGATGCCGATCGCCGAGAGGATGAAGATGGTGTGGATCGTCGCCTGCCACATCACGCCGGCGGCGGTGTAGGTGGTGCAGGTCTTGGTGCCGGCGCTGCCGAATTCCGCGTAGGCGCGCGCGGCCTCCAACGCGTCGATCGTGCCGCACAGCGGCAGGCCGCCGACCATGCCGGCCTCGATGAAGGTCTTGAGCAGGTGGATCGAGCTGATGCCGATGATCGCCATCGCCAGTTTCACCTTCAGCACGCTGGCGTTGACATGGCTCAGCCATTCCGGCTGGTCGGGGTGGCCTTCCAGGCGCAGGCGCGAGACGAAGGTCTCGTAGCCGCCGACGATCACCATCACCAGCAGGTTGGAGATCATCACCACGTCGATCAGGCCGAGCACGATCAGCATGATCTCCTGCTCGCCGTAGCCGCCGGCGCCGTGCAGCAGGTGCCAGAGCTCCTTGCCGAACAGGAACACGTACACGCCCTGGGCGACGATCAGGCCGAGGTACAGCGGCAGCTGCAGCCAGCGCGAGCTGAAGATCAGCGCCGGCAGGGGATTGAGGCGGGCGGAAGGCGGAACGGACATGCGCGCGGCACCGGCGGGCGTAAAGTCGCGCAGCGTAGCGGCGCCGGCCCCGATTGCCAAGCGCGGGCATCGAACCGGCGGCTACGGGCGGACGGCGGCGTGCAGGTGTCCGCATCCGCGAGCCGGCCGCATCGGCCCTGCCGACTTGCCCGCGCGCGGGCGCTCGGCTGTGGCGGTGGCGGCGACGCCCGGCCCGTGGAAGCCATTACAATGGCGCCGATCGAATCCCGGTACCGCAGGCGCGTGAACCTTCCCGACTATCCCTTTGCCGGCCGCCGCGTCGAGGTCCGGCCGGGCATCGCCATGCACGTGCTCGACGAAGGCCCGCGCGACGGCGAGGTGGTGCTGATGCTGCACGGCAATCCGTCGTGGAGCTACTACTGGCGGCACCTGGTGCTGGGCCTGCGCGACCCGGCTCTCGGCAAGGCTTATCGCTGCATCGTGCCGGACCATGTCGGCATGGGCCTGTCGGACAAGCCGGACGACGGTGCCGATGCGCGGCCGCGCTACCGCTACACGCTGCAGTCGCGCGTCGAGGACCTGGAGACGCTGCTCGACCGGCTGGGCGTCGACGGACCGGTGACCCTGGCGGTGCACGACTGGGGCGGGATGATCGGCTTCGGCTGGGCGCTGGCGCACAGCGAGCGCGTGCGGCGGCTGGTGATCCTCAACACCGCCGCGTTCCCGCTGCCGGCCGCCAAGCCGATGCCCTGGCAGCTGTCGCTGGGCCGCGACTCCGGGATCGGCGGCTTCCTGATCCGCGCCTTCAACCTGTTCGCGCGCGGCGCGGCGCGGTTCGGCACCGAACGCAGGTTGCCGGCAGCGGTGCGGCGCGCCTACATCGCGCCCTACCGCGGCTGGCGCAACGCCATCGCCACCCTGCGCTTCATGCAGGACATCCCGCTGGGCGAGGGCGATGCGGCTTGGCCGCTATTGGCCGAGTCCGCGCGCCGGCTGCCGGCCTACGCCGACCGCCCGGCCTTCATCGGCTGGGGGCTGCGCGACTTCGTCTTCGACCGGCATTTCCTCGCAGGCTTCCGTGAAGCGCTGCCGCAGGCCGAGGTGCACGCGTTCGACGACGCCGGGCACTACGTGCTCGAGGACCGCCGCGAGATGCTGGTGCCGGCGATCCGCGGTTTCCTGGATCGCAATCCGGCCTAGGGCCTGTTGACGCTTCCCGAGCAGACCGCGCCGCGCCGGGCCCGAGGCTGCACCGGCCTTCACTCCCTCCGACAGTCGGGGAGGGGGGACTGCTTACGCGGGATGGCGGCAGCGGCTCAGGCCTGCTTCGGCGTGCGATGGCCGGACGTGAGCGGCTGCGTGTCGGTGCCGGGTACGCAAGCCGCGATTGCGCCCTCAGCGGCGCCGGCCCGCGTCACCACCTCGACCTGCACCCGCGCCGACGGTCGCCAGTCATCCGCGGTGAGCACCGGCATGCCGTGTGCCAGCCGGGCGCGGTCGCACTGCGGACTCGCTTCGCCGTGCTCCCATGACGCCGGCACCTCGCGACAGACGCTCGGCCGCAGCGGATGGATGGTGCAGCGCGAACGCACGCCGATCTCCGCGTCCAGCGCCACGCAGTGCGGTTGCCGCGCCCAGGTGCCGCGCATCGCCAGTCGATGCGTATCCAGTGTTTCGGTCAACGACACGGGGACGGTGCCACCGAGTTCGGGCGCCGCCTCGGACCAGTGGAAACCGACCCGGTAGTGCGCGCAGCAGGCGCCGCAGGACAGGCAGGGGTGGGACATCTCGCGGCCAGGACGACGGGGAAAGTCGCGCGATTCTGCAGGTTCCGCGGCGGGGCGCAAGAGCGTGGGCGCGGCGGTCGAGCGGGTAAGCTGTGCGCGTGACCGACGACCACGCTCCAGCCCCCGATGCCGCGCCCGGCGCGCCCTGCAACATCGCCGCGTCCCTGCCGCGGCTGGCGGCCGAGCGCCCGGACCAGGTGGCGATGCGCTGCCCTGGCCGCGACGGCCTCTACCGGACGGCGCTGACCTACGGGGAACTCGACACCCGCAGCGACGCCATCGCCGCGGGGCTGGCGCGGCACGGCGTGGGCCGCGGCACCCGCACGGTGGTGATGGTGCGGCCGACGCCGGAGTTCTTCCTGCTGATGTTCGCGCTGTTCAAGGCCGGCGCGGTGCCGGTGCTGGTCGACCCCGGCATCGACCGGCGCGCGCTGAGGCAATGCCTGGACGAGGCCCAGCCGGAGGCCTTCGTCGGCGTGCCGCTGGCGATGCTCGCGCGCAGGCTGCTGGGCTGGGCGCGGTCGGCGCGGGTGCGCATCGGCACGGGGCGCCGCGCCTGGTTCGCCGACGCCACGCTCGCCCGGGTGGAGCGCGCCGGCGCCGGTGCCGGCGCCGGCGCCGGCGCGCAGCTCGCCGCCACCGATGCCGACGAGACCGCGGCGATCCTGTTCACCAGCGGCTCGACCGGCGTGCCCAAGGGCGTGGTGTACCGGCACCGGCACCTGGTCGCGCAGATCGCGATGATGCGCACCGCCTTCGGCATCGCCCCGGGCGGCGTCGACCTGCCGACGTTCCCGCCGTTCGCGCTGTTCGACCCCGCGCTGGGGCTCACCTCGATCATTCCCGACATGGACCCGACCCGGCCGGCGCAGGCCGATCCGCGCAAGCTGCTGCGCGCGATCGAGCGCTTCGGCGTCGACCAGCTGTTCGGCTCGCCGGCGTTGATGCAGGTGCTGGCCGAGCACGGCGCGCCGCTGCCGACGCTGCGGCGCGTGACCTCCGCCGGCGCGCCGGTGCCGGCCGAGGTGGTCGCGACCATGTGCGAACTGCTGCCGGGCGATGCGCGGTTCTGGACGCCGTACGGCGCCACCGAGTGCCTGCCGGTGGCGGTGATCGAAGGCCGCGAGCTGATCGACCTGCGCCCGCGCACCGAACAAGGCGCCGGGACCTGCGTCGGCCGCCCGGTGCCGCCGAACGAGGTGCGGATCATCCGCATCGACGACGGCGCCATCGAGCGCTGGTCGGAAGAACTGCCGATCGCCGACGGCACGGTGGGCGAGATCACCGTGGCCGGGCCGACCGCCACCGATGCCTATTTCAACCGCGACGCGCAGACCCGCCTGGCGAAAATCCGCGAGCGGCTGCCCGGCGGCGGCGAGCGCATCGTCCACCGCATGGGCGACCTGGGCTACTTCGACGCCGAGGGCCGGCTGTGGTTCTGCGGCCGCAAGTCGCAGCGCGTGGTGACGGCGCAGGGCACGCTGTACACCGAACAGGTCGAGCCGGTCTTCAACGTCCACCCGGCGGTCCGCCGCACGGCGCTGGTCGGGATCGGCGCGTCCGGTGCGCAACGTCCGGTGCTGTGCGTCGAACCGTTGCCGGACACGCCGCGCTCCGACCACGCGCGCATCACCGACGCGCTGCGTCGCATCGGCGAAGGGCATGCGCACGCGGCGCAGGTGGAAGTATTTTTGTTCCATCCCGGGTTCCCGGTCGACATCCGCCACAACGCCAAGATCGGCCGTGAGAAGCTCGCGGCCTGGGCGGCGGCGCGCCTGCGCAACGTGCCTGCGCGCCCCGCGTCCGGGCGCCCGCGATGAAAATCCTGGTCACCGGCGGCGGCGGTTTCCTCGGCCAGGCGCTGTGCCGCGGGCTGCGCGAGCGCGGGCACGAGGTGGTCAGCTTCAACCGCGGCCTGTACCCGGAGCTCGAAGCACTGGGCGTGCGGCAGTGCCGCGGCGACCTGGCCGATCGCGACGCGGTGCTGGCCGCCGCGCGCGGCGTCGACGCGATCTTCCACAACGCCGCCAAGGCAGGGGCCTGGGGCAGCTACGAGAGCTACCGGCTGCCGAACGTGGTCGGCACCCGCAACGTGATCGACGCCTGCCGCGCACACGGCATCGGCCGCCTGGTCCATACCTCCACGCCCAGCGTCACCCACCGCGCCACGCATCCGGTCGAGGGCGGCACCGCCGACGACGTGCCCTACGGCGAGGACTTCAAGGCGCCCTACGCCGCCACCAAGGCGATCGCCGAGCGCGCGGTGCTGGAGGCCAACGACGCCACCCTGGCCACCGTCGCGCTGCGGCCGCGGCTGATCTGGGGGCCCGGCGACAACCAGTTGCTGCCGCGCCTGGTCGAGCGCGCCCGGGCCGGACGCCTGCGTTTCGTCGGCGACGGCGGCAACCGCATCGACACCACGTACATCGACAACGCCGCGCAGGCGCATTTCGACGCCTTCGAGCACCTCGCGCCCGGCGCCGCCTGCGCCGGGCGTGCCTACTTCATCAGCAACGGCGAGCCCAAGCCGGTGCGCGAGATCGTCAACGCGCTGCTGCGGGCGGCGGGCGCACCCGAGGTGGACAGGACCATCCCGTTCCGCGTCGCCTATGCGGCGGGCGCCGTGTGCGAGGGCCTGTGGCCATTGCTGCGCCTGTCCGGCGAGCCGCCGATGACGCGCTTCCTGGCCGAGCAGCTCGCCACCACCCACTGGTACGACATGGCGCCGGCCAGGCGCGACTTCGGCTACGTTCCGCGCGTCACGATTCACGACGGACTCACGCGGCTGAAGGCTTCATGGCGAGCCGACACGACCGTCACCGGATGAAGACCGCGCGCGGCCGAAGATCGCGCTACGCCACTTCCGGCCGGTTCCCCCCTGGGAGGTTCGAGATGCTGCGTTATGCCGTGATCTTCTTCGTCATCGCGATCATTGCGGCCGTGCTCGGCTTCAGCGGCGTCGCCGGCGCCGCGACCAACATCGCTTGGATCCTGTTCGTCATCTTCCTGATCCTGGCGGTCGTGTCGCTGATCCGCGGTCGAAGGGTCTGACGCCGCGCGTCGACCCGACGGGGCCCGCCGGCACAGGCGGGCCTTTTTTCGCCGCCGCACGCCCGCTCGCGATCGGGCGCCACGGCTACAATGCGGCATGGCCGACTCCGCCTCTTCCCCGTTCGCCGCGTTGAAGCCGGCTGCCGGCCGTGCGCTGGAGGCCGCGCTCGAGCATGCGCTCGCGCTCGATCCGGACACCCGCGCCGCGCTCTCGCGGCTGCACGGGCGCAGCATCGTGTTGCGGCTCGACAGTCCGCCGCTGGCGCTGCAGCTGACGGTCGCCGGCGAGCGGCTGCGGGTGGGGCCGGTGGACGAGCTGCGCGCACCCGACCTGGCCGTGCGCAGCACCCTCGGCGGCCTGCTGGCGCAGCTGCCGGGCCTGCTCGGCGGCGAACGCGATGCCGCGGCGCCGGTCGGCAGGATCCGGATCGAGGGCGACGCCGAACTGGCGCGCCAGCTGCAGCGGCTCGCCCGGGGTTTCGATCCGGACTGGGAGCGGCCGTTCGCCGCGGTGTTCGGCGACGTGCTCGGCGTGCAGATCGCCCGTGCCTTCGCTTCGGCACTGGAGCAGGCGCGCGCTGCCGGCGGCAGCCTGGCGCGCAGCGCCGCCGAATACCTGACCGAGGAATCGCGCGACGCGGTCGGGCGCGAGGAGCTCGAGGCCTTCCTCGACGACGTCGACGCGGTGCGCGACGACGTCGAGCGCATCGCGGTGCGCGTCCAGCGCCTGCGCGACGCGTTCGCGGCCGGCCCCGCGGGGGAGCGCGCGTGAGCACGCTGGTGCGGGCCATGCGCATCGGCCGCGTGCTGCTGCGCTATCGGCTCGACGCGCTGCTCGACGAGACGCCCGCCGAGCGCTGGCTCAAGCTGATGCGGCCGTTCGTGCCGCGCGCCTCGAAGGAGATCGAGGCGATGCCGCGCGGTGCGCGCCTGCGCATGGCGCTGCAGGAGCTCGGCCCGATCTTCGTCAAGTTCGGCCAGATCCTGTCCACTCGCCGCGACCTGGTGCCGCCGGACGTCTCCGAGGAGCTGTCGCTGCTGCAGGACCGGGTGGCGCCGTTCGACGGCGATGCCGCGCGCGCCATCGTCGAGCGCGCGCTCGAGCGCGGCGTCGCCGACGCCTTCGCGCATTTCGATACGGCACCGCTGGCGTCGGCGTCGATCGCGCAGGTGCACCCGGCGATCCTGCACGTGAGCGACGCCGCACCCGCGCGCGAGGTGGTGGTCAAGGTCCTGCGGCCGGGCGTCGAGAAGCAGATCGCCGCCGACATCGCCCTGCTCAAGCGCATCGCCGCGCTGGTCGACCGCACCCATCCCAATGCCGACAAGATCCGCCCGCGCGAGATCGTCGCCGAGATCGAGAACACGCTCGCCGCCGAGCTCGACCTGCAGCGCGAAGGGGCCAACGCGTCGGTCCTGCGGCGCTTCTGGCTCGATTCCGACGATCTCTACGTGCCGGAGGTGATCTGGTCGCACACCGCCGACCGCGTGCTCACGCTCGAGCGCGTGCGCGGCATCCCCAGCGACGACATCGCCGCGCTGGACGCGGCCGGCATCGACCGCAAGGCGCTCGCAGCCAAGGGCGTGCGCGTGTTCTACACGCAGGTCTTCCGCGACAACTTCTTCCATGCCGACGCCCACGCCGGCAACATCTGGGTCGACCTGGAGCGCAAGGCCAACCCGCGCTTCATCGCGCTCGACTTCGGCATCATGGGCCAGCTCTCCAGCGAGGACCAGTACTACCTCGCCGAGAACTTCATGGCGATCTTCAACCGCGACTACCGCCGCATCGCCGAGCTGCACGTGCAGGCCGGCTGGATGCCGGCACACATCCGCATCGACGAGCTGGAGGCGGCGGCACGTTCGGTGTGCGAACCCTACTTCACCCGCCCGCTGTCGGAGATCTCGCTGGCCGAGGTGCTGGGCAAGCTGTTCCGCACCGCGCAGCGCTACGAGTTGACCCTGCAGCCGCAGCTGATCCTGCTGCAGAAGACCCTGCTCAGCATCGAGGGCGTGGGCCGGCTGCTGGATCCGAAGCTCGACATCTGGGCGGTGGCGCGACCGGTGCTCGAGCGCATCCTGGTCGAGCGCTACAGTCCGCAGCGCCTGGCCGGCGAGTTCCGCAAGCGGCTGCCGGAGTTCATCACCCATGCGCCGGACATGCCGCGGCTGCTGCACACCTGGCTGACCCAACAGGTCGCGGGCCAGCACGAACTGCGCCTGCGTTCGCACGACCTGGCGCAGCTGACCCAGGTGATGCGGGCGCTGCAGCGGCGCACGGTGGCGGCGATCCTCGGCACCGGCCTGCTGATCGCGGCGGCGGTGCTGTACGCGCTGGAAGCCGGCGGTCCGGCATTCGTCGGGGTGCCGGCGGCGGCCTGGGTGGCCGGTCTCGGCGGCCTGTGGGCATTGCTGGCGGCCTGGCCGCGGCGGTAGGGCGGTGTCGTCTGCGTCCGCGGGAGGGGCCCGGCCCTGGCTCGCCGAGGAACCAGTGGAGAGCAACGAGGAACGCGTGGGGCGACACCCACGGCGGCTCGGATCGGAGCTGGCGCCCCTGCTGCAGCGGCCTGGGCGGAACCGGCGCACTGCAGTCGACTGCGCGCGCAAGCATCGTGCGGCGGACGACGCCGGGCGGTTCCGCCCTGCGGATCGAAAGGCGTCCGCGTCGGCCGCGCCGGCGATACTCATGCGCACGCGGCCACCGACGAACGCCAAACCTGCAACGACGGCGCCACGGGCGTTGCTGTCGTTCGCGGTCCGCGCGCGCCGCCTGGGCGCGCCGCCGCCGTGATCCGGGTGCTGCACGCCGACGAGGTGCTGGCCGTGGTCGACAAGCCGGCCGGCCTGATGACGCACGAGAGCCGCCTGTCGGGCGGCGAGGCCGACTTCCTGGCCGACCGTCTGCGCGCGCAGTTCGGCCGTCCGCTGTTCCTGGCCCATCGGCTCGACCGGGCCACCAGCGGCTGCGTGCTGCTGGCCTTCGACCGTGCCACCGCCGCCGCGCTCGGCGAACAGCTGATGGCGCGCACCGTCGAGAAGCACTATCTGGCGGTCTGCAGGGGCTGGCCGGAGCCGGCGTTCGTGGTCGATCACCCGCTCGACGGCGGGCCGGGCAAGCGACAGAAGAAGCCGGCGCTCACCCGCTTCGTGCGTCTGGCCACCGCCGAGCTCGAACTGCCCTCGGCCGGATTCCCGACGTCTCGCTATGCGTTGCTGCGTGCGGTTCCGGAAACCGGGCGCTTCCGCCAGATCCGCCGCCACCTCAAGCACGCCTCGCATCACCTGATCGGCGACACCAGCCATGGCGATGGCCGCCACAACCGTCAGTTCCGCATGCTGGGCGTGCACCGCATGCTGCTGCACGCGCAGCGCCTGGCGTTTCTGCATCCGGCCGACGGCCGCCGCATCGCGGTCGAGGCGCCGCCGGACGCGGCGTTCGCGAAGGCGCTGGCGCTGTTCGACACCGCCGAGCCGTAGCCCGTAGAGCGGAGCGAGCTCCGCTCTACGGCGCTGACCGCTATTGCGCCGCGGTCTGCTCGCGGATGTCCTGCTCGAGCTGCTGCAGCATCGGGATCAACAACTGCTGCACCGCGGCCATGGTGTTCTGCATCAGCTGCGGCATCTTGTCGAGCAGCTTCTGACCGGCCGGGCTGCCGTAGAAGTCGATCATCGCGTCCATGTCCTCGCCGGTGAAGGTCTTGGCGTAGATGTCGCGGTACAGCGGCTCGAGCGTTTCCCAGGACAGCGTTTCCGCGATCCGTTCGTTGGACCTGGCGATGACGGCATCGAGTTCGGCGCGGTCGGCCTCGCTCAGGTCCTGTCCGGCAGTGAGCTGGGCGATCATCTGCTGCTGCGAGGCGCGTACCTGCGGCAGCATCGCGTCGACCGTCTCCTGTGCCCGCATCACTTCCAGCAGGCGGTCTACCTGGGCCTGGCTGGCCGGTTGCGCGAATGCCTGCGGGGCTGCCAGCAGCAGGACCAGCAGCGCCAGCGGGCGGAACATCGGCTTCATCGGGGCGTCTCCCTCGGGTCGAGCCCGGATGGTGGTGTCTGCACCGCAGCGCGTCAACACGGCATCACGGTCCGTGACTACAATCGCGCCCGGAGGTCGCATGTCGCAGCCGATGCCGCACATCCCCGAACAGGAGCTCGTCGAGCGTTTCGTGCGCGCCGGCGGCCCGGGCGGACAGAACGTCAACAAGGTCGCGACCGCGGTCGAGCTGCGTTTCGACATCGCCCGCTCGCCGTCGCTGCCCGAGGCGGTGCGCGCGCGGTTGCTGGCCAAGCGCGATCGGCGCGTGACCGACGACGGCGTGCTGGTGATCAGCGCCCAGCGCTTCCGCACCCAGGAGCGCAACCGCGAGGACGCGCGCGCGCGCCTGGAGGCGTTCGTCGCCTCCGGCCTGCAGGCGCCGACGCCGCGCATCGCCACCCGCCCGAGCCGCGCCGCCAAGCGGCGGCGCCTGGACAGCAAGCGCCAGCGCGGCGACGTCAAGCGCGGTCGCGCTTCCCCGGACCTGGAGTGAATCGCTTGGACGATGCGCAGCCGCCGATTCCCGCCGTGCCGCCCAGCGTGCCGCGGGTGCGCGCCAACGCCTTCACCCGCTGGCTCGGCCGCACCGTGCTGCGTCTCGGCGGCTGGCGCGTGACCGGCACCATTCCCGACCGGTCCAAGCTGGTCCTGATCGTCGCGCCGCATTCGTCGAACTGGGACGGTCTGTGGGGCTTCGCCGCGAAACTGGCGATGGGGCTGGAGATCCGCGTGCTCGGCAAGCGCCAGCTGTTCTGGTGGCCGCTGGGGCCGCTGCTGCTGCGGCTCGGCGTGATCCCGATCGACCGCAGCGCGGCGCACGGGACGGTCGGGCAGGTGGTGGAGATGATGGTGCGCGCCGACCAGCTGTGGTTCGCGGTGACGCCGGAGGGCACGCGCAAGCAGGTGCAGAAGTGGAAGACCGGCTTCTGGAAGATCGCCCACGCCGCGCGCGTGCCGATCCTGCCGGCGTACTTCCACTATCCGGACAAGGTCATCGGCCTCGGTGAGCTGTTCCACGCCAGCGACGACGCCAACGCCGACATCGCCCGCCTGCGCGAGTGGTACCGGCCGTGGATGGGCCGCAATCGCGGCACCGTCTAGCTCGTCCTGATTGCAGGCTTGTACCGCTGTGGCTCCCGTGAGGCTGTGCTGAAAATCGATCAACCGTCATCCGGCAGCGACGGCCCCGCGCCAGTGATCAGCTGCGTTGCAGCGTCGGAATCGAATCCTTCCATCTGGTATCGGCCGATCAGGAGGAGCGGCGTGCGTTGGGCGCCGAGGCGCTTTACCTCCGAAAGTGCCTGTTCCGATCGATCGACGATCTTCTCGGTGTAGGCGATGCCCTGGCCGGCAAGCCAATTCTTCGCTTCCTGGCTCGCGGCGCAGGTCGACATCGTGTAAATCGTGACGTCGCCCAATTTCTGCGGCGCCGATGTCTTGGCGACGTGATAGGCAGGAACGGGAGGCGCTTCGCCGGATCCGCCGATGTATCGGCCGACGGCCATCCCGGCCGCGGCGCAAACCGCGAGCAAAAGCAGGGGCACGACGATCTTCCAGCCGGAGTTGCCTCGAATCCCCTTCATTTTCGTCTCCTGAAGTGAAGGGCCGGTTCGGCCCTTCACCGGATCGCATCAAGGCACGATGCTGCAGCCGCAGGTGCGGCCCACCCACCGATATCGTCTACGGAATGATGCAGCCGCAGTTCCTGTAGCACTGCGTGTCGCACAAGTAATCGTCGGGAGCGCAGTTGGCCTGGCATTGCCTCAGGCACTGCTGATTACAAACCCGCGCAGCGCTGTCTTGGGTTGCAAACGCGCTGAAAACCGCGCTGAGGGAAAATACCGCCGCAGCAGCAGCGGCATAATAGAGATTCCGGTTCTTTGACATGGTCGCTTCCCTAATCTGCGCCTCGTCGTTGAGGCGTCTCGAAGCTAAGTGGGTCATGAACGAGGTTGCACGCCGCGCCGCAGCAGCATGTTCCGGTTTTCAGCCAGCGTCACGCGCCACGCGTGACGTGCGTCGTATTCATCCAAGCAGTGCAGTCGGAGCAATTCGAAGGCGATTCCGCATTTCATGGGCTCCTAACGCTCCGAGTGCCCGCTCTCGTAGTAATCTCCGCGCACGAACAGGTCCGGCTTGATCAGCTCGACGAACGCCCGCGCCTGCGGCGACAGGTACTTGCCCTTGCGCACGACCACGCCGTAGCTGCGCTGCGGGAACCAGTCCGCCAGCGAGCGCGCGGCCAGCCGCTCGCGATCGGCGTCGCTCAGGCAGATCGCGGTGACGATGCTGATGCCCATGCCCATGGCGACGTACTGCTTGATCACCTCCCAGCCGCCGACCTCGAACGCCACCGTGTACGGCACCCGCTGCTGGTGGAACACCATGTCGACCAGGCGGTAGGTGGTCAGGCGCCGCGGCGGCAGGATCAGCCCGTAGGGCGAGAGGTCCTCCAGCGCCAGGTCCCGCTTGCGCGCCAGCGGGTGCTCCGGCGGCGTGATCAGCATCGGGTCGAAGCGGTAGACCGGCGCGTAGTCGAGATCGGCGGGTACGTCGAGCATCGAGCCGACCGCCAGGTCGGCGGCGTCGGAGCGCAGCAGGTCCAGGCCACTGGCGCCGGTGACGTTGTGCAGGCTCAGGTGCACGCCGGGCTGCGCCTGGCGGAACGCCCCGACGATCGGCGGCAGCAGGTGCAGGATCGTGGAGGTGCCGGCGGCGACGTGCAGTTCGCCGGCATCCAGGCCGCGCAGCTGCTGCCGGAATGCGGCGGGCAGGTTGTCGATGCTGTCGACCAGTGGCCGTGTCAGCTCGTACAGCGCCTCGCCCTCGCGGGTGGGGACCAGGCGCCGGCCGCTGCGTTCGAGCAGGCGCACGCCGAGATCGCGCTCCAGCGCCTGCAACTGCAGGGTGATGGCGGGCTGGCTGACGAACAGCGCCTCGGCGGCGCGTGAGACCGAACCCAGCCTGACCGTCTGGCAGAACGCCCGCAGGGGCTTGAGGCGGTCGCCCTTGTAGGCGAAATGCGTTGGCGCAGCGCGTTCTGCGGCCATGTCCGTCGTCGATATAAATGCAATTAATACTAAGCATTGAAAAAACTGTGTTGTCAAATACAGTACCCAGGCGGATGGTGGGCCTGTGCCGCAAACGCAGGAGACACCCCCCATGTCCGCCGTACTCAAGGAACAGACCGCCGCTGGCGGGATTGTTTTCACCGCGCAGGCGCCCGCCGACCTGCTGGATCCGTCGGCGCAGGCCTTCCTGGCCGACCTGCACCGCTGCTACGAGCCGCGCCGGCGCCGCTGCCTGGCCGCGCGCCGCGAGCGCCAGGCGCGTTTCGACGCCGGCGCGTTGCCCGATTTCCGCGCCGACACCCGTGCGATCCGCGAGGGCGACTGGCGGGTGGCCGGGCTGCCGTCGGCGCTGCGCGACCGCCGGGTGGAGATCACCGGGCCGGTCGATCCGAAGATGGTCATCAACGCGCTGAACTCCGGGGCCAGCTGCTACATGGCCGACTTCGAGGATTCCACCGCGCCGACCTGGGACGCGCTGCTGGCCGGGCAGCGGGCGCTGCGCGAGGCGGTCGCCGGCACCTTGTCGTTCACCGGCGACGCCGGCAAGCGCTACGCGCTGCGGCCGTATCCGGAGCAGGCGGTGCTGCTGGTGCGCCCGCGCGGCTGGCACCTGGACGAGAAGCACGTGCTGGTCGACGGCGAGCGCCTGTCCGGCGCGCTGTTCGATGCCGGCCTGTTCGCGTTCCACAACGCCGACGCGCTCGCCGCGAGGGACCGTGGCCCCTACTTCTACCTGCCGAAGCTGGAGTCGATGGAGGAGGCGCAGCTGTGGCAGGACGTGCTGTCGCACGTCGAGGCGATGCTCGGGCTGGCGCACGGGCAGATCCGGGTCACGGTGCTGATCGAGACGCTGCCGGCGGCGTTCGAGATGGACGAGATCCTGTACGTGCTGCGGGACCGGGTCGCCGGGCTCAACTGCGGGCGCTGGGACTACATCTTCTCGTACATCAAGACTTTCCGCCGCCATCGCGACCGGGTGCTGCCCGAGCGCGGCCAGGTCACGATGACCCAGCCGTTCCTCAAGGCCTACTCGGAACTGCTGATCCAGACCTGCCACCGCCGCGGCGCGCACGCGATGGGCGGGATGGCCGCGCAGATCCCGATCGCCGGCGGCGAGGACGCCAATGCCCGCGCGCTGGCGCGGGTGCGTGCCGACAAGCTGCGCGAGGTGGCCGCAGGCCACGACGGCACCTGGGTCGCGCATCCGGCGCTGATCCCGGTGGCGAAGCAGGTCTTCGACGAGCGCATGCCGACGCCGCACCAGCAGCACGTCGACCGCAGCGACGTGCTGGTGATCCGCGACGATTTGGTCCAGGCGCCGCCGGGCACGATCACCCGGGCCGGCTTCGAGGGCAACGTCGAGGTCTGCGTGCGCTACCTGGCGGCCTGGCTCGACGGCAACGGCTGCGTGCCGATCCACTGGCTGATGGAGGACGCCGCCACCGCCGAGATCGCGCGCGCGCAGCTGTGGCAGTGGCTGCACCACGGCGATCGCGCGAAGGGCGAGCGTGGCGACGGCCCGTTCCACGGCCTGTGCCTGGACGACGGCACCGCGATCGACTGGGTGCTGTTCGAAGCGGTGCTGCTGGGCCTGCCGTCGCGGCTGGCCGGTCAGGCGCTGCCGGGCGCCGCGCGCGTCCGGGAGGCGATCGCCCTGCTCGAGGCGCTCACCCGCCGCGACGCACTCGAGGACTTCCTGACCCTGCCGGCCTACGAGCGCCTGGACTGATTTCCATGTAGGAGCGGCTTCAGCCGCGACCGCGCCAGGCGGACCCGCCGTCGACGGTCATGAAGAACGCGCTGCCGCGCCCTGCGAAGGGAACGACCGCGATGGCACCGGATGCCAGCTTGCACGCAGTCGCGGCTGAAGCCGCTCCTACAGGACCACATGCTTCTCCGACATCCGATCGAGGACACCCCGATGGAACATGCTCCGATGAGACACGCCCCGATGAAGCACACCCATCCCACCGCCGGGCAGATCACCCAGGACTGGAACGACAATCCGCGCTGGGCCGGCATCACCCGCCCGTATTCGGCCGCCGACGTCGTGCGCCTGCGCGGCACGGTCGCGATCGAGCATTCGCTGGCCAGGATCGGCGCCGAGAAACTCTGGGGCTACCTGCAGACGCACGATTTCGTCAACGCGCTCGGCGCGCTCACCGGCAACCAGGCGATGCAGCAGGTCAAGGCCGGCCTGAAGGCGATCTACCTGTCGGGCTGGCAGGTGGCCGCCGACGCCAACCTGGCCGGACAGATGTATCCGGACCAGTCGCTATACCCGGCGGACTCGGTGCCGGCGGTGGTCAGGCGCATCAACAACGCGCTGCTGCGCGCCGACCAGCTGCAGCATGCCGAACGCAACGGCGACGGTGCCGACGACGGGATCGACTACCTGCAGCCGATCGTCGCCGATGCGGAGGCGGGCTTCGGCGGCGTGCTCAACGCCTTCGAGCTGATGAAGGGCATGATCGAGGCCGGCGCCGCCGGCGTGCACTTCGAGGACCAACTGGCCTCGGCGAAGAAGTGCGGCCACATGGGCGGCAAGGTGCTGGTGCCCACGCGCGAGGCAGTCGACAAGCTGGCCGCCGCGCGCCTGGCTGCGGACGTGACCGGCGTGCCGACGCTGCTGATCGCGCGCACCGACGCCGAGGCTGCCGACCTGCTCACCAGCGACATCGACGACAACGACCGGCCGTTCTGCACCGGCGAGCGCACCCCGGAAGGCTTCTACCGGACCCGCAAGGGCCTGGACCAGGCGATCAGCCGCGGACTGGCCTACGCGCCGTACGCCGACCTGATCTGGTGCGAGACCGGCAGGCCGGACCTGGAGTTCGCGCGCAAGTTCGCCGAGGCGATCCACGCGCGGTATCCGGGCAAGCTGCTGGCCTACAACTGTTCGCCCAGCTTCAACTGGAAGCAGAACCTCGACGACGCCACGATCGCGACCTTCCAGCGGGAGATCGCCGCCTACGGCTACAGGTTCCAGTTCATCACCCTGGCTGGCTTCCACGCGCTCAACTACTCGATGTTCCACCTCGCGCACGGCTACGCGCGCCGGCAGATGAGCGCCTTCGTCGAGCTGCAGGAGGCGGAATTCGCCGCCGCCGAACGCGGCTTCACCGCGGTCCGGCACCAGCGCGAGGTCGGCACCGGCTACTTCGATACCGTCACCCAGACCATCCAGCGCGGGCGGTCCTCGACCACGGCCCTGGCCGGCTCCACCGAGGAGGAGCAGTTCGCCTCCAGGGCGGCATAGCGCCGGCCCGGCGTTGGCCGCGCATGGCGACGGCGCGCGTCGGTCCGGCGAATGGCGCGGGAGACGCCTCCGCGTTCAGGCGGGCGTCTTCCGCGGCAGGCCGTCGTTCGGGTCGACGGCCGCCCACGGGACGTGCCCGTCCCAGTAGGCGTGCACCTGCGGCGCGCGGTCGACCGGGGTGGCGAAGTGCGCCAGGGCGATGTGCAGCTCGCCCGGCCAGCGCTCGGAGCGGAAGAACAGCATCGTCCCGCAGCGGCTGCAGAAGCCGCGCTCCGCTCCGGGCGAGGAGGCGTACCAGTGCAGGCGGGCATGCGGATCCTCGATCCGGCAGCGGTCGGCGCGCATGCCGACCCAGGTCACGAACGCGGCGCCGTGCGCGCGCCGGCACATGCTGCAGTGGCAATGGGCCACCCATTGGCTGGGCAATTCCGCGTCGAGCCGGACGTCGCCGCAGAAGCACTGGGCGTGTGCAGTGGTCATGGGCGCTCCGGAGCATGCATGCGGTTCCGGCACGATAGCGCATCGCTCCCGCGCTGCAGAACAGTCCGGCCCGCTGCGCAGGTTCCGGGTACGCCGGGCAGCTCGACTCCGCGCGGGATCGGCGGTTCGTGGCCGATGCAAAGACGATGAAAGGAGAATCGTGTGGGAGCGACGGCAGTCGTGACTTCGCGCGGCGGTATACCGCCGTCGCTCCTCACGAAGCCTATTTGCGGACGGACTGCTCGTGCGTCTCCAGTGCTTGGGCCAGGCCCGGCACGCCGTCGGCGCCGACCGGCACGCTGATGCTGGAACCGGCGAAATCCTCGCCGATCGGCTGCGCGCGGCCGCCCAGGCAGGTCGACAGGAAGCCTTCGGCGACTGCATTGAAGGCCTTGCTGTTTTCCGGGCGGGCGAAGCCGTGGCCCTCGTCGGGGAACAGCACGTAGGTCACCGGGATGCTCTTTTCCTGCATCGCCTCGACGATCTGGTCGCTCTCGGCCTGCACCACGCGCGGGTCGTTGGCGCCCTGGCCGATCAGCAGCGGCCTGCTGATGCGGTCGACATGGGTGATCGGCGAGCGCTCCACCAGCAGCTGTTTGCCTTCCTCGGTGCGCGGATCGCCGACGCGCTTGTACCACTGCTCCATGAAGCTGGCCCAGTACGCCGGGAAAGTCTCGAACAGGGTGATCAGGTTGGACGGGCCGACGATGTCGACGCCGCACTTGAAGGCCTCCGGCGTGAACGTCATCCCCACCAGGGTGGCGTAGCCGCCGTAGCTGCCGCCCATGATCGCGACCTGGTCCTCGGTGGTCACGCCCTGCGCCACCGCCCACTGCACCGCGTCGATCAGATCGTCGTGCATCTTGCCGGCCCACTCGCCGTTGGACTTGTTGACGAAGTCCTTGCCGAAGCCGGTGGAGCCGCGGTAGTTGACCTGCAGCACCGAATAGCCGCGGTTGGCCAGCCACTGCGCATACGAGTGGTAGCCGTAACTGTCGCGCGCCCACGGACCGCCGTGCACGAACAGGACCATCGGCGCGGTCGCGTCCGGGTCGCCGTCGGCGTCCGGATCCGCGTGCGCCGGCAGGGTGAGATAGCTCACCAGCGGCAGGCCGTCGCGCGAGAGGATCTCCCGTGGCCATTGCGGCACCAGCGGCTGCCCGTCCAGCGCCGGGCGCGAGGAGAACAGCTCGGTCAGTTCACCGCCGCCGGTGCCGTCGCGGTCGTAGCGGTAGTACACCACCGGCTTCTCGGCGGCGGAGTAGGCGACGATCCAGGTGCGGTCGTCCAGCGTGCGCGCGCTGACCGACGCTTCGCCGGGTCCGATCGCCTCGATCCTCTCCAGGTCCGCGGCGATCGCCTCGTCGATCGCGGTCCACTCCTCGCGCAGGTAGTTGGAGGCCGCGGCCTGCACCTCGCCGGTCCGCGGGTCGGTCAGTGCATCGCCGACGTCGGCGCGCGGGTCCTCGAACACCACGGTCTTCCCGCCGTCGGCCATGTCGACCGCCACCAGCGCGGTGGTGTTGCGCCCGCGCGAATCCAGCAGGTAGGCGGTGTCGCCGTCGGCGGTGAAGCCGACATAGCCGGTGCTGAGATAGTCGTCGAAGGGGACCTCCTCCGTCACTTCCCAGCCGTCGTCGCCGTCGGGGCGCAGCACGTCCTGGCCGCCGTCGGGACGGGCGCGGGTGGCGAGCCTGACCCGGTAGTCCGGATCGACCAGGTACTCGGCGATCTGCTGGGTGTTCTCCTCGACCAGGGTGCGCTCGCCGCTGGCCAGGTCGACCCGGTAGAGGTCGTGCCACTGCGGGTCGCGATCGTTCATCGCCACCATCACCGATTCGGGATGCAGATGGCTCACCTGGTTGACGTAGGCACGGGTCTTCTCGAACGGGGTCAGGTCGCGGCTCTCGCCGCTGGCCAGGTCGACCGCGTAGAGGTGGAAGTCCTCGTCGCCGCCGGTGTCGCGCAGGTACAGCAGCGTGTCGGGCCGGTGCGACCAGAAGTACTGGCGGATGCCGCGGGCGTCGTCCCTGGTCACCGCGCGCGCCGCGCCGGGATCGTCGGCCGGCGCCACCCAGACGTTGAGCACGCCGTCGAGCGGGGCGATCCAGCTCAGATACCTGCCGTCCGGGCTGATCAGCACGTTGGCGCGTTCGGGGTTGCCGAACAGCGCGTCGCGCGGGATCAGCGGAACGTCCTCGATCGTGGCCGGCGCGGCGGGCGCGTCGGCCGCGGCGGTCTGCGCGGCGTCGTCCTGGCGACCGCCGCAGGCGGCGAGCGCGAGCGCCAGGCTCGAGGCAAGGATCAGGCGGCATGACATGGTGGATTTCCCGGATGGTTGCCGATGCAATCGTGTCAAGTTAACGCCGCGATGCGCGCGATACGTTTGCGCGGCGTTAAACGATGGGATGACTGATGGCAGGGATGCAGGGGACTCTCGGATCCCAAAAGCCTGAAGTCCTCGACTTCTACGGCGCCAACGGCCCTTAATCCGGCCCCTGTGGGAGCGACGGGAGTCGCGACATCCGACAGCGCCGGCAAAGCATCGCGACTCCCCGGCCGCGGCTTGCCGCGGCCACTCCCACAGGAACCATGGGAGGCGAATCCACTCTCGACAGAACCCGCCGCGGCCCGGACACGACAGGAAACAGCGGCGCAGGCTACGCTCGAGGTGGGAGCGCCGGGCGTGGCCGGCATCTCCCATTGGCGTTCGCGCGTGGCTGCAGAGTTACTTCCTCACGTCCTGGGTATGCGCCTGCAGCGCTTCGGCCAGTCCCGGTACGCCATCGGCGCCGGTCGGCACGGTGATGCTGGACCCCGCCAGGTCCTCGCCGATCGGTTGCGCCCGTCCGCCCAGGCAGGTCGAGAAGAACCCTTCGGCGACCGCGTTGAAGGCCTTGCTGTTCTCCGGCCGGGCGAAGCCGTGGCCCTCGTCGGGGAACAGCACGTAGGTCACCGGGATGTTCTTTTCCTGCATCGCGGCGACGATCTGGTCGCTCTCGGCCTGCTTGACCCGCGGGTCGTTGGCGCCCTGGCCGATCAGCAGCGGCTTGCTGATGCGATCGGCGTGGGTGAGCGGCGACCGCTCGGTCAGCCAGGCCCGGCCTTCCTCGGTGCGCGGATCGCCCATGCGCCGGGCGAGCTGCTCGAAGAAGCTGGCCCAGTACGGCGGCACCGTCGCCAGCAGCGTGTTGAGGTTGGCCGGGCCGACAATGTCGACGCCACAGGCGAACGTGTCCGGGGTGAAGGTGAGGCCGACCAGGGTCGCGTAACCGCCGTAGCTGCCGCCCATGATCGCCACCTGGTCCTCGCCGGTGACGCCCTGTTGCACCGCCCATTGCACGGCGTCGATCAGGTCGTCGTGCATCTTGCCGGCCCATTCGCCGTCGCCGGCGTTGGTGAAGGCCTTGCCGAACCCGGTCGAGCCGCGGAAGTTGACCTGCAGCACCGAGTACCCCCGATTGGCGAGCCACTGGTTGTAGCTGCTGAAGCCGTAGCCGTCGCGTCCCCAGGGGCCGCCATGCACCAGCAGCACCATCGGCGTGGCCGTATCCGGCTTGCCGTCGCCGTCCGGGTCGGCGTGGGCCGGCAGGGTGAGATAGCTGACCAGGGTCTTGCCGTCCCGCGAGGCGATCTCCACCGGCCATTGCGGCACCAGCGGCTGGTCGTCCAGCGCCGGCCGGCCGGAGAACAGCCGCGTGAGCGTGCCCGCCTCGCCCTCGGCGCTGCGGTCGTAGCGGTAATAGACCAGCGGCGACTCGGCGGCGGAATAGGCGACGACCCAGGTGCGGTCGTCGAGGGTGCGGGTGTTGACCGACACCTCGCCGGGGCCGATCGCCTCCAGCGTCTCCAGATCGGCGGCGATGGCGTCGTCCAGCGTGGCCCACTCTTCGCGCAGGTAGTTCACCGCGACCGCCTGCACCCGGCCGGTGCGCGGATCGGACAGGCCGCCGCCGACGTCGGCGCGGGGGTCCTCGTGGACCAGGGTCTTCTCGCCGCTGGCGGTGTCGATGGCGTACAGCGCGGCGGTGTCGCGCCCGCGCGAATCGGTCATGTACAGGGTCTTGCCGTCCGTGGTCAGCCCGGCGGGCGAGGTGGTCAGCACGTCCTCGAACGGGATCTCGTCGTGCTCGACCCAGGCGTCGCCGTCGCGGCGGAGCACGTCCTGGCCGCCGTCCGGGCGCGAGCGCAGCGCATAGCGCAGGGTGTAGTCGGCGTCGGCGAGATAGCCGCCGATCTGCTGGGTGTTCTCCTCGACCAGGGTGCGTTCGCCGCTGGCCAGGTCGACCCGGTACAGGTCGTGCCACTGCGGATCGCGGTCGTTCATGCCGACCAGGATCGATTCGGGGTGCAGGTGGCTGACGCCGACGACCTGCGCCGTGGTCTTCTCGAACGGGGTCAGGTCGCGGCTCTCGCCGCTGGCCAGGTCGACCGCGTAGAGGTGGAAGTCCTCGTCGCCGCCGGTGTCGCGCAGGTACAGCAGCGTGTCGGGACGATGCGACCAGAAGTAGTTGCGGATGCCGCGGGCGGTGTCCTGCGTGACCGCGCGTGCGGCGCCGGGATCGTCGGCCGGCGCCACCCAGACGTTGAGCACGCCGTCGACCGGCGCGATCCAGCTCAGATGCCGGCCGTCAGGACTGATCTGCACGTTGGCGCGCTCGGGGTTGCCGAACAGCGCATCGCGCGGGATCAGGGCGACGTCGTCGATCGAGGTCGCGGTGCTTGGCTGCGCTTTCATGGGTTCGGAATCGCTGTCGTTGCGGCTGCCGCACGCGGCGAGCACGGTCGCGGCGCAGGCCGCGAGCAGGAGGTGTCGCATCGGATCGGTCCCCGGGTGCCGTGGTTCGTGGCGTCACATTACCGCCGCCATCCTGCGCCGATGTTCGGCAGGCGTTAAATGGAGACGATGACCGATGGCAGGGGTGACCCGCAGACCCCTGCTCAGGCCGCCAGCGCAGTTGGACCGCGATCCAGGCTCCGATAACCCAGCGCTTCGGTGAGGTGCGGCGTTGCGATTTCCGCGCTGCCGGCCAGGTCGGCGATGGTGCGTGCGACGCGCAGGATGCGGTGCATCGAGCGCGCCGACAGCCGCAGCGATTCGATCGCGCGCTCGAGCAGTTGCTGGTCGGCCTCGCGCAGGCGGCAGGTGGCCAGGGTGGCCGCCTGGTCGAGGCCGGCGTTGGTGCAGCCGGCCCGGTCGCGCTGGACGGCACGGGCGGCCTGGACCCGGGCCAGGATCGCGGCGCTCGGCTCGCCCTCCGGCGCGTCCGGGCGCAGCTGCGACGGCGGCAGCCGGGGCACGTCGACATGCAGGTCGATGCGGTCGAGCAGCGGTCCGGAAATGCGGGCGCGGTAGCGCAGGATCGCATCCGGACTGCAGCGGCAGCGGCTGGAAACGTCGCCGGCCCAGCCGCACGGGCAAGGGTTCATGGCCGCGACCAGCTGGAACCGTGCCGGGAACTCGCTCTGGCGTGCGGCGCGCGAGATCGTCACCGCGCCCGATTCGAGCGGCTCGCGCAGCACCTCGAGGGCGCGCCGGTCCCACTCCGGCAGCTCGTCGAGGAACAGCACGCCGTGGTGCGCCAGCGAGATCTCGCCCGGCCGCGGCTCGGCGCCGCCACCGACCAGTGCGGCGGCGCTGGCGGTGTGGTGCGGTGCGCGGAAGGGCCGTTCGCGCCAGCGCGCCGGGTCCAGGCCGCGACCGCTGACCGAGGCGATCGCGGCCAATTCCAGCGCTTCCGCCTCGGAGGCGTCCGGCAACAGGCCCGGCAGGCGCGAGGCCAGCAGCGTCTTGCCGCAGCCGGGCGGGCCGACCAGCAGCAGGTGATGGCCGCCGGCGGCGGCGATCTCCAGCGCGCGGCGCGCGTGCGCCTGACCGCGCACGTCGCGCATGTCCGCCCCGGGTACGCGGATCGCCGCCGGCGCGATCGCCCGCGGCAATTCGCGGCTCCCGTTCAGCAGGGCGCAGACCTCGAGCAGCGTGCGGGCGTGGCGGACGTCGACGTCGCAGGCCAGCGCCGCTTCCGCGGCGTTGGCCCGCGGCACCACCAGCCGGCGCCCGGTCCGGGCCGCGGCCAGCGCCGCGGGCAGCGCACCGTCGACCGCGCGCAGCTCGCCGGTCAGGCCCAGCTCGCCGATGAACTCGCAGTCGCGCAGCGCATCCAGCGGGATCTGGCCGCTGGCGGCGAGGATGCCGAGGGCGATCGGCAGGTCGAAACGGCCGCCGTGCTTGGGCAGGTCGGCCGGGGCGAGATTGACGGTGATGCGGCGTTGCGGGAATTCGTACTGTGCGCACTGGATGGCGGCACGCACGCGGTCCTTGGCTTCGCGCACCGCGGGCTCGGGCAGGCCGACGATCGACATCGACGGCAGGCCACCGCCCAGGTACACCTCGACCTGCACCGCCGGCGCCGATACCCCGGCACGCGCGCGTCCATGCACGAGTGCGAGTCCCATGGCACGGGCTCAGTGCTGCGGCGCTTGCCTGCTGCGCTCCGGGCTGGCGAGCTCGGCCTCCAGCCACTCCACCGCCTGCTCCAGCGCCTGGAGCTTCTCGCGGGTGCGCAGCAGCACCGCGCGCTGCACCTCGAACTCCTCGCGCGTGACCAGGTCCAGCTTGGTCAGGCCCGACTGCAGCACGGCCTTGAAGTTCTCCTGCAGTTCCTCGCGGCTGTCGCGCATGGCGGGTGGCACCAGGCCGCTGAGCCGTCGTGCCAGTTCGTCGATGTGGTTGAGGTCGATCATGGAGCTCACTCCTGCGGCAACGTGCCCAGCATGCCGCCCGCGGCCGGGGCGCGCAGTCGGGCCGGTGCGCGTTCGGGTGTAGGAAAAATCCGACAGCCGGGGGTGGAAGGGCGGCGCATTGTAGTCGGTCGTGTCCCGCGGCTGCGGTGACGGTATGCTGCCGTGAATCCGGATGGAGACCATGTGATGAAGCTGGTCATGGCGATCATCAAGCCGTTCAAGCTCGACGACGTGCGCGAGGCGCTGGCAGAGGCCGGCGTGGCGGGCATCACCGTCACCGAGGTCAAGGGCTTCGGCCGCCAGAAGGGCCATACCGAGCTCTACCGCGGCGCCGAGTACGTGGTCGACTTCCTGCCCAAGCTCAAGCTCGAGATCGCGGTCACCGACGACCAGGCCGACGTCGTGGTCGAGGCCATCCTCAAGACCGCCAACACCGGCAAGATCGGCGACGGCAAGGTGTTCGTCTACGATCTCGAGCGCGCGGTGCGGATCCGTACCGGCGAGCTGGACGGCGACGCGCTGTAGAGCCGGCGGGCACGGGTCACGACCGTGCTGAAGCCCGCTGCCGATCGCGGGCGTCGGTCCCATGAACCGGCCTGTGCGGCGGTGCTGCGGCAGGCAACCGCGCTTCGAGCGGGGACCCCGGGCGGGCGAGCGGCGCGCCTCGGTGCGATGCGTCGAGCGCCCGCCGTGGCATGGCGCGGTCCGCAGGCGGAGGTCAGCCGTCCAGCGCTTCCGCCACGAACGGCGGCAGCGTCGTCGCGCCGCGGTGGACGTCGGCGCTGTAGTAGCGGGTATCGAAGGCTTTGTCATGCGCATCGCCTTCGCGGAATCCGAACCCGCCCGACTTGCGCGCCAGCGTGCAGCTCCACCAGCCGGTGGGATAGCACGGCTGCGGGAACGGCAGGGTCTGGAACGCGGTGAAGCCGGCCTTGCGCATCTCGCCGCGCATCTCGTTGACGAGCGCGAGCAGCGCCAGCGGCGACTCCGACTGCTGCACCAGGATGCCATCGTCCTTCAACGCGCGGAAGCAGCTCTCGTAGAAGGTACGGTTGAACAGGCCCTCGGCCGGGCCGACCGGATCGGTGGAATCGACGATCACGATGTCCAGGCTGCCGGGCGCGGCGTTCGCCATGTGGGCGATGCCGTCGTCGAACAGCAGCTCGGCGCGCGGATCGCCGTTGGATGCGCACAGTTCCGGAAACCACTTCTCCGCCATGCGCGTGACCTGCTCGTCGATGTCGCACTGCACCGCGCGCTTCACGCCCGCGTGCTTGAGCACCTCGCGCAGGGTGCCGCAGTCGCCGCCGCCGATGATCGCCACCTGCCGCGGGTCCGGGTGGGTGAACAGCGCCGGGTGCGACATCATCTCGTGGTAGAGGAAGTTGTCGCGCGTGGTCAGCATCACCGCGCCGTCGATCAGCATCAGGTTGCCCCAATCGGTGGTCTCGAAGATCTCGATCTTCTGGAACGGCGACTGCACCTCGTCGAGCTTGCGGGTGACGCGGAAGCCGATCGCCGATCCGGTCGGCTCGAACTGCTCGTGGATCCAGGTGGGGGCGGTCATGGCGGCGGCATCCTGTGGGAATGCGAAGGCCGACCGCGTCGGGCGCGGGCGGCAGGGCCGCGAATTGTAGCGAACGGCCGGCCGCGCGAGTGCCCTACCATGTGGCCGGGGCGGCAGGCGGGGGCGGCACATGGCATCGACGCGGGCGCATCGCGCACTGGCACGGCGGCTGGAATCGGAAGCGCGGCGCGCGCCGCGCCGCTATCTGCTGAAGCTGGCGCTGCTGGCGGGCCTGGGCTACGCGCTGCTGCTGGGGCTGCTCGCGGTCTCGCTGGGGCTGCCGCTGCTGATGCTGGGTCACGTGCTGGTCAACGGCGCGCGCCCCGGCCCCGAGCTGGCGTACGCGGTCCTGCTGCCGCTGCTGTTCGGCGGGGTGCTGCTGCGGGCGCTGTGGATCCGTTTCGGCGTGCCGGAAGGCTACGTGCTGGCGGCCGACGAGGCGCCGGCGCTGCAGGCGGAGGTCGAGCGCCTGCGCCGCGCCGTCGGCGCGCCGCCGTTGCACGGGATCGTGATCGACGGCGAACTCAACGCCGCCGCCGCCAACCTGCCGCGGGCGCTGGGCCTGCTCGGCCATCGCCACTACCTGATGCTGGGCCTGCCGCTGATGCAGTTGCTCGACTGCGAGGAACTGGCCGCGGTGATCGCCCACGAGTTCGGCCATTTCGGCGCCGGCCACGGCCGCTTCACCGGCTGGATCCATCGGGTGCGCCTGAGCTGGCACCGGGTGCTGGACGGGCTGGCGAACAGCGGTTTCCTGTTCAGCCGCCTGCTGCTGAAGTTCTACGCCTGGTACGTCCCGTACTTCAATGCCTACAGCTTCGTGCTCGCGCGCCGCAACGAGTACCAGGCGGACGCGGCGGCGGCGGCGAGCGTCGGCGGCGAGGCGGCGGCGAGCGCGTTGATCCGGCTGGAACTGGGCGCGCGGCGCCTGCACGGCCGGTTCTGGCCGCGGATCCTCGATCGCGCCCGCGCCCAGGACCATCCGCCGGCGCGGATCCACGCGCAGCTCGCCCGTGCGCTGCAGGACGCCGCCCACGTCGACATCGGGCGCCTGCTGGAGATCGCGGACCGCGACGTGGACCCGGACGATACCCATCCCGGCCTGCCGCAGCGCATCGCCGCGATGGGCGCGAACGCGCGATTGCGCCCCCGCGGCGCCTCGGCCGGCGCCGACCTGCTGGGGCCGGCGCTGCTGGCCGAGATCGAGCGCGGCCTGGACGAGCACTGGCGCGACCGCGTCCGGCCGCAGTGGCGCGAGCGCCATGCGGCGGCGGCGGCGGACCGCGCCCGGCTGGCTGTGGTCGAGGGGCTGGAGGCGCCGTCGGCCGAACAACGGCTCGAGCACGCGCGGCTGGTGGAAGCGCTGCGCGTGGATCTCGACCCCGCGCCGCTGTACGAGCGCGCGCTCGCGGACCTGCCCGACAGCGCCCTGGCCCATTACCGCGCCGGGCTGCTGGCGCTGCGCGGCGGTCGGGCCGATCTCGGCGCCGCGCGGCTGCGGCGGGCGGTGGCGCTCGATCCCGGTGCGGTCCGGCCGTTGCTGGCGGAACTGGAGGCGCTCGGCCGCGACCCGGACCTGGACGCGGCCGGCGCCGATGCCGCGGGCCGCCTGCACCGGGAGCTGGCGCCGCACGGCCAGGCGCTGGATGCGCGCGACGCCGCAAGCGAGGAGGACGACCTGCTGGCGCACGCGCTCGATGCCGCCGCGCTGCGCTCGCTGCGCGAAACGCTCGCGGGCGAGTCCCGCATCGCGCGTGCTTGGTTGGTGCGCAAGCGCATGGCGATGGCCGAGGCGCCGCCGCACCACGTGCTGCTGCTGGACTGGCGGGGCTCGATCGCCGGCGAGGCCGCCGGGCTGAAGCGGCTGGTCGATGCGCTCGAGCTGCCGGGCAGCGTCACCGTGTTCACCGGCAGCGACCGGCGCGCGTTGGCAAGACACGTCAGGCGGATCTGCCCGGACCCGGTGTATCGCAGGCGCCAGGTGTGAGGTAGCGAGACGGACGATTCCAGGCGCGAACCTTCTCCCGAAGCAAGAAGGGAAACGCCCTCTCTCTTTAGGGAGAGGGGGAGGGTACGCGGCAACGGCCGAAACGGGGCGGCTGATTCACGCCAGTGGATTGATTCCGGACAGCAATGCACGAAAGCCGGGAATCCGGCGCCTTCCGCCTCGTTCCGGCTGCGCGTCACGGGGCGGGCCGCGGCGACGCTAGAATGATCGCCCTCCCGCGCCACCCGGATGCACGCCATGACCGCCTGGTCGCCCGACCGCGCCCGCAAGACCTATTCGATCCCGCACTGGGCCGAAGGCTATTTCGACGTCGATGCCGCCGGGCGCGTCGTGGTGGCCCCGGCCGGCGCGGAGGGCCCGAGCCTGGCCCTGCCCGAGGTGGTCGACGCGGCGCTCGCCGCGGGGGCGCAGCTGCCGCTGCTGGTGCGGTTTCCCGAGATCCTCGGCGATCGCCTGCGCACGCTGCAGGCGGCGTTCGCGCAGGCGCAGGCCGACTGGGACTACGCCGGCGGCTACACCGCGGTCTATCCGATCAAGGTCAACCAGCACCGCGGCGTGGCCGGCACGCTGGCCGCGCATGCCGGCGACGGTTTCGGCCTGGAGGCCGGCAGCAAGCCGGAACTGATGGCGGTGATGGCGCTCAGTCGCCCCGGCGGGCTGATCGTCTGCAACGGCTACAAGGACCGCGAGTACATCCGCCTGGCGCTGATCGGCCGCAAGCTCGGCCTGCAGACCTTCATCGTGATCGAAAAGCCCTCCGAACTGCCGCTGGTGATGGAGGAGGCGACGGCGCTGGGGGTGGAGCCCGTGCTCGGCGTGCGCATGCGGCTGGCCTCGCTCGGCGCCGGCAAGTGGCAGAACAGCGGCGGCGACAAGGCCAAGTTCGGCCTCTCGCCGCGGCAGCTGCTGGACCTATGGAAGTCGCTGCGCGACTCCGGCATGGCCGCTGCATTGCAGATGCTGCATTTCCACATGGGCTCGCAGATCTCCAACGTGCGCGACATCGCCAATGGCATGCGCGAGGCCACCCGCTACTTCGTCGAGCTGTCGAAACTGGGCGCGCGGATCGGCCACGTCGATGTCGGCGGCGGCCTGGGCATCGACTACGAGGGCACGCGTTCGCGCAGCTACAACTCGGTCAACTACGGCGTGCGCCAGTACGCCGGCAGCATCGTGCAGCCGCTGGCCGACGCCTGCGCCGAGCACGGCCTGGCGCCGCCGCGCATCGTCAGCGAATGCGGCCGTGCGATGACCGCCCACCATGCGGTGCTGGTGGCCAACGTCTCGGAAGTCGAAACCGCGCCCGAAGGCCGGGTGCCGGACGTGCACGACGACGAGCCGGCGGTGATCCGGCACCTGCGCGAGATCCACGACGAGCTCGCCACGCGTCCGGCGGTGGAGCTGTTCCACGAGGCGCAGCACCATCATGCCGAAGGCCTGGCGCTGTACGCGCTGGGACAGATCGACCTGGTCCACCGGGCACGTATCGACGACCTGTTCTACGCCATCGCGCACGCGGTGAGGGCGCGCCTGACCTACGACGAGAAGAGCCACCGGCCGCTGCTGGACGAGCTCAACGAGCGCCTGGTCGACAAGTACTTCGTCAACTTCAGCGTGTTCGAATCGATGCCGGATGTGTGGGCGATCGACCAGGTGTTCCCGATCCTGCCGATCGACCGGCTCGACGAGGCGCCGACGCGCCGCGGCGTGATCGCCGACCTCACCTGCGACTCCGACGGCAAGATCGGCACCTACGTCGAGAACGAGGACCTGGACAGCTCGCTGCCGCTGCACGCGCTCCGGGCCGGCGAGTCCTACCGGCTCGGCTTCTTCCTGGTCGGCGCCTACCAGGAGATCCTCGGCGACATCCACAACCTGTTCGGCGACACCGACGCGATCGAGGTGCGCAGCGACGGCAACGGCTTCGCCATCCAGCAGCAGCGTCGCGGCGACACCACCGACGTGATGCTGGACTACGTCGGCTACCGCGTCGACGACCTGCGCGCCGCCTACGACGACAAGATCGCGGCGGCGGCGTTGCCGGCCGACGAGGCGGCGCGCCTGCGCGCGGCGCTCGAGGCCGGCCTGACCGGCTACACCTACCTGGCCGATACGCCGGCCGTGTAGCCGGCGTCGGCGAAGCGGACCGCAGCCCGGGCCCGGCCGAGCACGGGAACCGGGTCGATCGACCGCGGGTCCAGATCGTTCCGGTGCGGCTGGGCCCTGTGGGAGCGACGGCAGTCGCGACGCCTCGGTCTCCGGCCTTGCAGGTGGCTGCAATCCGGACATGCCCGGCGTCGCGACTGCCGTCGCTCCCACAAGAGTGCGTCGCGCCGCCGCTACGGTTGCGGTGCGGGCGCGCATGGCGCGCGCGCCGGGGTCAGGTGTCGCGGTGGATCTGGAAGCCGGCGAACGACTGGCTGACCGGCATCACTTCCAGCCGGTTGATGTTCAGGTGCGGCGGCAGGTTGGCGACCCACCACAGGGTCTCGGCGATGTCCTCCGCAGTGATCGGCTGCGTGCCGGCGTAGAGAGCGTCGGACGCGGTGCGGTTGCCGCCGGTGCGCACCAGGGTGAACTCGGTCTCCGCCAGGCCCGGTTCGATCGAGGTCACGCGCACGCCGGTGCCGTGCAGGTCCGAGCGCAGGCCGAGCGAGAACTGGGTGACGAAGGCCTTGGTACCGCCGTAGGCGTTGCCGCCGGGGTAGGGATAGCTGCCGGCGATCGAGCTGATGTTGAGGACCGCGCCGCGGCGCGCGATCAGCGTCGGCAGCAGCGCGTGGGTCAGGGTGACCAGCGCGGTGACGTTGGTGTCGATCATCTGCCGCCATTGCGCCAGGTCGGCCTGCTGTGCCGGCGCGGTGCCGAGGGCGAGGCCGGCGTTGTTGACCAGCACGTCGATGTCGCGGAAGTCGGCCGGGAGCGCGTCCAGCGCGCGCCGCATCGCGTTCTGATCGCGAACGTCGAAGGCCGCGACACGGATCGCATCGCCATGCGCTTCGGCCAAGGCCTGCAGGCGCTCGGCGCGGCGGCCGCAGGCGACGACACGCCAGCCCCCGCGCACGAAGCGTTCGACGCTGGCGCGGCCGAATCCGGAAGTCGCGCCGGTGATCAGTACGGTCTTGTCCATGCAGGGATTGTAGAGCGGAGCGAGCGTTTCCCGGCCCCGCGTAGAGCCGAGCTTGCTCGGCTGCGCAGTCGCCGGAGCCAGAGAAGCAGCGGAGCAAGCTCCGCTCTACGGCGGGGTGGGGTGCGATCGTCCACGGCCGGGGGCAGGGCCGGCCTTGCGCCGGGCCGGCGCCTTCTTCTTCGGATCCGCTACGCCTGGCGGCGCGGCCGCTTCCGCCGGCTTGCGCCTGCGGCCGGTCGCGGCCTTACCGCGCGTCCTGGCCCGGGTGGCGCGGTGCTTGTCGAGCATCGCCTCGGCCAGCACCACGTCCTCGCTGAGGATGCCGGCGGCCTTGGCGATGCCGATGCGCGCCTCGGTGCGGCTCTCGTTGGGGTTGGCCTGCAGCAGTTCGCGGATGGCCTCGCGGATGGCGGCCTCGGCGTTGCGCTTGAGGGTGATGTCGTCGGCCTGGCGGAACAGCGCCAACAGGGCGTCGACGACGGGTTTGATCAGGATGGCTTCGATCGGCATGGTGGGCGTCTCCCCGGGTGCCACACTCTGCGGCGGCCGCCTCTCAGCCGCCGCGACCGCGCCGGACCTCGATCACGGTTCGGGTGGCATGCGCCGGTAGGTGCCGTCGAGCCCGCCGCCGCAGCCGCTGGCCGCGGATACGGCCATCAGGTCGGGCGCGAAACTCATGCGCAGGCGGCAGTCGCCGGCGCCGAAGTCCGCGGCGCCGACCTGCTCGATGAACTCGCCTTCGATCGCGCTGTCCGGCGCGCCGGATCCGTCGAGCACCCGCAGCAGATAGCGGCGCTGGCCGCGGCGTTCGACCTGCAGCACCGGGGCGCCGGGCACGGGTCCGGTGCGCGTGACCTGGCGGTACTCGCCGGGCTGCAGCAGCGGGGGTTCGCTGCTGGCGATGCGGATGGCGAGCGCGTCGATCTGCGTGCGATAGCTGGTCTCGAGGCAGCGCACGGTGGTGCAGGCGTCGCGCTTGTCGCCGATCCAGTCGCGTTGTTCGGCGGTGAAGGCGGCGGTGTCGTCGCTGCGCAGCAGCGCCTCCGCGCGCCGCTGCCGCAGCTGGGCGTCGAGCGCCCGCAGCGCGGGCGTGCGGCAGACCGTGCGTTCGGCCCAGGAGCCGGGCGCGTCGCAGTTCAGGGCGTCGTCGGCCGCAGCCGCGCCGGCACCGGACAGCAGGCCGGCAGTCAGCAGGAGTCGGGCGATGCGGCGAATCATGGTTGCGCTCCTTCGCATCGAACGCGGCTACTGCACCTTGATCGCCATCGCCGGCAGGCCGCCGTCGCCGAGCTTGCGCTTGGCCTCGGCCAGTTCGGAGGCGGTGCCGTAGGGCCCCATGCGCACGCGGTAGACGGTCTTGTCGCCGATCCGGGCCGACTCCACCCGTGCGCTGAGGCCGAGCAGTGCGATGCGCGCCTTCAGCGCTTCGGCGTCGCCGGAGGCACTGAACGCACCGGCCTGCAGCAGGTAACGCGCCGAGGCGTCGGTGCCGGTCGCCGCCGCGGTCGGTGCGGGGGCGGTGCTGGGCGTGACGGTCGCCGCGGTGGACGTGGACGGCGCCGCGGCGGGATCGGCCAGCTCGGCAGCATCGTCCTCGCGCTGCGCCTGCGCGCGCTGCCGGCGCTCGGCCTCGGCGCGTGCGCTGGCGGCCAGTTCGGCATCGCTCATCGGCACTTCCTGGCCGGGCAGCAGGGTGTAGAAGTCGTAATCGCCGCCGACTTCCTGCGGCGTCGCGGTCTCGGCCTGCGGCGCGGACGCGGCGGGCAGCGGTGCCGCGCTGTCCTCGTCTTCGCCGCTGGCCGGCGCCGGCCGCGCGTCGGGATTGGGGCGAGGGCGGTAGAAGCCGTCCTCGCCATCGGACTTGAGCAGCCTGGGCGCCGCCAGGACCACGGCGATGGTCAGCACGACGCCGACCACCATCCATGCCCAGCCGGGAAGGCCGCCATTGCCGCCGCTGTTGCGGCGCGCCTGTGATTTGCCGCGTTTGACTGCCACTAGAGCCTGTCCGGATCGATTGCGGGATTCGCGCCCGACGTCGATGCGCGGCGCGAAAGGACGTGGGCCAGTGTATGCCGATCCATCGCCGCGCGGCGACACGCTCCGCAGGGCTGAACGGGGCGGGCGCTCACATCTTCTCCGGGGCGACGACGCCGAGCAGGTCGAGGCCGTTGGCCAGCACCTGTCGGGTGGCCAGCGCCAGCGCCAGGCGCGCATCGCGCACGTCGGCGTCGTCGACCAGGAACTGGTGATCGTTGTAGTAGCTCTGGAACACTTGCGCCAGTTCCAGCAGGTGTGCGGCGACCAGGTGCGGTTCCAGCTGCTGGCCGGCCGCCTGCACCGTCTCCGGCCAGCGCGACAGCGCCGTCAGCAGCTCGCGGGTGGCGGGGTTGTCGACGTCCTGCGGCTGCGCCAGGCCGTTGTCGAGATCGAACGGCAGGTCGCGCTCGTGCAGCTGCCGCAGCAGTCCGCAGATACGCGCATGCGAGAGCTGCACGTAGTAGACCGGGTTGTCGAGCGATTGCGAACGCGCCAGGTCGATATCGAACACCAGCTGCGAGTCCGGCTTGCGCGCGACCAGGAACCAGCGCACCGCGTCGCGGCCGACCTCGTCGGTCAGGTCGCGCAGGGTGACGTAGCTGCCTGCGCGCTTGGAGATCTTCACCTCCTCGCCGCCGCGCATCACCGTCACCATCTGGTGCAGCACGTACTCCGGGTAGCAGGCCGGGATGCCGGCGTCCAGCGCCTGCAGGCCGGCCTTCACCCGCGCCAGCGAACCGTGGTGGTCGGCGCCGAGCTCGGTGATCGCGCGCTCGTAGCCGCGCTGCCATTTCGACAGGTGATAGGCGATGTCCGGCACGAAATAGGTGTAGCTGCCGTCGGACTTGCGCATCACCCGGTCCTTGTCGTCGTCGAAGTCGGTGGTGCGCAGCCACAACGCGCCGCCGTCCTCGTAGGTGTGGCCGGCATCGACCAGCCGCCGCACCGTCTCGTCGACCTTGCTGTCGGTGTACAGCGACGACTCGAGGAAATACACGTCGAACGCCACCCCGAACGCGGCCAGGTCGCCGTTCTGCTCGCGCCGCAGCCAGGCCACGGCGAAGCGGCGGATGGCGTCGAGATCGTCGATGTCGCCAGTGGCGGTTTCGGTGCGCCCGTCGACTTCGACCGAGGCGCCGTCCAGGTAGGCGCGCGCCACCTCGCGGATGTAATCGCCGCGGTAGCCGTCCTCGGGCCAGCCGGCGTCGTCCGGCGTCAGCCCGCGGGCGCGCGCCTGCACCGAGCGGGCCAGGTTCTCGATCTGTGCGCCGGCGTCGTTGTAGTAGAACTCGCGCACCACGTCCCAGCCGTTGGCCGCCAGCACCCGTGCGATGCAGTCGCCGATGACCGCGGCGCGGCCGTGGCCGACGTGCAGCGGGCCGGTGGGGTTGGCCGACACGTACTCGACGCCGGCGCGGTGGCCGCGGCCGTCCTCGTTGCGGCCGAAGTCCGCGCCGCGCGCGTGCACCTCGCGCAACTGCTGCTGCCAGGCCTCCGGCGAGAGCCGGAAGTTGATGAAGCCCGGCCCGGCGATCTCGACCGCGGCGATCATGCCGCCGGCCGGCAGCGTGGCGACCAGCGCCTGCGCCAGCGCGCGCGGATTGGCGCGCGCTGCCTTGGCCAGCAGCATCGCCGCGTTGGTGGAGAAATCGCCGTGTCCGCGGTCCTTGGGGCGCTCGATCGCGAAGGCCGGGGTCTCGAGGGCGGCCGGCAAGGTGCCGTCGCCGCGCAGGGCGTCGATGCCCTGTTCGACCAGGGCGCGGAGCTGGGATTTCACGGCATGCAGGGGGTGAACACGGCCGATCATTGTACGCCGCGCCGCGCCAAGCAGCCATGTCCGCCGGGTGCAACCATCACCGTCGCCGCGGGCGCGCCAGTCAGCCCTGTCCGTCGGGTAAGACCATCACCGTCGCCACGGGCGGTGTAAACGACTAGCCGCGCCAGGCAGCCCCGTCCGCCGGGTAGAACCATCACCGTCGCCACGGGCGGTGTAAGCGACTAGCCGCGCCAACCAACCCTCGCCCCGGTGAAACAGTCACCATCTCCCCGGGCAAGTCCACCCGACACTACACCCATCCACGCGCCGCCAGCGATACCGGCGCACCGTCTCCGACCACCAGGTGATCGAGCAGGCGTACGTCGACCAGGGCCAGCGCCTGCTTGAGCTGGACGGTCACCGCGCGATCGGCGGCGCTGGGTTCGCTGCAGCCGCTGGGGTGGTTGTGGCCCACGATCAGCGCCGCGGCGTTGTGCGCCAGGGCGCGGCGCACCACCTCGCGTGGATGCACCTCGGCGCCGTCGACCGTGCCGTGGAACAGCTCCTCGAACGCCAGCGCGCGGTGCCGGGTGTCGAGGAACAGCGCCGCGAAGACTTCGTGCCGATGCCCGCGCAGGCGCTGGGCGAAATAGCGCCCGGCCGCCTGCGGATCGGTCAGCGCCTCGCCGCGCTCCAGGCCGGCCGCCAGGTAGCGGCCGCACAGTTCCAGCGCCGCCGCCAGCCGCGAGGCGCGGGCGGGGCCGAGGCCCGGCAGTTCCGCCAGTCCGGCGGGATCGCGTTCGAGCAGCGTGCGCAGCGGGCCGTGGGCGGTCAGCAGGTCGCGCGCGGTGGCGACGGCGTCGCGCCCGCGCAGCCCGGAACCGAGAAAGATCGCCAGCAGCTCGGCATCCGACAGCACCGCCGCGCCGCGGGCAAGCAGCTTCTCGCGGGGACGCTCGTTGCTGGGCCAGTCGCGGATGTGCATGGACGGAAGCTCCTGGCGGGTGATCGAGGACGCTGGCGGTCGGATGGCGTCACGACAGGGGATGCGCCGTGAAGCCGAGCCGGGGAGCCGCGCCGGCCGCCAACGTCCGCCTCCATTACGCCTTGGCGGCCGCGGCGGCGCAGCCGGGGAGCGCCGCGGCATCGGGTAAGCTGTGGACCCGGCTCCGTGTAGGACTTTTCCGACGTCGATGACCGCCGCTTCCGCCCACCTGCGGGGACAACGCGTGCTGCTCTGTGTCTGCGGCGGCATCGCCGCGTACAAGGCCGCCGAGCTGGTCCGGCGCCTGCGCGACGCCGGCGCCGAGGTGCGCGTGGCGATGACCGCGAACGCGCAGCAGTTCGTCGGCACCGCCACGTTCCAGGCGGTCTCCGGCGAGCCGGTCCGGACCTCGTTGTGGGATCCAGCCGCCGAAGCGGCGATGGGGCACCTGGAGCTGGCCGCCTGGGCCGACCGGGTGGTCGTGGCGCCGGCCACCGCCGACGTCATCGCCAAGCTGGCGCACGGCTTCGCCGACGACCTGGTGACCACGCTGTGCCTGGCGACCGAGGCGGCGATCGCGATCGCGCCGGCGATGAACCATCGCATGTGGCGGCATCCGGCCACCCAGGCCAACATCGAGACGTTGCGCGGCCGCGGCGTGCAGGTGATCGGCCCCGACGACGGCCCGCTGGCCGAGGGCGAATCCGGTCCGGGGCGGCTGCGCGAACCCGATGCCATCGTCGCCGAGCTGGCCGGATGAGCGCGATGCTGGAGGGGAAGCGCGTCATCGTCAGCGCCGGGCCGACCTACGAGGATATCGATCCGGTGCGCTTCATCGGCAACCGCAGCAGCGGCAAGATGGGCTTTGCGCTCGCCGCCGCCGCCGCCGCGCGCGGCGCGCAGGTGGTGCTGGTGGCCGGACCGGTGCATCTGCAGGCGCCCGCCGGCGTGCGGCGCGTCGACGTGCGCTCGGCGGCGCAGATGCGCGCCGCGGTGCTGGCGGCGCTGCCGGCGGACCTCTACGTCGGCGCCGCCGCGGTGGCCGACTACGCGCCGCGCAGCATCGCCAAGGGCAAGATGAAGAAGACCGGCGCCACGCTGACGCTGGAACTGGTGCGCACGCCCGACATCCTCGCCGAGGTGGCCGCCGATCCGCGGCGGCCGTCGATGGTGGTCGGCTTCGCGGCCGAAACCGACGACGTCGAGCACTACGCGCGCGGCAAGCTGGAGAAGAAGAAGCTCGACCTGATCGCCGCCAACCGCGTCGGCGTGGAGGGCAGCGGTTTCGAGTGCGACGACAACGCGCTGTCGGTGTACTGGCGGGACGGCGCGCGCGAGCTCGGCCCGTTGCCGAAGACGCAGCTGGCCGATGCCCTGCTCGAACTCGTCGTCGAGCGCATGCAGGCCGCGCGCGCCGATGGGTGACGCCGCCGGCACGCGCAGCGCGCGTCGACGCGATCAACACATCAGTCCAGGGACCATCCGCAATGCAGCACACGCTCCAGGTCAAACGGCTCGACCCGCGTTACGGCGACGACTGGCCGCTGCCGGCCTACGCCACCGAGGCCAGCGCCGGGCTCGACCTGCGCGCGGCGCTGGACGCGCCGTTGACGTTGGCGCCGGGCGAGGCGGCATTGATTCCTTCGGGACTGGCGATCCATCTCGCCGATCCCGCGCTGTGCGCGGTGGTGCTGCCGCGTTCCGGGCTGGGCCACAAGCACGGGATCGTGCTCGGCAACGGCACCGGGTTGATCGACGCCGATTACCAGGGGCCGTTGATGATCAGCGCCTGGAATCGCGGACGCGAGGCCTACCGGATCGAGCCGGGCGACCGGATCGCACAGCTGGTCGTGCTTCCGATCGTGCGGGCCACGCTGCAATTGGTGGATACTTTCGTCGACAGTGCGCGCGGTTCGGGAGGCTTCGGTCACACCGGCACGCGTTGACCAGGACCAGATGATGAGCGAAACGCGATCGAACAATGCCCGCCAGCTGCTGGCGCAACTCCGTCCGTTGCTGCCGATCGTGGCGGCGCTGCTGGCGATACTCGCGTTGTGGCTGGCCTGGAGCGGCTGGCGGCAGGTGCAGGGCGAACGCGACCACGCCGCCCTGCAGCAGGCGCGCGACGGCGCGGTCGCGTCCACAGGGCGGGCGCTGACCGGCGAACTGGACCGGCTCGCCGAGCGGCTCGACTCGGCACCGGTGCAACAGGCGCTCGAAGCCGGCGACCTGGAAGCCGCGGCGGCGGCGTTGTCCGCGGACTGGCCCGGCCTCGAGGAGGCGGCGATCTACCTGCCGGACCTGCAGAGCGTCTACGGTGGCCTGGACGAGGGCGGCTTCGGCCGCGCCGCGGCGCTGGAAGGCGCGCTGGTGCAGGACCGCCCGGTGAGCTGGGTGATCCGCGAGGACGACGGCGTGCGCGTCGCGCTGGCGGCGCCGGCGCGCAGCGGTGAGCGGCTGGTCGGCGTCGCGTTCGTCCGCCTGCCGGCGGCGCGTGCGACCCTGGCGGTCGAACAGGCGCAGCTGGACGAGGGCGCGATGTATCTCGCGCTGCGGCAGGGCGGCGCGAACCTGGTGGAGCGCGGCAACCAGGCGTATCTGGCCTCCGCAGAACGCATGGCGGCACCGGTGCCGGGCACCGGGTTGCGGGTGGTGGCGGCGGCGCCGGTTGCGGCCGCGGCGCCGTTCGGGCTGAGCGGTATTCCGGCGTTCGCGGTCGCGGCGGCGCTGTTGTTGCTTGCGTTCTTCGTCTGGCGCGTGCTGCCGCGGATGGCACGCGAGACGGTCGACGAGGTCGACCACGCACCGACGTTGTCGCAGGCCATGGTCGAGGGAGCGGAGGAAGCGGCCGCCCGCCCGGCCGGCGTCGAGGTCAAGGATGCACCGAAGGCGGCGCCGGTGCGGATCGATGCCGGCATCTTCCGCGCCTACGACATCCGCGGCGTGGTCGGGCAGACGCTCGATGCCGGCGTGGCCGAACTGGTCGGCCAGGCGATCGGCTCGCTGATGCGCGAGCAGGACCTGGCCGACATCGTGGTCGGCCGCGACGGCCGCCTCTCCGGTCCGGACCTGGTGGCCGGCCTGGTGGCGGGCCTGCGCAAGGCCGGCCGCAACGTCATCGACATCGGCATGGCGCCGACCCCGGTGATCTATTTCGGCGCGTTCCACCTGCGCACCGGCTGCTGCGTCTCGGTGACCGGCAGCCACAACCCGCCGGACTACAACGGCTTCAAGATCGTGGTCGGCGGCGAGACGCTGTCCGGCGACGCCATCACCGACCTTTACGCGCGCATCGCCGAGGACAGGCTGCACACGGCCGGCGCGCCGGGCGGCCTGTCCGAGCGCGACATCGCCGAGGACTACGTCGACCGCATCGCCGGCGACGTGCAGGTCGGCCAGCGCCTGAAGGTCGTGGTCGACGCCGGCAACGGCGTCGCCGGCGAGATCGGCCCGCGCGTGCTCGAGGCGATCGGCGCCGAGGTGGTGCCGCTGTACTGCGAGATCGACGGCACCTTCCCCAACCATCATCCCGACCCCAGCGAACCGAAGAACCTCGAGGACCTGGTGCGCATGGTGCAGCGCCTGGACGCCGACCTCGGCATCGCCTTCGACGGCGACGGCGACCGTCTCGGCGTGGTGACCCGCGAGGGCGAGAACATCTATCCCGACCGGCTGCTGATGCTGTTCGCGGCCGACGTGCTCGAGCGCAACCCCGGCGCGGTGATCGTCTACGACGTCAAGTGCACCGGGCACCTGCCGGGGCACATCGTGCGCCACGGCGGCAGCCCGTTGATGTGGAAGACCGGGCATTCGCTGATCAAGGCCAAGATGCGCGAGATCGGCGCGGAACTGGCCGGCGAGATGAGCGGGCACTTCTTCTTCCAGGAACGCTGGTACGGCTTCGACGACGGCATCTACGCCGCCGCGCGCCTGCTGGAGATCCTGGCCAGCCGCGACGAGACGCCCGACGCCGTATTCAAGACGCTGCCCAACGGCGTGTCGACGCCGGAGATCAAGGTCGAGGCGCCCGGCGGCGACCCGCACGCCTTCGTCAAGCGCTTCCAGGACAACGCCCGCCTGGAGGGCGCGCGCCTGTCCACCATCGACGGCGTGCGCGCCGACTGGGACGACGGCTGGGGCCTGGTGCGCGCCTCCAACACCACCCCGGTGCTGGTGCTGCGCTTCGACGCCGACGACGAAGAGGCCCTCGCGCGCATTCAGCAGATGTTCCGCGAGCAGCTGCTGTCGATCGATCCGGAGCTGTCGCTGCCGTTCTGATCGGGTAGTGCGGAACGGGCGGTGGCGGTGAGCGCGGCAAACCCGCCTTCGTCGCTTGCCGCGATCGCACGAGGTCCGGGACGGCCGCCTGCGCGCGCAGCAAATGTTGTGGTGCCGGCGGACATGCGCAGCAAAACAGGAATTTTCCGACGTCTGCCCAATGCTTCGGCCGATAGCGATGCCCCGCCCGATGCGGGACGCTGGCGATCGGCCGGCGGCCGAAGGCATCGGCCGCGAAGGAGCCGCCGCTCACAGGGAGGGAGCCATGGCGCTGCGTTGGTGTCTCGTCGCATTGCTGTCGTGCCTGCTGGCAGTCCCGTCCGCGCCGACGGGCGCCACGCCGCCGCGGCTGATGCTGGCCTCGAAGTACGAGGCGGGCATCGAGGTTTCCGATTACTGGGTCAGCGAGAAGCTCGACGGCGTGCGCGGGCGCTGGGACGGGCGCGCGTTGTGGACCCGCGGCGGGCACCGGGTCGAGGCGCCGGACTGGTTCGTCGCGGGCTGGCCGCGTGAACCGCTGGACGGCGAGTTGTGGATCGGGCGCGGGCGCTTCGAGGAAGTCAGCGGCATCGTCCGCGCGCGGGCGGCCGGCGACGCCGCCTGGCGCCGGGTCCGCTTCATGGTGTTCGACCTGCCCGGGCACGGCGGGCCTTTCGAGCAGCGGCTGCTGCGGATGCGCACGCTGCTCGGCGAGCGCGACATCGCCTGGCTGCAGCCGGTGGTGCAGGTCCGGTTCGCCGATGCCAGCGCCTTGCAGGCGCATCTGCAGGCGGTGGTGGCCGGCGGCGGCGAGGGATTGATGCTGCATCACCGCGACGCCTGCTACCGGGCCGGCCGCAGCGACGCCCTGCTCAAGCTCAAGCCGTTCGAGGATGCCGAGGCGCGCGTGGTCGGCCATACCGTCGGCAAGGGCAAGTACGCCGGCATGCTCGGCGCGCTGGTGGTGGAACGGGAGGACGGATTGCGCTTTCGTCTCGGCAGCGGCCTCAGCGACGCGCAGCGCGCGACGCCGCCGCCGGTCGGCAGCTATGTCACCTACCGCTACAACGGCCTGACCGCGAACGGCGTGCCGCGCTTCGCGCGCTTCCTGCGCCAGCGCCACGAGATGCCGCCGCCGGATCCGGAGTAGCCCACGTCCTGGCAACCATGGCTCGGAAGGCCTCCCGTTCCTCGGCAGGAGCGCGCCACGCGCGCGATGCCGCGTGGCAGCCGCCTGGCGCGCTGGTCGCCTGACGCGGATCGCGTCGCCGAACGGCAGCGAGCCCGCCGAAAAGGCGGGCCCGCTGTTTCGAGCTCGGTGCGCACATGGACCGCCTACGCGCCCGGGCCGCTCCCCCCGCGGCGCGCGAGGTAGTCCTGCGCCCAGCGCCGGGTCACTTCGCCGGCCGCCTCGCGACCGCCGAGGCCGAAGGCCAGTGCGGCGGCTACCGCGACGGCACCGAGCACCAGGCCGAACGCCAGGTTGACGATGTCGTCGGCGATGCCCATCGCGCGCAGGCCCATGGCCAGCACCAGGCCGAGGATGGCGATCCGCGCGATCCGCGCCAGACCGGCCTTGCCCTCGGGGTTGGCGCGCTGGATCGCCTTGGCCGCTAGGTCCGCCAGCCAGTAGCCGACCACCAGGATCACGCCGCCCAGCAGCACGTTGGCGCCGAAATCGATGAAGGTCTCCATCAGGTCGCGCACGCCGGTGAAGCCCAGCCGATGCGCGGCTTCCACGGTGGCGAACAGCATGATGAAGAACAGCGCCACCTGACCGACGAAGGCGGACGGCGTGGTGGCCGGCTTCTGCGCCGGCGGCAGGTGCGCAGGCGCTCCGGTGGCGGCGGTGTCGGTGGGGGTGACCGGCGCTCCGGTCGGCCGCGTACCGCCGCCGGCCGCGAAGGCATGGCCGAAGCCTAGCCGCGCCGGCAGACGGTCGAAGCCCAGGTTCTCCAGCAGGCGTGCCACCAAGCCGGCGACGAAGCGGCCGACGAACCAGGCCAGGATCAGGATCAGCGCCGCGGCCAGGATGTTCGGAACGGCCGCCAGGAACATGTTGAGCATGTTGCTGGCCGGATCGGAGACGGCGCGGATGGCGAGCGCGTCGAGCGCGGCGATCAGGGTCGGCACGATGACCAGGATGAACACCAGCGTGCCGCCCAGCTGCGACAGCTTGACGCCCTCGGTGATGTGTTCGCGATCGCTGAACCTGTCGACGCCGGCGGCGGAGAGCAGGTTGGTCACCAGCCCGCGCAGCACCTTGGCGATCAGCCAGCCGACCACGCCGATGACCACTGCCGAGAAAATGTTGGGCAAGGCGGCCATGAACTGCTCGGTCATGCTGCTCAGCGGCCCCATCAGGCCCTCGATCTGCAGTGCGCCCACGATCGCCGGCAGGAACAACAGCAGCACCAGCCAGTAGACGACGTTGCCGAGTACCGCGGACAGCGGCTTGACCCCGGCCGAGTCGGACAGCTTTTCGTCCCACCGGCCGGAGGCCATCAGCCGGTTCAGACCGGCGCGCAGCACGGTGGCCAGCAGCCAGGCCACCAGCGCCAGGATGCCGGCGACCACGATCCGCGGCAGGTACAGCATGACCTCGGAGAGCAGGCCGGAGAACGGGCCGTACAGGCCATCGAAGCGCAGCACGCTGAACACTCCGATCAGGGCGACCACCATGACGAACCAGAACCCCACCGAAGCGGCGATCTTCACCAGGTCCATCTGTGACTCGGTCTGGCTGTTGACGCGTTCGTTGAGCTTGAGCCGGGTCAGGCCCTTGCGGATGACGGCACGCGCCAGCAGGGCGACCAGCAGGCCGATGACCAGGATGGCAACGGCGCCGAGCACCGTTGGCAGGTATCCGCTCAGGCTGTTTTCCAGCTGGCGGGACAGGTTGCTGGGATCCATGGGTCCCTCCTCCTCTTCTGGGTGTGGATCGCGGGCGGGCCCGGATCGGGCGCCGTCGTCGCGGCATGCGGCCGAGCGTCGCGGTGGTCGCGGCCCGTGGCCGGGGTGCTAGGCGTGGCCGTGCGCGAGGATTCGGGTGATCGCAAAGGTCGCCGGCATGCGGCAGGCGTCGACGAGCGTGCGTCGGTTGCGCCCGTCCGGGCACCGCGCTCCGGGCAGAGCGGAACACGCGTAAGGTGAGCGGCGACGGGGCATGAGGATGCGGGCGTCATCGGCACGGACAGCCTAGCATGCTGTGAAAAGCGTCACGAAAACGGGGCGTTTATCCTGGGGGCGCGACCGCGCATGATGGACGCATCACCTTAGACATACCGTTGCCCATGAGCCCGGGTGAACGTTTTGGACAGGCGCCGCAGCGGATTGCAATCGTTGTTCCGCGCGATGTGATGTTGCCTATCCGGCGTCCGCCGCCGAGCGCGGCCGCTTGAGTGCCCGGTAGCGCTCCAATGCGTCCTCCAGATCGGCGCCCAGGTGCGCGCGCTCGTCGCGCTGCTGCTGCAGGATCGTCTCCTGGCGCAGCAGGTCGGCGTGCTGTTGCCGGATGTCGTCGGCCAGCGCCTTGCGCACCGGCTTGGCCTGCAGTTCCAGTTCCGCCGCCTGCCGCAGCAGCGTCAGCAGGCTCTGGCGCAGGTTGGCCATGCCCATCTGCGAGGTCTTCATCGACTCCTCGACCAGGGTGATGCGCTCGCCGTAGGCGCGGCGCAGGTCGGCCTCGGTGGCGTAGGACTCCACCATCGCCAGGTCGCGGCGGCGGCGGGCGGCCTCGGTCTCGGCCTCGGCGGCGGCCTGCCTTGCCGCCAGCCGGGCCGCGGCACGTTCTTCCTCGCTCAATGCGCGCCCCACGTGGTCGCGACGCAGGCCGGTCGCGGCGCTGATCTCGGTGCGCGCGCTGTCCACCGCCGATGCGGGCAGGGCGTCGCCGCAGACCTTGCGGCCGTCCTCTTCCCAGCAGTACAGGCGCTTGTTGGCACTGGCGCCGCCGCGCTGCGCCTGGGCGACGGCGGGTGCCAGCAGCACGGCCAGGCAGGCGATGTGGACGATCGTCTTCATCAATCTCCCGTCCCCCCGGTCGGTCGAATGCATGGTGGTCAGTCGCAGCCGTAGCGTGCGCGGTAGTCGCGCAGCCGGCCGTGCTCGGATGACAGTGTCGCGTTTTCGGCGGCGAACGCAAGCAGATCGCCGAGGGTCGCGACGGCGATTACCGGGATTGCGTACTGCTCGGCCACCGCACGCGCGGCGGAGCGGCGCGGCAGGGCGGAGGCGTCCACGACTTCCTGGCGATCGAGCGCGATCACGATGCCGGCCGGCTGCCCGCCGCCGTCGGCGATCAGCCGCAGCGCCTCGCGGACCGCCGTGCCGGCGGTGATCACGTCGTCGACCACCAGCACCCGTCGGCCGGCGAGCGGCGCGCCGATCAGGGCGCCGCCTTCGCCGTGGGTCTTGGCCTCCTTGCGGTCGAACGCGAGCGGCAGGTCGCGGCCGCGGCGCGCATAGGCGCAGGCCAGCGCCGTGGCCAGCGGGATGCCCTTGTAGGCCGGGCCGAACAGCAGGTCGAAACCGACCCCCGCCGCATCGACGGCGTCGGCATAGCAGTCGGCCAGTCCGGCCAGCGCCGCGCCGGAATCGAAGCGCCCGGCGTTGAAGAAGTACGGGCTGACGCGCCCGGACTTGAGCGTGAACTCGCCGAAGCGCAGCGCCTCGGCCGCGACGGCCAGCTGCAGGAAGCGGGTACGGTGGTCGGTCATGGGCGTCATTCTCCCATGCCCAGGCGCCGGACCAGCAGGTATTGCGGGCCGGCGCTGCCGCCGGCGTGCAGTTCGCCGGTGTCGACGAACCCGGCGCTGCGGTAGGCGGCCAGCGCGGCATGGTTGCCGGCATGCACGTTCAGAGCGAGCAGGCGGCGCGCCGGCCGTCGCCGTTCGAGATCCGCGCAACAGGCGGCCACGGCCAGGCTGCCGAATCCGCGGCCCTGCACGCCGCGGTCGAGCACCAGCGAGCGCAGGCTGACGGTGGCCCGGCCCAGCCAGCGCCGTGCCGCCACGGTCTGCGCGTAGTCGAGCCGGTAGAAGCCGATGAGGTCGTCGCCGTACAGGACCGCCATGGCATCGCAACGCGGCGCGGACAGGGCGAGCTCGACGTTGCACGCCACGTCGCCGACGTAGCCCTGCTGCCCCGGCACCAGCCGCAACCGCCGCGCGGCCCCGACCAGCGTCGGTGCCAGCCGGGTGACGCGCACGTCGGACGGGGTTGCCATGGCCGATCATAGGGCCTGGGCGGCCGCGGCCGCGAATCCGGTAGGCTTGGCGGCGGGTCCACGGACGTCATCGCATGAGAATCGTCAGTTTCAACGCCAACGGCCTGCGTTCGGCCGCCAGCAAGGGTTTCTTCGACTGGTTCGCCGCACAGGACGCCGACGTGCTGTGCGTGCAGGAGACCAAGGCGCAGGAACACCAGTTGTCCGGCGAGGCCTTCCGCCCGCGCGGCTACGAGGTCGTGTTCCGCGACGCGATCACCAAGAAGGGCTACAGCGGCGTGGCGATCTACAGCCGGCGCGTGCCCGACGAGATCCGGACCGCGCTGGGCTGGGCGCCGTTCGACGACGAGGGCCGCTACCTGGAGGCGCGCTTCGGCAACCTGAGCGTGGTGTCGTTCTACATTCCCTCCGGCTCGTCCGGCGAGTTGCGGCAGGGCTTCAAGTTCCAGGTCATGGACTGGCTCAAGCCCATCCTCGACCAGTGGCTGGCCAGCGGCCGCGACTACGTGCTGTGCGGCGACTGGAACATCGTGCGCGCCCGCAACGACATCAGGAACTGGACCGGCAACCAGAAGAACTCCGGCTGCCTGCCGCCCGAGCGCGCCTGGCTCAACGGCATGATCGCCGACGCCTGCGGCGACGGCTCGCCGCAGCCGGCGCACGGCTGGATCGACAGCTTCCGCGCGCTGAAGCCGGAGGCGGTGGAATACACCTGGTGGAGCCAGCGCGGCGCCGCGCGCGCCAACAACGTGGGGTGGCGCCTGGACTACCAGCTGGTCACGCCGTCGCTGCGCGAGCGCCTGGTCGACTGCTCGATCCTGCGCGAGCCGCGCTTCTCCGACCACGCGCCCTACGTCGTGGACTATCGCGAATGAGCGAGGCCGGCAACGCCGTTGCGCCGGTCTCGTACAAGGGCTGGGCCGGCATCCGCCGCGCCTTCGGCACGCCTTCGGCGCTGACCCTGCTGCTGCTGGGCTTCGGCTCCGGCCTGCCGTTCCTGCTGATCGCGTCGATGACGCTGTCCACCCGCCTGCGCGACGTCGGCCTCGACCTCGGCAGCATCGGCCTGATCAGCCTGGCCAGCTTCTTCTACCTGCTGAAGTTCCTGTGGGCGCCGCTGATCGACCGCTACGCGTTCCCGCTGACGGCGTTCCTCGGGCGCCGGCGCTCGTGGCTGCTGGTGTCGCAGTTGCTGGTGGCGGTGAGCCTGGGCGCGCTGGCGCTGTCGCGTCCGGAGATGGGCGTGACCACGCTGGTGCTGTGGGTGCTCGTCGGCTCGTTCGCCGGCGCCACCCAGGACTCGGTGGTCGACGCCTACCGCATCGAGGTCGCGCCGGCGGCCGCACAGGCGGCGCTGGCCGCGACCTACACGCTGGGCTACCGCTTCGGCCTGATCCTCGGCGGCGCCGGCGCGTTGTACCTGGCCGAGTTCCAGGGCTGGCAATGGGCCTACATGGCGATGGCCGCGCTGATGGCGCTGCCGATCGTCACCACGCTGGCCTGCCGCGAACCGGTGGCGCCGGAGGCGACGGTGGTGCGGCGGATCGATTTCTTCGGCGCGTTCTGGCAGCCGTTCACGAGCTTCTTCTCGCACAACGGCCTGCTGCTGGGGCTGGCGCTGCTGGTCTTCGTCGGCCTGTTCAAGTTCCCCGACCAGGTGATCGGGGTGATGGCCGGGCCCTTCTATCTCGACTCCGGCTACAGCAAGGCCGACATCGCCACCGTGTCCAAGCTCTACGGCATCTGGCTGGGCATCGGCGGCGCCTTCCTCGGCGGCGTCTGCGTGGCGGCGTTCGGGTTCCGCAGGATGCTGTTCCTGGCCACGCTCGGCGTGGCCTTGTCGAACCTGGCCTTCCTGCTGATGGCGCAGTACCCGTCGCAGATCTGGGCCTTCTATGCCGCGATCAGCGCCGACAACCTGTTCCAGGGCTTCGCCGGGGTGGTGCTGATCGCGTTCATGTCGTCGCTGACCGACCGCAACTTCACCGCCACCCAGTACGCGCTGCTGGTGTCGCTGGCCAACCTGCCGGGCAAGTTCGTCGGCGGCGTGTCGGGCTTCATCGTGGAGGCGACGTCCTACAGCGCGTTCTTCGTCTTCAGCGCGCTCACCGTGATCCCGACCTTGCTGCTGCTCGCCTGGCTGTGGCAGCGTATCGTCGAGCCGGTCCGCGATACCGGTGCGGCCGCCGGGGAGCGGCAGGAGCAGCAGGCATGACGGAGATCGTGCTCAAGGACATCGACGAGGTGCTGGTCGACCGCATCCGCCGCGTCGCTGAGCGCCATGGCTGGGAGGTCGAACGGGCGTTGCTGCATCTGCTCGAGCAGGGGCTCAACCTGTACGAGGGCGACGGTGCGATCGGCTTCGACAACACCGAGTCCGAGGCGCTGCAGGCGGCGCTGGAGGCGCTGAAGTCGGTGCCGGACGACCCGGGTTACGCGCTGATCGGGCGGGCCGGGCGGCAGCCGGGAGAGCCGGGATAGCCGCCGCGGCTGCCGCGGCGCCGGCCAGGCGCCGGGCGCGCGACCGCGTCAACGTTGCGCATCGCGGTCGATCAGGGACGTCTTGCGGGTGTCCGGCATCGTCGCGTACACCGCCAGCGAGCAGGCGATGCAGGCGGTGACGTACCAGTAGAACCCTTGCTCCAGCCCGATGCTGCGGAACCACAGCGCCACGTACTCGGCGGTGCCGCCGAACAGCGCCACGGTGAGCGCATAGGGCAGGCCGACGCCGAGCGCGCGGATCTCCACCGGGAACAGCTCCGCCTTCACCACGGCGTTGATCGCGGTGTAGCCGCTCACGATCACCAGCGCCGCCAGGATCAGCCAGAACGCCTGCGCCGGACTGGTCGCGTCCTGCAGCCGGCCCAGGATCGGCACCGTGCACAGCGTGCCGAGCACGCCGAAGGCGATCAGGATCGGGCGCCGCCCGATCCTGTCCGACAACGCCCCCACCACCGGCTGCAGCAGCATGTAGACGAACAGCGTGCCGGCGTTGACCAGGCTCGCGGTCTGGCCCGACATGCCGGCGCTGTTGACCAGGAACTTGTGCACGTAGGTGGTGTAGGTATAGAACGCGACCGTGCCGCCCATGGTCAGGCCGATCACGGTCAGCACCGCCCGCGGGTGGCGCAGCAGGCTGCGCAGGCTGCCCTCGCGCCGCCGCTCGGGCACCGCCGCCTGCGCGTGATGCCGCGAGAACGACTCGGTCTCGGCCATGTTGCGGCGCAGCCACAGCGCCACCAGCGCGGCCAGCGCGCCGATCGCGAACGGGATCCGCCAGCCCCAGGCGTACAGCTGCTCGTCGGTCAGCAGCACGCGCTGCAATGCGATCAGCACGCCCAGGGCGACCAGGTGCCCCATCACCAAGGTCACGTACTGGAAGCTCGACCAGAAGCCGCGATGCTCGCGCGTGGCCATCTCGCTCAGGTACGTGGCCGAGGTGCCGTACTCGCCGCCCACCGACAGACCCTGCAGCAGCCGTGCCAGCACCAGCAGCACCGGCGCGGCGACGCCGATGTCGGCGTAGCCGGGCGTGCAGGCGATGATCAGCGAACCGCCGCACATCATCACCACCGACAGCATCAGCGCGCGCCGGCGACCGTGGCGGTCGGCGTAGCGGCCCAGCAGCCAGCCGCCGAGCGGCCGCATCAGGAAACCGACGGCGAAGATCGCGGCGGTGCGCAGCAGCTGCGAAGTCAGGTCGCCGTCTGGAAAGAACGCCTGCGCGAAATACAGCGAGAACGCCGCGTACACGTACCAGTCGTACCACTCCACCAGGTTGCCGACCGAGCCGCTGAAGATGCTGCGCAGGCGGCGCGCCGGCGTGATCGTGGGCGCGGTGGGTGCGGTCGTGGTGTGCATGCGGGCTCCGGCGGAGGTCCGGGCGATTCTGCGCGATCCGGCGGGTGCCGTCATGCGGCGCCGGTGGACGATGGGGTAGGCTGCCGGCAACGAAACCGGAAACCCGAGGCCATGGCCGAAACCGAACTGCGCATCGCGCTGCTGATCGATGCCGACAACGCACCGGCCGCTCGGATCGAACCGATCCTGACCGAGCTGGCGCGACACGGCGTGGCCAACGTGCGCCGCGCCTACGGCAACTGGAAGAACCCGCACCTCAAGGGTTGGGAGGAGACGCTGCACGCCTACGCGATCCGCCCGATCCAGCAGTTCGCCTACACCAGCGGCAAGAACGCCTCCGACATGGCGATGGTGATCGATGCCATGGACCTGCTGTACGCGCGCACCCTGGACGGCTTCGCGATCGTCTCCAGCGACGCCGACTTCACCCCGCTGGTGATGCGCCTGCGCAACGAGAACATGCGCGTGTTCGGCTTCGGCGAGGAGAAGACCCCGCTGCCGTTCGTCAAGGCATGCTCGACCTTCCTGTACCTGGAGAAGCTGGGCGCGGCGGCGGACGAGGACAAGTCGCCGGCGGTCCGGCCCAAGCGCAGCGCCGACCTGCGCGGCGACGCCACCCTGGTGCACCTGCTGCGCAACGCGGTCAGCGCCACCGCCGACGACGACGGCTGGTCGCACCTGGGCGTGGTCGGCAGCCACATCCGCAACCAGACCTCGTTCGACGAGCGCAACTACGGCTACCGCAACCTCAGCGCGCTGATCGAGGCCACCGGGCTGTTCGAGCTGCGGCGCGAGGGGCAGATGGTGGAGATCCGCGAGCTGCCCAAGGCTAAGCCGAAGTCGAAATCGCGCAGCCGGAAGAAGACCGCCGCCTGAGCGCGCGCGGGGTCGCGACTTCCGTCGCTCCCACAACAGTTCCTGCAGTACTCTCCCCTGTGGGAGCGACGGTAGTCGCGACGGGACCACGGATGGGCCCATGAGCCTGCGCCGCGGTCCCTCCCATGTGCTGTCGCCGGCTCCTGCCCTTCAGTACAGATCCACCGGATCGACATCCAGCGACCAGCGCGTGCGCCGTGCCTCGGGCAGCGCATGGATCGCCGGCAGCGCCCGGTCCAGGGCGGCGTGCAGGTCGCGCCGCCGCCGCGCCGACAGCGGCAGCTGCGCGCGGTACAGCCCGGCGCGGCGCGCCATCGGCGCCGGCAGCGGACCATGCAGGACCAGGCCGTCGCCATCGTCGCGCGTGCGGGCGGCGGAGGCTTCGGCGAGGATCGCCTTGGCCCGCTGCAGGAACGCCATCGGCGGGTCGGCCTGCTTGGCCTCGGCCCGCAGCAGGGCCATGTACGCGAACGGCGGGAACCCGGCCGCGGCGCGCTGCTCCAGTTCGCTGTCGGCGAAGGCGTGGTAGCCGCCGTGGATCAGCGTCTGCAGCAGCGGGTGGTCGGGATGGTGGGTCTGCAGCAGCACCTCGCCGGCGCGCGCGGCGCGGCCGGCGCGGCCGGCGACCTGGATCAGCAGTTGGGCCAGCTTCTCGGCGGCGCGGAAATCGGCCGAGAACAGGCCCTCGTCGATCCCGACCACCGCCACCAGGGTCAGGCCGGGCAGGTCGTGGCCCTTGGCCAGCATCTGCGTGCCGACCAGGATGCCGGGGCGGTCGCCGAGCGTATCGAAGTGCTTCTGCAGCGCGTCGCGGCCGCGGGTGCTGCCGCGATCGATGCGCAGCACCGGCACCCGCGCGCCGAAGCGCTGCGCCAGGGTCTCCTCCAGCCGTTCGGTGCCCACGCCCTGCGGCTGCAGCCCGAGTCCGGCGCAGTCGGGGCAGGCGGGCGGCGCGGCCTGGCGGTGGCCGCAGTGGTGGCACTGCAGGCGGCGGCCGCCGCCGTGCACGGTCATCGGCGCGTCGCAGCGCCGGCACTGCGCGCTCCAGCCGCAGTCGTGGCACAGCAGCACCGGGGCGTAGCCGCGGCGGTTGCGGAACACCAGCACCTGGCCGCCGGCGTCCAGCGCGGTCTCGATCGCCTCCAGCAACTCGCGCGACAGGCCGCTGTCGAGCGCGCGCTTGCGCAGGTCGAGCACCCGCACCGGCGGCGGCCTGGCCTCGCCGGCGCGGCGCGACAGCCGCAGGTGCGCATAGCGGCCGGTGCGGGCGTTGTGCAGGGTCTCCAGCGACGGCGTGGCGCTGCCCAGCAGCACCGGCACGTCCAGCGCCTTGGCGCGCACCAGGGCGAAATCGCGTGCGTGGTAGCGGATGCCGTCCTGCTGCTTGTAGCTGCCGTCGTGCTCCTCGTCGACCACGATCAGGCCGGCATCGGGCAGCGGCGTGAACACCGCCGAGCGGGTGCCCACGATCACCCGCGCCTCGCCACGCCAGGCAGCGGTCCAGACGCGGGCACGCTCGCCGTCGTTGAGCCCGGAATGCAGCGCGTGCACCGGCACGCCGAGGCGGGCGCGGAAGCGCGCCAGGGTCTGCGGGGTCAGGCCGATCTCCGGCACCAGCACCAGCGCCTGCCGGCCGCGCGCCAGGCAGGCGGCGATCGCGTGCAGGTACACCTCGGTCTTGCCGCTGCCGGTGACGCCGTCGAGCAGCGCCGGGGCGAAGCCCTCGCCGGCAGCGACCGCGGCGATCGCCTGCGCCTGTTCGTCGTTCGGCACGGGCCTGGGCTGCGGCGTCGGCGCCAGCTGCGAGGCCGGCACCGCGATGCGCTCGGCCAGGCCGCGCGCCGCCAGGGTCCGCGCCGCGCTCCGCCAGTCGTCGAGCAGGTCGTCCAGCGCCTCCTCGTCGCGCGCGGCGACCTGCAGCAGGTCGGCGAACCGTCGCGGCCGGCCCTGGCGCATGCCCGCGTGGGCGGTTGCGCCGGCCTCGGTCAGGCGCCAGGCCCAGGCGTGGGTGTCGGGCAGCGGTTCGCCGCGCCGCAGCGCCGCCGGCAGGGCGGTGGCGAGTACCTCGCCGAGCGGCGCGTGGCTGTAGCGCGCCAGCCAGTACAGCGAGGCGAACAGCTCGCCGCGGAACACGGGCTCCGGGTCGAGGCGCGCGTGCAGCTCGCGCAGCTCGGGCGCGGCGCCGTCGGCCGGACCGATTTCGGCCACCACGCCGACCAGTTCCCGCGGTCCGAAGGGCACCCGCACGCGACGGCCGACATCGGCCTGGCTCGGCGGGTCCGCGGCCGGCGCGCGGTAGTCGAACAGGCGCGGCAGCGGCAGCGGCAGGGCGACGCGGAGCACGACGTCGCAGGCGGCGGGATCGGCGGACATCGCGGCAGTCTAGGGGTTTTCGCGTGCGGTCTCAGGTGCGCCCGGCGCGCTCGCAAGGTTGCGCGCGAATGCTGCAGCCGGGTCCATCTTTCGCTCGCAAACCACGGTCGTCAAAGAAGATTTCCCGTTATCCACACACATTGTGGATAAGCCTGTGCATGGCACTGCCCGAAGCAGCCTTGTGGCCGTCGCGTAGCGCGTTAAGGCGAGGTTGGCGAAAAAAACGCCAATCGACGATAAGTGATTGGATTCAGCCACTTAGCCGTGAAACAGTTTGGAAACATCGCAAGTCACCAATGTGCAGACACTGTCTATGACGGCTGGGTGACCGCTGTGTACAACCGTTTCCGTGCCTGATCGAGGCGACCTCTTTTTGTGAACCCTGTCAAGAGGCACGTGCGGTGGCCGCGTGGCTATCATGACGGGCTCGATGAAGCCGATCCGATGAGCGCCCGCACCGTGAACGACGCCGCCACGGCGTCGGCCGCCCTCACCGCCTTCCTGCGCGGTGTCGAACGCCGTGCCGCGGTGTTCGCCCAGCTGCAGGTCGGCGACGCCGAGGCCGGCGATGCCGCCCTGGCCGCGGCGATGCGCGACTTCCGCGACGCTGCGGCGCAGGTTCCGTTCGGCGACTGGCCGCGCAGGTTCTGGGCGCTGCTGCTGTCCGCCGAGCCGATGCACGTCCCGCCGCCGGCCCCCGACTGGCCGCCGCGGTTCCGGGATCTGGCGCAGGTGGGGCACGGGCCGCGCGCCGCGCTGCTGTTGCGGCTGGTGGCGAACGTATCGGAAGCCGACGCCGCGGCGGTGCTGGGCGTGGCCCGCGCGACCTACCGGCTGGCGTTGCAGCGGGCGCTGCCGCGCGACGCCGAAGGACGCGCCGACGCCGAGGCCTGGCGCGCGCTGGGCGAGGCGGCGCAACAGGCGGTGCGGCAACTGCCGCCCGCGCGCCTGGCCGAACTGGCGCGCCTGCGCGAAGCTGCGCTGCTGGGGCGTGTCCACGTGCCGCATGCCGCGCACGAACCCGACGAGGCGCGCGTGCGCCCGCGCTGGCTGTGGCCGGCCACGGCCACGGTGGTCGTGCTCACGCTCGCCGCGCTGGCGGCCAGCATCGCCTGGCCGCCGCCGCCGCGGGGCGCCGGCGGTCCGCGCCAGATCCTGGTGGAGCCGCTTCCGCCGGCGCAGGCGCCGGCCGCCACCTACGACGCCGAAGCGGCACTGCTCACCCATCCCGATTTCGAGCTGCTGGCGAGCGGCGGCGGCGATGCCGCGATGCGCGATCCGGCGTTTCATGCCTGGCTGGCGGTGCAGCTCGAGCGCGGCGAGGAAGGGGGCATCGCGCGGCCGCAGCGCGAGGAAACCGAAGCGGACGTCGACGAGTCCTCGATGGGGACCGACGATGCCCGCTAGGCGCGCCGCCGCCGCCGCCCTGTCGCTGCTGCTGGCGCTGCCGGTCGCGGCGGCGCTGCCGCCGGCCCTGCAGCGCCACGCGCAGGCCCTGGCGGAGCCCGAGCGCGCGCGCCTGCTGCAGCGCCAGGCCACGTTGCGCGCGCTGTCGCCCGCCGAGCGCGAGGCGCTGCGCCAGCGGATCGCCGAGTGGAACGCGCTGCCGTTGGCCGAGCGGCGGCAGCGGCGTGACGCCTGGGCGGCCTGGCAGGCGCTGTCGCCGGCGGCCCAGGCGCGCCTGCGGGACGCGGCACGCACCTACGCCGAATTGCCGACCGACCGCCAGCAGGCGCTGAGCGAACGCTACGCCGAACTCGACGGCTACCAGCGCGATGGCTGGCTGCTCGGCCCGGAACTCGGCGCCGACTGGACGCGCCTGCACGGCCTGTTCGCGCTGGTGCCGGCCGGCGAGCGCGAACCGCTGCTGGCACTGCTGCGCGCGATGGGCGAGCGCGAGCGCGCGGACCTGGCGCTGCTGGCGCAACGCACGCCGCCCGAGGAGCGTGCCGCGCTGCGCCGCGCCCTGCTGTCGACGCCCCGGGAAAATCTTGCCGCCTGGCTGCGGCAACAGGTCGGCCCGGCGCCCTGATCGCACCAGGCCGCCCGTTCGGCCGCGTCGACGCGAGCCGTGTCGCCGCGGAAAAAGCTGCCTGGCCCGCGGCGCGCGCCTACCACGGGATACCGCCGGCGTGCAGGATGCGGCGGCTGGCGCGGAGGCGATCACCGAAACGGGCGATGCCGTCGGCGCGCATGCGCGCGGCGTGGTCGCGCAGGTAGCCGTCGGGCGCGTCGCGATCGCGCAGGCGGTACTGCACGCAGAGCGCGATCCATCCGGGCGCGGGCGGCGGATCGGCGACCTCGAAGACCTCGGCGCCGGTGAAGCCCGGCAGCGCCAGCATCTGCCGGACGTGCTCCGCCAGCCACTTGCGGTACGGGTCGGCCTCCCCGCGCGCGATTTCGATGTCGACCTCGTAGATCACCATCACCGCTACATCCCGGCGATCGCGTACATGCCGGCGCCGATCGCGACGAACAGGAACATGAACAGGTAGATCTGGCCGATGACGCAGTACTTGAGCAAGGTCATCCACCAGCCCTGCCCGTACACGCGCTTCTGCATCCACAGCAGGTACAGCGGCATCGACATCAGCAGCAGTCCCTGTATCCAGCCGATCGGCCTGGGCGCCCATGGCGCGTGCGTCCCCAGCCAGCTGGCCAGCAGCGACAGCGCGAATACCAGCAGCAGCGCCAGCATCAGGTAGGCGTGGCTGTACAGGCCGACCACCACGTGCTCCAGGTAGGTCCGGTTGCCGAAGATGTAGAAGAGCTTGAGCAGCAGGGCGAACAGCGGGACCAGGATGAACAGCGTCATCGGCGCGGCGCCGACCAGGGTGCGGGTGAGCGCGGCGGCGCCGTCGCGGCGGGACGAGTAGGCCTCGATGTTGCGGTCGATGCGTGCCCCGAAGCCGTTCGCGTCGGGTTCCGGTTCGTCCGCGGACGCATCCGCCGGGGCGCGCTGCAGCCGCCGCCTGCGGGTCTCGGCCTCGGCGTTGACCACCCGCTCGGCGGCGGCGATCGCCTCGCGCGTCGCCGCGGAGGCCCCGGGCCCGAGCGCCGCGCGTTCGGCCGCCAGCCGGTCGAGTTCGCGTTCGCGCAGCGCATCCACCGCCGCGACCGAATCCGCGGCGGCGAAGCCGGCCCGGTCCACCGCATAGGTCGCCACCGCCTGGCTCTCGGCCACGCGCTCGGCGTCCTGCAGCGCGAGCGCGTCGCCGATCGCGAGCTTGGCGACGAATACGGTCAACAGGCTCAGGACCACGAACAGCCGCATCGGCGCGACGTAGCGCACGCGTTTCCCGGACAGGTAGCGTTCGGCGATGCGGCCGGGCACGAACAGGTCGCGCAGGGTGCGGAAGATGCGCCCGTCCAGGTGCCAGAACGATTCGAACACCTCCTCGATGGCGTGGCCGAGGTGCCGCGTCGGACTGTGTTCGGACTGGCCGCAGAGATGGCAGTAGGCGCCTTGCAGGGCGGTGCCGCAGTTCTCGCAGGCGCGCAGCGGCGCCGGTCGGGGGCTGCGGCCGCGCGGGTCGGGTTCGGACATGCGGGTTGGCTTCCGGGATCTCTGTGTTGCCGCATGCGGCGTGGGTGCGGTGCCTGGCTCCGCCCGTCCGCCGCGTTCGCCGGCGCTGGCGATGCGGAACGCCGGCGGTTTCGTGCGGTCCTGTTTCGGACAGGCTTGCCCGACGGATAAGATAGCGGTCCGCGTCGACCCGGCGCCAGCGCCCGACATCCGTTCGGCCGCGCGGCCGCAGTCGTCCGAGCCGTCTCCCCCAATGTCTTCCTCCGCTTCTCCCCGCGCGCGCCTCGGCCGCGAGGTGCGCACCACTGCGTTGCTCGCGGGCCCGCTGGTCGTGGGCCATGTCGCCACCGGCCTGATCGGCTTCGTCGACAGCATGATCGCCGGCCGCCACGGCACCGCCACGCTGGCGGCGGTGTCGATCGGCACCGCGATGTTCTGGCTGCCGATCATGATCCCGATGGGCACGCTGATGGCGCTGCCGCCGTCGGTGTCGCAGCTCGACGGCGGCGGTCGCCGCCACGAAATCGGCGCGCTGTTCCGGCAGTCGCTGTGGCTGGCGGCGGCGCTCGGCCTGCTGCTGTTCGCCTTCATGACCTTGAGCGTGCATGCGCTGGCGCCGCTGGGGATCGCGGAGGGCATCCGCCCCGGCGCGGCCGCGTTCCTGCACGGGATCCGCTGGGGCGTGCCGGCGCTGACCCTGTACTACTGCATGCGCTATCTCAGCGACGGCCTGCACTGGACCCTGCCGACGATGGTGTTCGGCTTCGGCGGCCTGCTGTTGCTGGTGCCGCTGGGCATCCTGCTCACCTTCGGCGGCTTCGGCCTGCCGGAACTCGGCGCCGGTGGCATCGGCATGGCGTCGGCGATCATGATGTGGACGCAGACGATCGCCTTCGCGCTGTACCTGCGGCGCGCGCGCCGCTTCGCCGACCTCGGCCTGTTCGCGCGGTTCGATCCGCCGCGCTGGGCGTCGATCCGCGACCTGCTGCGCGTGGGCCTGCCGATCGGGGTCACGGTGGCGATGGAGGGCGGACTGTTCATCGTCACCGCGCTGCTGATCGGCCGCCTCGGCGAGGTGCCGGCGGCCGCGCACCAGATCGCGATCAACGTCGCCGCGCTGTGCTTCATGGTCCCGTTCGGCCTGGCGGAGGCGACCACGGTGCGGGTCGGGCACGCCATCGGCGGCGGTCACGGCGCCGCCGGCGTACGCCGCGCCGCCTTCGCCGGCCTGCTGCTGGTGCTGGCCAGCCAGAGCGTCACCGGCATCGTGCTGCTGAGCGGCAACGAGCTGCTGGCGGGCATGTACACCGGCGATGCGGCGGTGGCGTCGCTGGCCGCGTCGCTGCTGTTGCTGGCCGCGGCGTTCCAGTTCCCGGACGGCGTGCAGGTGCTGTCGGCCGGGGCGCTGCGCGGGCTCAAGGACACCCGGGTGCCGATGCTGCTGGCGGCGCTGGCGTACTGGGGCGTGGGCATGACGCTCGGCACCGGCCTCGGCCTCGGCCTGGGCTGGGGACCGCGCGGGATGTGGATCGGCCTGATCGCCGGACTGACCGTGGCCGCGCTGTTGCTGGGGCTGCGGTTCCTGCGCAGCAGCCGCCGGATGCCCACGACCAGCGGCACGGTGACCTCCGGCGCATGAAACCCGGCCGCCGGGCCGCTAAGCTGTGGACAGTCCAGATTTCTTCCCGGAGTACCATCCGATGAACGAACCGCGCCGTCGCGGTCCCATTGTCCGCGTCCTGGCAGGCATCTGGGGCGCGATCAACTTCACCCGGCAGCTGGTGTTCAACCTGCTGTTCTTCGCCGTGCTGCTGATCCTGCTGGCGCTCGCCGCCGGCAGCGCCAGCCAGCCGCTGCTCGACCGCACCACGCTGGTGATCGCGCCGGAAGGACGCATCGTCGAGCAATACACCGCCGATCCGGCCTCGCGCGCGCTTGCGAAGATGATGGGCGACGAACGCGCCGCCGAGGTGCAGCTGCGCGACCTGCTGCGCGCGATCGAGGCGGCGGCGGACGACGACAGGATCGAACGCGTCTACCTGCGCGTCGACCGGTTGCAGCCGTCGGGCATCGCCAACCTGCGCGAGGTCGCCGGTGCGCTGCGCGACCTGCGCGCGTCCGGCAAGCAGGTCGTCGCCTACGGCGACCGCTTCTCGCAGGGCGCCTACCTGCTGGCGGCGCAGGCGGACGAGGTCTATATCGATCCCATGGGCGGTGGCGTGGTCCTCGAGGGCTTCGCCAGCTACGGCCCGTACTTCGGCGAGGCGCTGCAGGACAAGCTCAGCGTCGACATCCACGTGTTCAAGGTCGGCGAGTTCAAGTCGGCGGTGGAACCCTACGTGCTCGACGCCGCCTCGCCCGAAGCCAAGGAGGCCGACCTGTACTGGCTCGGCGACCTGTGGCGGCGCCACCTCGGCGACATCGCCCAGGCGCGCAATCTCAGCGTCGAGCAGTTGGAGGCGGGCATCGACGGCATGGCCGACGGCGTTGCGGCGCTCGGCGGCGACCTGGCGCGCTACGCGCTGGAGCAGAAGCTGGTCGACGGTCTGAAGACGCGCGAGGAAGTGGAACGGCTGCTGGCCGAGCGCGGCGTCGCCGACGACGATGCCGAGGGCGGCTACCGCAACGTCCCGCTGGAGGGCTATCTCGCCCATGTCGACCGCGATGGCCCCCAGCTCGGCCGCCAACCGCAGGTCGCGGTGGTCGTTGCCGAGGGCGCGATCGGCGAAGGCGACCAGCCGCCCGGCGCCGTCGGCGGCGAATCCACCGCCGCGCTGCTGCGCGAGGCGCGCGAGGACGAGCAGGTCGAGTCGGTGGTGCTGCGGGTGAACTCGCCGGGCGGTTCCGCCTACGCCTCCGAGCAGATCAACCGCGAGGTCGAGGCGCTGACGGCGGCGGGCAAGCCGGTGGTGGTGTCGATGGGCCACGTGGCCGCGTCCGGCGGCTACTGGATCAGCATGAATTCCGACCGCATCTATGCCGATCCCTCGACCATCACCGGCTCGATCGGCGTGTTCGGCCTGTTCCCCAACATCACCCGCACGCTCGACCGCGTCGGCGTGCACACCGACGGCGTCGGCACCACGCGCCTGGCCGGCGCGTTCGACATCACCCGGCCGCTGGAACCGGAGGTCGGGCGCCTGATCCAGTCCAGCGTCGAGCGCATCTACGAGGATTTCGTCACCAAGGTCGCCGCGGGCCGGGGCGCGGAGCCGGCGGCGATCGATCGCGTCGCCCGCGGCCGGGTCTGGAGCGGGGCCCAGGCCAAGGACCGTGGCCTGGTCGACGAACTCGGCGGCTTCCGCGACGCGATCGCCGACGCCGCACGCCGGGCCGAGCTGGAGGAAGGCGGCTACCGCGTGCGCTACATCGAGAAGGCGCCGTCGCCGTTCGCGCAGTTCCTGACCGGCCTGGCCGGCACCCGGATCGGCGCCTCGCTGCTGCAGGACGCCGGCCTGGCACAGGCGCTGCTGGCGCGCGCGGCGCCGGAGATGGAGCGGCACGTGCGCGTGTTCGAGCAGGCGTTGGCGAACGACCGCGGCACACCGGCCAAGGCGATGGCCTACTGCTTCTGCCCGGTGTTCTGAACCGGCGGCCCCGGCTCGAGGCCGCGGCTCGCGACCGCGTGCCCGCGCCTTCGCAGGAGCGTGCAGGAGCCTTCTCCATTGCCGACGGGGCAAGCCCAAGCCCCGTCGCCATGGGCGGCGCCATCCATGGCCCGGCCAGGGGTGGCGGCGTGGCCGAGGGCCGCGCACGGGCAACCCGGTGGCGCAACCCTCTCGTGGCAGCAGCGGAATCGACGGCCTCCTCCTGTGGGAGCGACGGAAGTCGCGACTGCGCGGCATCCGGTCGTCGCGACTTCCGTCGCTCCCACAAGGGCAATCCAAAGGGCAATCCACAAGGGCAATCCAAAGGGCAATCCACAAGGGCAATCCACAAGGGCAATCCACAAGGGCAATCCACAAGGGCAATCCACAAGGGCAATCCACTAAGGGCAATCCACAAGGGCAGCCGGACCATTACGGCCTAAGCCCGTCGACTGCCTGATGCGGTGCGATCCCTCCGGCCTGCGTGCCCCCGGCATCGGGTGAAGCGCCTCACCAGGCGGCCGTGCTCAGCGCCTGACGTCGGGCCGGTCCTCGCGCGCGCAGGCGGCGATGTCGTCCGAGGGCCGCGCATGGGCAACCCGTGGCGCAACCCTCTCGTGGCAGCGGCGGAATCGACGGCCTCCCCCTGTGGGAGCGACGGAAGTCGCGACTGCGCGGCATCCGGTCGTCGCGACTTCCGTCGCTCCCACAAGGGCAATCTACAAGGGCAATCCGAGGCCAGCCGGACCATCACGGCCTAGCCCGGTCGACTGCCTGATGCGGTGCGATCCATCCGGCCTGCGCGTCTCCCCGGCATCGGGTGAAGCGCCTCGGCAGGCGGCCGCGCTCAGCGCCTGACGTCGAGCCGGTCCTCGCGCGCGCAGGCGGCGATGTCGTCGACGTCGGCAAGACCGAAGTCGCCGGGCACCGAGTGCTTGAGGCAGGCGGCGGCCAGGCCGAAACGCAGGGCGTCGGGATCGGCCATGCCGGTGAGCAGGCCGTGCAGCACGCCGGCGGCGAAGGCGTCGCCGGTGCCGATGCGATCGACGATGGCGTCCAGTTCGCGCGCCGGTGCGCGGTGCACGGCGCCCGCGCGGGTGACCAGGATCGCGCCGAGCGCATGCCGGTCGACGCTGTGCTGGGTACGCAGCGTGGAGGCGATGCGCTGCAGCCGCGGAAACGCCGCGAAGGCGCGGCCGGCGGCGGCGACGATGCGGGTTTCGTGGGGAACGTCGGCACCGCTCGCCGGGTCGTCGCCGAGCACCACGGCGACGTCGCGATGGTCGGCGAAGGCGAGATCGGCCGCGGACAGCAGCCGGCGCAGGATCGCCGCCGGATCGCCGTCCCAGGCCGCCCACAGCCGCTGCCGGAAGTTGCCGTCGAAGGACACCAGGGCGCCGGCCGCGCCGGCCGCTTCGGCGGCGGCGACCGCGGCGGCGGCCGTGCCCGCGCCGACCGCCGGCGTCACCCCCGACAGGTGCAGGCAATCGACGCCCTGCAGCAGCGCTGGCCAGTCGTAGGCGTCGGCCGCGGCCAGCGCGAACGCGGAACCGGCGCGGTCGTACAGCACCTCGCTCGGGCGCAGGCCGGCGCCGGTGGCCAGGAAGTACAGGCCCATGCGCCCCGCGGCGCGGCGCACGCCGCGCGTATCGACGCCATGCCGGCGCAGTTCGCCGAGCGCCGCCTCGCCGAGGGCGTTGTCGGCCACCGTGCCGGCCATCGCCGCGGCATGGCCGAAACGCGCCAGCGCCACCGCCACGTTGGCCTCGGCGCCACCCACATGCACCTGCAGCGTCGGGGTCTGCAGCAGCCGTTCGCGCCCGGGGGCGCCGAGTCGCAGCAGAAGTTCGCCGAAACAGAGGATCCGTCGTTGCGTCATGTCGTTGTCCGATGCCGTCGTCTGGGGTGCGAGCGTGCCCGAAAAAACGTTGCGGCAACGCAGCATGCGTCGGCGGGCGAGTTTTGCTACGGTTTTGACCAGCGGTGTCATTTTGGCCGCTCGACACACGATATCAAGCGGTTTCATCCAGTCAAGAACCGCCCGAAGAGCGGAATGACGTCAGAGGAGGGTTGTGATGCGGTATCCAATCGAGACAAAAAAGACACCGGTTACCTTGCTCGCCGCGGCGATCGGCCTGGCGTTGCAGGTGACGGTGGCGGCTGCGCTTGCGCAGGAGCCGGCCTCGCAACCGGCGCCGGCCGCGACGCCTCCCGACGCCACCGAGCTCGACGCGGTGCAGGTCGTCGGCTACCGCGCCAGCCTGGTCAAGGCGCTCGACCTCAAGCGCGACAGCGTCGGGTCGATCGACGCGATCGTGGCCGAGGACATCGCCGACTTCCCGGACCAGAACCTGGCCGAGTCGCTGCAGCGCATCCCCGGCATCACCATCACCCGCGATTCCGGCGAGGGCCGCAACATCTCGGTGCGCGGCCTGTCCGGCGAATACACCCGCGTGCGCATCAACGGCATGGAGGCGATCGCCGCCACCGGCGGCGAGGGCGGGCCCAACCGCGGCCGCGACTTCGACTACAACGTGTTCGCCTCCGAGCTGTTCAACTCGATCATCGTGCACAAGACCGCCTCGGCCAGCCTCGACGAGGGCTCGCTGGGCGCGGTGGTCGACCTCAATACCGGCAATCCGTTCGGCTACGAACGGGGCAGGACCTTCGTGGTGTCCGGCGAGGGCCAGTACAACGACCTCACCGAGGACGCCGGCCCGCGCGTGGCGGCGCTGTTCGCCTATCGCGATCCGGAGGACGTCTGGGGCGTGTCGTTCTCGGCCGCCTATTCGGACAGCACCACCAAGGAGCTGGGCCAGAACACCGTGCGCTGGGAGCGGGCGCCCGTGAGCCTGGCTCAAGAGCGGTTCGGCTTCCGCTCGGTACGTGGCGTGAATTGCTTCGCCAACCAGGACGACCCCGGCTGCCAGGACATGGTCAACTCCTTCCATCCGCGTATCCCGCGCTACGGCGAGATCGAGGTCGAGCGCGAGCGCCTGGGCCTGACCGGCAGCTTCGAGCTGCGGCCGAGCGATTCCACGCGGCTGAGCTTCGACGTGCTGCACTCCAAGCTCGACGCGGCCCGTCGCGAGAAATGGCTGGAGGTGCTGTTTCGCGGCAACCAGTACGGCATGGACGTGACCGACTACACGATCGACCCGTCCACCAATAACGTGACCAGGATGGAGGTCGACAACGCCTGGGTGCGCTCCGAGAACTTCGAGAAGGTCTGGACCACCGAGTTCACGCAGTGGAGCGCCAACCTCGAGCAGCAATTCACCGACACGCTCACGGGCCACCTGCTGATGGGCCGCTCGACCTCGAAGCTCGAGTTCCCGCACGAAATCACCTACATGTACGACAACCGCAACTACGACGGCTTCATGTACGACTACACCGACGACGAGAAGCCGGTGATCGCGTACAACGGCGCCGACGTGACCGATCCGGCGAGCTTCCAGATGTCGGAATTCCGCGACCGCCCGAGCCGCACCGAGCACAGCTTCGACACGATCTCGGCCGACGTGGAGTGGGCGTTCAGCCCGTCGTACTGGCTGCAGGCCGGCGCGACCTACCGCCAGTTCTCCTTCGAGACCTGGGGCGGCATCCGCGATTCTGGCGTGTGCGCCGCCGGTCTGTACGACTGCGACCCGGACGGCGACGGCATCGCCGACTTCTACGGCATTCCCGCCACCGGCGACCTGTCGGACATCTACGACTTCGACGACGAGACCGGCCCCGGCTCGACCACGCGCTGGGTCGTGCCTGACCTCGATGCCTGGAACGACTTCATCGGCCTGAGCGGCCGGCCGATGCGCGAGGACCAGGGCAACGTGCGCCAGGTCGCGGAAAAGGACACCGCGTACTTCGTGCAGTTCAACGGCGCCACCGAACTCGCCGGGCGCGACTTCCGCTTCGACCTCGGCGTGCGCTACGTCGAAACCGAGCAGTCCTCGAGCGGCTACAACTCGGGCGTCTACGTCTACGTCAACCGCCCGACCTACTCGGATACGCTGCCGTCGGCCAACTTCGCCTGGTCGCTCACGCCGGACCTGATCTGGCGCATGTCGGCGGCCAAGGTGATGACCCGGCCTGGCCTGGGCAGCCTCACCCCGGGCGGCAGCGTCGACAGCTTCAACTACCGGGTCTCGTACCAGAATCCGTTCCTCGATCCGACCCGCGCCACGGCCTTCGACACCGCACTGGAGTGGTACTTCGCGCCGGAGTCGATCCTGTCGCTGGCGGTGTTCTACAAGGACATCGATTCGCGCCCGATCCAGACCGAACGCACCGGCACCTACGCCTCCACCGGCCTGCCGCTGTCGCTGCTGGTGCCGACCTCGCCGGCGGAGCAGAATCCCGAAGGCCGGCCGTGGACCATCTCCACCGTCGACAACGGCCCCGGCGGCAAGCTGAAGGGCTTCGAGCTCGGCTTCCAGATGCCGCTGTCGCTGATCGCCGAGGGCGTGCCGGTGCTGCGCAACATGGGCGTGATCGGCAACTACACCTGGGTCGATTCCGAGGTCGACTACACCTTCGGCGACGAGATCGTGACCGAGCGCCTGTTCGGCCTGTCGAAGAACTCGTACAACTTCACCCTGTTCTACGAGAACGACCGCTTCGACGCACGCGTTTCGGCGGCCTATCGCAGCGACTACATCGACGGCACCAGCGGCACCGGCAACCGTTTCGAGGGTTACGACGATACGTTGAGTATCGATGCCTCCATGGGCTACAAGTTCAACGAGCGCTTCGAGGTGACCCTGGAAGGATTGAACCTGACCGACGACTACCAGGACCGCTGGACCGACATCACCGCCCGCCGCCGCTACGAATACGACCACACCGGCCGGGTCTACAAGGTCGGGTTCCGCTACCGGTTCTGACGCCGCCGACGTGACGCCGGGCACCGTCGCCGCCGCGCAAGCGGCGGCGGTGTGTTGCGTATCGATGGACGCGCCCCGTTCTTCCTTGCCCCGCACGCCCACGCCCGTACGCCCGGCGCGGCACGCGCCACAAGCGTCGACAGGCCCTAGGGCTGCCGAAGCCGGCGTCCGGAAGGCGTATTCGGGTTGCGCGGAAACGTCCGGACGACCAAGATCGGGGACGTCCGGAGGTGACGTCGATGTCTGCAGGATCATTGGCCCTTTCAACCGATTCGCGGTGCGCGCCCTACGGGCCGCGTCGTGCCGCGGGCATGATCGCCGGCCTCGCCGCGGCGGCGGCGGCGCTCTGGCTGGCGCCGGCGCCCGAGGCCGCGTCGGCGCCGCCGCAGGACGATCCCGACGTGCGCGTGCTGGTGTTCACCAAGACCGCCGGCTTCCGCCACGCATCCATTCCCGAGGCCGTCGCCACGCTGCGCGGGATCGCCGCCGAGCACGGCATCGACATCGTGCACAGCGAGGACGGTGCCTCGTTCACCGGGGCCAATCTCTCCGGCTATCGCGCCGTGGTGTTCGCCAACACCACCGGCGACGTGCTCGACGCATCCCAGCAGGCGGCGATGGAGGCGTTCGTTCGCAACGGCGGCGGCTTCCTCGGCCTGCATTCGGCCGCCGACACCGAGTACGACTGGCCCTGGTACGGCGAGCTGGCCGGCGCCTGGTTCGACAACCATCCGCCCGGGCTGCAGACCGCGCGGGTTCGCTTCGCCGATCCGGCGGCGGTGGGCGCCGGCGAGGGCGACGACGCCTGGCGGATCACCGACGAGCTCTACAACTTCGATCGCAACCCGCGCGACCGGGTGCGGGTGCTCGCCACGCTGGAGACGTCGGACTACGTCGGCGGCACCATGGGCAGGGACCACCCGATCGCCTGGTGCCGCGAGTACGACGGCGGCCGCACCTGGTACACCGGCCTGGGCCACGATCCGCGCGTCTATGCCGATCCGGTCTTCCTGCGCCACGTGACGCGCGGCCTGCGTTACGTCGTCGGCGCCGACGACGGCTGCTGACCGGTCGCATCGGCAGCGCCGGACACCACCCTCAGGGGATCAGCCGCCCACGCAGCGCCGGCACCACGCGCGAGAGCTCGTCGACCACGATCGCGGCGAAGAAGTCGGCGCCGTCGTCGCCGAGATGGGTGTAGTCGAACGACAGCTTGGTCTGCGCCAGCGGCGGCGTGGCGGACGCCGGCGCGGCGGCGGGCGCCGCGCCGGCCGGTTCGTCGATCGTGGTGCCGCCCTGCGCGGCCGCCACCAGCGCGGCGGACGGCGGCACCTGGGCGAAGCGCATCGCCTGCACCGGGCCCAGCGCCTGCACCGCGGCGGTGCTGCGCGCGTGCAGGTCGAGCAGCGGCACGTCCATGTCGGCGGCAATCGCGCGCACGGCTTCGGCCCAGGGCGCGAGGTCGTCGACCAGCCGGCCGCCCTCGAACTGGCGCCGGATGAGCGGCGTGACCAGGACCGGGTGCGCGCCGGCCGCGCGGATCTCGTCGACGTAGCCGCGCAGGTTGGCCGGGAACTCGCGCTCCAGGTCGGTGGAGCGTCCCGGCTTGCCCGGCTGGTCGTTGTGGCCGAACTGCACCAGCACCCACACGTCGTCGTAGCCGTCGGTGCGCATTTCCGCCAGCGCGATCTCCCACGATCCCTCCGCGCGATAGCTGTAGCTGCTGCGGCCGCCGCGGGCCAGGTTGACGCAGCTGAGGAACGAGGTGACGTGGCGGGCGCAGAAGCTCGGCCCCCAGCCGCCCTGCACGGCGGTGGTGGAATCGCCGACCAGGACGATCTTGTCGGCGCGGACCGGTGTCGCCGGCGGCCGTGGATCCTGCGCGAGGGCGGGCGCGGCGAAGAGGCACAGGCAGAGCAGGGCGGTCGAGGGCTTCATGGGGATTTCGTGCGGAGGTCGGTCGGGCGGCGCCGTGTCACATCGTGCCGCGCTGCACGAAGGGCGCGCGCTGGTACAGCCTGCGTTCGCCGCCGCGTGGATCGTCGGCGAGCGTGGTCGGCAGGTCGAACAACAGGGTCTCGCGGCGCGGCAGCGAGTAGGGCTTCCATTCGGGCAGCCCGGCCGCGTTCGGATCGCCGCTGCGGGCGAACGCGAGCAGGGCCGCGCTCATCCGGTCGGCCATCCGTTGCGCATCGGCGCCGTCGCCGGTGCGCGATCCGGGCTGGCGCACGTTGTCGAACACCAGCGGGATGTCGAGGGTGTGGAACGCGCGGAACCTGCCGCCGTCCAGCGGCGAGCCCCAGTTGAGCTGGTAGGCCCAGGTCGGCGCGGCCCCCGGCGCCTGGCGCGCACGCGCCTCGGCTTCTTCCACCGCGCCGCGCCACGAGCGCCCGGCGGTGGTGGCGGCGAAGAACACCTCGGACGGCGTGTAGTCCGGGTACAGGCGCCGGTACTCGGCCACCACCACGTCCGGCGGCAGGTCCACGTACTGCTCCTGCTCCAGCCTGTCCGGCAGCTGCTCCCAGGTCAGTGCGAAGTTGGCCGGGTCGTTGCCGAGGAAGGCGCGGGTCTCGTCGCGGGTGTTGCCGATCACCATCGGGAGATGCGCCGACTGCGCCGGCGCCTCCGGCCAGAACGGATGCACCGGCAGCGAGCGCCCGTCCAGCACCGGGCCGAAGTACAGGCCGCTGTCCTCGATGCGCGAGAAATCGCGCACGGTGGTGGCCTCGAGCAGTCGCTCCGCCGGCAGCGTGCGCAGAAGCTCGGCCTGGTCCGGCGCCAGCCCCAGCGTTTCCAGGAACAGCTGCGCGCGCTGCGTGGCCGCACGCGGCCCGGCGGCGGTGACCTGCTGCCCGCTCATGGTCCAGGCGCGGTGGAACAGCCCGCGCGCGGCCGGCATCGCCATCAAGGTCGCGATCTTGGCGCCGCCGCCGGACTGCCCGAAGGCGGTGACGTTGCCGGCGTCGCCGCCGAACTCGTCGGCGTGTTCGCGCACCCATTGCAGCGCCTGCACCAGATCCAGCTGACCGACGTTGCCGGAGACGGCGTGCGCCTCTCCCGCGAGGCGGGCGAGGTGGAGATAGCCGAAGGCGTTGAGGCGGTGGTTGACCGTGACCACCACCGCGTCGCCGCGCCGGCACAGGTTGACGCCGTCGTACAGCGGATCGCTGCCGGAGTCGTTGTTGAAGCCGCCGCCGTGGATGTAGAACAGGATCGGCCGCTTGCCGCCGTCGCGCAGGCCCGGCGTCCAGATGTTGAGGAACAGGCAGTCCTCGCTCGTGGCCTCGTCGCGGTTCCGCTGCGGCGCCGCGGCGCCGTAGGCGGTGGTGTCGCGGACGCCGTCCCAAGGCATTTCCGGCAACGCCGGCAGGAAGCGGCGCGCGGACGTATCGGCACCGTAGGGAATGCCCTTGAACACGTGCACGCCGCGATCCACGTAGCCGCGGATGCGGCCGCTGCGCGTTGCGGCGAGCGCCGATGCCTCGCCCGCGGCGGCATGCGCCCAGGCGGGAAGGGCGAGGCCGGCACCGAGCACCGCGGCGCCCTTGAGGAAGCCGCGGCGGTCGCGGTGGTTCGGGCCGGAGGCGTTCGAGTCGTTCATGGCGTGCGTTCGCTGGAGGGTTCGTCTCGGGTCGGGTGCGGCGCGGTTCCCGGCGTCGCCGGCGGCGGCCCGGCCTGCGCGCGCATCCAGGCCATCGCCAGTTCGGGCCACAAGGCCAGCGGCGTGCCGACGGTGCCGCGCACGCCGAAGCCGTGGCCGCCATGCGGATACACGTGCAGTTCGGCCGGGACGCCGGCGCGCCGCAGCGCATGGTGGAACACGAGGCTGTTTTCCACAGGCACCGCATCGTCGTCGGCGGCATGCAGCAGGAAGGCCGGCGGCGTGTCGGCGCGGACGCGGGTCTGCAGGGAGTAGGCGGCCACGTGTTCCGGCGACGGCGCGGCGCCGAGCAGGCGTTCGCGCGAGCCGGCATGGAAAACGGGTTCGCACAGGTCGCGTTTACGCTCGGCGCCCGCGGCGACGGGTCCGGGCGTTCCGTGGTCGACGGCCGCGCAGCGGGTGCCCACGCCCATGTCGATCACCGGATAGACCAGTGCCATGAAGTCCGGACGCGCGCTGGCGGCGTCGTGCGCGTCGACCGGGGCGTACACGCGGTCGTCGAAGCGCGTGCCCAGGCTGGCGGCGACATGGCCGCCCGCGGAAAAACCGATCACGCCGATCCGCGCCGGGTCCAGGTGCCACTCGCCGGCGTGCGCGCGGATCAGCCGCATCGCCCGTTGCGCATCCGCGAGCGGCGCGTCGCGTTCGTCCTGGGGGCCGTCGCCGGGCAGGCGATAGCGCAGCACGAACAGGGTGACGCCGCCGCGTTCGGCGAAGGCCGGCACCAGTGCCGTGCCTTCCTTGTCGAGCACCACGCGTTGGTAGCTGCCGCCGGGGATCACCAGCAGTGCGCTGCCGTCCGGCCGCGGCGGCCAGTATGCGACCAGGTACGGTTCGGTCACGCCCGTGACGATGCGATCCGGCAGCGCGGGATCGGCGCTGCGCTCGACGATCGCCTGGCGCGATGCGGCCTTCTCGGAACCGGGCGCCGTTCGGCCAGGCCACAGCCAGATCCGCGATGCGGCTTCGGCCGCGGATTCGTCGGCCGCGACGGGTGTCGTGGCGATGGCCGGCAGCAATGGCAGACATGCGAACGCCGCAAGCCCGAGCAGCGCCGCCCGCCAGCGCGACGGACGGCGGTCGAGCGCCACTGCGCGCTGCGCGGGAGCCGCGAATTGCGCAGCGATCTGCTTTGGCTGGTCTTCCCCCTTCGCAGAAGGGGGATTGAGGGGGATTCGCTTTGGCTTTGGCTTGGCCGGTCGCCAAGCAAATCCCCCCTGCCCCCCTTTTTCAAAGGGCGGAAAGCATCGGCGACCGCGTCTTATCCGAAGTTCGGCCTGCGGCTTCCCTTTCCCGAAAGGGGGCGAGCATAGGTGATTGCGCCCCGCCCGAAACCCGGCATCCACCCCCCTTTGAAAAAGGGGGGCAGGGGGGATTTGCGCTTCTACAAAGATGGACGGCGCGGACCGTTCTTCCCCGAAGGCGGCGCGAGCGGCGGCCGGATCCTTCGGCACCATCAGCGCAGCGGTTCGCCGCGCGGCAGCGGCTTGCGCGGCTCCATCGTGTCGAGTTCCCAGTCCTCGGGCACGAAGGCCTGGCGCGTTTCCGGGTGGTCGGGATAGCCGCCGACCGCCTGTTCGCTGTCGATGATCGCGCCGCGCGCCTCGATCACGTCGGCGACGATGCGGCGGTCGATCTCGTCGCGGTCCCAGGGGCGGGCGCCGGCGTCGGCGATCACGGCGTCCTGTACCTGCGCCGCCGGCAGCAGCTCCACGCCGAACGGCAGCGCCGGCGCCGCCTCGAGCTCGATCAGTTCGACCGGCGCGGTGGTGTAGCGTCCGGTCTGCGGCAGCGCCTCGCCGATCGCGTCCACCACCAGGTTGTCCTCGACGTAGAGCTCCATGTCGCCCGAGCCGCCGATCATGAAGAACGCCAGCTCGCGGGTATCGGGCCCGGCGCGCATGACGTTGCCGCGCAGGACCATCTGCCCGCTCTGGTAGGGCGCGTGCCCGATCCATTCCTCGGCGATCAGATTGTAGTGCACGGCCTTCTGCCCGGGGTTGTAGATCAGGTTGTTGATCACCTGCCCGCGCGCGCCGCCCTTGAACAGCGGATTGCGCTCCATGTTGTGCGCATACAGGTTGCCGACGATCAGCACGTCGTTGACGTGGTCGTGGATCAGCGAGCCCTTGGAGTGCTCGCCCTTGGGGTGCACGGAGTCGGCCAGCCCCTCGGCGAGGATGTTGTTGCTGAAGGTGATCCGCCGCGAGGCGTTCTGCAGCCATGCTTCCGGCGTTTCGCCGGCGAAGCGGGTGCTGGAGGCCGACAGGTTCTCGTCGGTGGCCCAGGTCAGCGAGCAGTGGTCGACGATCACGTCGCGGGCGCCGCGCACGGTGGTGATGGCGTCGAAGTCGGGGCCTTCGCGCTTGGCCCGGCCGGCCTCGCCGGGACGCACGCGGATGTGGCGCACCACCACGTCGTGGGTGGCGATCACCAGCCCGCCGCGGATCAGGGTGATGCCCGGCTGCGGCGCGGTCTGGCCGGCGATGGTCAGGTAAGGCTCGTCGATGCGCAGCTCCTCGACGCCGAGGTCGATCACGCCGCCGACCTCGAACACCACGATGCGCGGCCCCTTGGTCCGCAGCGCCTCGGCGAGCGAGCCGGGACCTTCGGCGTCGAGCGTGGTGACGCGGAGGATCTGTCCGCCGCGTCCGCCCGGCGTGTGCGCGGCCCAGCCCTGCGCCCCCGGAAAGGCGAGCGCCTGATCGGCGGCCACGACCGGCGGTACCAAGCCGATCAACGCCAGCGACAGCAACAGGCGCGCCAGCAATGACATGAACGAATGCATCGATTCCTCCCGGGGTGGCCGTTCCGCCGTCATCGTCGCGACGATGACGGCGCATGGAGCACCAAAAATGACACCGGTTGACCGTACACGAAAATCCGCTGGCTGCACCATGTGCACTGCAACATGGCGCTCGTCCGTCCGGGCAGTGAAGGTTCGTAGCGTGCGGTCTCCTCATGTGGGCTGCGCGAGTGCGCTCTGCGCGCGTTTTGCTGTCGTGCAACTTGACGCCGGCGCATGTCGCGCTGCACATTGAAAATGACACCGGTTTACCATATACGGATAGCCGACGTCGGCGCCGTGCGTGCCGCAACATCCGTTTTCGCAGGAGAACCAGCTTGAGCAACCGCAACGACAGCGCCATGGAGGCGCCGGACCAGGGACAGGCCGCGGGGGCGATCGCCGGGGCATTCGTGCGGGCGCGGCTGGCCGGCGCGTCGCTGCCGGACTTCCCGGGCGAGATCCCGGACGATCTGGTCGCCGCCTACCGCGTGCAGGACCTGGCGATCGCGCAATGGCCCGACGCGGTGGTCGGCTGGAAGGTCGGCTACATCCAGCCGCCGCGCCGCGACGGCTCCGGCGACGACCGCCTGCTCGGCCCGATCTTCCGCCGCAACCTGTGGCCGGCCGGGGGCAGCGTCGGGTTTCCCGTGTTCGCCGGCGGCTTCGCCGCGGTCGAGGCCGAGTACGTGTTGCGGCTGCAGGCCGACGCGCCGGCCGGCAAGGTCGACTGGACGCCGGACGAGGCCGCCGCGCTGCCGGCGACGCTGCACATCGGCATCGAGATCGCCAGCAGCCCGCTGGCCACGATCAACGCGCTCGGCCCGCGCGTGGTGGTGTCGGACTTCGGCAACAACAACGGGCTGATCCTCGGCGGCGAGATCGAGCGCTGGCGCGAGATTCCCGAAGAGCGCCTGCGCGCGGAGACCTGGATCGACGGCGCCAGCGTCGGCACCGGCGGTGCGACCCTGCTGCCGGGCGGGTTGCGCGCCGCCTACGCCTTCGCCCTGTCGCGTTCGGCCCGGCGCGGCCGCCCGCTCAAGGCCGGCGAACTCATCGCGACCGGCAATGCCACCGGTATCCACGAGATCGCGGTCGGGCAGACGGCGCGGGTGCGGTTCGAAGGCTACGGCGACATCGAGGGCCACGCGGTGGCGGCGGCCGCGGCGGGGGCGGCGTGATCGATCGGCGTCGCTTTCTCGCCGCCGGCCTCGGCGCGTGCGCCGCGCCGCTGCTGCCGCTGCCCGCGCTGGCGCGCGGCGCCGGCGGCGAGCTCACCGCCACCGACGTGCACGTCGACGGCTATCCCACGGTCGAGGCGGTGAAGTGGATCGGCCAGACCCTGGCGCGCGAGACCGACGGCCGCCTGCGCATCCGCCTGTACCACTCCGGCCAGCTCGGACGCGAATCCGACGCGATCGACATGGCCCGCTTCGGCGCCATCGACATCACCCGCGTCTACAGCGGTGCGCTCAACAACGTCTTCCCGCTGACCCAGGCGCTGTGCCTGCCGTACGTGTTCGACTCGGTGGCGCACCTGCGCCGCGCGCTCGATGGCGACGTGGGCGCGGCGGTGCTGCGCGGCTTCGAGGCGCGCGGCCTGGTCGGGCTGGCGATCTACGACTCCGGCGCGCGCTGCTTCTACAACACCCAGCGGCCGCTGCGCACGCCGGACGACCTGCGCGGGCTGAAGTTCCGGGTGCCGCCGTCGGACATCTTCATCCAGCTGCTGCGCCTGTTCGGCGCCAATCCCACGCCGCTGGCGTTCGGCCAGGTGTTCTCGGCGCTGGAGACGCGGCTGATCGACGGCGCCGAGAACAACATGCGCAGCTTCCACGCCAGCCGGCACTTCGAGGCGGCCGGGTATTGGTCGCAGAGCGAGCATTCCTACGCGCCCGACGTGCTGCTGATGTCGCAGCGCAGCCTCGAGGCGCTGGCGCCCGCCGATCGCGCGCTGGTGATCGAGACCGCGCGCGAGTCGGTGGCGCTGATGCGGCGGCTGTGGGACGAGTCGGAAAGCGCCGCCCGCGCGGCGGTCGAGGCGCACGGCGTGGCCATCAACGACGTCGACATGCCGGCGTTCCGTGCCGCGGCCGCGCCGCTGCTCGACGACTACCTGCGCCGGCCCGAGATCGCGCCGCTCTACCGCCGCATCCGCGCATTCGCCTGAGGAGACCGATGGGCACCGCCGAACACGACACCGCTTCCTCCCCCGGGTTCCCTGCGCTGCAGCGCGGGCTGACGCGGTTGTCGTCGCTCGCGGTCGCCGTCGCCGGCGTGGCCATGCTCGGCCTCGTCGCGGTGCAGGGCTGGCAGGTGTTCGCGCGCTACGTGCTCAACGATTCGCCGAGCTGGACCGAGCCGGTCACCCTGCTGCTGCTGAGCACGGCGATGAGTTTCGGCGCCGCCGCCGGCGTGCACGAGCGCCGCCACTTCCGCTTCCACCTGCTGGCGCAGGCGTTTCCGCCGCCGCTGCGGCGGGCGAGCGACGCGGCGGCCGCGGCGGTGGTCGTGGCGATCGGCGCCACCCTGGCGTGGTGGGGCGCGCGGCTGCTCGTCGACGGCTTCGGCATCCGCATGGCGGGTGCGCCGCTGCCGCAGAGCATCGTGTTCCTGCCGCTGGCGCTGGGCGGGTTGCTGATGGCGCTGTTCGCGCTGGCGCGGGCGTTCACCGGCAAGGGCGAGGACTGAGGCATGGCGATCGGTTTGCTGTTCGGGGCGTTCGTCCTGTTGTTGCTGATCGGCGTGCCGGTGGCGTATGCGCTGGCCGCGTCCGCGCTGCTGACGCTGTTCTACCTGGACCTGCCGTCGGTCGTGCTGGTACAGCAGGTCGGCGCCGGCATCGGCACCGCCTCGCTGATCGCGATCCCGTTGTTCATCTTCGCCGGCGAACTCATGATGCGCGGCGGCATCTCGGAGCGGTTGATCAGCCTGGCCGCGGCGCTGGTCGGGCGCATCCGCGGCGGCCTCGGCCAGGTCAGCGTGCTGTCGTCGCTGTTCTTCGGCGGCGTGTCCGGCTCGGCGATCGCCGATGTGTCCGCGATCGGCGGCACCATGATCCCGCAGATGGTCGAGCGCGGCTACGACCGCGATTTCGCCGTCAACGTCAGCATCACCGCCGCGCTGGTCGCGCTGCTGGTGCCGCCGTCGCACAACCTCATCCTGTACTCGGCCGCGGTCGGCGGCGGCATCTCCATCGCCGACCTGTTCGCCGCCGGTATCATCCCCGCGCTGCTGATGACGGTGACGCTGATGTTCACCGGCTACGCGGTCGCGCGCCGCCGCGGCTACGGCACCGAGGCGTTCCCGGGGATGCGCGCGGTGCTGCTGCGGCTGGTCTCGGCGCTGCCCGGCCTCGGGCTGGTGGCACTGATCTTCATCGGCATCCGCGCCGGCGTGTTCACCGCGGTGGAGAGCGCCGCGGTGGCGGTGGTCTACGCGCTGCTGGTGACGGTGGCGATCTACCGCATGCTGAACTGGTCCGCGTTCCGGCAGGCGGTCGCGCACGCGGCGCGCACCACCGGCGTGATCCTGTTCGTGATCGCCACCGCGGCGCTGTTCGGCTGGCTGCTGGCCTACCTGCAGGTGCCGGCCGCGGCGGTCGAGCTGCTGGGCGCGATCGCCGACAACCGCTACACCGTGCTGCTGCTGATCGCGGTGATCCTGCTGCTGCTGGGCACCTTCATGGACCTGGCGCCGATGATCCTGATCTGCACGCCGATCTTCCTGCCGGTGGCCAAGGCGTTCGGCGTCGACCCGCTGCATTTCGGCGTGGTGCTGGTGCTCGCCGGCGGCATCGGCCTGGTCACGCCGCCGGTCGGTTCGGTGCTGTTCGTCGGCACCGCGATCGGCAAGATCGGCATCGGCGAGTCGCTGAAGTCGATCTGGCCGTTCTGGCTGGCGGCACTCGGCGTGCTGCTGGTGGTCACGGTGTTCCCGCAACTGTCGCTGTGGCTGCCGGCGCTGTTCAAGGTCTAGGCCTGGCCGCGCTGCTGTTCGCGGCCGCCTCGCTGCTGCCGGCGGCGGCCGCGGCGCGCAGTCCCGATCCGATCCCGCTGGACGGTTTCGCCGACGCCATCCACCACTGGCGGAACGCGCACGGCGGCGGCTACCCGCGCCATGCGCCCGACGACATCGTCGCGATCGCCGACAACATCGTGCTGCAGCAGCGCCGCGACGGCGGCTGGCGCGAGAACCGGGACCCGGTGCGCATCCTCGGCGACGACGAGCGCCGCCGGCTCGAGGCCGAGCGGGACACCGCCGGCGGCAGTTTCGACAACGTGGCGCTGCGGGGCGTGCGCCTGGAGACGTTCGCGGCCGAACCGGTGCGCTACCGCTATCACAGCGCCACCACCGACCGGCGCCTGGTCGAGGGTGCCGATGCGCCGTTGCTGTGGGCGCGTTTCTACGATCTGGCGGACAACAGCGTGGTGCTGGCCACCCGCGAAGGCGAGCGCGTGGCGCGCTATGCCGACATCCCGCGCGAGCGCCGCACCGGCTATCAGTGGTACGCGACTGGCCGCGCGATCTGCTCGAGCGCGAGTGTCCGTGCTGGAAACGAGAGGTCGCCTCGGGGGATTGAAGACGTCAGTGCTGTCGTCGGACTGAAGCCGCGCCAAGCAATTCTTTCCGCCACGACGAAGTTACCCCGTCGCCACGGGGCAGCACCAATGAATAGCCGCTTCGCGCTGTTCTTTGAGTGAATGCCTGTCTTCGGTTGCCGCGTCGAGGCGGGAGCCGCGCCGCGGGGATTGCTCCGCCCTTCGGTCCGGCAATCCATGGCCGGACTCAGGGCCGCTGACCATCCATGGTCAGCTCTCCGCAATCCCCGCGGCACGGCTCCCGCTCCACCCGTATCGGCTTCGGTGGGAGGGCTTCCGAGCATCCGAAAGTGAATCACCGATGCGGCGCCCGGACCGGGGTATGCGGACAGCAGGCCATGGGTGAGCACGGGCCGCTTGCGCGGCACTGCCGCGCGGTCTGTGCGAACGCCCGGCGCGCTGCGCCGGGCCGGACCGGGCCGCGAAGCGGCACGGGCCTGCGGCGGCGAGTCCGCCATAGATGGCGGACCGAGCCCGGGAGCATGCCCCGGCCCGGGCGCCGCTGGTTCCGGAGCAGCGCCAGGTAGTCCCATCCGGTGCGACGCGGTATCACCGTCGCCACGGGGCAAGGTCAGTGAATAGCCGCATCAGGCCTCGGCTCCAGGCCGAGCGGCTTCGATTGCCTGGCGCGGCTATTCATTGGCGGCCGCCCGTGGCGACGGGGTTGCATCGTCGCTGCGGTGGGGGCTGCCTGGCGCGCCCGGGCGTCGCCGTTTCCGAAGCCGCGCCAGGTAGTCCCATCCGGTGCGACGCGGTCTCACCGTCGCCACGGGGCGAGGTCAGTGAATAGCCGCGTCAGGCACTGGTTCCAGGCCGAGCGGCGTCGATTGCCTGGCGCGGCTATTCACTGGATGCCGCCCGTGGCGACGGGGTCGCTTCGTCGCTACGGTAGGGGGCTGCCTGGCGCGCCCGGGCGCCGCTGCTTCCGAAGCCGGTTGCTTCGCCGGCGCTGATGCATCACGCCGGCTGCGAGATCCCAGTCGTGACTTCCGTCGCTCCCACAAGTATCAAGACGGGCGGGGAGCGTCGGCGTTGCGGCCATGTCGCGACCGCCCGGCGGCGGCATGCCACCGCCACTCCCACAACCCAGCCGCACGCGCGCCTCACCCCTCCATCTGCTCCAGCTCGCGCCCGCGGGTCTCGTGCACGTAACGCAGCACGAAGAAGATCGAGACCACCGCCGCGAACGCGTAGAACCCGTACGTCGCCGCCAGCCCGATCCCCGCCAGCATCACCGGGAAGGTCATGGTGATCGCGAAGTTCGAGCCCCACTGGAAAAGCCCCGCCACCGCCAGGCCCGAACCGCGGATCTGGTTGGGGAACATCTCCCCCAGCATCACCCACATCACCGGGCCCCACGACAGGTTGAAGAAGATCACGTAGACATTGGCCGCCACCAGCGCCAGCACGCCCATCGCGTCCGACAGCTGCAGCCGGTTGCCGGCGTCCAGCGTGCCGGTCGAGAACGCGATCGTCACCAGTCCCAGCGAGATCGCCATGCCCACCGAGCCGATCCACAGCAGCGGCTTGCGGCCGACTTTGTCGATCAGCGCCACCGTCAGCAGGCAGGCACCGATGCTCAGCGCCCCCGACAGCACGTTGATCAGCAGCGCGTCGTTCTCCGAGAAGCCCACCGCCTGCCACAGCACCGCGCCGTAGTAGAACACCACGTTGATGCCCACCAGCTGCTGGAACGTCGCCAGCCCGATGCCCACCCACACGATCGGCCGCACCTTGCCGGTGGCCTTGGCGATCAGGTCCGAGAACCGCGGCCGGTGATGGTCGGCGGCCAGGCTGGCCTCGATCTCGGCCAGCTTGGTCGTGCCGGCACCCTGGCCGTACAGCCGGCGCAGCACCGCCAGTGCCCGTTCGCGGCGGCCTTTGACCACCAGGAAGCGCGGGCTCTCGGGAATGAACAGCAGCGCGCCCAGGAACAGCGCCGCCGGCGCGATCTCCATCCAGAACATCCAGCGCCAGGCCTCGAAGCCCAGCCACAGCGGCCGGATCGAGGCGCCGGCGATCTTGGCCAGCAGGTAGTTGCTCAGGAACGCCAGGAACAGCCCGCAGATGATCGCGATCTGCTGCACCGTGGCCAGGCGGCCGCGATAGTGCGCCGCCGAGACCTCGGCGATATAGGCCGGCGCCATCACGCTGGCCGCGCCCACCGCCAGTCCGCCGAGCACCCGGTAGATCACGAACTCCAGCGACGTGCCGGCGATGCCCGAACCCCAGGCCGAGACCAGGAACAGCACCGCCGCCACGATCAGCAGCGTGCGGCGCCCGTACAGGTCGGCCAGGCGCCCGGCGAAGAACGCGCCCACCGCGCAGCCGAGCAGCATCGAGGCGACGTTGAAACCGGTGCCCACCGAGTCGGAGTCGAACGCCAGGCGCAGACCGTCGACGGTGCCGTTGATCACGCCGCTGTCGAAGCCGAACAGGAACCCGCCCAGCGTCGCCACCAGGCTGATCAGCACGATGAAGCGGGTGTTCGGCGACTCCGGGGCCGCGGCCTGATCGGAAAGGTTGACGCTGCTCATGGATGATCCCCTCGTGAGAATGAAGTGCACCGCCGGTCCGCATGCGAAGGCAAGCATGGACCAGGCATTGCCGCCTCGGCAATGCGGGCCATGGCGGCGTGCCCCGGTGCCGCCGCCGCCGGTTGTTCGCGGACGCGCCGCTTGCGTGCCCTCATCCGACGCGCGGGCGCCAGGATTCCCGCCGCGTCAGCCGTTCCCGACCCGCACCAGGTACCGGTTGAGCAGATTCTCGTAGGCCTCCTGGCGGCCGCTGCGGCGTGCCGGCTCTCCGCGCTCGAGCGCCTGCGCGCGCAGGCCCGGCAGGTCCAGCTCGCCGGCCGCGAACGCGCGCCCGGCGCCGCTGTCGAAGCTGGCGTAGCGCTCGCGGCGCCAGGTTTCCAGCGGCGAGTCGGCCAGCAGCGCGTGCGCCACCTCGAGCCCGCGCGCGAACGCGTCCATGCCGCCGATGTGGGCCAGGAACAGGTCCTCGGCGTCGGTCGACTCGCGCCGCACCTTGGCATCGAAGTTCAGCCCGCCAGGCTGAAGCCCGCCCTGCCGCAGCACCACCAGCATCGCGCCCACGGTGTCGTACAGGTCGGTCGGGAACTGGTCGGTGTCCCAGCCGTTCTGCGGGTTGCCGCGGTTGGCGTCGATGCTGCCGAGCAGCCCGGCGTCGGACGCCACCTGCAGGTCGTGCTCGAAGCTGTGCCCGGCCAGGGTCGCGTGGTTGGCCTCGATGTTGAGCTTGAAGTCGTCCGCCAGGCCATGGCGCTGCAGGAAGCCCGCCACCGTGGCGCTGTCGAAGTCGTACTGGTGCTTCATCGGCTCCATCGGCTTGGGCTCGATCAGGAAGTTGCCGGCGAAGCCGACGCTGCGGCCGTAGTCGCGCGCCATCGTCAGAAAGCGCGCGAAGTGCTCGAGCTCGCGCTTCATGTCGGTATTGAGCAGGCAGGCATAGCCTTCGCGCCCGCCCCAGAACACGTAGTTCTCGCCGCCCAGCTCCACCGTCGCGTCGATCGCCGCCTTCACCTGCACCGCGGCGCGCGCGACCACGTCGAAGTCGGGATTGGTCGCCGCGCCGTTCATGTAGCGCGGATGCGAGAACAGGTTGGCGGTGCCCCACAGCAGCTTCATGCCGGCGGCCTGCTGGCGCTGTTTCGCCAGCGCCACCATGTGCGCGAGGTTCTTCTCGTATTCGCCGATGTCGTCGGCGTCCGGCGCCAGGTCGATGTCGTGGAAGCAGTAGTACGGCACGCCGAGCTTGCTGAAGAACTCGAACGCGGCATCGAGCTTGGCCTCGGCGCGCGCCAGCGGCGAGTCGCCGGACGCGGCCGGCGCGTCCCAGGGATAGGTGCGCGTGCCGGGCCCGAACGGATCGTGGCCGGCGTTGCAGAAGCTGTGCCAGTAGCACACGGCGAAGCGCAGGTGCTCGGCCATGGTCTTGTCGCCGATGCGGCGATCGGCGTCGTAGTGCTTGAACGCCAGTGGATTGTCCGAGTCCGGCCCCTCGAAGGGGATGCGGCCGATGCCGGGGAAGTATTCGCGCGCGCCTTTGAACACGCCTGTGGAGTTGGAAGAGCTCATGCGTGGGTCCGTTGGGAGTTCGGGGAGGAATCGGGAACGTCGTCGGTGGCCGCGTACAGCGGCCGCACCGCCGCGAGATGACGGAGGAAGGTCGCGTAGTGGGCGCGGTAGGCCTGCGCCTGCGCCGGGCGCGGGGCGGCCGCCGCGGCAGGGTCCGCGCGCACGTGCGCCTGCACCGTGTCCGCCAGCGCGCCGTCCGCGCCGACGGCGCGCCCGCATGCCCACAGCGCCTGCAGCGCGGCGCCGAACGCGGCGCCTTCGCCTTCCTGCGGGATCTCGACCGGCAGCTCGAAGACGTCGGCCACCAGCTGCCGCCAGGCGGCGCTGCGGCTGCCGCCGCCGGTCAGGCACAGGCGCTCGAAGCGCAGGCCGGCGTCGACGAAGGCGTCGTAGCCGTGGCGCAGGCTGTAGGTCGCGCCCTCCATCGCCGCGCGGTACAGGTGCGCCGGCGTGGTGTTGTGCAGGTCCATGCCGGTCAGGCAGCCGCGGCCGGCGGGCAGGTCGGGGGTGCGCTCGCCGCTGAAGAACGGCAGCAGCACCAGGCCGCCGGCGCCGGGCCCGGTCGCCTCGACCAGCGCGTCGCCGTCGCCGGCGGCGATGCCGAACAGGCGGGCCATGGTCTCGGTGGCGACGGTGCAGTTCATGGTGCAGATCAGCGGCAGCCAGCCGCCGGTCGAATCGCAGAACGCGGCCCAGCGGGCGTCGTCGTCCACCACCGGGCGGTCGGCGTAGGCGAACAGCGTGCCCGAGGTGCCCAGGCTCACCGTGAGCCGGCCGGGCTGCACGTTGCCGGTGCCGATCGCCGCCATCATGTTGTCGCCGCCGCCGGCCGACACGCGCACGTCGGCGGGCAGCCCCAGGTCCGCCGCCGCCTGCGCGCGGACCGGGAAGGTGGCCTCCGGCGACACCAGCGGCGGCAGGCAGGCCGCCAGGTCGCGGTCGGGGTCGGTCGCCGCCAGCAGTTCCGGCGACCACTGCCGCGTGCGCACGTCCAGCCAGCCGGTGCCGGAGGCGTCGCCGTGCTCCATCCAGCGCTCGCCGGTCAGCCAGAAATCGATGTAGTCGTGCGGCAGCAGAATCGTGTGCAGCTCGCGGTACACCTCGGGCCGGTGGCGCCGCGTCCACGGCAGCTTGGAAGCGGTGTAGCCGGCCGGCACCGGGTTGCCGGCCAGCGCGACGCAGCGTGCGCGCCCGCCGGCCGCGGCCATGATCCGGCGGCCGTCGGCATCGGTGCTGGTGTCGTTCCACAGCTTGACCGGGGCCAGCACGCGGCCGTCGGCGGCCAGCGGCACGAAGCCGTGCTGCTGCCCCGACACGCCGATGCCGCGCACCCGCGCGCGCAGTGCCGCCGGCATGGCCGCGAAGCATTGCGATACCGCGTCCGTCCACCATTCCGCCCGTTGCTCGCGGGCGCCGTCGTCGCCATGGATGAGCTCCAGCGGCACGCCGGTGGTGAAGACGCTGCGCCGCGCGTCCGGATCGTAGGCCACCAGCTTCACGCTCTGGGTGCCGATGTCGAGTCCCACGAACACGCTCAAGGCAGTTGCTCCACGGTCGGTGCCGCCGGGCACACTCGGATGGTAGCGCTAACACGCCCGGGTGATGTCAAACCGATAGGAATGGCTAGCGGTGTCATGTGGAGTCCGGATCCATCAGATCGCATGCGAGCCCCACTGTAACCGCCCCAACGCGAATCACCTTGCTGCAGCGCACGATGCCGCCGCCGGAGCGCTTTGGTACGGTCCGGATGACCAGCGGTGTCATGAGCCGTCCGGCGACGCCCGGGACGGGAGCGACCGCGCCACCACGAGGCCACGATGACCCTGAAGACGTTCCGATCGCTCCCGCTCCTGGCCGGCGCCTGGCTGCTCGGCGCCGCCCTCTGTGCCGGCGCGGCGACGCCATCGGCTCCGGCCTGGGCACGTGGCATCGAAGGCCAGCGCCAGGCCGACCTCGGCGACGGCACCTTCCTCAATCCGATCCTCGCCGGCGACCACCCGGACCCGTCGGTGCTCCGGGACGGCGACGACTACTACCTCACCCTGTCCTCGTTCGACGCCTACCCGGGGCTGCCGCTGTGGCATTCGCGCGACCTGGTCAACTGGCAGCCGCTCGGCCATGCCATCACCACCAGCGTCGGCTCGATCTGGGCGCCGGACCTGGTCCGGCACGAGGGCCGCCACTACATCTACTTCCCCGGCCGTACCGATGTCGGCCGCAGCAACTACGTGGTCTGGGCCGACGACATCCGCGGCCCCTGGAGCGAGCCGGTAGACCTGCGCCTGCCCGACCACATCGACCCCGGCCACGCGGTGGGCGAGGACGGCAAGCGCTACCTGTTCCTGAGCGGAGGCGACTACGTGCAGCTGTCGGACGACGGCCTTTCCACCGTCGGCGAGGTGAAGCACGTCTACGACGGCTGGCGCTATCCGGAGCAATGGATGGTCGAGAGCTACTCGCAGGAAGGCCCCAAGATCACCCGCCACGGCGGCTGGTACTACATGATCACCGCGGTCGGCGGCACCGCCGGCCCGCCGACCGGGCACATGGTGATCGTGGCGCGCTCGCGCTCGATCCACGGGCCGTGGGAGAACGATCCGAACAACCCGGTGGTGCGCACCGAGTCGCGCGCCGAGCAATGGTGGTCGCGCGGCCACGCCACCCTGATCGAGGACGGCGCCGGCCAGTGGTGGATGATGTATCACGGCTACGAGAACGGCTTCTGGACCCTGGGCCGGCAGGCGCTGCTGGACCCGGTGGAATGGACCGAAGACGGCTGGTTCGTCGCCAAGGGCGGCGATCTCGGCCGGCCGCTGCCCAAGCCGGCGGGCGAATCGATCGGCCGCCACGGCATGGCGCTGTCGGACGATTTCTCCGGTGGCCGGCTCGGCCACCAGTGGGCGTTCTATCAGCCGGGGCCGGACGAGATGGACCGCATCGCCTTCGAGGACGGCGCGCTGGTGCTGCAGGGCAAGGGCTCGGTGCCCCGCGACGCCTCGCCGCTGACCGCGATCGCCGGCGATCGCGCCTACCAGGTCGAGGTGGAGATGGAGATCGAGCCCGGCGCCGTCGGCGGCGCGCTGCTGTTCTACAGCGACCGCCTGTATGCCGGTCTGGGTTCGAACGGAGAGGACTTCATCATGCACCGCTACGGCGAGGAGCGCCCCGCCAGCCTGCGGCCCGGAAAGGGCGGCCGGCTGTGGCTGCGCCTCACCCACGACCATCACGTGCTCACCATCCATCACAGCCGCGACGGCCGCACCTGGGAGAAATACGGCGTGCAGATGGAAGTCTCCGGCTACCATCACAACACCGTGGGCAAGTTCCTGTCGCTGCGGCCCGGGATCTATGCTGCCGGCGACGGACGCGTGCGCTTCCACGATTTCCGCTACCGGGCGCTCGACTGAAGCGACCGGCTAGAATCGAACGCAACCGAAATCACGGCCGGACCGAGCGGATGCCCGCAGCGAAGAAAACCAGCAAGGTCGACCCGCCTCCGGTCCCGGTCAAGGCGGCGACGATCAATGACATCGCGCGCCTGGCCGGCGTCTCCAAGAAGACCGTCTCGCGGATCATCAACCGCTCGCCGCTGGTGCGCCAGGACACCCGCGAGCGGGTCGAGGCGCTGATGCGCGAGGTCGGCTACTCGCCCGACCCGATGGCGCGCGGGCTGGCGTTCCGGCGCTCGTTCCTGATCGGCATGGTCTACGACAACCCGACCGCGCAGTTCATCGTCAACATGCAGTACGGCGCGCTCGATGCGCTGCGCGACTCCGGTTTCGAACTGGTGGTGCATCCCTGCGACAGCCGCAGCCCCGGCTACATCGACGGCGTGCGCCGCTTCGTGCAGCAGCAGAAGCTGCACGGCGTGATGCTGGTGCCGCGCGTGTCCGAGGACCAGGCCCTGGCCGACATGCTCAACGCCATCGGCTGCCGCTATACCCGCATCGCCGCGGTGGCCCTGGACGAGCCCTCGCGCATGGTCGTGACCCACGACCGCGACGGCGCCGCCGAGGCCGCCGACTACCTGCAGTCGCTCGGCCATCGCGACCTGGCGCTGATCACCGGTCCGCGCGCGTATCGCTCGGCCATCGAACGCACCGGGGGATTCGTGGATGCGCTGGGCAGGCGCGGCATCGAACTGCCGAAGGCGCGCATCGTCGAGGCCGGCTACACCTTCGAATCGGGCGTGGCCGCCGCCGAGAAGCTGCTTTCAAGCAAGCGCCGGCCCACCGCGATCTTCTGCGGCAACGACGAGATGGCCGCCGGCGTGTACCGGGTCGCGCTGCGCGCCGGCATCAGCATTCCGCGGCAGCTGTCGGTGGTCGGCTACGACGACAGCCCGCTCGCCTCGCGGCTGTGGCCGCCGCTGACCTCGGTGCGCCGCGACACCCGCGACACCGGCCGCGTCGCCGCGGCGATGCTGATCCAGGCGGAGGAGGGCGCCAGCGCCCGTCCGGCCGCCAGCGTGCGCCCGCACCTGATCGTCCGCGACTCCTGCCAGCCGCCGGACAGCTGAGCGTCCCGGCGCCGGCCGGCAGCCATCGCCCTTGTGCTCCCATGTGCTCCTTTGTGGGAGCGACGGACTTGTGGGAGCGACGGAAGTCGCGACGCCCGTGAACTGTGCTTGCGAGTCCAACTCCAACACCGCGGCCGCCCCGATGGACCTGCGGTTGCCCGCATCCGCACCGCCGGCATCGCGCCCGGTGTCGCGCCCGGTGTCGCGACTTCCGTCGCTCCCACAAGGATCTCCCACGAAAATCCGCGAACGGGAGGGCGGATCGTCGTCGCATCCCCGATTTGCCGCACCGCGAAATGACACCGGTTACCAGAATCCGTAGAATCGCGGCCATCGACCACGGAAGCCGTCCGCGACATTCGCGCCGGGCGCACCAGCCACGGGAGACCGCCCCATGTACCAGAAGACCTATCACGCCACCCATCCGGGTGTGATGCAGAACATCTCCAACGACGAGCTGCGCGACCTGTACCTGCTCGACGGCCTGTTCGCCAGCGACGACATCCGCCTCAGCTATACCCACTACGAGCGCTTCGTGATCGGCGGTGCCGCGCCGGTGAACAAGTCCGTCTCGCTGCCGAAACAGACCGAGCCGGAATCGGCCAAGGGCCGTCCGTTCCTGGAGCGCCGCGAACTCGGCATCGTCAACGTCGGTGCCGGCAGCGGCACCGTCACCGTCGACGGCACCGCGCATGCGCTGGCGCCGAAGGACGGCCTGTACGTGCCGATGGGCAGCGAGGAGGTCGGCTTCGCCTCCGACGACGCCGCCAACCCGGCCCGGTTCTATCTCGCCTCCACCCCGGCGCACGCGCGCTTTGACGTCAAGCACATCTCCATCGACCAGGCGGTGCCGCTCGAGCGCGGCGCGCTGGAGACCAGCAACGAGCGCACCATCTACCAGTACATCGTGCCGGCCACCTGCAAGTCCTCGCAGCTGCTGCTGGGGCTGACCATCCTCAAGCCGGGCAGCGTGTGGAACACCATGCCGCCGCACCTGCACGACCGCCGTTCCGAGGTGTACTTCTACTTCGACCTCGGCGAGAACGACCGCGTCTACCACTTCATGGGCCAGCCCGACGCGCAGCGCCACATCGTGGTCGCCGACGGCGAGGCGGTGGTGTCGCCACCGTGGTCGATCCACATGGGCTCGGGCACCAAGAACTACTGCTTCATCTGGGCGATGGGCGGCGAGAACCTCGACTACACCGACATGCATGTTTTGGACATCTGCCAGCTGAAGTAAACCCCGGGAGCGCCGCGCCCGACATCACCAATGGAACCTCGTGCCATGTCCCATCCCTTCGATCTCAGCGGCAAAACCGCCCTCGTCACCGGCGCCAACACCGGGCTCGGCCAGGGCATCGCCGTGGCGCTGGCGCAGGCCGGCGCCGACATCGCCGCGGTCGGCCGCAGCGCGCCGTCCGAGACCGAGGCGCGGGTCACCGCGCTCGGCCGCCGATTCGCCTGGATCGAGGCCTCGCTCGACACCGTCGCGCCGGTACAGGACGTGGTGGACACGGCGCTCGAGCGCCTCGGCGGCATCGACATCCTGGTCAACAACGCCGGGACCATCCGCCGCAATGACGCGCTCGATTTCACCGAGGACGACTGGGACGCGGTGCTCGGCGTGAACCTGAAGACCTTGTTCTTCCTCTCGCAGGCGGTCGCCCGCACCTGGGTCGCCGCCGGGCGCGGCGGCAAGATCGTCAACATCGCCTCGATGCTGTCGTTCCAGGGCGGCATCCGCGTGGCGTCGTACACCGCCAGCAAGTCCGGCGTGCTCGGCGTCACCCGGCTGCTGGCGAACGAATGGGCGGCCAAGGGCATCAACGTCAACGCCATCGCCCCGGGCTACTTCGCCACCAACAACACCGAGGCGCTGCGCAACGACCAGGTCCGCAACGCGGCGATCCTCGACCGCATCCCGGCCGGGCGCTGGGGCGACCCGTCGGATCTCGGCGGCGCCGCGGTGTTCCTGTCGTCGGACGCGTCCGACTACGTGCACGGTGCGGTGCTGCCGGTCGACGGCGGCTGGCTGGCGCGCTGAGGGGTCGGGAATCGGGATGAGGCGTCGGGAATCGCAAAGGCTTGGACGTGGAGCCCGCTTTCCGACGGGTGCCGGGTGGATGCTGGGCTGCCTGTTGTTCTCGGTGTTCGCGTTCGCGGCCTGGGCGCATGCCGCGCCCAAGCGGGTCTTCGTCGTCGGCGACTCCACCGCCAGCGAATACGGACCGGAGCGTGCACCGCGGACGGGTTGGGGGCAGGCGCTGCAGACCTTCCTCGACCCGGACGCGTTCGAGGTCCGCAACCATGCCAGGAGCGGCCGCAGCGCGCGCAGTTTCATTGAGGAGGGCTGGTTCGCGCCCGTCGAGGACGCGCTCGCCGCCGGCGACGTGCTGCTGATCCAGTTCGGCCACAACGACGCCAAGTTCGAGGATCCGTCGCGCTACAACGAGCCCGAGCGGGCGTTTCCGCAATGGCTGATGCGCTACGTCGCGCTGGCGCGCGAGCGCGAGGCCACCCCGGTGCTGATCACGCCGGTGGCGCGACGCAAGTTCGACCACGGCCAGCTGCTCGACACCCACGGGCTCTACGCCCAGGCGGTGCGCGAGCTGGCGCGGCGCGAACGGGTCGCGCTGATCGATCTCACCGCCGCCAGCACCGACTGGCTGCGCGCCCTGGGCGACGAGGCCTCGAAGCCGTACTACATGCACGTGCCGGAGCAGGACCAGGCCGACGACACCCACTTCAGCCGCGCCGGCGCCACCCTGGTCGCCTGCCTGGTGGTGCGCGAGTGGAAGGCGCTGGACCCGGCGCTCGGGCGGCACGTCGTGCGCGACACCGACTGCGGCGCGACCGCCGATGCGCGGGCGATGCGCGCGGCGCAAGCGCATCCGTCGCAGGTGCTGCGCGCGAACGACGTCCCGACGGTCGAGCAGCCGGGCCCGCACGGCGGCCCCGGGCCCACCACCGCCTGGCCGTATTTCGCCGACGCCGAGGCATTGCCGTTCGCCTTCCGCAAGCGCGTGCTGCACCCGGGCGCGGGCATCGGCCTGCACCCGCACGACAAGGACGAGATCTACTACGTGCTCTCGGGTCGTGGCGTGTTCGTGCTCGACGGCGAGGCGCACGAGGTCGGGCCCGGCGACGCCATGCTCACCCGTCCGGGCAGCACCCACGCCCTGCAGCAGGCCGGCGAGGCCGATCTCGAGATCCTGATCGTCTATCCGAACCGGGCCACGCGGTCCGCTCCTCGCAGGTGAGGCCGTGGTGACCGTTTTCCGGCGGTCTCGGCGACGTTCGGCGTGACGTAGGAGACGGTCCGAAGCGCGCCGGAAACCGGCGCGGGGGACGGATCGGCGCCGGTGATCCGAAGCGTGGAACTGCCATCGCGTTCACGCAAATGACGATGAAGTCCCCTGTATCGGACGTTATTTTCTTGTTATCGTGACGTCGCGCCGTCGTGCGCGATTGGGGGAGCCATCCAAATCCTGTCCGGTGGTCGACCGTCACGTCGATGACGGCGGCTGCGGTTGCTCGCGCGATGCGGGGCGGCGTCACGCATCGCAGAGAGGCCGCGCTCCGGCGTTTTGGCAAACGATCATGAACTCAGCAGTGCTGCAAGCGGCCAATGAACTGCCAAGGTTGGCGGTGGTCGAGGACGATCGGGAGTTCAGGGAAGACGTTCTGGTACCGGTGCTCACGCGCGCGGGGTTCGAGGCCGACGGCATGGCGAGCGCCTTCGAGCTCTACCGCGCGATGACTGCGCGGCGCTACGACCTGGTGCTGCTCGACGCCGGGTTGCCGGACGAGGACGGGTTCAGCATCGCCGCACACCTGCGCGGGCTGTCGCCGGCCCTCGGCATCGTGATGCTGACCGGCTATGCATCGGGCGACGACCGCATGCGCGGCCTGCACGCCGGGGTCGATGCCTACCTGTCGAAGCCTGCGAGCATGGAGTTGGTGGTCACCACGCTGCGCAACTTGGCGCGGCGGGTCGTGCCGGACGCGAACATCGCGCGCTCGAAATGGCGCCTGGACCAGGGCGGCTGGCGCATCCTGTCGCCGGGCGGCGTCGAGGTCACGATGACGCTGGCCGAGCGGCAGGTGATGAAGGTCCTCGCCGAGAGTTGCGGCATCCCGGTCAAGCGCGAGGCGCTGATCGCCAGCCTAGCCGAGAACGTGCACGACTTCGACCCGCACCGGCTGGAGATGCTGATACACCGCCTGCGCAAGAAATGCCTGAAGCTGGCGCGCGAGGATCTCCCGGTCCGCGCGGTGCGCGGCATCGGCTACGTGTTGACCTGGTAGCCGGGCCGCGGCTTCATCGCTGTTCCACGGAGCGGGCGCGTTCGCTTTCCGGCCCGTGGGCGCGGTCGGTCATCGGCAGGCGTACCAGGAAGCGCGTGCCCACTCCGGGATTGCTGTCCACCTCGACGCTTCCGCCGGCCGATTCCACCAGGTTGCGCACGATCGACAGTCCCAGCCCCGTGCCCTGGCCGCTGGGCTTTGTGGTGAAGAACGGTTCGAACGCCCGTGCCTGCACGTCGCGGCTCATGCCGTGGCCGTCGTCGTCGAGGACGATCTCCACCTCGTCCAGCGCCGGCAGCGCGCGCAGCGCGATGCGGAAACGGCCGCCCCCGGGCATCGCGTGCGCCGCGTTGGCGGCCATGTTCAGGACCGCCAGGCCGAACTGCGCCCGGTCGAAGGCGATCGGGCAGTCGTCGCCCGGCAGTCGCAGGTCCAGGGTGATGCCGGCGCCCAGGGTCTGGCGCAGCATCGGCTGCATGTCGCGCAGGGCTTCGCCGGCGTCGAACACCTCGACCCGGGTGACCTCCTGGCGGCTGAAGTGCAGCAGCTTGCGGGTGACCGCGGTGGCGCGCTGCGCGGCCGACTCCAGCCCCGACAGGACCTCCGCCATCTCGGCCGCGTCGCCGGCCTGCTTGCCGCGCTGGATATAGCCGAGCATCACCGTCATCAGGTGGTTGAAGTCGTGGGCGACGCCGCTGCACATGCGCCCCACGGCCTCCACCTTCTGCGCATGGATCAATTGCTCCTGCGCCTGCTCGCGCGCCTCGATCTCCGCCTCCAGGCGCCGGTTGGCCTGCGCCAGGTCGCGGCCCTGCCGGGTGGCTTCCGCCAGGCTGCCGCGCAGCGCCGCCACGCTGCGGTCGACCACCACCGCGATCAGAAGGAACATCACCGACCGGATCGCGGCGTCGCCGACCAGGTGCGCCAGCACGGCGTCGGTCGAACGCGCCTCCGACACCGCGCCCACGAACAATGCAGCCACCAGCACCGCGTACATCGCCCACAGCGCACGCCGCCCGATCATCATGCCGGCGACGAACAGCCACATGACCTGGATCGGCTGCTCGTACACCTGCGCCGACAGGCCGCTGCCGGCGTAGGCGAGCAGCAGCGTCAGCGCCACCACGACCAGCAACTGGCGGATCGCCCACTGGAAGCGGCCGCGCCGGATCAACGCGAAGCAGAAGAACGCCACCGCGCTGATCAGCAGGCTGCTCACCAGGCTCGCGGTCTCGCCCGGGCGCCAGGCGATATCGGTGCCGAAGATCCGGTACAGCCACATCAGCGGCGGCAGGGCGCCCAGGATCAGCAGCACGACCTGCAGCATCGGCGCGTTGCGCCGGTCGACCGGGTCCTCGATCGGCGCGCGCTGCAACCAGTCGCCCACGATTCGCCACATGCCGCGCTCCTCACCGTTACGACAGCGGCCAACTATAAGGCCGTTGCGGGAGAAGAAGATGCAGGCCGACGCCTGTCCCGCGCGGGCCTTGCGACCGAGCGTCGGAGGATCGATCGCGAACGCCGATCTCCGGTCCACGCGCCCGTCGCCTTCCGGCAGAATGCACGTCATGGGGAGGCATTGCAGTTGGATCCCGGGGCGGCTGATGGCGTTGGTCGCCGGCCTGCTCGCGGCTGGCGGTCCGGTTGCGGCAGCGCCCGTGGTGCAGCCGGACGAGCGGATCGTGCCGCGGACGTTCACCGCTGACGACGGGCTTCCGCAGTCCGGGGTGAACGCCATCGTCCAGACCCGCGACGGCTATCTCTGGATCGGCACCTTCGGCGGCCTGGCCCGGTTCGACGGGATGGCGTTCGAGACGTTCCGCGGACAGTCCGGCCCGGAGTCGGCGGCCGCGAAGGACGGACGGCGGAAAGGCCCGGCCAGCGACCGCATCATCGCCCTGCACGAGGACGACGCCGGACGGCTGTGGATCGGCACCCAGGATGCCGGGCTGAGCGTGCTCGAACACGGCATGTTCCGGCACCTGCCGGTTTGCGACGGCGTCTGCCAGGTCAGCGACCTCCTGCAGGGCCCGGACGGGGCGATCTGGATCGCGAGCAGTGCCGGCGTGCTGAAACTGGGGCCGGACAGCCGGCAGGAGACGTGGATCGCGCGCCTGGACTGGGCCGGCTACGTCCGCCTGTCCGGCGACGCCAGGGGGCGGATCCACGTCGGCGGCCACCGCGGCTTCGGCGTCGTCGCCGACGGTCGGATCCAGCCCATCCGCCTGCCCGGCAGCGACCGCAGGGTCTATCTGCTGGAACGCAGCGGCGACCACCTGCTGGTGGGGACCGAACACACGCTCTACCGGTACGACCCGGACCGGCGGCACTGGCAGCCGCTCGGGGTCGACCGCCCCGACTACGCCATCGAGGATGCCGACGGTCACTGGTGGGTGGCCCAGGCCTCCGGCCGGCTGGTGCGGGAGGACGCCGCCGGCAACTGGCGCAACGTGCCCGGACTGTCGGGCGTGGACGTCACCAGCCTGTCGCGCGACAACGAGGGCAACCTGTGGATCGGCAGCAGCAGCAAGGGACTGCTGCGGTTTCGCAAACCGCTGTTCGGGGTGATCGCCGTGCCGCAGCCGGAACTTAACGTGGCCGGCCGCGCGGTCGTCGCCGACGGGCAGGGCGGCCTGTGGTTCGGATCGGCCTGCGGGCAGCTGGGCCATTGGCGGCAGGACGGCAGCATGCAGGTGCTGCCGATCCGCCAGGTGCTGGGGAACGACTGCGTCGCCAGCCTGCTGCTGGACCGCGACGGCATGCTGTGGGTGGGAACGAACGGGGGCGGCCTGGGACGGATCGTGGACGGCGAAGCGGAGCACGTCTTCACCTGGCCGGCCGGGGAGTCGATCAATCTCTGGCAGCGCGAAGACCGGCGCTACGTGGTCGGTTCGGAACGCGCGACGTTCGAACTGGAGATCGACGCCCGCGGGCGGATCGTCGGCCGCCGCGACATCGACGCCCTGAAGGGCATGCACATCAACCAGATGATCGAGGCCGCGCAGGGCGGCCACTGGTTCGCGGGCGACCAGGGCGTGCTGCGGCTGGTCGATGGCGAGGCGGTCGAGCGCTGGACCCCGGCCGAGGGCCTGTCGTCGCGTTTCGCCCGCGCCCTGTACGAGGACGAACGGACGCGCACGCTCTGGGTGGGCACCTACGGCGGCGGCCTCAACCGCATCCGCAACGGTCAGGTGCAGCGGTACGACAGCGGCAACGGCCTGTTCGACGACACCGTCTCGTGCATCCTCGCCGACAACCGCGGGCGCCTGTGGCTGGGCGGCAATCGCGGCGTGACCCTGCTGCCGGCGCCGCGCGAGGCGGCGGCCACGATCGAGTCGATCGGCTACACCGCGGGCGACGGCCTGGTGCCGTCCGAGATCAACGGCGGCACCGCTTCGGCGTGCCACCGCGACACGCAGGGACGGTTGTGGTTTTCCCTGGTGGAAGGATTCGCCGTGGTCGATCCCGCGGACGTAGCGGAGGTGCGGGCCGCGCCGCTGCGGCCGCACATCGAGCGCGTCGCGGTCGCCGGGCGCGCGGTGGAATTCGCCGGACCGACGCTGGTGCTGGAATCCTTCGCCCGCAACCTGGAGATCCGCTACACCGCGGTCAATCTGAGCAAGCCGCGCGACACGCACTTCCGCTTCCGCCTGTCCGGGTTCGACGACGACTGGATCGAAGCCGGGCAGAACCGCAGCATCCTCTATCCCTCGATCCCCTGGGGCGAGCACCTGTTCGAGGTGCAGGCGCGCATCGCCGGCGGTCCGTGGTCGCCGGAGCCTGCGAGCCTGCGGATCGTCCATCCGCGCCCCTGGTACCAGCGCCCGTGGGTGTGGACGCTGGCGACGTTGCTGGGCCTGCTGGCCCTGGTCGGCAGCACGCAGATCGAGAGGGTCGGTCCGGACGCGACCGGGCGGTCGCGCCGTCGCGGCGGCGACGCGACCGCCCGGTCGGCCTGACCGCCCTCAGGCGGGCGCGCAGACGCGACGCGCATGCATCATTCGCCGCCGATCGCCGCCCGGGACCCGGCGCGGCGTGGCGCGCCGCGGGGTTGCGGTCGCGCGGCCGCGGTCCCTGCCCGCTGCGTCGCGTCCGCGGCCACCGCGACATCGTTGGCGCTGCCGGGCACCGGCGAGACCCGCGGTGCGTCGGCGGGCCGGGCCGCGCAGCGGTCGGCCGTCGCCAGCGGCAACCGCAGCCGGATGCGGGTGCCCTCGCCGGGCGCGCTGTCCACCTCGATCGCGCCGCCGCTGTCGGCGACGAAGCGCTGCACGATCGCCATGCCGATGCCGGTGCCCTTGTCCTTCGGCTTGGTCGTGAAGAACGGCTCGAACAGGCGCGCGCGCACCTCCGGCGTCATGCCGCAGCCGGTGTCCTCGACCCGGATCAGCGCATGGTCGCCGCCGGTCTCGATCGACAGCGCGAACCGGCCGCCCTGCGGCATCGCGTCGCAGGCGTTGGCGGCGATGTTGAGCAGTGCCAGCTCGAGCTCGTCGCGGTCCGCGGCCACCAGCAGGCCCGGCGGCGGGGTGTCCAGCCGGGCCTGGACCGCGCGCGGGAACATCGGCAGCAGCAGCGGGCGCATCTCCTCGATCGCCTCGGCCAGGTCGAACGTGCACACCTGCCGGACCTGCGTGCGGCCGAAGCTCAGCAGGCGCCGGGTGACCACGGTGCCGCGCTGCGCCGCCCGCCGGATCCTGGACAGGGCGTCGTCGTCGTCCTGCGCGCGCGGCGACGTCGCCAGGCCCACGATCACGCTGAGGATGTTGTTGAAATCGTGAGCGACGCCGGTCGCGAGCCGGCCGATGGCCTCCATCCGCTGCGTCTGCAGCAGGCGCGCATGGGCGCGCTCCTTCTCATCGATCTCGCGCTCGAGCTCCAGGCACAGCGCATCGAGTTCCCGGCTGCGCTCGATCGCCCGCTGCGACGACAGGATCAGCCGGTCCAGGATCACCGCCAGCACCAGGAAGCTCATGCACGACAGCAGCAGGTTCGGCAGCACCTCCGACACCGCCGCCGCGTTCGTCGCCTGCTGCAGGTCGGCCCACGCGCCGATCGCCAGTGCGCCGCCGGTGCCCAGCGCGGTCCACCACACCGCGGTCCGTCCCAGCAGCAGCCCGGCGAACAGCAGCGGCATCACGTGGGTCATGTGCAGCCCCGACTGCGCCCGCAGCCCGTAGATCCCGTAGCTGAGCGCGATCAGCACCAGGCCGCCGGCAATGGTCAGCGCGGCCGCAAGCCGGAACCGCCCCTGCCGCAATAGGATCAAGCAGCCCCACGCGTAGGCGCCGATGGCCAGCGCGCCCCAACGCTCGCCATCGGCGCCCGTCGCGCCCGCGTCGCTCCAGGACACGACCGCGATCGATACCGCCATCGCACCGGCGACGATCAGCAGCAGCTGCAACATCCACGCATTGCGCCGGTCCTGCCGCGCGACCGGTACGTGCATCAACCAGCCGACCAGGCCTTGCCGCAGACCGCGGGACATGTCGTGAGCGGTCACCTTGCTTGCCCCCCTTTGAAAAAGGGGGGCAGGGGGGATTTGCCCGGCGCCCGGCGCAAGCCACAGCCAAAGAAAATCTCCCTCAATCCCCCTTTTTCAAAGGGGGAAGCCAAGCGCGGCGCTTCCCCTTTTTCAATGAGGGAAGACAAGCGCCGGCCGTTCGGTCTCCGCCCCATGCCAACCCCACCTTGCTCACCGAAACTCCCCGCCAATATAACGGCCGTCTCCGGAAACCGGTAGACAGGTGCCGGCGGCGGAAGCGGCCATCGAAAAGCGTGACGCACATCGCAATTCCAGCAATTGGCGCCATGCAATTTAACGAGATGTGAACGGCGTCGGTTTTCCTGCGATTCGGGTGCCGCGCCCGGCATCGCAGGCATGCCTCGATCGCGGCACGGATGTGCCACGCCACCCTCCGCGACCTGCTGAAAACCCCAGGTTTTCCAACAGCCACGGCGCTTCCGCCTGCGTCTGGTTGGCGGGAACCCACGCCGTGCGCGGCCGCCGATCCGATCGCGATGGCCTTGCCGGAGCGGCGAATCCATGCCCGGTCCATCTGTGCAGTGGTTCCCAATTCGGCCGCGGACGCTCACCAACGGTGATGTTCTGCGAGTTTCCGTGCGTGATCGATGACGAGCGGCGGTCCTAGATTGCCTGCGCAAATCCTCGCGTGACGCCTCGGCCGCGGAACCGTTTTCATCGGTTCCATCGATCGCCCAGGGAAGCGGACGGCGGCGTCGCAAGGGGAGGGGAGATTCAAGCAGGCAATCCGCCCGCAGGACGCACGCGTCGGTCCTGCCGGTCGGTTGCCCTACTGAGCAGCAAGGGGAACCACCTGTGACCGTCACGTTTCAGCGCAAGGCAGCAGCGTTCTGCCGTTCGAGCCTCCTGTCGTTGGTCCTGGTGGTGTCCGCCTTCGCGGGCATGCAGGTCCTGGCGCAGTCGGCGGTCACCAACACCGCGACCGTCGCCCCGCCCACCGGCGTGGTCGACTCGAACCCGGACAACGACAGCGACGACGCTCTCATCACGGTCACCGCGCCGCCGCCGCCGTTTGGCAGCTGCGATTCGACGATGTATCTCAGCCAGGGCGACCCGACGGGCCTTTTCCAGTTCGACACGTCGTCGAATCCCTTCCCCGTCCAGCCGGTGGGGTCGGTTTCGGCTCACCGCTACAACGGCATCGCGTTCAACCCGGCCGACAACTACATCTACGCCATCCGCGTTTCGGACACGCTGCCGAACAACGTGCTGCTCCAGATCGGCAGCGACGGCACCGTCGCGGAGCTGGGAGCCGTCACCAATCTGCCGGACATCCTCGGATACGGCGTAGGCGAGATCGCGCCCGACGGCAGCTACTACGTCAAGCGGGGCGGAGACGACAACCAGATCTACCGCATCGACATCCCGACGCGGACGGCGACGCCGATCACCCTGTCCCAGTCGATCGCCGTGCACGACGTGGCATGGCACAACGGGCTGCTGTACGCCGCAGAGGCCGCCGGCGGCAACCTGTATTCGATCGACCCCGCGAACGGCGCCGTCACCCCGATCGGCGCCACCGGCGTCGCCGGCGCCTTCGGCGCCCTGTTCGGCGCCAGCAATGGTCTTTACGGCGGCAACAACAGCGGCGGTTTCTACCAGTTCGACCTAGCCACGGGCGCGGCCACGCTGATCTCGGACCTGCCGGGCTCGAGCAACAACGACGGCGCCAAGTGCGTCACCACGCCGATGGAATTCGCCGCCGACCTGGCGATCGACAAGGACGACGGCAACGAGACCTATCTCCCGGGCGAGGACGTCGTCTACACCATCGTAGTCAGCAACCTCGGCCCGTTCGGCGTCGCCGGCGCCACGGTCGACGATCCGTTGCCCGCAGGCACCACCACCGCCAACTGGACCTGCGGCAGCGGCACCGACGGCGGCGTCTGCGGCGCCGCCACCGGCAGCGGCGCGATCGCCGACGTACCGGTCAACCTGCCGGCCGGCGCCACCGTCACCTTCACCCTGACCCTGTCGGTGCCGAGCGACTTCACCGGCGACCTGGTCAACGTGGCCACCGTCACCAGCCCCGACGGCTCGTCAGACCCAAACCCGGACAACAACACCGACGACGACACCGACACCGCCGAGCCGGCCGTGGTCACCGTGGAGAAGACCTCGGATCCGGTGACGACCACCACGCTCGCCATCGGCGACACCGTCACCTACACGGTGACCACGACCGTGGCCGGCGGCCCCACCTCGGACGTCGTCACGCTCACCGACACGCTGAGCGCCGGGCTGGCCTTTGGCGCCGTCACCGACACCGGCAGCTTCACCTGCAGCGGCGAGTTGCAATGCACGCTGCCGGCGGGCACCGCACCGGGCACCTATCCGCTCACCTACACCGCCACCGTCGACCTGGGTGCCCCCGCCACGGTGAGCAACACGGTCGTGCCCACAGGCGGCGACACCCCGACCTGCGGCACCTGCACCACCCAGCATCCGGTGCAGCCGAACTTCGGCACCTGCGACGCGACCATGTATCTCGCGCAGAACAACCCGACGGCCCTCTTCGAGTTCGGCACTTCGTCGAATCCCTTCGTCGTCGATCCGGTCGGTCCCACCTCGTCATTCACGTACAACGCCATCGCGCTCAACCCCATCGACAACTACATCTATGGGCTCAGCGGGCCTGCACCCGGCACGCTCGTCCGTGTCGGCAGCGACGGCAGCGTGGTGCCACGCGGGACGATCGCGAACTTCCCGGTCAACAGCTTCGCCGGAGAGATCGGCCCCGATGGCACGTACTACGTCGGCGCGAGCGGCGTGCTCTATCGAATCGACATCCCGACGATGACGGCCACCCCCGTCACGATGAGCCAGAACATCTCCTTCCAGGACCTGGCGTGGCACGACGGGCTGCTGTACACGGCGGTCGCTGGCGGCGCCCTGTACTCGATCCATCCCACGACCGGTGTCGTTAGCCAGATCGGCACTGGCACGGGTGTGGCGGGTGCCTTCGGCGGCATGTTCGGCGCCACCAACGGCGTTTTCGGCAGCAACAGCAGCGGCGGCTTCTATCGGTTCGACCTGACCACGGGCCAGGCCACGCTGATCTCCGGCCTGCAGGGTTCTGCCAACAACGACGGCGCCAAGTGCCCAACGACGCCGCTCGAGTTCCCGGCCGACCTGGCGATCGACAAGGACGACGGCAGCGCGACCTACGTGCCGGGCGAGGATGTCGTCTACACCATTATCGTCAGCAACCTCGGCCCGTTCGGCGTGCAAGGCGCGACCGTCGACGATCCGCTGCCGGACGGCACCACCACCGCCAGTTGGACCTGCGGCAGCGGCACCGACGGCGGTACCTGCGGCGTGGCCATCGGCAGCGGCGCGATCGCCGACGTACCGGTCAACCTGCCGGCCGGCGCCACCGTCACCTTCACCCTGACCCTGTCGGTGCCGAGCGACTTCACCGGCGACCTGGTCAACGTGGCCACCGTCACCAGCCCGCCGGAAGGCTCGCCCGATCCGAACCTCGCCAACAACACCGACGACGACACCGACACCCTCGAGCCGGCCGTAGTCACGGTGGAGAAGGCCTCGAGCCCGGTGCCGGGTACGACGCTCGGCATCGGCGACACCATCACCTACACGGTGACCACGACCGTGGCCGGCGGCCCGACCTCGGACGTCGTCACGCTCACCGACACGCTGAGCGCCGGGCTGGCCTTCGGCGCCGTCACCGACCAGGGCAGCTTCAGCTGCAGCGGCGAACTGGTGTGCACGCTGCCGGCCGGCACGCCGGCAGGCACCTATGCGCTCAGCTACACCGCGATCGTCGACCTCGGCGCCACCGGCACCGTGAGCAACACGGTCGTGCCCACGGGCGGCGACGATCCGACCTGCGGCACCTGCACCACCCAGCATCCGGTGCAGCCGAACTTCGGCACCTGCGACGCGACCATCTACCTGGGAGTCGGTGCGCCGACGCAACTCGTCCGTGCCGATACCAGCACCAACCCGCTCACGTACCCCCCGATTGGCTCGCCGGATTCCACCGGTGGCTACAATGCCATGGGCTACGACCTCAACAGCAACTACATCTACGCGACGCGATGGGATGCGGGCACGGGCAGGTGGCGCCTCCTGCGCATCGGCAACGATGGTGTCGTGCTGGATGTAGGCCCCATCGTCGGCGGTGGAATCAATGCCGCAACCGGCATCGCCTCGGGCGTGATCGGCGCGGATGGTTTCTACTACGTCAAGAGCAACGGCGCGACGAGCGAGATGTGGCGCGTGGACCTGTCCACCCGGACGGCCGTGCGCATAGCGCTCAGCCAGACGATCGCCAACGCGGATTTCGCCTGGAACAACGGGCTGATCTACACACACGACCATGTCACCGGCTTCTTCTACTCCATCGACCCGAACACGGGAACGGTGGACCAGATCGGCCAGTCGGGCGTCGCCGGCGGCGTTTTCGGATCGCTAGTCAGCGCCAGCAACGGTGTCTTCGGTCGCGAGAATACGAGCGGCGGGTTCTATCGGTTCAATCTGACGACGGGCGTGGCGACGCTGATCTCCAATGGACCGTCGGGCGGCGGTGACGGCGCCAAGTGCCCCACCACGGCGGTGGAATTCCCGGCCGACCTTGCGATCGACAAGGACGACGGCAGCGACACCTATCTGCCGGGCGAGGACGTCGTCTACACCATCGTGGTCAGCAACCTCGGCCCGTTCGGCGTCGCCGACGCCACGGTTGACGATCCGCTGCCCGCGGGCATCACCACCGCCAGCTGGACCTGCGGCAGCGCCACCGACGGCGGTGTCTGCGGCGTGGCCGGCGGCAGCGGCGCGATCGCCGACGTGCCGGTCGACCTGCCGGCCGACGCCACCGTCACCTTCACCCTGACCCTGTCGGTGCCGGAAGACTTCGAAGGCGAGCTGGTCAACGTGGCCACGGTGAGCAGTCCGCCGGACGGTTCGCCCGATCCCAACCCCGACAACAACACCGACGACGACATCGACGCCACGCCGGTGATCACGGTCAACAAGAGCGTCGATCCCACCAGCGGCACCGCGGTAACGGTGGGCGACATACTGACCTACACGCTGACGATCGACGTGGCCGACTCGGCAACAGTGGCCGACGAGGTGTTGACCGACACGCTCGGTACCGGCCTGACGGCCGGCACGTTGCCGGCCGGCTGCGTGGACTCGGGCCAGGTGATCACCTGCACGCTGGCCGCCGGCGCGGCGATCGGCGTGCACATGTTCGAGTATACCGCGACGGTGAACGAGGACGCGGAGACCCAGGTCGAGAACAGCGTGGTGCCGACCAACGGCGTCTGCGAGACCCCCTGCACCACCGTCAATCCGGTCGATCCGACGATTCGAACCAACAAGAGCGTCGACGTCGGCAGCGGCACCGCGGTCTCGGTCGGCGATGTCCTGACCTACACGCTGACCGCGACAGTGGCCAACGCGCCCACGACCGAACCGGAAGTGATGACCGACACCCTGGGCACCGGCCTGACGGTCGGCACGGTTCCGGCCGGCTGCGTGGACTCGGGCCAGGTGATCACCTGCACGCTGGCCGCCGGCGCGGCGGTCGGCGTCCATACGTTCACCTACACCGCGACGGTGAACGAGGACGCGGAGACCCAGGTCGAGAACAACGTGGAGCCGACCAACGGCGTCTGCGAGACCGACTGCACCACCGTCAACCCGGTCGATCCGACGATCCGAACCAACAAGAGCGTCGACGTGGGCAGCGGTACCCCGGTGTCGGTCGGCGACACGCTGACCTACACGCTGACCGCGGTCGTGGCCAATGCCGCGACGACCGAACCGGAAGTGATGACCGACACGCTCGGCGACGGCCTCACCCTCACCGGCACGCCGCCGGCCGGCTGCGCCGCGTCCGGCCAGGTGATGACCTGCACGGTGCCGACCGACTCGCCGATCGGCACCTACACATTCACCTACACCGCCACGGTCGACGCCGATGCGGAGACCGAGGTGAGCAACGAGGTGGTGCCGACCAACGGCGTCTGCGAGACCTCCTGCACCACCGTCAATCCGGTCGATCCGACGATCCGAACCAACAAGAGCGTCGATGTGGGCAGCGGCACCGCGGTCTCGGTCGGCGATGTCCTGACCTACACGCTGACCGCGACAGTGGCCAACGCGCCCACGACCGAACCGGAAGTGATGACCGACACCCTGGGCACCGGCCTGACGGTCGGCACGGTTCCGGCCGGCTGCGTGGACTCGGGCCAGGTGATCACCTGCACGCTGGCCACCGGCGCGGCGGTCGGCGTGCACACGTTCACCTACACCGCCACGGTCAACGAGGACGCGGAGACGCAGGTCGAGAACAACGTGGTGCCGACCAACGGCGTCTGCGAGACCGACTGCGGCACCGTCAACCCTGTCGAGCCGACGATCAGGACCGGCAAGAGCGTCGACATGGGCGACGGCACCCCGGTGTCGGTCGGCGACACGCTGACCTACACGCTGACCGCCGTCGTGGCCAATGCCGCCACGACCGAACCGGAAGTGATGACCGACACGCTCGGCGACGGCCTCACCCTCGTCGGCACGCCGCCGGCCGGTTGCGCCGCGTCCGGCCAAGTCATGACCTGCACGGTGCCGACCGACTCGCCAGTCGGCACCTACACGTTCACCTACACCGCTATGGTCGACGCCGATGCGGAGACCGAGGTGAGCAACGAGGTGGTGCCGACGAATGGTATTTGCGAAACCTCCTGCACCACCGTCAACCCGCTCGACCCGACGATCACCACGAACAAGAGCGTCGACGTCGGCAGCGGCACCGCGGTGTCGGTCGGCGACACCCTGACCTACACGCTGACCGCGGTCGTGGCCAATGCCGCGACCACCGAGGCCGAGGTCATGACCGACACCCTCGGCGCCGGCCTCACCGCCGGTCCGATGCCGGCCGGCTGCACCAACGCGGGCCAGGTGATCACCTGCACGGTGCCCACCGGCTCGCCGATCGGCACCTACACGTTCACCTACACCGCCACCGTCGACGCCGACGCGGAGACGCAGGTCGAGAACAATGTGGTGCCGACCAATGGCGTCTGCGAGACCTCCTGCACCACCGTCAACCCGGTCGACCCGACGGTGACGATCGACAAGAGCGTCGACGTGGGCAGCGGCACCGAGGTCGCGGTCGGCGACACCCTGACCTACACCGTCACGGCGGTGGTGGCCAACGCCGCCACCACCGATCCGGAGGTCCTGGTCGACACCCTCGGCGACGGCCTCACCGTCGGCACACTGCCGGCCGGCTGCACGGCGTCCGGCCAGGTGGTGACCTGCACGCTGGCGGCCGGCGCGGCCATCGGCACGCACACCTTCACCTACACCGCCACGGTGGACCAGGACGCGGAGACCCAGGTCGAGAACAGCGTCGAACCGAGCAGCGGCGTCTGCGGCACCTGCACCACGGTCAATCCGCTCAGGCCGACGATCACGGTCGGCAAGAGCGTCGACGTGGGCAGCGGCACCGCGGTCGCGCCCGGCGACACGCTGACCTACACCCTGACCGCGACCGTGGCCAATGCGGTCACCAATGAGCCGGAACCGCTGATCGACACCCTGGGCGACGGCCTGACCGTCGGTACGCTGCCGGCCGGCTGCACCGCCGCCGGCCAGGTGATCACCTGCACGCTGGCCGCCGGCGCGGCGATCGGCGTCCACACGTTCGTCTACACCGCCACGGTGAATGCCGATGCGACCACCGAGGTCAGCAACAACGTCTCGCCCACGCGCGGCGTCTGTGACGACTGCAGCACCGTCAATCCGCTCACGCCGCGCATCACCGTCAACAAGAGCGTCGATCCGGCCAGCGGCACCGAGGTCTCGGCCGGCGACACGCTGACCTACACGCTCACGGTGGACGTGGCCACCGCCGCCACCGTCGATCCGGAAGTGATGACCGATACGCTCGGCGACGGCCTGACGGTCGGCACGCTGCCGGCCGGCTGCGCGGCCGCGGGCCAGGTGATCACCTGCACCCTGGCCGCGGGCGCCGCAATCGGCACCCACACGTTCGAGTACACCGCCACAGTGGACGTCGATGCGACCACCGCGGTCGAGAACAGCGTCACCACCAGCACCGGCACCTGCGAGACTTGCACCACCACCAACCCGGTGATCTCGAAGGTGCTGGTGGGCAAGACCTCCAACCCGGAGGACGGCACCGAGGTCGCCGTCGGCGACGTCATCACCTACACGGTGACGGTGACGGTGTCCAGTGGCGCCACCACCGAAGCGCTGCTCCTGCCCGACACCCTGAGCGCCGGGCAGACCCTGCTCGTCGATTCGATCGTGACCCCGGCGGGCGGCAGCTGCGATGTCGTCGCGACCGGGCTCGAGTGCACCCTGGCGGCCGGCGCGCTGCCGGGCGTGCACACCTTCACCTACCAGGCGCAGGTGGACCCGGCCGCGGTCGGCGAAGTCGGCAACGTCGTGACCGCGACCGGTGGCGGCGGGTCCGAACCGGAGTGCACCGACTGCAGCACGGAGCACCCGCTGGCCGAGCCGGTGATCACCATCGCCAAGACGTCCGACCCGGGCGACGGCGAAGAGGTGAGCGTCGGCGACACGCTGATGTACACCCTGTCGGTGACGATCGAGAAGGCCGCGATCACCACCCCGGTGCGGCTGCACGACACGCCGGGGACCGGGCTGACGGTGGGCGCGCTGCCGGCCGGCTGCGTCGACGGCTCGGGCCAGATCGTCTGCACGCTGGAGACCGGCACGGTGCCCGGCGTCTACACCTTCAGTTATCCGGCGACGGTGGATGCCAGCGCCTCGGGCGAGGTGACCAACGCAGTGGTGAGCGAGTACGGCGGCAGCCTCGAGCCGGTGTGCCAGCCGTGCGGGACGTCGCACCAACTGGCGGACGAGCCGGAGCTGCGGGTGGTCAAGACCGCGGGGGTGCGCACGGCGCAGGTGGGCGACCTGGTGCGCTACACGCTGACGGTGGAGAACGTGGGCGTGGTGAACGTGAGCGGGGCGACCCTGGTCGACACCCCGCCGGCGGGCTTCAGCTACGTCGAAGGCTCGATGGCGGTCGACGACGGCGACGACGCCTTCGACCTGGCGCCGAGCCAGTCGCCGCTGCGCATCGGCGGGATCGACATTGCCGCGGGCGAGAGCGCGACCATCGTCTACCTGCTGCGGGTGGGCGCCGGCGTGCGCCACGGCACCCAGGTGAACACGGCGGTGGCGCAGGACGCGGCCGGCCGCCCGATCTCCAACACCGCCACCGCGCAGGTGTCGGTCGAGGCCGATCCGCTGCTCGACGACAGCCTGATCTTCGGCACGGTGTTCAACGACCGCGACGGCGACGGCTGGCAGGACAGCGCGGCCCTGAGCGGGGTGCGGGTGCAGGGCGGGTTCGCGGCGGGCGCTTATCTGGCCGGCTCGACCACGCTCGACCGCGGCACGGGCGCCGAACCGGTGGCCGACGCCAGCGCGCCGCTGCTGCACGGCATCGCCGTGGGCGCGATCGCGGCCCGTCAGTCCGAGGCCGACCCGGGCCCGCAGGTGGTGATCCGCCAGCGTCTGCGCGAGGCGGCCTTCACCGATGACTTCGTGCTCACCAGCGACGAAGGCGTGACGGTGCGCATGGATGCGGCCGGCACCACCACGGTGGACCGGTCGGGCGCGGCCGCCAAGGGCCTGAACGCCGCCGCGCCGACGGTCGAGCGCCGCATCGCCCAGGGCGAGGGCGGGGTGGTGGTGGACTACGTGATCGGCAACGCCGGGATCGACGAGCGCGGCATCCCGGGCGTGCGGATCGCCTCGGTGGACGGGCTGCTGATCGAGACCGACCAGTACGGCCGCTACCACCTGGCCGACGTGCAAGGCGGCACCCGCGGCCACCGCAACTTCATCCTCAAGCTGGATCCGTCGACGCTGCCGCCGGGCACGCCGCTGACCACCGACAACCCGCTGGTGCGGCGGATCACCCCGGGTATCCCGGTGCGCTTCGACTTCGGCGTGCAGCTGCCGGCCGAGCCGATCCCCGGCGGCACCGAGGCGGTGGAACTGACCCTGGGCGAGGTGATCTTCGCCCCGGGCAGCGCCGAGGTGCGCAGCGAGTACGGGCCCGCGATCGCGAAGATGGCCGAGCAGGTGAACGCCTACGGCGGCGGCGAGGTGGTGATCACCGCCAACGGCGATCACCAGGCCCTGGCCTTCGACCGCGCCAGCGCGGTGCGCGAGGCGCTGCTGGCGCAGGTGGCGCCGGAGCACCGGCAGGCGCTGACGGTGAGCGTGCACACCGAGGTGCACGACCTGGTGGCGGGCGTGACCGAGGGCGGGGCGTTGCTGGGCACGGTGCTGTTCGACACCGACCGGTCCGAGATCAAGCCCGAGTTCGCGCCGCTGCTCGAGCGGGTGGCGGCCCGCCTGGAGGCGATGGGCGGGGGCGCGATCGCGGTGGTCGGGCACACCGACGTGCGCGGCCCCCACGCCTACAACGCCGGGCTGGGCCTGCGGCGGGCGCGGGCGGTGTACGAGGCGTTGGCCGAACGGTTGAGTCCCGAGGTGCGCGCGCAGGTGCGCGTGGAGTCCAGCAACGATCCGACAGCCCCTGTCGGTCCGGAACGCAAGTGAGAGGGGGCCGGATCATGAAGATGAAGCTGCTCGATACCGCCCTGCTCGGCATCCTGGCGGGCATGGCCGCGCCGGCGCTGGCGCAGGACCTGCCGGCCCCGCCGGCCACGGCGCAGACCGGCGCCGAGGCCTGGCTGTACCAGCCGGCCCCGGACGGCGACGCGACCGCCCTGGACTGCGGCGCCGACGGCTGCGCCTCCGACGAAGGCCTGGTGTTCAAGCTGCGCACGCGCAGCTACGACCGGCCGGTGACCGAAGGCACCAGCGCGCAGTCCTCGTCCGAGGCGCTGCAGCCGGACCGGCGCGTGACCGTCGGCCTGGACGCACCCGGCCGCGCCGTGGCCCAGGGCCGGTTCTCGGTGTACCTGCCCGGCGGCGGGGTGATCTGGGCGACCGAGGACCCGACCCTGGGCCTGCCCGAGCTGTCGGTCTCGGCGCCGACCATGGTGCCGTTCGACGGCAGCGCGATCACCCGGCCGGTGCGCTTCTTCGTGCGCGGCAACTACACCGGCTTCATCGAGAAGATGGAGCTGGCGGTGTTCCGCGGCACCGACGGCGACCTGGTGCGGCCGCTGGCCAAGGTGCCGATCGCCGTGGCCCCGGTGACCGAGGCCGAGTGGGACGGCGTGCTGCCGGCGGACATCCGCTTCCGGGTCGGCGACGAGCTGGTGTACGTGCTGCGTGCGTTCGACGCCGAGGGCAACATCGATGAGACCCACGCCCGGCGCCTGCAGCTGGTGCGCCCGGACGAGGCCGAGCGCGGCCGCCAGCAGCTACGCGAGGGCACCGAGCGCAGCCACGGCCTGGCGCTGGGCGCCGAGCAGGCCGAGACCCAGCGCCTGATCGACGACGTGTTCGGCCAGAGCGCGCTGCGCTACCAGAACATCCCGATCTACGGCTCGCGGGTGCGGGTGCAGGGCCGCAACCTGCCGCCCGGCTACGCGCTGCTGATCAACGGCGACAGCTACCCGGTGGACCTGGAGCGCAAGTTCGTCGCCGAGTACCTGCTGCCGGTCGGCCAGCACAGCTTCGACATCGCCCTGCAGGGCGGCGAGGGCGCCACCCCGGCGCGGCACCGGCTGGACGTGGACGTGAGCGGGCGCTACTTCTTCGGCGTCGGCCTGGCCGACCTGACGGTGTACGAGAACAAGGCCAGCGGCCCCGGCCGCGACCTGGCCCTGGCCGGGCGCGAGGACGACATCCTCAGCGACGGCCGCCTGGCGTTCTATGGCAAGGCCAAGCTCAAGGGCAAGTACCTGGTCACCGCCCAGGCCGACACCCAGGACCGGCCGCTGGAGGACCTGTTCGACGGCTTCACCCAGGCCGACCCGCAGGACATCTTCCGGCGCCTGGACCCGGACCTGTACTACCCGACCTACGGCGACGACTCGACCACCTACCGCGACGTCGACACCATGGGCCGGTTCTACCTGCGCGCCGACTGGGACAAGAACGAGGCGCTGTGGGGCAACTTCTACACCGGCATCACCGGCACCGAGTACGCGCAGTACGTGCGCTCGCTGTACGGCGCGGCGCTGAACTGGCGCTCGCGGGCGGCCAACCCGTGGGGCGATGCCGGCACCGAGCTGCGGGTGTTCGCCTCCGAGGCGCAGACCGCGCCGGGCCACAGCGAGTTCCGCGGCAGCGGCAGCCAGTACTACCTGCGCCACACCGACGTGCTGCCGGGCTCGGAGCACGTGGTGATCGAGGTGCGCGACCCGACCACCGGGCGGGTGGAGCAGCGCATCGAGCTGGTGCGCGGGGCCGACTACGAGATCGACGAGTTCCAGGGACGGCTGACCCTGGCCAAGTCGCTCTCGCCGATCACGCACGACAACGTGCCCGGGATCACCCGCGACACGCCGCTGGGCGGGTTCGAGCAGCGCCTGATCGTGGACTACGAGTGGGTGCCCTCGAGCTTCAACGCCGACGAGATCGCCGCCGGCGTGCGCGGCAAGCACTGGTTCGGCGACCACGTCGGGGTCGGGCTGACCTACGTCGACGAGAACCGCGCCGGCGAGGACTACACCCTGATGGCGGCCGACCTGACCCTGCAGGCGGGCAAGGGCACGTACCTGAAGCTGGAGCACAGCAAGACGGAGGCGACCAGCGCGCCGGTGTTCTACTCCGACGACGGCGGCCTGTCGTTCACCCGGCTCAACCCGGACGGCCCGCGCGAGGGCGAGGCCCGCGCGGTCGAGGCGCGGGTCAACTTCCAGGAGATGGGCTGGACCGAGCAGGCCTGGAGCGCGGGGGCGTGGTGGCGGCAGGTCGATGCCGGCTACTCGATCTCGCGCTTCGACACCGGCCAGGCGGTCGAGGAGCACGGCGCCGAGGTGCTGGGCCAGTTCACGCCCAACGTCGGGATCTACGCCCGCTACAGCAAGGCCGAGCGCGGCGGCGAGTCGCTGACGCAGATGCAGGTGACCGGCGAGTGGCGGATCAGCGACGACGGCGCGGTGACCGCCGAGGTCCGGCGCACCGAGGAGGAGCGCAGCACCGGCGAGGCCGCCGGCACCCTGGGCGCGTTGCGCTACACCCACCGCTTCGGCACCGCGCTGGACGTGTTCGGCACCGCCCAGGTGACCCTGGACGACGACAGCGGCCAGTACGCCGACAACGACGCCTACAGCCTGGGCACGCGCTACAACTTCGCCAACCTGTCGAACCTCGGTGCGGAAGTGACCACCGGCGACCGCGGCGACGCGGCGACGGTGGACGGCGAGTGGCGGCTGAACGCGCAGCACAGCTTCTACGGCGGCTACACCTACTCGACCGACGAGACCGCCTACCACTCGCTGTTCAACCCGAACCGGCAGAACGGCTGGACCTTCGGCCAGCGCTGGCGGCTGTCCAACCAGGTGAACCTGTTCAACGAGAGCCAGTTCCTCAAGAGCCGCAACGAGTCCGGGCTGGTGCACACCTACGGCATGGACTTCTACCCGGCGGTGGGCTGGAACCTGGGCTTCACCTTGAGCGACGGCGAGCTGACCAACAGCGCCGGCGACCAGGTCGAGCGCGAGGTGGTGAGCATCAGCGGCGGGCGGACCTCGCAGGCGACCGACTGGCGCAGCAAGCTGGAGTGGCGGCGCGACGACGGCGCCGAGCGGCGCACGCAGTGGGTGAGCACCAACCACCTGAGCCACAAGGTCAACGAGAGCTGGCGGATCGCGGCGCGGTTCAACTACGCCGACACCGACGACGAGCTCAACCCGGCGGCGGGGGCCAAGTTCATCGAGGGCAACTTCGGCTTCGCCTACCGGCCGTGGAACAGCAGCCGCTGGGGCCTGTTCGGGCGCTACACGTACCTGTACGACCTGGCCACGCTGGGCCAGGTGGGCGGGGCGCAGTACGACCAGAAGAGCCAGGTGCTGGCGTTCGAGGGCGTGTACCGGATCGACCACCACTGGGAGCTGGCGGCCAAGCTGGCCCGGCGCGAGGGCGAGGTGCGGTTCGGGCGCGGAACGGGCGACTGGTTCGACTCGGCCACGACCTTCGCCGCCGGCCAGATCCGCTACGAGCTGCGCGAGAAGTGGCATGCGCTGGGCGAATACCGCTGGCTGGACGTCAAGGACGGCGGCACCCGGCAGGGCTTCTTGGTGGGCGTGGACCGCGACCTCAACCGCAACTTCCGCATCGGCGCCGGCTACAACTTCACCGACTTCAGCGACGACCTGACCGACTTCGACTACGACCACAAGGGCTGGTTCGTCAACTTCGTGGGGAGCTATTGATGACATGGCTGGCCATCCATGGCTCAGGTGATGCCAAGCAGTTCCCCCCTTTGAAAAAGGGGGGCAGGGGGGATTTGCCCGGCGCCCGGCGCCGCAACAGCCAAAAGCAAATCGCTACGCGATTCCCGGCTTTCGCCCCCCTCAATCCCCCTTTTTCAAAGGGGGAAGAACGGGCTTCTGGAAGCGACGTAGGGATATTTCGAGGTCAGAGCAGTGAGATGCACCGTCCCCGGCACACCGGACATCGTGTGATGCGATACATCACAGCCTTCGCCGCGCTGGTGCTCTGGAGCGCCGCTGCACAGGCCCAGGTACAGCGCAGTTTCGTCAACCCGAGTTTCGAGCAGCCGCTATTGCCCGGCGCCAACTGCTTTTCGATCAGGGAATCCGCGGTCGTACCTGGATGGGAAACGACCGAGCCTCCCTGGACCGGCGCATGGACTGATTCACAGCATGGAACGTGCGGTGGGCACCCGGCGACGCCCCCGATCGAGGGCGGCATGCAGATGTTCAAGAACAACGCCGAGGGCGTCACCGCCCGCACCGGTATCCAGTGGGCTGAATTGAACGCCTTCACCCCGAGTCGCCTGTACCAGAACGTATGCATGGTGACCGGGGAACGGGTGGACTGGCGGCTTGCCCACAGGGGCCGGGTTGGAACCGACCGGATGGCCTTCAATATTGGCGCCGACCCTTCGGGGGCGGGCAGCCAGCTCATCATGGATGCCAGCAGTACCGTCACTGGCGCAGGCACCATCAATAGCTGCGGATTGGGCACGTGCAATCTCGGCGGCACCGCGGGCGGCTGGGCCAACTATTCCGGAAACTTCGTCTGGAATGGGGGCTCGGGCGTGCAGACCATCGGGTTCCAGTCAACCACCGGCGCATCTGCCGGCAACATCCTGGACGACATCGTCCTGATCCTGCGGCCCTACGTCGAGTTCTTCCCGGCAGCGGCGTCTACACAGGAAGGTCAGGGCGCGACCGGTGTTCCTGCCCTGCGCGTCACGGGCGTCATCCAAGCCACCTTCGACGTCGTAGTGACGATCACCGGCGGTACCGCAACGCTGGGAACCGATTTCTCCGCGCCGGGCAGCACCTTCAACGTCACCATCCCGGCCGGCGACTACGGAGCGGGCCAGGCCTTCCCGCTGCCGCTGTCGGTCATCGACGACACCGACATCGAAGGCGACGAGACCGTCACGCTGGCCATCGTCGAGGATCCGACGAACTACGTCGTCAGCAGCACCACCACCTGCGGCGGGGCCGCGAATGAAGAGCTCACCTGGGAGATCGTCGACGACGACGTCGACCTCGCCATCACCAAGGACGATGGCCAGACGGCTTATTCACCGGGCGGCACGGTCATCTACGAAATCGTCGTGACCAACAATGGCCCGGTGGCCGTGCTGAGCGCCCAGGTCAGCGATCCGCTGCCGGACGGCATCACCGATGCAAGCTGGACCTGCGCGGACGACGGCAGCGGCAGCGCATGCGGAGCGGCCAGCGGCACCGGCGCGATCGCCACCACGGCGGACCTGCCGGCAGGCGCCTCGGTCACCTACACGCTGACCATGACGGTCCCGATCGGCTTCGGCGGGGACCTCGTCAACACGGCCACGGTGGACGTGCCGGCCGGCATGACCGATGCCGATCCCGCCAACAATACGGCCAGCGACACCAACACCGAGTTCACGTCTCCGCCCGGCCCCAACCCGAGCGTGTGCAACATCGCCGACAACGGCTCGTTCGAATCGCCGGACATCCAGAACGATCCGGAAGGCCCGGGCGACAATACGGCTTATGTAAACGGCTTCGCGGTCTGGCGGACGACGACCAATCCGATCAGCGGCTGGGAAACCGCCGCCGGAACCATCGACATCCTGCGCCATTTCAACAATGCCAGTAACGGACTGCAGAGCATCGACCTCTGGGGCACGGCGGCGGCAACGATACGGCAGACATTCACCGGCCTCGTCCCGGGAGCGCAGTACACCTTCTCGGTAGACTATTCCGGTCTCTCGGCGGCGAATTCGATTGCCGTGGTCCAGTTGGGCAATGGCGTCGGCGCGGCGCCCGTCACCCTCGCGACGCTCCAGCCGGCTGCCGATGCCGTCAGCAACGGGAACGCCGGCATACCGGCGACGCCAGCGTATTCGGTGACCTGGGGTACCTATCGGCACACCTTCATCGCGGTCGGTACGGAGGCGACGGTCCAGTTCGTCAACAACGCCGCTCCGGCAGCCGCCAATACCGGGCTTTTCGTAGACAACTTTTCCTTTGCCGGCGATCCCTGCGCCGACCTGGGGATCGTGAAAACCGTTACGCCGGAGGAGGTAAGATCGGGCGAAGCGGTGGTCTATACGGTGCAACTCACCAACAACGGCCCGGACCCCGCGAACGGCGCGATCGTGACCGACCCCGGCGTGCCGGACAGCCTCGAATGTACCGCGCTGACGTGCGCGGCCGACGCCGGTGCGGTGTGTCCCGGCGCACCGACGCCGGCGCAGCTGGCGACCGGACTGGAGATTCCGACCTTCCCCGTTGGCGGCGCGGTCACCCTGGAGCTGACCTGCACGGTGACCGCGACGGGATTGTGAGCGGGGCAGGCTGTTACGAAAACGAAAGGGAGCACTTGCCGGAGCAGGGATGCAGGCCTCACACGAGGCGTGAGCAAGTGTGGAAACTGGGAATGAAACGCACAGCAAGGACGACGACGTCCTTGCAGGGGATTGACGCAGTAATGAGCATGAAAGCAACGAGCCGCCCGAGCCATCGCCGCGCAGCGATGGGTGTCCAATGCTGCAGGCGGAACGTCATTGCGATCCTGCTGGTGGGGCTAGCGGTCCTGCTCGGCATCGGGCCGGCATTCGCGGACGAGTTCTATTTCACGCGCACGCGCTCGGTCGTGGATGCGCAAAGCGGGGCGACGGGCCTGTTCCTCTGGGACGACGCCACGAACTCGCAAATCCAGATCGGCGGCGACGCCGTGAATCTGCGCCATGCGACGGATGGACCGATGTACGTGGACGGCATCGCAACCGGCCTGGCAGGCGCGCTTTACGGCTTCGCGGTGGACGACACCGCGGATGTCCCTCTCTTCCCCTTTTCCAATCAGGGGAGCTGCAGCACAAGCATGCGCTCGAGGCTGGTGTCCATCGACACCGGCACCGGCATATTCACCTACGTCGGCAATTGGCTGGCCGGGCGCAGGATCTCCGGCGCGGCGTTCGACGGTTCGGGCCGTCTATGGGCCATCGACTGCGTCTCGGGTGACGTGGTCGAGATCAGTCCTGCGACCGGCCAGGTCGTGGGCGGCTCGATCTCCCTCGGAAGCGGCTTCTCGTATGTGTCCGATCTCGACTTCGCCGCCAACGGCATGGGCATTGTTGGCTACGGCGAGATGCAGTTCCTCGTTTTCGATCCGAATGCGGGCTGGGTCGCGAGTGTCCCGATCCCGGCCCAGAACAGTGGCTTCGACAGCGGGCTTGTCAATCCCTATGCAGTCGTGGGCGCTGCCTTCACGCAAAATCTCTCCGCTCGCAACGGAAGCCCGCAGGCCGACGCTTGCCGGCTGAACATCGCGGAGAACCGTGGCGGCGATGAGCTCGGTCACGCCAACGATCCGTTCTTCGCCAACCCTGTGATCGTGCGCAAGGAAGCCGATCAGTACAACCCACCAAACCTGCCGGCCTCTCAATTCGGTTGGTACAACGGCGGGCCGGGCGACGCGGCACGCGCCGGCGGCCCTGCGCTGCCGGACTGCTTCTACGACTGGGGCGATGCGCCGACCAGCTATGGCACACTGCTCGCCGCCAACGGCGCCCGGCACGCGATCGTCGCCGGCAGCCCGTATCTGGGCGCCGGCCAGCCGGACTTCGAAGTCGACGGCCAGCCGAACGCGGGCGCCACCGGCGACGACGGTGCCGGCACCAACGACGAGGACGGCGTCACCGTTCCGGCCCTGCCGGTCGGTGCGACCGTGCAGATCGAGGTCACGGCCGGCAACGTCGGCCCGGACACGCTGCTGCAGGGCTGGATCGACTGGGCGGGCGACGGCAGTTTCGCCCAGACGGGCGACCAGGTGCTTATCGATGCGGCCTTGGTGTCCGGTACCAACACCTTTGATATCGCCGTGCCGGCCACCGCGACGGTCGGCACGACCTATGCGCGTTTCCGCATCGCCAACCAGGCCGGCCTGGGATTCGACGGCCTGGCCGGTTCGGGCGAGGTGGAGGACCACCAGGTGCAAGTGACGGCCGGGCAGGCTGACCTCGCGATCACCAAGGACGACGGCAGCGACACCTATGTGCCGGGCCTGGACGTCATCTACACCATCGTCGTGAGCAACAACGGCCCCAGCGCGGTGACCGGCGCCCAGGTCAGCGATCCGTTGCCGACGGGCATCACGAGTGCGAGCTGGACCTGTGGCGCCGCCACCGGTGGCGGCGCCTGCGGCGCGCCCAGCGGCACCGGTGCGATCGATACCACCGCCGACCTTCCGGCTGGCGCTTCCGTCACCTACACCATGAGTCTAGCGATACCGGCCAGCCGTACCGGCAGCCTGGTCAATACCGCGACGGTGGCACCGCCCGATGGCATGACCGATGCGAACCTCGACAACAACGAGGCCAGCGACACCGACACGATGGAACCGCCACCCACCTCGGGCGCATGCGCACCGCGCGAAGTGGCGCCGGGAGCAACCTTCTCGCTTGCGCCATTCGCGAACGGCGGCACCGTGACGAAGTCGGCCGGCGTCTGGGCGACAGCGCCCACCAGTGAGTGGACAAAGCTTGGCGGCAACTACACGCTCACCTGGAACTTCAGCCAGCCGATCCCGGCCGATTGGCTGCAGATCATCCTCGTCGACATCGACTCGGTCTCGCCAAACGGGACGTTGACGATCTCCCTGGGCGGCGGCGTCTCGACCAACCAGATCGTCAAGGTCGGCGGCGACCTGCTGCTCGGTGCCGGAGGCGTCGTCCGCCGCGACGGCGCGATCACCGGCGATCCGGGACAGAGCGGCACTTTCCGCTTCGCTCCAGGCGGCACCCTGACGTCGATCACGATCACGTCCGCGAACATCCACAGCACCGACAATATCGGCAACCGGCTACAAGTGCGTCCTGCCTGCCTGACGTTGGAGAAGCTGAGCGAAGGCGGCGCCGGCGCCTTCACGATCGACATGACCAACGTGGCGCAGGCGGACGGCACGGCGGTGCCGAGCACTACCCTGACCACGACCACGCCCGGCACGCCGGTGTCCTCGACCATGCTGTTCTTCTCGCCGGTGCCCGGTGCGGTCATGGCCATGACCGAGGTCGTGCCGCAGGGGTGGGACAACACCTTGGCCGTGTGCACCGACCAGAACGCGGGCGTGACCGGCAACCCGACGGTGATCGGCAGCTTCGCCTCGCCCACGATCAGCATTCCGGCCGACAACGTCCGGCCGCAAGCGGACATCCACTGTCGGTTCACCAACCAGCAGGCGGAGGCCGACCTCGCCATCACCAAGGACGACGGCAGCGACACCTACGTGCCGGGCCTGGACGTCATCTACACCATCGTCGTGAGCAACAACGGCCCCAGCGCGGTGACCGGCGCCCAGGTCAGCGATCCGCTGCCGACGGGCATCACGAATGCGAGCTGGACCTGCGGCAATGCCACCGGTGGCGGCAGCTGCGGCGCGCCGAGCGGCACCGGCGCGATCAATACCACCGCCGACCTACCGACCGGCGCTTCCGTCACCTACTACATGAGCATCGGTATCCCGCCCAGCTTCACCGGCAGCCTGAGCAATACCGCGACGGTCTCGGCGCCCGACGGCGTGACCGATACGAACCTCGACAACAACGAGGCCAGCGATACCAACACGATGGAGCCGCCGCCCACATCCGGCGCGTGCTCTCCGGTGCGAGTGATGCCCACAGATGGCACCTTCTCGCTCGCGCCGCTGCCGATTACCGGCTCGGTCACGAAAGGCAACGGCAACTGGCAGCCCAACAACTGGACGGCGTTTGGCGGCAATTTCACGATCACCTGGACCTTTTCGCAGCCTGTTCCGGTCAGTTGGATCCGCTTCACGACGGTCGATTACGGCCACGCCTCTTATCAGACGGCCACCCCGCCCTCGACCAGGATCACCTTCGGCCCGGGAAGCACGGCAACGCCCGCCGATCTCGCGCGCGTGGAGGGCGAACTCGCCTACAACCCATCCACGGGAACGCTGAGCTATGACCGCGCCGGACCGCTGAGGCAGCAAGGGGTGATGCAGGGCACCTCCACAAGAACGGTGACCTCTTTCACCTTGACCGGGAGCAACATATGGGGCGGCGACTATATCGCCCACGCCCTTTATGCTGTTCCAGCCTGCCTGACATTGGAGAAAGTGAGCGAGGGCGGCACCGGCGCCTTCACGTTCGACATGACCAACGTGGCGGAGGTCGACGGCACGGTGGTGCCGAGCACCACGCTGACCACCACGACGCCCGGCACGCCCGTGGCCGCAGCCATGCTGTTCTTCTCGCCGACGCCCGGCGCGGTCATGTCCATGACCGAGACCGTGCCGCCGGGCTGGGACAACACCTTGGCCAGGTGCACCGACCAGAACGCGGGCGTGACCGGCAACCCGACGATCATCGGCGACTTCGCCTCGCCCACGATCACCATTCCGGCCGACAACGTCCGGCCGCAGGCGGACATCCACTGCCGCTTCACCAATGACGCGCTGCCGGCGGCCGACCTGGCCATCGTCAAGACCGTGACCCCGGAGGACGTGGCGCCGGGCGACGAGGTGGTCTACACGATCGAGGTGACCAACAACGGCCCGGAAGCCGCGGACGAGGCGATCGTGACCGACCCCGGCGTGCCGGACAGCCTGGAGTGCACCGCGCTGGCATGTTCGGCGGCGGGAGGCGCGGCCTGTCCCGCAGCGCCGACGCCGGCACAGCTGGCGGCGGGCCTGGTGATCCCCACCTTCCCCAACGGCGGCACCGTCACCCTGGAGCTGACCTGCACGGTGACCGCGACCGGCACCCCTTGAGGCACGTAGGCGGAATCGCCGCAAGGCGATTCCGCCCACTCAATCCATCACTGGGGGCCACTGGCGCGCTGTATGGACCAGCGCCAGCACCCATATGGCGTTCTCGTCGATCACGATCTCGTACACCAGGCGGTAGCTCTCATGCGGGGTCAACTCGCGAGTGCCGAGGATCCTGCCGGCATGCCCGAGCATTGGAAACTCGGCCAGCTTCGCGGCGGCCTCACTGAAAAGCAGATCCATCCGCGCAGCTGCCGACGGGTTATTGGCCGCGATATGGTTCCAGATCTCGTCGCGGTCTTGCTCGGCCTCCGGCGTCCAGTGCACCCTCACCCCTGGTCCGCCGCCTTGGCGCGCCGTGCGGCGAACTTGGCTTCAACCTTGTCGTTGGATCGGCCACGACCTGCATGCATCGAAGTTCGAGCCGCTTCGACCTTGTGCTGCAGGAACTCGTCGTACTCGCGCATCTGACGCTGGCGCTGGACAAACTCGCGCATCAGTTCCCGCACCACCTGTGAAGCGGGACGATGCGCCGCTTCGGCTTCGGCCAGGAACTGGTCCCGCAGCTCAGGTTCCAGCTTCATCGTGAACACAGCTTGCTTCGACATGGGCGACCTCACGGTCCTTGCGGTAAGGACGCAGTATATACGTTGTCACTACTTTGTTCCAACGCCGACCGGCCTGTTCGAGGCCTTCTCCATTTCGATTCGAAAAGCGGTGAAGCCACGCGGCCATCCTTGCGCTGTCACCACGGCGATCTCCCCGGGCTCCGTGGCCTGCAGTTGCTGCCGAACGGTCAAGTGGGAGCACAGTGTCGCGATCCACCCGGCCGATCCGGTTCGGCATGGACAGCTGGACAGGCGGGGACTATAGTAGCGAAGGTATTACCTAGTCGTTAGAGGAGCTACTCATGGCATTGGCCACCTCGATCAAGCTCGATGATGAGCTGAAGGGCCGGGTTCAGCATCTCGCCGAATCCCGCCGCCGGTCGGCGCACTGGATCATGCGCGAGGCCATCGCGCAGTACGTCGAGCGCGAGGAAAAGCGCGAGGCGTTCAAGCAAGATGCATTGCATGCATGGGAGGAATATCAACGCACCGGCCTGCATCTGACGCTGGAAGAAGCCGATGCGTGGTTGGCGAAGCTGGAAGCGGGCGAAGATGCGGAACCGCCTTCGTGCCACACCTGATCTGGACGCCGCCGGCGCTGGCGGACGTTCAACGGCTCTACCGCTTCCTCGCCCTGAACGATCCCGACGCGGCCCGCCGTGCGATGAAGGAGATCCGCACAGGGGCCAAGATCCTGGCGCACCAGCCGCGGATCGGGAGGCCGGTCGAAGACATGGCCATCGAGTTTCGGGAATGGCTGATCGGCTTCGGAAACAGCGGCTATGTCGCCCTGTATCGGTTCGATGGCGATGGCGTCAGCATCCTGGCTGTCCGGCACCAGAAAGAAACGGGGTATTAGGTACCCCGGATCGCATTAGGAACTCTGCCAGCTTCGCGGCGGCCTCACTGAAGAGCAGATTCATCCGCGCAGCGGCCGACGGGTTGTCGGCCGCGATATGGTTCCAGATCTCGTCGCGGTCTTGCTCGACCTCCGGCGTCCCGCGCACCCTCACGCCTGGTCCGCCGCCTTGGCGCGCCGTGCGGCGAACTTGGCTTCAACCTCGTTGTTGGATCGGCCACGACCCGCAAGCATCGAAGTCCGAGCCGCTTCGACCTTTTGTGATCCCCGCATTCCGTTGACAGCCCGGAGAATGGAACCACAATGGTTCCATTACGGTTAGAGGTCGCCATGCCCACTACGCTGACATTGAAGAACATTCCCGACGAAGTGTACGAGCGCTTGAAATTGGCTGCCCAGACGCATCGCCGAAGCCTGAACAGCGAGGCGATCGTCTGCCTCGAGGCAGTGCTGGTGCCCACGAGGGTGGCGCCGAGCGAACGGCTTGCGCGTGCACGGGAACTCCGTGCCGGATTGGCCCCGAGCAAGTTCCGGGCGAAGGACATTGATGCGGCCAAGCGATTAGGCCGCCCATGATCGTCGTGGACTCGAACGTTCTGGCATATCTGTACTTGCCAGGAGAGTTCACGGCGGCGGCCGAAGATCTGCTCGAGCGCGATCCGGAGTGGGCCGCGCCGCTTTTGTGGCGCGGCGAGTTTCGGAACATTCTGGCCGGGTACCTGCGCCGCGGCAGTCTCAGCTTTGAACAGGCGAGCGCCCTGCAGAGCGAAGCCGAGCGGTTGCTTGCAGGACTGGAGTACGAAGTGGACTCCCGCGGCGTATTGGAACTGGTAAGAGGCAGCGATTGCTCGGCTTACGATTGCGAATTCGTCGCGCTTGCAGAACGGTTGGGGACGAAGCTCGTCACGATGGACGGCAAAATCCTCCGCGCTTTCCCCAAGGTCGCGGTGGCCTTGGCTGCAGACTAACCAGGTCGGCAGCCGTACCGGACGCGCAGATTGCGGCCCGAGCCGAAGCAACATCGGCCGTGCCGATCACGCGGGCCCTGGATTTCGCTGACCTCGCAATCACCAGTGAAAGACGATTCCGGGATCGTAGTGATCCGATTTGCCGGACGATGCCATCGCCCAAGATCGTACGGATGCTGAGAAGCTTCATGAGGCAGTTCCCGGTTCGTCGAGCAGCTCAAGGGGGCATCTGGCTATCGTCCAGGACCGCCTGATGCATGCTGTGCTGGACGCAAGGTGCTGCTCCGCATGGATTGCCACCGACAAGCTGGCGCCTGGATCTGGCAGCGGAGATCGTCGAGAAGCCCTGAATCGCCATTAGTCAATGACTACGATGCAATCATTGATTAATGGAGGTGCCTGATGGCCACGATCACCATCCGCAACATCGATGACCAGTAAAGGGATAAGTCGGCGGTTGCACACGAATCCGTCGCTGGTTTCCCGACATAAGAGCTGGATTTCTCCTGCAAGCGCAGGAGAAATCCAGGCACTTGACTCGTCTTTCCAGTCGCGGCAGACTCGGCCTACGGAGTTTCAAAGCTCCTCGCACAGCGGTTCCCGCCTCCGACAATCTGGTGGGTTTTTTGTGCCCGTGCTGCGGGCATGACCGACGTGATGCCTGCGTCGGGAGGGCGGCTAATACAAGACCCGAAAGGGGAATACGCCCACCGTCTGTGCGCGGCTTTGAACCTCCCGACTTCCCGTCTGCCGTCCTGGTGGGCGGTCACTTCATGGAATGAGGAGGCAACGATGTCGAAGTTCGATTCGGATGATCAGGACATGCCCGGCTACTTCCTGCCGGAGGACAGCCAGTTCCGGCTGAAGAAACTGCATGAGCACATGGTGTTCCTGTCGCATCTGGCGCAGCCGCGTACGCACGACGAGGAACAGGAGTGGGTGCCCGAGATCCGCGTGGGCGAACTGGCGGTCTGCCTGGAGTTGCTGGCGGAACAGGCCGGTTTGGTGCTGGAAGAGGTGTCGTGGCCAGCGGAACGGGAGGCCGAGCGCGCGCCTGCGAGTGCAACCCCTGAAGCCGACGCGTTGGAGGGCGAGACGCCGGAGGCCGAGGCAATGGAGGCCGGGGCGCCGGGCGACGAGGTGCCGGACGACGAAGCGGTGGAGGCAGAAGCGGAAGGCGAGGCAGGCACGGAAGCCCGCTTCGTCTTCGGCGTCACCCTGGACCAGATGGACGAACTGGACCGCCGGCTCGACATGATCACGGCGCACGGCGACGTGGTGTTCAGTGTCGAAGAGGCTGACCTGGCCATCGGCACATTGGCGATGGTGGGGCATGCGGTCTTCGACGACGCCAGGGCGGCGAAGGCCATCATCGAACAGGTGACGTCGCAGCGGCTCAACGGGTCGCGCAGGCGGCGAAGCGGCGTACGCGAGGCGCGGGCCGTGTATGGCGCAGGCGCTGCGTTGCCGGTTGCGGACCCGCAACGCCCGGCATTGCCGCCGGCCGTCCATGCGCAGCGTGGGTGCATCCCCGAGGCGCCCGCACAGCGCCTGCACTGATCCGGCGACGGGGATCCGGAGCGCCGGGGGCGGCCTGCCGCCCCCGGCTGGACGGCGGAGAACGGGCCGGGTTCTGAGGTTTCCCCACATTTCTTGCAGCCTATCTTCCCCCTTTGAAAAAGGGGGATCGAGGGGGGCGAAAGCCGCCGCTTGCAAGCCGCAGGCTTGCGGCGGTTTGAGCGCTCCCGCGCGCTGCGCGGGGGCCGGGAATCGCAAAGCGATTTGCTGTTGCTGTTGCTTGGTCGGACACCAAGCAAATCCCCCCAACCCCCCTTTTACAAAGGGGGCAGCCAAGCCGTTGAATGATTGCAGGAAAACAGGGGAACCCTCGGGGCCGGATTCACCTAGCGACAAGGCCACCCATGATCGTCGCGGACTCGAACGTTCTGGCACCCATCCGCGCCGCGGCCGGCGGGTTGTCGGCCGCGATATGGTTCCAGATCTCGTGGCGGTCTAGCTCGGCCTCCGGCGTCCAGTACACCCTCACGCCTGGTCTGCCGCCTTGGCGCGCCGCGCGGCGAACATGGCTTCAACTCGCCCCGCGGATCCGGGGCAGCTTCCAGCAGCGGAGCAAAGCTCCGCTGCACGAGAAGCGCATAGCCGGTATTCGGGCACGACAGCCGCTCCCCGGCGGCTTCCATCAACGGCGGTGTCCCATCGCCCACCTTGCCCGTCCGGAGACGTAGGTGTATAAACACATATCAACCAGTCAGGAGGCATTTTGCCGTGAATACCGAATCCGTCCGCTGGAACATTGCCGTGTCCCCTGAGACCGACCATGCGCTGCGCATGCTGCTGGCCAGTCAGGGAGGGCGCAAGGGGGATCTTTCGCGCTTCATTGAAGACGCCGTGCGGGCGCGCATTTTCGAAGCCACGGCCCGGGATGCCAGGGCGCAGAATGCCGACACGCCCGCCGCCGAGATCGATGCGGCCATCCGCGAAGCTCTGGCCTGGGCCAAGACCGCCTGATGCGCGTGGTGTTGGACAGCAATGTGCTGTTCTCCGCGCTGATTTCGCCGCATTCGCCCCCGCGTAGGATTTTCGAAGCATGGCAGGACGGACGCTTCACCCTGATCACTTGCGACGCGCAACTGGATGAAATCCGTCGCGCCAGCCGCTACCCCAGACTGCAACGCATTCTGCAAGCGCACCGGGTCGGCACGCTGATCAATCACCTGCAACGCGCCGAGCGCATTGCCCGCTTGCCCATCCACATCCAGATCGATGATCCGGACGATGCCTTTCTGCTGGCGCTGTCGCAGGCTGGCATGGCCGACGTGCTCGTCACCGGCGACCACCGCGCAGGCCTGCTGCAACGCGGTCATCATGGCCGCACCCGCATCGTCGATCCGGCGATCTTCTGTCTTGAGGTGTTGCGAACGCGGCAGGGATAGCGCGTAGGGCGGTTGGGGACGAAGCTTGTCGCGATGGACGGAAAGATTCTCCGTGCTTTCCCCAAGATCGCGGTGGCCTGGGCTGCCGGCTGAGATTTCATCGGTCGCGGCATCGGCGCGATTCAGGCCGTGGCGCGATTGCCTGGGGTGAGCATTGCTTCGATCCGTGGGCCGGGATCCGGGGCAGCGGAGCAAGCTCCGCTCTACGTGGGCCGCTTCCGCGGGTGCAACTCCTTTGCCGCCGCCGCCGCAACGACGGCGCTCGAGCGGGATCGGCTCCCCGACACGTCCGTATCTTGCCGCCCTGCCGTCAGGCTACCCGCATGCGGTGCCTGCCACCGTCCGCAATCGCCCCAGCCATATCCGGTAGCCCGCCCCCCAGCGGGCGCCGTTTTCGCGCATATCGACCCCACGCCTGGCAGGTCCGCGACGGCCTTGGCTGCCTTGCCGCCGCTGAAAAGCCGGAAAACGGCATGGATACAGCGCAGTCATAAAAAGCAAGCTTCGGTGAATCTTCGTGATTAAAACTGTGACGTAAATCACATAAGTTACCGGCCACTCAGCACATCGAATTCCCGACCGGCAGCACGGAAATGCCGGTCGACCGGGGGAAGTGGCCACCATGAGCAAACGACACGAGATCCTGGGCGCAGCGGGTTTTTGCGCTCGCGCCCTGCACGCGCTGTACCCCCGCCGGGGCCGGTCCGAGCGGGCGTTGCTCGCGCTGCTGGCCACGCTGTGCCTGGCGGTCGCGCCCGTCCCCCCGGCACACGCGCAGGAGCGGGTGGTCAACACGGCGACGGTCGCGCCGCCCGACGGCGTCACCGATCGCAACCCGGACAACAACGCCGCGACGGACGACGATCCGGTCTCGGCCGCAGTCGTCGATTTCTGCCCGGCCGGCGCGAACACGGTCTTCAGCATCGTCAACGGCGTCAACATCTATCGCTACGAGCCGGGCGCTGGCGCCGATGTCCTGGTCCCTGAGCTGGCCTTGCCGGTGAGCGGCAACGTCAACGGCATGATGGTGGACCCGGTCCGCAATCGCCTGCTGTTCGTGCAGCGCGTGACCAGCACCACCACCGTGCTCTGGGCCTACGACGCCGCCAACGGCGGCTGGTACGAGGCGCGGACGCCGTTCCCGTTCGCCTCGCCGGATTTCCCGCGCGCCGGAATGACGCCCGACGGCATCGGCTACATGATCGCCGGTGGTACCGCGACGCCGCAGGTCTGGCGGGTCACCGCCGATGGCGCGTTCGGCTACACGGTGGCGCTCGCCGGCACGTTGACGTTCGACATCGAGCCGACCGACCTGGGTTCCGGCGACATCGCCTTCGACGGCGACGGCAACGGCTGGCTGTCGGCCGGCCAGGACCTGTACCGCTTCGATCCGAACACCCTGCAGGCGACGCGGCAGACGCAGCCGCTGTTGAACGGCATCGCGAGCACGATCAACTGGGCCGGCGTCGCCTTCGGCGCGGACGGCACCCTGTACGTGGCCAACAGTGGCAGCATCGCCGGCGAGCCCGCCACCTACTACGCCTACGATCCGGCCACAGGCATCCTGACGGAGCAGGTGGCGGCCACGTCCGGCGCTTCGCGCGATCTCGCGTCCTGTGCGTTCCCGGTGCTGGCGGAGCCCGAACTGTCGGTCGCCAAGACGCTGGCCGAGGTCAACGGCGTCGCCTACGCGCCGGGCGCCCCGGTCCAGGCCGGCGACGTGCTGACCTATGCCATCGCCATCTCCAACGCCGGCGGCTCCGTCGGCACCCTGTTCGAGGGCGACGTGGTGGAGACGCTGCCGGCCGGCACCACGTTCGTGGCCGCGGGCAACGACTTCACCTGCACCGGCAGCGACTGCCCGAACGACGCGACGTTCAACATTCCCGCCAACGACGCCGTGACCCTGGCTTTCGTGGTGCAGGTCGACGGTCCGACGCCGTCCGGCGTCGACAGCATCGACAACGCCGTGACCGTGAACGGCATCGACTGCACGGCGCCGGGCAACGACTGCGACGAGACCACGCCGCTCGCGCCGGCGATCGCGGTGGTGAAGACCGCCGATCCCGGCGACGGCACCCAAGTGCAGCCCGGCGAGACGATCACCTACACCCTGACCACCACCGTGGGCGGCGGTGCCACCACCGCGGTCTTCAGCGTGACCGACACCCTGGGCGCGGGCCTGAGCTTCGGCCAGGTGACGAACCAGGGCGACTACACCTGCTCGGGGGAACTCGCGTGCTCGCTGCCGATCGGCACGCCCCAGGGCACCTATGCGGTGACCTACACCGCGACGGTCGACGCAGACGCCACCGGCACGGTCGGCAACAGCGTGGCGATCACCGGCAACGGCGGCGATCCGGAGCCGGTGTGCACGACCTGCAGCACCCAGCACACGATCGCGCCGCCGGCGATCAGCACCGTCAAGTCGGCGAACCCGGCCGACGGCAGCGAAGTGCAGCCGGGCCAGACGATCACCTACACCCTGACCACCACGATCGCCACCTCGGCGACCACCGCTGACTTCGTGCTCACCGACACCCTGGGCGCGGGCCTGAGCTTCGGTGCGGTCGTCGACGACGGCGGCTTCACCTGCAGCGGCGAGCTGGTGTGCACCCTGCCGGCCGGCGCGCTGCCCGATACCTACGTGGTCACCTACACCGCGACGGTTGACGACGATGCCACCGGCACGGTCGACAACAGCGTGGTGGGCACGGGCGGCGGCGACCCGGACCCGGAGTGCGCGACCTGCAGCACCGGGCACACGATCGCGCCGCCGGCGATCAGCACCGTCAAGTCGGCGAGCCCGGCCGACGGCAGCGAAGTGCAGCCGGGCGAGACGATCACCTACACCCTGACCACCACCGTCGCCACCTCGGCGACCACCGCGGCGTTCGAGCTCACCGATACCCTGGACGCGGGCCTGACCTTCGGCGCGGTCACCGACCAGGGCAGCTTCACCTGCAGCGGCGAACTGGTGTGCACGCTGGCGGCCGGCGCGCTGCCCGATACCTACGTGGTCACCTACACCGCGACGGTCGACGACGATGCCACCGGCACGGTCGGCAACAGCGTGGCGATCACCGGCGACGGCGGCGATCCGGACCCGGAGTGCGCGACCTGCAGCACCGGGCACACGATCGCGCCGCCGGCGATCAGCACCGTCAAGTCGGCGAGCCCGGCCGACGGCAGCGAAGTGCAGCCGGGCGACATGATCACCTACACCCTGACCACCACCGTCGCCACCTCGGCGACCACCGCGGCGTTCGAACTCACCGATACCCTGGGTGCGGGCCTGACGTTCGGCCAGGTGACGAACCAGGACGGCTTCACCTGCAGCGGCGAACTGGTGTGCTCGCTGCCGGCCGGCACGCTGCCCGATACCTACACGGTGACCTACACCGCGACGGTCGATCCCGACGCCACCAGTTCGGTGGGCAACAGCGTGGCCGTCACCGGCAACGGCGGCGACCCGGACCCGGAGTGCACGACCTGCGCCACCGAGCACACGATCGTGCTGCCGACGATCGGCACCACCAAGTCCGCGGACCCGGCCAACGGCACCGAGGTGCAGCCGGGCCAGACGATCGCCTACACCCTGACCACCACCATCGCCAACTCGGCGACCACCGCCCCGTTCCGGCTGGTCGACACCCTCGGCGCGGGCCTGACCTTCGGCGCGGTCACGGATGCCGGCGATTTCAGCTGCAGCGGCGCGCTGGACTGCGTCCTGCCGGCGGGCACGCTGCCGGGCACGTATGCCGTGACCTACACCGTCACGGTCGACCCCGACGCCACCGGCACGGTCGGCAACAGCGTGGCGATCACCGAGGACGGCGGCAATCCGGACTCGGCATGCACGGTCTGCGAGACCGAGCACCCGGTCGCGCCGCCGGCGATCAGCGCCGTGAAGTCGGCGAACCCGGCCGCCGGCACCGAGGTGCGGCCGGGCGACACGATCAGCTACACCCTGACCACGACGATCGCGACCTCGGCCACGACCGCGCCGTTCCGGCTGGTCGACACCCTGGGCGCGGGCCTGACCTTCGGCGCGGTCACCGACGCCGGCGGGTACACCTGCAGCGGCTCGCTGGACTGCGCGCTGCCGGCCGGCACCCTGCCGGGCACCTATGCGGTGACCTACACCGCCACGGTCGACGCCGACGCCACCGGCACGGTCGGCAACAGCGTGGCGATCGCCGAGGACGGCGGCGACCCGGATTCGGCGTGCACGGCCTGCGAGACCGAGCACCCGATCGCGCCGCCGGCGATCAGCACCGTGAAGTCGGCGGATCCCGCCGACGGCAGCGAGGTGCGGCCGGGCGACACGATCACCTACACCCTGACCACGACGGTTGCCACTTCGGCGACGACGACGCCGTTCCGGCTGGTCGACACGCTGGGCGCCGGGCTGACCTTCGGCGCGGTGACCGACACCGGCGACTTCGCCTGCGGCGGCACGCTGGAGTGCACGCTGCCGGCCGGCACCCTGCCGGGCACCTACGCGGTGACCTACACCGCGACGGTGGATGCCGACGCCACCGGTTCGGTCGGCAACAGCGTGGTGGTCGCCGAGGACGGCGGCGATCCGGACCCGGAGTGCGCGACCTGCGGGACCGAGCACACCATCGAACTGCCGACGATCGTCACGGCGAAGTCGGCGAACCCCGCCGACGGCAGCGAGGTGCGGCCGGGCGACACGATCACCTACACCCTGACCACGACGGTTGCGACCTCGGCGACCACCGGTCCCTACCGGCTGGTCGACACCCTGGGCGCCGGGCTGACCTTCGGCGCGGTGGTCGACGCCGGCGACTTCGCCTGCGGCGGCACGCTGGAGTGCACGCTGCCGGCCGGTACCCTGCCGGGCACGTACGTGGCGACCTACACCGCGACGGTCGACGCCGATGCCACCGGCGCGGTCGGCAACAGCGTGGTCGTCGCCGAGGACGGCGGCGACCCGGATCCGGAGTGCACGGCCTGCGAGACCGAGCACGCCATCGAGCTGCCGACGATCACGACGGTCAAGACCGCCGATCCGGCCGGCGGCGACGAGGTGCGGCCGGGCGACACCATCACCTACACCCTGGCCACCACGATCGCCACCTCGGCGACGACCGAAGCGTTCAGGCTCACCGACACCCTCGGCCCGGGTTTGACGTTCGGCGAGGTGACCGATGCCGGCGACTTCGCCTGCGCCGATGCGCTGGTCTGCACGCTGCCGGCCGGCACCCTGCCGGGCACCTACGCGGTGACCTATACCGCGACGGTCGATGCCGATGCCGTCGGCACGGTGAACAACAGCGTGGTGGGCGAGGGCGGCGGCGACCCGGAACCGGAGTGCACCGCCTGCAGCGTCGAGCACGAGGTCGAACTGCCGGCGATCAGCACGGTGAAGACCGCCGATCCGGCGGACGGCAGCGAGGTCGCGGTCGGCGACGTCATCACCTACACCCTGACGGTCACCGTCGCGACCTCGGCCACGACCGCGCCGTTCGTGCTGACCGACACCCTGGGCGATGGCCAGACGCTGCTGCCGGATTCGATCGTGGCGCCGGACGGCGGCAGCTGCGAGGCGGCGCCGGAAGGCCCGGTCTGCACCCTGGCCGAAGGCGCGCTGCCGGGCGGCTACGTGTTCACCTACCAGACCCGGGTGGATCCGGACGCGGTCGGCGCGGTGGGCAACCGCGTGGTCGGCGAGGGCGGCGGCGATCCCGATCCGGAGTGCGCGGCCTGCAGCACGGAGCACCCGCTGGCCGAGCCGGTGGTCACCATCGCCAAGACCTCCGATCCCGGCGACGGCGCAGAAGTCAGCGTCGGCGACACCATTCTCTATACCCTGTCGGTGACGATCGAGAACGCGGCGATCACCACCCCGGTGCGGCTGATCGACACGCCGGGCCCGGGCCTGGCCGTGGGCACCCTGCCCGCGGGCTGCAGCGGCGACAGCGGCGGAATCGTCTGCACGATGGCAGTGGGCACGGTGCCCGGCGTCTACACCTTCAGTTATCCGGCGACGGTGGATGCCAGTGCCTCGGGCGAGGTGACCAACGCGGTGGTGAGCGAGTATGGCGGCAGCCTCGAGCCGGTGTGCCAGCCATGCGGGACGACGCACCAGCTGGCGGACGAGCCGGAGCTGCGGGTGGTCAAGACCGCGGGGGTGCGCACGGCGCAGGTGGGCGACCTGGTGCGCTACACGCTGACGGTGGAGAACGTGGGCGTGGTGAACGTGAGCGGGGCGACCCTGGTCGACACCCCGCCGGCGGGCTTCAGCTACGTCGAAGGCTCGATGGCGGTCGACGACGGCGACGACGCCTTCGACCTGGCGCCGAGCCAGTCGCCGCTGCGCATCGGCGGGATCGACATTGCCGCGGGCGAGAGCGCGACCATCGTCTACCTGCTGCGGGTGGGCGCCGGCGTGCGCCACGGCACCCAGGTGAACACGGCGGTGGCGCAGGACGCGGCCGGCCGCCCGATCTCCAACACCGCCACCGCGCAGGTGTCGGTCGAGGCCGATCCGCTGCTCGACGACAGCCTGATCTTCGGCACGGTGTTCAACGACCGCGACGGCGACGGCTGGCAGGACAGCGCGGCCCTGAGCGGGGTGCGGGTGCAGGGCGGGTTCGCGGCGGGCGCTTATCTGGCCGGCTCGACCACGCTCGACCGCGGCACGGGCGCCGAACCGGTGGCCGACGCCAGCGCGCCGCTGCTGCACGGCATCGCCGTGGGCGCGATCGCGGCCCGTCAGTCCGAGGCCGACCCGGGCCCGCAGGTGGTGATCCGCCAGCGTCTGCGCGAGGCGGCCTTCACCGATGACTTCGTGCTCACCAGCGACGAAGGCGTGACGGTGCGCATGGATGCGGCCGGCACCACCACGGTGGACCGGTCGGGCGCGGCCGCCAAGGGCCTGAACGCCGCCGCGCCGACGGTCGAGCGCCGCATCGCCCAGGGCGAGGGCGGGGTGGTGGTGGACTACGTGATCGGCAACGCCGGGATCGACGAGCGCGGCATCCCGGGCGTGCGGATCGCCTCGGTGGACGGGCTGCTGATCGAGACCGACCAGTACGGCCGCTACCACCTGGCCGACGTGCAAGGCGGCACCCGCGGCCACCGCAACTTCATCCTCAAGCTGGATCCGTCGACGCTGCCGCCGGGCACGCCGCTGACCACCGACAACCCGCTGGTGCGGCGGATCACCCCGGGTATCCCGGTGCGCTTCGACTTCGGCGTGCAGCTGCCGGCCGAGCCGATCCCCGGCGGCACCGAGGCGGTGGAACTGACCCTGGGCGAGGTGATCTTCGCCCCGGGCAGCGCCGAGGTGCGCAGCGAGTACGGGCCCGCGATCGCGAAGATGGCCGAGCAGGTGAACGCCTACGGCGGCGGCGAGGTGGTGATCACCGCCAACGGCGATCACCAGGCCCTGGCCTTCGACCGCGCCAGCGCGGTGCGCGAGGCGCTGCTGGCGCAGGTGGCGCCGGAGCACCGGCAGGCGCTGACGGTGAGCGTGCACACCGAGGTGCACGACCTGGTGGCGGGCGTGACCGAGGGCGGGGCGTTGCTGGGCACGGTGCTGTTCGACACCGACCGGTCCGAGATCAAGCCCGAGTTCGCGCCGCTGCTCGAGCGGGTGGCGGCCCGCCTGGAGGCGATGGGCGGGGGCGCGATCGCGGTGGTCGGGCACACCGACGTGCGCGGCCCCCACGCCTACAACGCCGGGCTGGGCCTGCGGCGGGCGCGGGCGGTGTACGAGGCGTTGGCCGAACGGTTGAGTCCCGAGGTGCGCGCGCAGGTGCGCGTGGAGTCCAGCAACGATCCGACAGCCCCTGTCGGTCCGGAACGCAAGTGAGAGGGGGCCGGATCATGAAGATGAAGCTGCTCGATACCGCCCTGCTCGGCATCCTGGCGGGCATGGCCGCGCCGGCGCTGGCGCAGGACCTGCCGGCCCCGCCGGCCACGGCGCAGACCGGCGCCGAGGCCTGGCTGTACCAGCCGGCCCCGGACGGCGACGCGACCGCCCTGGACTGCGGCGCCGACGGCTGCGCCTCCGACGAAGGCCTGGTGTTCAAGCTGCGCACGCGCAGCTACGACCGGCCGGTGACCGAAGGCACCAGCGCGCAGTCCTCGTCCGAGGCGCTGCAGCCGGACCGGCGCGTGACCGTCGGCCTGGACGCACCCGGCCGCGCCGTGGCCCAGGGCCGGTTCTCGGTGTACCTGCCCGGCGGCGGGGTGATCTGGGCGACCGAGGACCCGACCCTGGGCCTGCCCGAGCTGTCGGTCTCGGCGCCGACCATGGTGCCGTTCGACGGCAGCGCGATCACCCGGCCGGTGCGCTTCTTCGTGCGCGGCAACTACACCGGCTTCATCGAGAAGATGGAGCTGGCGGTGTTCCGCGGCACCGACGGCGACCTGGTGCGGCCGCTGGCCAAGGTGCCGATCGCCGTGGCCCCGGTGACCGAGGCCGAGTGGGACGGCGTGCTGCCGGCGGACATCCGCTTCCGGGTCGGCGACGAGCTGGTGTACGTGCTGCGTGCGTTCGACGCCGAGGGCAACATCGATGAGACCCACGCCCGGCGCCTGCAGCTGGTGCGCCCGGACGAGGCCGAGCGCGGCCGCCAGCAGCTACGCGAGGGCACCGAGCGCAGCCACGGCCTGGCGCTGGGCGCCGAGCAGGCCGAGACCCAGCGCCTGATCGACGACGTGTTCGGCCAGAGCGCGCTGCGCTACCAGAACATCCCGATCTACGGCTCGCGGGTGCGGGTGCAGGGCCGCAACCTGCCGCCCGGCTACGCGCTGCTGATCAACGGCGACAGCTACCCGGTGGACCTGGAGCGCAAGTTCGTCGCCGAGTACCTGCTGCCGGTCGGCCAGCACAGCTTCGACATCGCCCTGCAGGGCGGCGAGGGCGCCACCCCGGCGCGGCACCGGCTGGACGTGGACGTGAGCGGGCGCTACTTCTTCGGCGTCGGCCTGGCCGACCTGACGGTGTACGAGAACAAGGCCAGCGGCCCCGGCCGCGACCTGGCCCTGGCCGGGCGCGAGGACGACATCCTCAGCGACGGCCGCCTGGCGTTCTATGGCAAGGCCAAGCTCAAGGGCAAGTACCTGGTCACCGCCCAGGCCGACACCCAGGACCGGCCGCTGGAGGACCTGTTCGACGGCTTCACCCAGGCCGACCCGCAGGACATCTTCCGGCGCCTGGACCCGGACCTGTACTACCCGACCTACGGCGACGACTCGACCACCTACCGCGACGTCGACACCATGGGCCGGTTCTACCTGCGCGCCGACTGGGACAAGAACGAGGCGCTGTGGGGCAACTTCTACACCGGCATCACCGGCACCGAGTACGCGCAGTACGTGCGCTCGCTGTACGGCGCGGCGCTGAACTGGCGCTCGCGGGCGGCCAACCCGTGGGGCGATGCCGGCACCGAGCTGCGGGTGTTCGCCTCCGAGGCGCAGACCGCGCCGGGCCACAGCGAGTTCCGCGGCAGCGGCAGCCAGTACTACCTGCGCCACACCGACGTGCTGCCGGGCTCGGAGCACGTGGTGATCGAGGTGCGCGACCCGACCACCGGGCGGGTGGAGCAGCGCATCGAGCTGGTGCGCGGGGCCGACTACGAGATCGACGAGTTCCAGGGACGGCTGACCCTGGCCAAGTCGCTCTCGCCGATCACGCACGACAACGTGCCCGGGATCACCCGCGACACGCCGCTGGGCGGGTTCGAGCAGCGCCTGATCGTGGACTACGAGTGGGTGCCCTCGAGCTTCAACGCCGACGAGATCGCCGCCGGCGTGCGCGGCAAGCACTGGTTCGGCGACCACGTCGGGGTCGGGCTGACCTACGTCGACGAGAACCGCGCCGGCGAGGACTACACCCTGATGGCGGCCGACCTGACCCTGCAGGCGGGCAAGGGCACGTACCTGAAGCTGGAGCACAGCAAGACGGAGGCGACCAGCGCGCCGGTGTTCTACTCCGACGACGGCGGCCTGTCGTTCACCCGGCTCAACCCGGACGGCCCGCGCGAGGGCGAGGCCCGCGCGGTCGAGGCGCGGGTCAACTTCCAGGAGATGGGCTGGACCGAGCAGGCCTGGAGCGCGGGGGCGTGGTGGCGGCAGGTCGATGCCGGCTACTCGATCTCGCGCTTCGACACCGGCCAGGCGGTCGAGGAGCACGGCGCCGAGGTGCTGGGCCAGTTCACGCCCAACGTCGGGATCTACGCCCGCTACAGCAAGGCCGAGCGCGGCGGCGAGTCGCTGACGCAGATGCAGGTGACCGGCGAGTGGCGGATCAGCGACGACGGCGCGGTGACCGCCGAGGTCCGGCGCACCGAGGAGGAGCGCAGCACCGGCGAGGCCGCCGGCACCCTGGGCGCGTTGCGCTACACCCACCGCTTCGGCACCGCGCTGGACGTGTTCGGCACCGCCCAGGTGACCCTGGACGACGACAGCGGCCAGTACGCCGACAACGACGCCTACAGCCTGGGCACGCGCTACAACTTCGCCAACCTGTCGAACCTCGGTGCGGAAGTGACCACCGGCGACCGCGGCGACGCGGCGACGGTGGACGGCGAGTGGCGGCTGAACGCGCAGCACAGCTTCTACGGCGGCTACACCTACTCGACCGACGAGACCGCCTACCACTCGCTGTTCAACCCGAACCGGCAGAACGGCTGGACCTTCGGCCAGCGCTGGCGGCTGTCCAACCAGGTGAACCTGTTCAACGAGAGCCAGTTCCTCAAGAGCCGCAACGAGTCCGGGCTGGTGCACACCTACGGCATGGACTTCTACCCGGCGGTGGGCTGGAACCTGGGCTTCACCTTGAGCGACGGCGAGCTGACCAACAGCGCCGGCGACCAGGTCGAGCGCGAGGTGGTGAGCATCAGCGGCGGGCGGACCTCGCAGGCGACCGACTGGCGCAGCAAGCTGGAGTGGCGGCGCGACGACGGCGCCGAGCGGCGCACGCAGTGGGTGAGCACCAACCACCTGAGCCACAAGGTCAACGAGAGCTGGCGGATCGCGGCGCGGTTCAACTACGCCGACACCGACGACGAGCTCAACCCGGCGGCGGGGGCCAAGTTCATCGAGGGCAACTTCGGCTTCGCCTACCGGCCGTGGAACAGCAGCCGCTGGGGCCTGTTCGGGCGCTACACGTACCTGTACGACCTGGCCACGCTGGGCCAGGTGGGCGGGGCGCAGTACGACCAGAAGAGCCAGGTGCTGGCGTTCGAGGGCGTGTACCGGATCGACCACCACTGGGAGCTGGCGGCCAAGCTGGCCCGGCGCGAGGGCGAGGTGCGGTTCGGGCGCGGAACGGGCGACTGGTTCGACTCGGCCACGACCTTCGCCGCCGGCCAGATCCGCTACGAGCTGCGCGAGAAGTGGCATGCGCTGGGCGAATACCGCTGGCTGGACGTCAAGGACGGCGGCACCCGGCAGGGCTTCTTGGTGGGCGTGGACCGCGACCTCAACCGCAACTTCCGCATCGGCGCCGGCTACAACTTCACCGACTTCAGCGACGACCTGACCGACTTCGACTACGACCACAAGGGCTGGTTCGTCAACTTCGTGGGGAGCTATTGATGATGTCCACTTCCGCTCCGAGAACCGCGGCGGCGCTGTGCGCGGCCCTGCTGCTGCTGGCCGCCTCCGCGGCGCAGGCGCAGGTCGTCCGCGGCTTCACGCCGCGCGCCAGCTTCAACCAGCCCGGCAATGCGGTCATGGTCGGCAATACGCTGATGACCTGCACGAGCGGGGTGAACCAGTGCGGACAGGCCCAACAGGGCACGGCGACCGGCGGTAGCGGCTCCGAGCACTACAACAACAACAACGGCCATCAGATGGTGTTCGTCGACGTGGATCCGGCGGCCGGACTCGGCAACAGCTCCAGCGCCGACCTGAATCTGCCGGCCGGCGCCACGGTGTCGTTCGCCGGCCTGTACTGGGGCGCCCGCGCGGGTGAGACCGCTGCCGGCAGGAACACGCTTCGGTTCCGATCGCCGGGCGCGACCGGGTACCAGACCATCACCGCCAGCCAGCTGGACAACAACACTGCCGGCGGCACCGCCGGCAATCGTGCGTACTTCGCCTTCGCCGACGTGACCGCGCTGGTGCAGGCGGCCGGCAGCGGCACCTACACCGCCGGCGGCATCGTCGGCACCACCGGTGGCGACCGCTACGCCGGCTGGAGCCTGGTCGTGCTGTACCGCGACACCAACGAGCCGTTCCGTCGGTTGATGGTGTACGACGGCGCCGCCAACGTCACCGACGCGGCGCCGGTCACGATCACGGTCTCCGGCCTGCTGACGCCGCTGGAGGGGGCGTTCGATACCTTCCTCGGCGCGCTGACCTGGGAAGGCGATCTGAACATCGTCGGCGACCAGTTCCTGATGAACGGCACCCAGCTCAACGACGGGCTGAATCCGCAGACCAACTTCTGGAACAGCACCATCAGCCGCGTGGGCAGCCGCCTCACCGCCAAGGCCCCGAACTACAGCAACCAGCTCGGGCAGGACATCGATTACGTCAACGCCAGCAACATCCTGACCAACGGCGCCACGTCGGCGACCTTCCAGTTCACCTCGTCCGGCGATGTGTACTACCCGCACGCGCTGGTGTTCGCCGTCGACCTGTACGTGCCGGACCTGGTCTCGTCGTTCACCAAGGAGGTCGAGGACTTGAACGGCGGCGGCGTGCTGCCGGGCGACGAGCTGCAGTACACGATATCGTTCGTCAACGAAGGGCAGGACGGCGCGCTCGACGTGGTCGTCACCGACAACCTGATCCCCGGCGGCACGAGCTACGTGCCCGGCAGCCTGGAGATCGTCAGCAATACGCCCGGTGCACCGACCGGTGCCATGACCGACGCCGCCGGCGACGACCAGGCCGAGTTCGCGACCGGCCCCGACCGCGTGGTGTTCCGGCTCGGCACCGGTGCCACGGCCAGCGATGGCGGCCAGGTCCTGCCGGACGAGTCGACGTCGTTCCGGTTCCGTGCCCGCATCGCAGACGACAACGCGCTGGCGGAAAGCGACATCGTCAACACCGCGCGCATCGACTACACCTCGCAGACGCTGGGCGAACCCTTCGAGGGCGAGAGCACCGCAACGGTGACGGTCGCGCCGATCGCCGATCTTTCGATCACCAAGAGCAACGAGGCCGACGCCGTGCTGCGCGATGGCGAGGTCGTCTACCGGATCGAGGTGGTCAACGACGGCCCCAGCGCCGCCGACGGGGCGAGGGTGAGCGACCCGCCGGCCGACGGACTGGCCTGCACGGCAGTGGCCTGTGGCGAGGAGGCCGGCGGCGCGGTCTGCCCCGCGGCCCCGGACGTCGCCCAGTTCCAGGGCGCCGGCGTGGTGATCCCCACCCTGCCCAACGGCGGCTCGCTGACCTTCAGCCTGACCTGCACGGTGACTGCGACCGGACGGCCCTGACCGGCCCGCGATCGCGTCCGTCGACGCCGGCGCCGAATCCGGGCGCCGGGTCGGCCGCACGATCGCGGCGGCAACGCCCGCGGCATTCCGCAGGAGCGCGCCATCGCGTTCCGACGCCGCGCAGCCGCACCGACCGTCAGCGGAAGGGCGCGCCGCCGCCGCGCGTCACCCGTCGTTCGCGTCCAGCTGCGCCCGGCGATGCTCGTCGGCTTCGCGCACCGCGTCCTCCACCGCGCGCGCCTTCTCCAGCGGCGCCTGCACCGCATCGCGCAGCTGGGTGGCCTGCGGCTCCGGTGGCTGTTCGGGGACGGGCTGTTCGGGCGGCGAACAGGCCGCGCAGGCCAGCACCAGGGCGGCGATCGGCAGTGCGAAGGCGGAGCGGTCCGGCATGGCCGTTCTCCCGTGTGGACCGGCGTTATCCTACGCCCAGTGCACACGCAGGGCCCGACCATGGATCCGCACCGCTGGCGTCTCGACGGACAACTCGCCCTGGTGACCGGCGGCAGCGCCGGCATCGGCCGGGCGATCGCGCGCGAACTGCTGGGTTTCGGCGCCCGCGTGCTGATCGTCGCCCGCGACGGCGACGCGCTCGAATCCGCCCGCGACGAGCTGATGGAGGAATTTCCCGACGGCGAGGTGCGGGCGCTGGTCGGCGACGTCGCCGACGAGGACCAGCGCCGCGAGGTGCTCGACTGGATCGAGGACCAGGGCGACGGCCTCAACATCCTGGTCAACAACGCCGGCGGCAACCTCACCCGCGCGGCCAACGACTACACCGAGGACGAGTGGCGCGAGATCTTCGAGGTCAACCTGTTCAGCGCCTTCGAACTTTCGCGCTATGCCTTTCCGCTGCTCACCCAGCATCCGGGCTCGTGCATCGTCAACGTCGGCAGCGTGTCCGGGATCGCCCACGTGCGCTCCGGCGCGCCCTACGGCATGAGCAAGGCCGCAATGCACCAGATGACCCGCAACCTCGCCGTGGAATGGGCCGAGGACGGCGTGCGCGTGAACGCGGTGGCGCCCTGGTACATCCGCACCCGCCGCACCTCCGGCAAGCTGGCCGATCCCGACTACCTGGACGAGGTGCTGCTGCGCACGCCGATGGGCCGCATCGGCGAACCCGAGGAGGTCGCCGCCGCGGTGGCGTTCCTGTGCCTGCCGGCGTCGGCCTACATCACCGGCGAATGCATCGCGGTGGACGGCGGTTTCCTGCGCTACGGGTTCTAGCCGTCGCCGTCCGCTACGCAACCCGGCGCCGGTGCGGCGCCAGCCATCAGGAGAGCTCCCCATGAAAGCCATCCGCTGGTGCGTCGCCGCGGCACTGGCCGCATCGGCCTTGCCGGCCCTGGCGCGCGACGCCGCACAGGACCGGCGCGACATCCTGGAGGCCGAAGCCGCGCTGAGCGAAGCCTTCGAGAACCGCGATGCCGACGCCCTGCGCGCATGGCTGGACGAACGTTTCGTCCTGACCGGCTCCAACGGCATTCCCGCCGACCGCGCGCAGACCATCGCCGAGGTCGAGAGCGGCGAGCCGGCCTACGACGTGTTCCGCAATCGCGACCAGGTCTTCCACCTGTACGGCGACGCCGCGGTGGTCACCGGCATCACCTCGGTCGAGGGCAAGGCAGGGGGCGAGCCGTTCGCGGCGGATTTCCAGTTCACCGACACCTGGGTGTATCGCGACGGCCGCTGGCGGCTGGCGGCAAGCCACGCGACACGCATATCAACGCCCCGAGACTGACGCGATCCCGCGCGCGTTGCCGCCGGCCCAGCGGCGAGGGTCTGCTACCGCGGCGCCATCCGCTCGATCGGCCGCAGGGCGATGCTGCCGCGTTCGCCCATCAGCTGCAGTTCGCCGTCCTGGATCAGCGCGTTCAGGCGCATGCCGCGCTCGCCGATGCCGGGCAGGGCCTCGATCACGTCCTCGGGAATGGCCAGCACGCTGAGGTTCTTCAGCCGGGTCAGCGAACTGGCGATCTTCTCCCACCAGATGTCGGCGGCGCGGCCGCCATAGTTGAGCACCACCACCTGGTCGGCGCGGGCGCAGGCCTTCTTGATCCGGGCCTCGTCGGGCTGGCCGACGTCGATCCACAGTTCGATGTCGCCGCCGTAGCTGCGCCGGCACAGCGCCGGCTGGTCCTCGTCGCTCAGGCCGCGGCCGAACTCCAGGCGCTCGTCGGCATACAGGGCGAACGCGACCAGCCGCACCATCAGCCGCAGGTCGGTCTCGGACGGATGCTGGGCGAGGGTGAGGTTGTGGGTGGCGTAGTAGTGCCGGTCCATGTCGCTGACCTGCAACTCGGCTTTGACCACGGTGGAATTGGGAGCCATGGCGGGCGGATGCCGGTCGGAAGAAGGCCCATTGTAGGCGGCGGGGCGCCGCCGCACCGGTCCCGCACCGCTCCCCGGCAGCGGCATGCCGCCGCCACCCCCACGAGGTCATTCCGCGGCGCAGGTGCTGGTGTCGCGCACCCGCGCCAGCGCGTCGTACTCCGCGCGCCGCTCCTCCCTGGCGTAGTGGCCGCCGGCGAACTTCCAGCGGAACTCCGCCTCGTCGACGCGCGTGTCCCAGGCGTCGCAGAGGGCCGCTTCCGGCACCGGTTCGCAGGCGTCGGTGACGCGCATGCAGGCCGCCCCGGCGCCCAGCCCCTGCAGGCCGCCGATGCCGACGGTGGCCATCGGCTGGCAGCGCGACGCCGGCTCGCTGTCCTCGGTGTAGTAGCGGGTCTGGTCGTAGGTCGTGCACAGGAACAGCGGCGGCGGCGGCCGCAATTCGAGATCGATCACCAGCGCCGACGGGTCGAAGTCGTCGTCCCGCTCCACGCGCGTGATCGGGGCCAGGCGCGACGGCGGCGGCGTCATCGGCACGTAGGCCGGCAGCGGCGGCGGCGGGTCGATCGTGCGCGTCCTCTGGGTGCTGCCTGCCGGGCAGGGCGTATCGTTCTGCACGGTGACCGCGCCATCGGCGTCGGTGCAGTGGTAGATCACCATCTCGTTCTTCTGCGCGATCGCCGGCGCCGCGAACAGCAGCGCGGCGCAAAACAACGCGTGCCGCATCATCGGATTCCGCAATCGTTGGCCAGGCGCGCACTGAGCGCGCGCTCCTCCCGGCGTAGTGTATTGCGTTCGCTTTCCTGGGCGTTGAAGACGCGGCGGCGGATCTCCTGGCGGCGATCGCGCAGGCGGTCGCAGACCTCGCCCTGCGGCAGGCGCGTGCATTCGTCGCGGATCCAGGTGCCGCCGCCGCCGTAGCCGTGGCCATAGCCGGGAGGATGGGGGCGGGGCCGGTCCGGGCGGCCGTGCAGGATGCCGGGCGACGGCTGCGGGCGATCGTACGCCGGCGGGATGCTGATGTTCGCCGGCGGCGGCATGCGCGTGCGGTCGTCGACGAAGGTGACACCGCGCTCGGCGCTCGGACGCGCGGGGCGGCGGTAGCCGCCGCCGGCCGGATAGCCGAGCGTCCACAGCGGCACCCAGCGCGGATTGCCGTCGCCGGTGTCGCTGGTGTAGCGGTCGCCGTCGGGGGTGACGCATTCGTACATCGGCTGCGGCGGGCTGACCACGACCACCTGCGGTTCGACCGCTGCGGGCGCCGGCTCGGGTTCGGGCGCCGGCGGGCGCGGCGGTGCGTCCTGCGGGCGCAGCATGGTGCGGGTCTGTTGCGCCTGCGCATCGTCGCAGGGGGTGTCGCGCAGGGTCAGGCTGCCGTCCGCATCGGTGCAGCGGTAGATGACGACGTCGTCCGTGTTTTCCCCGGGCGCCTGCGCCGCCGCGGCGGCGCAGCAGAGCAGTGCCGACAGCGTGAGCATCCAGGCGCGCATGCCGACATCATGCGCCACCCCGCCGCCCGGCGGTAGGCGCACCGCCCCACGGGCAAGGGTATGTTCAGGCGCCCCGACCAGGCGCGAAGTGCTCCCGGCCCCGTAGAGCGGAGCTTGCTCCGCTGCTCTCGTTCCTCGTTCCTCGATTCTCGTCTCGACCCATCGGTGCACCGGGAAGAGGCAGCGGAGCAAGCTCCGCTCTACGGCCGTCATGGTGGTACCGAACGCAGGATGGCGGGACACCGAACGGGCAGGGTGCAGGATGGCGGTAGCGGGCGGCGGAGCGGTCAGGCGGCGTCGAGGGCGGAGCGGGCGGAGCCGGCGGTGAGCTGGCCTGCGATCGATGCGGCGGCGTCGCGGCCCTCCTGCACCGCGGTGACCACCAGGTCGGCGCCGCGCACGACGTCGCCGCCGGCGAACAGTTTCGGGTGCGAGGTCTGGTACGGCAGCCGGCCCTCGCCGCCGACCGCGATGCGGCCGCTGTCCGAAGCCTCGACACCGTGCGTGGCCAGCCACTCCGGCAGCTCCGGCGTGAAGCCGAAGGCGATGATCACCAGATCGGCGTCGATCACCCATTCGCTGCCGAGCACCGGCTCCGGCCGGCGCCGCCCGCGCGCGTCGGGCTCGCCCAGCCGGGTTTCGACCACGCGCACGCCGGTGACGTTGCCGGCGCCGTCGTCGACGATCGCCAGCGGCTGGCGGTTGAACAGGAACTCCACGCCTTCCTCGCGCGCATTGGCCACCTCGCGCGCCGAGCCGGGCATGTTGGCCTCGTCGCGGCGATAGATGCAGCTGACCCCGGCCGCGCCCAGGCGCACCGCCGAGCGCACGCAGTCCATGCCGGTGTCGCCGCCGCCGAGCACCGCCACCCGCCTGCCGCGCAGGTCGGGAATCTCCACGCGGTCCTCCCAGCCGGCGATCGCGTGGCCCTGCGGATCGGTTCCGGTGACGATGCGCCCGTTCTGCACCAGGAACGGCAGCGCCGGCAGCACCGCGCGCAGGTCCTGGCCGGGCAGGCCGCCGTCGGTGTAGCGGTAGGCGCCGAGGCCGAGGAACACGGCGTCGTAATCGCGCAGCAGGTCGTCCATGGAGACGTCGCCGCCGATCTCCACGCCGAGCCGGAAGCGCACGCCCATGCCCTCGAGCACCTCGCGCCGCATCGCGATCACCGACTTGTCGAGCTTGAAGCTGGGAATGCCGAACTGCAGCAGGCCGCCGATCTGCTCGTAGCGGTCGAACACCGTGGCCTCGATGCCGCGCCGCGCCAGCCGGTCGGCGCAGGCCAGGCCCGCGGGGCCGGCGCCGATCACCGCCACGCGCTTGCCGGTCGGCGCGACCTTGGACAGGTCGGGCCGCCAGCCCTGCGCGAACGCGGTGTCGGTGATGTATTTCTCCACCGCGCCGATGGTCACCGCGCCGAAGCCGTCCTCCAGCGTGCACACGCCCTCGCACAGGCGGTCCTGCGGGCAGACCCGGCCGCACATCTCCGGCAGCGGGTTGGTCTCGTGGCACAGCGCCGCGGCCTCGAGGATGCGGCCTTCCTCCACCAGCCGCAGCCAGTTGGGGATGTAGTTGTGCACCGGACAGCCGGTCTGGCAGTACGGATTGCCGCAGTCCAGGCAGCGCCCGGCCTGGTGCGCGGCCTCGTCCTGGCCGAAGCGGCCGTAGAGCTCGCTCCAGTCCCCCGCGGTCCGCAGCTGCAGCGGAATCCGCCGCGGCATCTCGCGCGGCAGATCGAGGAACTGGAAGGCGTACTTCTTGCTCATGAGCCGGGATTGGGGATTGGGGATTGGGGATTCGCAAGAGCGGGAAAGAGGCGCGTGCCGGCATGGCGATCCGGCTGCGGGCGTGCGGGTCGCCCGCCTTTGCCAATTCCGAATCCCCAATCCCGAATCCCCGCTTTCATCATGCCGCCCTCCGCAAATCCTCCGTCAGCGCCTCCAGGCTCGCCGCCTTCGGCTTGACCAGCCAGAACTTGCCGACGAAGTCGCGGAACTCCTCGATGATCTGCGCGCTCCAGGCGCTGCCGGTCAGGCGCGCGTGCGCGGCGACGAGGTCGGTGAGGTGCTGGCGGTAATTCTCGAAACCTTCCGGCGAGACCCGCAGGATGTCGATCAGCTCGTGGTTGTAGCGGTCGACGAAGTCGCGGTCGAGGTCGAGCACGTAGGCCAGGCCGCCGGTGAAGCCGGCGCCGAAGTTCAGGCCGGTGCGGCCCAGCACCACCACCACGCCGCCGGTCATGTACTCGCAGCAGTGGTCGCCGGCGCCCTCGAGCACCGCCACCGCGCCGGAGTTGCGCACCGCGAAGCGCTCGCCGGCGCGGCCGGCGGCGTACAGCTCGCCGCCGGTGGCGCCGTACAGGCAGGTGTTGCCGAGGATCGGCGTGTGCCGCGGATCGAACGTGCTGCCCGCCGGCGGGTGCAGCACCAGGCGGCCGCCGGCCATGCCCTTGCCGACGTAATCGTTGGCCTCGCCCTCGAGCGTCATGTGCAGCCCGCCGGCGTTGAACGCGCCGAAGCTCTGCCCGGCGCTGCCGGCCAGGCGCAGGTGGACCGGCGCGCCGGCCATGCCGGTGTTGCCGTGATGGCGGGCGATCGCGCCGGACAGGCGCGTGCCGATGGCGCGGTCGGTGTTGCGGATCGCGTAGCGGTACTCGCCGCCGCGCGCGTGCTCGATCACCAGCGCCAGGTCGGCGTCCAGCCGCAGCGCGAGGCCGTCCACCGGCGGGTGCAGCGCCGCGCCGCAGCCGGCGCCGTAGCTCGCATAACCCGGATGCAGCGGGACGGCCCCGCGCGAAGGCGCGCCGGAGACCTGCGGCGCATCGGAATCGGGGTTGCCGGCGGCCGCGTCCGGCGCCGGGCGCGCCGCCGCGCCGGGCTCGAACCGGCGCGCGTGCGCGGGATCGCGCTGCAGCAGCCGCGACAGGTCGATGCGCACGTGCTCGCGCGGCGTGTCGACGGTCTGCTCGAGCAGCTCGGTGCGGCCGACGATCTCGTCGAGCGAGCGCGCGCCGATCGACGCCAGGTGTTCGCGCACGTCCTCGGCGACGTTGCGGAAGAAGCATTCCACGCGCTCGGGCAGTCCCTTGAAGTGGTTGGCGCGCAGGCGCTCGTCCTGGGTGGCGACGCCGGTGGCGCAGTTGTTGAGGTGGCAGATGCGCAGGTACTTGCAGCCCAGCGCGATCATCGGCGCGGTGCCGAAGCCGAAGGTGTCGGCGCCGAGCAGCGCGGCCTTGACCACGTCGAGCCCGGTCTTGAGGCCGCCGTCGGTCTGCAGCAGCACCCGGCCGCGCAGGCCGTTGTACTGCAGCGCCTGCCGCGCCTCCGACAGGCCCAGCTCCCAGGGCACGCCGGCGTAGCGGATCGAGCCCAGCGGGCTGGCGCCGGTGCCGCCATCGTGGCCGGAGACGGTGATCAGGTCGGCGCCCGCCTTGACCACGCCGGCGGCGATCGTGCCCACGCCCGCGTGCGCGACCAGCTTCACCGAGATCAGCGCCTCGGGGTTGACCTGGCGCAGGTCGAAGATCAGCTGCGCCAGGTCCTCGATCGAGTAGATGTCGTGGTGCGGCGGCGGCGAGATCAGGCCGATGCCGGGCTTGGCGTAGCGCAGCCGCGCGATCAGCGGATTGACCTTGCTGCCCGGCAGCTGCCCGCCCTCGCCGGGCTTGGCGCCCTGCGCGATCTTGATCTGCAGCACGTCGGCGTTGATCAGATACTCCGGGGTGACGCCGAAGCGGCCGGAGGCGATCTGCTTGATCCGGCTGCGGCGCTCATCAAAGTAGCGCGCCGGATCCTCGCCGCCCTCACCGGAATTGCTGCGCCCGCCGAGCCGATTCATCGCGATCGCCAGCGCCTCGTGCGCCTCCGGCGACAGCGCGCCCAGGCTCATCGCCGCCGAGTCGAAGCGCTTGACGATCGCCGACACCGGCTCCACCTCGTCCAGCGGCACCGGCGCGGCGGCCCCGCGCGGGCGCAGCAGGTCGCGCAGCGCCGCCGGCGGGCGGGAGTCGACGTGGTCGGCGTAGCGCTTCCAGTCGCCGCGATCGCCGGTCAGCACCGCACGCTGCAACGACTGCACCACGTCGGGATTGAACTGGTGGTACTCGCCGCCGTGCACGTAGTGCAGCAGGCCGCCGGGCTCGGGCAGGGCGTTGTCGTCCCAGCCCTGCGCCGACAGCCGCCGCGCATCGGCCTGCAGCCGCGCGAAGCCGGCGCCGCCGATGCGCGAGGGCGTGCCCTCGAAGCACAGCGACACTACCTCGTCGTCGAGGCCGACGATCTCGAACAGCTGTGCGCCGCGGTAGCTGGCGATGCTGGCGATGCCCATCTTCGACAGGATCTTCAGCAGGCCCTTCTTCACCCCGCGGCGGTAGCTGCGGCCGATCTGCGGCGGCTCGTTGCTGGTCTTGCCGCCGAGGATGCCGCGCCGGCCCAGCGCATGCAGGGTCTGGTAGGCCAGGTACGGATACACCGCGGTGGCGCCGTAGCCGATCAGGCAGGCGAAATGATGCGGGTCGCGCGCGGTGCCGGTCTCGACGATCAGGTTCACGTCGCAGCGCAGCCCGGTCCGCACCAGGTGCTGGTGGATCGCGCCGGTGGCCAGCAGCGCATGCACCGCGGCGGCGCCCCGGCGCGGGCGGCGGTCGCTGAGGATCAGCAGTTCGACGCCCTCGCGGGCGGCGGCCCCGGCCTCGTCGCGGATCCGCACCAGCGCGTCGCGCAGCGATTCGCCGTCATCGAAGTAGAGGTCGATGTAGCGGTAGCGGTCGGCGAAGCGCGGCAGCGCCATCAGCTGGTTGAGCTTGCGCTGCGAGAGCACCGGCGAGTTCAGCAGCACGTGGTCGACGTTGCCGGGGCCGTCCACGAACAGGTTGCCCTCGCGCCCGATCTGCGTGGCCAGCGTCATCACGCAGTCCTCGCGCAGCGGGTCGATCGGCGGGTTGGTCACCTGCGCGAAGGCCTGGCGGAAATGGTCGTACAGCGGCCGCACGCGCTGGCTGAGCGCCGCCATCGGCACGTCGTCGCCCATCGAGCCGGTGGCCTCCTGCTCGGTCTCGGCCAGCGGCCGCAGCACCGATTCCTGTTCCTCGCGGCTGAGCTGGAACAGCTTCTGGAAGCCGAGCAGGGTGTCCGGCGTGAACGGCGCGTCGGTCAGCGCCGGATCGATCAGCTCCGTCTGCAGGTAGGTCATGCCGCGCTTGAGCCACTGCTTGTACGGCGCGCGGGCGCGGTTGACGGCGTCGATGGCGTCGTTGTCGAGCAGCGTGCCCTGCCGCAGGTCGACCGCGATCATCTCGCCGGGGCCGAGCTTGCCCTTGGCCAGTACCTGCTCGGGCGGCAGGTCCCAGACCCCGGCCTCCGAGGCGATCAGGAACAACCCGTCGCGCGAGCGCGTCCAGCGCGCCGGGCGCAGGCCGTTGCGGTCGAGGGTGCAGGCGGCGTAGTGGCCGTCGCACATCACCACGCCGGCGGGACCGTCCCAGGGCTCGGAGTTGATCGAGTAGTACTCGTAGAACGCGGCGAGGTCGGCGTCCTTGTATTCCAGCGACTGCGTGGCCGGCGGCATCAGGATGCGGATCGCCTGCAGCAGGTCCATGCCGCCGAGCAGCAGCCACTCGAGCATGTTGTCGAGCGATTGCGAGTCGGAGCCGTGCATGGTCACCGGCGATTCGAACTCGGACAGGTCGAGCACCGGCGAGCGCCACACGTTGCGGCGGGTGAGCGCCCAGCGCCGGTTGCCTTCGATGCTGTTGATCTCGCCGTTGTGCGCCAGCCGCCGGAACGGGTGCGCCAGCGCCCAGCGCGGCAGGGTGTTGGTGGAGAAGCGCTGGTGGAACACCACCGCGCTGGCGGCGAGCTCCGCGCGCGCCAGGTCCGGGAACAGCTGCGGCAGGTGGTCGGGCAGCACCATGCCCTTGTAGCCGAGCAGCTTCGCCGACAGGTTGACGATGTAGAAGTCGGCGTGGCCGGCGGCGAGCGCCTGCTCGCAGCGGCGCCGCGCCAGGTACAGCGTGCGCTCGAAGTCGTCGTCGTCGGGGCCGTCGCGTTCGATGAACACCTGCTCGATGCCGGGCATCGCCGTGTGCGCCTGCTCGCCGCAGGCGTCGGCATCGACCGGCACCGTGCGCCAGCCGACCAGGCGCGCGCCGACGGCGGCGACCTCGTCCCGCAGCCGTGCGCGGCACTGCGCGGCGGCATCGGCGTCGTGCGGCAGGAACACCAGGCCGGAGGCGCAGGTGCCGGCATGCAGCGCGATGCCCGCCTCTTCCGCCAACAGGCGCACGAACGCGCCGGCGCCGCACAGCAGCACGCCGCAGCCGTCGCCGCTCATGCCGTCGGCGTTGACGCCGCCGCGGTGGCGCATGCGCGCCAGCGCCTGCAGCGCGGTCTCGACCAGCGCGCGGTCGCCGTCGCCGCCGATCCGCGCGATCAGCCCGAAGCCGCAGTTGTCGCGTTCGCTGTCGGGGTCGTAGAGGCCCCGATCCGGAAATGCCCGCATCGTGTGTCGCCGTGACCGTGGGTGGAGGAAGCCGCGGGAATCGTGGCTGCGGCCGTCCTGCCGTCGCGACGCATCCGCGGACCCCCGAATAGATCACAGTTTGTGCACTGCGGCAACGTGTGACTGCACGAAAAATCCGTTGCAGGCGCAACTATGGTCCGGCGTAGGAAGTTCAGCGCAGAACTTCGCCGCTGCGCGCGTCGCGGATCGCGGTGGGCCGCCCCAGGCCGGATGTCTCGCCGGCGAGAACGGCATCGACACCGTCGCGGATCGCCGGATCGAGCTCGGCCAGCGTGCGCGGCGCCGGCAGGCCGGCCACGTTCGCGCTGGTGGAGACGATCGCGCCGCCGAACGCGTCGCACAGCGCCACCACCCCGGGGTGCGCGCTGACGCGCACCGCGACCCCGGCATGGCTGCCGCGGATCCAGGCGGGCGTCTCCGCACGCGCCGGGACGATCCAGGTGTGCGGCCCGGGCCAGCTGGCGAAGACGGCGTCGCAGCGCGCGTTCGCCAGCGACTCCCAGTCGACGAACGGGTCCAGCTGCGCACGGATTGCGGCGACCAGGATCAGCCCCTTGTCGACCGCCCGTCGCTTCAGCGCCAGCAGGCGCAGGGTCGCGGTTTCGTTGCGCGGATCGCAGCCCAGTCCCCAGACCGCCTCGGTCGGGTATGCGATCACCCCGCCGCCGCGCAGGGCGACGGCGGCTTCGGCGATTTCCGGGGCGGGCCGCGTCGACATCCCGCAAGCTTACGATGCAACGGCGCAGATGCGACGCTTCCTGGGCGCGCCAGGCAGTCCTTTCCGCCACAACGGAGCCAGCCCCGTCGCCACGGGCGGTGCAAATTGGCAGCCGAGCCCTTCAGGAACGAGCCCCTCAATCGCCCAGGATCAACGGCATCATGCGTTCAAGCATGGCGCGCAGCGTTTGCGGCGGAAGATCCGGTTCGCGTACGGCGCGTATCGCCAGTCCTTCGACGAAGCAGCTCATCAGCGCAGCCCGCAGTTGGACATCGGCTTCCGGCGCCTCGCGCCCAAGCGCCGCATCGCGGCGACGGAACCAGGCCATGAGCGCCTGGCGGGTCTGTTGCTCGGAACGCCGCAACGCGTCGGCCACGAGCGGGTCGCGCAGGCTTTCGGCTGCGATTTCGCCGTTCAGTCCGGCATGCCACAGATCCGGATCGCCCTTGGCCCACAACCCATACGCCTGTCCGAGTTCGGTGACGAAGTCGGTCGAAGCCTGCAAACGATCCAGGTTCTCGCGGTTCTCCTCCAGCTGCATCTCGATGATGGCCAGGATGATCGCGCGCTTGTTCTCGAAATAGCGGTAGACCAGGCCCTGGCTGATGCCGGCGTCGGCCGCTATGTCGCTGATGGTCGCGGCATGGAACCCGCGCGCGATGAAGCACCGCTTGGCCGACAGCAGGATGTGTCGACGACGTGCGTCGAGCGGCTTTTCAAGTTCGGACGGCATGTTTGGTGGCGGCTGTGGAAGCGGGCATCGGGCAAGCCCCCAACGAGCGAAACGGCGCCGCACCATACCATGCTCGGAGTGGGAATGAACGTTCATTCAGCTGTAACGAACGCGCTTCAGGCTCTCGCTCGCTCCCCACCCCACATGGAACATTCATGCGTCATCCTCTCTCCCGCGCCATCGCGCAGGCGGTGCGTTCGCGCGCCCTCGTTTGCCTCCCGATATCCCTGCTGCCGTCGCTGGCACTGGCCCAAGCCGCCATGCAGCCCACGGAACTGGACGCTGTCGTTGTCTCCGCGCCGATCGTGTCCTCGCAGTCGGAGTCGATCGAGCTCAAGCGCGAAGCGATCGGCGTGGTCGACGCCATCGCCTCGGATGCCATCGGTGATTTCCCCGACCAGACCGCTGCCGCGGCGCTGTCCCGCCTGCCCGCGGTCGCGGTGCAGCGCGATCAGGGGCAGGAACGCTACATCCAGGTCCGCGGCGCGCCCTCGCGCTGGACCGCGACGGCCTTCGACGACATCAACGTGGTCGGCGCCGACGAGCGTGTCTTCCGCTTCGACTCCGTGCCGGCCGGCCTGATCGACGTGGTGACGGTCAACAAGACGCTGACGCCGGCCATGCCCGCCGAAGCGTTGGCCGGCCGCGTCGACATAGAAACCGTCTCGCCGATGAGCAAGCGCGGCTTCAGCGGTCAACTCGGCGTGGGCTACGGACCGATGGAACTGGGCGACGGCAAACAGCGTCAGGCCGATGCGCGGCTTTCGTGGAGCAACGATACCTTCGGCGTGCTGATCGGCGGATCCACCTACAGCCGCGACCAGCTGACCGACAACCGCGAGTTCGACTACGACGAGAACGGCGTACCGACCACCTTCGACTTCCGCAGCTACCAGCTCGAACGCGAAACCAACTCCGGCATGCTGAAGCTGGAGTGGCGTCCGGCCGATGGGCACCGCCTGGAGCTGAATTCCCTGTACACGGAATTCAAGGACCACGAGTACCGCAACCAGTACATCTTCGACCTCGGCGGCGCGCTCGGCGGCGAGGCCGGCATCGACAGCGGCTCGCTGGTCGGCGTACCCGTGGCTGCAAGCCTGCAGGACGGCAACTACGCCAACTCGGTATGGACGACGACGCTCGGCGGCGACCATGCGCTGGACGTCTGGACCCTCGGCTGGGATGTGAACGTCACCCGGACCGAAGGCACCACCGAGTTGCCGATGATCCGCCAGATGCAGACCGACCCCAGCCAGTTCGTTTCGCTGGATTACGATCGCCGCAATCCGAATCTGCCGATCCTGGATCTGTACACGACCGTGCAGGGCGATGCCGGATTCTCTCGCGGCGAGCCGGTCGCCCATCTCGACCAGGCCGGTTTCGGCATGGATCTGTTGATTCCGATCAACACGACCACCGAAGCCGACGCGGTCACCTTCAAGTTCGACGCCTCGCGGGATCTTTCCCTCGCCGACGGCGCGCGCCTGAGCGTCGGCGCCCAGGTCGATCGACGCAAGGTCGAAGGCAACACGTACGGTGCATCGCCCGCCGTCGCGGTCTCGGCGTATGCCGAGGCGCTGGGCCTGCCGTGGGACATCGATCCGTTCGTGACCAACAAGCCCTGGGACTCGAAGTTCCCGCGCGGCTTCGGCGTCAACTATGTGGACAACGCCGGCGTGCGCAGGATGCTGGAGCAGACCCTGGCCCAGTTGCAGGCGGCGGGCCTGTACGACCCGGCCGCTGCCATCGACCCGGCCTCGAGGTTCGAACTGGACGAGGACGTCCAGGCCGCCTATGCGCAGCTGGAAGTCGAACGCGGCGCGCACCAGTTCCTGGCCGGCGTGCGCATCGAGCGCGCCACGCTGGAGAGTCGCGGCAACCTGGTCGCGCCGGACGGGACCCGCACGCCGGTGACGATCGAGCAGGACCGCACCGACGTGTTCCCGTCGCTGCACTGGAACACCGATCTGAGTGGCAACCTCAAGCTTCGCAACGCGCTGGTGACCGGCCTGGCGCGACCGGGATTCGCCGACCTGCGTGCCAGCGTCGGCGTCAACGACACCGACCGCGTGATCTCCGGCGGCAATCCGGAGCTGACGCCGGAGCGCGCCTGGGGCTACGACGGTTCGCTGGAGTGGTACTTCGACGAAGCTTCCATCCTCGCGCTGAACGTGTTCTACCGCGATGTGCGCGACGTCCTGTTCAGCAGCACGTCCACCGTCACCGACGACCGCTATGACGCCGGCGGCATCTCGCGGGTGGGCTACGACTACGTCACCACGCTCAACGGCGGCGACGGCAGGCTCGCGGGCGCGGAACTGAGCTACCAGCAACCGTTCAAGTTCCTGCCGGGCTGGATGGACGGCTTCGGCGTGCAGGCGAACCTCGCCTTCATCGACGGCGAGTTCGAGGCCGCCGACGGCGGCAAGCACGACTTCGAGGGCACCTCGAAGCAGGTTCTCAACGCCTCCCTCTACTACGAAAAGTACGGCCTGTCGGCTCGCCTAGCCTATCAATGGCGCGACAAGTGGCTGGACGACGTCAACCTCGATGGCGGTGGCAACACCTACTGGGACGCGACCGAGCAACTGGACCTGTCGGTACGTTATGCCGTCAACGAGAGCCTGAGCCTGTTCCTCGATGCCAACAACCTGACCGACGAACAGGGCCTGCGCTACCAGGGCGACAAGTCGCGCCCCCTGGAAGCCGAAGGTTTCGGTCGCCGCTACATGGCCGGCATGCGCCTGCGTTTTTGATCCCAAAGAGGAAGAACCATGAAGACTGCCCATTCCCTGAAACGGCGCATGCTCGCACTGGCCCTGTGCTCATGCGCACTGCCCGCCGCGGCCGAACTGCCGCGCGATCTGCAGATCGAGCGCCTCGGCCCCACCCGCATCGCCGTGGTCTGGACCGGCGCGGCGGCGGCCGGCGAACAGTACCGGATCGCCGTGTCCGATCGCATCGATGCGCCCCTGCCGGACTCGGTGTCACCGGTGAACGGCGCGTCCGGCCGCATCGAGATCGAGCACGCGGCGGGCGTTCGACCCTACGTGCGCATCGAGGATGGCGAAGGCCGCGAGAGCCTGATCGGCGAGCGCGTGCTGCCGCTCGAGGGCGGCATCAATTTCCGCGACCTGGGCGGCTACCAGACCGGCGACGGCCGCCAGGTGCGCTGGGGCAGCCTGTTCCGCTCCGGCGCGATGGACACCCTGACCGACGGCGATTACGCCTATCTGCAACGTCTCGGCATCAAGACCATCTGCGATCTGCGCAGACCCCGGGAGCGAAACGCCGCACCGACGCAGGCCAACCGCATCGGCCAGGAGGTGGAGTACCTGTCCTGGGACTACGAGCTGAAATTCGATGGCGACGTCTTGAAGCAGGCTTTCGCCGGCGGCGGCGACCCGAAGGAGGCGGCGATCCGGATGATGTCCGGTTTCTACCGCACCATGCCGAAGGAGTTCGCGCCGCGCTACCGCGCCGCATTCGACGCGTTGAAGGCCGGCGACGGCCTGCTGTTCAACTGCAGTGCCGGCAAGGACCGCACCGGGCTGCTGGCCGCGCTGGTGCTGACCACGCTGGGCGTGCCCCAGGACACGGTGATGGCCGACTACGCCATGTCGCAGCGCGTGCCCAGCCTGCAGAAACTGCGCCAGCGCAGCAACGATCCCACCGGCGACAAGGCCGCGGACCCCACCGTCGCGGCCTTCGCGAAGCTGCCGCCGGAGGCGGTCGATGCGCTGATGGGCACGGACCCGGTGTATCTGCACTCGGCCTTCGACCAGATCCGCGCCGACTACGGTTCCATCGACGCCTACATCGAGCGCGAGCTGGGTGTCTCTCCCGCCGACCGGATCGCGCTCCAGGGGATGTACCTGGAGCCGGCGCGGTAATCCCGATCGGGCGGAATGCCGGTGCCGTGGATGACGATGGCGCCCATGAGTCAGGCCCGGCGCCCGGATCAAGTCCGGGGCCGGCCTTCCGGGTTCCGCCACCACGGCGGCCAGATGGTGTGCGCGGCGCCGCGCCTTGCTGGCTTCAAGAGCCTGCCCCTGCCAAGGCAGGGGTCACGCCGTGCGGCGCCGCATGGCGGCCGCTGCGGTGCATCCTCTGCGAGCGCGGCAGCCAGTACGCCAGCTAGCGGAGACTCAAGGCGCCATGCGCGACGGGACTGCCATCCGGAGCCCCGAACAGAACCCAATTGGATTTCAGTAGGAGTTGGGCGCTACGCTCGCTCAGCAAGGCCACGATGCACGGGACGAGCTGCTTGCGGCGTTCGTGGTAGTCGCCACAGCGCGGACTTCAGCGACGAGGTGTCGCGATGTTGCCAATGCTGGTTCAGCTCCGAAAGCTCCTCGAAGGCGTGCTCGATCAGTTCCTGTTTGGCCCGTCGTATCGGTGCTAGCCGGTCGTTGGCCTGCTTCACGGCGTGGTGCAGGGAGCCGTGGAGCGTGGCACGGGCGATCGCGTCGAACAGCTGCCATGTCAGCTTCGCCACATCATCTTCGGCGGAAGCGAGCTCCAATTCACGAGGCTTGCGTGCCGTCGGTGCGATACCGATGTCGCACGCCATCAGCAGCAGGCGCTGCATCCAGTCGTAGAGGTCGCGCAGCGCGACTTCGGTGGGCAACGGGACGTGGATTGGATATTACAAGGATCGGTCATTGGAGGCGCAAGAGCGCGGCCTTCGCCAAGGCCTCCCGCATGGCGCGTCAGTCAGCCTCCCGCGAAAGCTTCCGATGCGCTCGTGTATCAGCGGGCTTCGGCGATATCCGGAAGATACCCGCGTGGCGGCCTTGTTCCATGGACGATCCCGTTGCAGTTGCGATTCGCCCAAGGAGCCCCCGTCAACTGGAACGATCCCTTTCGAAACGATAGCCGACGCCATAAACCGAACGGACCCAGTCCTCACCCCCGGCCTCGGCGAGCTTGCGGCGCAGGTTCTTGACGTGACTATCGACGGTGCGGTCGGTAACGACGCGATGGTCGGCATACAGCCGGTCCATCAGCTGCTCGCGCGAATAGACGCGCCCGGGTGATGCGGCCAGCGTGCGCAGCAGGCGGAACTCGACCTGGGTCAGATCCAGCGGCCGGCCGTCGACACTGGCGCGGCAGGCGGTCTCGTCGATCCGGAGGCCCGGTGCGGGCGTGTCGCCGGGAACCATGCGATGACGGCGCAGGACCGCGTGAACGCGCGCGACGACCTCGCGCGGGCTGAAGGGCTTGCAGATGTAGTCGTCGGCGCCGATCTCCAGCCCGAGCAGCCGGTCGATCTCCTCGGCGCGCGCGGTCACCATGATCACCGGCACGGTCGCGAGGCGGCGCAGGTCGCGGCAGATCTCGATACCGTCGCGGTTGGGCAGCATCAGGTCCAGCAGTACGAGATCCGGCGCCTGCGCATGGAATGCGTCCAGTGCGCAGGCGCCATCGTCGACCCAGTGGTGCGTGTAGCCGGCCGCCTGCAGGTACTCGCCGAGCACCGCTGCCAGCCGCGGTTCGTCCTCGACGATCAAAACATGGCCGGCCGCGCCCTGCATCAGTCCTCCAGCGCCGGCAGCGTCAGGACGATGCGCAGGCCGCCGAGCGACGATGCCTCGGCAACGATGTCGCCCTCGTGCGCCTCGACGATGTTTCGGCAGATCGCCAGTCCCAGGCCGCTGCCGCCGCTGGCGCGGTTGCGCGAGGCATCGGCGCGGTAGAAACGCTCGAACAGCCGCGCCCGCTTGTCGGCCTCGACGCCCGGTGCGCTGTCCTCGACGACGATGCGGAGCGCGCCGGGTCCGCGCGTGCAGGTCACGACGACCTCGCCGCCCGCGTCGGTGTAGCGCAGCGCGTTTTCCAGCAGGTTTGCCAACAGCTGCTGCAACCGGCGTTCGTCGCCGGTCATCAATAACGGCCCGGGCGTGAGTTGCGCGCGCAGTGCCAACCCGGCGGCGGCGAAGCGCGCACGCATGCCGTCGAGCACGGTGTCGAGGACCACCGCCAGATCGATCGGGGCCCGCCGGTATGCAAGCGCGCCGATGTCGGTCAGCGACAGGTCGTGGAGATCCTCGATCAGCTGACCGAGTTGACCCACCTGCTGGTGCAGCGACGACAGCGATTCCGGCGTCATCGGCCGGATGCCGTCCTGCAGGGCTTCGAGCTCGGCACGCAGCACGGCGAGCGGCGTGCGCAGTTCGTGCGAAATATCCGCCATGAAGCTGCGCCTGGCACGCTCGTTGTGTTCCAGCGCATGCGCGAGTTGGTTGAAGTCGCGCGCCAGCTGCCCGATTTCATCGGGCGAACCAGAATCGATGCGCGTCGCGTAGTCGCCGGCGGCCAGCCGATGGGTCGCGCCGGCCAGGCCACGCAACCGCCGCAGTAGCGTGCGCGACAGCAGCCAGCCCAGCAGCGCCGCGACCAGCACCGAAGCGGTGCCGATCAGCCACCACGCCCGCAACTGCGCGGAAAAGAACCGCGATTCGGCGCTGGCCAGCACTTTCTCGAACGACACGACCGCCATCCATCCGACGGTCTCGCCGTCCACCACGACGGGTTCGATCACGTCGTCGCGGCCGGCATCGGGATTCCCGAGGATCACTTCGTAGTCGCGGTCGAGCAGCGCGAGACGGAATACGCCACCAGTCTGGTCCGACACCGGCGGCGCGCGCGGCGGTTGGCCCGGCGCCCGCTCGGGATGCAGCAGCGTGATCCAGCCATCCCTGTTCGCGCGAACCAGGTTCCAGCTTCCGGCACGCGCATAGCCGGCCTCCACGCGCGGCATCAGTTCGGCCACCCGTGCCGCATCCTGCTCGGCGAGGTACTCGACGAAGGTGCTGCGCAGGAAGATCTGCGCCGCGACGCCGTAGACCAGCACCACGAATGCACACGCGGCCAGAATCGCAAGGAACAGCTTGGCGGTGATGCCGGGCCTGATCATCGACAGGGTTGCAGGAGGCGCCGCGGTGGAGGGATGGCTATTAGCCCTCCCGTTGGACACGAACGCAAGCACCCGGCGCCAATCTCCAAATTTGCTGCACATTTACGCCGTAGCGTGCCGAGCCTCCGATAGACCGTGAGCCCTTGCATGTCCTCCGCCGCGCCGCGCCCGTCGCTACCGCCCGCCCTCTGCCTGCCGCTCGCCGGCATGCTTGCCGTCGCCTTCGCCGCCTGTTCGTCGAAAACGCCGCCTGAACAGCCGCCGCCCGAGGTGGGCGTATACACGGTCGCCGCGCAGCGGCTGTCGGTGGACCAGACGCTCTCGGGACGCACCGTGGCGCATATGACATCCGAGGTGCGGCCCCAGGTGGGGGGCATCCTGCGCAAGCGGCTGTTCACCGAGGGCCAGACCGTCGAGGCCGGCCAGGTGCTGTACGAGATCGACCCGGCGCCCTACCAGGCGGCGTTCGAGGCCGCGCGCGGCGATCTGGCGCAGGCCGAGGCGGCGGTGCTGTCGGCCAAACCCAAGGCCGAGCGCTACAAGGCGCTGGTCGCGCTCGACGCGATCAGCCGGCAGGAGGGCGACGACGCGGTTGCGACGTTGCGCCAAGGCGAGGCGGCGGTGCTCGCCGCGCGCGCCGCGCTGCAGACCGCGCGCATCAACCTCGGCTACACCCGCATCACCGCGCCGATCGCCGGCCGCATCGGCACGTCGAGTTATACGCCGGGCGCGCTGGTCAGCGCGGGCCAGGCCGATGTGCTGGCGACGATCCAGCAGCTCGATCCGATCTACGTCGACGTCACCCAGTCCAGCGCGCAGCTGCTGCAGCTGCGGCGTCGGCTCGACGCCGGCCAGCTGAAGGCCGTCGACGGCAAGGCCGAGGTCCGCGTGGCGCTCGAGGACGGCAGTGTCCATGCGCATGCCGGCACGCTGGAAGTCGTGGACGCGCGGGTCGACGAAGCCACCGGCACGGTGCGCCTGCGTGCTGTCGTGCCCAATCCCGATCACTTGCTGCTGCCAGGCATGTACGTGCGCGCGGTGCTGGCGATGGCGATCGACGAGCAGGCGATCCTGGTGCCGCAGCAGGCCGTCACCCGCGATGCCAAGGGCCAGGCGCAGGCACTGGTGGTCGACGCCGACGGCAAGGTCGAACAGCGCCGGCTGCGCACCGGCGACGCGGTGGGCGACCGCTGGGTCGTCAACGAGGGCCTCGCCGCCGGCGATCGCCTGATCGTGGAAGGCGGACAGCGCGTGCGCCCGGGCATGGACGTGCAAGCCGTCGATGTCGCCGTCGACGCGCCGGCCGCCCCCGACGCCGGCGAGGCCGCTACGCCGCCGCTTTCTCCCGACGCGGCTGATACGGCGCCGCGCGCCGACGCCGCGGCCGGCTGAGGACCGTCATGGCACGCTTCTTCATCGACCGTCCCATCTTCGCGTGGGTGATCTCGATCGTGATCACGCTCGCGGGCATCCTCGCGATTTCCACGTTGCCCCTCGAGCAGTACCCGGACATCGCGCCGCCGTCGATCACGGTCAGCGCGAGTTACACCGGCGCCTCCGCCGAAACCGTGCAGAACTCGGTGACGCAGATCCTCGAACAGCAGATGACCGGGCTCGACAACCTGCTGTACATGTCGTCGAGCAGCAGCTCGGCCGGCACCGCGTCTGTGACGCTGACCTTCGACTCCGGCACCGATCCCGACACCGCGCAGGTGCAGGTGCAGAACCGGGTCGCGCAGGCCGAGCCGATGCTGCCCGACGTCGTCACCGCGAACGGCGTGACCGTCAATAAATCGGCCAGCGGCAGCATGTTCATGGTGCTGGCGTTCAACTCGACCGACGGCAGCATGGACGCGACCGACATCAGCGACTACATGGTGACGAACCTGCAGGACCCGATCAGCCGGGTCAGCGGCGTGGGTGGCGCGAGTGTCTTCGGCGCGCAGTACGCCATGCGTATCTGGCTCGACCCCGAGAAGATGCGCCACTACGCGATGATGCCTTCCGACATCGCCGCCGCGATCTCCGCGCAGAACGCCGATGTGTCCTCCGGCGCGCTCGGCGCGCTGCCGGCGGTGGAAGGCCAGCAGCTCAACGCCACCGTGACTGCGCGCAGCAAGCTGCGAACGGTCGAGGAGTTCGAGGCGATCACCCTGCGCTCGGACACCAGCGGCGCGACGGTCTACCTGCGCGATGTCGCCCGCGTCGAGCTGGGATCCGAGTCCTACGCGTCCAGCGCGCGGTTCAACGGGTTGCCGGCATCGGGCATGGGCCTGGAACTGGCGACCGGCGCGAACGCACTGGCGGTGGCCGAAGCGGTGGCGGCGGAACTCGAAGCGCGCGAACCGTATTTCCCGGCCGGGCTGGAGTACCAGATCGCCTACGACACGACACCGTTCGTCCGGATCTCGATCACCGAAGTGGTCAAGACGCTGCTCGAGGCGATCGTGCTGGTCGTGCTGGTGATGTACCTCTTCCTGCAGAACTGGCGCGCGACCCTGATTCCGGTCATCGCGGTGCCGGTGGTGCTGATGGGCACCTTCGGCGTGCTGGCGTTGATGGGATATTCGATCAACACGCTGACGATGTTCGCGATGGTGCTGGCCATCGGCCTGCTGGTCGACGACGCGATCGTGGTGGTGGAGAACGTCGAGCGCGTGATGTCCGAGGAGGGGCTGTCCCCGCGCGAAGCCACCCGCAAGTCGATGGGGCAGATCACGGGTGCGCTGGTCGGCATCACGACGGTGCTGACCGCCGTCTTCCTGCCCATGGCGTTCTTTGGCGGCGCGACCGGCGAAATCTACCGGCAGTTCTCCGTCACCATCGCCGCAGCGATGATCCTGTCGCTCCTGGTAGCGTTGACACTGAGTCCGGCATTGTGCGCGACCCTGCTCCAGCCGATCGAAAGAGGCGGTCATCCGTCGCCCAAGGGCGTGCTCGGTCGCTTCTTCGCCTGGTTCAACGGCAAATTCGACCGCAGCGCCGACGCCTACCAGCGCGGCGTCGGCAAGCTGACCACGCGTCGCGGCTCCGGTGTCATCGTCTACGTACTGCTGATCGGGTTGATGGGCCTGCTGTTCTGGCGCCTGCCCAGCTCGTTCCTGCCGCAGGAAGACCAGGGCATGCTGATGGTGATGATCAACACGCCATCCGGCGCGACCGCGCAGCGGACCGGACAAGCGATCGAGACCGCCACCGATTTCATCATGGAGCAGCCAGAAGTCGAGGGCGTGATGACGATCGCCGGCTTCAGCTTCGCCGGCAGCAGCCAGAACTCGGCAATGGGCTTCATCCGGCTCAAGGACTGGGCCGAGCGCGACGCCTCGGCTGAAGACGTGGCCAACCGGATCACCGGTACGATGATGGGCTCGCTGCGCGATGCGCAGGTGATCGCGATCTCTCCGCCGGCGATCAGCGGGCTCGGCACCGGCGCCGGCTTCACGCTGCAGCTGCAGGATGTCGGCGGCAACGGTCACGCGGAGCTGGCGGCGGCGCGGGCGAAGCTGCTGGAACTCGCCAACAGCGATGGCCGGATCACCAGCGTCCGCTACAACGGTTTGGAGGACGCGCCGAACTACCGCGTGGTCATCGACGACGAAAGGGCCGGTGCACTGGGTCTGTCCGCCTCGGACATCAACAGCACGCTGGCCGCGGTCATGGGCGGCAGCTACGTCAACGACTTCCTCAGCAACAACCGGGTCAAGCGCGTCTACGTGCAGGGCGAGGCCTATGCGCGCATGCTGCCCGAGGACATCGGCCGGTGGTTCGTGCGCAACGGCGATGGCGGCATGGTTCCGTTTTCTGCCTTCTCCAGCGCGCATTGGTCGTCTGCGCCGCAGGTGCTCGATCGGTTCAATGGCGTCGAGGCGATGGAGATCACCGGCAATGCCGCGCCGGGCACCAGTTCAGGCGACGCGATGGCAGCGATCGCCGAACTGGTCGACGGACTCGAGAACGAGGTCGGCTACGCGTGGTCGGACTTGTCGTACCAGGAGCAGGCCGCCGGCGCGCAGACCTGGTCGCTGTACGCGCTGTCGCTGGTCTTCGTCTTCCTGTGCCTGGCCGCGCTGTACGAGAGCTGGTCGATCCCGGTCTCGGTGATGCTCGCGGTGCCGGTCGGCATTGTCGGCGCGCTGCTGGCGACCTGGACGCGAGGCCTGTCGAACGACATCTACTTCCAGGTCGGCATGCTGGCGGTGATGGGCCTGTCGGCGAAGAACGGCATCCTGATCGTCGAGTTCGCGAAGGAGCTGGAGGAGAAGGGCAAGCCGCTGGTCGAGGCCACGCTGCAGGCTGTGCGTATGCGCCTGCGCCCGATCGTGATGACCTCGCTGGCGTTCATGCTCGGCGTGCTGCCGATGGTCGTCAGCAGTGGCGCCGGATCCGGCGGCCGGCATTCGCTCGGCACCGGCGTCCTCGGCGGCACCCTCGTCTCGACCCTGCTGGGCATCTTCTTCGTGCCCCTGTTCTACGTGATCGTGCGCAGCCTGTTTCCCGGCCGCACACCGGGGCCCGAGCACGACACCCCGCTTGCCGGCGAGGTGACCCGATGATCGGTCCCATCCTGCCCCGGCCGGCGCTGGCGCTCGCCTGCGCGGTGACGCTGGCCGGCTGCGCCAGCCTCGCGCCCCGCCACGAGACGCCGGCGCTGCCGGTGCCGCCGAGTCTAGGCGACGCCGCCACTGCGGCCGAGGCTCCGGTCCTCGCCGGCCTCGCATGGGGCGACGTGTTCCTCGACCCGCGCCTGCAGCAGGTCATCGCGCTGGCGTTGGAGGAGAACCGCGACCTACGCATCGCCGTGCTCAATATCGAGCAGGCGCGTGCGCAGTACCGCATCCGCCGCGCGGACGTGCTGCCGAGCGTTGGCGTCACCGCCGGCGAGACCCGTGCGCGCAGCAGTGGCGCGACCAGCTTCACCGGAAGTTCGGAAGTCGGGCGCAGCGCTTCGGTCGAGGTCGGCTTCAGCGCGTGGGAGCTGGACCTGTTCGGCCGCATCCGCAGCCTCAGCGACCAGGCGCTCGCGACATATCTGTCGACCGAGCAAGCGCAGCGCGGCACCCGGCTGAGCGTTGTGGCCGAGGTTGCCGCAGCCTGGCTGGCAGTGTCGGCCGACCAGCAGCGGCTGCATCTGGCCCGGCGGACACTGGAGAGCCAGCAGGAAACCTTGCGCCTGACCGGTCACCTGCACGCGCAGGGCGTCGCGTCGGGACTCGAGCTCGCACAGGTGCAAACCAGTGTCGAGCGCGCACGCGTCGACGTGGCCGCCTTCACCTCCCAGCTCGCGCAGTCGCGCAACGCGCTCGCGCTGGTGGTGGGAGCGCCAGTCGACGCTGCGCTGCTGCCGGACGACACCGCGCTCGATGCAGGTGTTGCGCTGGCGATATTGCCTGCCAATGTGGATTCACGCGTGCTGCTGCAGCGGCCCGACGTGCGCGCGGCCGAATTCACCCTGCAGGCGGCCAACGCCAACATCGGTGCCGCGCGTGCGGCGTTCTTCCCGTCGATCTCGCTGACGGCGTCGACCGGACGCGGCAGCGACCAGCTGTCGAACCTGTTCGATGGCGGCAACCGCACGTGGTCGTTCGTGCCGACCGTCACGCTGCCGATCTTCCGGGCGGGCGCGCTGCGGGCCGAACTCGACGTGGCGACGATCCAGAAGGACATCGATATCGCCGGCTACGAACGCGCGATCCAGGCCGCGTTCGCCGAAGTCGCCGACACGCTGGCCGCACGCGAGCAGCTCGACGAACGGCTGGAGGCGCAGCGTGCGCTGGTCGACGCGAGCCAACGAGCCTATGTGCTCTCCGACGCGCGCTACCGCAGCGGCGTCGACAGCTACCTCGACGCGTTGGATGCGCAACGTACGCTGTACGCAGCACGGCAGGAGCTGATCGGTCTGCGGCTGACCGAGGCGAACAATCGTGTCACGCTCTATAAGGTATTCGGCGGCGGCGCGGATGCGCGCGCAGGAATGTGAGTGATCGCGATCGAGTTCGCCTACGACACCACCCGGGTCGAGATATCGACGGATGGGTGCAGGGCGTTGGTGGAAGCGATCACTACCGCCATTCGGTGATACTGCCGTTCCGGATTGGTGAAGGAGACCGGAGATGAAGCAGCAGACCTTGGCGAAGGCCGCCGATCAGGGCGACGGCTTCGAACAGTACCGGCGTCCCACGCCCAGGCTGTTCCTGTCGCGTGCGAGGACAATCATGCCGAGACTCCGCATGCCCGGACTGCTGGCCGGCATACTTGTGCTTTCCTCCGCACATGCCGCCGACGCGGAGCAATCGTCGCTGTACGCGGTCAATGCCGCCGCGCTGGCAAGCGGCATCACCTATTGCGGCACTCGTTATGGCGGCCTGCAGCGCGGCTCGGCCGGCGCCGAATGCTTCACCAGCGCGAGGAGCGTTCTCGCCGATTTCGACCTGCGCCGCCGGTCGCAGGAGGTCGCCGCACGCTGCAGCGACCCGGCCACGTTCAACACTTGCCTGACGCCCGAGATCGCCCGCCTGGTCCACGCGCTGAATGCGGAGTTCGCCGACAAGGGGCTTTGAGCGGCTGCGGCCGCGCGATACCGGCGGCCGTCCCGGACGGCGGGCCGCTCATTGTCGCAGCCGGTTCAATGCATCGTCGACCCTGCCGATCCAGGAAGGCAGGTCGACGTCGACCGCGATCTCGCGCGCCCGCGCGAGGGATTGCCGTGCCGCCAGGGCGTCGCCCGACCTGTGCTTCCATTCGGCCTGCTGCAGCAGGGCAGTCCACAGGATGGCCCTAGCATACAGCGTATCCACCCGGCCGGCATCCTCGATCAGCTGCGCCAGGTCCCGCGCCAGGCAGGCACCGTCGGTTTCGGTCGCGTCCAGCATCGTGCATTCCGCGAGGCGGACATGCAGCATCTCCTGGCTGTCCTCGCCGTACTGTCGGGTAGCGTCCAGGCGCGCGACGGCGATCTGGCGCTCCGCCTCTTGCAACCGGCCCGCGTTGGCCAGCATCGACGCATAGGCGATCCGGTGCACGGCGGCCACCTGGCCGTGCTGCTCGACCGACGCGCCGATGGTCGATGCCTGCAGCGCAAGAGCCTTGTCGCGCATGGCCGGATCCCGAGCCGCCCGCCACGAGTACTGGTTGGACAGCAGGAAGCGGGTATCCAGCGTGAGCTCGTGACGTTCGCCGTAGCGGCGTTCAAGGATCCCGAGGGCGCGTTGCGTCAGGTCGATGGCCTCGGTGAATTCGCCGGCGAAGCTCCGCAGGTGCGCACGTGCGGTCAGGACCCGTGCATAGGCCGGGTGCCGGTCGCCCACCGTCGAGCGCAATATGTCGGCCGCCTGCGCGATCGAGGCGTCGGCGCCGGTGTTGTCCTGGTCGAGCATTTGCATGAAGGCAAGTTCGCTCCAGGCCACACCGGTCTGCGGATGCCGCTCGCCCAGGCTGCGCATGCGGCTGTCGAGCAGGTCCCGGGCCATTGTCATGGCCCGCGCCTCACGACCGGGCTTTCGCGAGGCGCGAACGGTCCGCATCAGCGATTCCCGCGCATCATCGACGATCCGGGGTTCGATGGGGTCCGCCAATGCGATGGCACGGATGAGGTCGTCCTCGGACGCGTCCAGCATCAGCCGCTGCCGGTGCCAGGTGCCTCTCAAGGTGAGCAGCTGCGCCAGCGAGAGTTCCCGGGACGGGGAAGCCAAGCGCGCGGCATCCCGTATGGCGGCGCTCAACGTCTGCAGTGCCGTCCGCGAGTCGCCTTGCCCGGACCGGGCGACCGCCAGTTGGGTCTTCAGCTGGATCATCGCCAGCCGCTCCTGTTGGCCCAGGACGATTCCCAGTCGTTCCAGTCCTTCGCGGCTGACCTGTTCGGCGTCGACATGCTGCGCTCGCAGGTTGCGGATGCGCGCGAGCGAGGCACGATTGAACGCGAACTGCAGCGTGTTCCCGTCGCCGATGCGGCTGGATTCCAGCGCGAGGTGTTCGGCCCGTGCGTAATTGCCGGCGTCTGCACGGCTCCTGGCCAGGATGGACAGGCCCCGGGCCAGCACCTCGGGCGGATCCTTCATGGCGTACCGCCGCAGGTGCCGCTCCGTGCGCTCGAGCAACTGCGAGGAGGTCATGGGCAGATCGCCCGTACTCGACAGGGCCGCAGCGCCCAGGGATTGGCTGAAGATCTGGTCGACGCGGCCGGAGACGTGGAGCTCGTGTGCGGCCTGCCGCCGCTGCTGCCATGCGAAGCCGCCTGCCGACAGGACGACCAAGGCCAGCAGCGTGGTTGCGCAGACGGCGGCGGCGTTGCGCTGGACGAAGCGCTGGATGCGATAGCCGGCGCCTCCCCGCAGCGAGATCGGCAGCCGGTTCAGCCAACGCCGCAGGTCGTCGCGCAGGGCGTCCACGTCGGGATACCTGTCGCCTGGATCGCAGGCCACGCACTTCATGGCGATGCAGTCCAGGTCTCCTGCAAGCAGTCGCCGGAGCGCAGCGGGCGTGGCCGCGCGCCTCCGCCCGCATTCGGCGGAATCCAGGCGCATCGCGAGCTCGCTGGGCGGCATGGTCGCCTTCCGGACGATGATGGACAGCGGAAGGTGCAGGGGCGAGTTGGGGATGGGCCATCCGCCGCACAACAGGCGGTACAGCAGCACGCCCAGGGCATGGATGTCGAGGGCCACGGAAGGGGCGCAGCCTGCCAGCAGCTCGGGCGCCGCGTAGCCGGCGCTGAAGGCGGAAGCCCGCTCGCCCGCAGGGGTGGAATCGCGCTCGCGCGCGATCGCCGCAAGACCGAAATCGAGCAGCTTGGGCTGGCCTTCCGGCGTGACGAGCACGGCGGACGCCTTGATGTCCTGGTGCAGGACCCCGCGCGCGTGTACGTACGCCAGCGCGTCGCATACCTGGACGAACAGGGCGACGCGTTCCCGGATGCCCAGGTGCCGCTCGTCGCAGCATCGATCGATGGGGACGCCGTTCACCAGCGGCATGACGAACCAGGGGGTTCCATCGCCGTCCAGCCCGCCGTCGAGGATCGGCACGATGTCCCGGTGGTTCAGCGCGGCCAGCGCATTGCGCTCGTTCTGGAACGCGGCGTGCGTCTGCCCGGAAACCAGTTCGCTATGGATGCACTTCAGGGCGACCTCGCGTTCGAATGCACCGTCGTCTCGCCTGGCGGCGTACACCGTGCCCATGCCGCCGCTGCCGATGATGCGCTCGATGCGCCACGCGCCGAGCCTGCGCCCGATCCTCGCGTCCGCCTTCATGGCCGTGCCATGGTTCGGCGACGGCATGGCGATCAGGTGCGGCGCCCGGTCCAGGATGGAGCCCGTCCCGGAATCGGCGGCCAGAAGCTGCCTGACCCTGGACGCCACCTCGGGATCCCGGAACTCCAGCCACAGCAACAACGACGTCCGCAGGAACGGAGGCAGGCTATAGAGCCGATGCAGCCACCGAAGCGCCCGGTGGTCCGGATGCCTGTCCACTTCGCCGGCCGGCCTACGCATCGCCCAGCCGCTGCAGCAGGAACTGCCGCGCGGTCTTCCAGTCCCGCCGCACCGTGCGGACGTGGATGCCGAGCAATCGGGCGATCTCCTCCTCGCCGAGGCCGCCGAAATACCGCCATTCCACCACTTGCGCCAGGCGCGGCATGGCTTCCTGGAGTTCGTTCAACGCCGCGTCCAGCGCGACCAGGTGCTCCAATCGGCATTCCCGGCCGCTGTATTCCCCGTCGCTGTCCCAGCCATCGGAAAGCGAAAGCACCTGCATGTCACCGCCCCGTTTCTTCGCCAGCTTTCGCTTGGCTTCGTCCAGCAGCACCGATCGCATCGTGGAGACGACAAGGCCTATCAGCTGCCTGCGGTTTTCGGCATTGATGTTGGCGCTGGCCAGCTTGATCCAGGTTTCGTTGACCAGTGCGGTGGGCGACAGGGTGTGGTGCGGCGACTGCCACAACTGCGAGCGGGCCAGTCCATGCAGTTCGCGATACAGCAGGGTATAGATCCGGTTCCATGTTTCGCCTTCACCGGATTTGACGTCGATCAACAGACAGGTGACGGATTCGGCGGTCTCGTCCGACTTCTGCAGTGGAACTCCCATCTCATCGTCACCTTCTTGGCGGTGGAGCGTCGTCTCGCGCTTCGGTCATGCGGCTGCCGGCCGCGCCCTCGTTCGGGCCCCGGCGGCTCGCGCGTTGGAAGCTCCCTCCGATCGCATGGCGCGGCCGCAGGAGCCATGTTCCCTTTCATCCCGGAACCCGGCTCGTCAAATGGACAAAAGGCGTCCCCGGACGCCGGCCAGAGGATAGGCGAAATGAAACTGTGGCGCACGTCATGTTTCTCGGGTCCAGCGCCAGGCGGAACACCCGGCGACGTGCCTGTGGCCGTTCCCCCATTCTGCGTCTCCGCGCGCCCGGAAGCGGCCACGCTTGGAGCAGCTCCACCCGGGGATGTCCTGTTTCCCCTCCGTACGTCGGCTTAGTGAGTACGAGAAGGCACAGGGGATTACCTGGTGAACAAGATCTACAGCAAGGTGTGGAACGGGACGCTGGGCCAACTGGTCGTGGCTTCGGAACTGGCCGGTAGCGACAGCGTCGGCTCGGCAGGCGTTAGCGGCGCCGCTGCAACGCCGGCTCACGCCGCGCGCCTGTGCCGGGCCATCGCCCTGGCGCTGGGACTCGGCGGCATGGCAGCCAATGCCTGGGCCGAAGTGGGCACCGCCGGCGGTACCCGCCCGGGCGGAAACAGCGGCAGTACCGCGATTTCGCCTTCCAGCACCGAGTGCAACGCCGCCATCCCCGGCGCCGACTCGGCCGACGGCCAGGCCACGGCGGTCGGCAACCGTGCCATCGCCATCGGTTGCGGCACCAATGTCGGCGACGAGTCGGTCGCCATCGGCGTGGGCGCGGGCAGCGCCACGTCCACGTTCGCCACCGACATCGGCCGCGAGGCGGGCCGCAACGTCAACGGCGCCTACAACACCAACGTCGGCTACGGTGCCGGCAACGATGTCACCGGCAACGACAACGTGGCGATCGGCCGTGACGCAGGCCGCAACGTACAGTCCAGCGCCGGTGCCAACGGCGGCAACAACGTGGCCATCGGCCAGGGCGCCGGCAACAATGTCACCGGCGACGCCAACTTCGCGTTGGGCAAGGGCGCCGGCAACGACATCAACGGCTTCAACAACATCTCCATCGGCGAGAACGCCAACAACGGCATCTCCACCAACCTCAACGTCGCCATCGGCCAGTTCGCGGTCGCCACCGGCGGCGTGGGCAACTCGGTGGCGATCGGCTTCTCCTCGTTCGCCGACGGCGGCAGCGCCATCGCCATGGGCAACAGTTCCGACGCCAACGGCACGGCCACGGTGGCCATCGGCTTCCGCGCCGGTGCCGGCAACAACATCGGCGCCGCCTACGCCGGCAGCTACAACAGCGTGGTCGGCCCCGAGGCCGGCCAGCGCATGGCCGGCACGCAGAACGTGGCCATGGGCCGTCGCGCCGGCAACGGCCTGAGCGGCGACAACAACGTCGCCATCGGCAACAACGCCAACTCCGCCGGCTTCTACACCGACGATGCCGGCACCAACTGGAGCGGCGGCGCGCAGGTGGCGGCCAGCGATACCACCGCCATCGGCTCCGACACCTCCGCCACGGCCAGCCGCGCCACCGCGCTGGGCCATGCCGCTACAGCGGCGGCCGGTGGAAGCATTGCCATCGGCGGCGCCGGCGCCGATGGCGCGAACGCCATCGCCATCGGTACGGACAGCAACGCGAGCGGTCCCGGCGCCGTCGCCGTGGGGGCCGCGGCGCAGGCAACCGGTTCGCGATCGGTGTCGATCGGGGAGCGGTCGGGTACTGCCGGCCTCGATGCTTCGAATATTGTCGGCAACATCGCACTGGGCGGGCTCTCGGGCCAGGAGGTCGTCACGTCGTACAACACGGCCATCGGGTACGAGGCCGGCCAGCGTGTCTCCGGCGGTCTCGGTAACACGGCCCTTGGCTATCGCGCGGGCAACGACGTGGTGGGCCAAGGCAACATCGCAGTCAGCGGAGGAAACGAGGTCAGCGGAAGCAACAACGTCGCCATGGGTGGTGGAGGCGCTGGAGACCGGGTGCAGGGGGCCTCCAACGTTGCCGTCGGTGTTGCGGCGGGCAGAGGGACGGTTGGAAGCAACAACTCCTCGATCGGCGCGTTCGCGGGTCAGAACGTGACGGGAAACAACAACCTCGCGCTCGGAAGAGGTGCGGGCCTCGGGATTTCAGCCGATCGGACGGTATCTGTCGGCTTTAGCGCAGAAGCCGGTACCGACGGTGCCGTGGCAATCGGTGCCGACGCGGAAGTGACCGCGGAGAACAGTGTGGCGCTGGGCGCGGGCAGCCTGGCCGATGGTGCGACCCTGGCCGATGCCGCCTACTCGCCGACGGGCGACCTGGGCAGCATTGCCGGTACCGCGCCGGTGGGCGAGGTCAGTGTCGGCAGCGTGGGCAACGAACGCCGCCTCACCAACGTGGCGGCCGGCTCGGCGGACACCGATGCGGTCAACGTGTCGCAGTTGGGCGCGCTGGCCGACACGGTGGAAGCCAATGAAATCCATTACTTCAGCGTCAACGACAACGGCGTGGTGAGCGGCAATTACGGCAATGACGGTGCCACGGGGCTGAATGCCATGGCGGTCGGCGTGGATGCGGAAGCAACTTCCGCCAATTCGCTGGCCTTCGGCACTGGAGCCCGGTCGGGGAATTTGAGCACAGGCAACGGCCAGAGCGCCATCTCCATCGGCCACAATGCTTACGCCAGCACGCATTACTCAGTGGCGATCGGTGATGGGGCGGAGGCGGGCTACCAGTCCACGTCGATTGGACACGGTGCGGGAGAGGGTTCTACATCGTTTGGTACGACCGGGGCGGCCGGAAATCGGGTCGCGATTGGCACAAACGCCGGCCAGAATGTTGATGGCGACAACAATGTGGCCCTAGGTACCAGTGCGGGCGGTGGCATTACCGCGAACGACACAGTCAGTCTCGGCAGCAACGCCTCGGCCAGCGCGCAGGATGGCGATGTGGCACTCGGTTCGAACAGCGTCACCGGCACGGTCGTGGCCACGGACAGCGCCACCCTCAACGGCGTGACCTACGATTACGCTGGCACCACGCCGACCAGCACGGTCAGTGTGGGTGCGGCGGGCGCCGAGCGCACCATCACCAACGTAGCCGCCGGCCGGGTGAACACGGACAGCACCGACGCGATCAACGGCTCGCAACTGCACGCCACTCATCAGGCCATCGAGGATGTTTCCGAGGTGGCCAACAGCGGCTGGAACCTCAGTGCCCAGGGCGCCAACAGCAGCAATGTGGCGCCGGACGACAGCGTCGACCTGGCCAACACGGACGGCAATATCGAGGTCAGCAAGACCGCCGACAGCAACGATGTGAGCTTCGATCTGGCCGACGATGTGGTGGTCAGCAACAGCGTTTCCGTGGGCGATACCGTGATGGATGCTGATGGCGTGCGTGTTGGCGCCGACGTGGCGTTGAACAACAGCGGCCTGACCATCGCCGGCGGTCCCAGTGTGACCACCGCCGGCATCGATGCCGGCGGCCAGCGCATCACCAACGTGGCCGCGGGCGTGGACGACACCGACGCGGTCAACCTCAGCCAGCTTTCCGATACCGTGGATGCCAACAGGGCCCGTTATTACAGCGTCAACGACGGCGGCATCGCCGGCGGCAACTACGACAACGACGGCGCGGTGGGACTGGATTCCATGGCGGCTGGCAAGAACGCCCAGGCGGTCGGCAGGAACGACGTCGCGGTGGGCCACCGGGCGGTCACCATCGGGCGTTACGGCGGTACCGCGATCGGCGGCCATGAACTGGAGCAGACCATCGCCGGCGAGTTCGGCACGGCGGTGGGTTCGGCGGCCAAGGCCCAGGGCATCGGCGACACCGCCGTGGGCAGCTATGCCGACACCGGCGCCTTGAATCCGGACGATATCGACAGCGGATACCGTACCGCGGTGGGTTATCGCGCCACCGCCACCGGCGCCGCGGCAACAGCCATCGGCCCGTTCAACCGCGCCACCGGTGATCGCAGCTTCGCCGGTGGCTATGAGGCATCGGCGACCGGCAACGACAGTGCCGCCATCGGCTCGCGGTCGAGCGCGTCGGCCGACGAGGCGTTGGCGATCGGTTCCGGGGCGACGGCCAGCCATGCCGGTTCCGCGGCCCTGGGCGCAGGTAGCGCGGCCGACGGCTCGACCCTCGATGACGACGCCTACTCGCCGACGGGTGACCTGGCCGATATCGCCGGCATCGCGCCGGTGGGCGAGGTATCGGTGGGTTCGGCTGGCAACGAGCGCCGCATGACCAATGTAGCGGCCGGTTCGGCGGAGACCGATGCGGTGAACGTGTCGCAGTTGGGCGCACTGGCCGACACGGTGGAAGCCAACGAGATCCATTACTTCAGCGTCAACGACAACGGCGTGCAGGGCGGCAACTACGAAAACGACGGCGCCACCGGGATCAACGCCGTCGCCATCGGCGTCGACAGCGTGGCCGACGGCGACGCGTCCGTGGTGCTGGGCGCGCAGAGCAGTGCGGCGGGCGTGGGCGCCATTGCGGTGGGTCAGGGTGCCGGCGCGTTCAACGATGCGACCACGGCCTTGGGCCAGAGCGCGCAGGCCTTTGGCCTGGGCGATACGGCCCTGGGCAACATGGCGTATTCCGAAACCGCCAACGGTGCGGGGACCGCCGTCGGCACCCTGAGCCAGGTGCTGGCCGATGGCGGCACCGCGCTGGGCGCCGAGGCTTCGGTGGGTGTTGCGGGCCAGGGCGCCACGGCGCTGGGGCGTTCCGCCTCCGCCGATGGCGAAGCGGCGGTATCGGTCGGTGCCATGAGCAGCGCCGGCGGTGCCGGCAGCACCGCGATAGGCGGCCAGTACGACATCGGCACCTATCTTGGCTTGGGCGAGCAGTACGTCCAGACCACGGCAGCGGGTGCCGGCGCGACCGCAGTGGGCGCCGCGTCGCTGGCATTGGACGAGATGTCCACGGCGGTAGGTACGGGAGCCATCGCCGAGACGCTGCAGAACACGGCGCTCGGCGCACTCAGCTGGGCTTCCGGTGAGTCCGGCACCGCGCTGGGGTACGGCAGCGAAGCCAGCGCCGAAGGGGGCGTGGCCCTGGGCGCGGACTCGGTGGCCGACATCGAGGCCGGCGTTGCCGGCTGGGATCCGAGCATCGGTGCCGTCAGTACCGATGCCTCACCGATTTGGACCAGCACAGCTGGTGCGGTGAGCGTCGGCGACGCGGCAGGTGGCATCACCCGCCAGATCACCGGCGTGGCGGCGGGCACGCAGGAGACCGATGCGGTCAATGTGGCGCAGTTGCAGGCCGCCACCTACTCCAACAAGTACTTCAAGGCCAGCGGCAACTACGACCCGGCCGATCCCGATGCCGATCCGGGGGCCTGGGTGGAAGGCATCAACGCGACGGCGGCCGGCGACGCCGCGAGTGCCGTGGGCGACGGCGCCACCGCGCTCGGCAGCGGTGCCATGGTCTTTGCCAACGATGCCACCGCAGTCGGGTTCAACAGCGTCGCCATGGGCGACAACAGCCTGGCGGCAGGTGCCTATGCGCAGGCCGAGGGTGTGTCCAGCATCGCCCTCGGTAACGCAGCCCTGTCCAATGGCGCGGACAGCATCGCGATGGGAAGGAATGCCCTTGCGAGCAACGCAAGCGGCATCGCGATCGGCTCGGACAGCATCGCCAACGGCGTCAATGGCGTTGCCATCGGCGGAGGCTCGCTGGCCGACGGCTTCAATGCCGTCGCCATCGGTGTCGCGAGTGCGGCCAACGGCTGGGATGCCGTCGCCCTGGGTTCGTACTCGACCGCCGACTACTACGGCATCTCGATCGGCGGCTTCACCACCACGGGCTACGGCGGCACGGCCGTCGGCAACGGCGCATCCTCGGCCGATTCCAGCGTGGCGATGGGCTGGGGCGCCGTGGCGGGCACCTACGACTACGACCTTGGCCACTGGGCGACCGGTGCAGCCGTGGCGGTGGGCAGCGGTGCGAACGCCGGTGGCATGTACGGCACCGCGGTCGGCCAGGGCAGCCTGGCCTCGGGCGCGTCTTCCGTGGCCCTGGGCGGCCTGTCGGAAGGCTCGTGGACCCCCTCCACCGCCAGCGGCGACAGCAGCACCGCGCTGGGCGCGGGCACACTGGCGGGCCGCGACGCGTCCAGCGTCACCGATGGCGACTACACCACGGCGGTCGGCACCGAGGCCTGGGCGACCGAGGACGGCGCCACCGTCCTGGGCTACAACAGCTATGCGCAGGCGCTGGGCGCCACGGTTGTGGGTTCCAACAATTGGACCGAAAAGGCTGCCGAGAACAGCGTGCTGATCGGCTCCGGGGCATTGGTGGCCGAAGCGGGGGGCATCGTGGTCGGGCACGCAGCGGAATCCACGGCCGTGGACGCGATCGCGATCGGCGCCAACGCGAACGCGAGCCATGCCGGTTCGGTGGCCCTGGGCGCAGGTTCGGCGACCGATGCGGCGGTCGCCACCGCCAGCGGCACCATCGGCGGCGCGACCTACGCGTACGCGGGCACCGAGCCGGTGGGAACGGTCAGCGTGGGCACCGCCGGTGCCGAGCGCACCATCACCAACGTGGCCGCCGGCCGCGTCGATGCGGACAGCACCGATGCGATCAACGGCTCGCAACTGCATGCGACCCACCAGGCCATCGAGGAGATCGGCGAGGTGGCGAATGCCGGCTGGAATCTCAGCGCGCAGGGCAGCGACGCCAGCAACGTGGCGCCGGGCGACAGCGTCGACCTGGGCAATACGGATGGCAATATCGTGGTCGCCAAGGCCGACGACAGCCCTGACGTCACCTTCGACCTGGCCGACGACGTGGTGGTCAACAGCAGCGTGGCGGTAGGCGCGGTGCGCATTGACGCTGCCAGCAACGACATCACCGGGCTGAGCAACGTCACCCTGGACGGTCCCGACTTCGCCGCAGCCGGACGCGCAGCGACCGAGGAGCAGTTGCAGATCGTGCAGGACGAGATCGGCGAGGAGATCGACGCCAACCGTACGCGCTACTACAGCGTCAACTCCGAGGGCGGTGGCAACTACGACAATGACGGCGCGACCGGCGCGGACGCGATCGCGGCGGGCAAGGATGCCGAGGCCGAAGGCGACGACGCGGTGGCCATCGGCCACGGCGCGAGCGCCCAGGGCGAGGGCGGCCTGGCCTTCGGTTCCGGTGCGCAGGCGCTCTCGCTCAACAGCCTGGCGTTCGGTGCCGGGGCGGTGGCTTCGCACGACAACAGCATCGCGCTGGGTGCGGGCTCGGCGACTACGGTCGGGGCGCAATCGGGCTACGACGGCGTGTACGTGGGCAGCAGCAATTCGACCGGTGAGGTGAACGTGGGCGGCCGCCAGGTCACCGGTGTCGCCGCCGGTTCGGCCGGTACCGACGCGGTCAACGTGAGCCAGTTGCAGGGCGGCGTGGAGCATGCGATCGAGGTGTCCAACGAGTACACCGATGTCCAGGTCGGCGATGTCAACAACCGGATCGACCAGATCGATGGCCGCGTCACCCACATCGAGGGGGACATCATCGATATCCGCGGCGACATCACCGACATCCAGGGAGACATCGTCGACATCCACGGCGACATCACCGACCTGGGCGACCGGGTGACCAGCGTGGAAGGGGACATGTCGAACCTGACGGAAACGGTGAACGAATTCGACAACCGTGTGACCAACGTGGAGAACGGCGCCGACGGCATGTTTCAGGTCAGCCAGGAGGGCGACATCGTCAAGCCGACGCCGACCGGAACGAACGCCTCGGCCGGTGGCAATGGCGCGGTGGCCAGCGGCGATCATGCGCTTGCGATCGGCAACCAGAGTACGGCCAGCGGCACCAACAGCACCGCGATCGGCACCGGGGCCACGGCGTCGGCGGCCGACAGCACGGCCATCGGCCAGGGGGCCACCGCCGAACACGCCAACAGCGTGGCGCTGGGTGCGGGGTCGGCCACGACGGCGGGCGCGCAGAGCAACTACGACGCCGCGTACGTGGGCAGCAGCGACTCAACCGGCGAGGTGAATGTCGGCGGCCGCACGATCTCCGGTGTCGCGCCTGGCATCGCCGGTACCGATGCGGTCAACGTCAACCAACTCGATGGCGGCGTGAACCACGCCATCGAGCAGGCCAACCGGTACACCGACAACCGCGTCAGCCAGATCGAGGACGACATGTGGACGATGGATCGCGGCTACCGCGGCGCGACCGCCTCGGCGATGGCGATGGCGGGCCTGCCGCAGGCGTATCTGCCGGGCAAGAGCATGCTGGCGGTCGGCTTCGGCGGGTACCAGAGCGAGTACGGCATGGCCGTCGGCCTTTCTGGCATCACCGACAACGGCCGCTACGTCTACAAGGCGCAGGCCAGTGGAAACACCGCGCGCGATTGGGGCTTCTCGGTCGGTGCGGGGCTCCAGTGGTGATCAGGACGGTCTCGGGAGCGCCGGAAGGCGCTCTCGAGATCCGGCCGGACGGCGCTGCCGCCACCCTCCAGTTCAGGAAGCATGGATCATGAAGAAACACACGAGAGTCGATTGCCGGGCCGGATTCGGGCTGTGCGTTGCCGGTGTCGTCGCGCTGGCGTTGACCGCGTGCGGAACGCGGCATGTCAGCAGGGACGTCACGCCGGACGGGCGCGCCGGGGAGGTCGTGTTCCCCGACGTCGACCGCATCGCGCTGACGGAAGGCACCTTCCCGAACCTCGAGAGCCTGCGCACGGTGGCCCCCGGCGTCACCAAGGAGCAGCTGTACCAGCTGCTGGGCCGTCCGCATTTCCGCGAGGGCTTGTACGGCGTGCGCGAGTGGGACTACCTGTTCCACTTCCGGACCGCGGACGGCGTGGTCACCTGCCAGTACAAGGTGATCTTCGACAGCGAATACCGCGGCCGGAGCTTCCTCTGGGCGCCGGCATCCTGCGCCGGCCTGCTGGTCGATGTGGAGCCCGAATCCGAGCCGGGGTCCGTGGCGGAACACCGCTTCGATCTGGCGGGCGACGCGTTGTTCGCGTTCGCGCGACACGACATGGAGGACATCCTGCCCGGCGGCCGGGAGCGACTGGCCGAGGTGGCCGGTCGGTTGAAGGCGATGCGCGATGTCCAGGTGCGCGTGGTGGGGCACACCGATCGGATCGGAAGCGAGTCGGACAACCTGCGGCTGTCGCAGCGGCGCGCGGAGGCAGTGAGGCGGTTCCTGATCGGACGGGGCGTGCCGTCGCATGCGATCTCGGCCCAGGGGCGTGGCGAGAGCGAGCCGGTCGAGGAATGTACGGACGGCCTCGGGCGGGATGCGTTGGTGACCTGCCTGCAGCCGAACCGGAGGGTCGAATTGGTGGCGTCGGGGCTGGGTGGCAGCGCAGAGTGAAGTGCCGGACCGTGCCATTCCGACAGGCGCGGGAAGCGGCCGCCGCCGCCGATGCCTGCTCCGCCGCAGGCAGAGCGGGCGGGTTCTCATGCGGATCTGCGTTCTACGGCAGGGGCTGGTCCGAGCAAGGCGTTTCCCTGCGCGTTTCGGCCAGCCGCAAGCTCGAGAGCGAATGGGACGTGCTGCGGCGCATGGACGATGCGGCTTGGCGGCGGATCTCGGACGCTCTGCCAGGCAAGCTGGGGGCGCGTGCGCGAAACGGGCCGGAAATGCGCCGTTCCGTCGAGGCGGTGCTGTGGGTCGCCGGTACGCGCGCACGCTGGAAGGACTTGCCGATCGTTTACGGTCCATGGCGCAACAGCTATGTCAGCTTCGTGCGCTGGACCAGGGCCGGCTTGTGGGAAGCGGTGTTGTCGCAGTTGAACGACAAGCCTGTCTTGCGGGAGGAGTTGGCCATGCTGGTCGAAGCCTACTGGGCCAGGCATTATTCGCGGCGGCTGGCGGAGGGGTTGCCCGACGGCAGCTGATCCCCGCCCGGTACGGGCGATGGGTGCGGAGGCCGGTCGTCGGGCGGGCAGGGCTGTTCGAAACGCATCGCGGCGGGGCGGCGACCGGTGCCGCCAGCGTGTCATGAACGGTCATCGCGGGCAGGCCCCGCGCGTTCTCATTGCCGACGGCCACCCGGTCGTCATCGTCGGCGTGTGGGCGCTCGTGGAGCGGGCGCTGGATGCAGTGCGGATCGTCGGCACGGCCGTTTCCGGCGCGGAACTCCGCCGGCTGCTCTGCGCAGAACCCTGCGAGCTGCTGATCATGGACGATCCGATGCTCGGCCACGACGGCGAGGGGCTGCGGCTGCTCAGGGACATACGCCGTATGTATCCGCGGCTGCGGGTCGTGGTGCTGACCATGGCCGCCAGCCCGGCGATCCTGCGCAGCATGCTGGGGCTGGGCGTCCACGGCCTGGTGGACAAGGCCGTCCCGGCGGGCGAGCTGATCGCCGCCGTGCAGCAGGTGGCAGGTGGGCGGTCCTACCTGTGCGGCAGCGTACGCCGGCGGCTCGAGGCTTCCCGGTGCGGGTCAGGCGTGGTCGCCCTGTCGCCGAGGGAAGCGGAAGTGCTCGGCCTGTTCGTGCAGGGGATGACGGTGACGCAGATCGCCCGCGCCCTGCACCGTAGCCCCAAAACCGTCAGCCGGCAGAAGAACGACGGCATGCGCAAGCTCGGAGTGAGCAACCACAGCGAGCTTTACCTGTACGCGCGTGAGCATGGGCTGTAGCGGCATGGATGAGCACCAGCTGGAATAGCCGAAGTCCGCCGTTGACTGATGCACACCTGGGCCAATGATCGAATAGCCTGGGGTTATACACCCCGCGGGCTTTTTCATTGGCGACCCATTCGCCCCCTCGCTAAAGTCGAATCGGGGGTCGAGGATGACGGTGCCGTCTTCAGTCAGCAGGCATGGGCAAGGCCTTTCGCCCGACGGTGCTCCATGTCCGCCCTCGTCAGGCGCAACCATTGCGCAGGCAGAAACGCGGTTCCGGATACAGCGAAAACGGTGGCAGCTTTGGACGCTGGTGTGAGCATACGGGCCAGGTGGCGATTGCGCGGAGCAGTTACGGCATGCGCTCTTTACGCGTCCGCGTGCATGTCCGCGCCCCCCGTGGTGACCGCCGACGACTACCGGCGTGCCGAGCGCATGCTGCCCGATTCGGCGGCGGCCCTGGTCGACGGTCTGAAACTGAAGCCGCACTGGATCGGCGAAGGCAGCGATTTCTGGTACCAGACCCGTCGCGACGGCAAGCCTCGGCGTCTCCTGGTGGACACGCTCTCTGGCGAGCAGCGACCGATACTGGAGCATGAGCACCGTCGGGAGCGAGCGGACGAGGCGCTGCCGGGGGCGGCCGTGTCCCCGGACGGGCGATGGGTGGTATCGATGGCGGACTATGACCTGCAGGTGCGCCATCTCGGCGAAGAGCAGGTGCGCCGCCTCACCCGCGACGGCAGGGCAGGCCATGCCTACGGCAGCCGGTCGGGTCTGCAGGTGCCTCCGGCCGCGGACGACGCCTCCCCGGTCGTGTACTTTTCCCCGGATTCGCGCCGCATCCTGACCTACCGCCTGCATTACGCGGACGTTCCCGAGTTGCACCTGGTGCAGGCCCGTGGCGGCGACCGGCCGGACTTGCGCAGCTACCGCTACGCCATGCCGGGCGGGCCGGTGGCAGAAGCCGAATGGGTGATCCTGGATCTGGCGGATGGCGCCCGCGTGGACGTGCGGCATCCACCGACGCCGATCCGGCCCAACAGCGATCTGCAGGTTCAATGGAGCGATGACGGCCGCCGCATCTTCTTCCTGGAAGAGGAGGCCGGGTTCGCGCGGGCATGGATCCGGGCGATCGATGCCGACACCGGCACCGTGCTCACCCTTCTGGAAGAGCGCACCGACACCGTGCTGGATCGACAACCGATCTTGCGGGTCTTTGGCGACCGCTCGGAACTGATCTGGAGTTCGGAACGCGACGGCTGGCGGCACCTGTACCTGGTGGACGCGCGCACTGGCGGAATCAAGCGACAGCTCACCCGGGGCGAGTGGAGCGTCCAGGCCCGCCATGGCGTGTTGCATGTCGATCCCGAACAACGCTGGGTGTATTTCATGGCGCACGGCCGGGAGACGGGGCGCGACCCGTACTACCGTCACCTGTACCGGGTGCGCCTGGACGGGACCGGGCTGACGCTGTTGACGCCCGAGAATGCGGACCACAGCGTCGATTTCTCAGCGGACGGAGCGGTGTTCGTCGATACCTATTCGCGGGTCGACTCCCCCCCGGTGTCGGTGCTACGCATGGCGTCCGGTCAGCAAGTGGCCGAACTGCAGCGCGCCGACATCCGGCGTCTGCTTGCGACCGGTTGGCGCGCCCCGCAGCCATTCAGCGTGAAGGCGCGTGATGGCAGCACCGACCTGTTCGGCGTGATGTTCCTGCCTTCGCATTTCGATCCTGACCGGCGCTATCCGGTGATCGACAGCATCTACCCCGGGCCGCAGAACACCCGCGTGCCCAAATCTTTCACTTTGGACCACGCACAAGCGTTGGCCGAACTTGGCTTCATCGTGGTCCAGATCGACGGCATGGGCACACCGAAGCGCTCGCGCGCATTCCGCGAAGTGTCTTACCGAAACCTGGGCGACGCCGGCGGCCTGGACGACCATGTCGCAGGGCTGCGCCAGCTGGCGCAAAGCCGGCCATGGATGGATCTTTCGCGCGTCGGCATCTACGGCCATTCGGGCGGTGGCTTCGCGTCGGCGCGCGCGATCCTGGCCCATCCCGATTTCTATAAAGTGGCGGTGTCCTCGTCCGGCAACCACGACCAGCGGATCTACCACGCCGGCTGGGGCGAGCGTTACCAGGGGTATCCGCAGGGGGACAACTACGCCGGACTGGACAACGCTTCCCTGGCGGGCGAGTTGAAAGGCAAGCTGCTGCTGGTGCATGGCGACGCCGACGACAACGTGCATCCGGCCCACACCTTGGCGCTGGCACAAGCGTTGATCGAAGCCGGCAAGGATTTCGATCTGCTGATCCTGCCGGGCCAGGCCCACGCGTTCGAGGGACGCGCGAACGACTACTTCATCCGCAGGCGTTGGGATTATTTCGTTCGCCACCTGCTGGGCAGCGAGCCGCCTCCAGGCTATCGCCTCGGAAGCGACGTCGAAGTGGACCGAACCACCGATCGGGACCACGACGGGACAGGCCCGCGGGCCGACCCGTTCTTGCCGCAAGGAGAAGCACCATGAAATCAAGCGCTGGATCAGGATCCGGGAACGCGCAGCGCGGCACCATCGCGGCGTCGCATACGGCCAGGCGCACCGTCGTTCCTTCGCGCCGCACCCGCTCCCGCCGGCTCCTGCGCGGGATGGTCTGCCTGCTCGCCATTTCCGCGTGGTCGCCCTTGTCGGCGTTCGACCTGGGCGGGGCCGCTGCGTGCGTGCCGGCAACCTTGTCGGAAGCGGAAGCGTCGGCCCGCGATGCGTACCTGGAGCAGGCCTTGCGCGACTGGCAGACACCGGGAATGACCATCGCCGTCGTGCAGTGCGACAAGCCCGTGTTGACCAAGGGATACGGAGTACGGAAGCAGGGTGCGCCCGAGCGCGTCGACGAGCACACCCTGTTCGCCTTGGGTTCCACCAGCAAGGCGTTCGCGGCGGCGACCGTGGCGCTGCTGGTCGACGATGGTGCGCTGAATTGGGACGACAAGGTCCAGCGGTTCCTGCCTTGGCTGGAGGTCTACGACCCGTGGGTCGCCCGGGAGCTCAACGTACGCGACCTGCTCACGCAGCGCCTGGGGACGAGCTATCGGGACGAGAACCTGCTGCGCAAGGGGTCGAAGAACGCACGCGATCAGTTGATGCGCAGCCGCGATCTCGCACCGGTCTCTCCGTTTCGCGCCGGCTACGTCTACAGCAACAACATGTTCATCGCCTCGGGCGAACTGGTGGCTGCGGTCTCCGGACAGCCATGGACCGAGTTCGCACGCGAACGCCTGTGGCAGCCTTTGGGCATGTCCCACACAGGCGCCGACTCGAAAGTCGCGCGGGCGCAACCCAATGCGGCGTCACCCCACGCCGGGCGGCCCGGCGGGCCGGCGGCGCCGATCGCTTGGGACTATCCGGACGCGGTGGCCGTCCCTTCCGGGGGCGTCAATTCCAACGCGGTCGATGTGGCCCAGTGGCTACGCTTCCAGCTGTCAGAAGGCGCCATCGGCGACCGCCGGCTGATCGACCGCGGCGTGTTCCGGCAGATGCATGCGCCCCAGACCGCCATCCCCGATCCGGGCGCCGCGCCGGACGTGCAGACCCAGTTCCCGGACGCGGCGCGGAATGCGGGGCGAATGCGTTTCTGGTCGTATGGCATGGGTTGGTACGTGACCGAGTATCGCGGCCGCACCCTGGTGTATCACAGCGGCACCATCGACGGATTCAGGACCGGCATCGGCCTGCTGCCCGAGGAGGGGCTGGCGGTGTACGTCAACGTCAATCGGGTGTCCCGGCTCCCCATGGCGTTGATGCTGCGACTGTTCGACCAATACCTGGGCGAGACCGACGCCGACTGGAGCCGGCTGTACCTGGATGACGAATAGGGATTTCCGTGCACCGGTCGCGCGAGCCAGGCGCGGGCGGCCGTTGTTGATCGCGTCGATGCGCGGCGGAGATGACGGCCCGGCCGCTCCGGACGACGACGCATAACGGCAAGTTATGCACCTCTTGTGGGTTTTCATTGGCGCCCATCGCCGGCGCGCGCCTATCGTGGCACCTCCGAATTGAGGCGAGCGCCGATGCCAAACGCACCACTCGAACTCCATGTGGCCCATGAGCATTGGCCCCTCAGCGCACCGTTCCGAATATCCCGCGGCGAGCGACATGCCGCCGACGTCGTGGTCGTGCGTCTCGGCAAAAGCGGGACGCATGGATTCGGGGAATCCTCGCCCTATCCGCGTTACGGCGAAACCGTCGCTTCTGTGATCGCCCAGATCGAACGTCTGCGCCCGATGCTCGCCGAAGGATTCGATCGCCGGCAGCTGGCATCCCTGCTTCCGCCGGGAGCGGCAAGGAACGCCGTCGACTGCGCCCTGTGGGACCTCGAGTCCCGGATCGACGGGCGGAGTGTCAGCGATACGCTCAGGCAACCCGTGATCGGCCCGATCCCCTGTTTCCGCACGCTCAGCATGGACACCGTCGAGCGCATGGCCGATACGGCCAGGCGGGCCGGAGGAGCCGGCACGTTCAAGGTCAAGGTCGATGCCACCGACCCGATCACGATCATCCGCGCCGTTCGCGATGCGGCTCCCGACGCGCATCTGATCGTGGATCCGAACGAAAGCTGGAACATCGAGCTGTTGCAAAAACTCCAGCCGCTGCTGGTGGAAAACCGCGTCGCCCTGGTCGAGCAGCCGATTCCCGCCGGGCAGGACTCTGCGCTCGAGCAAGTGAACCTGGACATCCCGGTGTGCGCTGATGAATCCTGCCACACGCTCGAAGATCTCGACACGGTCGCCAGGCGCTACCAGGCCATCAATATCAAGCTGGACAAGACCGGAGGTCTCAGCGCAGCCCTGGATCTTCTCGAGGCCGCAAGGCGAAGAGGGCTCGACGTGATGGTCGGCTGCATGGTGTGTACCTCGCTGTCCCTCGCTCCCGCACTCCACGTCGCCCGGCATGCCGATTTCGTCGATCTCGACGGCATGATCTGGCTGCGCCGGGACCGGAAAGGCGGACTGCGACTCCTGGACGGACTGTTGATGCCCCCGGCACCGGGTTTCTGGGGCGACCCGGGCGGCCTTTCCCGTCTCGGCAGCGCTTGAGCGCCCTGGAGCACGCAAGCGCACAAGGTGGCATCATCAAGGCCCGCTACCGAGCGACCGTTCCCTGACATGCGCCTGCGGCACATCGAACTTTTCTCGGCCATCCTGCAGACCAGGACACTGACCGGGGCAGCGCAACTGCTCAATATCTCGCAGCCGGCGGCGACCAAGCTCCTGCAGCAGGTCGAACGCCAGCTCGGCTTTCCGCTGTTCATTCGCGTCCACGGCAGGTTGCAACTCACCGAAGAAGGCCATGCGCTGAAGGAGCGGACCGAAAAGATCTCGGACGACCTCCGCGACCTGCAGCGTCTGTCGGCCAATCTGCGGCAGTCGAGCCAGCAATTACTACGCGTCGTCGGGACCTTCACCCTGGCCAGCGCCCTGATCCCCAGGGCGATCGCCGCAATGCCGCCCGCGTTCCGCGAGGCTTCAATCGAGCTGTCGGCCCATCATTCCCGCGAGATGCTGTCCTGGGTACTGCTGCACGAGGCGGACATCGGACTGACGCTGCACGAAATGGCGCATCCGGGCATCCGCCAGCAACTCATCGGAGCGGTGCAGCTGATGGTCATTGCGCCACGCGGCTGGTGGGCGCCAGAGGAGATGTCCAGGCCGCTTCCGTTGGCGGAGCTGTCGGAGATGCCCATCATCGGCATCGCCACGAGCGATTCGCTCGGCCGCGTGGTCCGCGGCCAGTTCGAGCGCATCGATCCCCAGCCCAGGATCCGCACGTGGGTGCATACTCCCAAGATCGCACGTGCACTGGTGGCGAGTCGCCAAGGGCTGGCATTGGTGGATGCGTTCACCGCGCTCGACAACAACGACGGCGAGGTCGATGCGCGCCTCGTTTCACCCGAGTTCGAACTGCCCCTGTATGCCGTGATGCGAAAGGAGGACACGCCGACCGCCATCCAACGGGCATTCCTCACGCAGATCGCCCCCCAGCTGCCGACTCGCATCCATGTCGCTGCTATGCCACAAGACCCGCAACACACGGAACTATCGACCGGAGAACGGCGAGCGATTGAATAACCTGGAGTTATGCTCCGCCCGGATAATTTCATTGGTGGCCCTTTCGACCCGTTGCTAGGATCGAACGCGATCGCAGTATTCAACGCCATCCTCTGGGGGAGGTCGCCATGCCGAATATCACGGTGCTCGAGCGCATTCGTTCGATCTCCTGTCCCCGCCATCCTCTCTCACATGCATGCGCGGTCGCCATCGCGCTGTGCTGCACCGCGGTAAATGCGCAGGAGTCCAACGCTCCGGCCATGCAGACGCCGCCGGATGCTTCAGGGGCGGCCCCCTTAGATCGCGTCGTGGTCGAAACGCAGGCGGTCGAGGCGCAAGAGGAGGAGACGGCATCGGAAGCATCAGACGCACAGACGCTCGAAACGGTGACAGTGACCGGCTCTCGCATCCGACGCACCGGGGCCGAGTCCAACCACTCCCTGTCGGTGATCGGCAAGGAGAAGATCGAGGCCGCTTCGACCGCCAACGTGATCGACCTGCTCAATGAAGAGCCACAGATGAGCCTGGGGACCGACTCCCAGGTCAACATTCGTTCTTCCGGTATCGGCGGAGACAAGAACACGGGTGTCGCAACGGCCAACCTTCGGGCGCTGGGGAGTACCCGCACGCTGACGCTGGTCAACGGTCGGCGCCATGTGGCCGGAACCACGGCCAGCAGCGCGGTCGATCTGAACACCATCTCGAAGACATCGCTGGAGCGGGTCGAGATCGTCACCGGCGGCTCGTCCGCGGTCTATGGTGCCGACGCCATCGCCGGCGTCATCAACCTGACCACACTCCAACAATTCGACGGACTGCGGGGCACGGTGCAGCTGGGAACGACCGAGGACGGCGGCGGAGACACCCGCAATTTCTCGATCACCGCCGGGAAGAACTCCGCCGACTATCGCGGCAACGTGATGCTCTCGGTCAGCCACGACCGCGAGGAACCGCTCTACTGGATCGACCGCAGATGGGGGTTCGAGTCGGGAGGCATGCGCGGAAGCCTGAGCTATGTCGCCAACCCCGAGTACACCGGCCCGGACTCGTCGGTGCCGCGGTTCGTGCCGATGGCCGGGGTGAGCGGGATCACCTATCGTCAGTACGGCCATCCCGTCATCACAACCCCGATCGGCTCGTCGCCCGCGTACAGCTACAGTTTCGACGATGCCGGCAACCTGATCCCCTTCGATCACGGCACTCGCCTGGTCAACAGCCAGGGGCAGCTGCTGACCTCCGCCGTAGACTGCCCGGATTGCTACATGAGCTACCAGCTGGGCACCGCGCGCAACGAATTGGAGCGGACCGGGATCGAACTCCAGGCATCGTATTGGCTGCTGGAAGACGGCGATGGCGCGATCCGGAGCGCCGACGTGTTCTTCGAGGGCAAGCGCTACGAAGTGGAGGCCATGCAGCTGCATGGCTATTCCAGCTTCGCCGGTTCCGGCCCTTCCATCGGCAACCGTGGCGGGTACGCGATCCGCGCGGACAATCCGTTCGCGCCCACCGAGCTTGTGGACCTGATGCAGTCCCATGGATTGACCCATGTGGACGTGACCCGGATCAACAACGATTTCGGCCAGGACGTGGACGAGATGCGCGCCGCCCTCGAAGCCGGGCGCCCGCTCCGCAACCGCGGTGCGCTGCTGGACATGCACGGGGAGTACAAGACCGAGCGCTATGTCGCCGGCGTGCGCGGCATGCTCGGCAACGACTGGAACTACGAGATCTACGGGAACTACGGCAAGACGCGCGCCAGGTTCACCCAGAGCGACTTCATGGACACGTTGTTCCGGCAGCAGATCGATGCCGTGCGCGACCCCGATACCGGGCAGATCGTCTGCCGCTCGACGCTGACCGACCCCGGCAACGGCTGCGTCCCGATCGACATCATGCGGGTGGGCAGCACCAGCATGGAAGACCTGGCCTACTCCTACCGGCGTCCCGTGCTCAGCGACACCATCGTGCAGAAGAACGTGGCGGCCAGCGTCGATGGCACCTTGTTCAGCTGGAACTCGCCGGGGTCGGGGGCCGAGCTTCCGGTCGACTTCGCCGCCGGCGTGGAATATCGCCGCGAGTTCAGCAGCGCGGTTCCGGACGCCGACGGCCTGTCCGGCGACCTGTTCTACATGGGGCCGCGGGTCGCCACGGTCGGCCGCTATTCCAGCTGGGAGGCGTTCGCCGAGCTCAACCTGCCGCTTCTGAAGGACGTGCGGTTCGCCGAGTCGCTCGAAGTAGGCGCGTCCTACCGCTACCAGAACTACACGACCACCGGCAGCGACGGCAGCTACGGCTTTTCCGGCAGCTGGACTCCGGTTTCCGATATCAAGTTCCGCAGCGCCTTCGCGCACGCGGTGCGGGCGCCGAACGTCCACGAGCTTTACGCCGGCACCGAACAGGGCGTGGCCAACATCACCGATCCCTGCGACATCCGCTACCTCGACTCCGGTCCGGCCCCGGCCAACAGGGCGGCCAATTGCCGGCAGCTGCTCGGCGACGCCGCGGGCGACTTCCTGCAGACCCCGCACTCCAAGCGGATCATCCAGCAGGGCAATACCGGCCTGGACGCCGAGACCGCCGACACCATCACCGCGGGCGTGGTGCTGGCGCCCCGCTGGGTGCCGAACCTGACCCTGACGGCGGATTACTTCTCCATCGAGATCGAGGGGATCATCACCAGCCTGGGCGCGACCCAGATCGCGGAGAACTGCGTGGATTCGCCCACCCTGGACAACCCGTTCTGCGGGAACGTGAGCCGGGACGCGAGCGGAAACATCGACGTGGTCGTCTCGCAGGTGTTCAACCTGGCCCACTACAACACCCGCGGCTGGGACTTCGGCGCCTCCTACTCGCTCGATCTGGACGATCGCGGCCGGATCGTGATGAGCGCCAAGGCGACCAACCTGCTCGAACTGATCTACGACCCCGACCCCACCAACCCGAGCCTGCGTTCGCGGCAGGACCGGGTGAACTACAGCCCCAAGTGGCGCGGCAATTTCACCACCGGCTATCGGCGCAACGGCTTCAGCGTGGACTGGAACGCGCGCTATCTCGGCAGCGTCATCCGCAGCTGGAACGACCGGGTCGGCGATTTCTCGATGACCGATGCACACGTGAAAAGCGGCAGCTTCATCCAGCACGACTTGCGCTTCGGATACGACACCGGCAATTACCAGCTGTACGTCGGCGTCAACAACGTCTTCGACCGCTACGCGCCGATGAAGCCCTTCACCTACCTCAGCCCCATGTATCCGCGTTTCGGACGCAACTACTACGCGGGGGTGAAGGTTGATTTCTAGCCTGCCATGAGGGCGCTTCACGCCGCCCGGCGCACCCGGCGGGCGGGCGCCTGGGCCGCGGTCTGCCTGCTGGCGATCCCGACGTACGACGCGGATGCCGGCGACATGGCCCGGCGCTACGCGAGCGCGGCGACGTTGCAGGATGCGGGCGCGCTGGTATCGCGCACCCGGCTCGCCCCCAGGTGGTCGCGGGAATCCGGCACCTTCTGGTACCTCGATCGGCATCGCGGCCGCAAGACGTTCGTCTTCGTCGATCCGGAACGCAACCTGCGCGTCCCCGCCTTCGACCATGCCCGCCTGGCCGCGGCGCTCGGACGGGCCGGGGCCGACCGTCCGGATCCCGGGCGCCTGCCCTTCGACGATTTCGTCTACCGCGACGGCGGCACGCGCATCGGCTTCGACAGCGGCGGAAGGCACTGGCTGTGCGACCTGTCCCGATACGCGTGCCGCCATGCCGCCTCGCCGCTCGGCGCCGGTCCCGGCGAAGTGCTGTCGCCGGACGGCGAATACGCGGTCTTTCTCAGGGGCCACAACCTCTGGCTGCGCGAGATCGCGACCGGACAGGAGCGCGCGCTCACCACCGATGGACGCGACGGACATGGTTACGGCAACGAAGGTTTCGGCACCTCCACGCTGAGCGATGTGAAGCTGGGGCGCCCCCGCCCTCCGCAGGTCGCGTTCTCGCCCGACTCCCGGCGGCTGCTGACCTATCGCATCGACCTCCGTCCCCTGGCGACGCTCTCCCTGCTCGAAACCGCTCTCGGCGGCCGCCCCCGCATGCACGCCTACCGCTACCCGGTGGCGGGCGATCCCGGGGTTCCCCTGGTGCGACCCGCGGTCATCGACCTGCGCGACGGCAGCCGAGTCGACGCGGCATTGCCCCCCTTCCCCCAGCTGACCAGCTTCGGGATGCGGATGTGCTGGAGCCCGGATGGATCGCACGCATGCTTCATCGAAGAAGCGCGCGGCTATCGCGAGGCCCGGCTGCACGTGATGGACGTGGCTACCGGGCGCACCCGCGTCGGCCACGCCGAACGCAGCCGGACCCACGTCGACCGCTATCCGCTGTTCGCGCTGCTGGGCGACGGGTCGCGCGCGATCCTGTCTTCCGAACGCGACGGCTGGAAACACCTGTACCTGGTGGACACCCGCAGCGGGGACGTCGTCGAGCGCATCACCAGCGGCGCCTGGAACGTCCGCGAGCTGCTTCACGTCGATGAAGACGCCCGCACGGTCCACTTCACCGCGGGCGGCAGGGAAGCGGGAATCGACCCCTATTACCGCCAGCTCTACCGTGTGCGCCTGGACGGATCCGGCCTGGTCCGGCTGACCAGGGGCGACGTCGACCACGCGATCGCCTTCTCGCCCAGCGGACGCCATTTCATCGAAACCGCTTCGCGGATCGACGCGCCGCCCGTCTCGCGCCTGCGCAGTGCGGACGGCACCCTGGTGCATGAATTGCAGCGCGCGGACGTGTCGCGCCTGGTCGAGGCGGGCTGGACGCCGCCGGAGCCGTTCCGGGCCAAGGCCGCGGACGGCACGACCGACCTTTACGGCGCGATCTTCCGCCCCAGCGACTATTCGCCGGACCGCCGCTATCCGGTACTGGATGCGATCTATCCGGGGCCGCAGACCATCCGCACCGTGAAATCGTTCGATGTCGAACGCATGGCATCGGAGCGTGCGCTGGCCGAGCTGGGTTTCATCGTCGTCACCATCGACGGCCGCGGTACGCCGCTCAGGTCGAAGGAATTCCTCGATGCCAGCCATGGCAACCTCGGCAACGGCGGCCACCTGGAAGACCACATCGCCGTCCTGCGGCAGCTGGCCGGGCGCGACCCGGCGATGGACCTCGATCGCGTCGGCATCTATGGCCATTCCGGAGGCGGCTACGCCGCGGCGCGCGCGCTGTTGACCCATCCGGACGTCTACAAGGTCGCGGTCGCTTCGGCGGGGAACCACGACCTGCGCAGTTATTGGGCCGAATGGGGCGAACGTTTCCAGGGATATCCCGTCGACGCGAGTTACGCGCAGCAGGCCAACACCGCGCTCGCATCGCGCCTGCGAGGCAAGCTCCTGCTGGTCCATGGCACCCTGGACGACAACGTCCATCCGGACGCCACGCTGCAGCTGGTCGACGCTCTGGTCGATGCCAACAAGGACTTCGACCTGCTGCTCCTGCCCAACCGCAACCATGGCCTGCGCGACCTCACCGGAGGCGCTGCGGGCGGCCATCAGGATCCCTACTTCCTGCGCAGGCGCTGGGACTATTTCGTCCGCAATCTCCTGGGGGAGGCGCCGCCCGCCGGATTCGACCTCGGCCGAGCGCTCTCCGGTTCCACCCACTGACCCACCGCACACCCAAACGCGCGAGTCCCGACCATGTCCCGTATATGCAAGCTGTCGACCTCGATCCTGCTCTTTGCGGCGCTGCTGCTTCCGCGGCCATCGCATGCCGAGCAGGCGAACCTGGAAATCTTCGCGCAGAAGTTCGAACGCCAGCTCCGGCAGATCGCCGACGAGACCCCGGGCGTCGTCGGCATCTCGGTCATCGATATCCGCACCGGACGGGAGTACGGAACCAACCGCGACCTGCTGTTCCCGACCGCCAGTTCGATCAAGCTGCTGGTCGAGGTGGCCTTTCGGGTCGGCGTCTCCGAAGGCGGCATCGACCTCGACGAAAGCGTGGTCGCCGACTTCGGCCAGGGGCGGCGCGGGTACACCCTGCGCGAGGTCAGCCACCTGATGATCGACCGCAGCGACAACGACGCCACCAACATCCTGATCGACAGGGTCGGGATCGGCCGCATCAATGCCGTGGCCTCGCGGCTGGGCCTGTCCTCGATGCGCCTGCGGCGCGGCATGATCCGGCCGGAAGACAGCGCATCGGGCCGCGAGAACCTGTCAAGCCCCGCCGATGGCGCCCGCCTGATGGTGCGGATGCTCGATTGCGACCTGCCCATGCGCCGCGACGTGTGCGAGCGGATGCGCGAGATCGCCTTCGGTACCTATCCCGAAGGCCCGGTCAGGCAGCAGATCCCGGCGCAGGTGCCCGTGATCCAGATGCCGGGCGGGTTGCCGGGCGTGCGCAACTCGTGGGCGGCGGTGAACCTGCGCGGGCGTCCGTTCGCGCTCGGCGTGATGGGGCATTTCGGCGATACCGAACGACACACGCGGATGATCCGTGATGTCACTGACGTGGCATACGGTTATTTCCTGGTCCTGTCAGAGGCCACCGACCATGGCGTGCGCGTCGGTGTTGACGTGCTCGAATCCGCTGCAAGTTCCGAAGCTCGGCATCCCTGACCCATGTGGAGCGCCACTTGAATCACCTTTCCGTCCTCCGAGCAAGCGTTCGACAATGAACCGGACCGCCAGACAGATCCTCGTCTTCCACCGCGCCTGGCTGCTATGCCTGCTACTGTTCGCTCTGCCCGCGCAGGCGTTGGACGCCACAGGCCCCTACGCCCGGCTTGAGCAGTTGCGCGAGGCGGCGCATGCGCCCGGCGCGACTGCCGCTGTCATGGTCGAGGGCGAGCTGGTGTTTTCCGGAGGCGTCGGCCAAGCCGACGCCGAGAACATGGTGCCGGCCGACGGTGCCAGCGTGCACAACATCGGCTCGGTGTCGAAGGTGATGGGCGTGATCGCGGTGATGCAGTTGGTCGAGGAGGGCAAGATCGACCTGGATGCGGAAATCCAGGCGTATGCGCCATGGTTCCCCCGGAAGCAGGCGCCGATCACCGTGCGCCAGATCCTGACCCACACCTCCGGCATCCGCCATTACCGCGATGGTGAGTTCGGCGAGGGTGAGGTGCTGCGTTTCCAGCAGTTCGATGGAATCGAGGCCGCCTCGCTCCGTTGGCGGGACGAGCCGCTACTGTTTGCGCCCGGCACGTACTGGAACTACTCCTCGTTCGCCACCAACCTGCTGCAGGCGGCGATAGAGCAGGCCAGCGGCCAGGACATGGAGAGCTACATGCGCGAACGCATCTGGCGGCTGGCCGGCATGGACTCGACCCAGTTCGACGTGCCGGCACGAATCGTTCCGCGGCGCGCGCGCGGCTACGAGTGGGACGCCGACACCAGTACCCTCGCCAACGCGATGCAAGAAAATGTCAGCTACAAGTACGTCGGTGGCGGCATCCTGTCCAGCGACGAGGACATGGTACGGATGGGGCATGCGTTGAACGGCGGCAGGCTGCTCGGCGCCGGGGCCATGGCCGAAATGTATCGGCCGCAACTGGATGCGTCGGTGACGCGGCCGCCGTCTACGCCGAATGAACGGCCTGGCCGCGACGGCGTGCCAGTGCAGGGCCTGATCTGGCGCGTGCAACAGGACGCCGCCGGCCGGACCTATGTCGCCCACGGCGGCAGCGTGAAGGGCACCCTGTCGTACTTGGCCAATTATCCCGGACAGGACGTGGTGGTGGCCCTGCACGTCAACGCCAGGGGTGGCGAAGCCGATCTGCGCACGGTGGCCGAGGCACTGGCGGCGAAGTTCCTGCCAATGGTGGAGAAGGACTGAACGCGACCGGCGATATCTCCGATCGCCTGCTCGCGATCCTGTCGGGTCCAGGCCTGCACCGGTTCCGGATGGTGAGGGCTTTGGCGCGCACTTGGGACCGACCCGGTGAGCGCCTTGAAATCTGGCCCGCACACGAGAGGGGTTTAGGGCTGAGGTTTTCGCCACGTTTTCATGCTTGCGGCTTCGTCTGGTCGAGCGTTCCAGGCAGCGGTGACCACGGGGCGATCCAGCCATCGGGACGCCGGCTCCATCGGTCATCGCCTGACCAACCCACCGCGGCCCACGCGCAAGGCGATGCTTGCCGGCGTGCCGTGCGGCAGCGCGGAGGACACGGCCTCGAACGCCGCCAGTTGCGCTTCGGTGGCAGCCTGCGACAGTTCGTCGGCGCGTGCGAAGTGGGTCATCGCGACGATGTCGCCGACGCATGGCAACGCCCGCAAGCGTTGCCATGCGTCGAGATACTCGCCGGGCGACAACCCCAGCCGATGCATGCCCGAGTCGAGCTTCAGCCAGACCTGCAGCGGCCTGCCGGAGCGATGGCGCTCGAGCGCCTGAACCTGGTACGGCGAGGCGACCACGGTCCACAGCTCGTGCGCTCCGATCAGCGTCAGTTCGCCGGCGTCGAAGAAGCTCTCCAGCAGCACGATCGGCGCGCGGATGCCGGCCTCGCGCAGTTCCAGCGCTTCCTCGATGCAGGCCACGCCGAAGCCGTCGGCTTCGTTGTCGATCACGCGCGCGCACTGCAGCGCGCCGTGGCCGTAAGCGTCGGCCTTGACCACCGCCAGCGCCTTGCCACCGCCGAGCGCACGCGCATGGCGGCAGTTGCGGCGGAACGCCTCGAGATCGATGGTGGCCCGAGCAGGACGCATGGCAGTCAGCGTAGCCCGGCCGACGCTGCGAACCACGGTTGCCGGTAGCGGGAGATGTCGAGGCCCTCGGGGTCGATCGCCGGCCTGCGCGCGTCGATCAGGTCGGCGAGATAGCACGCCGAGCCCGCGGCCATCGTCCAGCCCAGCGTGCCGTGGCCGGTGTTGAGCCAGAGGTTGCGGTACCTGGTCGCGCCGACCACCGGCGGACCATCGGGCGTGGACGGGCGCAGGCCGGCCCAGAATTCCGCGAACGCAAGATCGCCGCCATCCGGATACAGGCTGCGCACCACCATCTCCAGCGTCTGCCGGCGGTGTGGGCACAGCGACAGGTTGTAACCGGAGATTTCCGCCATACCCCCGACGCGGATGCGTCGGTCGAAGCGGGTGATCGCGACCTTGTAGCTCTCGTCGAGCACGGTCGAGACCGGCGCCATCTCCTCGCGCACGATCGGAATGGTCAGCGAGTAGCCCTTCAGCGGACACACCGGCAGGTGGATGCCGATCGGCGCCAGCAGGCGCGGCGACCAACTGCCCAGCGCCAGCACGTAGTGGTCCGCGGTTTCGACCTGGCCATCGATGCGGACACCGGAGACGCGGTCGCCATCGGCCTGCAGCGCGTCGATAGTCTGGCCAAAGCGGAATTCGACGCCCTGTGCGGCCGCCAGCTCGGCGAGCTTGCAGGTGAACAGGTGGCAGTCGCCGGTCTCGTCGCCGGGTAGGCGCAGCGCGCCGGCGAAGCTGCCGGCCTGTTTCGCCAGCGCTGGCTCGACCCGGACGATGCCGTCGCGATCGAGCAGTTCGTAGGTCACGCCGTACTCGCGCAGGATCGCGATGTCCTTGGCGGCACTATCGAGCTGGGCCTGGGTGCGGAACAACTGCGTGGTGCCCAGGGTGCGTTGCTCGTACTCGATCCCGGTGTCGCGGCGCAGCTCTTCCAGGCACCCGCGGCTGTATTCGGCCAGGCGCACCATCCGCGCCTTGCTGATCGCGTAGCGGTGATGGGTGCAGTTGCGCAGCATCTGCCACAGCCAGTGGTACTGGTCGGGATTGGCGGTTGGCTTGATCGTGAGCGGCGCATGCCGCGACAGCAGCCAGCCGATCGCCTTGGCGGGGATGCCGGGCGCGGGCCACGGCGAGGCGTAGCCGGGCGAGATTTGACCGGCGTTGCCGAAGCTGGTCTCGCGCGCAGGGCCGGGCTGGCGGTCGACCACGACCACGTCGTGTCCGGCTTGGCGCAGGGACCAGGCGCTGGTCACGCCTATCACGCCGGAACCCAGGATCAGGATGCGCATCGCTTTTGCCTCGACGGAAAACGGCCGGACCCTGTCGGAGGCCCGCGCGGCGGCGTGTTGAAGGGGATTTCTCTCGGGTTCCTGGGGCATCGTTGTTCCCGTGCAGGCGGGGAACGGCGACAGCGAACACCATCTCCTGCCCTCCTCGGCAGCACCACGCGCGCCGGGTATCGAAGACATCCGCATCAAGAACTCTGGTCGTGCAGTGCCCGCGTTAAGGGGGAGGCCACGCAGCGACCCGTTCGATTATTTCGATCCGGAATCGAGAAGTGCGGCGTTCAAAGTGTTGCGCCAGGGGAGGGCTCGTGCGTCTAACGTTGTTTGTCTAACGCGACGGCCTCTACTTCCACTGCGACTCCGTAGTGGAGCTCGGACACGCCAGCGACAGCGCGAGCAGGCCGATGGCTCCCAATCCATTCGGCGTAGATCCGGTTGAAAACCGGCCATTGCCGCATGTCGGTAACGTAAATTCGTACCTGCACCAGATCACAGCGGCCGACGCCGGCAGTGGAAAGGCAGCCGTCAAGATTATGAAGTGTTTGCTTGGCTTGCTCGGTGAATGTTGCATTGGTGAGTGCCACGCCTTGTCCGGTCACTGGAAGTTGGCCAGAGATGTAGATTTGGCCGCCCGCTACGCAGACATGCGAATAGTGGCCTGCCGGCGGAGCGATGTCAGGGCTGTTTGCGCAACGGATAGATGGCGAGACATCGAGCATTACGGTTCTCCAGAGAATCGACTTCCGGGATGAAAGTCCGGGTCAAAGTTGGTTGAGAAGGAATGTGAAGTGGGTATCGTTGGTCGTATGCCGCAGACCAAACGGGGCGACCACCAGGAAGGGACAATCGCCGTGGGCGGCGACTAAATCCGAACTGCATTGGAGAAGCCAAGCCGCCGCCATATCGGAGCCACTTTTCAACTTCCAGGATCATTCAGCTCGGGCAAGGAGCTGCGTGATCAACGGAGCCGTTTTGGCGCCTGTCCCAGTAACAAGAACGACAGTTCTCTCTCCGGACTTGATAACCCCGCGACAGATAAGGATCTCAAGCGCCGCGGCCGCGGTGGCAGAGGTCGGTTCACAGAACAGTCCCTGTCCTGCCATTCGCCTCAAGGCTGCAATGATCTCCTCTTCCCGTACGGCAACCGTTTCCCCTCTGCTGTCCCTCAAGGCCGCAAGATTCTCACGCAGACGCAATGGACGTTTGATCATCGTTCCTTCGGAAATCGAATCGAAGATCTCACGCTCGACAGGCGTGTCCACTCCCGCCTGAAATGAAGCGTCAATCGGAGAGCAGTTCAGCGGCTGTGCGCCAAAGAGTCGAGGAAGCCTATCGATTTGGCCGGCGGCAAGCAGTTCCTTGAAGCCGATGTCGCAGCCGATCAAATTGCTGCCAGCACCGACGGGCATGATGATGTTGTCGGGTGCTTGGAAGCCGAAATCTTCCCAGAGTTCGTATGCGATCGATTTCGTTCCTTGTAGGAAGAATGGCTGCCAGTTGTGGCTGGAATAGAAGATCCGTTCGGATTGCCGAATCGCCTCGGCCTCGGATTCCTCACGCGGACCCTCGACCAGTTGCACTTCGGCGCCGTACGCACGGACCTGGGCAATCTTGGCCGACGACGTGTAGGCCGGTGCAAGGATCTTGACGTGCATGCCGCCGGCGGCGCCGTAACCTGCGACGGACGCCCCGCCATTGCCGGAACTGTCTTCGAGGACGGCATCGACGCCCATCTGGCGCAGATACGACAGCATGACGGTTGTGCCGCGGTCCTTGAAGCTTCCCGTGGGACTGAACCATTCGAGCTTGAAGTAGGGCCTAAAATCGCCCCACCCCTTCTGTACTAGCGGGGTGCAGCCTTCGCCAAGAGAGATCGGCGCGGAAACATCCATGGGCAAGGACGCTCGGTAGCGCCAGAGCGATCGTGTGCCGCGTTCGATGTCGTCCCTCGAGATTCCGCGTTGCGGCGTGATCAGCAACGGCATGCGCTCGTCGGAGCACCATCGCGGCACGTCGAGGGGATAGGTGGCTCCGGTGCGGGGCTCAATGTAGCGGGAGTCTTGCATGGTCGGGTCTCGGATCAGGATGGGTACGGGCGGCTCACGGCATCCGCGGCGCGTCGCTCCGGGCCTCGGGCGGAACGTCGGTGCGCTGGCCGTGCCAATAGGCGATCGCCATCGTCGCCACGCCGTTGCCCGCCACGTTGGTCACCGTACGCATGGCGTCCATCAAACGGTCGACGCCGAGGATCAACGCCAGGCCGGCGAGGGGAATCTCGGGGAACATTGCTAAGGACGCGGCGAGGGTCACGAATGAGCCGCCGGTGACGGCGGCCATGCCCTTCGAGGTCAACAGGAACACCAGCAGCAGCGATATCTGTTCGCCTAGGCCCAAGTGGACGCCCGATGCCTGCGCGATGAACAACGCGGCGAGCGTCATATAGATCGATGAGCCATCCAGGTTGAACGAGTAACCCGTCGGAACGACGAAGCCGACCACGCCCTTGCTGCAGCCGGCGGTCTCCAGTTTGCGCATCAATCCCGGCAGAGCGGCTTCGGAGGATGTGGTCGTGAAGGCGATGATCATTTCCTCCTTGATGTGGCGCACGAACTTCACCAGGCTGAACTTGGTGAGGTACGACACAGTGCCGAAGACCACGACGAAGAAAAGTCCGCACCCGGCATAGACCAGGCCGACGAGCTTGGCCAGCGGCAGCAGCGAAGCGACTCCGAACTTGCCGAGCGTGAAGGCGGCGGCGCCGAACACGCCGATGGGCGCAAGCTTCAGCACCACGCCGACCACCCTGAAGGTTGCGTCGGTCCAGATCGCGAGCATGTCGGTCACGGGCCTGGCGCGATCGCCCAGCGAGAAGAGCGCGTAGCCGAACAGCAGGGACACCAGCAGGATCTGGAGCATCACGCCGCTGGCCAGTGCGTCGAACACCGTCTTCGGAATGACGTTCAGCAGGAACTCCACGGTCGAAGGCGCCGCGCCGCCTTCTGCGAATCTCGTGACCGTCGCCGCGCCGTCAGGGGGAATGGACAGGCCGGCCCCCGGCTGGAAGACATTGCCCAGTACCAGTCCGAGGATGAGGGCGAGGGTGCTGACCACCTCGAAATAGACGATCGCCCTCGTTCCGAGCTGGCCGAGACCGCCACCGCGCTTCATCTGCGCGAAACCCGTGACGATGGTCAGGAAGACGATGAGCCCCGCCACCATCTTGATCAGCTTGACGAAGCCGGTCGCCAGGGGATTGAGCTCCGCGCCGAGCCCGGGCCACAAGAATCCGAGCGTGCCGCCCAGCAGCAACCCGACCGCCAACTGGAACGACAGCGTCAGGTAGACCGGTTTTCTCGGAGCGACGGGAATCGAGTTCGAAGGCATCGCCTGGCTCCGCTCAAGGCACCAAACACGTTGTGAAGAGGGGTTCGATCTCCGCGCCGTACGGCGCGAATTACAGAATATCCAGAGCTTGACGTTTTGTATAGGGCAGTGCTAAATACGCCAATCGGCCGATTGGCGGATGGACCCGATGACGACGCTGCAAGTCCTGGTTCGTTGCTTCAGGTATCTCATTCTTGGCCCGGGAGGGGGAATTCGATGAAGAAGAAACTCGTGCTGCGCATCGCCGCCCTGACGATGGCGCTCGGCGCGGCGCAAGCGGTCCACGCGGCCGACGGCCGCAAGGTCGAGGTCCCTGCGGGCGACCTGATTTCAGCCTTGAAAGCGTTGTCCAGTCAGGCCGATGTGGAGTTCGTCTACGAGGCCGGGCAACTGCAGGGGCTGCAGACGAACGGAGCAAGCGGAGAGCTTTCGGCGGAGGAAGCCGTCGCCAGACTGCTCGAGGGAACGAACCTCCAGGTCGCCGGGCACAGGAGTGGTGCGATCGTGATCTCCACCTCTCCGCCTGCGGTGATCGAGGCGGCCGCGCCGCCCGCAGACGATCCCGGCGGACAGGCTTCGGCGACTTCCCCGGACGTGACCGAGTTGGACAAGGTCATGGTGACGGGGTCGCGCCTCCAGCAGATGGGTGCCGACAGCGTGATCCCGGTGAAGCAACTCGACCAGCGAGAGCTCATCGAAGCGGGCCAGATGGACCTGGTCGAAACCTTGCGCGACGTGCCTGGCGTGGGCGGCAACGACAGTCTTACCGGCAATCAGGGTTCGATCCAGGGCAACGGCCTGTCCACGATCTCCCTGCGCGGCCTCGGCCTGGCGCGCACGCTGGTGCTCATCGACGGCCGGCGCACGGTGTCCAACGCAGGCAATCGCAACGTCGTGAGCCTGAGTACCATCCCGCAGTACATGATCGGCCGTGTAGACGTCACGACGGGCGGCGCCTCGGCCGTCTACGGGTCCGATGCCATCGCCGGTGTCGTGAACATCATCACGCCGGAACGGATGGACGGATTCAAGGTGCGCCTGGTGGAGCGCGCCACGCAAGACGGCGGCGGTGGTTCCACCGAGTTCTCGATAGGCGCGGGTTCCCGGTTCTTCGACGACCGGCTTTACGTCATGGGCGCGGTGACCTACGACGAACAGCGCCCGCTGTATGCGAGGGACCGCGACTGGGCGCTGCGATCCGCCTCGTACAGCGCGAACAGCAACAGGCTCACCACCCCGCACATGACCAGCTTCAATCCGGGCGGGCGATTCGCCGGGGACCTGTTCTATTACGACGAGGAGGGCCTGCAGGAGGGGTTCGTCACTTCCGTCAACGGATGGGACGTGCGGCAGGAGGGCTTCCTGATCACGCCGCGCGAGATGATCAACGCCGGCGGCAAGTTGATGTTCGATATCAACGACGATCTGCAGTTCTTCGGCCATGTGATGTACTCGGCCGTCGACACCGAGATGGAATTCGAGCCGGTGTATGCGGGCTGGGGCACGACCTATGGGGTGAACGATGAGTTCCAGCTTGGACGAATCCCCAGGGACAACCCTTTCGCGCCTGCGGAGATTGTCGCGCGCGTGGGCAGTGCGGGCATTACCTGGACGCGGCGGTTCAACGAGCTCGGAAACCGTGGATTCGACAATCACCGCGTGACATGGCGCGGTACGGCGGGCTTCCGGGGAACGCTGTTCGACGGCGCGTGGGACTGGGACGCCACCTACGGATTCGGCGACTTCGACGGGCACCAGGTCAGCAAGAACTATCTGAACATGCGCAACATGAGCCACGCCCTGGACGCCGCCACGGTCGATGGCGCGGTGGTCTGCGCCGATCCGGTGGCGCGCACGGAGGGATGCGTGCCGCTGAACCTGTTCGGCGTGGGGTCGATCTCGCCGGAGGCGGCGGACTACATCCGCTCCGACAAGCAGTTCTGGGCGCGCAACCGGCAGCACACGTTCGAGGCCAGCATCACCGGCTCCCCGTTTTCCATGCCGGCGGGCCCGGCGCAGACGGCTTTCGGTGTCGAGTGGCGGCGCGACGAGACCAGCAGCCGCACCGACGATCTCACCCAGGAGGGAATGTCCAGCGGCCCGTTCATTCCGGACTTCACCGGCGAGATCACGGCACGATCCGCGTATGCCGAGGCGCGGCTGCCCCTGCTTCGCGACCTTCCGCTGGCGCGGGATCTGAGCGTCGAACTCGCCTTTCGCGTGTCCGACTATCCGGATCTGGCGAACGTCGGCACCACCTTCAGCTATCGCGGCGGCGTGCAGTGGACGCTGGTCGACAGGCTGATGTTCCGGACCGCGTATGGCCTGGCCCAACGCGCACCCTATACGACAGAGTTGTATTCGCCGCCGCGGGACGGCTACTCCAACGTCTCCGACGTGTGCCACGACATCACCGCGGCGACACCGGGAATCGCAGCGGACAATTGCCGCCTCGATCCGGGCATTGCCGCGGTCATCGCCCGGGACGGCCGGTTCATCCAAGACAACACGCGTGTATTCACGCCCGCAAGCGGCAACATCGACCTGAAAGAAGAGACCGCGCACACGCTGACCGCCGGGTTCATTTTCGCCCCGTGGAAAGGGATGGAAGCCAGCATCGACTACTACGACATCAAGATCGAGGACGCGATCACCTCCATCAGCAACCCCAGTCTGCTGAGCGAGTGCTACTTCCATCCCGATGGCATCGACAACGAGTTCTGTGCGCCCATCAGGCGGGACGCGGAAGGGCAGATCATCCGGATCGACAACCAGCAGCTGAATCTGAACTCGATGCGCGCGTCCGGAATCGACGTGGCGTTCAACCAGCGCTTCGATTTGAACCGCCTGGGCGTGCCGGGGCAGTTCACGCTGGACGGCAGCTACACCCACCGTACCCGGCTGGAAACGATATTCGAGGGCGCAACAGGCCCGACGACCACCGATTTCAATGGTGCGGTCGGTACCTTCAGGAACGAGGCCAGGGTGGGACTCGCGTGGTCGAACAGTCCCGTGCGGGTCAAGTGGACCACCATCTACAAGGACGAGGCGGTCGACAGCAATGCGCGCAAGGACCTGTTCGAATCGTTGGGTACGACCGACCCGCTGTTCCTGCATGTGCCGAGCTTCGTCCGTCACGACCTGAACATCAGCATCTCCCCGATACGCACGGGCAATGTCAGTTGGCGCGTGTTCGGCAACATCATCAACGTGTTCGATCGGCACAGCCCGTTCCTGCCGTCGGGCACCGACAGTGGCGGGACCTACAACTACAACGGGACCTATGGCGTGAGCGGCCGGACGTTCTCGCTGGGAGTGGAGATCCGCCTGTGAGCCCACGGGGCAAGCATGCAGGCGATCTGGAATTGCCGACGAAGCCGAGGCTGGCGGCCTGGTCGGCCATGGTTCTGCTGGCCGCGTGCTGGCAGGTTCGGGCGACGGATCCTTACCCATCGACCTACCAACGGTATCCAGGGGAACCGACGCTGATCACACAGGTGACGATCTTCGATGGCGAAGGCGGTCGGCTCGACGACGCTTCGATCCTCTTTGCCGACGGCGAGGTCGTGGCGCTCGGAAAGGATATCGCGGCTCCCGCCGGTGCCAGGGTGATCGATGGCCGGGGGAAATGGGTCACCCCCGGCATCATCGACGCCCACAGCCACCTGGGCGCGCTGTCTTCGCCGCAGGTCAAGGCCAGCGCCGATCTCAACGAGATGACCAATGCCAACACCGCACAGGCGTGGGTGGAGCACAGCGTCTGGCCCCAGGACCCGGCTTTCGCCCGTGCGTTGGCCAACGGGGGCGTGACCGCCCTGCAGATCCTGCCGGGTTCGTCGAACCTGTTCGGCGGCCGTTCGGTGGTCCTGAAGAACGTGCCTGCACGCACGGTGCAGCAGATGAAGTTTCCAGGCGCTCCTTACGGTCTGAAAATGGCCTGCGGCGAGAATCCAAAAAAGCGCTATACCACCTCGCGGATGGGCAACGTCGCGATCACCCGGCAAGCCTGGGCGAAGGCGGCCGAGTACAAGCGCGAATGGGACGGGTACCGTGATCGTGGTGGAACGCCGCCCAAGCGCGACCTGCAGCTCGATACGCTGATGGGTGTACTGGCCGGCGAGATTCTGGTCCACCACCATTGCTTCCGCGCCGACGAGATGGCGCAGATGCTGGATCTGTCGCGGGAGTTCGGCTATCGCATCACGGCGTTTCATCACGCCGTGGAAGCCTACAAGATCGCCGACCTGCTGCGCGACAGCTCGGTGTGTGCGGTGGTGTTCTCGGACTGGTGGGGCGGCAAGCTGGAAATGCGCGACGCCATCGACGAGAACCTGCCGCTGCTGGAAAACGCTTCGGCATGCGCGATGATCCATTCGGACAACGCGATGCTGATCCAGCGGCTCAACCAGGAGGTGGCGAAGGCACTGGCTGCCGGGCGGCGTGCCGGGCTCGAGATCAGCGATGAAAGGGCGTGGACCTGGCTGTCGATCAATCCGGCCAAGGTCTTGGGCATCGCCGACCGCACCGGTAGCCTGCGGCCAGGAAAGATGGCCGACATCGTGCTGTGGAACGGGCATCCCTTCAGCGTCTATACGCGGCCGGAGAAGGTCTGGATCGATGGCGCCTTGCTCTTCGACGCGCTCGATCCCGGGCGACAGCCGATCAGCGACTTCGATCTGCGTGAGCGTGCCGGGCGCCCTGATTCTGTCGGCCGACGGAGAACATTCCCGTGATGCTCGCACGACCGCTTGCGGCCCTGTTCGTGCTCGGCATGATGTCTTCATGCGCATCGAGCCGATCATGGGCAACCGGGTCGCCGTCGTCTCCGTCCATGCCCGGGACGCAGCCGGCGCGAGTGGTCGCGATCATGGGCGGGACGGTGGTGATCGGCGATGGCTCGAAACCGATCGAGAACGGTACGGTCGTCTTGCGGGACGGCCGCATCTTGGCCGCCGGGGAGCGCGTCCAGGTTCCCGCGGATGCGCAGCGCATCGATGCTACTGGCAAATGGGTGACCCCCGGCATATTCGCCGGCTTCACCCGCGTCGGGCTGGTCGAACTGGATCTGGTCGAGTCGACCAATGACACCGCTGCCGAATCCTCGGCCTACTCGGCGGCGATCGATATAGCGCCTGCGGTGGATTGGCGCGCTTCGGCGATCGGCGTCAGCAGGCGCAGCGGAGTGACGCGGGCGCTGGTCGCACCGCGCAGCGGAAAAAGCCTCTTTGCGGGGCAAGGAGCTGTTATCGATCTCGCCGACGATCCGCAGGTGATCACGCGGCCGCGCGCGTTTCAGTTCGTCGAACTGGGCGAACTAGGCGCGAGCCGGGCCGGCGGGAGTCGTGCCGCCGCGCACCTCGAGTTGAGATTGGCGCTACAGGCGGCACAAAGCGCCGGGTCGGAGCAGCATGCGGGCAACAGCCACGCGACCGGTGGCAGTCGCCTGCAAAGGGCCGACATTGCCGCGCTTGTGCCCGTGGCCAGCGGCGAGATGCCCTTGCTGGCGCATGTCGAGCGCGCCAGCGACATCCTCGCGGCACTGGAATTGAAGCGCGAATTCCCCGGCTTGGCTCTGGTGCTGGTGGGAGCCGGTGAAGGGTGGATGGTGGCGGACCGGATTGCCGCGGCCGGCGTGCCGGTGATCGCGTCGGCGCTGAACAACCTGCCGTCGCGGTTCGAGATGCAGGCCGCGACCCAGTCCAACATCGGCATGTTGCACGCTGCGGGTGTCGTAGTGGCGGTCGGGATGATCGACGACTTCGATTCGCGCCAGGCGCGCGTCACCCGGCAGTACGCGGGCAATTTGGTGGCACTGAGCAGGCTGCCTGGGGCCGTTGGGCTGCAGTGGGATCAGGCGTTCGCCGCGATCACGTCCAGGGTCGCAGAAATCATGGGGCTAGGCGCGGAAATCGGGTCGTTACGACCGGGGCGCCGCGCGGACGTCGTGATCTGGGATACGGATCCGCTTGAACTGGCCTCCATGCCCGAGCGGGTGCTGATCGACGGGCAAGAGCAGCCGCTGCGAACGCGCCAGACAGAGTTGCGCGACCGCTATCTCAGCCCGGCGCCGAGTGGATTGCCAAAAGCGTATGAGCCTTAGTAGCACTGTTCCTCAGGAGGAAGTGATGAACGACATGTTTCGACGTCCCCGGCCGATGGCCGATGTGCTGTTGGTGTTGCTGCTCCTGTTGGCGCCGTTCACCGCGCTGGCGGAAAGGTTCTATCCAACGATCGCCGAGGTGGAACTGAAACTCGACGAGTTGGAGACGACGTATCCAGATCTGGCGAAGAAATACCTCATCGGCACGTCTGTCGTGGAAGACAAGGACATCTATGCGCTAAAAATTTCCTCGGATGTCGACGAGCAACAGGACAAGCCCGTTTGGATATTCACCGGGGTCATCCACGGCAACGAGCACATGGGACTGAAGGTGGTGATGGATCTGGCAACCAGGTTGACAGGGGAGTATCTGACCAACGCGGAAGTCAAAAAATGGGTCGATGCGTACGACATCTGGTTGGTGCCCTATATGAACCCCGTCGGGTACCAGTACCGCGTGCGGGGCAACAGGCAGGTGAACTGGGTGGATCTGAACAGGAATTACGACTTCCACTGGCAGAATGGGCAAGCTACGCCCGGCGCATCGGCTTATCGAGGTACGGCGCCATTTTCAGAACCCGAAGCCCAGGCAATGAGAGATTTGTATCTCGAGATCCAACCCTGGTTCGGGATGGTCTTCCACTACGGCAACAACCCGGACGGCGGACAGATCATGTATCCGTGGAGCAGCACCAATGGTGGATTCAACCCGGATCGGGCTGCGTTGAGAGGATTTGCCCAGAAGTACGGGGATCTGGTCTTCGCTGCCAGGTCGCTGGGGGAGTTCTGTGAGGTAGCCAGCGGCGGCGGATACGTGCTTGAAGATCCTGATGGCGACCCTTGTGGTTCCACGCAGACGGAGCAGTATTGCAAGGAGTTGTGCTGGACCCCTTCGATATCCACCCAGGGGATATTGGGGATATCGTCGAACTGGGGTTATGCAGCAGTAGGAACGATGGATCTGACGGTGGAAATGACCGACCGGGCGTTCTACTTGCCATTCATGCACGAAAATCGCGCGCCAGAAACGGCGTATGAGCAGACGATACTCGATATCGCCACGGAGTTTGCAAATAACTACCTGGATGGTATCGAAGCATTATTCGATGATTTTCTGATTCCTGCTTCCACTGGTTATGATTTCAGGGCAAGCGGCGTGACTGGACATGTATTGGATGAAGACACTAGTGAGCCAGTAAGAGCCAAGATCGAGTTTATCGGTCACACCAGTGCCGAGGTCGAAGACCGCTACTCCAATGAACAGTTTGGTAGATTTTGGCGTTTTCTTCCTAACGGAAGCCACACGATTACCGTGAGCGCGCCAGGATACATCTCACATACAGAGACATTCACGCTTTCAACGGATGTCATGAAAAACATGCAGATCCTATTGGAGAAACAACCATAATTATCCGAACGTGGAATGTGGGCGTCGTGATCTGGGGCGCGGATCCGCTTTATGCATGCAGGAGGGGGTGATCTGGCAAGAGCAGAAGACCAAAATGCGGGAACGAATTGCGCGGCCGCTATCTCGGTCCGGCGCTTATTGAACTTCAGAAAACGTTTGAGACTTGATGGAATGATTGCTTGGGAGAAACTGGTGAACGACACGTCCCGACGTTTCCGTCGGTACCGCTCGGCGGCTGCTCTGCTGTTGGTGCTGGTGTTCCTGCTTGCGCCGTTCGCCGCGTCGGCGGTTGGCGGCTTCACCCTGGAGCAAGTTCGCAGCTACGCCTTCCCGCAGGACTTGATCGTCGCCCCAGACAGCGAGCAGGTCGCGTGGGTCGAGAACGCCGCCGGCCGCCGCAACGTCTGGGCGGCGGCGGCGCCGGACTTCAAACCCCGACAGCTGACCACCTATGACCGGGATGACGGCCAGGAGATCAGCAGCCTGGCTCTGTCCGATGACGGCCGCCGCCTGGTGTACGTCCGCGGCGGCGAGCACGGGGGGAATTGGGGCCGCACCCTACCCATCAATCCCACCTCCTCGCCGGTCGCGACCAAGGTCGAGATCTTCGGGATGAATGTGGCAGGTGGCCCCCCGCGGCGGTTGGCCGAAGGCGACTATCCGGTGCTTTCGCCCGACGGCCGCCAGGTGGCCTTCATCAAGAACGATGCCGCCTGGATCGTGCCGTTCGAAGGCGGGGTGAAAGCGCGGAGGCTGTTCAGCACCCGCGGTCGCGTCGGTTCCTTGGCCTGGTCGCCCGATAGCCGGCGCCTGGCCTTCGTGGCCTCGCGCGCGAGCCATGCCTTCGTCGGCATTTATCAGGACGACGCCACGCCGATCCTGTGGCTGGCACCGGATGCGGCACGCGACGGATCGCCGGTCTGGTCGCCAGATGGCCGCCGGGTGGCGTTCGTGCGATCGCCCGGTGACGGCGGTGCGCCCCGGCCGATTCTGCAGTTGCAACCCAAGCCGTGGTCGATCTGGGTTGCCGACGCGGCCACCGGACGCGGCACGCAACGGTGGGCCAGCGGCGAAGGATTGCGCGACTCGCTGATCGGCAGCAGCAAATTGCGTTGGGCAGATGGCGGACACCTGGTATTTCGGTCTTACCAGGACGGCTGGCAGCACTTGTACGCACTTCCGCCAGACGGCAGTACGGCCAGGCTGCTGACGCCGGGCGCCTACATGGTGGAGCACTACACCCTCAGCGCTGACCGCCGCCATATCATCTACGACGCCAACACCGGCCCGCTTCCCGACGACATCGACCGTCGCCATCTGTACCGGGTGGCGGTGGACGGCACCCGGCCGCCAGAACCCCTCACTTCCGGCACCGGGATCGAGACCTACGCCGTGGAGACCGCTGGAGGCCGGGTGCTGTTCTTCAGCGCGGACGCGCGGCGGCCGCCGCAGCCGGCCCTGCTGGATGGCGACGGCATTCGCCTGCTGGATCCGGATGCGCTGCCCACCGGCTATCCGCTGGAATCGCTGGTGACACCGCGCCGGGTGACCTTCCAGGCCGAGGATGGGGTGACCGTGCACGGCCAACTGTTCGAGCCGGAGAATGCGGCCGGCAAGCGTCCCGCGGTGGTGTTCATCCACGGCGGCCCGCAACGACAGATGCTGCTGGGCTGGCACTACATGGGCTACTACGCCAACGACTACGCGGTGAACCAATACCTGGCCAGCCAGGGCTACGTGGTGCTCGCGGTCAACTACCGGCTCGGTCCCGGCTATGGCCACGATTACCACTTCCCGCCGGAAGCGGGCCCGCGTGGCGCCTCCGAGTACCGCGACATCCGCGCCGCCGGACGCTACCTGCAGTCGCTGCCCGGCGTCGACGCGAACCGCGTCGGCGTCTACGGCGGTTCCTACGGCGGCTCCCTGACTGCGATGGCGCTGGCCCATGATTCGGCGCTTTTCAAGGTGGGCGTGGACGTGCATGGCCTGCACAATCGCGTATTGAACAAGGACGCACGCACGCGCTACGAGGCTCCGCCCGATGCCGAGGAAGCGATGGCGATGGCCTGGCGCTGGTCACCGGCCTCGGCTATCGCCACTTGGAAATCGCCGGTGCTGTTCATCCACGGCGACGATGACCGCAATGTCAAGTTCGGCCAAACGGTGGACCTGATCAAGCGGCTGCGAGGAACCGGCGTGCATTACGAGACGCTGGTGCTGGTCGACGAGACCCACAGCATCCATCGCTACGCGAACGTGCTGAGGATGAATGATGCAGTCGTGGAATTCCTGCGGCGGTATTTGGACCGTTGAGGATATCGGCGACTGGCGGTATCGCCATTTCTCTCGCGAAATCTGGTTCCGCAGAGTGGCGTCGCATATGCCAGTGCCGCCCCGGGGCTGACGCGTCCGGAGACGACGAAAAGCGCTGTCGGCTTCGGGCCAAATCGGCTCGTCAAGACCGCATGCCAAGTGACGGAGGGGTCGGAAGCATTGATCGGCCAGCGGGCATCTTGACAAGTGCCCGAATCTATACAAAATGTCTAAATATAGATGTTCTGTAATGATTGGTCGGACGGCCGTAGGTGCCCGGGCTGCTTGGCCAAACGCCATGGAGTTGGCGTCTTGCAGCGGCGTCGGGGGTGTTCTCGAGTTCCATGTCTATGTCTATCGCTGCGAAGCAATTGCCTGACGTTGCCGCTTGAGATCAGGAGCTTGTGAGATAGACCACCGGGGAGGAGCGAAGATGTATCAGCGACACCGCACCAAGCGCAACAGGCTGAGCATCGCCTTGTCAGCGGTACTCGTGGTTCCTGCCGCTCCCATGGCATTCGCCCAGGAGCAAGCGGAGCCCGCGAACCAGGCACCGGTGAGAGACGCCGAAACGGATGGCGCCACCGAGCTGGACAAGGTCGTCGTCACTGGCTCCCGCATCGCGCGGGACACCTTCAACTCACCCTCTCCAGTGCAGGTCATCAATCGAGAGGAAACGACACTTACCGAATTCAATTCCACGGCGGGCGTACTGCAGAGCAACGCAATCACTGGCGGCTCAGCGCAGATCAACAACTCCTTCGGCACTCTTGTCGTGGACGGGGGCGGCGGCGTCAACACGCTGTCCTTGCGCGGCCTGGGAGCGACGCGGACCCTGCTGTTGCTCAATGGCCGTCGCGTGGCACCCGCCGGCTCCCGCGGCGCGGTCGGATCGGCCGATCTGAATGTGCTTCCCAACATCCTGATCGACCGCGTCGAGATCCTCAAGGATGGTGCGTCCTCCATTTACGGTTCGGACGCCGTGGCCGGAGTGGTGAACATCATCACGCGGCAGAAAGTGGACAGCCCCGTGGTCGAGTTCCAGCACAACGCCACCCAGCACGGCGGCGGTGACGAGACGCGATGGTCCGTGATGGGGGGCGCATCGGGCGACGACTGGTGGGTGTCCGGGTCGCTCGAGCTCTACCATCGCAGCGAGATGGCTGTCGGCGATCGCGATTGGGCCAGCGGCTGCCCCCGGCCCTTGTTTGGGCTCGATGAGGCCACCGGTGAGTACGGGGCCGACGACCCCATCGATCCTGCGACCGGCAAGCCTAAGTGTTGGACCATCGACGACAACGGCGTCACCATGAACTTGATCGGGACACCGAATGGGGTGGGCGTCCCGGGTCCCGGAAGCCTGGGCTACTACGGCACGAACTTTCCGGGAGAGGATTCAGGGCTACCCCCCGGAATGGATCGCTTCAATCGCTGGCGTCCCAATCCCGCTGTCGCTGAAGGCGATTTCCCCGGCTATGAAGGCGTGGATTACTACGGTCGCGATGCGTTCGAACCCAGGTTGTTGAACAAGTCGCTGGTATCTCCAACCAAAAACGTCACCGGATTCCTGCAAGGCGCCAAGGCACTCGATGCATTGGGCGAAGCGGAACTCTACTTCGAGGTCTTGGCCCATCGCCGCGAATCATCGCAGACCGGATACCGCCAGCTTACGCTGGATTATCCGGTGAACAGTCCGCTGCTCCCTGCGATGTTCGATGGTCTTCCGCGCTACTCGGCGCCGCCGGGGAACGGCGCGACCAATGGCCAGGATGTCGCCGTTCGTGCCTTCATCGGGTTCGGAAACTACCGGGCCGAACAGATCGTCGACTTCTATCGCGCAACGGCTGGCTTGAAGGGTTTTATCGGAAAATCATGGAACTACGATTTCAGCTTGAGCCATGCTGAATCCGACGCCGATTACATGATCGAATCGTTCCTGACGGATCGCTATGCCAGGAGCCTTGACGTCGTTGCGGCCGGGAATGGTTTCGCCTGCCGGGATCCATCCGGCGGGTGCGTAGCTGCGCCGGTGCTCAACGTCGACACCGTTGGCGGTCGCCTGCCCAGGGATTGGGTTAACTATATCTTCCGTCCGACTTGGGGCAACACGACGTACGACGAATCGACGATCAACCTCACTGTCGATGGCCCTGTGTTCGATCTGCCTCACGGTACGGCCTACGGTGCCTTCGGCGCCGAGTATCGCCAGGCCGAGATTGACGACGCGCCAGCGCCGGATTCGGTGACGGGTAACCTGTACGGGTTGACGTCGTCACAACCGACCAGGGGCAAGGATTCGGTCAGGGAGGCGTTTGCCGAGGTCGAACTGCCGCTGCTTTCCGGTGTGACCGGTGTAAATGAGCTGACCCTCAATGTATCCGGCCGATACACCCACTACGACTCATACGGTGGCGACACCACGTACAAGATCGGACTCCTTTACTCGCCCACGGAATGGATGTCGCTTCGCGCGTCCAACGGCACGTCGTTCCGTGCGCCGGCATTGTTCGAGCAGTTCCTGGGGGCGACGACCAGCACCGCCAGTTCATCGGGTGACCCATGTAACGACTACGGCTCGCTGCCGCAAGCCGATCCGGTGAGGGTGAACTGCGCATCCGAGGGACTGCCGGGCGACTTCAACCAGAACAACAGCATCTGGGTCGAGACCAGAGGCGGGCAGGAAACCGGGCTGGCCGCCGAGACGTCGAAGGCGAGAACGGCAGGTATCATTCTGCAGCCAAATCTCCCGGAAGGACTCGGCGAACTATCCTTTGCCGCGGACTACTTCGACATCGAGGTCGAGAACGGAGTGAAGCGTCTGGCCGCGGCGGAAACCCTCAAGCTGTGCTACTCCGGCACTGCGGCCGACTTCCAGGCGCGCAACGGTTTGTGCAACCTGGTCACCCGTGGCGCCGCGACTTCGACGCTGGAAGTGGTGACAGGTTACGTGAACATCTCCGTGGACAAGGTGCGTGGTTGGGACTTCAACTTGCGTTATGTTCTCGGCGTCGGGCCAGGGGAGCTCCGTGCGACTGCGCAAGTTACGCACTTTACCGAACAGTCCGGAAAGACGTTCCCGGGTGACCCGATAAAAAACCGGAACGGTATCCTGAACTCGCCCGAGTATTCGGGACAGTTGGACCTTACCTATCAGCTCCAGGATTGGCAGCTGCGCTATGGCCTGGAATGGATAGACGGTCAGGACAGCTATGCTTTTCTTGCCGATGGCGATCAGGACCTGTATGACGCCTACAAGCAGACATACAAGATGTATGTCGATGATTACCACCTGTCTCACTTGTCGCTCAAATATACGGGGGACGGCTGGTCGCTGACGGGCGGTGTACGCAATCTGGCCGACAAGGAACCGCCGAGGATCTCAGGTCGGGTGATTGACATCATCGGGAACGCGCCACTTTATAGTGGATACGATTTTCTTGGCAGGTCGTTCTTCATGAATTTCACGAAGAAGTTCTGATTCGTGAGGCAGGCCGAGGCATGTGGCCGTTCCGACGGGGCGGCCCGTTCCATTATCCGAGCCGGAAGGATCGCTGTTGTGCAGCTGATGCTGCAGCGATTCGATCAAGAGTCACCTTGTGTCCGCTCAAGATACTTGCAGACGGTATGCGATTTGCCATGTACCGGTACTTTCGATCGCATCACTCGTCTTTGACGACCAGTGCCGCCGGTACAACCTTCAGGCGCCTAGGCTGGGGCTTTGGACAGGCGAGGGACTCAGGCGTATCGCGCAAGGCTAAGGAGTGTCAAACAATCGCAACGCCAATGACATTGACATTGTGTCCAGAATCAAGACAAAATTGACAGAAGCATCGGAATGATGGAAGGCTCATGAAACGACGCACTCCCGAACAGAAATTGCTGCTTGGGCAGGTCAAGGAGATCGCGGACGGGCTCGCCAAAACGTTCGCGCCATTTTGCGAAGTGGTGGTGCATGATCTTTTGGATCCCGCGCACGCCGTGCTGGCGATCCACAACAACCTGTCAGGTCGTGAAGTCGGCGATCCCGCAACAGAGCTCGGTCTGGCCCGCATCATGGATCCGGAATTCGATCAGATCATCGCCAACTATCCGAACAGGTTTTCCGATGGACGTCAGGTCAAGAGCACGTCGATCGGCATCAAAGACTCAAATGGCCGCTATGTCGCGGCACTATGCATGAATATCGACTTGACGGTGTTCCAAGGATTCCAGGGGATGCTGAGCCAGTTCGTGTCCATCGGGACGAAACCGGCCGCGTCGGAAACGCTGGATCCGGTCGGGGCCGAGGCGATCCGATCGAGGATCGACCAGTTTGCCGCAAGTATGGCGACCACTGCGCGCGCACTCAAGGCAGAGGATCGCCGGATCCTGGTAAAGGAACTGAAGACCGCCGGGTTGCTGGACGTACGTCGCGCAATGAATGTCGTGGCTGCGCATCTTGGAGTTTCCAGGGCTTCGGTCTACAGCTATGCGAAGTGATGCGAGGCTACTGCTTCTAGACAAGGATACAGTAGACGCATTGCTCGACCCGGACGAAGTGCTGCAGGCCGTGCGTGAAGCCTTCGAACTGCATAGTTCACGCGAGGGCGTCACTTATCCCGTGATTCGAGAAACGCTGTCCACAGGTGGCATCTTCGGCATCAAGGCGGGCGAGGTGCCCAGTCAAACGCTGCTGGGCTTCAAGGCGGCAGGCTTCTGGCCCGGAAACCGACAACACGGTGGCGAACCCCATCAAGCCACCATCCTGCTGTTCGACCCGGAGACGGGTCGGCCGCATTGCGTCATCGACGGCAATGCAATAACGACAGTACGAACCGGTGCGGCGGGTGCATTGGGCCTCCAAGCCCTGGCCCGGCCTGGCAGCGAAGTTCTGACGGTGTTCGGAACCGGGGTGCAGGCACGCTCCCAGCTGAGTTTTGCTCTCCGCATGCTGCCCGGGATACGCTGCGTCCGCTACTTTTCAGTGGACCAAAAGCCTGATCAGGAGTTCGAATCCGGGTTCGCGATGAACTGCGATCTCCAGTGTGCCGCTGATCCGGATGACGCCGTGGCGCACAGTGACATCGTCATCACGGCGACTCCTGGCGGTGGGCCGCTGTTCAGCGCCGACGCTGTCGGACCCGGGACGCATATCAACTGCGTTGGCACCGACACTCGCGGAAAACGAGAGCTACCGCCTGGTTTGCTGGAGAGAGCGCGACTTTTCGTCGACGACAGGCAGCAGGCACTTCAGCTTGGTGAAGCTCAGTGGGCGTCTGGGCCGGTGGCTTGCGAGGAGCTGGGTGAACTGCTTGCCGGCACAACGGCAATGGCTCGCGAGCCTGCCGACATCACCGTGTTCGACATGACTGGGTTGGCAGTACAGGACATCGTTGTCTCGCGACTGGTTCACCAGAAGGCGGTCGTCGCTGGCATCGGTATCAGCATCAGCTGGCCCTGGTAAGGGCACGCGGTACTCGAAGCCCGATAGTTCCGTCGGCGCTGGCGGTTCATTTGATGGGGCGTAGAGATGAGTCCGCGTCGGCCGCGTACCGACTGGCACGGAAGTGGTTGTAGTTCGTCTTCATGAAGGGGAGGCCCGTATGGCGGGCCGGAGGATATGATGATGCGACGGCGTATTGGATTAACTATTCTGAGTACATTGCTGTTCTTCTTCGGGCACAGTTTCGTGCTCGCCTCGGACTATGCGCATTACGTTGTAGGTGATCCATCGTCTCAGGCGCCGGGAAAGGCAGCCCCGGGATTGCTTCTCATGGGGGGCAACGTTCGCAACCACGACGCGCTGCGTTGGTTTCTCGACAAGGCTGGTCGCGGCCACATCGTGGTGCTGCGTGCGACGCGGGCCGGGGAGATCGGCGAGCTGCTTCACGACGAGATCGGCGGGGTCGCGTCGGTCGAGACGTTCGTACTCTCGGATCGCGCGCAATCGGCGGATCCGAAGCTGCTAGCCAGCCTGCGCAAGGCGGACGGCATCTTCATCGCAGGCGGGCACCAGTCGCGCTACGTGCGTTTCTGGAGGGACACGCCGGTGGCCGAAGCACTGGATGCGCACGTGAAGGCGGGAAAGCCGCTGGCCGGCAACAGTGCGGGGATGGCCATTCTCGGCGAGTTCCTCTATGGCGCGATGGACGGCGGCAGTCAGATCAGCATGCGCGCGCTGTCCGATCCGCTCGGGCGTGAAAACACCATCGAAACAGGTTTCCTGCACATCGAATCCTTGGCCGGGGTGATCACCGACACCCATTTCCACGAGCGCGACCGTCTCGGCCGGCTGATCGCCCACGTCGCCAAGACAGAGACATTGCCCGGCGGGCGTCCGGTGCTTGGCCTCGGCGTGGACGAGGAGGCCGCGCTGGCAATCGGAGCCGATGGCGCTGCCCGCGTGTACGCCACTGTTCCGGGTGCAGGTGTGACCGTGGTTCGCGGGGGGTTCACCCAGAAGCAACAGGACCGCAAGGCGATGAACCTTGCGCGCGTCGAGACGATTGGTGTGGGCACGGACTCGGTGCTGTACTTGCCAGGCGGCCGTGTCGACCAGCCTAGCTTCGAGCGCAACTATGCTGTACGCGACGGCGTTCTGGTTGCGCTGAACACTCCGATGCTTGCGATCCATGGTGGTGCCGGCGTCGAGCGCGCCGGTCTCATGCCGGGGGAAGAGGCTGCAGCGCGCGAAGCGCTTGCCGCTGCGCTGCTCGCCGGCCATGCCCAGCTCGAGGCTGGAAAGCCCGCTCTCGAGGCGGTGACCGCGGCGATTGCGGTGCTAGAGGATGCGCCACATTTCAACGCAGCCCGTGGAGCTGTGTTCAACCACTTCGGCAGGAACGAACTCGATACTTCGATCATGGATGGCGCTACCAGCAGGGTCGGAGCGGCGGCAGGCGTGAGCCGCGTGAAGAATCCGATTCTGCTGGCGCGTACCATCATGGAGAAGTCGCGGTACGTGATGATGATTGGTGAAGGTGCCGATACCTTTGCGAAGGACCAGGGTCTCGAATTGGTCGAACCGTCGTACTTCCACACCGAAAAGCGCTGGCGAGCGTTGCAGAAAGCGATCAAGGCTGAAGCGGATGTCCAGGCGCGAAACGAGACGCTTGAGCTTCCAGGCAAGGCATACTTCGGCACTGTCGGCGCGGTCGCGCTCGACGCACAAGGCCATCTCGCCGCCGGCACATCGACAGGCGGCATGAACAACAAGCGCTACGGTCGTGTTGGTGACTCGCCGATCATTGGTGCCGGTACGTGGGCAGACGATCGTTGTGCGGTATCGAGCACTGGTTGGGGGGAGTACTACATTCGCGTCGGTGCCGCACATGAGATCTGTGCGCGCGTTCGCCTTGCTGGGGACAGCCTCGCTCACGCATCGGAAGATGTTATCAATCGCCGGATTCCAAAACTCGGCGGTAATGGCGGCGTAATCGCATTGGACGCCGCTGGGAACGTTGCGTTTCCGATCAATACCGAGGGCATGTATAGAGGCTGGATTGGCGAGGACGGTGTCCCGCATGTTGCCGTGTATGCAGATGAGCCATTGCCGAAGCCGTGAATCTTGTTTGGTCGGCAACTGTCAGCCTGCGTTGGGGCTGAATCCCATGCCGTACCAGCTCGTGACGGGAAGCCGAATAGTTGGATGAACGGCATGGAGAACAGCGTGCACCGGTCGACCGGGTTGCGGCGCGCCGCGGGAACTCGTCGCCGATGCCAGACCGGCTGCCGCGGGTGGATCGATCCGAAGGACGTGGGCGGTAGGCAGTATCTGGAACGACTCGGCCTTGAATACAGGGCCAGAACGGCCTGCTGAGAGGAAGCTGCCTATGTTGCCGCGAGCAAACCGGTGTGATGCCTGACGAAGAGCGGATGTCGGTAGTGTGGAAGCGTTCCGATACCTGGAGCTGATGGCACTTTGACCGACGCCCCTCGTTCGTGGAGAAGCGGCCAGGCTTGAGGTCCCGAGCGCCGATCACGCGCATCGCCGTCCCGATCACGCCTGTCGCGGGCTGGAAGCCGGTTCCCGCGAGCCGTTGTACGCCACAAGGGCGCGCGGCCCCGGGTGGGATTGCCGAGAAGCGTTGCAATCCATCGTCCCGGGCGCCCGCCCCGAGGGCATGGACGAGTTCCGCCCGGAGGGGCGATCGGGATCGCCATTCCCCGAATCGCGTGGCGCGCCGGCGGCCGGGGTTTACGGGGTTTCCGGGGGAGGAGCCGGATTGTGCGACTGCAGCCGTTGCCATTCTTCGCTGGCCTGTGCCTGCTCCCGCGCGATCTGCCCTGCCGTGCGGCAGACGCGCTGCACGCGATTGGTTCCCGTCTTTTTCTCGCGCGTGCAGACCATTCGCTCGTTTTCCGCATCCATCGCGATGGAGCGGATCCATTCGAGGTCGTTGGACAGCTCGGTGATCTCGGTCGGGTTCAGCTCGTCCAGCGTCCCGACATCGGCCAAGCGGTCGAATACCTTGTCCTGCCGCGCGATCACCTGGTCGCGCTTGGATGCGTCTATGGCATCCCACCCGCGCTCCTTGGCCAGGATGTCCTGCCTGATGTCCCGTTGCTGCTGGAGGATGCCCGCTGCGGATTGCGTATCGTCGTTGGCGAGGGCGGCCGGAGCGGCCACGAAACATGCCACGAGGAGCAGTCCCGTCCAGTTCCTTTTGAAGTTATGCATTGCGATCTCGCTGCCAGGCCGGGTCTCAATCTCAAAACTACCACTTGCGATCGCGCCTGCATATCCGCCGGGCTCCGGCCCCGCCAGCCGGCAGGGCGAAGTAATTGGATGGCCGATGCTGTTCGCTTCACGAATCTCGAAGGCGTCCGCCGCCATCATCGGCGTCCCTGGCCGCCGATGTCGTGAGGCGGCCGCAACGCACGAGGTCCTCCATGCTCGCCAGGAAATCGGTAGCTCTCGAACCCAGGTCCATCGCGAAGGCGGCCGCCATCGCCCTGGTCTCGGGCGGTTTGCTGGCTGCGTGCGCGCCTGCCGGCGACGACACGCAGGCCGCTGCCGAAGCACCGGCACCCGCCCCGGCACCGGCGGCCGTGGCGGACGCCACGCAGGAAGAGGCCGCGCCCACGCATGCCGCTGCGGGTGGCACGGTCGGCGGTGACGGGTCGGAGATCCAGCTCGATGCGCTGACCGAAAGCGACGTGGCGGGTGCGGGCCTTGGGGGCGAACTCGCGTGCAGTTTCTCCACCGGGGACGCGCAGACGATCCTGCAGGCCACGGGTGTGGTGGCGTCGGACGATCCAGCGCAGGGCATCGTGAAGGTCTCGGGCTACGTGGAGGCCGTTCGCGCACCTGGCGGCTTCGACGGCATGACGAAGAACCCCACGTTCACCGGACAGGGCAAGACGATCCACATCGTCGAGACCGGTACCGCGATCGGCGGGGGCGAGTCGCCGCCGCGCCCTGCGACGCTGACCTATCAGCGCGCCGATGGCGCGAGCCGCACGTTCGAGGGGCGTTGGCAGTGCGGGCCTTGAGTCCGGCGTCGCTGCACATCTAGAACGTCGAACGGCCCGCGACGGCAAGCCGCTGCCCGCAGTGCCCGTGGGAGCGACGGCAGTCGCGACGCCGGCTCGGTATTCGACCGCACGCCGCCAGCGTAGCGGATGCGTGCGACCCCTAGGTCCGGTTGATCGAAATCCCGCCGTCCACGCGCATCGCGCTGCCGGTGACGAAGCTGGCGGCGTCGGAGGCGAGGAACAGCGCCGCCTCGGCGATCTCCGCCGGGTCGGCGATGCGCTTGAGCGCGTGCATGCCTTCGACGAACGCGCGCGACTCCGGGTTCTCGGTGAAATCGCGCGCGCCCGGGGTGTCGGTGCCGCCGGGCAGCAGGGCGTTGACGCGTACGCCACGCGGGCCGGCCTCGGCGGCGAGCACCTGGGTCAGGCCGATCACGCCGGCCTTGGCCGCGGCGTAGGCGGCCATGCCGGGCATGCCGACGGTGTGGCCGACGAAGGTCGAGGTGAAGATGATCGAACCGCGGCCGGCGTCCAGCATCGCCGCCATCTGCCGCCGTGCGCCGAGGAACATGCCGGTCAGGTTGGTGTCGAGGGTGTCGCGCCAGTCCGCCAGCGTCATGTCGATGGTCGGGCCCGTCGCACCGGTGCTGCCGGCATTGTTGAAGGCGACATCGAGCCTGCCGAAGCGCGCCAGGGCGGTGTCCGCCAGGGTGTCGGCGTAGGCCTCGTCGCGCACGTCGCCGGCGCAGGCGATCGCCTCGCCGCCGGCCCGTTCGATCTCCTCGACCAGCTGTGCGAGCGCATCGCTGCGCCGGGCACCCATGACCAGCCGCGCCCCCTCGCGCGCGAACAGCAACGCCGCCGCGCGGCCGATGCCGGAACTTGCGCCGGTGATGATCGCCGTTCTTCCGGCCAGTGCCTGTCCTGCCATGTCTGCTTCTCCGGTGGGGATGCGGACAGTCTGCGGAGCGGGCGCGGGCGATGCTCGCCGGAATCGGCCATGGCACCCGGCCGGCGAGGTGCCGGTGCACGCGCGTTCAGTTGGCTCGGGTGCACGTGTGCATGTACAAAAGCCATCGTCTGCCGCCACGCGACCGGGAGGACCGACATGCATCCGGACACCGACCAGTACAACCGATCCCTGTCCCCCGCCGATCGCGAGATCTGCGATCTGCTGGCGCGCGAAATCGACCGCCACCTGCCCGAGGCGGAGAACCGGATCTGGCATGCGCATCCGGTGTGGTTCCTGGACGGCAACCCGGTGGTCGGCTACAGCAAGCTGAAGCACTGCGTGCGGCTCCTGTTCTGGAGCGGCCAGTCGTTCGAAGAGCGCGGGTTGGCCAAGGAGGGCAAGTTCAGGGCGGCCGAGGCGCGCTACACCGCGGTCGGGCAGGTCGATGTCGCGGACCTCGCGCGCTGGCTGGGCAAGGCGCGGGCGATCCAGTGGGACTACAAAAACATCGTCCGCCGCAAGGGGCGGCTGGAGCGGCTGAAGTAGCGCGGGCATCCACGTTGCGCCGCGTTGGTGCCGCGCGCGGGTGTGCACTTCAGGGCTTTTCGCGGTCCAGCGCCCGGCCAGACGGCTGCCGGCGACCATCCGTGACTTTCGGGAATGCCCGCGTCCGCGCTGGCGGCCGACAATGCACGCTGTGATCGAGGAGAAATGCGATGCGGCATTTGCTATCGGGCCTTCTGCTCGCCTGTAGCCTCGCCCCCGCCGGCATGGCGCTGGCGCAGTCCACGGCGGTGCCAGCGCGGGCCACTACCGCCTTCGTCGACGTCCACGTGGTGCCGATGGATCGCGAGCGCGTGCTGGCCGGCCAGACCGTGCTGGTGGAAGACGGCGCCATCGTCGCGATCGGTCCCGCGCTGCCGGTGCCGGACGGCGCGCGGGTGGTCGACGGCGGCGGCGAGGCCTGGTTGCTGCCGGGCCTTGCCGACATGCACAACCACCTCGACAGCCGTCAGGACCTGACGGTGCTGCTCGGGCTGGGCGTGACCACCACGCTGCACATGGGCGAGGCCCGCAACAGCTTCGTCGGGCGGATGCGTGCGGCGGTGGCGAACGGAGAGCAGGCCGGGCCGCGCGCCTTCGCGGCGCTGGCGGTGGACGGCTCGCCGCGCTACGGCCACCTGGTGGTGGCCGATGCCGACGACGCGCGCGCCACGGTGCGCATGGCGAAGGCCAACGGCTACGATTTCCTCAAGGTCTACAACAATCTATCGCCCGAGGCCTTCGCGGCGCTGATGGATGCGGCGGACGCGGCCGGCGTCCCCGTGGTCGGCCACGGCGTGTCCGCGGTGGGGCTGCGCCGGCAGATTGAGGCGGGGCAGGCGATGGTGGCGCATGCGGAGGAATTTTTTTACACGTTCTTTGCGCCATCTCCGGAAGGCGATCCGAACGCCGCGCCCGATCCGGAGCAGATCGCGGAGGCCGTCGGCTTGCTGCGCCGGCACGGCACCCCGGTGGTGGCGGACCTGGCCACCTAACAGGCGATCGCGGCGCAGTGGGGGCGACCGGAGGTGGTGGATGGCTACCTGCGCAGCCCGGAAGCGCGCTACTTGCCACCCGCGTTCCGCGTGTCGTGGCTGGCACAAGGCTACGCGCGGCGCGAGGGCAGCCTGGACCGGCGGGTGGCGTTCCTGTCGCGGTTCGTGCGCGCGATGAACGATGCCGGCGTGCCGCTGCTCTCGGGCACCGATGCGCAGGACATTCCGGGGTTGGTGGCAGGCTTCGCGCTGCACCGCAACCTCGAGGCGCTGGCCGGGGCGGGCCTGAGCCGCTACGACGCGCTCGCCACCGCCACCCGCGTGCCGGGAGAATTCATCCGCCGCCACCGGCCGGACCTGCCGCCGTTCGGGATCGTGGCCGAGGGCGCCCGGGCCGACCTGCTGCTGGTCGCGGCCAACCCGCTCGACGACCTGGCTCCGCTGTCCCGGCCCATGGGCGTGATGGCCGACGGCCGCTGGTATCCGGCCGACGATCTTGCCGAGCGCATGGAGCAGGTCCGCCACGGCTACGAGGTGGCTGCGCGCTCGGCGCTGGAGGCGAGCGCGCAGCCGTGAACCAGGGACGCCGCGTTTCCGGCAGCCGCTCGACCCGGGTGCGCGATCGGGGCGGATGACGGTCGAGTTCCGGGCGCGGGCTGGATCACCGGGGCGGGCGGCGGTTGCGCCGAGGCGTGCGGCGCTCCGACGAACAGATCCGGGCCGAGCACGCGCGTGGCCGCGCCGCTGCGGATTCAGGACTCCCCGAACCCGCGGCTCGAATGCGCGGGCGGGCGCGGTGCCGGCGCCTCCTCGATCGCCGCACCGGCCAGCACCGGATCACCGTGCGGCGGCGTGCGTCCGCCGTCATCCTCTTGTACCGCCGGCGGGGCGGTTTCAGCCTGACGCCGTTGCCATGCCCGATATGCGAGATAGCCGATCGCGCCCAAAGCGAACGTCCTCAGAACGCCCATGGGGATCTCCTTCGTGTCTGGAACGGCGCTCAGGATGGGCGGGCGGCGGTGATCCCGCCGTGACTTCCGCGGCCTTCGCAGCGCCGAAGGCCTATCCCCGCGCCGCCACTTCGTCCACGTGCCGCAGCAGGTCGGCGGGATCTTCGTAGACGCGGAACGCGCCCGAGCGCTCCAGCTCCTCCAGCCCGTAGCCGCCCGACAGCAGGCCGACGCCGAGCGCGCGGGCGCGCTGGGCGGCGAGCATGTCCCAGACGCTGTCGCCGACCACCAGCGAGTGGCCGATGTCCACGCCGAGGCGTTCGGCGGCGGCGATGAACAGGTCCGGATCGGGCTTGGCGTGGCGGACCTGGTCGCGGGTGACGACGGGCACCTTGCCCGGATCGACGCCGAGTGCCTCCAGGTTGGCGGCGGCGGTGGCCATGCGGCCGCTGGTGGCGATGGCCCAGGGAATGCCGCCGTCCTGCAGGTAGGCGAGCAGCTCGCGCGCGCCGGGCAGCGGGCGGATGGCGCCCTGCGCGGCCTGACGGTTGAACGCGTCGGCATGGCGCTCGCGCAGCCGCACCAGGCGCGCTTCGGTGATGTCCAGGCCGGTCTCGCGCAGCAGGATGTTGGTGAACAGGCCGCCGCTCATGCCGATCTTGCGGTGGATGCGCCAGACCGCCAGTTCCACGCCTTCCGCGTCCAGCGCCTCCTTCCAGGCGAGCACGTGCTGGTAGACGCTGTCGACCAGGGTGCCGTCGAGGTCGAACAGGAAGGCGGTGGAGGAACGGGACATGGACCTAGTAAAACACGTGCGTGCATGGTCCGGCATCGCCGTGCTCCGATCCGCGTCACGCGCCCCGGCGCATCGCATCCCCAGGCATCGTCTCGTCGCCATGGGTCGCAGCTTCCGACACGAAGTACAGGACCACCCTCCCGTCCCCGGCGGACAAGGACGAGGCGTGTTTCAGGCCCGCCTTCAGCAGAACGCGCCGCGAAGGCAGGTTTTCGGGATAGACGGTGGCAATGACGCGGGACAGCCCGACCACCCCATGGGCGTAGGCCAGCATCGCCCGTGCCGCCTCCGTGGCGTATCCGCGCCCCCAACTCGATCGACCGAAGGCGTACTTGAGCTCCGCCTCGGGCTGGTTGTCCGGATGGACCAGTCCGCAGAACCCGACCACCCGGTTGCTTTCATGCTCGACGATTGCCGACATCCCGTAGCCGCGGCTGCGGTAGTTTCCCGCGGTCACTTCGACCCATCTCTTGCAGTCCTCGCGGGTCAGCGGCTGCCCGTCGCCGACCCAGCGCATCGCGTCAGCGTCACCGTAGACCTCATGCAATGCCGGCACGTCGCTCGCCAGAAGGTGGTGCCCGATCAGACGCTTCGTGTTGAATATGACTGGTCCCATCTGCGGCACAGGTTTCCCGGTTTCCTTGGCGCCCGCGAGGGGCAGCATCCGCTTTTTCTGCGCCGGCGTACAATCGCGCCCGGACCATGATCTCACCTCGACAACACCGGGCCCTGTGCCGCGCGCGCCGCCGGCTGCAGGACACCGATCCCCGCGCCGGGACGGTGGCGGACATCGCCGCCGAGGCCGGCCTTTCCCAGTACCAGTTCATCCGCCGCTTCGCCGCCGTCTTCGGGAGACGCCGCACCAGTTGCGGCAGCGGCACCGGCTGGAGCGGGCCCGGGAGATGTTGCTGCTCGGCAGGCGACGGGTGACCGACATCTGCCTGGAGGTCGGCTTCTCCAGCCTGGGCAGTTTCAGCAGCTTGTTCAGCCGGCGGTTCGGCGTATCCCCGTCGCAGTTCCGACGGCGCGCATCCGGCAGCGACCCGGCGCAGCACCAGCCGGGATGCCTGGCCCTGATGGCGCGAGCATGGGCAGGATGGGCAGGCGCGGTAGCAATTTCGGAGAAGCCGGGTGGGGCGCGGCCTTGCGACAATCAGCCGCAACTCCAGCAGCGGAACATCCGATGAGAATCAAGCTGACCAGCGTGCTCGTGGACGACCAGGACAAGGCGTTGGATTTCTACACCAGGGTGCTCGGGTTCGTCCCGAGCGAAGACATCCCGGTGGGAGCGTTCCGGTGGATCACGGTGCGATCGCCCGAGGGCGGCGATGCCGAGGTGACCCTGGAACCGAATGCCAACCCCGTCGGCAAGGCCTATCAGGAAGGGTTGTTCGAGCAACGCATCCCGATCACGGCCTTCGAAGTGGACGACGTGCGCGCCGAGCATGACCGGCTGCGCCAGCTGGGCGTGCAGTTCACGACGCCGCCGACCGAAGCCGGGCCGGTGACGCTCGCGGTGTTCGCCGATACCTGCGGCAACCTCATCCAGATCTACCAGCCGCCGTCCGACCGGGCCGGGTGACGCCATCGCGGATCCGTCGGGTGGGGCGCGCTCCACCATGGGGCAGGTCGTCCCAGGCAGCTGGGACAACCTGAGCGGAGCCCCAAGTTGCGAGAGATTGCGGGGATTGTCGGCAAGTTGCGGACGCTTCTCGACATGCTGGCGAATCGCAATTGACTGGGCCGGAGAAGCGGGACCAACTAACGCCAGTGCCATCGTCGCGCGGTGCGGTTCCGTGCCGCGACTGGGGGAGCGTCCGGCAGGGCGCGGTCGAGGCACGGCATACCCGCCACGAGAGGCAAGCCCATGAGCCAGCCCGTTCCTCCCGACGCCGCTCCGCCCACCGCTCGCGCGCCCGCAGGGACGGCCGATCCGCCGGAGAGTTCGCGTCGCGATTTCCTCATCGCAGGATCGGCGGTGGCGGGCACGGCAGTCCTCCCGCTGCCCATGCTCTCCGCGCAATCCGGCGAACGGGCATCGCCGCAGGCGCCGTCCACCACGATCGCCCTGACCGTCAACGGCAAGGCGCACGAGCTGGACGTGGACAACCGGCAATCGCTGCTCGACGTCCTGCGCGAGTCCCTGCAGCTGACGGGCACGAAGAAGGGATGCAACCAGGGCGCCTGTGGCGCCTGCACGGTCATCGTGGACAACCGGCGCATCGTCTCGTGCCTGGCGCCCGCGGTGCTGTACGACGGCGCGTCCGTAACCACCATCGAGGGCCTGGCCCGCGGCGACGAACTCCATCCGCTGCAGGCGGCCTTCATCGAGCATGAAGGCTTCCAGTGCGGCTACTGCACGTCGGGCCAGATCATGTCCGGCGTCGCCTGCATCGAAGAGGGCCATGCGGGTTCCCACCGCGACATCAAGTACTGGATGAGCGGGAACATCTGCCGCTGCGGCGCCTATCCCGGCATCACGGCGGCCATCGCGGAAGTCGCAAAGGGAGGGCTGCCATGATTCCCTTCGAGCTTCGCCGCGCATCCACCGTCGAACAGGCGCTCGCCGCGACGAGGGGCGGTGCGCGCTATATCGCGGGAGGGACGACGCTCTACGACCTCATGCGCGAAGAGGTCGAACAGCCGCGGAATCTCGTCGACATCAACGCCTTGCCGCTCGACCACATCCGCATCGAAGGGGAAGCGCTGGCCATCGGCGGACTCGCGCGGATGTCGGACGTGGCCGCCAACGGCGAGGTCCGCCGCGCACACCCGCTGCTTTCGGAAACCCTGGTCGAAGGCGCATCGCCGCAGCTGCGCAACATGGCTTCCATCGGCGGCAACCTGCTGCAACGCGTGCGCTGCCCGTACTTCCGGATGCTCGATGCCGGCTGCAACAAGCGCCTGCCCGGATCGGGGTGCTCGGCGCTGGCGGGCCTGAACGCCGGTCATGCCGTGCTGGGGGCGAGCGAACATTGCGCGGCCACGCACCCTTCCGATCTCGCGGTCTCGCTGGTCGCCATGGATGCCACCCTGCGGGTGCAGGGGCCCGCCGGCGAACGCAGTTTCCCGGTCGAGGACCTGTTCCGGCTGCCGGGCGCGACGCCCCACCTGGAACACACGCTGCTTCCGGGGGAACTGATCTTGGAGGTCCGCGTTCCGCTGGGTCCGCACGCCCGAAGGGCCCGCTATCTCAAGGTGCGCGACCGCGCCTCCTACGAGTTCGCCCTGGTGGCTGCGGCCGCCGCGCTCGACATCCAGGACGGCACCATCCGGGATGCGCGCCTGGCCTGCGGCGGCGTGGGGACGCGCCCGTGGCGCATGCGGGAGGTGGAGAAACTCCTGGTCGGCCAGGCGCCCGGCCGCGCCCTGTTCGAACGCGCGGGCGAAGCGTCCACCGCCGGCGCACGTGCGTTGACCAACAACGCCTACAAGATTCCGCTGCTCGCCAGGACAGTGGCGCGCGCATTCGAAATGGCCCACGAGGTCCCGGCATGAACGCCCTGATCGGAAAGAGCGAGCGGCGAGTCGACGGCCGCGACAAGGTGACGGGGAGGGCGCAATACGCCGGCGACTTCCACCTGCCGGGCCAGCTCCACGGCGTCATCGTCAACGCCACCATCGGCCTGGGCAGGATCCGGTCGATCGACGCCTCCGCCGTCGAAACGATGCCGGGCGTGGTGGCGGTCATCAGTCACCTCAATGCCCCCAGGCTCGCCTACAAGCCGCACAAGACGTTCATCGATCCGGCCGTGGGCGAGCGCCTGCACGTCCTGCAGGACGACAGGATCCACTTCTATGGGCAGCCGGTGGCCGTGGTGGTCGCCCGTTCCCTGGACCAGGCCGAGCGCGCAGCCAGGGCATTGAACATCCGGTACGACCGCCGGCAGCCGAAGGTCGACTTGCGCGACCCGTCGCTGCCGGTGGTGCTGCCCGAGGCGATGGGCGAGGAGGCCGACAAATCGCGCGGCGACCTGGAGCAGGCCGTCCCCGGCGCGGTCACGGTGGACGAACGCTACGAGATCGCGCGCGAGAACCACACCCCCATCGAGCTGCATGCGACGCTTGCCGCCTGGACGGGCGACAGGCTCACGCTGTGGAGCAAGAGTCAGTTCGTCGTCAACGAGCAGGCGGAGATCGCGGCGATCTTCGGCATCGATCCGGCCAACGTGCAGGTGATCAGCCCGTACGTGGGCGGGGCATTCGGGACGACCTTGAGGACCTGGCCGCACGTCACGCTGGCGGCGCTGGCGGCCAGGATGACGGGCCAGCCGGTCAAGCTGACGTTGTCCCGCAAGCAGACGTTCTACACCACCGGGCACCGGCCGTTCACGACCCAGCGCGTGCGCCTCGGCGCCACGCCGGACGGCCGCCTGACGCACGTCGAGCACGAGGGAACGGGCGAGACCAGCCGCTACGAGCAGTTCGCCGAAGCCCTGGTCTCGGCGACCAGCTACCTGTATTCCTGCCCCAACCTGCGGGTGCGGTATCGCCTGCAGCCATGCGATACCTCCACGCCGACCTACATGCGCGGCCCCGGCGAGGCCAGCGGCATCTTCGCGATCGAGTGCGCCATGGACGAGCTGGCCTACAAGCTGGAGATGGACCCGGTCGAGTTGCGCCGCCTCAACGAGCCGAAGCTCGACGAGGGCAGCGGACTGCCGTTCTCCAGCCGCTCGCTGTTGCAGTGCCATGACGTCGGCGCCCGAAGCTTCGGCTGGGCCAGGCGCTCGCCCGTGCCCGGCTCGATGAAGGACGGGCGGCTGCTGGTCGGCTGGGGGATGGCCTCTGGCACCTATCCGGTGTGGTTCGCTCCGGCCAGTGCGCGGGCGCGGATCACGCCGGCGGGCGAGTTCGAAGTGGAAGCGGCCGCCAGCGACATGGGGCCGGGCACGTACACCTCCATCACGCAGGTCGCAGCCGAAGCACTGGGCGTGCCGATGTCGGCGGTGAAGTTCCGGCTGGGCCGGTCCGATTTTCCGCCGACGCCTCCGCACGGGGGATCGATGACGATGGCCTCGGTGGGGTCCGGCGTCCGTGCCGCGTGCCAGGCGCTGCGGGCCGAGCTGCTCGCGCTGGCCGCCTCCAGCGCCGCCTCGCCGTTCGCGGGCGCCTCGCCCGGGGATCTCCACTGGGACGCGGGCGCGCTGATGCGTCGCGGCGCCAGCGAGCGGCTCGGCTACGCCCGGCTCGCCGCGCTGGGCCCCCCGGGCCTGATGGCCACGGCGACGGGAGGACGCAGCGAGGAAGCCGGCAAATACTCCATGCACGCCTTCGGCGCGGTCTTCGTGGAAGTGGCGATCGACCCGGACGTCTACACCATGCACGTTCGGCGGATGGTCGGCGCCTACGGCGCGGGCCGGATCGTCAATCCCCGACTGGCGACCAGCCAGTGCATCGGCGGCATGGTCGGCGGCATCGGCATGGCCGTCATGGAGTCCACGGTGCTCGACAAGCGCGATGGGCGCCCCGTCAACGCGCACATGGCGGATTATCTGGTGCCGGTGAACCTGGATATCGGCGACATCCAGGTGCATTTCATCGATGAAGAGGACCCCTACGTCAACCCGCTTGGAGTCAAGGGACTGGGTGAGATTTCCCTGGTGGGCGTGGCGCCGGCGATCGCCAACGCGATCTATCATGCGACCGGAAAACGCGTGCGGCACCTGCCGATCCGCATCGAGAACCTGCTGCACGGCGCATGATCCGCGGTGCCTTCCGAAGTGAGGCCTCCGTGCAAAGAACGCATCCTGCTTGCGGCATGCACGCTCGCGGCCGTCCTCGGCCTGGCGGGCTGCGGCACGACGCGCGAGGCGATGTCGGGCCGGGTGTCCGCTTCCCGGGATGCGAGCGAGGAGGCAGCGTCTTCCCTCGAGAAGGCGATTGCGGCATCCCGTCGCGCCGGCGCATTGCCGGGCCGCACAGCGCTGTCCGCTTGGATCGAGTGCGCGGTGACGGCGCATGCGGCGATGGCGGATGCCGACGATGGGCAGGCGCCGGCAGCGGCAGCACTGGCGACCCGGTGCAGTGAAAGCTTCCTGACGCAGGCGCTCCGCTTCCGGGATGCGTGGAGCGAGGGCGAACAGGCCGTCGAGGGCACGGGCATCTTTCTCGAACTGCGCAACGCATCGCCCAACCTCGGCGCCACGCTCCGGATCGTGCCGGCCAATGACGTGTCCATGTCGAGGTTCGGGGGCCGGCGCCACTCGAAGCCGGGTTTTGGCGTGCCCGTGGCCTTGATCTCGCCCCGTTGCACCCACGCGCCGGCCTGCAGGTTGCTGCCGCCGTCGGGTGTTTTCAGGTCCGCCACGGCCTGGATCCAGGCGGGACCGGGCGGAGGGCCTCCGCATCTGGTGCTGGCGCATCCGGTGCGCAGCGGTTCGATACGGACAGGCGCCAGGACGTGGGTCCTGGCGATGGACACCTCGGCGTTCTACGCCGCCGGCCTGCGGGATTCGCCGATTCGACGACTTTCGATCTGGGGACTGCTGGGCGGGCAGGAACTGGGCAGACGGGCGGGCGTGTACCTGCTGGAGGACTACGATCCCCAGAAGCGTCCGCTGGTCATGGTCCACGGACTGGGGAGCAGCCCGCTCACGTGGGCGAGCCTGTCCAATGCCGTCTGGGCGGATCCTGAGCTGAGGAACCGCTATCAGGTCTGGCAGCTGGTGTACCCGACGAATGACCCCGTGCTCGTTGCCCGGCTGCGCGTGCAGGATCACCTCGATGCCGCCTGGGCGGTCCTGGACCCCGCAGGCGACGATGCCGCGCGACGCGGCATGGTGCTCGTCGGCCACAGCATGGGCGGCGTCGTGGCGCGGCTGTTGACGGTCGATTCGGGCGACGCGCTGTGGCGAACGGCATTTCTGCGGCCTCCCGCGGAACTGGTGGGCGACGGCGAAGACCTGGCAGCGCTGGAGCGCATGTTCCGGTTCCGGCCGTATCCGGGCGTACGGCGCGCGACCTTCCTGGCGGCGCCTCATCGAGGCAGTCCTGCGGCCGAGTCGCTCGCGGGGCGGTTGGCCCATCGGCTCGTGGGACGCCGCACGCCGGAGATCAGGGCGCTTCGGCGCATCGCCCGGCAGAATGCCGCCGCGGTGCCGGAGGCGCTTCGAAAGACGTACCTGCGGGGCAGCATCAACAGCATCAGCACGCTACGCGGTTCGCAGCCGGTGATGCGCGTGGCACGCTCGTTGCCGCCGGCGCCGGGCATCCCCTACCACAGCATCGCCGGCCACCTTCCCGGAACGGTACCACCGAGCGACGGGGTGGTACCGGTCCACAGCGCATTGCTGGAAGGCTCGGCATCCATGCTGGTCGTGCCGTCGAGGCACAACGTGCACGAGCACGACCTGGCCATCGCCGAGGTCGTCAGGATCCTGCACGAAGACAGGGAAGCATCGATAAGGGCGCCCGGGCGTGCGCACGCCGATGGCCCGCAAGCAGCACGCCTTCAGCCGGAAGAAGGAAGTACGCCTGCCACCCTCAGGCGGCAGCTCTAGTTCATGCCTCGCGACGGAATTGCCGCGGGGTCATGCCCATCGCCTTGTGAAAGGCCGCAGAGAACGCCGACGGGGTGCCGTAGCCCACCGCCAGGGCGACGTGCTTGATCGGCAAGTGACCGCCCCTGAGCAACTCGCATGCAGCCTTGATCCGCATGCGCGCCAGGTACTCGTGGGGCGGCGACCCGGTTGCCGCGCGGAAGGCGCTGCAGAAGTGGAACCTGCTCATCCCGACCACGTCGGCCAGATCCTGCAACGCCACGTCCGCGCCGATGTGTTCCCGCATGTAGGCCAGGACGCGCCTGACCTGCCACTGCGCCAGGCCTTTCTGTGGCTGGAGGGCCGGATTGGCCAGGGTGGAATGGGACCGAAGCAGCTGGAAGCACATCAGGTCCAATGCGTGCTCGAGGAAGACCAGCGAGTGATGCTCCGGCTGCTCGATCTCGTCGCAGATCAGCTTCATGATCGCGAACAGCCTGGCGTCGTGGTGATTGACGCGATCCAGGAGTTCGAATGCGCGGCCTTCCGCCAACCGGTCCGCGCAGCCCACCAGGCGATCGTGGCTAAGATAGATGTTGGAGACGGAGATCCGGCCGCTGATGCGCCAATGCCCCTCATGGCCGCGCGGCGCAAGCGTGATCGTACCGGGCAGCGTCGGCGCCACGATGCGTTTTCCGTCGATCGTGGCGGTCGCTTCGCCGGAGCCGCCGAACGTGGCCGCCACGACGTGCTGCCCCATGGCGCCGACGTAGCCTTCATACGGATCGTTCACCCACCGCCCGGTCAGGCGCGTTCCGCCACGCAGTACGGTTGGCAGCACCGGGGGCGCGATGCCCACCAGCTTGGCGATTTCCTCCGATGCGCAAGAGAGGGTACGTTTGCTCATGGCGCCCCTTCGATGTGTCATCCCCGACCCGGGCTTGCAGCCAAGCCGTGCACCGTATCGGATCCCGTCCCCCCCTTTTCCCCAACGCGAGTGGCGATGCCGGCCCGCTAGTGGAGTCACGCCGGCAGCGCTCGTGGGCGGTGCCCGTTCTGCATGCTAGAACGTCGGTATTGACAGCGATAGGACTGGCGGGCGGTTCCGGAGGGGAGACCCTTGCACGCCCGAGCCGCAACCTCGCGACGCCGACCCCCACCTGGGTTCCCGCAGACGAACGTGCCTGCCGAGCCAGTCGATGGGCTCAGCCGCCCGCAGCGCGGCGATCCCATCGTGGATCCGCCGGACGTTCCCTGCAATCACGCCGAGGCCAGGTAGTCCTCGCGGTAGGCGAATGTCCAGTCCTCGGGGTTGCGCAGGGGGCCGGAGATCGCGAGCTCGCCCACGGACCGGCCGAACAATTCGACCGCCAGCCGGTCGTTCACGATTCGGCTCCGACGACTTGCAAGCGCAGGCCGAGCACCGCCAGCACGGCCAGCACCTTGTCCAGCGCCACGTTCGGCTTGCCACGCTCCAATTCGCTGATGAAGCGCAGGCCGGCGCCTGCCAGGCCGGCCAGCTGGGACTGGGTGAGACCGTGGACCTTGCGCGCCCGACGGATGGCGGCGCCGATGGTCGCGGCATCGAATACCCGCGACGGATCGTCCCGAGCGGAAATTTCCGGAAGTCATCCGATCCAACGACCTGTTCTCGACCGTGGCCAGCCGGGCCTTCCGCCAGTTCGCGCTGCCGGCCGAACCGAGCGAAGAATAATCCTGGCGGCGGCGCGCGCGTTACCGCCATGCGGTCGTACTGCCGACCAATCTGGCCGACGCACGACCATAAGCGAACCTTACGTCGATGCGCGGCGAGAGCGCGCGCCCATTCCTGCTCGCTGCGCGGGTACCGCACGCACCAGGTCGACGGTGCGATAAGCCCCCTCATAGATGAGTGGCGGAAGCAGCCAGCTCAGCCAGAGCAAAGTTGCGATCGTTGCCGGTGACGGCACCAGTTCCATCGCTATCTGCGCTTGAAGCAATATCCTGAAGGTGATCGGAGAGAGCGTCACGAGATAGTTGCGGATCATCCAGCGCCGGTGCGGCCGCACCAAGCCGCGGCGGATCGCGATCAGCGCGACCAAGGCGGTCGTCAACCACGCCAGCGCGGTGGCGGCGAATGCCGAACGGATTTCGAATGGAGCCGGCGAAGTCGCGATCAGCCCTGTGGCACCCGCACAGGCGATGAGCATGCCGACCAGGTAGATCCGGCCCGTCCAGCGATGCAGGCGCGGATAGGCTCGCGGCCACCGGGTCAGGAACTGGAGCGGCCCCAGGGCAACGGTCAGCGCCCCGCCGGCAAGGTGGGTCCACAGCCAACCTCGTCGCGACCAGAACATGGTGTAGGCACCCGGATCCGGGTGGTGGTACTTCCCGTAGACGGTCAGCAGGAACTCGATGCTGATCACCCCCAGGGCAAGCCACACGAGGGCCCAGCCAATGCGCCGGACAAGACGAATGCGCGTAGATGAAGCGGCACCCTGGAGCGCGTAATCCACATACACCTCAGGCTCGTGCCTGGCCCAAGGATACACAGGGCGGCCTTTTGATTGGGCCGCGTCTCATGGCATCGACGACGCTGGCAACCAGCCCCGGCGCCTTCAACCGGCCGAACAGCTCGACCTCCAGCCGGACCTTCGCGGTTCGGCTCCGACGGGCTGCAGGTGGATTTCCATGGAACTGCCGCTTGGCCGAGCCCCCTTTTTCCGTACGGGAGCACCATGGCCGGCAGCGCAGGGGCGGGCGCTCATGGTGAACCAGGCCCGCGGCGGCCTTTCGATGGGACCCGCTCACCCGTTGCAGCCCTGGCTGCTACCAGCTTCCCGAGGATGCACATCTCGTGCTCGAGCAGACCCGCGATCACCTGTGCCTGCTGGCCCGCCTGGCCGCACCGCGCTCCCGCACGACGACCTGCCCGTGGCCGAGCTGCCGCTCAAGTCCGCAGCGCTGGCGCATTGCTGCCAAGAACTGGCCGACCGGCTCGATCGCGTCCTGCGGCAGATTCATTGGCCGGAAGCCGGCCGTACGGCGGAGGACCCACACGCAGGACTGTCTTCGTGACGCGCGTGTGCGATGCCATCCACGGCGGACGGCATCGAATCCCGCGACTAGCCCACGAGCGCTTCGGCGGCCGCGATCAGCTCGTTCGCCGGTCGGCCGAAGGCCCGGGCGAGCGTCTCGACCACGTCGAGCGTCGGCGATTTGCGGCCGTTCTCCAGGTCGCCCACGTAGGTGCGGTGGACCCCGGCACGGTGCGCCAGCTCTTCCTGCGTCCATCCGGCCTCGCGTCGGGCCTGGCTGACGACGCGGCCGAAGGCCTTGGTGAGGACGCGAGGGGCTCCGTTCATCGGCGAAAGGGTCACTCCCCGTCGCCAAGACCGTCGACAGACTATAGTATGAGTTGCGTGGGGCCAGCAGTTTCGGGGCGGCGGCAGCGCAGGCACACGCGACGTATCGGCTGGCAAGGATCCTGATCACGCGAGGAAGGCACATGAGCAACGGACCCGCTCGCCCCGCAACGCCCGGTTGCTACCAGCTGCCCGAGGACGCGCACCTGGCACTGGAGCAGACCCGCGACCGCCTGCGCCTGCTGGCCTGCCTGGCCGCGGCGCGCTCACCGCACGACGACCGGCCCGAGGCCGAGCTGTCGCTCAAGCCGGCTGCGCTGGCGCATTGCTTCCAGGAGTTGGCCGATCGGCTCGATTGCAGCCTGCGCCAGGTCCATTGGCCGAAGGCGCCGCCGCCCGCCTAGCGCGGCAGGAGTTCCACGCAAAGGAGAAGGACGATGCGCGAAGCCTTGCCCCACCCGCGACCGCACGACACGCCCGGCGCCGCTCCCGTGCCGGGGGCCGCGGCCTCCCCGTTCGCGCAGACCGCGCTGCAGCGGCTGGTCCATCTGCTGCAGGGCGGCGAGGGGCCGGCGCTGGCCGATGCGGGTATCGCGCGGTTGCCGCCGGCCCGTCTGGAGGCGCTGTCGCGTCATGCCCTGGAAGAGTCGGACACCTGCCTCGAGCGCGCGGAGCTGATGCTGCGGCTGGTCGAGGCCGGGCTGGAGCACGACGTGGCGGTCGTCGCCGACGACATGCTGTGCATCGCCCGGCACATCGCGCGACTGCTGCGGGACCACCGCCGCTGGCGCGAACTGGCCGGCAACGCGGCCTACTACCTCGACCATCCGGAGGCCGCCACCCGCATGGCTGCCGCGAGGGGCGGGACCGGCGAGGCAGCGGTGCCGTAACGGGCGGAGCGCCGTGCTGGGATTTTTCCGATACCGGTTGGACCCGCAGCCTAAAGTCATCGGTTCGACCCGAAGATGTCGGGTCGGCACAGTGGGTGCGGATATCGAGTCAGCGTTGGCGTTTGCATGTGAGTTGGAGAATGGACATGACGTTGAAGACCACGTCCTGAAACTCGGCCGAATACCTGAAGACCGACGCCTACATTATGGCGGACCTGGATGCTTGCGCGTGCGGCCTGGTAAGTGCCGCGTGGATGGGAGCATCCGGCGGTGATGGAGGCGCTCGTGATCAGAAATGCGATTGCTGAGACATGTGCTGCAGCAAAGCGAGGTGGCAGCAGCACACTCCCAGAATCACGGTGTAGTGCCGCGTTCTCCAGCGGCGAAGCAGGACGACCAGTCACGCCGCCCAGACTCGTCCTTGCCCACCTGATAAACGCGTGGCGTGCCACCTTCCTGGTCAGTGATCAGGCAGAAATCGGCCGAGTAGACGCGGTTCTTCCAGTCGACTCCACCGTCCTTGCTCTTTCCGTCCGGAACGTGCGAGTTGATCTCCACCGAGTAGTGATTTCCCGGCTGGAGGGGTGAAAAATCCTCCGCGGCATCGGAGGAGTCTGGATCATAGGTGATGCAGTCATCGGGCGACAGGGGAGGGCTATCGGGAAAGCTGCGGTTCCAGAGAATCCGAGCCTTGTCGGCCTCCCATTCGTAGACAGCGAGTCCCGCGAGAATGGGAGGAGATTTGCGAGCTTCGTCATTGTCCGCCGCAGCGAAGCAGGGAACGCCGTCCACCAGCAGGACGCGTGCTTCCTGATACGTTCCGCGAGGTTGCGTGCAGCCTGCGGCAAATGGCAGGCCGACAAGCATGGGAAGGAGCAGCCGTAAGCTCCATCTAGCGCGTGACATTCGGAAGGTTCTCCTTGCTGCCTGGATTCCGAAGGAAAGCGTCGAGAGTACGCCTGTACCGGGTGATTGCGTCGGCTGAGTTGGCGTACTGGCGCTCGTACAGGAAGTTTGGTGCGTTCCTGAATTCGAGCAGGAAGTAGTCGGCAAGGATATTTCCCTGTGCTTCCATGTTGTAGTCGCACAGCCGCTTCTCTTCGTCCAGGACGTAGTCATAGGACATGTTGGGGCGGACGGCTCTTGTCCGCCTGACGGCATAGCCGAGCTGGTACTGCCAGACGTGCGTCATTTCATGAATGAAGAGACGGGCCTCAGCAAGAAGTTCGGATGAGAAGTCATCGGAATAGATGGGCTTGGGGAGATAAATCTGCCCATTTGGAGCAACGGCCGTATCATCGGGCTGGAAGCCGAAAAGCAACCAGTAGCCGTGGTTGTGGGATCACGGCCGCAGCTGCGGCCGCAGCCATTGATGCGGTCGCCATGGCCTGCACCACAGTTGCGCCGCCGGTCGAGGCGCCCTGCGCGCTTCCGGGGTCCGTGAAGGTCGTCACCTGCGATGAGATGAGCGTGGCGCCGCCGGAGGTCTTGTCGCCATGCCGCGCCACGGGCTGGCCATCGATGATCAGTGCCGCGTCGCCGGTCACGATAGCGACCGCGCATGCCGGCTGCATACCGCCTGATCGCTGACCCGAGAAACGGGCTTGCCGCAGATATCGGTGAATGGTGAACCGGTGACTACGCTGCCACCGTGGTCAAGGCTGTCGCCTACGCAGATGAAAGGCCGTGACATCGAGCGCTCCTTGCTCAGGGAATCCTTCTCTTGAGCCTAGCGGACTGACCAGTGACCGGCAACGGTTGGTCATAGTGCGCGGAAGAGGCGTCCCCGCTGCCGACCACGACCAGCGCTGGATCGGTGAGGAGCGACGCACCGGCACCGCGTCGGGCGCAACGACGCCGCGGCGCGCTGGCCGGACTGCTGGCGGTGGCGGTCCTCCCGCCCGCGGGACGCTCATTCCCCCGATCGCGTCTTTTCCCGGTCCCGTGGCGTTCGCACGTCATGGGTGTCGATGGCGACGGCATGCACGTGCATCGGCATCGCAGCCAACTCCCCAACGAACCAGGAAAATCAAATGAGCAAGCTGCAGGACAAAGTCGCCGTCGTCACCGGCGCCTCCAAGGGCATCGGCGCCGCCATCGCCCAGGCCCTGGCCGCGGAAGGCGCGTCGGTGGTCGTCAACTACGCATCGAGCAAGGACGGCGCCGATGCGGTCGTCGACAGGATCGCCGCGGCCGGCGGACGGGCGGTCGCGGTGCAGGGCGACGTGTCGAAGAAAGCCGGCGCGCAGGCGATCATCGATGCGGCGATCGAGCGGTTCGGTCGGCTCGACGTGCTCGTCAACAACTCGGGCGTGTACGGCTTCGCGCCGCTCGAGGAGATCACCGAGGACGATTTCCGCCGCCAGTTCGACGTCAACGTGCTCGGCCTGCTGCTGACCACGCAGGTGGCGGCCAGGCACATGGGCGAGGGCGCCAGCATCATCAACATCGGCTCGGTGATCACCCGCATCGTGCCGCCGGACAGCGCGGTCTACGCCGGCACCAAGGGCGCGGTGGACGCGATCACCGGTGTGCTCTCGCAGGAGCTGGGCCCGCGCAGGATCCGCGTCAACGCGCTGAACCCCGGGATGATCGTCACCGAAGGCACGCAGGCGGCCGGCGTCATCGGTTCCGACATGGAAGCCGGCGTGGTCGCCCATACGCCGCTCGGCCGCGTCGGCCAGCCCGACGACATCGCCTCCATCGCGGTGTTCCTGGCCTCGGACGACTCGTACTGGCTGACCGGCGAGCGGCTGTTCGCCGGCGGCGGCATTCGCTGACGGACCGGTTCGGCGAAACGCGCCTCGGCCGTTCCGCAGCGGCGGGACGGTCGCGTCGTGCCGGGGGCTTGACGCCGCTAATGGTAAGACATAACTTACCGTTCGTGAATACTTACCAAGTAGATCCCTGGACCGCCCTCGGCGATCCGACACGGCGGGCCATCTTCGAGCGGATCGCGGACCGGTCATGCGCCGTCGTCGAGATCGCCCGTGAACTGCCCGTCAGCCGCCCCGCGGTCTCGCAGCACCTGAAGGTGCTGAAGGAGGCCGGCCTGGTGATGGACCACCCGGCCGGAACCCGCCGCATCTACAGCCTCAACCCGGCCGGCGTGGGCGCGCTTCGCGCCGACCTGGAGCGCTTCTGGAGCAAGTCATTGGCCGCCTACAAGCGGGTCGCGGAACAAGCCAACGAGGAGGGATCGTGAACACACAGGTAGCGGAAACGGTCGTACGGCTGCAGATCGTGGTCGAGGCGCCCATCGAGCGGGCTTTCCGGGTCTTCACCGAGGAGTTCGGCAGCTTCAAGCCGCGCGAGCACAACCTGCTGGGCGTGCCGATCGCGGAGACGGTGTTCGAGCCGCGGGTGGGCGGCCATCTCTACGACCGCGGGGTCGACGGCAGCGAATGCCGCTGGGCCCGGGTCCTGGCCTACGAGCCGCCGAACCGGGTCGTGATCAGCTGGCACATCAGCCCGCAATGGCGCCTGGAAACCGATCCCGCCAAGGCCAGCGAAGTCGAGGTGCGCTTCATTCCCGAGGCGCCGAACCGCACCCGGGTCGAGCTCGAGCATCGCAACCTCGAACGGCACGGCGACGGCTGGGAGCGCGCGCGCGACGGCGTTGCCGGCGAGGGCGGCTGGCCGCTCTACCTGCAGCGCTACGCGGAGCGGCTGACGAAGGTGTGATGGCCGCGCGGGCGTCCAGTCCCGGGCGCACCACAGCGTTCCGCCCGCAAAGCCTCCGCGGCCTTGACCTCGACCGGGATCGAGGTTCTACCGTCTGGCCCAACGCCAAACGATTGGGATCTTGCGATGTCGACGCCGATCAAGGACATCGATCTTTATCTGGGCCGCCTGGGCTACACGGCACCGCCGCCGCCGACGCTGGAAACGTTGCGCGAGCTGCAGCGCCGGCACACCGCCGCCTTCATCTTCGAGACGATCGCCACGCTGGTGCACGCGCCGGTGCCGATCGACCTGCCGTCGCTGGAGCGCAAGCTGCTGCACGACGGGCGCGGCGGTTACTGCTTCGAGCTCAACCGCCTGTTCCTGGCGTTGCTGCAACGGCTCGGGTTCGACGCGCGCGGGCTCACCGCGCGGGTGGTGATGGGCGGCCCGGAGGACGCGCCGACCGCGCGCACCCACATGCTGGTGCTGGTGACGATCGACGGCGTCCGCTACACGGCCGACGTCGGCTTCGGCGGCATGGTGCCGACCGGGCCGCTGCGGCTGGACACCGACGCGCCGCAGGCCACCCCGCACGAGGCCTACCGCCTGCTCGAACGCGACGGGCGGTACCTGCTGCGCGCGCAGGTGGCGGGCGAGTGGCGCGGCCTGTACGTGTTCGACCTGCAGCCGCAGGTGGAGATCGATTTGGAGGTCGGCAACTGGTACGTCTCCACCCATCCGGATTCGCCGTTCTCCGGGCAGCTGCGCGTCGCCCGCACCGGGCCGGGGTTGCGCAAGACCCTGGGCAACGGCAGCTTCGCCGTCCATCGCCTCGGCGCCCCCAGCGAACGCCGCGAATTGCCCAACGCCGACGCCGTGCTCGAGGTGCTGCGCGGCGAATTCGAACTGCGCCTGCCGCCCGGCCCGGGCCTGCACGAGGCCATCGAAGCCCGGCTGGCGGCGGATGGCGCCCGAGCGGTCGTCCCGCGCATGCGGAAATGAGTTCGCGGCGTCGCGACTTCCGTCGCTCCCACATGGGTCGAGGGCGTGTGCGGAGATGCGCTGGCCGGGCAGGTGAAAGCGGGAGTGGGTCGAGTCGCGCCTACGCGGCGTTCCGGCGCGCGGCGGCCCGGCGCATGCCGCCGGCCGCGAGCGGCGACGCGGCCATCGCGAAGAACAGCCAGTCCCAGGCGCCTTCGGCCAGCAGCATGCCGACGATGCCGGCGACGCAGGCCAGCGCCAGGAGCGTGACCAGCAGCAGGGTCTGTCGGCCCTTCATGCCGGCGCTCCGGCCGGCGCCGGGCGGCGCTTGCGCCGGCGGTTCCACCACAGCCACGCGCCGTTGGCGGTGATGAACAAGGTGAGCCAGGTGCAGGCGGTCCACAGCAGCTTCAGCGCCAGGCCGCCGTAGTCGCCGAAGTGCAGCGGCTGCGACAGCACGATCGCCTTCAGGTACCACGGCAGCTGGACCACGGTGCGCACCTGGGCGTCCTCGGCGTCGACCAGCGCGACGCGGAACAGGCGCTCGTCCAGGCCCTGGCCGCCGACCAGCACGGTGAAGTGCCGGTTGGTGGAGAACTCGGTATCGGGATAGACGACGGAGATGACGTGCCAGCCGGGCGGCGCGGCGCGCAGCGCCGCCGCGTAGACCTCGTCGATGTCGGCCGGAGGCCGCCGCGGGTCCACCGGATCGCCCGAATAGCGCTGCTGCAGCGCGGCCAGTTCCGTGTTCTGCCAGATGCCGGTGGCGACGGTGCCGAAGCCCAGCAGGAACCCGGTGACCGTGACGGCGAGGGCCCAGCCCAGCACCAGCGCGCCGATGAAGTTGTGCAGGTCCAGCTGCAGCAGGCGCGGCCCGCGGCCGCGGCGCAGGATGCCGAAGGCGATGCGCTTGACGTAGGGCGCGTACACCACCAGGCCGGACAGCAGCGACACCAGCACCAGCAGGGCGATCAGGGCGCCGATCAGTTCCCCGGCCGGCCCAAGGAACCACTCCGCATGCAGTTCCAGCAGGAATCCCGTCAGGGTCTTGTCGGTGTCCACGCCCTGCTCGGTCGGCTGCGCGGTGGCCAGGTGGGTGAAGCGCAGCTTGAAGGTCTCGAATCCGTGCGCGTCCCTGGGACCGGTGAACAGCAGCAGGACCCCCGGATGCTCTTCCGGTTCCATGCCGATGCTGAGCACGCGCTCGTCCGGGAACGCCGCCAGCACGTTGTTGACCGATTCGGCCAGTGGCCGGTGCGGCGCGTCCTCCAGGCCCTGCGCGGTGGGCACCACGCCCATCGCCGCGTCGATCTCCTCGTGGAAGATCAGCACCGTGCCGGTCAGGCACAGGACCAGGAACGGCACGGTGGCCACCAGGCTGGTCCAGCGGTGCAGCCAGAGGTTCAGCCGGAACCAGCGCGAGGGGCGGCGCGCGTCCATGTTCACCAGTCGACCTGCACGCCGGCGTACCAGCTGCGCGGCCGTGGCAGCGCCGCGGTGTCGAACGGCGTCGGCTCCAGGGCGCTGGTGTCGATCTGCAGCGGCGTGCGCTCGTCGAACAGGTTGTCGACGCCGACGAAGAGATAGGCGCGGCCGAACCGGTAGCCGCCCTTGGCGTTGGCCAGCCAGTACGGTTCGGTGCGCCCGAGCGGCCGGTTGAGGATGTCCGAGTAATAGGCATCCGAGTAGCGCGCGTTGGCGCTGAGTTCGAACCCGCCGGCGCCGCGCCAGGTGAAGCCGGCGTTGCCGGTGAAGCTCGGGGCGTGGGCGAACTCGTTGCCCTCGATCCCCGAATCGGGATACTCCGTCACCTCGGTGCGCAGGTAGCCGACGTCGGCATGCAGCTCCAGGCCCGGCCGCGCCAGCCAGCGCGCTCCCAGTTCGGCGCCCATGTTGCGGGCGCGGTCGGCATTGCGGACCACCACCGACCAGACGCCCGGGTCGGGGTTGAGGTCGAACGGCAGCTGCATGTCGCGGTAGTCGCCGCGGAACACGTTGCCGGTCAGCTGCAGGCGCCCGTCGGCCAGGTCGCCGCGGAAATAGGCCTCGTAGTTGACGACGTACTCGGGGTCGAAGCTGTAGCTGGTGATCGGCACCTCGAAGGTGACGCCGCCGCCGCCGGCGTTGTAGCCGCGCGAGGCGAGCACGCCCAGGGTCCAGGCCGCGCTCGGGCGCCAAGCGAGGCCGAGCTTGGGCATGAAGGCGCTGTAGGCCTTGTCGATGTCGATGCTGACCACGGCGCCCTCGCCGCCGAAGCGGCGATGGCGCTCGCGCTCGTAGCGCGCGCCCAGGGTCAGGTCCAGGTCCTCGCGCAACGCGATCGTGCCTTCGCCGTAGACGGCTTCGGTGCGGACGCGGTCCTCGAAGCGCTCGTCCACCGGGAAATCGATGAATTCGTCCTGGTCGGCGCGCATCAGGTAGATCCCGGCGATGCCGTCGATCCGCGAACCGCCGGACCGTTCCAGCACCAGGCGCGGCTCGAGCACGTATTCGCGGCTGTCGATCCGGGCGATGCCGCTGCCGGCCGGCGCGAACCGGTCGACGTGCAGGTCGGTCGCGGTCAGCAGGTTCTCCCAGCGCAGGCGGTCGTCGATCTGCCACTGGGTGTCGGCGATGACGGCGTTGGTGCGCGGCGCGAACACCGGCATCTGTGGGGTGGCGGGCCTTTCGTCCTCGAACGGCCGTGCGACCATCTCCGCCTGCGGCGCGCGCGACTGGGCGTGCTGGAAGGTCAGCAGCGCGCTGAAGTCGGGCAGGGCGTCGGGCTTGAACAGCAGCTTGCCGCGCAGGGTGCGGTTCTCGAACTTGCCCGGATCATTGGTCCCGGGAAAGCCCGTGAAATCCAGGTAGCTGTCCTGGCGCTGCACGTCGCCGGCCAGCCGGAACGCGACCTGGTCGCCGGCGAAGGGCCCGGACAGGTAGAAGGCGCCCTGGCGGCGGCCGTGCTCGCCGCCGAGCAGGCGCAGGCCGCCTTCATTGGCCCAGGCGGGATCCTTGGTCTTGATCGCCAGGGTGCCGGCGATGGCGTTGCGCCCCTGCAGCAGGCTTTGCGGCCCGCGCAGCAGTTCCGCCTGTTCCACGTCCCAGAGCGAGCTGCCGGAAAACACCAGCTCGTTGTAGCTGACCGCGCGGCCGTCCATCGACACGTTCAGGCGCGGCCGGGTGCCGGCGAAGAACGCGTCCGCGCCCTGGGCCGGACCGGTGCCATCCACGCCGCGCACCGCCGGCGCGTAGTTGCCGGTGCCCACGCTGGTGACGTTGGCGGCGTTGGCCAGCACGCCGCGGCTGTCGTCGAGCCCGCGCGACTGCAGGGCACGATCGTCCAGGACGACCGTGCTGGTGGCGGTGTCCTGCTGCGAGCGCCCCTGCTTCTCGGCCGTGACCACGACCCGGTCGAGCGTGGTGGCCTGCTGGGCCGCGGAGGCGACATCCTGGGCCTGGGCGGTGCCCGAGGCGAGGGTGGCCGCGACGGCCGCGGACACCAGGCGGCGAGCGGGATCGGGGACGAGGCGAAGCGTGGTCGGGGGCATGGTCTCTGCGCGGCCTGGAGGCGAGAACCCGGCGGCGTCTTCCAACGCGGACCGGGTAGATCGACCATTATACAAATGAGAATCATTATCGGACAATGGCCATGTGGGGACGAGGGAGCGTCCAGGTTCTGAAATGTCGATCGGAACGTTCCGCCGGAGTCTCGCCCCCGTAGCGCATCGCCGCGATCGGTTCTCCGCGCGCGCGCCACGCCGGTTTCCGGTGCGGCCGGCCTCGGCGGGACGATGCCTGCCATGCGCGCGCAGGAGCTCTCGCTGCGGATCAGCGGCCGACGCCCGGTTGGCCCGCGCCGCGGACATGGTCGGCAGTCGGGGCCGAGGATTCGGGGAGGTAGCTGCGTCGGTTGATCGTCTCCCTCCCTTGCGGCCGGCGCCGGGCTGGCATCATCGCGCCATGCCGCTCACCCTCGACCATCTGCGCCGCTACGCCGTCGCGCGCACGCTGTTCCGGCCGACGACGCTCATGCGGGCGATCGAGCGGCTGGGCTTCGTGCAGGCCGATCCGATCCGCGCGCCGGCGCGCGCGCAGGACCTGACCCTGCGCCACCGCGTCCGCGACTATCGCGCGGGCGACCTGGAGCGGCGCTATCCGCGGCTGGCGCTGGAAGAGGACTTCTTCGTCAACTACGGCTTCCTGCCGCGCGCCCACCAGGCGCTGATGCATCCGCGCACCGCGCGCCAGGCGTGGACGCCGGCGCGCTGGAAGCAGGCGCATGCGGTGCGCGAGTTCGTCGCCGCGCGCGGCGCGGTGCATCCGCGCGAGGTCGATGCGCACTTCGCGCACGGCAAGGCCACCAACTGGTTCGGCGGCTCGTCCAACGCCAGCACCCAGCTGCTCGACGGCATGCACTACCGCGGCCTGCTGCGGGTCGTGCGCCGCGACGGCGGCACGCGGGTCTACGCGGTGCGCGAGGGCGACTCCGCGCTGGTGGACGCCGCCGCCGTCGACGCGCGCATGGATGCGCTGGTGGAATTGGTGGTGCGCAAGTACGCGCCGCTGCCGCTCGCCAGCCTGCGACAGCTGATGACGCATTTGAGCCGTGCCGTCCCGCAATGGAACCACGCGCGTGCCCCGGCACTGGCGCGCGCCAGGCAGCGTCTCGCGCAGGCGCGCGTGGCCGGCGTCGACTGGTTCTGGCCGGCCGACGAAAGCCCCGCCGGCCGGCGCTGGAAACCCGATGCCTCGGTGCGCCTGCTCACGCCCTTCGACCCGGTCGTCTGGGACCGCCGCCGCTTCGAACTGTTCTGGGGCTGGGGCTACCGCTTCGAGGCCTACACGCCCGCGCCCAAGCGCAGGCTGGGCTACTACGCGCTGCCGCTGCTCTGGCAGGACCGGGTCATCGGCTGGGGCAACCTGGCGGTCGCCGGGGGCGCGCTGAAGAGCGAGATCCGCTACGTCGAAGGTCGCGCCCCGCGCGACGCGGTGTTCCGCGACGGGCTGGAAGCCGAACTCGCGCGGATGCGCGCCTTTCTCGGGCTCGAGGACTGATCGCCCGCGCAGCACGGCAAGAAGCTTCGAGCCGGGGCCGCGCAAGCCGGCATGCCGGCATGCGGGGTCGGGGGGCATCTTTCCGTCTTCCAGGGTTCATCCGCGCCTTCGGCCCGTCGTCGGAGCGCTGCTCAGCCGGCGTCGCGGGCCAGCGCGTCGGCGGCCTGGATTCCGGAAAGGATCGCCGAGGGAACGCCATAGCCGGGAAATGTCGTCTGGCCTGCAAGGTAGAGCCCGCGCAGGGGAGTGCGGTGGGGGAAAAACTTGTCCGGTGTCGCCCCCGGTGCAATCCCGTAGAGCGCGCCGTCGTACAGATGGCGGCTGCGCGCGAAATCCTGCGGATCCAGCACGCGCGTGGCTTCGATCGCGAGCGTGGGATGCCGGGCCTTCAAGGCGGTGAAGTGGTTCCCGACGGCACGCGCGGTCATGTCCGGCGTCCACTCCGACGCCGAAGCGACTCCGGTCGCTGGTGCGTAGAGCTCGATGACTGCCTTGCCTGGCGGGGCAAGTTCGGGAAGCACGCATGTCGGGGTGGCATAGGAAAGCCATTGCGGGGTGCCGGGCGTGGAGACGTGCATCCGCCCCTGCTGTTGCATGGCGGGGACGTGATTGACGACGAAGGCGCCGGGAAGCTCGGCACCGGAGCAGCCGAACTGGATGGCGACGGCGCGATGCGATCGCGGTGCCTTGCGCGCCTTGCCCGCCAGCCGCGATGGCAACGCGTCCCTGGGCAACAGGTGGTCGACCAGCGCGAATCCGGAGCAGGTGGCGACCACGCACTGTGCGGCGATGCGTTCGCCGCCGGCCAGCACGACCCCGCATACCGCCCCATCTGCCACTTCGATGCGGTCGACGCGTTGGCCGCAGCGGATGGGCACCGAATGCCGCTGCAACGCTCGATGCAGGGCGGCGCTGATGGCGCCCATGCCGCCGCGGGGCAGATGGAACCCCTCCTCGAGCAGCGCCAGCAGCCCGATGATCTGGGTGGCGGGAAGCCGATCCGGCGAGGTGCCCGTGTAGAGCAGGGTCGAAGCCACGGCCGCCTGCAAGGCAGGCTCCGGAAAGTGCGCTTTGATGAGTGCATCGACATGGCCGCCCATGCGGGGCAGGTATCGCCACAGGCGGGACAGCGTCCGCAGCAGGGACGGCTCGAACGGGAGCACCTCGTCGATCAGCGTGCGATAGACCGGCGCCCAGCGCCGCTGCAATCCGCCCAGGCCATCGCGCAGTATCGCGGTCTTCTCGTTCGCCTTGGGGCCTTCGACGGACGAGTTCTCCACGTCGGACAGGCGCACCACCGTGCCGTCTTGCAAGCGGGTCTCCTGTGGCCGCTCGATGCGCACCAGCGGCGCCTCGGCATCGAAGTCCAGGCCCAGGCGCTCGAAGGCGGCGCGCAGCAGCGAGGGAACCGCCACGTAGAGCGCACCGTTGTTGAAGGTGAATCCGGAAACCAGCGTGGTGGAGCAGCATCCGCCCACGGCATCCGTCGCCTCGACCAGCAGTACCGGCCTTCCTGCCCGGGCCAGCGACAGCGAGGCGGCCAATCCCGCCAGACCCGCGCCGATGACGACGATCGGGGACGCTTCTCGTTTCGACATGATGGATGGCCTCCGGCCGACGGTGTGGGCGCTGGCGTTGACAAATAGCGAACAATGTACACAATTGTACATTGTCTAATTAATGGCGCAACCATGCCCTCCACCGATCGAATCTCACGCAAGCGAAAGCGAACCACCGACCACATCGCCGCGGTCGCGTCCGCGCTGTTCGAGAGGCATGGCTACCAGGCCGTGACCATGGAGCAGATCGCCACGGAAGCGGATGTGGCGCGGGGGACGCTTTACAACCACTTCCCCGTCAAGGACGCGGTTCTTGCGCATGGGATCCATGCGCAGTTGGCGCGGGACCTGGAGCCGCTGATGCAGGAAGTCCTGTCGCGCGGTTCCTTCGTTTCCCGGTTGGCGACATTGCTGGAAGCGTCGGCGCGCTGGTGGGAGGAGCACCGCCAATACGCCGTTCCCTATCTACGCTACCGCTTCCAGGAAGTCCGCGACGGCCGGCCGGGCGATCCGCCTTCGTCCGGCATGATCGCGGTATACACCCGGCTGATCGCCGAAGCGCAAGGGGTGAAGGAAGTCCGCGCGGATGCACCGCCCGACCGGCTCGCCCACTACCTGCATTTTCTCTACCTGGGCGCCGTCATGGCCTGGCTCGGCGACGACGAGGCGGCGTTGAGCGACGAGCTGGCCAAGGTTCTCGAGTTCTTCATGGAGGGCGCCGCCGCACGATAGCGGTCGGCGATCCGTCGGCACCTTGGGTAAACCCGCGACCATGGAAGCCGTGTCCGTCGGCAGGGTTGTCATCGCCCGGCCAGCAGACTCAGGCATGCCTGCGCAGCAGCCCGGCGGCGCGATCGCGCAGCGCCAGCACCGCGACCAGCAGGCAGGGCAGGAAGGTGAGCGTGACCACCGCCGAGGCGGCGATGCCGGACAGCACGATCGCGCCCAGGCCGCGGTACAGCTCGGTGCCGGCGCCCGGGATCAGCACCAGCGGCGCGAGGCCGAAGAGGGTGGTGCAGGTGGACATCAGGATCGGCCGCAGCCGGGTGCGCACGGCATCGTTCACGGCCGCCACGGTCGATGCCGCGCCTTCCTCCAGTCGCTTGTAGGTCTCGAGCACGATCAGGATCGGGTTGTTGACCACGGTGCCGAGCAGGACCAGGAAGCCCAGCAGGGTGATCATGTCGAAGGACTGCTCGATCCGGCCCAGCCCGAGCGCGCCGAGCGCGGCGCCCAGCCCGTTGAGCAGCGCCAGCCCGACGATGCCGCCGGCGATGCCCAGCGGCACCGTCGCCATGACGAACAGCGGCCGGCCCCAGTGGCGGAAGATCGCCACCAGCAGCAGGTAGGACAGCAGCAGCGCGATCGCGAAGTTGCCCGCCACCGCCTCGCGGGTGGCGTCGAGCTGGTCGCTGGCGCCGGAGATGTCGACCGAGACATCCGCCGGGATCTCGCCGTTGGCGCGCATCGCCGCGACCAGTTCCTCGCGCACGCGCGCCACGCCGGTCTCCAGCGCGACCGACCGCGGCGGGACGATGTTGAGGGTCACGGTGCGGCGGCCGTCGAGCCGGCGGATGCTGTCGGTGCCGGCGGATTCGCGCAGTTCGGCCAGCGCCGAGACCGGCAGCACCGCGCCGGAGGGCGTGGCGACCGGCAGGTCGCGCAGGCGGTCGAGGCGCTGTTCGCTGCCGGCGCTGCTGAAGAGGAAGATGTCGACCTTGCGGTCGCCGAGGATCATCTCGTCGGCGAACGCGCCGTCGCTGAGCGCCGCCACCGAATAGCCGAAGCCTTCCGCGTCCAGTCCCACTTCGGACAAGCGTTCCCAGCGCGGCTGCAGTTCCAGCAGCGGCTGGTCGAGGCTGAGCGTGCTGGGGTCGGAGCCGATGCGGGCGCCGTCGAACAGCGCCTCGGCCCGCGCGAAGGCGCGCCCGGCCACCCGGTAGATCTCGGCCAGTTCGACGCCGGAGATGTCGAGGTTGATGCTGCGGGTGCCGCCGTCGTTGCTGGAGATGATCGAGCCGCGCGAGGAAAACGCGCGCATGCCCGGGTAGGCCAGGAAGCGCGCGTCCAGCGCGTCCATCAGCGCGTCGATGTCGCCCGGCGCCTTCGGCTCGGCGATGATGCGCAGCCCCTGCGGGTCCACCGAGAGGTTGAAGTAGGCCAGCGCCGGCATGTCGGTGTCGCCGGCGGCGAAGCGCTCGGGCGGGTCGTCCAGGTGCGGCAGCAGGCCCTCGGTCAGCTCGCGCGCGATCGACGCCATCTCGGTGAGGTTGTAGCCGGGCGGCGCGATCATGCGCGAGAACGTCTTCGGCTCCTCGCCTTCGGGCAGGTACTCGGCCGGCGGCGTGAGCAGCGCCAGCGCGAGCACCGCGGCCGCCACCGTGCCGCCCAGCACCAGCGCCCGGCGCCGCGGCCCGCGGCTGAGCCAGCCGATGCGGTCGCCGATGCGGCCGAACGCGTCCTCGCCGGGCGTGTGCTGGCGGCTGTCGTACGCGGGCGCCAGGCGCGCGCTCATGGCGGGGACCACCGTCACCGCCACCGCCATCGAGGCCAGGATCGAGGCGGAGATGGCGATCGCCACGTCCGAGTACAGCTGCCCGGCTTCTTCCCGCACGAACAGGATCGGCGCGAACACCAGCACCGTGGTCAGGGTGGAGGCCAGCACCGCCGGCCACACCCGGCCCACGCCCGCCACCGCCGCTTCGAACCGCTGCAGTCCGCGCCGGCGCGCCTGGTCGATGCTTTCCAGCACCACGATGGTGTTGTCCACCGTCATGCCGATCGCGAACGCGACCCCGGCCATCGAGATCACGTTGAGCGTGCGCCCGGCCAGCAGCAGCCCGACGAAGGCGGCGATGGTGCAGACCGGGATCGCGACCACACCGGTCAGGGTGGTGCGCACCGAGCGCAGGAACGCGAGCATCACCAGCGTGGCGAGCAGCGCGCCCAGGACGAGGTTGCGCAGGACGTTGGCGATCGATTCCTCCACGTAGCGCACGTCGTCGGTGGTGAGCGTCATCTCCAGCCCGAGCGGCGCCAGCAGTTCGGCGTTGATCGCCTCGATCTCGGGCAGCACCGCGTACTTGATCTGGATGACGTTGGAACCCGGCTCGCGCCGCAGCGACAGGCTGAGCGCGGGCTTGCCGTTGTTGAACGACAGGTCGCGGCGTTCGAAATGGTCGAGGCGGATCTCCGCCAGGTCGGACAGGCGCACCAGCGCGCCGTCGCGTTCGGCGACGATCAGGCCGCCGATGTCCCCGGCCTCGCGGAAGCGGCCCACCGTGCGCACCAGGAAGCGCCGCTTGCCGCTGTCGAGATCGCCGCCGGAGCTGTCGACGTTGCGCCTCCGCAGCGCATCGCGCACGTCGCGCATGCCCAGCCCGCGTTCGGCCAGGCGGTCCGGGTCCACCTCGATGCGGACCTGGCGCTCGGCGGCGCCGCCCACCTGCACCAGCGACACGCCCGGCACGCGCTCCAGCCGCGGGCGCACCTCGTCCTCCACGAAGTTGCGCATCATGTCCAGGTCGAGATCCAGCGCGCTGTCCTCGCGGGCGCCGATCCGGAAGTACATGAACGCGTTTTCGGAGAACGAGCTGGTGGCCAGCGCCGGTTCGTCGACGTTCTCCGGGTAGCCGGAGACCTGGCTGAGCGCGTTGTTGGTGCGGATCAGCGCTTCGTTGACGTCGACGCCGAACGGGAACTCGAGTTCGATGCTGGCGCGCCCGGTGCTGGCGGTGGAGACCATGCGGCGCAGGTCGGGCAGGGTGCGCAGGTACTGCTCCTGCTCGATCAGGATCTCCTTCTCGACGTCCTGCGGGGTGGCGCCGGGCCAGCGCGTGTCGACGCTGATGGTGCGCACCTCCAGGTCGGGGATCATCTGCACCGGCACCCGCAGCGCGGCGGCGATCCCCAGCACGCACAGGATCAGCACCGCGACCGCGATCAGGGTGCCGTGGCGGAGGACGTGGTCGAATCCCACCGGTCAGGGCCCGGCCACGTCCACCGGCTGGCCGTCTTCCAGCGCTTCGTTGCCGCGCACCACCACCCGCTGGCCGGGCTGCAGGTCGCCCGACACCGCGACCAGCTCGTCGCGCTCGCGCAGCACCCGCACGCTGCGCTGGCGCGCCACCGGGCCGTCCTCGCCATCCTCGACGACGAACAGGCTGTGGCCGCCGTCGGGCTGGCGCAGCAGCGCGTCGCGGCTGACCGCGAGCGCCGGCGCCTCTGCCGGCAGGTCGATCTCGGCGCGCGCCGAGGTGCCCGGCAGCAGGCGCGCTTCGGGGTCGTCGACCAGCAGGCGCAGCAGGAAGGTGCGCGCGCCGGGGTCGGTGACCGGGACGCGCGCGCCGATCCGCGCCGGCAGCGGCGCGCCGCCGAGCGCGTCGGCGAACACGCGCACCCGGGCGTCGTCGTCGAGCTGGGCGAAGCGCTCCTGCGGCGCGCGCAGGTCCAGGCGCACGCGATCGGTGGCGACCAGCGACAGCACCGGCGTGCCGCGCTGCACCCATTCGCCGGCCTCGGTGAGCTTCTCCGCCACCACGCCGTCGAACGGCGCCGGCAGCACGTGGCGCTCGACCAGTTCGGCCTGCTCGCGCGCGCTGGCGCGGGCGGATTCCAGTGCGGCCTGCGCCAGGCGCAGCTCCGACTCGCGCGCGTCGACCTGGCTGGCCGCGATGTACCGGTCTTCGCCCAGGCGCCGCGCCTCGGCGAACAGGCGTCCGGCCTCGCGCGCCGCGGCTTCCGCTTCCGCCACCTGAGCGCGCACGCGTGCGAGCGCCTGCCGCCCGACGGCGGGATCGAGTTCGACCAGCACCTGGCCGGCCCCGACCCGGTCGCCGGCATCCACGTGCACGCGCGCGACCAGGCCGTCGACGCGCGGCGACAGCTGCGCGTCGCGTTCGGCCGTCAGCGTGCCGGTCAGCGAGAAGCGTTCGCCGAACGTGGCCTCCTCCGCCACGGCCACGGCGACCCGCACCGCCTCGGCGTCTTCGCCGGCCTGCTCCTGTGCGCCGCAGGCGGCGAGCAGCAGGAGGGCGGGAAAGAGCAGTCGGGTCCTGGCAGCCATGGTCTCCGGTCGTCGCCCGCGGCGGTGAAAAGCTAGCATGCGGCCCGCGCATTCTCTTCATCACGCGGGACGATCGTCGCCCCGGCAACTTCGCCCGATCGGGCGCCTCGATCATCGCAAGATGTCGCGCCGCCGCCCGGTGACATGCTTTGATACAGATCGGCGGCGGAGATCGCCTGCGATGTGATCCGCTTTGCGCGCTCCTACGAAGCCGCGGCGCAGGGCCGTGGCATCCGGCAATCGGGCGAAGCGCTTGACTGGCAGGCCGGCATGCCGCCACTCCCGCATCGGGGCAATCGGTTGCGGTCCGCCGCCGGCTAGACGATGCCGCCGTTGGCGTACACCACCTCGCCGTTGATCCAGTCGCCGTCCGGACCGCACAGGGCCGAGACGACATTGGCGATGTCTTCCGGCTCGCCCAGCCGCCGATGCGGGGTGCGCTGTACGAAGCCTTCGATCACCTGCGGCGGCTTGCCGTCGGTGAACAACGTGGTGTCCACCACGCCGGGCGCCACCGCGTTGACCGAGATCATGCGCCCCGCGAGTTCCTTCGCCAGCACGCTGGCGTAGATGTCCTGCGCGGCCTTGGTGGCCGCGTACGGGCCGTAGGTGGGGGTGCGCAGCCGGGTGATGCTGGACGAGAGGGTGACGATACGGCCGCCGTCGCGCACCCGGCGCGCGGCTTCGCGCAAGGTATTGAAGCCGCCTTTCGCGTTGACGGCCAGCATGCGGTCGAAATCCTCGTCGGCCATCTCGCCGAAGGGGGCCAGCCGCATGATGCCGGCGTTGGCGACCACCACGTCGATCCCGCCGAAGGCGGCGTCGTTGGCGTCGAACAGCCGCCGCACGGCGGTCGGATCGCTCACGTCGGCTTGCACCGCGATCGCCCGGCCGCCGTCGGCCTCGATCCGCCGCACCATGGTCTCGGCCAGGTCCCGGCTGCGCAGGTAGTTGACGGTGACGCGGAAGCCGTCGCGCGCCAGGCGCCTGGCGATGGCGGCGCCGATGCCGCGCGACGACCCGGTCACCAGCGCCGCCTTGTCGTCGGCGCCGCGGGCGGGGACGGCCGGTGCCGCACCGTTGGATTGCGCGAGTGCGCCGCCGGCGACGACGGCCGGGACGAGGGTGGACGCGGTCACGAGCAGGTCGCGGCGCGAGAAGCGTGGACGATGGTCGTCCTGGTTCCTGGACATGGCGAAAGCTCCTGTGTCTGGAAATGCATGGCAGGGGATGCGCGGCGGCCCGCCGCTCAGGCGCCGGCGCGCGGGTTGAGCATGTCGAACACCTGCTCGAACCGGCCTTCCGCCTCGGCGCGCCGCAACGGTTCCACGCGCTGCACGCGGATCTCGGCGGGCATGGGGCGCGACTCGAACAGGGCCATGGTCTCGGCGATGTAGTCCTCGAGCGGCATCGCCCGCGGGTCGGCGGCGTGGCCCGGCATCAGGTCGGTCTGCACGGAGGGCGGGATCAGTTCGAAGACCTCGACGCCGGTCCCTTCCAGTTGCCGCCGCAGGGAGATGGTCCACGAGTGCAGCGCCGCCTTGGTGGCGCCGTAGGTCGGCGTGCCGACCAGCGGGACGAAGGCCAGGCCCGACGTCACGTTGACCACGGCCGCCGCCGGCCGGGTGCGCAGGTGCGGCAGCAGCGCGGCGGTGAGGCGGATCGGGCCGAGCAGGTTGGTCGTCACCGTCGCTTCGGCCGCTGCGGTGTCGACGGTGTCGGCGGTCAGGTCCTCGGAGAGCATGACGCCGGCGTTGTTGACCAGCACGTTGAGGTCCGGGTGGCGCTCGCGCAGCGCCGCCGCGCCGTCGCGGATCGATGCCGGATCGGCCAGGTCGAGCGCGATCGAGGCCATGCCCGGGTTGGCGGCCACGGTGTCCCGCAGTTTCGCGGTGTCGCGCCCGGCGATGACGACGGTGTTGCCGCGCTGCCGGAACGATTCGGCCAGCCGCCGGCCGATGCCGGATCCGCCGCCGGTGACGAGAATGGTGTTGTTGGACGGGTTCATGTCTGGGGCTTCGATTTGGGGGAGTCCAGTAGACGCGAACCGCCCGGCGTGGACTTGTCCGTTCCGCTTCGAACCTTGCCTGATCCGACCGCAGCGCCCCGGTGCGGCCGGATCGGCGCTTAAACTGCATCCCGACAGGAGGCAGCCGACGTGGAAGCGCTCAAGCAGGCCGTGCTCCGCTATGCCGATGCGCACGCGGACGCCGATGGCATCGCCCACACGCCCGTCCCGGGGCTGCGGATGATGCGGGTGCGCGCGCCGACCGGACCGATGCGGTCGGTGTACCGGCCGCTGGTGTGCCTGATCCTGCAGGGCGCCAAGCAGATGACGGTCGGCGGCGAGCGGCGGCTGTTCCGGGCCGGGCAGTCGGCCATGGTCGGCGTCGACGTGCCGGTGATCGGCCAGATCGTCGAGGCCAGCCGTGATGCGCCCTACCTGGCGGTCGCCGTCGAGCTCGACATGGCGATCCTGCACGACGTGGCGTTGCGCACGTCGGCCGGGCCGCCGCCGGGGCATGCGGGGACCGCACGTGTGTTCGCCGACGACCTGGACGACACCATCGTGAGTTGCGCGACGCGGCTGATGCGCCTGCTCGACCACCCCGGCGCCGAGCCGGTCGTGCGTCCCGCCGTGCTGCAGGAGCTGCACTACTGGCTGCTGGCGAGCCGTCACGGTCACGAACTGCGCCGGCTCTCGCTGCCGAACGGGCAAGTCCGGCGGATCGCGGCGGCTGTCGAACTCGTTCGCCAGGAGTTCCGGCAACCGTTGCCGGTCGAGCGGCTGGCGGCCGTCGCCAGCATGAGCCCGTCCGCGTTCCGTCGGCACTTCAAGGCGACCACGTCGCTGGCGCCGCTGCAGTTGCAGAAGCAGCTGCGCCTGATCGAGGCGCGCCGGCTGATGATGACGCAAGGCTGGACCGCCAGCCGCGCCGCGGCCGAGGTCGGCTACGTCAGCGTCCCGCAGTTCACCCGCGAGTACCGGCGCATGTTCGGCGCGCCGCCACGCCGGGACGCGGCCGCCGCGGCGGTCGCCTGAGGTGCGCCGGCCGGCCCGCCGGCGCACCTCGCGGTGACCGTTCATTGGGCTGGCAGCGGCGCCAAAAGCCCTCCCCTTCAAGGGGAGGGTTGGACGGGGATGGCGTTGCTTCAGCCGGACCCCGCCTCATCATCCGCGATGGGAACCGGCAGCATGCCGGTCGCGCGCTGCGTTCACCGGCCTGGAATCCCGCCTTCCCCGATCGCCTCCAGCGCGCGCGCCAGCACCGAATCCTCGGTCCCGATGGGCAGCGGCGTCGGGATCGCGATGTCCGGGACCACCCCGTGCGGCCGCGGATCGCCGTTGGGGCGCAGGATGCGCGCCTTGGGATAGCCCACCTCGATGCCGGTGCGCGGCAGGGTGAAGGCCTCCATCGCGCCGTAGGTGCTGGCGAGGTCGGCGGTTTCCTCGCCGAGCACGGTGCCGAAGCCGTAGTCCTGCAGGACGGCGGCCACCAGCACGGTGTTGGAGTAGCTGTGGCGGTTGACCAGGGCGTACACCGCGCCTTCGAAGCGGGGCGCGGGACGCGGCGCGGTCTCGGCGATCGGGAACGTCATGATGTCGCCGGGCGCGTGCCCCGCGTAGGCCGCGGCCAGTTGCGCGGAGACGCTGTCCGCGTCGCCGCCCTGGGCGTCCAGCCGGCGCTGGTTGGCGGCGACGGTGGCCCCGCTCACCCGGATCTCGAAGCCCTCGCTGAAGCGGAACGGGCGGTCGGCGAACCAGGCGATCATGTGGTCGCTGAAGGAATTGTCGCCGCCGGGGTTGTCGCGCAGGTCGATCAGCAGGCGGGTGGCGCCGCGGGCGCGGAAGTCCTCGAACGCCGCGTCGATGAACCGGCGGAAGGCGGCCGGGTCCCAGGGATGGTCGGCCTCCGGACGGTTGTCGTAGAACGGGCCGGGGCGCAGGTAGGCGATGCCGTCGTCGAGCATGCGCGCCTCGCGGGTGTTCCAGTCGAGCTCGAACCGCGCCGGCGCGGCCTCCTCGGCGGCCCGGAATGCGGCGCGGTCGCGCGCCGGCACGTCGAGGGCGAACCGCCGGCCGTCGGGCTTGGAGAAGCTGGCGTGGAAGCGCTCCACCTCGCCCAGTTCCAGCCACACGAGCAGCGGCAGCCGGGATTCCAGCTGCGCCCAGGCCATGTAGTCGTTGTCGGCGGACACGTGGGCGCGCATGCGGGCGAGCCAGTCCAGCGCCGGCATGCCGTCCACCGCCTCCAGCCGGTCCCCGGGCGTCAGGCCGGGCAGGCCGGCGGTGCCGTCGATCACCCAGGCGGCGCCGCCCTCCACCCGCACCCGCAGCGGGAAGGCCTTGCCGCCGCCGTCGCGGAACGCTTCCCAGGCGTCCATGGGCGGGTCGATGCGCGCGTGGGCGACGTTGCCGTAGGCCACGAAGCGCTGGAACGCCACCCGCGCCTGCACCGGCGTCAGCGGCCGGTCGAAGCCCGCGCGCATGGCGCGGAAGCGGGCGTCGTAGTCGTCGCGGTCGCGGCGGGCGTAGAGGTCGTAGTGGGCCGCTCGCAGGCCGGCGTAGAGGGCGTCGAAGTCGGCGCGCAGCGTGTCGGGCGCGAAGGTCTCCACGGCCGGGGGCGCGGCGGTCGCATCGGCCGCGTCGGAGCAGGCGGTGGCGAACGGCAGCAGGATGCAGAGGCAGGCGCGCAGGGGCAGGGACGAGGGCATGGAGGCTCCGGACGTGGGGCCGCGGACCGTCCGCGGCTTGCCGCCCGATGGAACGCCGGCCCATCCTATCGGGCCATGACGGAAGGCTCCCGCTTTCCTGATGGTTTTCTCGCGACGGGATGGTGTTCGTGGAATCGATCGGTTGCGGCGACGTGCTGCACGTGGGCGACTGGCGTGCCGACCGCGCGGCGGGCGAGCTGAGCGGGCCCGCGGGCACGCGGCGCCTCGAGCCCAAGGTGATGGACCTGCTGTTCCTGCTGGCGGCGCGGCCGGGCGAGGTGCTGGGGCGCGAGGCGATCATGGCGGCGCTGTGGCCGGGCGTGGTGGTGGGCGACGACAGCCTTGCGCGCACCGTGTCCAAGCTGCGCCAGGCGCTGGGCGACGACGCCCGCGCGCCGCGCTACGTCGAGACGATCGCCAAGCGCGGCTACCGCTGGTGCGGACCGGCGGCGGCCGCGGGCGATGCCGATGGAGGGACGGGGCGGCATCGAGGCACGCGGCGCGGCGTGGTCGCCGCGGCGGTGACGGCGGGCGTGCTCGCCGTGGCCGCGGCGGCGGCGTGGTTCGGACGCGACGCCCCCGATGCGCCGCCGGCGGCGGAGGCGGATGGTCGCGCCGCGCTGCTGGCGCGCGCCGACGACGCCTACTTCCAGTTCTCGCGGGCGGACAACGAGGCCGCGATCGAGCTCTACCAGCGCGTGCTGGGCCTGCGGCCGGAGGATTCCGCGGCCATGGCGGGGCTCGCCAACGCGCTGGTGCAGCGGGCGCTGCGTTGGCCGCAGGTCCCGGGCGCGGAGGTCGTGGAGTTTCGCCGGCTCGGCGACGCGCTCGCCAACGGCCACCTGGCCCGCGAGCCGCAGCGCGCGCAGGTGGCGCGCGCGCGCCTGCTGGCCGAGCGCGCGGTCGCGCTCGCGCCGGACTCGTCCGCGGCGCACAAGGCGGTCGGGTTCGTCGCCGGCGCGCAGGGGCGGTTCGAGGACGCGCTGGCCGCGTACCGCCGCGCGGTCGCGCTCGATCCCGACGCCTGGGGCCCGATGATCAACATCGGCGACGTGCTGGAGATCACCGGCCGCGGCGGCGAGGCGCTGCCCTGGTTCGAGCGCGCCCATGCGGCGATGGAGCGGACGTATCCGGACGCCCCGGCGCAGGTGCGGCCCTGGCAGGCCTCGCTGGGCGTCCTGATCGCCACGCGCCTGCGGGCGAAAGGCGATCGCGCCTCGGCCGAGAGCTGGTACCGCCGGGTGCTCGCGCAGGCCCCGCTGGATGTGGCGGCGACCGCCGGCCTGGCCGCGCTGCTGCGCGAGGGCGGCGACGCCGAGCAGGCGCAGCGCCTGTGCGACGAGTTGCGGCAGCGGGTGTCCGCCGCCTGCGAGTGACGGTGCATCGGGAGTCGTCGAATCCGACGCGGCCGGTTCGTCGTTGGAACGAAGGCATGCACGGGCCCGGGCGGGCGCGGCACGCCGGATCGCGATCCATCGTCCCACACGGAGACCCGCGTCATGCGACTGATTCCCTACCTCAACTTCGACGGCAAGTGCGGCGAAGCCTTCGACTTCTACGCCGCCGTCCTCGACGGCACCATCGATGACCTACGGCGAATCGCCCATCTGCGACGAGATGCCGGCCGACAGCCATGACCGGATCATGCATTGCCAGCTGGAGGCCGCCGGGACCACCCTGATGGGCGCCGACGGTCCGCCGCGGCACGGCGGCTCGACCACCTGCATCAACATCGACGTCGACAGCGTCGAGGACGCCGAGCGCATCTTCGCGGCGCTGGCCGATGGCGGGCAGGTGCAGATGCCGATCGACGAGACGTTCTGGGCGCATCGCTGGGGCGTGCTGACCGATCGCTTCGGCAAGCCGTGGATGGTGAACTTCCTCAAGCGGTGCCCGGGGTGATCGCGCGGCCGGGATCGGCCTGAGACAGGTCGCCGCGCGACGCGCGGACGGCCTTGCCGCGGAGACGGTGGAGCCGATACCTCCGAGGCGGGTACCCTGCGCGTTCGACCAGCCTTCGCACACGGCGCACCATGAACGAGACCGACACCCTTTCCGAATATCTCGTGCTCTCGCGCGGCAAGTGGGACGAGGACCTGCCGCCGGCGCGGCTCCAGGCCGCCATCGATGCGTTCTACGGCTGGCATGAGAAGTGCGTGGCCGAAGGCCGGATGCGCGGTGGGCAGCGGCTGCGGCCGGAAGGCCGGCGGGTGTCGCGGCGGGGGACGACGGACGGGCCGTTCGCCGAGAGCAAGGAGGTGATCGGCGGCTACTGGACGATCCTGGCCGGCAGCCTGGACGAGGCGGCCGCGCTGGCGGCGGAGAATCCGTGCATCGCCTGCGGCCTGGAGTTCGAGATCCGGCCGGTCGATCCGGAGCGGGCGCGCGCCGACGTACCGGGCAGCGAGACGCCGCGCCAGGCAGTCCGTCCCGCTGTGGTGGGCGACGAGCCGCCGCCAGGGGCGGGCGCCGCCGAATAGCCGCCAGGATGGACCCGGCTGCCCATCCGTGCCGTCCGCGGCCGCGGTCCCTGCCGCATCGTGGCGGCAAGGACCGCCTGGCGGCGCGCTCCTGCGGAAACGGCGTCGTTCAGGCGAGCCGTTCCTTCAACGCCTGCCGGTAGCGCCGGCTCACCGGCACGGTGTCGCCGCCGTGCATGTGCGCGCGGGCGTCCCCGGTGTCGAAGGGCTCGATCTCGCGCACGCGGTCGAGGTTGACGATGGCGCTGCGGTGCACGCGGGCGAAGCCGCGGCCGTCGAGCCGGGCCTGGATCCCGGCCATGGTCTCGCGCAGCGGGTACAGGCGTTCGCCGACATGCAGGGTGACGTAGTTGCCGGCGGCCTCGATCCAATCGATGTCCTCCACCCGCACCAGGAACTCGCGGCCCAGCTTCTTGATCAGGAAGCGGTCGGTCACCGGCTGCGCGGGCAGGTCCTCGCGGCCCTCGGTGAGGAATCCGGCCTCGCCCTGCCAGCGGCGCAGCACGAAGCGGTACAGGTAAACGGCGAGCAGGAAGTAGCCGTAGGTGCGCACGTCCTTGAGGTATTCGTAGCCGAGGTTGGTGGACAGGTCGCCGAAGCGGTAGTCCGACCCCATCCAGGCGTAGACGGCCTCGCGCAGGGCGACCATGCCGGCCACGTGCAGCAGCGAGAACGGCACGCTGAAGGCCAGATGCGCGGCGGCGTTGCGCGCGATCCGCCCGCGCTGCAGGGAAAAGCGGCGGTCGAACGCGAGCAGCGCCGGCACCAGCGCCAGCAGGACCAGCGCGCTCGACCATTCCCACGCCCAGGGCTCCCAGCGCGCGGTCTCCGACGACCCGGAGCGGGCGATGTCGATGTTGGTGACGATGCTGTTGGCAACGGCGTGGATACCGAGGATCAGGATCCAGAAGCCCGCTTCGAACGGGCGCCGGTGCCGGAGGTAGGTCTGCGGTTGCACGAGGGTTCCGTCCGGACGGCTCCGGGCAGTGTAGAGCGGAGCTCGCTCCGCCGTCCTCGGCTCCGGGGCCGGGAGCAGCGGAGCGAGCTCCGCTCTACGGGGGGTGGGCGTCGCCCCCGGTTCGTCCCCGTGGTCCGCCACTCGTCCCGCGGGCGCGGCGTGGCGTCACTTTCCGCTTTCGGCGCCGCCGCCGCCGCCGGACGCTGGCGGCCCCGAACCGACGAGCGCCGCGATGACATCCTTCCCCGTTCCCGCCCACGGCCGGTCCCGCCGCCACGACATCGACGCGTTGCGCGTCCTCGCCTTCGCGGTGCTGATCCTCTATCACACCGGCATGTTCTACGTGGCCGACTGGGGCTGGCACATCAAGTCCGCCTACGCCGCCGAATGGCTGCAGTGGCCGATGCTGCTGGTCAACCCGTGGCGGATGTCGCTGCTGTTCCTGATCTCCGGCCTGGCGGTCAACTTCCTGCTGCGCGGCACCGGCGGGGCGGGCTTCGCCCGCGACCGGCTCAAGCGCCTGCTGCCGCCGCTGCTGTTCGGCATGGCGGTGGTGGTGCCGCCGCAGGCCTACCTGCAGGCCGTATCCAACGGCGCCTTCGAGGGCAATTACCTGCAGTTCCTGCTGCACTACTTCACCTTCCGGCCGTGGCCGCCCGGCGCGTTCGACGGCTCGGACATCGGCATCACCTGGAACCACCTGTGGTACCTGCCGTACCTGCTGGCGTATTCGCTGCTGCTGGCGGCGCTGCTGCCGCTGCTCGGCAGCCGCGCCGGCCATGCACTGCGCGACTGGTTTCGCGGCCTGCGCGGGCTGCGGCTGTGGCTGCTGCCGGTGCTGCCGGTGGCGGCGGCGACCTGGCTGCTGGCCGGGCGCTTCCCGTCGACGCACGACCTGATCCACGACTGGCACAACCACGCCATCTACCTGCCGATGTTCCTGTTCGGCTACTGGATCGGCGCCGACGCCGGCCTGTGGGCCGAACTGCGACGTTGCCGCTGGTGGCTGCTGGGCGCGGCGGTGGCGACGTTCGCCGCGTTCCTCGCGCTGCTGGTGGGGACCGGGCCGGACTCCGGGTCCGAGTTCGCGTGGGCGGCCTACGCGTTCGCCAGGCGCCTGAACAGCTGGACCTGGATCCTGCTGGTGCTCGCCTGGGGCCATCACCTGTTGAACCGCCCGTTCCGCTGGCTGCCGTACGCCAGCCAGGCGGTCTATCCCTGGTACGTGCTGCACCAGACGATCACGGTGGCCGCCGGCTACAGCCTGGCGAAACTGTCGCTCGGGCCGGTTGCCGAACCGCTGCTGGTGATCGCCATCACCGTCGCCGGCTGCCTGCTCGTCACCGAGTACCTGGTCCGTCGCGTGCGCGTGCTGCGGCCGCTGTTCGGGATGAAGACGGCCGCGCCGGCCGCGGCCGCGCGGCGTTGCGCCGACACTCGGCTGCGGGTCGAGCAGTCATAGGAACCGGGAACGCGCATCGCCCGGTACCGATCGACCAGCCTCTGGATTCGCCCTTGTGGGAGCGACGGAAGTCGCGACGACGGCCCCTGCATGGTCGCGACTTCCGTCGCTCCCACAGGAGTGGCGCCCGCGGACCCCCCCGGCATGGCCGCCCACAACTGCAGCGGCGGCTGCCGGCACGGCTTCCGCCGTTTCCCTGTGGGAGCGACGGAAGTCGCGACAGCCGGCGCCTTCGGCGTACGACGGCCGATCCGGTTGATCCACGCCGGTCCGTCCGCAGCGGAATCGCGCATGGGCCGCTACTTGGCGCGCCAGTCGCCGTCGTCGCCCTTCTCGTATTTGTCCTTGACCGCGGACCAGGCCACCTTGTGCGCGGTCTCCTCGCGCGAGGCGTCGCCGCGGCGCTCGCCCGGTTTGTCGTATTGCTCCCAGGCGCTGTTGAAGGCTTCCTTGTAGATCTCCTGCGCGTGCTTGGGCACGTGGTCGCGGACGTTGTCGGGCAGCTCGGCGATGCTGTGGTACGGCATGGCGGTCTCCTGACGTCGGGTGGTTGCCGCCACTTTGCGACGGCGCCGGTTAGGCGTCCGTGATCTCGTGGTGAATCACGCCGGTTCGACGCGGGCCGTCCCAAGGTGACGTTTCCCGCCGGGGTCCTGCGCATGCGACAGCATCGTGCCGGCGACGATCCGCCGCCCGCGCAGGACCGGGCGCAGCACATGAGGCATGCATGAACCAGCCAGAACAGCAGCAGGACGTTCCCGGGACCGAAGCCGGGCTCGAGCCGAAGGCCGATCACGGCGAAGAGAGCTACAAGGGCAGCGGCAAGCTCGGCGGCAGGGTGGCGGTGATCACCGGCGGCGACAGCGGCATCGGCCGCGCGGTCGCGATCGCCTTCGCGCGCGAGGGCGCCGACGTGCTGATCAGCTACCTGTGCGAGGACAAGGACGCCGAGGAATCGAAGCGCTGGGTGGAGGACGCCGGCCGCCGTTGCGTGCTGGTGCCCGGCGACATCGCCGATCCCGCGCACTGCCGCGCGATCATACGGCGCACCCTGGATGAATTCGGGCGGATCGACATCCTGGTCAACAACGCCGCCTACCAGATGACGCGCGAGTCGATCGAGGAGATCCCGGACGAAGAGTGGGACTACACCTTCCAGGTCAACGTCACCGCGATGTTCCACCTGTGCAAGGCGGCGGTGCCGCACATGCAGCCGGGTTCGGCGATCATCAACACCTCGTCGATCAATTCCGACAAGCCGCGGCCGACGCTGCTGCCGTACGCGACCACCAAGGGCGCGATCGCCAACTTCACCGCCGGCCTGGCCGGGCTGCTGGCGGAGAAGGGGATCCGCGTGAACTCGGTGGCGCCGGGCCCGATCTGGACGCCGCTGATCCCCTCGACGATGCCGCCGGAGGACGTCAAGACGTTCGGCTCGCAGGTGCCGTTGAAGCGGCCGGGCCAGCCGAAGGAGGTCGCGCCGGTGTTCGTCTTCCTGGCCTCGGACGACGCGAGCTACGTCACCGGTGCGCGTTACGCGGTGACCGGCGGCACGCCGATCCTCTAGGCGCAACGGCGACCGGAGTGCTCTTTCTACGGAACGGAGCCGTGCTGCGGGCGCGCCTTGCCGCGCAAAAAGGTCCGGGTGACGCCATCGTGCTCACGCCGGGCGCGGCCGCGCGGCCGCACGGTCGGCATCGGGCGGGGACCTGCTAGATTGGCCGTCCGCAACCGGCAAGGAACGGGGCATGGCTTCGGCAGCGCAGGATCTGGAGTGGTTCGTCCGCGAGGCCCTTGCGAGGGGCGAGCCGAGAGCGGCGATCGAGGCGGCGCTGACCGCGGCGGGGTGGCCGCCGGAACAGATCCGCGGCGCGCTCGGCGCCTATGCGGAGGTCCCGTTTTCCGTGCCGGTTCCGCGGCCGCGGCCGTACCTGTCGGCGCGCGAGGCCTTCCTCTACCTGGTGCTGTTCGCCACGCTCTACGTCGCCGCCTACCACCTCGGCAGCCTGCTGTTCGACCTGATCAACCGCGCGCTGCCCGATCCTGCCGATCCCGACTACGTCGTCGGCGGCCTCGCGCGGTCGATGCGCTGGTCGACCGCCTCGGTGATCATCGCGTTCCCGGTGTTCCTCTACGTCGCGCACTACCTGGGCAGGGAGCTGGCGCGCAACCCGGTCAAGCGGCTGTCGACGGTGCGCCGCTGGCTGACGTACCTGACCCTGTTCCTGGCGGCGGCGGTGCTAGTCGGCGACATGATCACGCTGGTCTACAACCTGCTCGGCGGCGAGTTGACGTTGCGCTTCCTGCTCAAGGTGCTGGTGGCGGCGGTGATCGCCGGCGCGATCTTCGGCTACTACCTGCTGGACCTGCGCCGCGAGGAGAAAGAGGCGTGAGCGCGGATGGCGTCGGCAGCGGAGCCGGGCGCTGGCTGCTGGTGGCCGCCGGCCTGGTGGTGGTCGCGACGGTGGCGGCCGCGGTCGCGGTGATGGGCACGCCGGCGGCGCGGCGCGAAGCGAAGCTCGACGACCGGCGCGTGCGCGACCTGCAGCGCATCGGCGTCGCCGTCGACGATTATCGCGAGCAGCACGACGCGCTCCCGCCCGACCTGGCCACGCTGGCCGGCCGGCCGGGCCAGCGGCTGGCGATCGCCGATCCGGTGAGCGGCACGCCCTACGCGTACGAGATCACCGGCGAGCGCAGCTACCGCTTGTGCGCGGTTTTCACCACGGACACCGCCGAGGTCCTGGCGGATGTCCGGTGGTCGAGCGAATGGAATCACGGCGCCGGGCGTCAATGCTTCGAACGCAGGAGCGGGAAAGGCGGCTCGTGACGCTCACCAGCAACCCGGTTCCGCCGGGACGGTCGAAGTCCGACTCCTGTGGCCGGGCCGGCATCACCACGCGTCGCGCGCCATCCGTTCCTCGATCGCGGTGAACGCCGAATGCGCACCGACCGGCGCGTCGGGCACGCCGGTGGCGAAGTAGGCCACGCCGGTCCCGGTTTCGCGATCCAGCCACAGGCCCGACAGCAGCCCGTAGGCGGCGCCGGCATGGCCGACCCGCGGCACGCCGTCGCCGAACGGATCGTCGCGGCAGCCGTCGCGCGGCGTCGCCAGGACCTGCACGGCCAGGCCGTAGCGGCACATGAAACCCTGCCGCGACTGCCCGCTGTCGTCTTCCTCGAAGGTGATGCCGTTGCCGGGCGCCCAGGTCCACAGCGGTTGCGCCAGCGTGCGCACCGACTCGGGGCTCAGCAGGCGTACGCCGTCGACGCTGCCGTCGCCGAGCAGCAGCCGGCCGATCCGGGCGAGCCCGATCGCGGAGATGCGCAGCCCGCCCTGCGGCGAGAACAGCGCGCCGTTCACCCCGGGCCGCCAGTCCCCCAGGTCGCAAGCGCCGTCGCTGGCGCGGTTGACCGGGCACGCCGGCTTGCGGCCGCGGTTGTCGTCGCGCACCGGCGTGCCCTCCGCGTCGTACAGCACCACCGCGCGCGCGGCGGTGGCGGTGTCGCACAGTTCCCAGTTGAAGCAGCCGGCGATCCCCAGCGGGCGCAGCACCAGCGCGTCCATCAGCCGGTCGAAGCGCTCGCCGGTGGCGTTTTCCATCACCGCGGCGACCAGCGGGAAGTTGAGGTTGGCGTAGCGGAAGTGGGTGCCCGGCGCATGCGCCGCGTCCCATGCGCGCGGGTCGTCCAGAATGTCCTTCACCGCGCCGTCCAGCGGCACCGCGTAGTAGCCGGCCGCATCGGTCAGGCTCGAGCGGTGCGACAGCAGCAGGCGCAGGGTGATGGGCCGGTCGGGATGCCGCGGGTGCCGCAGCGACCAGCCGAGCAGGTCCGATACGTCCGCGTCCAGGTCCAGCTTGCCGGCCTCCACCAGCCGCATGACGGCGATCGCGGTGGCCAGCTTCGAGATCGATGCGACCCGCACCGGATCCTCCGCGCCGATGGCGCGTCCGGCCGCCACGTCGGCCAGGCCCCGGGCGCGGATCGCGGTGACGCCGTCGCGGTCGAACGCGACGCGCACCATGCCCACGGGTTCGGCGGCGTCGAGGCCGCCGGCGACGGTCAGCGCGACGGCCAGGCAGCAGGATCGCAAGCGACGCAACATGATCGGATGTCCATGGTGTGGGTGGATGCGCGCCTTCCGGCAAAGGCGGCGGCCGCGGCTGCGCCCATCCTACGGAACCGCCGTGCGCGCCGCGAGGCGCGCCGCGCCGGTTGACGCGGGCCTCACCGGCCGCCCCGATACTGCCCTGCATGCCCGAGGGCCCTTCCATCGTCATCCTCAGGGAAGCGGCCGCGGGTTTCGCCGGCCGCAAGGTGCTGCGCGTCGGCGGCAACAGCACGCAGGACATCGGCCGCATGGCCGGGCGCAAGGTGCTCGGCGTGCACAGTTGGGGCAAGCACTTCCTGCTGGCGTTCGACGGGTTCTTCCTGCGGATCCACTTCCTGCTGTTCGGCAGCTACCGGATCAACGAGCGCCGGGACACGCCGCCTCGGCTCAGCCTCGGTTTCAGCGCAGGCGAGGAGCTGAACTTCTATGCCTGCTCGGTGCGCTTCGTCGACGGGACGCCCGGCGACGTGTACGACTGGAGCGGCGACGTGATGAATCCGCACTGGAGCCGGTCCAGGGCGCGGCGCAAGCTGAAGCTGAGGCCGCAGGCATTGGCGGCCGACGCGTTGCTCGACCAGGACGTCTTCGCCGGCGTCGACAACATCATCAAGAACGAGGTGCTGCACCGCATCCGCGTGCACCCGGAAAGCCGCATCGGCGCGCTGCCGCCGCGCAAGCTGTCGGAACTGATCGACCAGGCACGCGAGTACAGCTTCGATTTCCTGAGCTGGAAGCGGGCGTTCGTGCTGCGGCAGCACTACCAGGTGCACACGAAGACGGTCTGCCCGCGCGACGGCTGCCGGCTGAGCTACCGCAAGCACCTGGGCCAGGCGCGGCGCCGCGCATTCTTCTGCGAGGCCTGCCAACGGTTGTACGCCGAGGGCGCGGACGGCGACAGCGCCGGCACCGACGCCTAGGGGCGCGCCAGGCGCGAGATGCACGCGACGCCGGCGGCGCCGGACGCCTGGCGTGTGCGGCGGCAGCAGCCGGATCGTGCGCAGGGCGCGCCTTTGTGGCCGGCCGCTATGCAGTCCGGCTACTTCCTGGGCTTGCGCCCGCGCGTCGCCGGTTGTGCCGGCGCTTCCGGCGCCTGCTGCTTGACCGCGGCGGTCTTCGCCATCGTGCCTTCGGCCTTCCCAAGTTCGATGCCGGTAAGGGGATTGACGGCTGGATTCGACACGGTGCGCTCGGCCATCGCCGCCACCACGCTCTTCTCCTTGCGGCCGAGCTTGACCGAAGACATCCCGTCCCCACCGCCGGCGGCGACGAACGTGGCGGGATCTCCGTCGGCGTAGCGGAAGTTCTCGTCGCTGTTCCAGGGACCGCGCATGTCGCCCTCGCCCTGCGAGGTGTTGACGTACATCTCCTCGAACTCCGGCATCCCGGCCAGCTTGCCCGGCGGGAAGTTCGGCTCCATGGCGTACAGCGCCTTCTCGAACGATTTCTGGTGCGCCATTTCGCGTGTCATCAGGAAACCCAGCGCCTCCTTCACCCCGGGATCGGAGGTGACGTTGATCAGCCGCTCGTAGACGATCTTGGCGCGTGCCTCGGCGGCGATGTTGGAGCGCAGGTCGGCGGTGGGTTCGCCGATGCTGTCGATGTAGCCGGCCGTCCACAGCTGGCCGCCGGAATTGGTGAGCGCGGGGCCGCCGCCGTACAGCACCTGGGTGACATGGGAGTCGTTGCCGGCGCCCTGCAGCGAGCGGAACAGTTCCGCCTCCTCCTCCACGGCCTCGGCCAGGCGGCCCTTGGCGCCCTTGTTGAGCATCGCGACGATCGTGCCGATCACCTCGAGATGGCTGAGCTCCTCGGTGGCGATGTCGAGCAGCATGTCCTTGCGCCCCGGATCGTCCTCGGCCAGCGCCTGGGTGAAGTAGCGCATCGCCGCGGCGAGTTCGCCCTGCGGACCGCCGAACTGCTCGAGCATGAGGTTGGCCAGGGCGGGATTGCTCTCGGACACGTGGACCGAGTACTGCAGGCGCTTGTTGTGGGCGAACATGGAATTCTCCGTTGGGGCGAGTGGCGTGGCCGGGATGCGCGTCGTGCGCCGGAAAATCGAGTGTCGCGGCGTCCGGATCAAGATGCCGCGAATTCCGCGCACGTTTTTTCGTGGCCGGATGCACGACCGACAACCGCGCACGGCTGAATGCGCCACGGATGGATGCGCACGTGCGCCGCACGTACGCGAGCGCAGTCACGAGCGCGGCATGCTCAGGCCTTCGGCGCCGGGTGCCGTGATGGCTGCGCGGCTTCCCAGTGCGTGCGATCGTCGTGGACCTCGGCGTAGCGGTCGTGCACGTGGCGGCTGATGTAGGTGCTCAGGCCGCGTCCGGAGGCCGCCAGCCTGCACATCCGTGCGAGCCGGCCGGGACCGGCGCTGTCGGCGGTATACACGTAGACCGCGCCGGATCGGAACTCGACGGCGATCGCTTTGGGCAGCAGCGCGTACGCGACCACGCCGCTGTCGCCGTGGAGATCCGCGTAGCGCTTCATCCGTCCGCCCACGCGCGGCGTCACGGGTTCAGTCCTCCGATGACCACCGCGAAAGGTCCTGCTTCACTGCGTCGATGCCTTGCCATGGATCCTTGCGCCGCCGCTTCAGCCGCGCCGGCACGTCGCGCATCGTGAATGCGTCGGGCCGCTTGAGCCTGGACAGCTCGCTCCATGCCAGCGGCAGCGCCACCGGCGCGCCGGGTCGCGCGCGAAGCGAGTACGACGCCACCGCAGTCGCGCCGCGGCCGTTGCGCAGGTAGTCGACGAAGATCTTCCGGTTGCGCAGCTTCAGCGTCGACACCGCGACGAAGCGCAGTGGCTCGGATCTCGCCAGGGCATCGGCGAAACCGTGCGCGAAGCGCTTCACCAGGTCCCATTCGCAGCCCGGGGCGAGCGGGACCACCACGTGCAGGCCCTTGCCGCCGGTGGTGCGCAGGAACGATTCCAGCTCCAGCTGCCGCAACAGCTTGCGCACGTTCACGGCGGCGCGCTTGACCTCGGCGAACGGCACGCCGGGGCCGGGATCGAGGTCGAACACCACGCGGTCGGCCAGGTCCGGCGCGTCGGCGCGCGCGCCCCATGGATGCAGCTCCAGCGTGTTGAACTGCACCAGTTCCATCAGCCCGGCGGCGTCCTCGACGACCAGGTAGTTGGCGCTGTTGCCGGCCTCTTCCTTGAGCCTTGCGAACGACACCGCCTCCAGTCCTGCGGTGTGGTGCTTCTGGAAGAAGCACGGCTTCTCCGAGCCGTTCGGGCAGCGGATGATCGACAGCGGCCGGCCGGCGATTTCCGGCAGCACGTGGTCCATCACCGCCTGGTAGTAGTCGGCCACGTCCTGCTTGGTGGCGCGGATGTCGGGGAAGACGACCTTGCCGGGGCTGGTGAGCCGCGGCGCCGCGCCGTTCACCGGCTTCGCGCGCTTGGCCGGGACCTTCCTGCGGGTGCCGGCGCCGCGGTCGCCGCCGTCGTTCCGCAGGTCGGCCACGTCCTTGTCCGCGCGCACCGCCTTGAGCGAGGCCTGGCGCAGCAGGCCCTGGCGCCCGGCGCCGCGCGAGAACACCTCCACCACGAAGCGCGGCGCGAACCACTTCGCCGTGCGCAGGTCGGTGTCGTGCTCCGGCACGCGCACCGTCGGCGCCTTGCGGCCGGCCTTGCCGATGCGCCGGCTCAGTTCCTCGATGAGCTGCTCGCTGAAGCCGGTGCCGACGCGGCCGGCGTAGACCCAGCCGCGCCCGGGATCCGGCCGCGCCAGCAGCAGCGATCCGAATCCGCTGCGCGCGCCCTTGGGCGCGGTATAGCCGACCACCGCGTACTCGTCGCTGGCCAGGTGCTTGGTCTTGCGCCATTCGTCGCTGCGTCCGTCGCGGTAGGGGCGGTCGCCCCGCTTGGAGATGATGCCCTCGAAGTGGCGCTCGCCCGCCAGCGCGTACGCCGCGTCGCCGTCGCCCTCGATGTGCGAGCTGAAGGCCAGGTGCGGCGGCGGCTTCGCCAGCACCTGCTGCAACAGCGCCTTGCGCTCGGCCAACGGCGCCTCCGAGACGTCGATGCCGTCCAGGTGGAGCAGGTCGAACAGCACGTAGACCAGTACGCCCTGCTTCTCGCCGGAGAGCGTGGCCTGCAGCAGGCCGAAGTCCTCGCGCGCGCCGCTGCCGGCGATCAGCTCGCCGTCGAGGGCGGCGGAGGTCAGGTTCAGTTGCTCGACCGCCGCGTGGATCTCGGGAATGCGCTCGCTCCACTCCAGCGCGTTGCGCGACCACAGCCGCACCTGGCCGTCGTCGATGGTGGCGAGGATCCGGTAGCCGTCCCACTTGAGTTCGTGCAGCCACTGCCCGCCCTTCGGCGGCGCGGTCCCGAGTCGCGCGAGCTGCGGCACGAACGGCCCTTCCGGCGGCTTGCGCTTGCGCGCGTGCGTCAGCGCCGAGGCGGCCTTCGACCAGTCGCGCTTGCGCCGGCGCGCCGGCGCCACGGCCTTGCGCCGCTTCTTCGCCGGCTTGCCGCTGCCGGCGCGCCTGGCGTCCGCCTTCGCCGGCGGGGTGACGCCCGACAGCAGGTCGTCGGCTTCCAGCGCACCGGCGAAGGCATCGTCGTCCTTGAACAGCAACCATTGCGGCTTGCTGCCGGACCTGCCCGAGCGCACCAGGTGCCAGCCGCCCTTGAGCTTGTCGCCGAACAGTTCGAAGCGCAGGTGCCCCTTGGCCAGTTGCGCCTCGGCATCGCCCTCGGTGGCCCAGACGCCGCGGTCGAACCGCGCGACGTGGCCGCCGCCGTATTCGCCCTCCGGAATGTCGCCCTCGAAGCCGGCGTAGTCGACCGGATGGTCCTCCACCTCGACCGCCATGCGCTTGACCTTGGGGTCGTAGCTCGGCCCCTTGGGCACCGCCCAGCTCTTGAGCGCATCGCCGACCTGCAGGCGCAGATCGTAGTGGCGGCGGCGCGCGTGGTGCAGCTGCACCACGAAGATCGCGCGCTTTCCGCGCGGCAGCCGCTTGCCCGGCTCCGGCTCCCGGGTCCTGGTGAACTGGCGCTTGCGCCGGTACTCGGTGAGGCTCATGCCGTTGCACCGTGGCCGCGGCGCCATCAAGACGACGCGAAGAAGCGCGGGCGGCTGCGGCCCGCGGCGCGCCCGGCTTGGCCCGTGTTCGTGGGAGCGACGGAAGTCGCGACGGCTTCACCGTCCGTCGCGACTCCCCGGCGGTGGCCCCCGCCGCTCCCGCTGGCAGGCAGGCGCAAAAGAGCGGAGTGCCGCTCAGGCGGGTTCGAACACCACGTGCACGCAGCCGTCCTGCTTCTTCTTGAACATCTCGTAGCCGCGTACGGCATCCTCCAGCGGCATCCGGTGACTGGCCAGGTACGAGGGCAGCAGCTCGCCGCGCTGGGCGTGCTCGAGCAGGCGCGGCAGGTATTTCTGCCCGTGCTGCTGGGCCGTGCGCACGGTCAGGCCCTTGTTCATGACCACCCCGACGGGAAACTTGGCTCAGGCTGCGCCGCACCCGGGCGTCGCCGAACCGGGGATGGTCGCCTTCGGCTTTCATCGCCGCTCCTGGGCCTCGTTCGATGCAGGAGGTATCGCAAGAGCGGTGCCAGCGTGGGCGGCCCGCAGGGCGGCGCGCATCGCGGCGTCGCCACGGAGCCAGCGTGCCGCTTACGGCCTGGCCTGCGGCCGCCTGCCGGCGCGCATCGCCGCGCATCGCCGCGCATGTGCCGCGCATGCAGGAGTTGCAGTCCGCGCGCCGCAGCGCGCCGTGGCCGGCCCGGCCGACGGGCGATCGGGTGCGCGATGCGATGCCGGTGAGGGCGCGCGCACGCATGGCGCGACCCGCGTCGGGAAGAATGCGCACGCGTCTTCACGGTGGCGCGAGCCGCGGTGCGCTTGGATGGCGACCCCCGTCCACGGTGAAGACAGCCATGCGCGATATCCTCGAGACGCTGAAGAGCGAACACGACGTGCTCCGCGACCTGTTCGCGAAGATCAACGCCACCACCGACCGCGCGGAGAAGACGCGCACCGAGTTGCTGGACAAGATCGAGGCCAATCTGATTCCGCACGCCAAATGGGAGGAGCTGGTGTTCTATCCCGCCTTCGCGGAGCGCGCCTCCCACGACCAGCTCTTGCAGCATTCCGAGGCCATCCAGGAGCACCGCGCGGTGGAGTTGGCGGTGCTGCCGGACCTGCATGCCTCGCCGCCGACCTCGCGGCAGTTCGCCGGCTCGGTCAAGGTGCTGTCGGAGTTCATCGAGCACCACGCGGAGGAGGAGGAGAAGGAGATGTTCGCCTCCGCGCGGGGCCTGTTCACGCCCGAGGAGCGGGCCGACCTGGACCGCCAGTACGAGGAATGGAAGGCCTCGTCCGCGGCCGAGGCGATCCAGGCGCAGGCCAAGATCAAGACCGCCGCCAAGGCGATGTTGCGCATGCCCAAGGCGCCCGGGTGATCCGCTGTCCGGCGCGCGGGCGGCCCCGGCAGGTGCCGTCTCGGCGGACCGGCTACATGCGGCGATCCGATCGCGAGGCCGCGAGGCGCGCGCGGAACGGTGTGGTGCCCGGTCGTCGCTTCCCGTTGATGCTGCAATGCACAATAATGTCGTGATCTCCCCGTGGGACCCGACATGGCAGACAGCCGCACCCCGGCCGCGCGGCCGCTCGCGCGGCGCGACACCGCCCTGATCCTGTTCGCGCTGGCGATGGGCGGGTTCGCCATCGGCACCAGCGAATTCGTGCCGATGGGCCTGATGCCCGACCTGGCGCGCGGGCTGGCGGTCGACGAGCCGCAGATCGGGCACGCGATCAGCGCCTACGCGCTGGGCGTGGTGGTGGGCGCGCCGCTGCTGGCGATCCTGGGCGCGCGGCTGCGGCGCCGGCCGCTGCTGCTGGCGCTGATGGGCTTCTACGCGCTCGGCAATGCGGCCACCGCGCTGGCGCCGGGCTACCACGCGCTGCTGGCGGTCCGCTTCGTCGCCGGGCTGCCGCACGGCGCGTACTTCGGCGTGGCGGCGCTGGTGGCGGCCTCGATCAGCCGGCCCGACCAGCGCGGCGCCGCGGTCGGTCGGGTGATGCTGGGCCTGGCGATCGCGCTGCTGATCGGCAATCCGTTCGCCACCTGGCTCGGGCATACGTTCCACTGGCGCTGGGCCTTCGCGCTGGTCGCGGGCATCGCGCTGCTGACGGTGGTGCTGGTGGCGCGGTTCCTGCCGCCGGATCCGGACGAGCCGCGGCAGGATCCGATCCGCGAGCTGCGCGACTTCAACCGCTCGCAGGTGTGGCTGGCGCTGGCGATCGGCGCGATCGGCTTCTCCGGCATGTTCTGCGTCTTCAGCTATCTCGCGCCCACCCTGGTGCACGTGACCGGGGTGGCGGAGTCTTGGATTCCGCTGGGGTTGGTCGCGTTCGGCGTCGGCGGGGTGATCGGCAGCCTGGCCGGCGGCTGGCTGTTCGACCGCCTGCAGTTCCGGGCCGCCGCGGTGGTGCTGGTCTGGTCGGCGCTGGTGCTGCTGGCGTTCCCGTTCGCGGCGCAGTCGCCGTGGCTGGTGCTGCCGGCGGTGGTGGCGGTGGGCACCATGGGCGCGCTGGCGCCGATCCTGCAGACGCAGCTGATGGACGTGGCCGGCGGTGCGCAGACGCTGGCGGCCGCGTCCAACCATTCCGCCTTCAACGCCGCCAACGCATTGGGGCCGTGGTTGGGCGGGATGGCGATCACCGCCGGACTCGGCTGGACCTCGACCGGCTACGTCGGCGCGGCGACTGCGGTCGCGGGCCTGCTGGTGTACGTCTGGGCGCGCCGCGACGCGCGCAGGCTGCGGCTGGCGTCCTGCACCGGCTGAACCCGGGCGGCGCAGCGGGTTCGATGCCGGTCTGCAGGCTCTGGGCTGTACCGGCATTCGCTCACGCCATCGACGTCCGTAGGAGGGGCTTCAGCCCGCGCCAAGCTGATTCATCGGTGGCGACCAAGATGAACGCGCCGCCGCGCGTCGCGAAGGGAAACAACGGCGGAGCGCATCTCCCGTTGGCCCGCGCGGTCGTGGCTGAAGCCCCTCCTACAAGGCGAATTGGGCGCGGAAGCGAGTGTGGTTCGGCCTAGCGGGTATTCGCCTGCAGGAACGCGAGGATCCGCGCCAGCGCCTGCCGGCCGTCGGCGCCGTCGAGGTCGAACTGGTATTCGTGCGCAAGCGCGGGCGCGTGGTCGGCGGGATAGAACAGCGTGTCGACGGCGACGCCCGCGTGCGCCAGCCGCGCGGCGAATTCCCGCGACTGCGGTTGCAGCGGGTCGGCGTTGCCGGCGGTGAGGAAGGTCGGCGGGAAATCCGCGGTGACGTGATCGGCGACCGACGCCGGAGCGAGGTCGGGATCGTCTAGGAAGTCCTTCCGCCCCGTGTACGCCCACAACACCGTCTTCAGGAAGCCGCCGAACGGGCCGTCGTAATCCACCAGCGCCAGATCGTAGGCGCCGCACGCGAGCACCGTCGCCCTCAGCTGGTTCGCCTCGATCGCCGGCGATAGCCGCATCGTCCGCGCGTAGCCGGGATTGGTGGTCAGCGCCGCCACCTGCGCGGCGATCTGCGAACCGGCCGAATCGCCGGCGAGCACGAACCGGTCCCTGTCCACATGCAGCCGCCCGGCATTGGCGACGAGGTACTTCAGCGCGTCGTTGGCCTGGATCACCGGCAGCGGATAGCGCTTTCCCGGCGCGATGGAATAATCGATGCCGACGGCCGTGTAGCCGTGCGCGGCGAGGATCCGCAGGTAGTTGGCGACGTCCTCCTTGCTGCCGGAGATCCAGGCGCCGCCGTGGACCCAGACGATGGTCGGCAGCACCGTGTCGGTACCGGCGATGCGCTCGGGGTAGAACACATCGAGCCTGGCGTCGCGATCATCGTCGCGGTACGCGATGTCCCGCATCTCCGCGATTCCCGGCGGCACGTGTTTCTCGAGCGCCCGCGCCATGGCGGCGCCGCCCTTCTCGAACGCGTACCGGATCAGCAGCGCCTGGGGCCACGGTGTCAGCCGGTCGAGGGCGAACACGAGCAAGACGAGAGCCAGCGCCGATGCGACCGCCCAGGCGAGCGCCTTCTTCATCGAAGATTCCCCCGTTCGCGACGAGCGTTGCAGGCAGGATACCCGTCGGGGCGGACGGCAGGATTCGGACCCAGGCGGCACCGAGCGTGAAGCGCTTCGCGGTGCGCCTTCACCGCACCGGCCGGCCATGCATGCTCGACTGTCGTCTCCGCAACGACGGCCGCACCGGAACGCCGAGACCGGCGGCTCCGATGTTCCTTGCGAACGGAAAGCGCCACGTCGCCTTCGCCGGCGGTCAGGACCGTGCGCTGCCGGCGCGGCGATAGGCCGCCGGCGTCATGCCGAAGCGGCGGTGGAACAGCTCGCCGAAGTGCGACGGCGTGGAGAAGCCCAGGCTCTCGGCGATCGCGGCGATGCTGCGGTCGCTGTCGCGCAGGCGCTGGCTGGCCAGGTGCAGGCGGTGGGTGCGCACGTAGTCGCTCCACGCCATGCCCACCTGTCGCTTGAAGCGGCGGCTGAAGTAGGCGGGCGAGAGCGCGCACAGCGCCGCCGCCTGTTCGGCCGAGGGCGCGCGGGCGGGATCTCGGCGCAGGCGTTCGATCGCCGGGCGCAGGCGTTCGAGGTCGTCGGCGTCGGCCGCCAGCCTCTCGCCCGCGACCGCGGGCGCGCGTACCGCGGCATGCAGCAGCAGTTCCACCAGCGGCTGGGCGGGCGGGTCGTCGCTGCCGAGTCCGCCCAGCCATTCGGCGAGCATGGCCACGCGCCGGCTCTGCGCGGTATCGGGCAGTGCGCAGAACGCATGCGCCAGTCGTTCGAGTCCGGGCGCATGCGCCAGGGTTTCGCCGGCGACGGCGTCGATCTGTACCAGCAGCCAGTCGCGCGGGCCGGGCGCCAGGGCGAAATCGTGCTGGCGCATCGACGGCACGAAGGCGATGCAGCCGGGTGCCAGCGCATAGCGCCGTCCCTCGGCGGTGAAGGTGCCGGACACGGTGCCGAACAACACCAGCTCGTGCACGTCATGAAAGTGCGGGAACGGTGTGCTGGCGGCGGCCCCACCGCCCTGGACCACGCGCTCGACGCGGATCCGCGCGCCGGGGCGCAGTTCCACCGGTTCGCAGATCGGGCGCTCGAGGTAGGGCACGGGCATCGTGCGAAGGATAGCGCCCGGCGCGCCGAACCTTCACGGCTTCATGGATGGGGACGCGTCATGATCGGGGTTTCCGGGCAGTCATCGCGGCGGGAGCGGGACGTTGAGCGAGTCCAGCGCGATGCGCGCGGCATCGGAGCTCATGCTGCAGTTCGCCGAGCGCACGGGGGCCTGTCGTCGGAGCAACCTGCACAGATGCGATCTGTGGACCGATGCGTTCGCCGCGTGCAATGCCGGATCAGCAGCTTGCTGACGATCCGGCTGGAAAGCAACGCGCGCATGGGGCCGTCCTCCCCCGGCGCATGATCGGGTGTATATTCGGCGCGTTCCGGCCATTGGTGATCCCGTGTCACATGCCGCCGCCGATTGTTCGCCCGACCTGGCCGCGCAGTTGTACGCCGAGTTCCGCGAGCCGCTGCTGAGCTTCTTCCTGCGCCGCGTCCAGCACCGTTCCGAAGCCGAGGATCTTACCCAGGACGTTTTTGCCCGGCTGATCCGCGCCGGGCAACTGGACCGGATCGAGAATCCGCACGCCTTCGTCTTCAAGATCGCCAGCAACCTCCTGCGCGACCGCGGCCGTGCCGCCGGACGTGCCGGCATCACTGCGCATTGCCCGATCGACGAGAATACGGCGCAAGCGATCCCCCTTGCCCTGGTGGAGGATCGCTCTCCGGAGAGCGTCCTATCCTCGAGGAAGACGCTGGCCGAGGTCTTCCGGGCGCTGGACGAGCTGGATGCGCGTACCCGCGACATCTTCGTCATGTTCCGGCTGGAGAATATGAAGCAGCGCGAAATCGCCGCGCTGCTGGGTGTGGCACAGAGCACGGTGGAAAAGCACGTGGCCAAGGCCGGCCTGCACCTGCTGCGTCGGCTGAGATCGAAGTGAAACGATGAGCACGGACAGCGACCGTATCGAGCAGCACGAACAACGCCTCGCCGAGGCGATGGCCTGGCGTGTGCGTCTGACCGAGGATCCGTCGCAGGCGGACGATCTGGAGGCGTGGCTGATGCGGGATTCCGCCCATGTCGCTGCCTGGCACGAGGTGCAGGATCTCTGGAATTTCGTCGGTGAACATGCGGCCGCGCCGGAAGCCATCGCCGCGCGTCGCGCCGCGCTCGACCGTGCACACCGGCACAATCGCCGACGCTGGCGCGATCGCATGCCGGGCCGGGCCATCGCGGCTTCGGTCGCGCTCATCGCCCTGGCCACGCTGGCAGGCGGCGTGTTCTGGCAGCTTGCGCGGCCGGATGTCTACCGCACCGCACTCGGCGAGCGCTACACCGTCACGCTGTCGGACGGCTCCGCCGTTTCGCTGGATGCAGCAAGCGAAGTGCGCGTGGAATATTCCGAACGCGCCCGCGAGCTGGTGCTGGTCAAGGGACAGGCGAGGTTCGACGTCGCCCGCGATCCACTGCGCCCCTTCGCCGTGCAGGCAGGTGATCAGCGCGTGATCGCCACCGGTACCGCGTTCAACATCGATCTGTTCGGCTCGCAGACGTCGATCACCCTGATCGAAGGACGGGTGCTGGTCCTCGACGTGCCCGAGTCGAAAGCAATGGAAGTACGGCAGGGCCAGCGCCTGGTCGCCGCAGCGCAGGGGCCGATGCAGATCCAGCGCGTGGACATCGACCAGGCCATCGCCTGGCAACAGGGCCAGTTGATCTTCGATGACGAACCGCTGGACGCGGTCGTTGCCCGCGTCAGCCGCTACACCCGCGAACAGGTGGCAATCACCGATGACAGCGCGGCGAAGCTGCGCCTGAGCGGCGTCATCAACGCCGGCGACCTGTCATCGTTCGTCACCACGGTCACGACTTATCTGCCGGTGCAGGCCACCCGCACGCCGGATGGCAGTGTCGAATTGCGCGAGCGCCCGATCGCGGCACGGTGAGTCGCAGGCGACGTGCCCGCCGCTCGCGCCTGGCCGACGCGACGGTACGGTGCCCGGGGCGAGATCCCGGCGCCGTCGTCCAGGGGCCATGCCGCAGTTTCCGCAACGCCTGAAACCACCGCCCGGCGCGGCGGGTGGTTGCGCTCACTGGCGGCCATGCACGGCACTGCCAGCGATTCCATTCCGCAGTCGCCTTGCCGCCGACGTGGAGGGTTTCTGCTCGAACGGCGTCATAGCTACTGATCGCCCGCCGGGGAGCGGGTGTCGCCACGAAGGAGACCGAGATGCCGTTGCCCGCCCTGCGCCGCGCTTTCCTGGCAGGTTCGATCGCCGCCGCCCTGGCACTGTGCAGCGTCACCGCCACCGCGCAGGACCGCACCTACCGCTTCGAACTTCCGGCGCAACCGCTGTCGCAGGCCCTGCGCGCCTATGCGCGCGCCGCCGGGCAGCAGATCGTGTTCACCGATGACCTGGTCGCCGGGCACAGCGCACCCGAGCTTCGCGGCAGCTATACCGCCGCAGGCGCACTGGAGCGCCTGCTTGAAGGCAGCGACCTGACCATGGAAACCAATGCGGCGGGCGTCATCATGATCCGGCGCAAGACCAATGCCGCCAAGCCCGCGGGCGCGACCGGATTCGACACGACCGCACCGGACACGACGGACGGGATGACCGCGACGCTGTCCGCCGGGGGCGGTTTTCCCGGCCAGGATCCGTCTTCGTCCACGGCCGGCGCCGCCGATCGCGATACCGCCACCCTTGCCGGCGTCGTCGTCACCGGTACCCGCATCCGTCGCGACACCATCGACACGCCGACACCGATCGTAGGCCTCAGCGCCGAGGAACTCGACGATACCGGTGCCCAGGATCTCAACGAGACGATTGCCGAGCTTCCGTTCGTGTCGCAATCGAACTCCGCGACCAGTTCGGGCGACAACGCGCAGAGCGAGGGACTGTCCACGGTCGACCTGCGCGCGCTCGGCGACAACCGCACGCTGGTCCTGATCGACGGCCGCCGCACCGTCTCCAACAGCGCGCAGGCGAACCGGGTCAGCCTCAGCAGCATCCCCGACGACTTCATCGACCGCGTCGAGATCATCACCGGCGGCGCGTCCTCGGTTTACGGTTCGGATGCGATCGCGGGCGTGGTCAACATCATCACCGAGAGCGACCAGACCGGGTTTCGGGTCAAGGCGCTCGGCGGCATCAGCGAGGAGGGCGACGACGAGCGCCGCGAAGTCACCGCCAGCTGGGGCACCCGGTTCGACGGCGACCGCGGCTATTTCCTGGTCTCCGGGACCCACGAAAAGCGCTGGGGCATCGCCGCGACCGACCGCGATTTCGCCCTGATCGAAGCGGACTTCGACTACGACACCGGGCGCGGGATCAACGAATTCAACGGCATCGATCCCGAAGGCGGCCCGGGCGGCGATTTCCCGGCGAATACCTTCCCGCCAAACCTCATGCGCGACCGCCTGACGACGTTCTTTCCCGGCGGCATCTTCGACGCCAACGTCAGCGGCACGGATCCCATCGGCTATTTCGATCCCGGCGACAACCAGTTCGCGTTTCTCGGCGACGACGTCACTGCCGGCGACGTCGCGGACCGCTTCGGCGAGAGCGACCGGGTCTTCAACAACATCCTCAATCCCCGCGAGCGCTACCTGGGCGCTTCGAAAATCAACTACCGGCTGACGGACAGCACCGAGGTGTTCGCTCAGGTTCAGGCCGCGCGCGAGGAGACCCTGTCCGTGCGCAGGCCGCAGAGCCTCGACGATGCCGGCGATTTCTCGTTCGTCAATCCGGACACCGGTCTGCTCGAGATGGACAACGGCGTGGGCACGATCGATCGCGACGATCCGCTGGTGGCGCTGTTCGCGCCGGCGCAGCTCAGGACGTCCGACGGCCGCCGGGGGCTCGGCGACATCGATTGGGCTCGTCGCTTCGACGAGGTCGGGCGGACCGAGACCGAGAACGAGCGCACCACCGTGCGCGCCTGGTTCGGCGCCCGCGGCGACGCCTGGGGCGACTACTGGCGTTGGGAGGCGACCGTCGGTTACGGTGATTTCACCCAACACCAGGTGCGCCGCAACGAGGTCAACCTGCGCGCGCTGGAACAGGGCCTGCGCACCGAGTTCGTCCCGGGTAGCACCACCGAGATCCGCTGCCGGAGCGAGGAAGCGCGTGCCGAAGGTTGCGTGCCGGTCAACATTTTCGGCATCGGTTCGATTTCGCCGGAAGCCATCGACTACATCCGCGCCGATCTCAGGCTGGATGCGAACATCCGCCAGCAGACTTTCCAGAGCATTTTCGACGGCCCGCTGTTCGATCTGCCCGCAGGTCCGGTGCTTGCAGCCTTCGGCGCCGAGTATCGCAAGGACACGCTGCGGCTGCGCAACGACGACCTGTCCCGGAACGGCGGCACGACCGAGATCACCGTACCGGACACCGACGGCAGCATCTCGGCCTACGAGGGCTTCGCCGAGGTCAATATTCCGCTGCTGGCCGACCGGCCGTTCGCCGAGAACCTGAATCTGGACCTGTCGGCGCGGCTGGCCAACTACGATATCGACACCGTCGGCAACGTCTTCACCTATCGCGCAGGGGTGAGCTGGAAACCGATCGAGGATATCCACTTCCGCGTCCAGTACGCACGCGCCGAGCGCGCTCCGGACCTGACGGAACTGTTCTCCCCGGCGCGCGGCGATACCGACAGCGGCATCGTCGACCCTTGCGACGGCGTCGACGCGAACACGCCCGGAGCGATCGGAAGCAACTGCCGTGCCGATCCGGGCATCGTCGCGGTGATCGAGGAGGGTGGTGTCTTCGAGACCGACCTCGGTACGCTGCTCTCGACCAACGAGGGCAACATCAACCTCGAGTCTGAGACCTCCGATTCCTGGACCGCGGGCGTCGTGCTGACGCCACGCTTCATCCCCGGGCTGGCACTGTCGCTCGACTACTACGACATCACCATCGACAACGTCATCGAGCTGTTCGACAACAACCTGCTGCTGAGGAGCTGCTATGAAAGCGACCAGCCGGTCGCGCAGAATGATTTCTGCAGCCGGGTCGCGCGCGACCAGGACGACGGCGAGATCACGCTGATCCGCCAGTTCGAGACCAATTCCGACCGACTGTCCACCCGCGGGCTGGATTTCGCGGCGCAATACCGCTTCGACCTGGAATCGTTCGGCGTTCCCGGGCAGTTCGACCTCCGCGCCAACGCCACTCATGTACTGGACCGCGAAATCACGCGGCTCGGCGTCACCACCGACACCCGCGACTCGCTGGCCGATGCGCCCGCGTTCAAGTGGCGCGCGCTCGGCAGCCTCGCCTGGCGCCACGACGATTTCCGGCTGCGCTATTCGGTCGAGTACTTCAGCACGATCCTCGACAGCCGCGAGCGGCTGCTCGAATACCAGGAAGTGCTGCAGGAGATTCCCGACGCCGAAAGGCCCCTGTTCCTGCGCTACCCCGCGGTATGGGAACATTCGATCAGCGCCAGCTACGAATTCGATTCCGGTTCGCCCGACCTGAGGATTTTCGCGGGCGTCAACAACATCTTCGACAAGATCAGTCCGTTCGCGCCGGACGGCGATGTCGAAAGCGGCCGCCGCTCGAATTTCAACGGCACCTATGACGTTCGCGGCCGGCGCTACTTCCTTGGCGCGGAATTCAGGTTCTAGGCATGGCCCGTCTTTGCCGCGCTATCGGGCCGCACATCAACGGGGAAATGGCAATGAACCGACGCACCATGGCATGGGCATGCCGCTGGCTGGGCCTGCTGCTCGCGGCGGCGTTCGCGACTGCCTGCGCGAGCGGAAGCGCGATGCCGGTACTCCCGGCCGGCCAGGGCACGTATCTGTTCGACGGCTGGGCCGGGCCGGCGGTCCGGGTCTGGTACCAAGTGCCGGAGCGCGTGACCGACACGACACCGGTGGTGTTCGTGATGCATGGCCGCGGCCGCGATGCGGACCGCTATCGCGACGAATGGTCGGGACTCGCCGCAGAGCAGGGCTACATCCTCGTGGTGCCGGAATTCAGCAACGCGGGCTTTCCGAAATCCCGCAGCTACAACCATGGCAACGTTTTCGATGGCGACGGTGCGCTGGTGCCACGCGAACGCTGGTCGTTCTCGGCGATCGAGCCGCTGTTCGATGACATCCGCAGACGCACCGGCACGCGGGTGGCGTCCTATGGCATCTACGGCCATTCCGCAGGCGCGCAGTTCGTCCACCGTTACGTGTTGTTCGTGCCCGAAGCGCGCTATCACCGCGCGATTACGGCCAATGCAGGGTCGTATGCGATGCCCGACCTGTCGATCGCCTACCCCTATGGGCTCGCCGGTGCGCCGGCGGATGAAGCAACCTTGCGCGCTGCGCTGGGCAAGCCGGTCACGGTGCTGCTCGGCACCGCAGACAACGACCCCGGTCACAGGAGCCTGCCGGACGATCCCGGCGCGAAGGCACAGGGTCCGTTCCGGCTGGCCAGGGGCGAAAAATTCCATGCGACCGGCAAGGCCGCCGCGAAGCGTCTCGGCGCGCCCTTCGGCTGGAAGATCCGCTATGTCGAAGGCGTCGGCCACGAGAACGGCGACATGGCGATTGCCGCGGCGCCGCTGCTCGGTCGGTAAACAACCGCCCTGGCTTTTGCCGGGGTTGCCTGGTCGAGGCCGCTCAGGTCGCGCAGCGGCAACGGTCGCGAGCAGTACGCGTCGAAATCGACAGCGCCTAAGGCGTTCCGAGGATCCGCGCCGTCATCGGCGCCAGGGTCAGCGTCGAAGGATCGACCGTGCCGCCGTCGATCAGGTCGATCCATCGGCCGCCGGCAATTGTTGAGTCCAGCGCCGGCCGCGCCGCGGCATCGCCCAGGTTGACCAGCAGCAGGCTGCGCGCATCGCCGGATTCGCGCAGCACGCAGAGGACCTCGGAGGCGTCGTCGCAGGGCAGGCGCTGGTCGCCGGCGCGCAGTTCCGGCCGCGCCTGGCGCAGCGCCAGCAGCGTGCGGTACCAGGCGAGCAGCGAGTCCGCGTCTCCCCGCTGCTCCTCCACCGAGACGCCGTCGTGCGCTTGGTTGGCTGGATCCGTCCACCAGGGCTTGTCGCCTCGGTACCAGATCGCCGCGCCCGGCGCGTCGAGTGCCGCCGACCAGCGCATCGCCTCGCGCAGCGGGATGTGGTTGGAGTCGGACATGCCGTCCTCGCGGGTGGTGCCGCGCATGCCCAACTCCTGGCCGTAGTAGAGCAGCGGCTCGCCGCGCAGCACCAGCGACAGCGCGGCGACGGCGCGGGCGCGCGCCGGGTCGCCGTCGACCAGCGACATGACGCGGTCGGTGTCGTGGTTCTCGAGGAACACGATCTGGCCCTTGCCCGCCGGGGTGATCGCGTCCGTCTCGCGCACGGCCCGCGCGATCTTGTCCTTGTCGAGCTCGATCAGCGCGCCGCGCAGCGGGAAGGCGAACACCAGATCGGCGTCGCCGCGGGTCAGCCAGTCCTCGCCGAAGCCCCAGTCCGCCTGTTCGGCCATGATCCGGAACCCCGGGCGCCGCTCCCGCAGCGCGTCGAACACCGGCCGCCAGAAATCGGCGAACAGGTTCGTCGCGACCCCCTTGTGGTCGAGGTCGTCCATCATGTGGTCGATGCGGAAGCCGTCGACGCCGTCGCGGCCGCTGCCGTCGCCGTGCGGGTCGGCCCAGAACAGCAGCACGCGGGTGAAGTAGTCGCGCACCCGCGGGTTGTTCAGGTCGATCATGGCGATGCCGATCTGGCGGCCGTCGTAGTGCGGCCAGGTGGCGCGGTCGAGGAAGGGCTCGGCCTCGGTGCGCGCCGCGTCGCGCCACAGCAGGAAGTCGGCGAACGGCGCGCCGGGCAGGCCCTGCGAGCGCGTCCACCACGGGTGGCCCTCGCCGACGTACTGGATCTCCTGGTCCAGGTACACCTTCAACCCGCGCGCGTGCGCGCCGCGGACGAAGGCGAAGTAGTCCGCCATCGTGCCGTAGGCGGGCTCGATGGTCTCGAAGTCGGTGGGAAAGTAGTTGTGGTAGAAGGGCGAGGGCTGCAATGGCGTGAGCAGGATCGAGGTGACCCCGAGCTCGGCGATGTAGTCGAGCTTCTCCGCCAAGCCGCGCAGGTCGCCGATGCGGTCGCCGTCGGCGTCGCGGAAGCTGCGGAAGAAGACGTGGTAGAAGACCTCCTCGCCGGCCCGCGCGCGCGCTGGCAACGGCGTGTCCGCCGACGCGGTCGCCGATGCAGCCGCCGCCGGCGCCGCGGGCGGGGCACAGGCCAGGGCCGCCAATGCGGCCAGCGCCATCAGTGTCTTCGCGATGTTCATGCCTTGCCCTCCTCGTGATGGGTGATGTCGCCGCGCAATACCGCGCCGAAGAAGCGCAGCGTGTCCTCGAGCGCGGTCGACCAGTAGTTCCAGTCGTGCCCGCCGTCGCGCTCGGCGTAGCGGTGCGCGATGCCCGCCGCCAGCAGCGCGTCGTGCAGCGCGCGGTTGGCGGCGAGGAACGGATCGTCGCGCCCGCAGTCGAAGCGCAGCGGTGGCAACGGCCCAGGCGCGCCGGTGAGCGCGGCCAGCACGCTGGCATCGGCCGGTGCCGGGCTCCAGCCGTCGCGGCGCTCCTCGATCAGCGCGTCGAGCTGCGCGGCCTCGGTGACCGCCGAGTGCGCGGCCGCGGCGGCGAAGCGATGCGGGTGCTTGCCCGCCAGCCGCAGCGCGCCGAATCCGCCCATGCTCAATCCGGCGACCAGCAGCGGCGAGCGTGCGGTGCACCCGGGCACCGCGCCGATCGCGAGCGCCGGCACTTCGTCCAGGATCCAGCGCTCGAAGTCCTGCCCGGCATGCGCCACGTAGCCGGAGCCGTCGCCCCACAGGCCGTCGGAGGGCATCAGCAGCGCCACCGGCGGCAGCACGGCCTCGGCGACCAGCCGCGTCGCGGTGACGTGCGCGGCGCCCTGCAGCGCCCAGGACCAGTGCGAGCCGTAGACGCCGTGCAGCAGCAGCACGATCGGCAGGTCGGCGATGTCGCGGGTGCCCGGCAGGGTGAAGAGGGTGACGTCGGCGCGCTGCGCGAGCGCCGGGCTCTTGACGGCGAGGAACTCGAGCCCGTGCTTCGGGATCGCCGGATCCGAACGCTCGACGGTGCGGAAGAGGGGGGAGGATTCGCTCATGCGATCCGCAGCACGCCCTTGGCGCTGCGCCCCTCCAGCATGTCGGCGAAGGCGCGGTCCAGCGCGCCGAGCGGATAGCGATGGCTGACGAGCGCGGCGAGCTCGAGTCTTCCCTGCGCGACCCAGTCGAACAGGCGCGGGAAATCGCGCCCGGGCACGCAGTCGCCGTACAGCGGCGTCAGGTAGCGCTTGTTCCAGAAGAAGCGCGGCAGCTCGACGCTGCCGGCGCCGTGCGCGCCGCTGACCTGCAGCGCGTTGCCGCCGTTGCGCGCCAGCTGCAGCGGCAGGAAGGCCAGCGCCGACACGCCGGTGGCCTCGAACGCATGGTCGACGCCGCGGCCGCCGGTCAGCGCGCGCACGCGCGCGACCAGATCTTCCGCGTCATCGGTGGCGGGCAGCAGATGGGTGGCGCCGAGCTCGCGGGCGCGCTCGAGCCGGGCCGGCACCCGGTCGACGGCGACGACGACGGCGGCGCCGGCGATCCTGGCGCCCTGGATCACGTTGAGCCCGACGCCGCCGCAACCCAGCACCGCCACCGACTCGCCCGGCGCGACCGCGGCCACGTTCAGCGCCGAGCCCACGCCGGTCATCACCGCGCAGCCGAGGATGCAGGCGGGATCGGGCGGCAGCCCGTCCGGCAGCGGCGTCACCGCTTCCGCGCGCACCAGGGCGTGGCGCGCGAAGGTGCCGAGATGGAACGACCGTTCGATCGGGCGTCCGTGCAGGCGGGTGCCGCCGGGGTGCGCGCGGCTGGTGCCGAGCGCGGGCACGTCGAGCTCGTGCGTGCGCTCGCACAGCGCCTGCGCGCCGCGCCCGCACTGGAAGCAGGCGCCGCACGGGATCGCCCAGTTCAGCAGCACCGGCTGGCCGGGCGCCAGCCCGCGCACGCCGGCGCCGATCGATTCGACATGGCCGGCGCCCTCGTGGCCCATCACCAGCGGGCCCGGCCAGCGCAGCGAGGCATGATCGGTATGGCACACGCCGGCGGCGGCCATCGCCACCCGCACCTCGCCCGGGCCGGGCGGGTCGACCTCCACCGTCTCGATCGAGAACCCGCCGCGCCCGTCGGCGATCGCCGACGGCCCGCTGAGCACGCCGCCCGTCATGCGGCGCGTTCGAACAGCACCGGGTTCTTCGGCGTGTCGATCACCGCGCCGACCTGCGCGCCCGGGCACCACTGCGCCCAGTCCGCCTGCTGCATGTGGTTCTCCGGCGCCTTGAGCCGCATGTCGCGGTCCATGTAGATCACGGTCATCACCGAGCGCGGCCGCGCCGAGCGGTTGGGGCCGGCGCGGTGGAAGGTCCAGCCGAGGTGGAAGCTCACCTCGCCCAGGTCGAACGGCGCGTCGATCACCGGGAAGCCGTGCGCCTCCATCGCGGCGGTGATGGCGCGCTCGCTCTCGTCGGAGATGCCGAGGTCGCGGCCGAACTCGACGCGCTGACTGCCGGCGAAGAACGCCAGCGGGCCCATGTCCTGCGGCACCGCCTGCAGCGGCACCCAGGCGGTGACGGTGCGGTCGCTGTCGACCGGCCAGTAATACTGGTCGGCGTGCGCGGGAGTGATGCCGCCACCGGGTTCCTTGTACAGCGACTGGTCGTGATAGAGGCGCACGCCGTCGACCTGCAGCAGCGCCGCGGCGATGCCGGCCAGGCGCCTGCCGAACACGAACTCGCGCGCCGCGCCGCCCTGCTCCCACAGGTTCATCACCTGCAGGAAGGCGCGATCGTAGGTGCTGCGCTCGGCCAGCGGCTTGGTCTGGGTGTTGAGGGCGATGGTCAGCCGCGTGATTTCGGCACCGTAGCGGCGCAGCGTCTCGGCATCGAAGACCTGTTTGAGCTTGATGAAGCCGTCTCGGCGGAATTGCGCCACCTGTGCGTCGGTCAGCGGGTAGGGCGTGTCCAGGGCGGTCGTCATGGCCGGCATCTCCGTTCTCGGTCGCGTCCGCCAGCCGTGCCGTCACGGCGCGCGCGATCTCGTCTGGATGCCAGCGTAGTGCCGGGCGGCGGCCGCGACATCCGCGCCGGCTGTCGAGCTTCGGAAGAAAACTGTCGGATTCGTGACCTGCCGGCCTCCCATCGGCGCTCCTGTAGGAGGGGCTTCAGCCCCGACCCCGAGAAGCGAGCAAAGCGCGAAAGGACTCCCGCACGCACCTTCCCGGCCGCCACCCGCGTTGCTGGTTCCTTGCCGCGATCTTCGGCAGGACGGGGCTGAAGCCCTTCCTACCTGAAGCCCTTCCTACAGGGATCGGCTGCGGGGAGGTGAATGCCGGTTCGGCCTAGCGTTCGCCGGTCCAGCCCACCAGTTCCGCGCGGCTGAGCCTGCCGTCGCCGTCGACATCGACGCCGCGGAACTCGCCGGCGAGGGTGGGATGCGCGGCCGCCTCGTTGCGGTCGATGAAGCCGTCGCCGTCGATGTCGAGCGCCTCGAAGCTGATGCGGTAGCGGTCGGGCAGCGCGGTGTCGGGCTCGAACGAACGCACGATCACCTGCTGGCGGCCGGGCAGTTCGAAGGTGACGATGCCGGTCTGCCGCGCGCGGTCGCGCGTCACCGCGTTCGTCTCGGGCGGCTCGGGCAGGGGAGCGGTCTGCACCTGCGCGACGGCGCTGGCGGTTGCCAGGGACAGGGCGAGTGCGGTGGCGGCGATGGCTGTCGTGTGCATGGCACGACGGTAGCGCGGCGGCGGTGCTTCGCCAAGCCGGGGGGGCGGTCGTGGTGTTCCGGCGATTCGCGGCGTGGGGTGCCCTGCCAGGGCCGGTGCCCACATCGTCGGATCGATCGACGCGCGCGTTCGCGGGTGTTTCATCCGTGCCGGGTCGCGACTTCCGTCGCTCCCACAGGAGCGGCGGATTGCGTACCGATGGGCCTTGTGGGAGCGACGGAAGTCGCGACTGCGACAGACGGCGACCGGTGGCGCTCCTGTGCCGGCCGCCGCCCACAGTCAGTAGCGCGCCTGCAGGGTGACGTTGGAGAACGCGGTCTCCCCGACCAGCCGGATGTACCAGGTGCCGGCGGCGGGATCGGCGATGCGCACGGTCTCGTTGTTGCCGGGTCGGGTGGAGCGGCCGTCGGCGTCGTCCCCGGTGGGCGGCTGGCCGTGCCGGACCGCCAGGCTGACGTCGCCGCGGCCGCCGTAGCTGAGCACGCTCAGTACCCGCGTGCCGGCCGGGACCTCGACCGCGTACAGCAGCCCGTCGCCCGCGTCGCCTTCCAGGCCCGGTGCCGGGACGCGGTTCTCGATCGGCGTGGCGTCCTCGCCGCCGCCGGGCGCGAACACGTGCACGCCGCTGTTGCCGCCGAGCGCGACCAGGCGACCGTCCTCCAGCGTCGTCAGCCGCTGCACGCCCTGGTGGCCGAGCAGCGTGAGTTTCGTGCGCACCGGTGCGGTGGGATCGGACACGTCGAGTTCGTGCAGGCCGGCGATGTTGGCGAACCAGGCGCGATCGAGGTGCTGGGCGACGCGCGTGTAGGAATCCTCGTCGCCGGCGTCGTAGCGCCCGACCACGACGGGGGCTTCCGGCGCGGCGATGTCGACCACCTGCACGCCGCCGCGGCAGGCGAGATAGAGCAGCGAGACCTCGCTGTCGATGGCCAGGTCGAACGCGGCGCCGCAGCCGTCGTCGAGATGACCGACCTCCACCGGGCTGGCGGGGTCGTCGAGGCTGTAGATGCGCAGGCCGCCGTTTTCGGTGCCGGACTCGGTGCCCTCGGCGAGGTAGGCGTGCTGCCCGTCGACGCGAAGCGCGTACGGCTGCGACGCCAGCGCGCCCTGCCACACCAGCGACGGCGCGGTGGGATCGGACACGTCGACCACGCCGAACACGCCGCCATTGGTCCACTTCGCGACATAGGCATGGTCGCCGGCCACGTCGAGCACGGCGGCGAACGGGAACGAGACGCGCCCGAGTTCGCGGGGCGCGGCCGGGTCGGCCAGGTCGACGCCGATCAGCCCGAAGCCCCAGGCGGCGAGCCAGGCGGTGTCGCCCTCGATGTCCATCTGCTCGAAGCTGCGCGACTCCAGGCGTTCGGGCAGGTCGGCGTCGAAGCGCGCGGTCGGCGCCAGGGTCTGCGCGTCGTTGACGGTCAGGCCGTAGTTCGCCTGCAGCAGCACGATGTCGTCGCCGTGCCCGACCGCGTCGACCGCGGCGGCCCCGCCCGGCAGCCAGGCGGTGGCGATGTTGGCGGGCGCGCCGGGGGCGCTGACGTCGAGCGCGTGCACCAGGTCGGTGTCGGTCGGCAGCAGCAGCGGGCCGCCCTCGATCGCCAGCGAACGGCGGCCGCCGAGGGCGAAGAGCTCGAGGTGCCCGGCGGCTTCGGGCGCATCGATGTCGGCGATGTTCCAGACGTCCAGGCCCTCGCCCCAGCCGAAGGTATAGACGAACTCGCCCACGCGCGCGCCGGTGATCGCCGGCGGGATGTCGATGGCGCCGCGCGGGTTCATCAGCGTCGGCTCGCCGAGATCGAACACCGTCAGCCGGTTGCCGACGCCGATCGCGCGCGCGGGCTCGGCGATCAGGCTGAAGCTGTCGAGCCCGTCCACGCCGTGGCCGGCGACCTTGAACGGCGCGTTCGCCACGCTGACGTCGTACAGGTCGAGGACGGTGCCGCCGAGCCAGTTGCGGCCGGTGGCGTGGATCGTGTCGCCGTGGGCGACGATCCGGGTGTACTGCGTGGGCACGGTGGCGATGCCGGTGGGCGAGAACGCGGGATGCGCCGGATCGGCCAGGTCCGACACGAACACGCCGTGGTTGTTGTCGAACAGGTACAGGTGGTCGTTGGCGACCGCCAGGCCGAGCAGGAACTTGCCGTCGTCGTCGACGTAGTCCTCGGTCTCGTCCACCCGTTGCGGGCGGGCGGGATCGGCCAGCGACCAGGTGGTCACGCCGCTGCTGCCGTCGTAGCCGCGCCAGCTGGCATAGAGATGGTCGCCGTGGCGGGCGAGGCCGTTGATCGGGCCGCCCGCGGGTTCGGAGGTGGCCACGCGGACGGGCGCGGCCGGATCGCCGTAGTCCCAGGTGGCGAGGGTGCGGCCGGTCGGGAAATGGACCAGGTCGCCGTCGGCGACCGGATCGGCCTGCAACGCGCCTCCGCGCAGCAGCGTCAGTTCCAGTGGCGCCTCGGCGGCGGCGGCATGGGGAGCGGCGGCAAGGCATGCGCAGAGCAGGGTGAGGGTGAGCGGCTTGGGTGTCATGGGCGTTTCCTTCTGGAGCAGGGTTTCCGGGCGAGAGGACGACGCGGGGGAGTTCGCGGCCGGAAGCGACGCCGGTCTGCGCATGGGGCCTCGCCTGGAGAGCGGGCGGCCGCAGGCGCGTCCGCCGGCCGACCGAACGTGGGCCGTTCTGCCGCAGCGAGTCATTCCATTCGCTTGACGATTGCTTGACGGAGGCGTGACAGCGCGTGCTGGCGCGCTCGCGCGGTTGGACGGCCCAGGCGTCGGGGACGAAAAAACGCGATCGGTATCACACCCGGGTTCGTCGGTGAGGAGGCGCACATGACGCGAAGCCTGCGCCACGGTCTCCTTAGCTAGCGGAAGGCCGGTGGCGGCGAACTCGACGTCAGGCCGGGGAATGCTGGTGGAAGGCGAGCTTCCACCCCTCCGGCCGGCGGACATAGCCCGAACCGATGAGCGCGGCGTAGGGCGCGCCGTCTCCACGCGTCGCGTCGGCGCGGTAGCTGATGATGCAGACGTCGTCGCCAAGCCGAACGTGATGACGGTTGCCTATCTTCAGGTCGCGCCACCGGTTCGGCGTTGCGGCTGTCCCGGCGACCTGGTCCCTGGCGTGGACACCGTGCATCTGGCCCATCTGGGGGAATGCCAGCAGGCACCGGTCGTCGAGATGCTGCAGGAAGTGGTCCTCGCCGGCCAGCCAGAAGCCTTCCTCGATCCGAAACAACTCGTCCTGTATCGACATGCTGCGTTCCCTCCCGGGCGTGTGTCCTCGAGACGGGCCGACGTTAACGCAGCGCACGTGAAAAGGGGCTCGTCGGGATCGTGGTACGCCGGTGCCGCCGTCCCGAACCCGCCCGCCCGGACAAGGGTGCGTCCATCCGTTGCGGGGCAAGCACGCGCCTGCGGCGCGCCTGGCTCAGCTCGCCATGCCGCTGTGCCGCAGCAGCGCGTCGATCGCCGGCTCGCGGCCGCGGAAGGCCTTGAAGTTCTCCAGCGCCGGGCGGCTGCCGCCACGGGCGAGGATCTCGTCGCGGAAGCGTGCGCCGGTGGCGGCGAGCCGGTCCGGGGCTTCCTCGAACGCGGCGTAGGCGTCGGCGCTCAGCACCTCGGCCCACTTGTAGCTGTAGTAGCCGGCCGCGTAGCCGCCGGCGAAGATGTGCGCGAACTGGTGCGGGAAGCGGTGCCAGGCCGGCGGCCGGTTCACCGCCACCTCGTCGCGCACGCGCTCGAGCAGCGCCATCACCTCGTCGCGCGCCGGATCGAAGCGGCTGTGCAGCTCCATGTCGAAGAGCGCGAATTCCAGCTGGCGGACGGTCTGCATGCCGCTCTGGAAGTGCCTGGCCGCCAGCATCCGGTCGAACAGCTCGCGCGGCAGCGGCGCGCCGGTTTCGACGTGCGCGGTCATCGCCTGCACGCGCTCGAATTCCCAGCAGAAGTTCTCCATGAACTGGCTCGGCAGCTCCACGGCGTCCCATTCGACGCCGTTGATGCCGGCGACGGACAGTTCGCCGACCTCGGTCAGCAGCTGGTGCAGGCCGTGGCCCATCTCGTGGAACAGGGTGGTGACCTCGTCGTGGCTGAACGTGGCGGGCCTGCCGTCCACGCCCTTGCCGAAATTGCACACCAGGTACACCACCGGGGTCTGCGTATCGCCGCCGTGGCCGGGGCGCTCGCGGCGGTTGCGGCAGTCGTCCATCCAGGCGCCGCCGCGCTTGCCCTCGCGCGCGTACAGGTCGAGATAGAACTGGCCGACCAGGCGGCCGCCGGCGTCGGTCAGGCGGTAGAAGCGCACGTCCTGGTGCCACACCGGCGCCTCGTCCCGCTCGACCGACAGGCCGTACAGCGAGCCGATCACGTCGAACAGGCCGGCCAGCACCTTCGGCTCGGTGAAGTACTGCTTCACCTCCTGGCCGGAATAGCGGTAGCGCGCCTGCTTGAGCTTCTCGCCGACGTAGCCCAGGTCCCAGGGCTGCAGGGCGTCGAGGCCGAGCTCGTCGCGGGCGAAGGCCTCGAGCTCGGCGCGGTCGCGCTGCGCGAACGGCTTCGCGCGCGCCGCCAGGTCGCGCAGGAAGGCCAGCACCTCTTCCGGTGTCCGCGCCATCTTGGTCGCCAGCGAGACCTCGGCGTAGCTGGAGAATCCGAGCAGCTCCGCCAGTTCCGCGCGCAGCGCGAGGATGCGGCCGATCAGCGCGGTGTTGTCGGGCTCCGCCGGCCCGGTTTCGGAGGCGCGCAGGCCATGGGCGCGATACAGCCGCTCGCGCAATGCGCGGTTGTCGGCATAGGCCTGCACCGGCAGGTAGCAGGGCATCTGCAGGGTCAGCTTCCAGCCGGCGCGGCCGTCCTTTTCGGCGGCGGCGCGGCATGCCTCGACCACGTCGTCCGGCAGTCCCGCCAGTTCCGAGGCGTCCCCGACGTACAGCGCGAACGCGTCGGTGGCGTCGAGCACGTTCTCGGAGAACCTCGCCGCCAGCGCCGCCAGCTCCTCCCGCACCTGGGAGAAACGGGCCTTCTTGTCGCCGGGCAGTTCGGCGCCGCCGAGGCGGAAATCGCGCAGCGCGTGCTCGACCGCCTTCCGGCGCGCGGCATCGAAGCCGGCGAACGCCGGCGACTCCGCCAGGGCGCGGTACTGCGCGAACAGCCGCAGGTTCTGGCCCAGCGCGCTGTAGAAGCGGGTGACGCGCGGCAGGTTGGCGTTGTAGGCCTCGCGCAGCGGCCCGGAATGCAGGACCGCCTGCAGGTGCTGCACCTGGCCCCAGGCGCGGGCGAGCCGCTCGGTGGCGTCCTCCAGCGGCACGATGAAGGTCTCCCAGGCGACCGGCGCAACGGTTTCCGCGGCCTTCACCGCGGCCTCCGCTTCCGCCAGCAGCACGTCCATCGCCGGGGTGACGTGTTCGGGGCGGACGGCGTCGAAGCGCGGCGTGTCGGAGAAGTCGAGCAGCGGGTTGGTCATGGATGGGGCCGTAGTCGCGGGGAGCGGGAATTCTAGACGTCCAAAGACAAGAGCATTTTTTGCCGCGGATCAGCGCGGATGAACGCGGATGGGCATCAAGCCGCGTCGAGGTCATGCGTTCTCGATGCTTTATCCGTGTCGATCCGTGGCGAATCTCTTTTGAGGCACGTTCCGGTCGGAGCGGCGCAACGTGCGCGGCATCCATTCCACCGACCCGGCATGCGACCGGCAGTCCGGACGGGGACGTGCGGCGCCGACACGGATCGTTGCGCCATCGGACGCTTACGGATCGAGAGGGCTCACGCCAGCGGCGCCGGATAGGGGTGTTCGCGCAGCAACCGCGCCAGGTGCACGGCATTGCTGGCGATGCTGCGTGTCGTCGCGGCGACCTTGTCCGGCGTGCGCGCGAGGTCCTGGTAGTCGGTGCTGCCCATCGCCTCGCCGACCCAGTACGGCGAGCCGCCGGCGGGCAGGGTGAAGCCGACGTCGGCCAGCGCCTGGTACAGCTCGGCGCAGACATGGTGGGCGCCGTCCTCGTTGCCGACCACGGCGGCCACGGCGACGTGGCCGAAGGTGGGATAGCGGCCCTGCTCGTCGATCTCGCCGAGGAACGCATCCATGCGCTCGAGCACGCGCTTGGCCACGCTCGACGGCTGGCCCAGCCAGATCGGCGTCGCCAGCACCAGGATGTCGGCATCGAGCAGGCGCCTGCGCAGCGCCGGCCAGGCGTCGCCGTCGCCTTCGTCGGCGGTCACGCCGGGCCTGACGTCGAGATCGACGACGCGGACGTGGTCGGTTTCGACCCCATGTCCGGCCATCGCGGCGAGCACCTGGTCGAGCAGCTTCTGCGTCGACGATGGCGCGGGAGCGTGCTTGAGCGTGCAGTTCATGCCGAGGGCGCGCAGTGCCATCGCGTGGCTCCGGTTGCGGAGGAACGCGCAGTTTCGTCCGGATGCGGTCCACGGCGCGTCACGGCGCGCGTGTCGGCGTCAGCTGCGCGGATCGCTCGCGCCGCCGGCGAGGTCGGGCGCGCTGACGTCCTCCGCGCCCGGCGAACTGGTCTCGGCGGGACCGGTGGACGCTGCGGTGGAGCGTGGCGGGCGGCTCCGGCCCTCGTGGAGTTCGGCCCGCAGCCGCGGCAGCGATTCCGGATAATGCTCGGCCAGGAAGCGGATCATCCGCTCGCGTGCCGCGCAGCGCAGGTCGAACAGGTCGCCGGAATTGCGCGCGCTCACCAGCAGCCGCACCTGCATCGTGGTCTGGTCGGTCTCGGTGACCTGGACCACGCACACGCGCCCGTCCCAGCGCGAGTCGTCCTCGCAGATGCGCTGCAGTTCCGCGCGCACCGCGTCCAGCGGCGTGCGGTAGTCGAGCCACAGGAAGGCGGTGCCGAGCAGCTGCGCGGTGGTGCGGGTCCAGTTCTGGAAGGGGTTCTCGATGAACCAGGTCAGCGGCACCACCAGCCGGCGCTCGTCCCACACGCGCACCACGACATAGGCGCTGGTGATCTGTTCGATGCGGCCCCACTCGCCGTCCACGATCACCACGTCGTCGAGCCGGATCGGCTGGGTCAGCGCGATCTGCAGGCCGGCGATGAGGTTGCCGAACACCGGCCGCGCGGCGATGCCGGCCACCAGGCCGATGATGCCGGCCGAGGCCAGCAGGGTGGCGCCGATCTGGCGGATCGCCGGAAAGGTCATCAGCGCCAGCGCCACCCCGACCAGGAGGATCGCGCCCTGGATCACGCGGCTGATCACCGCGGTCTGGGTCTGCACCCGGCGCGCACTCAGGTTGTCCTCGATGTCGACCGGGTGCTCGCGCAGGATGCGGCGCTCGATCGCGCCCACCGCGCGCACCGCCAGCCAGGTCAGGCACAGCAGGCCGCCGATCCCCAGCCAGTGCTGGATGCGCGAACTCCATGTATCCGGCAGCGGCGTGGCGGTCACCGCGATGCTGAGGAACAGCAACGGCAGCGCCACCGCCGCCGGCACCGCGACCACCTGGGCGACGCGCGCGCGCAGATGGGTGGCGGCATGCGCGCGGGCGCGCCGTGCCAGCGCCAGCAGCGCGCGCCGCACCAGCAGGCCCAGCAGCAGTGCGATCAGCAGCGGCCAGGCGACCGCGCCCAGCAGCGGCCAGTCCGGCGTCGTCATCGGCAGTCCGGTGGCGGCGAAAACGGTCATGCTGCGCCGCGGCGCGTCAATGCGGCGTCGATCCCGACGTTCCGCCCGTACTTGCGCGTCCGGCCATGCGCGCGGGGCCGGGAGCCTGAACACTCCGCAACCCGCGCGGGCGGATTCACCTCGAATTCGCGGTGCGCGGCCAAGACTGCCGCCATCCGCCGCAACAGGAGTCCATGCCATGCACGTTCCCGCCTATCGCTACGCAGCGCCGCTCGCATTGGCGCTGGCGCTCGTCGCCACCGCCGCGACGGCCCAGGACGCGATGACCGAGGCACAGGTGCGCGCCACGCTCGAGGCCCAGGGCTATACCAGCGTGAACGACATCGAGTTCGACAACGGCATGTGGGAGGCCGACGCGCGCAGCGCCGACGGCAATCGCGTCGATCTGCGCCTGGACCCGAGGACCGGCGAGGTCTATCCGGAGGATCAGGTGTCCAACCTGACCGAAGCCGACGTCCAGGCGCAGCTCGCCACCGCCGGCTATACCAATGTGCACGACGTCGACTTCGAGGACGGCATCTGGACGGCCGAGGCCGACGACAGCACCGGCCGCGAGGTCGAGGTGCGCATCGATCCGCGCAGCGGCGAGGTGATCGGCAAGGAAAAGGACTGAGCTTCCGGGAAGGGCATTCGACACGGATGTCGACCGCCGGCGGAGCCGACGCCGTCGAATGCGCAGCGTAGGACATGGACGTGCGTGGCGGCGCATATGCGTTGCGCCGCCGGCCGCCGCGACCGGAATCCGGCTCGCTCACATCCCTGGACGACATGGCCGCCAGCAAGCGCTCGCCGCAGGACGCCGCTCCCGATCTCTTCGACGCCGCGTTCTCGCGCGTGCGCGAGGCCGCGGAGCGCATCGGCACCCATCCGGAGGTGCTGCGGACGCTGCACTACCCGAAGGAGACGTTGGCCGCCAACCTGTTGTTGCGCCGCGACGACGGCCGCCTCGCCAGCCACAAGGCATGGCGCTGCCGCTACAACGACGCGCTCGGGCCGACCAAGGGCGGCATCCGCTTCCATCCGGCCAGCAACCTGCGCGAGGTGATGGCGCTGGCGCTGTGGATGACCTGCAAGTGCGCCGTGGCGGACCTTCCCTACGGCGGCGCCAAGGGCGCGGTCTGCGTCGATCCGCATGTGCTGTCGGACACCGAGCTGCAGCGCCTGGCGCACGCGTACGTGCACGCGTTCGCACGCATGATCGGGCCGGAACGCGACATCCCCGCGCCCGACGTCGCCACTGACGCACGCACGATGGCCTGGATGGCCGACGAATACGCCCGCGGCCTGGGCCGCCCCGAGCCGTCGGTGATCACCGGCAAGCCGGCGGCCTACGGCGGGCTCGTCGGCCGCAGCGGCGCCACCGGCATGGGCGGATTCCTGGTGCTGCGGGCGCTGGCGCGGCGCCTGGACCTGCCGCGGAAGGACGCGCGGGTGTCGATCGTCGGCTTCGGCAATGCCGGCGGCGCGATCGCGGACCTGCTGCACGGCGACGGCTGGCGCATCGTCGGCCTCGGCGACTCCAAGGGTGCCGTGTTCGCGTCGGCGGGGTTGGAGGTCGGGCGCGTGCGCGAAGCCAAGCGGGCCCGCGGTAGCGTGGCCGATCACAGCGGCAGGGGCGTGCGCAGGTTGCGCAGCGCCGATGCCCTGGTCGGCAGCGACTGCGACCTGCTGGTGCTGGCCGCGCTGCAGGATACGGTGCACGCGGGCAATGCCGGCGAGGTGCGCGCCCGCGCGATCCTGGAGATCGCCAACGGCCCGGTCACGCCCGACGCCGATACCCACCTGGCGCGCGACGGCGTCGAGGTGGTCCCGGATATCCTCGCCAACGCCGGCGGGGTGGTGGTCTCGTACTGCGAGTGGCTGCAGAACCGCAGCCGCGACGCCTGGAGCCCGGAGCGCGTGCAGGCGCGGCTGGAGGACACCATGCGGGCCGCGGCGCGCCGGGTCGACGACACCGCGCGGGAGCTCCGGTCGCCGTTGCGCCAGGCCGCCTATGCGGTGGCGCTGCGGCGCCTGGAGGCGGCGATCCTGGCGGCCTCGCCGCTGCCGACCGACGGCGATTCGCCCTCGGCCCGGCCCGCCGGCCCGGACGGCGGCACGGGCGGCTGACCCGCATCTGCGAATCGATCCGTCGCGCCGCCCAAGGATGGCATCGCCATCGTCGACGCCCGCTTCGCAGCCAGACGGTATACGGTGAGGCAAGCCTCGCGGAGCGGGTCATGTACTTCTGGCTGAAGTTCTTCCACATCGTGGCGATCGCGGTCTGGTTCACCGGGCTGTTCTTCCTGCCGCGGCTGTTCGTCGCGCGCCACCGCGTGGAGGGCGACGCCAATCGCGAGTACTTCAACCCGGTCACCAACATCCTGTTCTTCCGGCTGGCGACGCCGGCGGCCGTGCTCGCGATCGCGCTGGGCATGGCCTTGATCGCCTACGGCCCGAGCGGCGCCTGGCTGGCGATGAAACTGGTACTGGTGGCGCTGGCGGTGCTGCTGCACCTGTACTTCGGCCTGCTGCTGTACGAACTCGGACACGGGCGCGACCGCCATGGACCGGTGTTCTACCGCGTGGCGGGCTGGGTGCCGCTGCTGTTGTTGCTGGCGATCGCGGCGCTCACCGCCGCCAAGCCGCAGACCGTGGGCGACCTGCCGCCGCCGCCCGACGCGGCGTCCGTGCCGTAGGGCCGCGCCGCGCTTCGCCCGGCTCGCTCACTCTTCCGGTGGCTCGTCGTCGCCCGGCGTCCTGGTCTGCTCGTCGCCGTATACCCCGATGCCGTGGCGGAAGCTCAGCGTGCCGCCGAGCCAGCCGGCGATCATCACCAGCACGAAGTTGACCGACGACAGCAGCAGGCCCCACGGCCAGACCGCGGCCTGGGCATCCGGGGCGCGCAGCCAGACGCCGGCGGCCGCCATCGCCAGCACCATCACCGCGACGATGAAGTGGTTCCAGGCCGAGACGTGCCGGCGCACCACCCGGAGCGAGAACATGTCGAACATGCCCACCAGGCCGGCGATCAGGCCGATGCCCAGGCCCGCGGCGTTGAGCCAGTAGCCGACCTGCGCCCAGAACGCTTCCCCGAGCCACAGGAACAGCAGGTCGGTGACGACCACCAGGCTCAGCAGCGCCACCGGGTACACCACCAGCATCGGGTGGATCGGGTGGTGCATGATCGACATCCGGCTCTCGACCGAATGGCTGCGCGTGCGCGGGACCGGTTGTTCGAGTTGCTTGCGCATCGGCTCCTCAGTCGCAGGTGGACAGCAGCAGCACCGGCGCCGCGGTGAACGTCACCGCGATCGCGGCGATCACGGCAAGGAGGGTGGCGGCCTTGGCGGTGAAGCGCCGCCGCCGCGCCGCCGCCTCGTCCGCTGCGGATGCGTTGGCGTCACGCCAGGCGCGTCGTGCGCGCGCGCCGAGCCAGGCGATCGCCGCCAGCGCCGCCGCGGTGAGCAGCAGCAGCCACCAGGTGACCGCCTCCAGTCCGGCCACGCGGGTGCGCTGCCAGCCTTCGGCGCAGGCCAGGCCCTGCAGGCTGTAGACCGCGAGCAGGTGCAGCGCCCACACCGCCATCGGCGCGGCCATGCCGGTCAGGTGCTGCGGTCCGCCCATCACACCAGCCTCGGGAACAGGTGGATCACGGCCCAGGCGACCGCGCCCTGGCCGACCGTGTAGCGCCACAGCCCGGCGACGACGCGCGGCTCGAGCGGGCGCGCGGCATCGGCGTACCCGTGGCGCATGCGCATCCAGACGTATCCGGCGGCCAGCATCGCCACCACCATGTGCACGCCATGGAAGCCGGCCAGCGTCCACACCACCGAGGCGTAGGCATGCGCCTGCGGCGGGCCCACGGGAGCGGACAGCGACGCCGCGTGCGCGGCCAGGAAACCGGCGCCGAGCACGACCGTGAGCGGCCAGCCGAGGACGCCGCGCGCATGCGCGGCGCTGCGGCTCGCACGCCCTGCCCATTGCACCGCGCCGAAACAGGCCAGCAGCAGGACGAGCGTCAGCAGCGGCAAGGCCCAGCCGCCGGTGCCGATGCCCGGCGGTGGCCATGTCCCGGTGCCGAGCCAGAGATAGAAATACGCGAACACCAGCGAGGCGAACAGTGCGCCGTCGATCAGCAGCGTGATCACCAGTGCCCACCAGCCGGGCGCGTTGCGGCAGGCGTACTGCGTGGGCAGTTCGAGCCCGGGTCCGGCCGGCACGCGCGCCGGTGCCCGGCGGTCGCCCGTGGTCCAGGCCCAGGCCAGGAACAGCGCCGCCAGCGGTATCAGCAGCAGCGTCGCCGGCAGATAGAGCTTGGCGATGAAGCACGCCAGCAGCAGCGCGATCGTCAGCGCCGCCAGCAACGGGATCCAGGTGCTGCGCGAGATCCGGACCACCTGCTCCGGGACCGCCGACAGCAGGCCGGTGCCGAGCAGCTCGCGGTGGCCGTGGCGGCAGTCGCCGAGCAGGCCGTCGGCGCGCGCGCTCTCGTCGGCCAGCGCTGCGCGGCTCCACAGCGGATATCGATCGTCGACCTGCGGAATCGAGGCGAAGTTGTACTTGGGCACCGGCCACGGCAGCGCCCACTCCAGCGTCCCGGCGCGCCAGGGATTGGCGCCGGCGCGCAGCCCGTGGCGAAAACTCAACGCCGCATCGATCAGGACCGCCAGCGTGCCGATCGCCAGTACGAAGCCGGCCGCGGTCGACAGCAGGTTGAGCCATTCGATGCCGAGTTCCGCAGCATAGGTGTACACGCGTCGCGGCATTCCCAGCAGGCCGGTGAGGTGCATCGGCAGGAAGGTCAGGTTGAAGCCGATGAACACCAGCCAGAACGCGGTCCGGCTCAGGCTCTCCGACGGCATCCGCCCGCTCGCCAGCGGCAGCCAGTAGTACAGCCCGGCGAACAGCGGGAACATCAGCCCGCCGATCAGCACGTAGTGCAGGTGCGCGACCACGAAGTGCGTGTCGTGCGCCTGCCAGTCGAACGGCACCAGCGCCAGCATCACCCCGGTCAGCCCGCCGAGCACGAACACGAAGAAGAACCCGAACAGGTACAGCATCGGCACCCGCAGCCACGGCCTGCCGGACCACAACGTGGCGATCCAGGCGAACACCTGGATGCCCATCGGGATCGCCACCGCCATGCTCGCCGCGCTGAAGAACGCCAGCGCCAGCAGCGGCAGGCCGACCGCGAACATGTGGTGCACCCACAGCCCGAAGCTGAGGAACCCCACCGCCACCGTCGCCAGCACGATCCAGGTATAGCCGACGATCGGCCGCCGCGCGAACGTCGCGATCACCATCGACACCACGCCCGCCGCCGGCAGGAAGATGATGTAGACCTCCGGATGGCCGAACAGCCAGAACAGGTGCTGCCACAGCAGCGGGTCGCCGCCGCGCGCGACCTCGAATAAGGCGAAGTCGAACGCGCGCTGGATCTCCAGCAGCACGCTGGCCAGGATCAGCGGCGGGAATCCGAACGCGATCATGAAGGCCGTCACCAGCATCGCCCAGGCGAACAGCGGCATGCGGCGCACGTCCATGCCCGGTGCGCGGGTGAGCAGGATCGCCACGATCAGCTCCACCGCGGCGGTGACCGCCGCGACCTCGGCGAAGGTCACCCCGATCAGCCAGAAGTCCGCGCCCATGCCCGGCGACCAGGTGGCGTCGGTCAGCGGCACGTACATGAACCAGCCGCCGTCGGGCGCGGCGTCGAACAGGAAGCTCGAATACAGGAACAGCCCGCCGAACAGGTAGCACCAGTACCCGAACGCCGACAGCCGCGGGAACGGCAGGTCGCGCGAGCCGAGCATCTTCGGGATCAGGTACATCGCGAAGCCTTCCATGATCGGCACCGCGAACAGGAACATCATGGTGGTGCCGTGCATGGTCACGAACTGGTTGTAGCGCCGCGGGTCCAGCACCTCGGCATCGAACCAGGCCAGCTGCAGGCGCATGAACATCGCCAGCATGCCGCCGGCCAGCAGGAAGGCGAAGCCGGTGGCGATGAAGCGCAGGCCGACCGTGCTGTGGTTGACCGCGGCCAGTTGGCCGCGCCAGCCGGGTCCGTTGTCCCAGATCCGCGCGAGCGCCGCCAGCCGCTCGTGCTGCACCCGCTCGTCGATGGGCGCGCGCGCGTTCATCGTGAGGCCCCGGCATCGTCGCTGTCGCCCACCGCGTGCGCGCGCAGCCAGCCGCGCCAGGCGTCGTCCTCCAGCACCCGCACCGCGAACACCATGTGCGCGTGCTCCAGCCCGCAGAATTCCGCGCACTGACCGCGCATCGGCGCGGCGCGATCGGCGCGCAGGCGCAACCGGTTGACGCGCCCGGGGATGGCGTCGATCTTGCCGCCCAGGCGCGGGATCCAGAAGCTGTGGATGACATCGGCGCTGGTGACGTGGAACTCGACCATGCGCCCGCGCGGCAGCGCCAGCTCGTCGACCGAAGCGGCCACCGGGGTGTCGCCGTCGCGGTAGCGGAACTCCCACTGCCACTGGCGCCCGGTGACCTCGATCACGGTGTCGACCCGCTCGCCGAGACCGGTGACGCGGCCGCTGTGGACGGTGCCGTAGACGAGCAGCGCGGACAGTACAACCGTGGGCAGCACCAGGCCGCCGCCGACGATCAGCCGGTTCGGCCGCGACAGCGCCCGGGTTTCGCGGCCACGCAGCAGGGCGTAGAGCAGCAGCGACAGCACCAACACCCAGATCGCGGCCGCGGCCCAGAACATCAGCCACCAGGTCTGCGCGATCGCATCGGCGGCCGGGCCGGCCGGGGCGAGCGCCGACTGCGGTCCCCCGCAAGCGCACAGCGCGGCCGCGCTCGCTGTTGCGATGGCGCCACGCATCCGGCGATGCCCGTCCCGGTGTCCGATCGTGTCGTCCCTCGTGCCGTCGACGGCGCCACGGCGGCGGCGCCTTCAACGATGCAAGCTAGCGGCGCTCGTCATCAGGCGATGTGAACGCGGCGCGTCCGCTACCGGGCGCGCTCGTGCGCGCGCAACAGGAGGGGCGGCCTCGGGAATCCGGTCGCGACTTCCGCCGCTCCCACAGGGTCGGTCCCTGCCTGCCCCGTCGTGGGAGCGACTGTGGGAGCGACGGAAGTCGCGACCCCGCGAACCTGATCGCGACCGCCGGCGTCAGGCGCCCACGCGCCGCCGCACCGCCTCCGCATCGCGCACCGGGCGCACCTCGATGCAGCCGGCCCTCGCCCACGGGAACTCGCGCGCCATCCGCACCGCCTCCTCCAGGCTGTCGGCTTCAACCAGGTTGAAGCCGGCCAGCACCTCCTTGGTCTCGGCGAACGGACCGTCCGTCACCGTGGCGCGGCCGTCGCGGATCCGGACCGAGCGCGCGGTCGAAGGCGCCTCCAGCTGCTGGAAGCCGAGCAGCTTGCCGTCGGCCTGCAGCTCGTCGGCGTGCTTGAGGCAGGTTCGCATCATGTCGTCGGCCTCGCCCTCGGGCAGGGCGTCGATCAGGGTGTCGTCGGTATAGACCAGCAGCAGGTATTGCATCGGGGGCGTCCAGCGGCGTCGGGGAGCACATTAGGCCCCAAACCGGAGGGCGATCTCCACCTGCAGCGCAACACGCCGGTTGGCGCGGGTCCCGCCGGCGGAGGCGTCGCGGCGGCGGACCCGCGGAAATTCCGCCGCTGTCGCCGCCGCGATGCGAGAATGGCGCGACGCCGCGATGCGGTGTCGCCCCCGATGGAGCCCCATGAACGCTTCCGCCCACGATCCCGACCCCGCGGCCGTCGCCAAGGACCGCCTGCAGTCCGTCGTCCACGGCGCCGCGCTGGCGCTGATCGTCGGCTGGGTGCTGTACGTCGGCAAGCAGGTGTTCGTGCCGATGGTGTTCAGCGTGCTGGTGGTGTACGTGATCATCGGGCTTGCGCGCGCGCTCGCCGGCGTTCCGACGATCGGGCCGAAGCTGCCGGCGGCGCTGCGCTATCTCTTGTCGATCCTCGGCATCGGCGTGGTGCTGGCCGCCGGGGTTTCGCTGGTGGTGAACAACGTCGGCCGGGTGGTGCAGCTGGCACCCACGTACCAGGACAAGCTGCTCGAGCGCATCCAGCAGGCCACCGAGTTCTTCGGCCTGCGCGCCGCGCCGACCTGGACGGCGCTGCGCGAGGATTTCCTCGAGCAGATCAGACCGCAGGACCTGATCGGGCCGACGGTGGTCTCGGTGACGGGCATCGGGATGACCCTGCTCGTCGTGCTGCTGTACGTGACCTTCCTGCTGGTCGAGAAGCGCGTGTTCGCGGCCAAGCTGCGCAAGCTCTCCGACGATCCGCGCGACGTCTCCCGCATCCGCCAGGTGCTCGACAGCATCAACATCCGCACCGGCCAGTATCTCGCGGTCAAGACGCTGATCAACGTGGTCCTGGGCGTGGTGAGCTGGGCGATGATGGCGGCGTTCGGGCTGGAGTTCGCCGGCTTCTGGGCGGTGCTGATCGCGGTGCTCAACTACGTGCCGTACATCGGATCGTTCCTCGGCGTGCTGTTCCCGGTGGCGTGGGCGATCGTGCAGTTCGGCGATCCCGGCACGGTGATCACCTTGCTGCTGCTGTTGTCGGCAGCGCAGTTCGTGATCGGCAACTTCCTCGATCCGTTCCTGATGGGTAACTCGCTCAATCTCAGCCCGTTCGTGATCCTCGCCAGCCTGACCATCTGGGGCGGGCTGTGGGGCATTCCCGGCGCCTTCCTCGCGGTGCCGATCACCGCGGTGCTGGTGATCGTGCTGTCGGAGTTCCGCGGCACCCGGCCGATCGCGGTGCTGATGTCGCGCAACGGCCATCTCGACGTCGGCCGCGACGGCGCGGCGCGGGCGGATGTCGGCGGCTCCTAGGGCCGAACCGCCGGGATCGATGCACTCCGGCAGTATCCCGCCGGCGGGAAGATCATTCCTCGATCCGGGGCTTTATCCGCGCGCGCAGGCCCTCTAGGCTAGGCCGCTGTTCGCCCGCGCTTCGGGCGATGCGCGCCGCCACCGCAACCGAAGGACATCGCGTGCAGCCGATCCTCTCCATCCGCAATCTCGGCAAGACCTATGCGTCCGGCTTCCAGGCGCTGAAGAACGTCGACCTCGACATCCACCGCGGCGAGATCTTCGCCCTGCTGGGCCCCAACGGCGCCGGCAAGACCACGCTGATCAGCATCGTCTGCGGCATCGTCAACGCCAGCGCCGGCACGGTGGCGGTCGACGGCCACGACATCGTGCGCGACTTCCGTGCCGCGCGTTCGATGATCGGACTGGTGCCGCAGGAACTGTCCACCGACGCGTTCGAGACCGTGTGGGCCACCACGCGCTTCTCGCAGGGCCTGTACGGCAAGCCCTACGATCCGGCGCACCTGGAGAAGGTGCTGCGCGACCTGTCGCTGTGGGACAAGAAGGACAGCAAGATCATGGCGCTGTCGGGCGGCATGAAGCGCCGCGTGCTGATCGCCAAGGCGCTGGCGCACGAGCCGCGGGTCCTGTTCCTGGACGAGCCCAGCGCCGGCGTCGACGTCGAACTGCGCCACGACATGTGGCAGATGGTGCGCGGCCTGCGCGAGCGCGGCACCACCATCATCCTCACCACCCACTACATCGAGGAGGCCGAGGAGATGGCCGACCGCATCGGCGTGATCAACCACGGCGAACTGATCGTGGTCGAGGACAAGGCCACGCTGATGCGCAAGCTCGGCAAGAAGCAGCTGACCTTGCAGCTGCAGGCGCCGCTGGCGGCGATCCCGGAGGAGTTCTCCGAACTGCCGCTGGAGCTGGCCGAGGACGGCCACGCGCTGGTCTACACCTTCGACGTGCAGGCGGGGGAGACCGGCATCGCCGCCCTGCTGCGACGCCTGGGCGAGCACGGCATCGACTTCAAGGACCTGCATTCGAGCGAGAGCTCGCTGGAGGACATCTTCGTCAGCCTGGTGCGCGACGGCGCGCGGGAGGTGCGGGCATGAACTGGCACGCGGTCAAGGCCATCTACCGCTTCGAGATGGCGCGCACCTTCCGCACGATCACCCAGTCGATCGCCTCCCCGGTGCTGACGACCGCGCTGTACTTCATCGTGTTCGGCGCCGCGATCGGTTCGCGCATGGGCGAGATCGACGGGGTCAGCTACGGCGCCTTCATCATTCCCGGCCTGATCATGCTGTCGCTGCTGTCGGAAAGCGTCTCCAACGCCTCGTTCGGCATCTACATGCCGAAGTGGTCGGGCACGATCTACGAGGTGCTGTCGGCGCCGATCTCGCACGTGGAGATCGTGCTCGGCTACGTCGGCGCGGCGACCACCAAGTCGGTGATGCTGGGGCTGCTGATCCTGGTCACGGCGCGGTTCTTCGTGCCCTACGAGATCGCCCATCCGCTGTGGATGATCGGCTTCCTGGTGCTGACCGCGCTCAGCTTCAGCCTGTTCGGCTTCATCATCGGGCTGTGGGCCGACGACTTCCAGAAGCTGCAGGTGATCCCGCTGATGGTGGTGATGCCGCTGACCTTCCTCGGCGGCGCCTTCTACTCGATCGACATGCTGCCGCCGCTGTGGCAGAAGATCGCGCTGTTCAACCCGGTGGTGTACCTGATCAGCGGTTTCCGCTGGAGCTTCTACGGCAGCGCCGACGTCCATATCGCGGTCAGTACCGCGATGATACTGACGCTGCTGGCGGCGTGCCTCGGCCTGGTGTGGTGGATCTTCCGCACCGGCTGGAAGCTCAAGGCCTGAGCGGCGGCGGCGACAAAAAAGCCGCGGCCCGTACGGGCCGCGGCTGCAAGCCGGATGCGTGGCCGGATCGGCTCCGGTCTCCTTGGTTGTCGCGGTCAGTAGTCGCTGGTGCCGGACGCCGTGGTCAGGCCGGAGGTGTCGACCTCGACGACGCCGTCGATGTCGGCGGCGATCTGCCGAGCCTGCTCGATCTGCGCCCGGTCGTCGACATCGCCCGACAGCGTGACCACGCCGTTGACGGTCTCGACGTCGATGTCCAGGCCGGCGACGTCGGTGTCGGCCAGCAGGCTGGACTTGACCTTGGTGGTGATCCAGGTGTCGTCCACCGGCTGGTCGGAATCCATCTGCGTATCGGCCTGCTCCTCGGGTTCCATGCCCGCGTCCTGTGCCAGCGCGCCGCCGGCGACGAAGAGCAGAGCGGTCGACAGCGCGGCGGCCAGCGCGGTGCATTGATGGTGTCGGGTGGTCATGGCGTTATCCTCCGTGGGGTATGTGGGGCGAGTGTCTTCGCGCAAGTGTCCACGAGGCGTGACCGCCAGGTTCCGTTCGTTAAGTGAATGCGTGGTCGAAGCTCACCAAGAGGAACATCGGCTGAGCGTGTGTCGGGGGGTGCCTCCCAAGCCGGCACGCGATATCCGTTCGCTGAATCGCGATCCGCCCAATCGCGCCCTTCTCTGCGGTGGCGGAACGATTCACGAGAGCGACAGTCAGGACTCCCTACACTGGAGGCAGTTTTCGCCGGCACCGTCCGTTCCGGTCGCTCGTACCCGATGCGTTCCAAACCGATCCTGTCCTGCCTTCTCCTGCCGTTGCTCGCCGCGGCCGCGACCGCGTGGGCGCAGGTCGGTGAAGCGCGACGGCCGCCGGTGCGGATAGAACCGGCACAGGTGCGGCCGGCGCCGCCCGCCCGCGTCCCACGCGATCTTTCCGCACGGCCGCGACAGGAGATCGCGATTCCGGCGACCGGGCCGTCGCCGCTGACGCCGCGTCCCGGCGCCCCGGGCACGGAGGACGCCGGATCCCGCGTCGTCGATGCCGCGGCGCCGGCAAAGGTGTACGACCGCACCGGCAGGCTCATTCCGGGAGCGGTACGGGTGGGGCCGAACCGGGTGTACGACCCGCGTAGCGGCCGCTACCGCGATGCGCAGCCGCGCGGCGACGATCTGCAGGTGGTGCCGGGCGACTGAGCCGCCCGGCGGGTCCGCATCAAGGCGCTTCGCCGCGTCCCTGCGCGCGTGCATTGCGGATCACCGCGTGCACGAGCTCGCGATCGTGGTGCCGCGAGATCGCGGTCGCGCCGAGGGCGATCGCCATGTCGCGCAGTTCGGCGGGCACGTCGTAATGCGCGCCGCTGGTGCGGTTCTGGAACGCGCGTCGCGGAATGCCAAGGCGCGCGGCGAACGCGTGCAGTTCCTCCAGGGTATCGGCCATCAGGTGGGCCCACCGGCGGCCGCGCCAAAGGGTGACGGCGTCGTCGACATAGACGGTCATGGCATCGGCTGCAAGCGTGATCGGGAAAGGGCATTGCAAAATCGCGCAGTTCGCGTTGCTTTGCAATGGCGATGCGGCGTGGCGGACAGCGCCCGTCTCGCCTTCGACGCGGCGTTTCACGCGGTTGGAACGCCGGCTCTGGCGTAGTCCGGTTTGCGGCACATGGACATGGACGCTAACCTGATCCATGTTCATGGACGCGCCGGGGAGAGAAAACCGCTCGTGACGTTTCGCCGTTCCGCCTTCGTTTTCAGCGCTTTTCTGCTCCTCGGATCACCAGCCCTGCAGGCGGCCGATGGCGATCCCGAACTCGATCTGGGCGGCGCGGTCCGTTTCAGCTACGGCTGGCTCGACTACGGTCCGAGCACGGATTTCGAGCCCGAACTGGTGCGCATCGACGCCAAGGGCAGCGCCGGGCAGGCGTTCTTCTCGCTGCAGTACCGCTGGTACGACGGTTTCGATGCCGTGCACCATGCATGGGCGGGATGGAAGCTGGACGGGACTTCCGACATCCGCGCCGGCGTCCAGCAGGTGCCGTTCGGGCTGCTGCCGTACGCTTCGCACAGCTTCTGGTTCGGATCCGGCTATTACCTCGGCATCGAGGACGACTACGACATGGGCGTGGTCTGGCAGCGCGGTGCGGGCGCGCACCAGTGGCACGCAGGCGTGTTCTTCGGCGACGAGTACGGCACCGGCGCCCGCTTCGGCCGCTATTCGTTCGACGTGGCCACCACCGACGAGCTGCCGTATCGCGAGCGCGAGCGGCTGAGCCTGCGCTACCAGTACACGCACGACTGGAACGATGCCGAGGTGGCGCTGGGCGCGTCGCTGTTCACCGGCAAGGTCGAGGACCGCGTCGACGGCGGCGAGCATGGCCACGACGGCGCCGCGCTGCACGCGCAATGGCAGCGCGGTCCGGCCACGGTGCAGCTGCAGTGGGCGCGCTACCGCTATCGGATCCCGGAGCCGAGGATCGCGATGTCGGCGTTCCTGTTTCCGTTCGAGATCGCCGCCGAGGCCGACGTGCCGACCTTCAACGTCGCCTGGGAGCTGCCGCGCCCGGGCTGGTTCGACGGCATCACCTGCTACAACAATCTCAGCATGACCCTGCCGGTCGACGACGACCCGGGCCTGCGCGAGTCGTGGCAGAACGTCACCGGCTGCAGCTTCGCCAAGGACAAGATGTTCACCTACGTCGACTGGATCGCCGGCAGGAACATGTGGTTCGTCGGCGGTTCCGGCATCGGCATCGACGAGCCCGGGTCCAACCGCTGGCGCTCGCGCCTGAACGTCAATATCGGCTTCTATTTCTGACGCGCGGCCGCGACGCGACCGTCGCGGCCCGAGTGCAACGATCGCGGCGATCGCCGCGCCGACCGGGGACCATGCCATGAACGAAAACACCACGCCCGCCAAGGCCAGCTGGTACAAGATCAACCCGCCGGTGTTCTTCGCCTCGGCGATCCTGGCGCTGGTGTTCGTCGCTCTGGGCGCGTTCATGCCGGAGTGGTCGGACGCGCTCTTCGGCGACGTCCAGGACTGGGTGGTCGAGAGCGCCGGCTGGTTCTACGTGCTGGCGGTGGCCGGTTTCCTGGTGTTCGTGGTGGCGCTGGCGTTCTCGAACTTCGGCAAGCTCAAGCTGGGCCCGGACCACAGCACGCCCGACTACAGCTATCTGTCCTGGTTCGCGATGCTGTTCTCGGCCGGCATGGGCATCGGCCTGATGTTCTTCGGCGTGGCCGAGCCGATCATGCATTACGCGACGCCGCCGGTCGGCGACCCGGAAACGGTGGCCGCGGCGCGCCAGGCGATGCGCGTCACCTTCTTCCACTGGGGCGTCCACGCCTGGGCGATCTACGCGGTGGTGGCGCTGTCGCTGGCCTACTTCGCCTTCCGCCACGGGCTGCCGCTGACCATCCGCTCCTCCCTGTACCCGCTGATCGGCGAGCGCATCTATGGACCGATCGGCCACGCGGTGGACGTGTTCGCGGTGCTGGGCACGCTGTTCGGCGTGGCGACCTCGCTCGGCTTCGGGGTGATCCAGGTCAATTCCGGCCTCGCCTACCTGTTCGACGTGCCGGTCGGCATCGGCACGCAGATGATCCTGATCGCGGTGATCACCGGCATCGCCACGGTGTCGGTCGGCCTGGGCCTGGACGCGGGTATCCGCCGCATCTCCGAGCTCAACATGATCCTGGCGGTGACGCTGCTGGCGTTCGTGCTGATCGCCGGGCCGACCGTCTACCTGCTGCAGACGCTGGTGCAGAACACCGGCATGTACGTCTCCAACCTGTTCTCGATGACGTTCAACCTCTACGCCTACGAGCCGACCGGCTGGATCGGCGGCTGGACGCTGTTCTACTGGGGCTGGTGGATCGCGTGGTCGCCGTTCGTGGGCATGTTCATCGCGCGCGTCTCGCGCGGCCGCACGATCCGCGAGTTCGTCACCGGCGTGCTGCTGGTGCCGCTGGGCTTCACCTTCATGTGGATGACCTTCTTCGGCAACACCGCGCTGCACATGGTGATGGTCGACGGCGCCGCCGGGCTGATGGAGGCGGTGGCCGAGGACAGTTCGGTGGCGCTGTTCCAGTTCTTCGAACTGCTGCCGCTGTCGTCGATCACCTCGCTGCTGGCGACGCTGCTGGTGGTCACCTTCTTCGTCACCTCGTCCGACTCCGGTTCGCTGGTGGTCGACATGCTGACCTCGGGCGGCGAGGAGGAGGGGCCGTTGTGGCAGCGCATCTTCTGGGCGCTGGTGGAGGGCGCGATCGCCGCGGTGCTGCTGTTCGCCGGCGGACTGGACGCGCTGCAGGCGGCCACCATCGCCAGCGCGCTGCCGTTCACCGTGGTCATGCTGCTGATGTGCTGGGGCATGGTCCGGGCGATGCGGCTGGAAGTGACCAAGCAGCTGAGCATGCGCGAGGCGCGGCTGGCGCCGCTCGGCACGACCGGCCCGCTCGACTGGAAGACCCGCCTGCGCACGATGGCGCACCATCCGCGCCGGCAGGAAGTGCTGGAGTTCCTGCGGCAGCAGGTCAAGCCGGCACTGGCCGAAGTGGCCGGGGAGCTGAAGAAGCAAGGCATGGAGGCGCGCGTCGACGAGGCCGAAGACGGCCGCGTCTGGCTGGAGGTGGGCCACGGCGAGGAGATGGACTTCTTCTACTCGGTGCGCCCGCGCCCCTACGACCCGCCGTCCTTCGCGATGAGCGACCTGCGCCGCAAGCGCGCCGAGGACATCCGCTACTTCCGCGCCGAGGTCCATCTGCGGGAGGGCGGGCAGGACTACGACGTCATGGGCTGGCACAAGGACGAGCTGATCCACGACGTGCTCGACCAGTACCAGCGCCACATGCACTTCCTGCACATCGTGCGTTGAGCGAGGGGCCGCCCCGCGCCGCACCCTGTGGGAGCGACGGCAGTCGCGACTTCCGTCGCTCCCACACGGGCATGCGCTTGCCCGGCCCTTCCGCAGCCGGAGAAAGAGCGTGACGGAGAGGGAGTCCGTTCGGCGCTTTGACTGCCTCCCCGCCGTCGGCGGGGAGGCGGGCCGCGGCGTCATCGGGCCGCAGCCGAATCCCTACGTGCGCTCAGGCGCCGGGCGCGCCGAGTTCCCGCCGCAGCCACTGGTCCAGCAGCGACTTCTCGTAGCGCAGCGTGTCGTTGCGCCGCGTCACCGAGGTGTTGGACAGGTACATCGCATCGCTCAGCGTGCGCTCGCCTTCCTCGATCACGTTGCCGGCGGCATCGAGGCGGCGGAAGTTGAGTTCGATGCGCGGCCAGTAGATGTCGCGCATCATGCGCACGTGGTCGAACTGCATGCCGAGCCATGGCTCGTAGCTGCCGGCGCGGCGGATGTCGGTGATGGTGACGTCGAGCCGCTGTCCCTCGGGCAGGCGGTCCTCGGCGTGCGTCTGCAGGTGCTCGGCCAGCTGGCGCACCCAGTCGCCGCGCTTGGCTTCCCAGCGGTTGCGGCTGTGGCGGATCTCGGTGAACTCCGCCGGGTCGGTCCAGGCCACGCTGACGCGGCCTTCGGTGGGCAGTGCGCGCGGCGCATCGGGATCGGTGACGTCGCGGACCCGGGCGTCGGCGGTGGTCGCGCAGAGCAGCCCGGACAGCAGCATCGGAAGCAGGAATTTCATGACGGATCTCCCGCAGGCGGGTGACCGAGTCTGCGCCTGCGGGAAACGGCTTGCAACGCGATCGGCGGCCGTGCGCGACGGCGGTCGCCGTCCATTCAGCCGACGGCGCGGGTGCGGCGGCGTGCCGTCAGGCCGCTCGCGCCAGCGGCGCGCGCGGCGCTTCGCCGTCGTGCCTGCGCGCGACCGCGGCGCGCACCGCCTCGTACAGTTCCTGCGCCGCGCGGACCGTGGCCGCCAGATCTCCGGCGGCGATCGCGCGCCGGGTTTCGAGTCCGATGTCGATCACGTCCCCGCCGCGGCGGCGCGCTTCGTCGGCCCAGGCCGGCGCGTCGCCGAGTGCGACGGAGCCGGCGTCCTCGACGTAACCACCCAGTCCGATGCCGAGCTCGAGCGCACCGTAGGCGATCGCGGCGACGTCCTGGGCACGCACGTCGGCGGCGATGCGCACGCCGTCGGCGCCGAACCCGGCCCAGGCGCCGAGATGGGCGAGGATCAGCCCGCCGCGGGTGCCCTCGTCGGCCCCGAAGTCGATCCCGGCACCGGCGAACAGGGCGGCCGCGCGATCCAGCGCGCCGTCGGGATCGCCGTCGCGGACCTCGCCCGCCGCCGCCAGTCCTTCCTCGACGTAGCCGAGCGCGCGCTGGACGGATTTGACCCAGTCCGCCCCGGGGTCGAGCAGGACGCTGCCGGGCACGACATGGCCGGCGACGCCGTTGCCCAGCGCGATGGCGCCGTCGAAGGCGCCGTCGTAGTCGCCGTCGCGCACCTGCCGCACCACCCGGATGCCGTCGCGGGCCAGCCCCGTCCAGACATCGATCGTCTGCTGCACCTGGCCGCGATGGCCATCCCATTCCGCCTGCGTCAGGCCGATCCGGCCGCCGACCGTGCCGAGCGCGACGTCCCACTCCATTTCGCCGATCAGCTCCGAGGTCGAGGCGAGCGCCAGGCCGATGCGGCCATCGCCGACCAGGCGGCCGATCTGCAGCGCATCGGCGCCGTGCCCGATCCATTTGCCGGCCGCGCCGAGCCAGCCCTGGCCGGCGTCGAACTGCAGCGACACGTGGGTTCCGAAGGCGCGGTCGAATCCGGCGGCGAAGTCGGCGCCGCTGGCCAACGCACCGGCCACGTCGCCGCGCAGCACCGCCTGCACCGTTTCCACCGCATCGTTGCCGTGGCTCGCCGCCTGTTGGATCTGGCCGCTCACGCGCGCCACGCCTTCGGCGCCGATGTCTCCCGCGACCGCGCCGGCCAGTCCCGACGCGCCGCCGATGGCCTCGACGATGCGCCCGTTCTTGATGTCGACCACCACCTTCTCGCCGACCAGTACCCGGTCGGCCCACTGCTGCACGCCGCGCGCGGCATCGGCCACGCCGCCGAAGACATCGCCGAACGCACCGCTGACGGTGGACGTCGCCTGCAGCACGCCGTTGACGATGCCGCCGAGGCCGCCGCGCTGGAACGACGCGATCGCGGCCTGGGCGCCGTGGGCGACGTCGCGGACCTTGCCGGCGACGGTGGCGATGCCGCTGGCGACGCTGGACGTGAGCTTGCCGGCGATCGCGCCGGCGCCGCCCGCCAAGGCGCCGGCGGCACCCGCCACCGCGTGCAGCACGTTGCCGCTCCGGACGCCGTCGACGACCGCGATCACCCCGCTGACGATGCGCGCCGGAATGGCGATCCAGGGAATGGGGATGAAGCTGCAGATGCCGAGGATGGTCTTGCCGAACTTGCCGAAGAAATCGCCGATCGCGGAGAACAGTCCGCCGAACAGTCCGCCCTTCTTGCATTTGCAGGCGGTGACCTGGCCGTCGCCGTCGACGCTGAAGGTGACCTTGTACTTGCCGAACTTCATCTTGAAGTCGCCGCCGGCCTCGAGCGCCGCCATCACCTCGTTGTACTTCGCCGCGATCTGGCCATCGTTCATCTTCTTGAAGGCCTTCTCCGGCAAGCCGAGCAGGGCGCGCAGTTCCTGCTTCATCTCGGCCGCGGTGGGTTGCGGCGGCGGCGTCATCACCGGCGCCGCGTGGGCGATGTCGAGCACGTTGCGCAGGCGGTCCTGCTGGTGCATCGGGTCGATGGCGGTATTGACATAGCGCGCGGCGGCTTCCAGGTGCATGCCGCGCAGCGCGTCGGCGGAGGCGCCGGTGGCGAAGCCGAGCGCGGCCAGGTCGCTGCCGGCCAGCCGCAACGGCGCGGCGCCCGCCTCCGGCCCGACCAGCGCCCGCGCCAACTCCATGTGCAGCCGCGCCTGTCCGGCGTCCAGCGCGTTCTGCTGTTGCGCGGCCTTGCCGAGCAGCCATATCGACTGGTCGTTGTAGGACACCCTCGGCATCGCTGCGCCGGCGTCGACCGCCGATTGCGGCGCGGGCGCCTGCTGCGGCGCTGGCGGCAGCAGCGGCGCCGCCAGGCGGCTGCTGCGCATGAACGCCTGGATGGTGCCGCGATCGGTCGCCGGCAGCGGGGTGCTCGATTGCGGCAGCCGGGCTTGCTCGTCCCCGGTATCGTCGCGTCCGCCGAGGTGCTCGCCGGCGCCGCCGGTCCGCTGCGCCGCTTCGCTCTCGGGGCTGCCCCCGGCTCCGTTGCGGCCCTGGAGATCGGACAGCCGCGGATCGGAGAGTGCGGCGGTGTCGTAGCGGCTGGTAATGGTCTCGAGGCTCACGGTCGTGTCCCGGTATCCGAAGGGCGGCGCATACGCATGGGTATGCAGACCGCATCGATACCGGGCGTGGCCGCCCGCCTCAAGCTGGGGAAGACCCCAGCCTGGGGTCTTCCCGTGGATGGCCGCCGCGCGCGTTCCCCGGCGGTGCGCACCGCGGCGTCAGCGCTGCAGCAGCGGTTCCAGCGCCGTCCACACGTGATCGCGCAGCCGCGCCTGCGCCGCGGGGGTGGGGTGCAGGTTGTCGTCCTGGAACGCATCGCGCTCCAGCGCGATCGGCTCGAGCAGGAACGGCAGCAGCGGGATGTCGAAGAACTCGGCCAGTTCGCGGTACAAGGCCTCGAAGTCCCGGGTGTACTCGGCGCCGAGGTTCGGCGGCATGCGCATGCCGACCAGCAGCACCTCGGCGCCGACGTGCCGCGAAGCGCCGATCATCCTGGCCAGGTTGCGGCGCATCTCGCGGATCGGCAGCCCGCGCAGGCCGTCGTTGGCGCCCAGCGCGATCACCACCACCGCCGGCCGGTGCCGCAGGACCTCGGCGGTGATCCGCGACGAACCGCCGGCGGTGGTCTCGCCGCTGATGCTGGCATTGACCACCCGCCAGTCGGGATGGCTGGCGGCGAGTCGATCGGCCAACAGTGCCACCCAGCCCTCCGAGGCGGCCATGCCGTAGCCGGCCGACAACGAGTCGCCCATCACCAGGATCGTGTGCGGCGCCGCATCGGCGCCCCGGCGCGTCGCGGCGGGGTCCGCCGCCTGGGCGGGCAGGAGCGCCGCGAGCAGCAGCAGTCCCCAACCGATGGCCCATTGCATGCGGCGGCGGGAAGCCGCATACCGAAGAAGGTCGAACGACATGCGATTCCTGCTCCTGATGGCCGGCCGCCAGCATAAGCGCTGCGTCGGTCCGGCGAACCGGGACGAGGATCCCGGAAGTTCTTAAGAAACGTTTAATCCCCGCCACGGACGATGGCGACGCACACACGAGGATTCCCATGGCCGATTCCACTCCTGCCGCTTCGGCGGACGTCCGCCACGCGCTCAAGGTCATCGGACTCGGCAAGCGCGTGCCGCTGCCGTCCGGCGATCTGACCATCCTCGACGGCGTCGGGTTCCGCATCGCGCACGGCGACAGCGTCGCCATCGTCGGCGCCTCCGGCTCCGGCAAGAGCACGCTGCTGTCGCTGATGGCCGGCCTGGACACACCCAGCAGCGGCGAGGTGTCGCTCGACGGCCAGCCGCTGTCGGCGCTGGACGAGGACGGCCGCGCGCGGGTGCGGGCGGACAAGGTCGGCTTCGTGTTCCAGAGCTTCCAGCTGCTGCCCTCGCTCACGGCGCTCGAGAACGTGATGCTGCCGCTGGAATTGCGCGGCGACGCCGACGCGCGCGGCCCGGCGGAGCAGACGCTGCGCAAGGTCGGCCTCGGCGAGCGCCTGGGCCATTACCCGCGGCAGCTGTCCGGCGGTGAGCAGCAGCGCGTGGCGCTGGCGCGCGCCTTCGTCACCGGGCCGTCGCTGCTGTTCGCCGACGAGCCGACCGGCAATCTCGACACCCGGACCGGGCAGGCGGTGATCGAGCTGCTGTTCGCGATGAACGCCGAGGCCGGCACCACCCTGGTGCTGGTGACCCACGACGAACACCTAGCGTCGCGTTGCCGCCGCATGCTGCGCCTGGACAGCGGCCGCCTGGTGGGCGACGCATGAGGACGCTCGCGCTGGCGGCCACCCAGCTGCGCCGTGACCTGGCCGCCGGCGAGGTCCGCATCATGCTGGCGGCGCTGGTGCTGGCGGTGCTGGCGGTGACCGCGGTCGGCTTCGTCACCGATCGCGCCGGACGCGCGCTGGCGATCGAGGCCAACCGCCTGCTCGGCGGCGATGCGGTGCTGCGCGGCGACGCGCCGATCGGCGACGAGGTGCGCGCCGCCGCCGACGCGGCCGGCCTGCGGCGCACCGAGACGGTCGAGCTCGACAGCATGATCCGCGCCGGCGCCGAACCGCGGCTGGGCGAGCTGCGCGCGCTCGGCGAGGGCTTCCCGCTGCGTGGCGCGTTCCGCATCGTCGAGCGCGCCGGCGGTGCCGAGCGCGAGGCCGGCGGCGTGCCCGCGCCGGGCACCTTGTGGATGAGCCGCGCCGGCGCCGACGTCTTCGGCGCGCGGATCGGCGACAGCATCGGCATCGGCACCCTGCAGTTGCGCCTGGCGGCGCTGGTGACGCAGGAGCCGGATGCCTCGATCGACTATTTCAACGTCGCGCCGAAAGTCTTCCTCAATCTCGCCGACCTGCCGGCCACCGGCCTGTTGCAGGAGGGCAGCCGCGTCCGCTACCGGCTGGTGGTGGCCGGCGAGACCGGTGCGGTCGAGCGTTTCGCCGCGGACGCGCGCGCGAACCTCGCGCGCGGGCAGCGGCTGGAGACGATCCGCGATACGCGCCCGGAAGTGAACTCGGCGCTCGACCGCGCCGGCCGCTTCCTCGGTCTGGCGGCGCTGGTGTCGGTGGTGCTGGCGGCGGTGGCGGTGGCGATGGCCGCGCGCCGCCACAGCGAGCGGCACCTGTCCGGTGCGGCGGTGATGCGCTGCCTCGGCGCCAGCCAGCGCACCCTGGTCGGGATCCACGTCGGCGAGCTGCTGCTGCTCGGGCTGATCGCGGCCACGCTCGGCGTGGTGCTGGCGTTCGCGCTGCAGTGGGCGGTCGGCGGATGGATCGCGCAGGCGCTGCAGGTCGAGCTGCCGGCCGCGGGCTGGATGCCGGCGGTCCAAGGTTACGGCGTCGGCCTGGTGGTGCTGCTGGCCTTCGGCGCGCCGCCGGTGCTGGCGCTGCGGCGGGTGCCGGCGCTGCGGGTGCTGCGCCGCGACCTGGATCCGGTCGAGCCCGGGGCGCTGGTGGTGTTGCTGGCCGGACTCGGCGGCCTGGCCGCGCTGCTGTGGTGGAAGGCGGGTTCGGCGGAGCTGGCCACCTCGATGCTGCTCGGCATCCTCGCCACGCTGGCGGTGCTGGCGCTGCTGGCCTGGGCGCTGATCGTGCTGGTGCGGCGGCTGCGCACACGGCTGCGCGGCAGCCTGCGCTACGGTCTGGCCAACGTCAGCCGCCGCGCCGGCAGCAGCATCGCGCAGGTGTCGGCGCTGGGCCTGGGGCTGATGGCGCTGCTGCTGCTGACCTTCGTGCGCACCGACCTGCTCGACCGCTGGCAGCTGGCGCTGGCGGAGAACGCGCCCAACCGCTTCATCATCAACGTGCAGCCCGACCAGCTCGACCCGGTGCGCGCGTTCATGGCCGCGCAGGAGGTGGATCCGCCGGTGCTGTTCCCGATGGTGCGTGCGCGCCTGGTCGGACGCAACGGCGAGGCGGTGAGCGGCGAGTCCTATGCCGATGCGCAGCCCCGCGCCCGGCGCATGGCCGAGCGCGAGTTCAACCTGTCGATGGCCGATGCGCTGCGCGACGACAACAGGGTCACCGCCGGCAAGTTCTGGAACGGCACGCCGGCGCAGCCGGAATTCTCGGTGGAGGAAGGCTTCGCCGAGACGCTGGGCTGGAAGATCGGCGACCGCATCGCTTTCGACATCGCCGGCCAGCGGATGGAGGCGCCGATCACCAGCCTGCGCAGCGTGGAGTGGGAGAGCTTCCGTCCGAACTTCTTCGTGCTGGCCTCGTCCGGCGCGCTGGACGGCTATCCGGCCAGCTACATCACCGCGGTGTCGGTGCCGCCGGAACGCGGCCGCTTCACCGCCGACCTGGTCGAACGCTTCCCCAACCTGTCGGTGATCGACGTCGACGCGGTGCTCGCCCAGGTGCGCGGCACCGCCGACCAGGTCTCGGTGGTGGTGCAGGCGGTGTTCTGGTTCTCGCTGGCCGCCGGCGTGCTGGTGTTGCTGGCCGCGGTCAGCGCCAGCCAGGACGAGCGCCTGCTCGAGGGCGGGGTGATGCGCGTGCTCGGCGGCAGCCGCCGTCAACTCCGGCTGGCGCAGACGTCCGAGTTCGCCGCCATCGGCCTGCTGTCCGGACTGGTGGCGGCGATCGCGGCCTCGGTGCTGTCCGGCGTGGTCGCCTCGCAGGTGTTCGACCTGCCGTGGAACCCGAACTGGCGGCTGGCGGCGGTCGGCGGCGGCCTCGGCGTGCTGGTCACGCTGGTCGCGGGGCTGCTGGCGACGCGCCGGGTGCTCGATGCGCCGCCGTCGGTGACGCTGCGCGGGCTGCAGGGCTGAGCCGGCGCGCGCTGCGCGACATCGCCACCGGAGCCGGTAGAACCGAGTTTGCTCGGCTGCGGAGGCTCCGGAGCCGAGAGCAGCGAGCGAGCTCCGCTCTACGGGTGGCGGAGCGGGATGTGCGCTCTGGGGCGGCGTGTGCGGCGCGGGGCGTGGTTCAGGTTTCCACGTCCCTGGGCTCGGCGTCGAACCGGCGCGAATAGGCGCGCTCGTCGGCGACCTGTTTGACCTGTTCGGGCGAGAGTTCCGGCGCGCCGTAGACCGCGTAGGCGACGGAGCCGTTGTTGCGGCCTACCTGGTGCAGCCGGTAGCGGGGCTGGCCGCCGCCGGTATCGGGCGGATAGTGCAGGGGCGGCGAGTCGCCGTCCATGTCGAGTTCGCTGTTGTCGACGACACCGCCAACGAAAAGGGCACGCATGCAGACCTCCACCGGTTGATCGCTTTCGATCATGTTGCCGCCGGCGTTTGCGTTGCATGAAGCAAAGGTTGGCATTGCATGGACGCGGCGGCCCGCGTTCATCCGCGTGCATGACGCCGCAGGCCACCGCGCCGAACGGTGGCCGTGTGACGCGCAACGGGTCCATTCCGTGACTCTCCGCAGCAGCGGAGCGTGACTGCCTTCGTATAAGGCGCAATCCGTCCGCGCATTGCGTCCGTGTGTCCCGCAGGTGACAGCCGTCGCCAGTGCCCTCTTCCGAGACTCGCCCGACACGGATCGGAGGAACGGGGCGATGAGAGAAGGACGGCAGGGCCCGGGTGCGTTCGGCACCGCGGACGAGATGTTCATCGAGGCATGGCGCGCGACCTTTCCCGACCTCCGCCGGCGCGCGTTGCGGCTGGCGGGCGGCCATCGCGATCGTGCGGACGACCTGATCGCCGATACCGCGATCAAGGCGCTGCTGTTCATGCGCGGATCGCCGGACGTGTTGACCGATCCGCAGGGCCTGCTGATGGTCGTGCTGCGTCACGTCTTTCTCGATGGCGTCCGGCGCGGCCGGCGCGAAATCGCGACCGTGGACGCCGCCGCGGACGTGCAGGCGGCGCTGGAGACCTGCGACGGCGGCGGCCTGTCTCCGTTGCAGCACGTGGAGCTGCGCGACCAGGTGGATCGCGTGGTGGCCGCGGTCGCCGCGCTGACGCGGGAGCAGAAACGGCTGTTCGCGCTCCGCTTCGTCGACGAGCTTCCCTACAAGGCGATCGCCGACCGCCTGCGCATCAGCGAACCGTTGACGCGAAAGCGGGTGGAACTGCTGCGCCGGCGCCTGCGGACGGCGGATGCGCGCGAATGAGCGCGGCCGTTCACGAACTGCGCGCCGGCGCGTTTGGATGAGGGCACGGCGGTCACCGCCGATTGCAACGACTCGATTCCCTGCGACCGCCCAAGGACACCTCCATGGCCGATTCCACACCCGTCAACGCACAGATCACCGATGCGGTGACGCAGACCAACGTCAAGGTCGTCGCCGAAGCGCCGGCCCAGGCGATCGCCGCGCTCTACCAGGTCGCCAGCCACTCCACAGGGCTGGCGCTGCAGAACGCGGTGCACAGCCAGCAGGCACTGAACCAGATCTCCAGCGCGGTCATTTCCAAGGCCGTGGGGCTGATCATGGCGATCGGAGAGAAGTCGTGAACGGGCGGGACGCACCGCCTGGTGCCGTTGCCCCGGACGGGAGGAGCTGAGCCATGGCCCTCTGGTTCAGGAGAAAATCCAGGCAGGCTCCGCAGCAGGCCGATGACGCGGCGAATGCGCAGGATTCCCCGCCCCCGCCCCCGCCCCCGCCGCCGCCGCCGCCTCCGAGTCCGCCTGCCGCGGCGCCCGTGCGCCCGACGACGTTGAGCGCGATGAATGCGCACTTGCTGGCGCAAGCGGGTGTGGCGGCGCCGGCCACCGACGCGCTCAACCAGAAAATCGTCCAGGCGGTGCGGATGAGCAACGCCGAGGACACGGCGTACGCACCGTCGCAGATCGCGATCGGGCCCGACATGATGATCAGCCAGGCGTCCGGCCTGGTGGCGCAGTCCGCGGCCGCCTACTTCGACGGTGCCAGCAAGCTGGCGCTCGCCAGCCAGGGTGTCCTGCTCAAGCAGATGACGCAGAACCTGGTCGAGCAGAACCTGGCGCAGGCCGCCGAGGATGCGCTGGGGGTGCTGGCGACCGACGTGATGATGGCGGCCGCGGCCGCCGTGGCCGCGGCCGCCGGGGCGATGGAGGCGGAGTCGGCCAGTTTCGCGATCGACAAGATCGACCAGAGCATCTCCAAGTACAGCAGCCTGCTGGCGGCCCGCAAGGGCGGGTCCTGACGGCGCCGCCGGGCGCCGCCCGTCGCGCGCCCGACTCCTTTCCTCCGCGTGCAGGAGACCACCATGGGTTACTTCGAGCTGACGGCGCCGGTCCGGATCAAACGGTATCCGTTCGATTACCACAGCCATTTCAGCGGCATCCTCGCCGTGCATGGCGGCGACGGGCGGCCATCCCTGGCCGGACTGCTCGCCGACGCCGACCACGCCGGCGACGCGGCGAAGGGCGAGCTGGCGCTGTTCGGCCTCGCGCTCGACTTCATGAGCGATCCGGCGAGCAACCCGTTCGCCCGGCTGCTCGGCAGGTCCGTCGCCGACCGGGTGCAATACGAGCGCGCCGAGTGCGCGGCCGAGAACGTCTACGTGGCCGCCGTGCTGCTGGGCGCCCGCGGCTACCTGCCGATGGATGTGTTGGCCGCTCCGGCGTACGCGCCGGAGCTGTTCGCCGCGGTGCGGGCGGAGGTGGTCGGCAAGGCGTTGCGCGCGCCGGACGCGGCAGATCCCGACCTGCTCGCGACCGTGCGCTACTTCAACGGCAAGATCTACAGCGCCAACAAGTACACGCCGTTCGACGACGCCTACAAGCTGCGCGGCAGCTTCGTGAAGCTGTTCTGCGGTGGGGACCCGGCCCGCTACCGGGACTGGGAAGACGCGCAACGGGACCGCTACCACGCCTGGATCGACGCGACCTTCCGGTCGCTGGCGGAGGAAGGCATCACCCGGATCCAGGCCGCGGCCACCGAGGATGAAATGGATGTCCTCGCCCAGCGCGCCGCCGCCTTCAACCGCGAGAACGGCACCGCGTACAAACTGCTGGTGCACACCCCGCACCAGTACATGCCGGACGAGGCGCTGCGGAAGTATCTCGACGCCAAGGTGCTGCCGTTGCTGACGGGCGAAGGGTACGCCGACGTCGTCGGCCTCGACCTGCTGGGCGCGGAGAACAAGGTCGGCAACTATCGCGAGCTGATGGCGTTCCTGCACGATCGCCGCGGCGAGCTGCAGCGGCGCTTCGGCCCCGGCGAGGGACGGCGCTCGGCAAGGATGGCCGTGCATGTCCATTGCGGCGAGGGCAGCGGCTTCGGCGCCGACAACCGTTCGATGATCGGCTATCTGCTGCACGAGGCCGGCTACCCGGGCGAGGCGTTCTTCGTCGACCTGGCCAACTACGTGCTGTCCGGCGCCAAGGCCGCGGAGGCCAGGCGCGGCGACACGCCGCGCGGCACGCGCGGAACGAAGGTGCCTTACGGGCTGTTCGACGAGCTGTTCCGCAACAACAGCCTGACCTGGCGCGGCCGCCTGCTGCGGCGCTACGACATCAGCAGCGCGCGTTCGCGCGAGGCGGCGGCGTTCAACGCCAAGCGCAACGTCATGGCCCTGAGCGAGACCTTCGACGATCGCCCGGAGGGCGCGGACGGCGACTGGTACCGGTTGCTGGCCGCCGGCGACGGCACGCCGTACGCCTTCCGCCTGGGGCATGCATACCACTATCGCAACTACGTCGCGGCCCGGTATCCGCAGCTCGCCTTCGACACCAACCTGGGCAGCAATGCGATCACCGGCGCCTCCGGCCTGTTCGGCTCCATCGAGAGCTATCGCATCAATCGCGGCTTCCGCCACCTGGACGGCTACATCGACACCGACGTGCTCGAGGCGGCGGGGAATGCGGTGGCCTACATGGCCTCGGAGGCGCTGACCCCGGCGCAGGTGGCGTTGTTCGTCCGCCTGAGTGCGCTGGAGCAGCCGATGGCGGAGGTGCTCGAGGACGCGCGGGCCGAGATCGAAGCGCAGCTGGAGGCGGCACTGGGGCCGGTCTACCGCCAACGGGCCTACTACGAGAGGTATTGCGCCCTGGTGCTGGAGCTGTCGCGCGACGCCGACGGCAGTGCCGCGCTGCGCTACCAGGTCCTGGCCCGCGTGCTGACGGTGTTCGCCAACTGGCGCTCGTACCTGCTGGGCGCCGACGGCCAGGGCACCGAGCACACCGACATCCGGCTCGAGTTCCTGCGCATGTGCCTGCTGCTGGCCTATGGCCTGCTGCCGACCGGACACAGGCGGGTCGGCGTCGATCTGCTCGATGCACTGCAGGGCCTGCTGCTGGAGATCGGCGGCGCGTACTGGGCGATCACGGTCGGCCCGCCGCCGGACGCCGCTGCGCTGCCGTCCGAGGTGCTGCTGGAGGCGTTCGACGGCTTCAAGGCGCCGGGCTCGGTGGCGACGGTGCGCAGGGCCACGGTGCACGGCTGAGCGCATGGGCGCAGGCCGACAGCCTGTTCCGGATCCGGGAGCCTTCCGTATGGACGAGATCGTCGACTACCTGCTGACCGCGCCGGCTCGCGAGCGCGATGCGAACCGGTGCGACCGGGCGCCCGCGGCGCCGGCCCCGGCGAAGCGGACCGGCCCCGGCACGCCGGACCTGCTCGGCCTGCTGCTCGAACGGCTGGGCGACGAGGCGGTGCGGCGCGCGATCGCCCGCTTGATCGTGCCGCGCTGAACGCGGAGCCGTAGCCGGAAATCCGATCACCTGTGGAGAAGACATGAACGCATCCGACGATCCCATTTTCGCCCAGCTGCTGGCGTTGGCCGAGCATTGGCTGAAGCGGCCGCCGACCGCCGCCGAGATGCAGGAGCTGGCGCGTTTCAGGCAATCGCTCGAGACCGGGCAGGACGCGTCCGACGTGCCCGCGACGCAAGCTGCGCAGACGATCCGGGACGCACGGCAGCAGGCGCAGGCGGCGATCCGCGACATCGTCGAGGGCGCGCGCCAGCTGGCGCAGCGCGTGGCCGGTGAGCGCGAACAGGAGGATCGCGCCATCCTGAAGGTGGTCGAAAGCGCCGGCTCGCTCGCCGAACTGCGCCCGTCCGCGCTGCCGGCCGACGATGCCCAGGGCCCGGCGGCCGGCCGGATCGCGATCGCGCAGATCGCCGACCGCCTGGCCAACCTGGTCAGGGCCGAGGTGCAGACGTGCTTCGAGCGGCAGCTGGCGCCGCTGGCGAACCGCGTCGAGACGCTGCTGGACGAGATGCGCACACCGGCACCGTCACCGCCGGCACCCGATGCGCAGGGCGCATCACAGAATTCGAGCGGCGCGGCGGGCGCCTAGTTCACGAACGGGCACCCGCATCGTTATTCGAATCGCACGGCGCGTGCCGTGTCGACACCGAGGAGTTCAATCATGGCATTCCCAACCGCAGTCAACGACCAGGTGACCGATGCGGTCACCCAGTCCAACGTCAAGGTCATCGGCGAGGCCCCGGCCTTCGCGATGGGTTCCATCTACCAGAGCATGGCGCACTCGACCGGCATCCTGTTCGAGAACGCCGTCGCCTCGCAGCAGCAGCAGAACACGCTGGCGCAGGCGGCCGCCAACCAGGGCGTGATGCAGATCTACAGCATGGACACCACCGCCGCCGCCGGGGCCACCGAAAAGGTCGCGCAGACCGGCGTGTCCGACAACCTCACCAGCCTGCTGACCGTGCTGAACGCGTTCAAGTAAGCGGTGCTCCGCCGGCGCCGCCGCGGCGCGTGCCGACATGGCGCCGCCCGGTCGCGCCGGCGCACACTGATCCACACTTCCAGAGGACGTTTCCATGGCATATCCAACAGCCGTCAACAACCAGATCACCGATGCGGTGACCCAGTCCAACGTCAAGGTCATCGGCGAGGCCCCGGCCTTCGGCATGGCCTCGGTCTACCAGAGCCTGGCGCACTCGACCGGCATTCTCTACGAGAACGCCGTCGCGGCGCAGCAGCAGCAGAACACGCTGGCGCAGGCGGGCAGCAACCAGGGCGTGATGCAGGTCTACGCCCTCGACACCACCGCGGCGGCCGGTGCGAGCGAGAAGGTCGCGCAGACCGGCGTGTCGGACAACCTCACCAGCCTGCTGACCGTGCTGAATGCGTTCAAGCCCTCCACGCCCGCGGGCCTGGGGCCGTAACCGCGGCAGATGCCGTACCGCCGGAGCCGGGCGTCGGCCGTCGCGACGTTCCGGCTCCGCCATGGGCCGCCCATGTCAGGTCGCGCGGCGCGGTGCGTAGTCGCTGGGCTGTACCGGCTGCCGCAAGGGAGCGGCAGTTCGGCACAGGGAAGACCGGTTTCCGGCCGGATCGGAGCATCGGCGCGGCAGCCGCGCCGGCGCTTTCGGCCGCAGGGGGGAAGCATGGAAAACGCGGCGCTTTGGCCGCACACGGAGGCGTGCGTGGCGCAAGCGGGGACCGGCGCGTCTCCCGCCCACGCGCCGGCCGACGCGCGCCACCTACCCGGCCGCGCGGGCGTGCGCGGCAACGCGCTCGCGCTGGAGGCATCCTCCCTGTTCCAGGGACTGCCCGCACCGGTGCGGGACTACGTGCTGGCCAACGCCGTCGAATGCACGCTGGACGACGGCAACGTCCTGTTCTCCAAGAACGACGCCGGCGATTTTCTGGCGCTCGTCCTCAGCGGCCAGGTCTACAAGCTGCTGTACGGGCCGGACGGGCAGGAACTGATCATGGGCAGCGTGGAGCAGGGCGGCACGGTCGACGCGACGGTGCTCGTCGACCGCCAGGTGCGCAGCTTCACCGCGGTCGCGCGCGGACCGACGCGGATACTGAAGCTGTTGCGCCGGCATTTCCCCGTCCTGCTCTCGGAGCCGCTGGTGGTGCGCCGCGCCCATGCCGCGCTGTGCCTGGAGCTGCGCCGTGCGATCGACGATCTCGAGAACATGTGCCTGCACCGCCTGGAGTCGCGGCTCGCACGCTGCCTGCTGCTGCGGCTGCGCGAGCAGGGCGGTGCGCGGGGAACCGTCGCCGAGGTGGTGCTGCCGCCGACACAGGGCATCCTCGCCGCGATGGTGAACGCGAGCCGCTCGAAGTTGAACGCGCAGCTCCAGTGCTGGCACCGCAGCGGCATCATCAGCTGTGGACGCCACGTGCTGCGGATCAACGATCTCGAGGCGCTGCGCCTGAAGGCGCGGCTCGCGCCGGAAGCGCTGTCGTCGCCGGCCGGCGGCGAGTCGGCGGGCGTCTGCGGAAGCGGCGTGCCGCGATCGCCGCCGGCATCGCGGTTCCCGGAACGCGGGCGCGCATTGGCCTGAGGGCCGGCGCGGCCCCGCGGAGCGGGCTTGCCGGCGGTGGCGCGTAGAATCCGCGCTTCCCGCAAGCAACGGAGGCGCCCCGGTGCCGACCGGCCAAGACGATCCCGCGCTCGAAACCCTGCTGCTGCCGTTCGCGAGCGGCCGGCTCGAGTGGCCGCGCGCCGGCGCGTTGTTCCTGCGCGCACGCACGGGTCCCGCGCTGGCGGCGCAGCCGCGCCCCGGCCTGGTGTGCGAGCAGAGCTTCCGGCCCGAGCTCGATGCGCTGCGGCGCGCCGGCTTCGAGGTCCGGGCGCCGGGCGAGGACCGGTATCCGCTGGTGTTGCTGTTGCCGCCGCGCCAGCGCGAGGAGGCGCGCGCGCTGTACGCGCAGGCCTTGGCGCGGGTGTCCGACGGCGGCACGGTCGTCGCCAGCCAGGCCAACGACGAAGGCGCGAAATCCGGCGAAGCCGACCTGGCGCGCATCGCCGGCCAGGTGACATCGCTGTCCAAGCACAAGTGCCGGGTGTTCTGGGCCCGGCCCGGGGGCGGCGATGCCGCGCTCGCGGCGCAGTGGCGCGCGCTGGATGCGCCGCGGCCGGTGGTCGGCGGGCGTTTCCTCAGCCGTCCCGGCGTCTTCGCCTGGGACCGGATCGACGCCGCGTCGGCCTTGCTCGCCGCACATCTGCCGCCGACGCTGGCCGGACACGGCGCCGATCTCGGCGCCGGCTACGGTTTTCTCGCCGCCGAGGTGCTGCAACGCTGCCCGGGCGTCACCGCGCTGGACCTGTACGAGGCGGAAAAGCGCGCGCTCGACCTTGCCGTCGACAATCTCGCCGTGCAGGCCGATCGCGTGGCGCTCGGCTTCCATTGGCACGACGTCGCCGCCGGACTGCCGCGGCAGTACGATTTCATCGTCAGCAATCCGCCGTTCCATGCCGGCGGCCGCGCGCCGCGGCCGGACATCGGCCGTCGCTTCATCGCCGCCGCCGCGCAGTCGCTGCGGCCCGGTGGGGCGTTGTGGCTGGTGGCCAACCGCCAGCTGCCGTACGAGCAGGCGCTGGGCGCGGGCTTCGGCGAGGTGCGCATCGTGGCGCAGCGCCAAGGCTTCAAGGTCGTCGAGGCGCGCAGGGCATGCGCCATTCGCGGTCGCGGGCCCTAGATGAAGCTGGTGCGCCTCCTGGCCAATCTCGGCTACGGCAGCCGCAGGCAGGCGACCCTGCTGTGCCGCGAGGGTCGGGTGACCGACGCGCGCGGCGAGGTGCTGTACGCCGACGACGTGGTCGCGCATGCCCAGGTGCGTGTCGACGGCGAGCCGCTGGATCCGCCCCAGGGCATGTTGCTGATGCTGCACAAGCCGGTCGGCTATACCTGTTCGACGCGCGATCCCGGACGGGTGGTGTACGACCTGCTGCCGCCGCGCTTCCGCCTGCGCACGCCGGCGCTGTCCACCGTCGGCCGGCTCGACCGCGACACCAGCGGCCTGCTGCTGCTGACCGACGACGGCGCGTTGCTGCACCGGATCATCGCGCCGAGATCCAACCTGCCGAAAGTCTACGAAGCGCGGCTGGCGCAACCGCTGCGCGGCGACGAGGCGGCATCGTTCGCCGGCGGCACGCTGCTGCTGGAATCGGAGACGACGCCGCTCAAGCCGGCGCGGCTGGATGTCCTAGAACCGCAGTACGTCCGGCTGACCCTGACCGAGGGCCGCTACCACCAGGTGCGGCGCATGTTCGCCGCCGTCGGCAACTACGTCGAAAGCCTGCACCGCAGCCGCGTCGGCGGGCTGGCGCTGGACGGCCTGGAGGCCGGGCGTTGGCGCGTGCTGAACGCGATCGACCGGCGTCGTCTGTTCGAGGAGAGCGGTTGATGGATGGTTTCAAGGCGACCCCATCTCCTTCCCCGATCGGCTTTCGCCCGGCTGCGGTGCTGTTCGATATGGACGGGCTGATGATCGAGAGCGAACGCAGCCTGCTCGAGTGCTGGCGGCAGGCGACGCGCGACCTGAACTTGGCGCTGGAAGACACCCTGTGGTTGTCGATGATCGGCCTGTCCGACGCGGCCTGTGCGCGAATGCTGCGTGAACGCCTGCCGGAGGCCGAGGCCGAGGCGCTGACCGCGTGTACCCAGGCGCTCTACGATCTGCGTGTGGAGTCGGGCCTGCCGTTGCGTCCCGGCGTGCGGCGGATGCTGGACTGGATCGAGCGCCTGGGGGTGCCGCGCGCCGTGGTCACCTCCACGCATCGCTGGCGTACCGAACAGAAGCTCGAGCGGTGCGGGTTGCGCCGCTACTTCCGGATCCTGGCCACCGGGGACGAAGTGCATGCGTCCAAGCCCGCGCCGGACATCTATCTGCTCGCGGCCACCCGTCTCGGCGTGGATCCCGCGCGCTGCGTGGCGCTGGAGGATTCGTTGCCGGGCGTGCGCGCGGCGTTGGCAGCGGGCATGACGCCGATCCAGGTTCCGGACCTGGTGGCGCCGGACGATGCGGCGCGCGCGCTGGGCCATCGCATCGTCGACGGCCTGGAGCAGGCGCGGCGTCTCCTCGAGGCTGCGCTGTCCCGCGCCGATTGACGCCCGCCGGGCGGGTGTCGCCGCTCAGTCGGCGAACAGCTTGCGCCAGCCGTCGTGTCCCAGCCGCCGCAGCGTCCGCATGTTGCGCCCGATGATGGCGTCCGCATCCGGATAGGCGGCCACCGCGCGCGTCACGCTGTCCTCGCGCAGCAGGTGCAGCATCGGATGGGGCGAGCGGTTGCTGAAGTTCTCGATGTCGTCCTCGCCGCTGCCGGCGAAACGATACTGCGGATGAAAGCTGGCGATCTGCAGCACGCCCTCCAGGTCCATCTCCGCGACCAGCGCGTCGGCGGTGCCCAGGAAATCGTTGTAGTCGTAGAAGTCGGCGAACACCTGCGGATGGATGAGCAGGGTGGTGTCGACGATCGCGGGCGGCGTATCGCGCAACAGCGCCAGTTCGACGCCAAGCGCGGCCAGCAGGTCCGGCTCCGAAGCGGCGTCGCTCAGTACCCAGCGCACCTGGCTCTTCACCGCCACCGCCTTGGCGAACGGGCACAGGTTGAGGCCGATCACCGCGCGCTGCAGCCAGCGGCGGGTTTCGGCGATCGGATCGGTGGTGGCATCGGCGGTCATTCGGAGTCCTCGCGGCGTCTGCAGTGTATGCCGGCGGCCGCCGGTCATGCGGGCTGGTGGTCGGGTCCCGGCCCCGTAACGAGGGTGCGCCGATGGCCCGCCTGCACGCGAAGCCCTAAGCTGTGCGCCCGGTCGTCTCCCCTCATGCCCGCATGCCGCCGCCCGATCCCGCTCGCCGCGCCGCACTATGGATGCTGTTTGCGGTGCTGTTGTTCGCGCTGATGGACGCCGGCATGAAATGGCTCGCGGCCGACTACCCGCCGCTGCAGGTGGCCACCCTGCGCGGCGCTGCGGCGCTGCCGTTGGTGTGCCTGTGGGTGGCGCTGAGCGGGCGCGCGTCGTCGCTGCTGCGGGTGCACTGGCGCCTGCACCTGCTGCGCGGCGTGCTCGGCATCGCGATGATGTTCGGCTTCGTCTACGGCCTGGCGCGGATGCCGATGTCGACCGCCTACGCGATCGTGTTCGTCGCGCCGCTGCTGGTCACGGCGATGGCGGTGCCGATCCTGAAGGAAAAGGTCGGGCCGCGGCGCTGGACCGCGATCGCGCTCGGCCTGGTCGGCGTGTTGGTGGTGCTGCGTCCGACGGGCGAGGGCATGGCGACCCTGGCCGGCTTGGCGCTGCTGCTCGCGGCCGCCTGCTATTCGGCGGCGGCGATCACCGTGCGGGTGCTCGCCCAGCGCGACAGCACCGAGGCGATGGTGTTCTGGTTCCTGGTGCTGCTGGCGCTCGGCGCCGGCGCGCTGGCCTGGCGCGACTGGGTGCCGGTGCAGGCGCACGACGCCTGGGCGATCGCCGGCGTCGGCCTGAGCGGCGCGCTCGGCCAGGTGGCGCTGACCCATGCCTTCCGCCTCGGCGAGGCCTCGCAGATCGCGCCGCTGGAATACACCGGGCTTGTCTGGGTGGTGCTGTTGGACCTGACGGTGTGGCAGGTGTTGCCCGACACCATCACCTGGGTCGGGGCCGCGATCATCATCGCCAGCGGCCTTTACCTCCTGCGCCGCGAACGCGTGCACGTGGTCACCGCGCCGCCGTAGCCGACCTCACTCGCCACCGTGGAAAGAAAGCAAGCATTCTGCCCATGGATCAACGCGGATGGATGCAGATCGAGCGCAGAGGTGAACCTGGCGCTTGCCGGACCTCGTTTCGTCGCCTCCACACCGGCGTTCACGCGTTTCTGCGACAAGTTCGACGGCTCGCGAGAACGGCAGGTGCACCGCGACGGCGCCGGCGGCAGGAATCGTCCCGGGCGGGAGAAGAGTCAGAGAAAAGGCGGGCCCCTCAGGGCCCGCCTTCGGTGCCTGGCGCTGGCACCCGTCCCGTCAGAAGCGGGCGCCGACGCCCACCCCCACGGTCCACGGATCGAGCTCGATGTCGCGCGCAACGGTCTCGCCGGCCACGCGGGCGTCGGCACGGGCGCGCATGTAGCGCGCGTCGGCGCGGGCGAACCAGGTCGGGGTGATGTTGAGGTCCAGGCCGACGGTGCCGATCGCGCCCTTGGGCGTGGTCAGACCGACGTGGTCGTCGCCGGGATTGAGGTCCTCGTTGCTGATGTTCGACTGGTAGTAGCCCAGGCCCACGAACGGCCGGAACGTGTTGTCGGCCCGGCCGAAGTGGTACTGGCCGCTCAGCGCGATCGGCTGCTGGTCGATGGTGCCGATCTTGCCGCCGTCGCCGCGCACGCGGTGATTGAACTTGTCCGCCGCGCCCCACAGCTCGACGCCGATGTTGTCGTTGACGTGGTAGGTCGCGCTCACGGTCGGCGCGGGATCGCCGTCGACGTCGATGCGCGCGCCGGGCAGGGGATCGGAGTCCGGCTGCAGCAGGGTCACGCCGCCGACCACGGAGATGCGCTTGCCGGAGGCGGTGTCGGTGGAGAGCGGGCCGGTGTCCTGGGCGAAGGCGGCCGGGCTGGCGACCAGGGCGATGGCGGTGGCAAGACTCAGTTTGCGAAATGTAGACATGGGGGATCTCCTCGTTATCGATGTTGTGTGTGCCCCGGGAGCAGGCGCGGCCACACTAGCCAGCCGCGGGTGAACCGCGCTTGGCCCGGCCGTTAAACCGCGGCCGGCGTTTCACGTCCGCTTCAGTCGGTTCAGATAGGCCAACCGCGCCTGACGAAAGTCATGCCGTCCACCGGCATGGGACGGGTGCGCGACCGGGCGCGACAATCGCCGTCGACGACCAACGAGGGGACGGCGATGATCCATTGCGGATGGCGATCGACGGCGGCCGCGGCGCTGCTCGCGTGCGGCGGCATGGCCGCGGCCGGCACCAGCATCGAGACGTCCTGCGAGGTGGAGAGCGACTACGACTTCTCGCTGTCCGAGCGCAGCGCGATCTTCACCCGGGATGCGGGGACGCCGCGGCAGCTGGTGATGCGGCAGGGCCGGCTGTTCGTGGACGACCGCTGGGTCACGCTCGGCGCGGCCGACCGCCGCCGGGTGGCCGAGTACGAGCGGGAGGCGCGCGCCGTGATGCCGTTGGCGCGCGAGATCGGCCGCGACGCCACCGAGATCGCCTTCGTCGCCCTGGGCGAGGTGGCGGCCGGCTTCAGCAGCGACCCCGAGGCCAGCCGGCGCAGGCTGGAGAAGGCGCGTACGCAACTGGACGCCCGGCTGGCGGAGTCCTTCTCCGCCAGCCGCTACAGCAGCGACGCGCTCGGCGATGCCATCGGCGGCGCGGTGCGCGACGTTCTGCCCACGGTGATCGGCGACATCGTCGGCGGCGCGGTGCGTGCGGCGTTCGGCGGCGACACCGCCGGCCTGCAGCGGCTCGAGAACCTGGATGCCGAACTCGAGGCGCTGATCGAGCCGCGCGCCAAGGCGCTCGAGCGCAATGCCGAGGCGCTGTGCACCCGCATGCGCCGGCTCGACCGCATCGACGACGCACTCGAATACCGGCTGCCGGACGGCCGTCCGCTCGACTTGCTGCGGGTCGAAGTCAAAGGCGGTCGGGACCACGACGGGACCTGACCCATCCCTGCGGCGTTCCAGTCGTCGCATTTCCCCGCCCCCGCACCCCCGGGGGCTTTTTTTGGGTCTTCGCCCAACTCCGGAAAACGCACACTCGAGCCGGCAGCCGCCCCCTTGTGGGAGCGACGGAAGTCGCGACGCGGCGCGCGATGCCGCCATTCGCATGTCGGCTCCGTGCGGGTGCAGGCGCGCGCGGGTGGGCCGGCACGGCGCCCGGTGCGGGACGCGCCGTGAATCCCTCCATGGAGGCTCGTCGCCGCCATCCATGGCGTCGGCGGTCCCGCACCGGGACGCCGCGCCGGCCCTGGACACTGCGCGGGGCTTTCCATGAGGCGCCGTTCCCTATTCTGGGGAAGACCCGGCGTCGTGCACACATGCTCATCCGGCAGCTACCGCCCGCGCCTGGGAGAAGACCCTTTTTTCGTCGCGGTTGGCGCCCGGCGCCCATCCGGCCACAATACGGATCTCCCCCCCCCCTTGCATCGCGGAGCGCCGCATGGCCGACCTGAAAGAAGCACGCGTCCCGGATATCGGCGACTACGACGACGTGCCGGTGATCGAAGTCCTGGTCGCGGTCGGCGACCGTGTCGAGGCCGACCAGGGCCTGGTCACGCTGGAATCGGACAAGGCGACGATGGAGGTCCCGGCGCCGTTCGCCGGCGTGGTCAAGGAAGTGAAGGTCAAGGTCGGCGACAAGGTCTCCGAAGGTACCGTGGTGGCGATGGTCGAGTCCGGCGACGATGCGGCCGAGGCGCCCACCGAGGCGCCGGTCGAGGCGAAGGCCGCCGGCGGGGAACGGCCGCCGGCGCCGCCGCGGCAGGAACCGGCGCCCGCGGCGAAGCAGGCGCCCGCCCCGGCTTCCGGCGGCGGCGGCGCACAGGACGCCGTGGTCCCCGACATCGGCGGTTACGACGACGTGCCGGTGATCGAGGTGCTGGTGGCGGTCGGCGACCGCGTCGAGCGCGACCAGGGCCTGGTCACGCTGGAATCGGACAAGGCGACGATGGAGGTCCCGGCACCGTTCGCCGGGGTGGTCGAGGCGCTCGAGGTCAAGGTCGGCGACAAGGTGTCCGAGGGCAGCGTGGTCGCGCGCATCGCCGGCGACGGTGCCGATGCGCCTGCGAAGGCGCCCCCGGCCGAGGCGGCCGCGCCGCAGCCGGCCGACACCACCGACGACACCGCCGCCGAGCCGGCCTCGCCCGGGCGCAGGCCCGACAACATCGCGCAGGCCTCGATGGAGCACCGCACGCCCGGCGGCGGCGAGCCGCCGGTGCGCTTCGATGCCGATGCGGTCATGCCCGAGAAGGTGCCCTATGCCAGTCCGGCGGTGCGCCTGTTCGCGCGCGAGCTCGGCGTCGACCTGCTGCGGGTCAAGGGCAGTGCCCGGGGCGGCCGCATCACCCGCGAGGACGTGCAGCAGTTCGTCCAGACGGCGCTGCAGGGCGGCGCCGCCACGGCCGGCGCGCCGGCGACGGATGGCGGCCTGGCGCTGCTGCCCTGGCCGAAGGTCGACTTCGCCAAGTTCGGCGAGATCGAGGAGCAGCCGCTGTCGCGGATCCAGAAGATCTCCGGCGCCAACCTCGCCCGCAACTGGGCGATGATCCCGCACGTCACCCAGCACGACGACGCCGACGTCACCGATCTCGAGGCGCTGCGGCTCGCGCTCAACAAGGAGAACGAGAAGGCGGGCATCAAGCTGACCATGCTCGCCTTCCTGATGAAGGCCAGCGTCGCCGCATTGCAGAAGTACCCCCGGTTCAACGCCTCGCTCGACGCCGCCGGCGAGACGCTCACGCTGAAGAAGTACTTCCATATCGGCTTCGCCGCCGACACGCCCAACGGCCTGGTGGTGCCGGTGGTGCGCGACTGCGACCGCAAGGGCGTGATCGAGATCGCGCAGGAGACCTCGGCGCTGGCGAAGAAGGCGCGCGACGGCAAGCTCGGCCCGTCGGAGATGCAGGGCGGCTGCTTCTCCATCAGTTCGCTCGGCGGCATCGGCGGCACCAGCTTCACGCCGATCGTCAACGCACCGGAGGTCGCGATCCTCGGCGTGTCGAAGTCGGCGATGAAGCCGGTCTGGAACGGCACGGAATTCCGGCCGCGCCTGACCCTGCCGCTGTCGCTGTCCTACGACCATCGCGTGATCGACGGCGCCGCGGCGGCGCGCTTCACCGCGTACCTGGCACAGCTGCTCGGCGACATGCGCCGGGTCTTGCTGTGAGCCGGGCGCGGCGCTGGCGCGTCCCGCTCCTGGGCGGGTGCCTGCTGCTGGCCGCGGCCGCGGCCGTGGCGCAGCCGGACGCCGCCGCCGCGCCGCTGCGCGAAACCCTCGATCGCCATCTGCAGGCGATCCAGGCGCGCGACCTGGACGCGCTGATGGCCACCGTCACCCGCGGCGAAACGCTGACCCTGATCCTGCCCGGCGGCAAGGTGCTCTCCACCCGCGAGCAGTTCCGCCGGCTGCACCAGGACTGGTTCGCCGAGGACGACTGGCGCATGCGTTTCGAGGTGCGGCAGGTGCGCGAGCTCGGCGATGCCGGCATCGCCCTGGTGCACTACCTGTCGCAGCAGCGCCAGGACGACGGCGGCTACGCCACCCGGTGCGAGGCGCTGCTGTCGCTGGTGTTCGCGCGCGAGCGGGGCGAATGGCGGCTGGTGTACGACCAGAACACCGTCGTGCCGCCGCCGCCGCCGCAATGAAGGCCGCGCCGCCCGCGCCGGCGGCGGCACCTGCCGACGGGAACGGCGGCATGGTCGAGCGTGGCTGGGCCGGGCTGCAGCCCCTGCTCGAGCAGCCGCTGGTCGCCATCTCCGGGCTGCGCCTGACCCTGGGCGGGCTGCTGTTCGCGCTGCTGGCGCTGCTGGCGGCCTGGCTGCTCTCGGCGCTGCTGCGGCGCGCGATCGGCCGTTGGGGCGAGCGCCACGAAGGCGTGAACGCGGCGGCGCTGTATACCGTCTCGCGGCTGGTGCACTACGTGCTGCTGGTCGTGGGCTTCCTGGTGGCGCTGGACCTGGCCGGGATCCCGGTGACCAAGTTCGCCATCTTCGCCGGCGCCATCGGCGTCGGCCTGGGATTCGGCCTGCAGGCCATCTTCAGCAACTTCATCTCGGGCCTGATTCTGCTGTTCGACCGTTCGCTGAAGGTGGGCGACTTCGTGCAGCTGGACGACAACCTGCGCGGCACCGTGCGCGCGATCAACATCCGCGCCACGCTGATCACCACCAACGACAACATCGACGTCATCGTCCCCAATTCCGAGTTCGTCAGCGGCCGCGTGGTCAACTGGACCCACGGCTCGATCCACCGCCGGATCCGGGTGCGTTTCGGGGTCGCCTACGGCGCCGACAAGGAACTGGTGAAGAAGGCGGCACTCGAGGCCGCGGCCGCGGTGCCGTTCACCCTCTCCACCGAGGGCGAGCGCCGCCCGCAGGTGTGGCTGGTCAATTTCGGCGACAACGCGGTCGAGTTCATCCTGGCGGTCTGGCTCAACGAGGCGGCGGCGCGCCGCAATGCCGCGATCGAGGCGGCCTACCTGTGGGAACTGGATACCGCGCTCAAGCGCCACGGTGTCGAGATCCCGTTCCCGCAGCGCGATCTGCACCTGCGCAGCCTGCTCGGGCTGCACGGGGAGGCCGCGCTCGCCGCGCTGCGCGGCGAGGCGCCGGCGACGGCCGCCGCGCAGGACGGCGCCGGCGCCGCGGACCTGCCGCGGCACGAGCGCGCCGTGCTCGCCAGCAATGACGCGCAGCAGGACGTCGAACGGGAGATCGCCGAACAGGCGGCCCCCGACGCGCCCGCCGCGCCACCGACAACCAAATCCTGAAGGAGCTTTCCATGGCCCAGACCATTGAGATCAAGGTGCCGGACATCGGCGACTTTTCCGACGTGCCGGTGATCGAGGTGCTGGTCGCGCCTGGCGACCGCGTGGACAAGGACCAGGGCCTGATCACCCTGGAATCCGACAAGGCGACCATGGAGGTGCCCTCGTCCGCCGCCGGCGTGGTCAAGGAGGTGAAGGTCGGCGTCGGCGACCGCGTGTCCGAGGGCAAGGTGGTCGTGCTGCTCGAGGCCGAAGGCGCGAAAGAAGGCGCCGCCGGCGACGACGGCAAGACGAAGACGTCGGACGCGGGGGCGTCCGACGCCCCGGACGGCGGGCCTTCGAAGCCGCCGGTCGCGAAGTCGCCGGGCGCGCCGGCAGAACCGCCAGCGGTCAGGCCGGCCGCGCACAGCGGCCGCCAGGCCGACATCGAATGCGCCCTGGTCGTCCTCGGTTCCGGTCCCGGCGGCTACACCGCGGCGTTCCGCGCCGCCGATCTCGGCCTCGACACGGTGCTGGTCGAGCGCTACCAGGCGCTCGGCGGCGTCTGCCTCAACGTCGGCTGCATCCCCTCCAAGGCGTTGCTGCACGCCGCCGCGGTGATCGACGAGGCTGCGCATGCCGCCGACTACGGCATCGACTTCGGCAAACCGAAGATCGCGCTCGACGGCCTGCGCGGGCACAAGGACAAGGTGGTCGGCCAGTTCAACAAGGGCCTGGCCGGCATGGCCAAGCAGCGCAAGGTGCGCGTGGTCACCGGCAACGGGGCGTTCGTTTCGCCCAACGAGCTCGAAGTGCAGGGCGACGACGGCAAGACCCGGCTGGTCCGCTTCGAGCAGTGCATCATCGCCGCCGGCAGCCAGGCGCTGAAGCTGCCGGGCTTCCCCTGGAACGACCCGCGCGTCATGGATTCGACCGATGCGCTCGAGCTGACCGACATCCCGAAGAAGCTGCTGGTGGTCGGCGGCGGCATCATCGGCCTGGAGATGGCCACGGTGTACCGCGCGCTCGGCAGCGAGATCACCGTGGTGGAACTGGCCGACCAGCTGATGCCGGGCGCCGACAAGGACCTGGTCAAGCCGCTGGCCGACCGGCTGAAGAAGCAGGGCGCGGCGATCCACCTCAAGACCAAGGTAGTCGAGGCCAAGGCGCAGAAGAACGGCATCGCCTGCACGTTCGAGGGCGAGAGCATCCCCGATGGCAAGCTGTTCGACCGGGTGCTGGTGGCGGTGGGCCGGGTGCCGAACGGCGCGAAGATCGACGCCGACAAGGCCGGCGTGCGCGTGGGCGAGCGCGGCTTCATCGACGTCGACCGGCAGATGCGCAGCAACGTGCCGCACATCTTCGCCATCGGCGACGTCGTCGGCCAGCCGATGCTGGCGCACAAGGCGACGCACGAGGGCAAGTTGGCGGCGGAAGTGGCTGCCGGCGAAAAGAAGGAGTGGGTGGCTCGGGTGATCCCGTCGGTGGCCTACACCGACCCCGAGATCGCCTGGGTCGGCGTGACCGAGACCGAGGCGAAGGTGACGGGCATCAAGGTCGGCGTGGGCAAGTTCCCGTGGGCGGCGTCGGCGCGCGCGGTCGGCATCGGCCGCGGCGAGGGCTTCACCAAGCTGCTGTTCGACGAGGCCACGCACCGGGTGATCGGCGGCGCCATCGTCGGCCCGCACGCCGGCGACCTGATCGCCGAGGTCGCGCTGGCGATCGAGATGGGCGCCGAGGCGGCCGACATCGGCCACACCATCCATCCGCACCCCACGCTCAGCGAATCGGTGGCGATGGCGGCCGAGGTCTACGACGGCACCATCACCGATCTCTACCTGCCGAAGAAGAAGCCATGAGGGCCGCCGCGATTTGCGTGCTGGCGATCGCCTGCCTGCAGGCCGGTGCGGCGTCGGCGATTGCGGTGCCGCCGAACCACGTCCGGAGCTCGAGCTTCGATCGCTGTCCCGGTGGGCGCGAGTGGTGGCAGTCGCGGCTCGACGAGCAACGCGCCGAACGAATGCGGCCGATGCCGACGAACCCCGCGCTGCGCGATCGACTGGTCGCGCTGGCCGCCGGAGACATGGAAGGGGCAGCGCATGCAGCGGCAGATGCGGCCGACGCGGCAGCGGCAGCGGCAGCCGACGCAGCGGTGTCGGCAGGGGAGGCGGGTTCCAATGCGGGAAGGCATCTCCCGCCCGCTTCGCCGCGAGATGCCGCGCGCCTTGCGCGGCTGCAGGTCATCATCGATGGGCGAAAGCCGCCGACGGCCGCCGAGATAGGTCGCGACGGAATGGATGCACTCATTTCGATTGTTGAAGAATTTCACTCGCAGCCGCAGTTCCAGCTGCGCCTGGGCGAGGCGCTACTGGGCGCACGTGACCAGGGCGTGGGCCATGCATTCAAGCGCCGCACGGCTGAAATGGTGGATCGCGCCCTAGACGACCTCGATAAACCGCAGCGTTACGGGACGCTCTTTACGCGCGATGAACAGAACCGGATCGTTCTTCAGCAACCTGTCGAGAGCGAAGCGGGCCTGGAGGCGCGGCGAGCGGTTTTGGATTTGGTTCCGCTACCGCTCGAGATCTGCATGCGTCGCGATAGCGACAGCAGCGAGCGCTGGCCGCCGTTTTTCTGATTCGCGTGCCGCCAAGTCCCGGCCGGGCATCGGGCATGCTTTGCGGTCGAGGCGGCCGATCAGGATCGCCGCAGGAGCATGGAGGCGAGGGAAGCCGCGGCCCTTCCGGTAGGGTGTCGCGACTTCCGTCGCTCCCACAAGTGCGGGCGTTCTCACCGATTTCCATCACGTCCGGCTTCGCCGCGAATGCGACGGCCACGCCTGGCGGTCCATCTTTTTTGTTATGGGAGCGACGGAAGTCGCGACTTGCCCGGCGGCTCGCGACCGGCCTCCGAGGCCGTCATGGCTATCGCTCCCGCAGCCGAACAGGCTTGACCCGCATGCATCCGCGACGGAAAACGTCGGTCGCCGGGATGTGACCCATTGCGCCATCCCGGCGGGCTCCGGTCGCGCTTTTGGCGCGACTAGGGCAAACCCCATCTGGGCAGGCCGTCCGCGTGTGCTCTACTCGAATCGACACCGCGCCGCCTGCCGGCGGCGCGCTTCGGGGCGGGGGGATCGGCAACGCGCGGATTCGCGCAGAGGGAACAGACATGAGGATTCGATTCGGACACCGCATGGCGGCGGCACTGCTGTGCGCCATGACCGCCGCGACCGTCGCGCACGCACAGACGCGACCGCTGCAGCAGGGCCCATCGCCGGCCGAGCGCGCTCGGCCTGGAAGCGACGAGGCGGCGCTGAGCGAGCGGTTGCGGCAGGAGGAAGCCCGCCTGCGCGCCGAGCGCGCGGCGTACCCGGACCATTTCCGCCGCGCCTATGCGGCCTACCCACGCATCCCCGCCGGTGCGCTGGAGGCGATCGCCTACGTGCAGAGCCGCTGGCAGTCGCTGGCACCCACCGCGGAGAACCACGGCCACCACCACATGCCCGATGCGCACGGGGTGATGGGCTTGTACGCCGGCGACGGCTTCGCCGACCAGGTCGGCGAGGCGGCCGCGCTGCTGGGCGTGCCCGCCGAGCGGATCGAGCGTGACCCGGCGACCAACATCCTTGCCGCCGCGGCGCTGCTCGACCGGCATCTGCGCGGCAAATCCGTGTCCGACCCCGAATCGCTGGCCCCGGAGCTGGCCCGCTACGCCGGGTTCGGCCAGGCGCCGGGCGACAGCGCGATCGGCGACTACGCCCGCGCCAGCTTCGCCTTCGACGTGCTGCTGGCGCTGGACCGCGGCGTGAACGAGAAGGGCATGGTGGTGCCGGAACGGCCGATCGCCTGGGAGCGGGCGTTCGACGCCGAGACCCTGGCCCGGCTCGGCGCGCCGTTCGTGCGCCTGGACGTGGAAGGCGATCGCATCGAAACCGAACATTACGCGATCGATCCGGTCAGCGAGCGCCTGGTGCGCAGGCCGGAAGCCGCCAAGGCGCCCGACATGCAGCCGCTGAGCACCGACTACGGCCCGGCGATCTGGAACCCGGCGCACTCGTCGAACTACACCGCATCGCGCAGCGCGTCGGTGAGCGCGGTCACCATCCACACCGCCCAGGGCAGCTACGCCGGCACCATCTCTTGGTTCAAGAATTCCTCGGCCAACGTCAGCGCCCATTACGTGATCCGCAGCTCCGACGGCCAGGTCACGCAGATGGTGCGCCACGGCCACACCGCCTGGCACGTGCGCAACCACAACAGCTACACCCTCGGCATCGAGCACGAGGGCTACGTCAACAACAGTTCGTGGTACACGACGGCGATGTACAACGCCTCGGCGGCGCTGGTACGGCACTTCTGCGCCAGCTACAGCGCGATCAGCTGCACCGCGGCCTACAGCGGCGCGCCCAGCAGCGGCATCAACGTGCTGCCCACCAGCGTCAGGATCAAGGGCCACCAGCACTTCAGCGGCCAGACCCATACCGATCCCGGCATCAACTGGAACTGGAGCCGCTACTACGGCCTGCTCAACCCGGGCAGCGGCGGGACCACGCAGTACCTCGACCGCTTCGAGTCCAGCGTCGGCCACTTCAACACCAGCCCGGCCTACTCGGGCAGCACCACCGGCATCTCGACCGCATCGACCGCGAGCCGCGACTGCAGCAACCGCCGCAACGGCAACTGCTCGCTGCGGGTGCTGTTGAAGGACAACGCCTCGAGTTCGGCGAACTGGGCGGTGCGGCTGCTGTCCGGCGCCGGCAATCCCGGCAGCAACGTGGCGCTGGCCCGGGCCAACGGCCGCGTCGGCTTCTGGGTCTACTCGGGCGGCAGCGGCATGAGCGTGGGTGTGGGGATCGACGACAGCGACGGTACCGAGCGCTCGGTGAGCCGTTCGCTCCCGGCCAACCAGTGGACCTACGTCGAATGGAGCCTGACCGACGCCGCGCAGTGGAACGCCTGGGTCGGCGGCGCCAATGGCGCGATCACCGCGGGCACCGTCAGGCTCGACGCGATCTGGCTGTACCGCGCGCAGACCAGCTACGACGTCAACGTCTACGTCGACGACGTGCAGATCCGCAACTGACGCCATCGCGCATGCGTGCCCGCGCGGCCTGGCGCATTCCTAATGGATGGGTCGTCAGAACCGGATCGTCATGCCCGCCAGTGGACCGTGCACCTTCAGCCGGCCGGTGAGCCTGCCGGCGTAGTCGAGCCGGTCCACGTCCGGCACGTCGCCGGTTTCGAGGCTGCCGTCGAAATCGTCGGCGAGCTTGAGCCGGAACCAGTCGTAACCGACGTGCACGCCGACGCGTTCGGTGATCCGGTATTCGGCCAGCAGCCCGCCGCGCTCGAAATGGCCCTTCTCCTCGAGGAAATCGCCCCAGCGCGCATCGAGGTACTGGCCCTCGAGGCTGAGGTGCCATCGCTCGTTCGGCGCCCAGGCCAGCCGCGTGTGCAGGCCTGGCGACCATTCGCTGCGCTTCCAGCGCAGGCTGGCCGATTCGGCGTCGAACTCGTCGGTGGCGGTCGAGGCGACGTCCAGCCGCGTCTCCAGCCGCGCGTGCGTCACGCCGAGGCCGACGCCCCACTGGAAGGTCGGCGTGTCCACCGCAGCGAACTCGTAGTTGAGGTTGGCCAGGGCGAATTCGAAGCGCGCATCGGCGGCGACCTCGGGGATCTCCACCGGATCGCCGGGAAGGCCCGGTCCACCGGGCAGGTCGCCGGGGTCGAAGTCGCCACCGCCGAAGGTGCGCCCGCGACTGCGCTCGTAATCGTAGAAGTTGCCGATCAGGCGCTGGCGTTCGCTGAGGCGCACGCCGATCGAGCCGCGCGGGCGCCACTTGCGGCCGAGATCGAACTCTGCGCCATCGTCGAAGGTCGCGGTATCGGTGCCGTCGGTGACGGTGCCGGCGGCGTCGAAGCCGAGCGTGGCCTCCGGATTGAAGGCGCTCAGCCGGAGGATGAAACGGTCGTCGTTGGCGTAAGCGGGCAGCGTCGACGCCGCGCCCGCCACGCACAGCCCGAAGGCGAGGCGTGGGATGCGGATCATCAAAGAGGACTCCGAATTGTGTGGGAGCGGCACCATCCATTGCAGCGCCACGGGAGCGATTGGGCCGCAACCACGATGCAGTCGATGTGAAGCCGCACGGCGTCGGCAGGGGAGCGCCAGCGGCGGGAAATCTTCGCGGGCGCGGCCATGCGCAACCCGTGCGCGCGCCCGCTGCAGCGGCATGCGGGCGGGCGACCGGGGGCGGCGGCGAAGCCCGTGCGCACCAGGCCAGCGACCGGCGCCGCGGAAAACGTGACGGGCATCGCTTCGCCGACAAGAAGAAGCCCCGACCGTGAGGCCGGGGCTCTTGAAGCCCGCCGCGGAGATTCGACGAGGATGGACGACGGGCACGAGGACTGACCGGCGCGGGCGCCGAAGGTTCCGTTCCCGGCGCCGCCTCGCGGCGTTCGATCCGGCGTGACTTCCTGTGGCGGCGCCTGTTGTCAGGGCGCATGGCGGGCCGCCGGGGCCGACTTCCGGCGCTTGCCGCTGAAAACGCCCGACTGCTATACTTTTGCGGCTTTGCAGCCCCCCAAGCACGATAAATCCCGACCCGACCGGACCCGCCGTGCCGCCTTCCTGCTGCCGTTGGTCCAGATCGCGATCGGGCTGATCGGCGCGGGGTTACTGGCGGTGCTCGCCGGCGGTTCGTCCGCGGCGGCCTTCCTCGCCGGCGCTGCCGTGGTCGCGACCGGTTTCGCGGCCTTCGGCTGGCGGACCGCGGGACGCTCGCCGGTGGCTCCGGCCGGACGCATGTTCATCCGGCTGCTGGTGGGGGTCGTGCTGAAGTGGGGTGTGATCGGCGCTGGTCTGGCCCTGGCCATGGCAAGTGCCGCGCTGCCTGCGGGATTCGTGCTGGCGGGCGCCCTGGTCGCGTTCCTGGCGTACATGTTGAGCTTGCCCTGGTTGCTTCGATGACTCCTGCCGATCTCCTCCGCGTTGCCGGCGACAGCCCCAGCGAATACGTCACCCATCACCTGCAGCACTGGCAGGTCTCGATCGGCGAGGGCGCGTTCTGGACCCTGAACGTGGACAGCCTGCTGATCTCGCTGCTGGTGGGAGTGCTGGCCATGGGCACCTTCTGGCTGATGGGCCGTCGTGCGACCGCCGGGGTGCCCTCGAAGTTCCAGGCCTTCATCGAGATCGTCGTCACCTTCATCGACACCCAGGTCAAGGACGTGTTCCACGGCAACCGCCGCTTCGTCGCGCCGGTGGCGCTGACCATCTTCGTCTGGGTCTTCCTGATGAATGCCCTGAAGATGATCCCGGTGGACTTCTTCCCGGGCGTGGCCGCCGCCGCCGGACAGCACTACTTCCGCGCCGTGCCGACCACCGACCTCAACATCACCGCCGCCATGGCGGTCATGGTGCTGCTGCTGATGTTCGGCTTCGCGGTGAAGTCGAAGGGCGCATTCGGGTTCGGCAAGGAGCTGTTCACCGCGCCGTTCCATGCCAGCAGCGGGCCGATGAAGGCAGTGCTGGCGCTCCCGAACTTCGGCCTCAACGTGATCGAGTACCTGTCCAAGCCGGTCAGCCTGGCGATGCGATTGTTCGGCAACATGTACGCCGGCGAGCTGGTGTTCCTGCTGATCGCGCTGCTCGGCATGGCCGGCGGCAACATGCTGCTGGAGGCGGGCATGGGCGCCAAGGCCGGCGGCGCGCTGGCCTTCGTCGGCGCGGTCGCGGCCGGTGCGGCCTGGTCCATCTTCCATATCCTGGTGATCACGCTGCAGGCCTTCATCTTCATGATCCTGACCGTGGTCTACCTGTCGATGTCGTCCGAGGCGCACTGACGCTTCCGGATCTCCCGTTACCCTTCTCCCCATCACCTGCTACCTGCCAGAGGAATCACCATGGAAGTCACCGCTCTCATCGCCGCCGTCCAGGGCTACACCGCGCTCGCGATCGGCATCATCATCGGCCTGGGCGCCCTGGGCGCCTGTATCGGCATCGGCATCATGGGCTCGAAGTTTCTCGAGAGCGCCGCGCGCCAGCCGGAACTGGTGCCGATGCTGTCGGGCCGCATGTTCCTGCTCGCCGGCCTGATCGACGCGGCGTTCATCATCGGCCTGGCCATCGCGCTGTTCTTCGCGTTCGCCAACCCGCTGCTCAGCGCCATCGCCGGCGCCTGATCCGGCTTCCGGAAACCGCGCACGCCGGAACCGGCGTGCGCGGCGAAGGTCGGGCGTCGCCGACGCCCGTTCGCCAATAGCGGAGCAACACGATGCAAATCAATGCAACCTTCCTGGGCCAGGGCATCGCGTTCGCGATCCTGATCTGGTTCAGCTGGAAATTCATCTGGCCGCCGCTGATGCGCGCGATCGAGGAGCGCCAGCAGAAGATCGCCGAGGGTTTGGCCGCCGCCGACAACAGCCAGAAGGCGTTGGCGCAGGCGCAGGAAAAGGTCAACGAAGAGCTCAAGGCGGCGCGTGCCAAGGCCAACGAGATCATCGAGCAGGCCCACCAGCGCGCCAACCAGATCGTCGACGCGGCCAAGGCCGAGGCGATCGCCGAGGGCGCGCGCCAGAAGGCGCTGGTCGACGCCGAGATCGAGGCTTCGGCCAACCGCGCCCGCGAGGACCTGCGTCGCCAGGTGTCGCTGCTGGCGGTGACCGGCGCCGAGAAGCTGCTGCGCCGCGAGATCGATCCGGCCGCGCACAAGGCGCTGCTCGACGAGCTGGCCGCGGAGATCTGATCCGATGACCCAGGCCCTCACGCTCGCCCGTCCGTATGCCCGCGCCGCGTTCTCGATCGCGCGCGAGGCCGGCGCTTTCGCGCAGTGGTCCGATGCGTTGGCATTCTCGGCGCGCGTGGCCGCGGATCCGCAGGTCGCCGGCCTGCTAGGCCACCCGCGGCTCGACGACGCCGACGCGGTGGCGCTGCTGTCGCCCGGAGGCGACGGCGCCGGCCAGGCGTTCGCCGATTTCCTGGCGCTGCTGGCCGAGAACCGGCGGCTGGCGTTGCTGCCCGAGATCGCCGGCCAGTTCGAGCAGCTGCGCGCCGACGCCGAGCGCATCGTGCGCGCCAGGGTGACCTCGGCGTCCGAGCTGCCGGCCGGCGAGCTGGAAGGCATCCGCGCGGCGCTGAAGAAGCGCTTCGGCCGCGAGGTCGAGCTGGAGACGGCGGTCGACGAGGCCCTCATCGGCGGCGCGGTGATCGCCGCCGGCGACGTGGTCATCGACGGCTCGCTGCGCGGCAAGCTGGCGCGGCTGCAGTCGGCGTTAGCAAGCTAACGCGGGATTCGGGATTGGGGATTCGAAAGAGCAACCGCAACCGCTTTCGCGAATCCCGAATCCCCCCTCCTGAATCCCGAAACAAACATCGAAGCCGCGAGACTGAATCGCGACACACGATCTAGGACCCACACCATGGCAACCACCCAGCTCAACCCCTCCGAAATCAGCGAACTGATCAAGGCCCGCATCGACAAGGTCAAGCTGGCCGCCGAGGCGCGCAACGAAGGCACGGTCACCTCGGTGTCCGACGGCATCGTGCGCATCCACGGCCTGGCCGACGTGATGCAGGGCGAGATGATCGAGCTGCCCGCGTCCGACGACGGCAGCGACACCTTCGCGCTGGCGCTGAACCTGGAGCGCGACTCGGTCGGCGCGGTGGTGCTCGGCGACTACGAGCACCTGCGCGAGGGCGACGTCGCCAAGACCACCGGCCGCATCCTCGAGGTGCCGACCGGTCCGGAGCTGCTGGGCCGCGTGGTCAACGCGCTGGGCGAGGCGATCGACGGCAAGGGTCCGATCAACGCCGCGGTGACCGCGCCGGTGGAGAAGGTCGCTCCCGGCGTGATCGCGCGCAAGTCGGTGTCGCAGCCGGTGCAGACCGGCTACAAGGCGATCGACTCGATGATCCCGATCGGCCGCGGCCAGCGCGAGCTGATCATCGGCGACCGCCAGACCGGCAAGACCGCGGTGGCGATCGACGCGATCATCAACCAGAAGGGCACCGGCGTGAAGTGCATCTACGTCGCCATCGGGCAGAAGAACAGCTCGATCGCCAACGTGGTGCGCAAGCTGGAGGAGAACGGCGCGATGGGCCATACCATCGTGGTCGCCGCCTCGGCCTCCGAATCGGCCGCGATGCAGTACATCGCCGCCTACGCCGGCTGCACCATGGGCGAGTACTTCCGCGACCGCGGCGAGGATGCGCTGATCATCTACGACGACCTGTCCAAGCAGGCCGTCGCCTACCGCCAGATCTCGCTGCTGCTCAAGCGCCCGCCGGGCCGCGAAGCCTATCCGGGCGACGTGTTCTACCTGCACAGCCGCCTGCTCGAGCGTGCGGCGCGCGTGAACGAGGATTACGTCGAGAAGTTCACCAATGGCGAGATCAAGGGCAAGACCGGTTCGCTGACCGCGCTGCCGATCATCGAGACCCAGGCCGGCGACGTCTCGGCGTTCGTGCCGACCAACGTGATCTCGATCACCGACGGCCAGATCTTCCTCGAGACCGACCTGTTCAACGCCGGCATCCGCCCGGCGGTGAACGCCGGCATCTCGGTCTCGCGCGTCGGCGGCGCGGCGCAGACCAAGATCATGAAGAAGCTCTCGGGCGGCATCCGCATCGCGCTGGCGCAGTACCGCGAACTGGCGGCCTTCGCGCAGTTCGCCTCCGACCTGGACGAGGCCACCCGCAAGCAGCTCGAGCGCGGCCAGCGCGTGACCGAACTGATGAAGCAGAAGCAGTACGCGCCGATGCCGGTCGCCAACCAGGCGCTGTCGATCTACGCGGTCGACAAGGGCTACATGGACGACGTGCCGGTGCCCAAGATCGGCGCGTTCGAGGAGGCGCTGCACGCGCACTTCGCCAACACCGCCGGCGAGCTGATGGACAAGGTGAGCGCGAGCGGCGACTGGAACGACGAGATCGAGGCCGGGTTCAAGAAGGGCATCGAAGAGTTCAAGGCTACCGGCTCATACTGAGCCGGCGGGATTAGGGATTAGGGATTCGTAAAAGCGGCGGTTCGCGGGTGGAAGGGGCATTTGCCCTCGCCAATCCCGAATCCCGAATCACGAATCCCGGCGAGCGGAGCGAGCAGAATGGCCGGCGGCAGAGAAATCAAGACCAAGATCAAGAGCGTGCAGAACACCCGCAAGGTGACGCGTGCGCTGGAGATGGTTTCGGCCTCCAAGATCCGCAAGGCGCAGGAGCGGATGAAGGCCTCGCGCCCGTACGCGCGGGCGATGAAGCAGCTGATCGGGCACCTGGCGCAGGCCAACTCGGAGTTCCGGCATCCGTACCTGGTCGAACGCGAGCAGGTCAAGCGCGTCGGCTACCTGATCATCTCCTCCGACCGCGGCCTGGCCGGCGGCCTCAACAACAACCTGTTCCGCAAGCTGCTCGGCGAGATCCGCCGGCACCAGCAGCAGGGCGTCGAGGTCGACGTGGTCACCATCGGCCAGAAGGCGACCGCCTTCTTCCGCCGGATCAAGGTGAACATGCTCGCCAGCGTCACCCACCTGGGCGACACGCCGCAGGTCGAGCAGCTGGTCGGTGTGATCAAGGTGATGCTCGACGCCTACAGCGAGGGCGGCATGGACCGGGTGTTCCTGGTCTACAACGACTTCGTCAACACCATGACCCAGCGCGCGGCCTTCGACCAGCTGCTGCCGCTGCCGGCCTCGGACGAGGCGGTCGCGCGGCACGACTGGGACTACATCTACGAGCCCGACGCTGAGGGCGTGCTGGAGCACGTGCTGACGCGCTACATCGAGTCGCTGGTGTACCAGGCGGTGATGGAGAACGTCGCCTCCGAGCACGCCGCGCGCATGGTGGCGATGAAGGCGGCCAGCGACAACGCCACCAAGCTGATCGACACGCTCAACCTGTCCTACAACAAGGCCCGCCAGGCGGCGATCACGCAGGAGATCTCGGAGATCGTCGGCGGCGCCGCGGCCGTCTGACGACGGCCGCCGTGATTCGGGAATCGGGATTAGGGATTCGGAAGAGCAGCGCCCCCGCGCTTTTACGAATCCCCAATCCCAAATCACGAATCTCGAAACAACAAGTACGCCGGTGAGAACCGGCAACGAAACAAGTAATCGGAGCGACACAAAATGAGCAACCAGGGCAAGATCGTCCAGATCATCGGCGCCGTCGTCGACGTCGAGTTCCCGCGCGAGAGCGTGCCGCGCGTGTACGACGCGCTGAAGGTCAAGGACACCGCGATCACGCTGGAGGTGCAGCAGCAGCTCGGCGACGGCGTGGTGCGAGCGATCGCGCTGGGCTCCACCGACGGGCTCAAGCGCAACCTGATCGCCGAGAACACCGGCAAGGCCGTTTCGGTGCCGGTCGGCGCCGGCACGCTGGGCCGGATCATGAACGTGCTGGGCGAGCCGATCGACGAGATCGGCCCCGTCGAGGCGACCGAACACTGGGAGATCCATCGCGCGGCGCCCAGCTACGAGGACCAGGCCGCGACCGGCGAGCTGCTGGAAACCGGCATCAAGGTCATCGACCTGATGTGCCCGTTCGCCAAGGGCGGCAAGGTCGGCCTGTTCGGCGGCGCCGGCGTCGGCAAGACGGTCAACATGCTGGAGCTGATCAACAACATCGCCACGCAGCATTCCGGCCTCTCGGTATTCGCCGGCGTCGGCGAGCGCACCCGCGAAGGCAACGACTTCTACCACGAGATGATCGAGGCCGGCGTGGTCAAGCCGGACAACTTCCCCGAGTCCAAGGTGGCGATGGTCTACGGCCAGATGAACGAGCCGCCGGGGAATCGCCTCAGGGTGGCGCTGACCGGCCTGACCATGGCCGAGTACTTCCGCGACGAGAAGGACGAGACCGGCAAGGGCCGCGACGTGCTGTTCTTCGTCGACAACATCTACCGCTACACCCTGGCCGGCACCGAGGTCTCGGCGCTGCTGGGCCGCATGCCGTCGGCGGTGGGCTACCAACCCACGCTCGCCGAGGAGATGGGCGTGCTGCAGGAGCGCATCACCTCGACCAAGACCGGTTCGATCACCTCGATCCAGGCCGTGTACGTGCCCGCGGACGACCTGACCGACCCGTCGCCGGCGACGACCTTCGCGCATCTGGACGCGACCGTCACACTTTCGCGCCAGATCGCCTCGCTCGGCATCTATCCCGCGGTCGACCCGCTGGACTCGACCAGCCGGCAGCTCGACCCGAACGTGATCGGCAACGAGCACTACGACACCGCGCGCCGCGTGCAGGCCACGCTGCAGAAGTACAAGGAGCTCAAGGACATCATCGCCATCCTCGGCATGGACGAGCTGTCGGAAGAGGACAAGCAGGCGGTGTCGCGCGCGCGCAAGATCGAGCGCTTCTTCTCGCAGCCGTTCCACGTCGCCGAGGTCTTCACCGGCTCGCCGGGCAAGTACGTGCCGCTGAAGGAGACCATCCGCGGCTTCAAGGGCATCGTCGACGGCGAGTACGACCACCTGCCGGAACAGGCCTTCTACATGGTCGGCAGCATCGACGAGGCGCTGGAGAAGGGCAAGAAGATCGCCGCTTGACGGCCGGGATTAGGGATTCGGGATTGGAGATTCGAAAGGGCGGTTGGATTCATGGGTCGTTGAGGATGCGCGGGCATTTTCTTTACGAATCCTCAATCCCGAATCCCCAATCCCATCGAACGAGCGAAGCGAGAGAGACATGACCACCATCCGTTGCGACATCGTCAGTGCCGAGGCCGAGATCTTCCACGGCGAGGCCACGCTCGTGGTCGCCACCGGCGAGCTGGGCGAGCTCGGCATCGCGCCGCGCCACGCGCCGCTGATCACCCGGCTCAAGGCCGGCAAGGTCGTGGTCACCCAGCCCGATGGCAGCCAGCTCGACTTCGCCATCGGCGGCGGCATCCTCGAGGTGCAGCCGCAGGTGGTGACGATCCTGGCCGACACCGCGATCCGCGCCGACGACATCGACGAAGCCGCCGTGAAGGCCGCCAAGGAGGAGGCCGAGCGCGTGCTCGCCGGCCGTGGCGAGGCGATGGACGTCGCCGAGGCGCAGCAGAAACTGGCCGAGGTCACGGCGCAGCTGCAGGCGCTCGAGCGCCTGCGCAAGAACCTGAAGCACTAGGGGGTCGGGATTGGTGATTCGTGATTGGTGATTCGTAAAAGCCCAGCCCTCTCCGTTCAGTGAGAAGTTGCGGCCGCGCGCCTGCGCGGACCAGTGACATGAGGAACGCCGGCCACGCGCCGGCGTTTCGCTTTTGGGCCAGGACGTCGTGCTTGAAGCCGTCGCCGCAATGGAGATCGGCCCGTTTTTCATGTGGAAGCGGCTTCAACGACAGACAGGGGGCTTTACGGCGTGTCGCGATCCATGCGCACACGGCCGGAGCGCAGCGGTGCGGGCGTCGCGGCTTCCGTCGCTTCCACAACGGTGCCGCGCTTCACAAGTGAGTGGAGCGCGTGCCGCAATGCTTCTCCTGTAAGCCGTCCGCGGGCCACTGCAGCTCAGGGCGTGATTTTGTGGGAGCGACGGAAGTCGCGACGCAGGTGCCGGTTCGGGCCGAGGTGGGCACCTGCGACCAGGATCCATCTGCCACCACTTGCGCAGCCATCGGCGGCGGCATACGGTCGGCGCCGGGATCACACCAAGACGCGGGGGAGATCGCAGATGCAGCAATGGCATGCAACGGCGGCGGCAGGACTGTTTGCCGTGGCAATGGCGACATGTCCCCTCATCGGGCTTGCCCGCACGGCCGCCCCGCAGCAGGCGGCGGACGGCGAAGGCGCCGCATCCCACGCCCCGCGCCCGCGCGCGCGCGAGGCCGGCATCGTCATCGGCACCCTGCCCACCGGACCGAGCAACGCCATCGTCGACGTGCCCGGCGTCGCCGTCGGACACGCCACGATCGTCGAGGGCGACGCCATCCGCACCGGGGTGACCGCGGTGGTCCCGCACCCGGGCGATCTGTACCGTGAGCGCGTTCCGGCCGCGATCCACGTCGCCAACGGCTACGGCAAGCTGCTGGGCGTGACCCAGGTGCGGGAATTGGGCGAGCTGGAAACCCCGATCCTGCTCACCGGCACGCTCGGCGTGTGGAAGGCGGCCGACGCGCTGGTCGAATGGATGCTGGACAAGCCGGGCATGGCGCAGGTGCGCTCGCTCAATCCGGTGGTCGGCGAAACCAACGACGGTTTTCTCAGCGATATCCGCGCGCGGCCGATCCGGCCCGGGCATGTGCGACAGGCGCTCGAGACGGCTTCCAACGACAACGTCGAGGAAGGTGCGGTTGGCGCCGGCACCGGCACCGTCGCGTTCGGCTGGAAGGGCGGCATCGGCACCAGTTCGCGGCGGCTGCCCGACGCCGCCGGCGGCCATACCGTCGGCGTACTGGTGCAGAGCAACTACGGCGGAGACCTCGTCATCGCCGGCGTGCCGGTCGGCCGCGCGCTGCCGGATCCCGCGGGTTTCGGCGCGCCCGCCGCAACCGCCGCGGCCGACCGCCCGCCCGCGGCCGGCGACGGCAGCATCATGATCGTGGTCGCCACCGACGCGCCGCTCGATGCGCGCCTGCTGCGGCGCCTGGCCGCGCGCGCGATCGTCGGCCTCGGCCGCACCGGCGCCTCGATGTCGAACGGGTCCGGCGACTACGTCATCGCCTTCTCCACCGCCGTCGACAGCCGCATGCATGCCGGAACCCGCGAGCACCGGCCGCGGCTGCTGTCCAACGATGCCATGGACGGGCTGTTCGCCGCCGCCGCCGAAGCGACCGAGGAGGCGATCGTCAACTCGCTGTTCCGCGCCACCGGCGTCAGCGGGCATCGCGGCACAGTGCCCGCGTTGCCGCTGGAACGGGTGCTGCCGCTGCTGCAGGCCGCGCCGTCGCCGTAGGACGAGTCGGCGTTCGCTTCCCGCAAGCCGTTTGTAGGAGAGGAGGGGCTTCGGCCCCGGCGCGGCGCAGGCCGGCGGCGGAAGGAAGTGCCTGTCGCTGTTCGCCCTCGCAACGCGCGGCGGCGCGTTCATCAGGACTGCTACTCAGAAGTCTGCTTGGCGCGGCGCGGCGCGCCTCAGCGCTTGTAGATCCAGTGCCGCGACAGCACGAACCCCACCGCGCCCAGCGCGATCTCCACCAGCGGCTTGGCCAGCCAGGCCCACTGCAGTCCGAGATAGTCGTCGACCTGCCCGATCGCCCAGGTGCTGACCAGGGTCGTGCACACCCACATCAGCAGGAAACGCTGCAGCTGGGTGCGCCCGAGCGCGGTGTCCTCGCCGGCGAAGGTGAAGCGCCCGTTCATCCAGTAGCCGAACAGCGCACCGCAGATGCGGCCGACCACGTTGGCCTGGCGCACCGGCAGGCCGGCATGGCTGAGCGCCACCATCACCGCCCAGTCCAGCAGCCACTGCAGGCCGCCGATCACCAGATAGCTGCTGGATTGTCTGGTCAGGCTCAACGGTGCGGATCCGGCGCGTGGATTGCGGCGCGGGCCGCGGGCGGGAGAAAGTATCGGGCGTGGACGGTCATGGCGCGATGATCGTGAGCTGCCGCATGCTAGCAGCGGTGCCCGTTAGAATTCCGCAATCTTCCGTTCCGGAGCCGCCATGAGCCTTCCCCTGCACGTCGTCATTCTCGCCGCCGGCGAGGGCAAGCGGATGCAGTCCGACCTGCCCAAGGTGCTGCAGAAGGTCGCAGGGCGACCGATGCTGGCGCACGTCATCGACGCCGCGCGCGTGCTGCGGCCCGCCGGCATCCATATCGTCCACGGCCACGGCGGCGAGCAGGTGCGCGATGCGTTCGCCGACCAGCCCGACCTGTACTGGGCCGAACAGGCGCGCCGTCTCGGCACCGGCCATGCCGTCCGCCAGGCGATGCCGGACGTTCCCGATGGCGCCCAGGTGCTGGTGCTGTACGGCGACGTACCGCTGCTCACCACCGAGTCGCTGCGGCGGCTGCGCGAGGTGGACAGCCGGCTGGCGGTGCTGGCGGCCGAACTCGACGACCCCAGTGGCTACGGCCGCATCGTGCGCGACTCCGAAGGCCACGTCGCCGCCATCGTCGAGCAGAAGGACGCCGACGACGAGCAGCGCCGCATCCGCATCGTCAACACCGGCATCCTCGCGGTCGAGGCGACCGCGCTGAAGGGATGGCTGGAGCGGCTGTCGAACGACAACGTCCAGGGCGAGTACTACCTGACCGACATCTTCGCGATGGCCGCCGACGAGTTCAGCGCCGCCGAGATCGTGATGGTCGACGATCCGCTGGAGGCCGAAGGCGCGAACGATCCGTGGCAGCTGGCGCAGCTCGAGCGCGCCTGGCAGCTGCGTGCCGCGCGTGCCTTGTGCGTGCAGGGCGCGCGCTTCGCCGACCCGGCGCGGATCGACATCCGCGGCACGGTGACGGTGGGCCGCGACGTGGAGGTCGATGTCGACGTGGTGTTCGAGGGTGAGGTGCACCTGGGCGACGGCGTGCGCATCGGCCCGTTCTGCCGCCTGAAGGACGTGCGCCTGGCCGCCGGTACCGAAGTGCGCGCGCATTGCGACCTGGACGGCGCCGTCACCGAAGGCGTGGTCACGATCGGCCCGTTCGCGCGACTGCGCACGGGCACCGTGCTGGCCGACGGCGCCCACATCGGCAACTTCGTCGAGACCAAGAACACGACCGTCGGCGTCGGCAGCAAGGCCAACCACCTCACCTATCTCGGCGACGCCGCCGTCGGCGCCGGCGCCAACATCGGCGCCGGCACCATCACCTGCAACTACGACGGCGTCAACAAGTTCCGCACCACCATCGGCGATCGCGCCTTCATCGGTTCCAACGCCTCGCTGGTGGCGCCGGTCGCCATCGGCGACGACGCCACCACCGCCGCCGGCTCGGTCATCACCAGCGACGTGCCGGCCGGCAAGCTGGCCGTCGCGCGCGCCAGGCAGGCGATCATCGAGCACTGGAAGCGGCCGAAGAAGAGGTAGGAGCGCGCCGCAGGGGCGCGACCCGGCGTGCCCGACGACGTTGGTCGCGCCCCTGCGGTGCGCTCCTACAGGGGCAGGCTCAAGCGGGCAGGACGATGCTCACGCACAGCCCGCCGCCGTCGCGGTTGAGCAGGGAGATGCGGCCGCCGTGGGCCTCGCTGATCTCGCGCGCCAGCGCCAGCCCCAGCCCGGTGCCGTGGCGCTTGGTGGAATAGAACGGCAGCAGCGCGTTGGCCAGCACCGCCTCGTTCATGCCGCTGCCGCGGTCGAGCACGTCGATCCGCCAGGCGTCCGGCAGCCGCCGCAGCGACAGGCGCACAGCCTCGGCCGGCGAGCCCGATTCATGGGCGTTGCGCAGCAGGTTGATCAGGCACTGCTCGAGCTGCGCGACATCGAAACGCGCGTGGCCGTCGGCGCCGTTGCCGTCGAAGGCGAACGCCACCTGGTGGCGCAGCCGCTCGACGAAGCCGGCCCACTGCACGTTCTCCTTCCGCGGCGAAGGCAGCTTGGCGAAGCGCGCATAGTCGCGGAGGAAGCCCTCCAGGTGGCGGGCGCGCTCCTCGATCGTGCGCAACGCGCCCGGCAGCTTGTCGTGCTGGCCGCGGCGCAGCAGCTCCGCGCCCGAATGCGCCAGCGAGGCGATCGGCGCCAGCGAATTGTTGAGCTCGTGGCTGATCACCCGGATCACCTTCTTCCAGGTCTGCACCTCCTGGCGGCGCAGTTCGGCGGTCAGCTGCCGCAGCAGCACCAGCTCGTGCGCGCGGCCGTTGAGCCGGAACACCCGCCGCGAGAGGTGGTAGATCTCCTCGCTGTTCTCGTCGCCGACGGTGAACATGCCGTCGCCGCCGCGGGCGAAGGCGTCGCGCAGCGCTTCCGGCGCCGATGCCAGCAGCGCGTCGAAGGACTGGCCCTCGAGCCGGCGGCCGTCGCCGAGCAGCTTGCGCGCGGCGATGTTGCCGTGGACGATGCGGCGGCCGGAATCGAGCAGCACCATCGCCACCGGCGTGTTCTGCACCATGGTCTCGAGCAGCAGTTCGCGCTGCACGATCTCGGTGCGCTGCTCGCGCAGCACGTCGCCGAGGCGGTTGTGCGCCGCGACCAGCTCGATCAGCTCGCTGTACCGGTTCCAGGTGATGCCGAAGTTGAAGTCGCCGTCACGGTAGCTGTCCACGGTGCCGGCGAGCGCGCGGAACAGCGCGCGCAGCGGCACGATGGTGCGCCAGAGCGCCACCGCCAGCGCGCTTCCGACCAGAGCGGCGGCGACTGCCGCGGCCGGCCAGGCCGGCAGCCACGTCGAGAGCAGGGCGGTGGCCGCCGCCGTCGCGACCACGCCGGCGGTGGTGAGCGCGATCAGCCGGATCGCCAGCGGCAGGACCCGAAGGATGCGCATCAGCTTCGCGGAATGCCGAGCTTGTCCATGCGCCGGTACAGCGCCTGGCGCGAGAGGCCGAGATCGGCGGCGGCCTGCGCCAACACGCCATCGTGGCGGCGCAGCGCCGCCTCGATGCTGCCACGGCCGGGCTCCTCCGCCGTCGATGTGGCGGACGTCGCGCCGGTGGCCGGCCGTGCCGGCGCAAAACCGAACGCCTCGGCCTCGATCGTTGCCGAGGGCGACAGCAGTGCCGCGCGCTGCACGGCATTGCGCAACTCGCGCACGTTGCCGGGCCAAGGGTGGCGCAGCAACGCGCGTTCGGCATCGCGGCCCAGCGTCTTCCCGGCCGGCAGGAAGTGCCGCGCCAGTGGCAGGATGTCGTCCTGCCGTTCGGCCAATGGCGGCAGCTTCAGTTCGATCGCGTTGAGGCGGTAGTACAGGTCCTCGCGGAAGCTTCCCGCCGCGATCGCCGCCGGCAGGTCGGTATTGGTCGCGCTGACCACGCGCACCTTCACCTGGCGCTCGCGGTTGGAGCCGAGGCGCTCGAAGCGCCCGGTCTCCAGCACCCGCAGCAGCTTCATCTGCCCGGCCGGCGGCAGATTGCCGATCTCGTCGAGGAACAGGGTGCCGCCGTCGGCGGCCTCGAACTTGCCCTCGCGTGCCTTGTTGGCGCCGGTATAGGCGCCGGCCTCGGCGCCGAACAGTTCCGCCTCGATCAGTTCGCCCGGCAGCGCGCCGCAGTTGAGGGCCACGAACGGACCGTCGCGCACCGCCGAGTTCGCATGGACGATCTCGGCGTACTTCTCCTTGCCGGCGCCGTTGGGACCCGTGATCAGCACCGGCAGTTCGGAACGCGCGACCTGGCAGGCCAGCGACAGCACGCGTTCGCTGGCGCTGTCGGCATACACGATGCCGCGCAGGTCGTAGTCGCGCTCCAGCGCTTCGCGGTGGCGACGCGCGCCGTCGCGGTGACGCGCCAGCTCGCGCCGGGTCTCGGTCAGTTCCAGCAGGTTGTGCACCGTGGTCAGCAGCTTGTGATCGTCCCAGGGCTTGGCCACGTAGTCGGCGGCGCCGGCCTTGATCAGGTCGACCGCCGACTCCAGGTGGGTCCAGGCGGTCAGCAGGATCACCGGCAGCTCGGGGTGGTACTCGTGGATCGCGCGGAACAGTGCCGCGCCCTCGTCGCCGGAGGTGGTGTCGGCGCGGAAGTTCATGTCCTGGACGACGAGATCGACCGGCGTGTGCCGCAGCGTCTCCAGGGCGGCCTCGGGCGAGTCGACCGCGACCGTATCGATGTCGTGCAGCGAGAACAGCAGGTCGAGTGCGGTAGCGACGGCGGGATTGTCGTCGACGACGAGAATCGTGGACATGTTGGTCGGGTTTCCCGTGGAGCGGCGTGCCGCCGCCCCGGCCGGAGCCGGAGCGACGGTTGATGATCATACGCTGCGCGTGGCCACGGCCGGCGGCACCATCGCCGCGCGCCGCGCGGGCCAGTACACCGCGAACTGGCCGAGCAGCCACAGCGCGAGCGCGCCGACGGGCAGGTAAACGAGCGGCAGGCGCGCGAGTTCGTAGCGCTCCATCAGCAGCTGGTTGAGGCCGAAGGCCAGCAGCATGCCGATGACGATGCCGATCGTGGCCAGGATGAAGTTCTCGGTCTGGAAATAGCGCAGGATCTGCCCGCGGCTGGCGCCCAGCGCGCGGCGCACGCCGATCTGCTTGGTGCGCTGCTGCACCCAGAAGCTGGCCAGGCCGACGATGCCCAGTGCGGTCACCACCAGCAGCGCGACGATCACCGCGGCCAGCAGCCAGGCCATGGAGCGGTCCTGCGCGTAGTAGTCCCGGCGGATCTCGCCATAGGTCTGCTGCTCGAGGATGATGCGGCTGCCGCCGTTCTCCTTCAGCACGCGCACGGCGGCCTCCAGCACCTCGGCACGCCGCTCGGGCGTGGTGCGGATCAGGTAGTTGCCGCCCATGGTGTAGGGCACGGCCACCGGCAGCAGGACCGAATGGTCGGCCTCGCCGGCCCAGCTCTTGGGATTCGGTCGCACCAGCGTGTCGACCACGCCGACCACGCGGATCGGATCCTCGCTGAAATAGAAGACCTTGCCGATGCCGTCGCTGCCGGGAAACGCGCGCTCGACGAAGCTCCGCGTCACCACCGCGGCGCTGGGCGTGATTCCGCGGAAGCCCTCGTCCTCGTCGTAGTCATCGAACTCGTCCTCGGTCAGCGCGCGGCCGGCGGCCAGTTGCAGCCCCAGCGTCTCGAACAGCTCCGGCCCGCCCATGTACATGGTGGTGCTGAGGGTCGGCAGCACCTGGTCGGGCGCGGTGGTGACCGACGTGTTCCAGGACGAGTTGACCAGCGGCACCTGGTTGACGCTGGCGGCCTGGATCACGCCGGGGATCGCCCGCAGCGCGGCCAGGTCCTCGCGGGTGACCGCCATCGGGTTGACGTCCTGGCCGATGCCGGTGAGCTGGATGCGGACGATGCCGGCTTCGTCGATGCCGGTCGGGCGGCTGATCGCCTCGGTACGCTCGGCGATCAGGAAGACGGCGTTGCAGATGATCGCGCAGGTCACGGCGACCTGCAGCACGATCAGCGCGGCCGCGGTCTTGTGGCGCCGCAGCGTGGAGAGGATGGGGCGGATTTCCATGGCGGGTGTCCTCACTGCGACTTGAGCTGGATGGCGGGAGCGATCTGGCAGGCGCGCCACGCGGGCAGCATGCCGGCGAGCAGGCTGGAGAGCAGCGCGAGCGCGAACGTGACCAGCAGCATGGTGGGATCGAGCTGCGCCAGGTCCGCATAGTCGGTGGACTGCTGGCGCACGGCCCATAGCCCGAGCGCGGCGAGTCCCAGGCCGAGCACGCCACCGGCCAGCCCGACCGTGCCGGCCTCGACCAGGCACTGCGTGAACACCGCGCGTCGCGAGGCACCGAGCGCGCGCCGCACGCCGATCTCGCTGGAGCGGCGCAGGAACTTGGCCAGCAGCAGGCCCACCGTGTTGAGCAGGCAGACCAGCAGGAACCCGAGCGCCAGCCACATCTGCAGGCGCACGTCGCTCGGCAGCACCTGGTTGAAGTCCAGCCAGCCCATCAGGTTGCGCAGCTGGACGTTCGGCTCGCGCTCGTAGCGGCCGGCGGTGCGCTGCTGCGCGGAGTAGTTGACCAGGTACTGGCGGTAGTCGGCGGCGTCGGCCGTCGAGTCCAGCTCCGCCCAATACTGGATCCATACGCAGCCGGCACCGATGTCGGTGTCCTTCTGGCCCGGATCCCGGGCGCGGAAGCAATCCATGCTGCCGCTGCGGGCGAGATCGAGATCGCGCGAGGCGGTGAACGGCATGAACACCTGCTCGACCGCGCCGTAGCCGCTGGACGCGTTCAGGTCGTAGAACTTCGGGACCGGCCGATACTCGTCGAGGATACCGACGACCCGGAACGTATTGCGGTCGAGCTGTATCGTGCGCCCGGTGTTGTCGCCACCGCCGAAGATTTGCTCGTTCATCTCGCTGCTGATCACCGCGACGCGCTCGTGGCGCTCGTCGGCGCCGGCGTCCCAGGCGCGCCCGTACTGGAACGGCACGTCGAACATCGCGAAGAAGTCGGCCGAGGTGTAGCGGCTGTCGGCGCGGTACGGATCCACGCCCGCGCGCTCGGGTTCCACGTTCACGTTGCCGCCGGTCATCAGCGCCTGCCGCTGCGCCCGGCCCTCGCGCAGCAGCGCCTCGGCATCGTAGCGGGTGAGTTGTCGCGGGGGCTCGTCGCCCGGGGTGTAGCTGTCGGCCGGACGCGGATCGAGCTGCACGTAGAACAGCCGGTCGCTCTTGCCCGGCACCGGATCGCCGGACAGCACCCAGAACACGGTGAGGGTGGTCATGCTGGCGCCGATGCCGAGCGCGATCGCCAGCACCATCAGCGCGGTCAGCACCCGGTTGCGGCGGAAGCTGCGCAGGGCGAGGTTGAAATAGTAGGCGAGCATGGGGGCGGCCTCAGGCGGAAGCGGATTCTGCGGCGTCGGCGCTGCGGCCGACCAGCGCCGGTTCGCGCACCACGTCGGTGGCGACGCCGTCGACGATGTGCACGTTGCGCTGCGCGCGCGCGGCCAGTTCCGGATCGTGGGTCACCATGACGACGGTCGTCCCCTGCGCGTTGATGTCCTCCAGCAGCTCCATCACGCTGCGCGCCATCTGCGAGTCGAGATTGCCGGTCGGCTCGTCCGCGAGCAGCAGCCGCGGGCTGCCGGCCAGCGCCCGCGCGATCGCCGCGCGCTGCTGCTGGCCGCCGGACAACTCGGCCGGATAGTGCTTCATCCGCGACCCCAGCCCGACCAGCCCCAGCGCGTCCTCGATCCGCAGCTTGCGCTCCGAGGCGCTCATGCCGCGGTAGCGCAGCGGCACGTCGACGTTGTCGAACAGGTTGAGGTCGGGGATCAGGTTGAAGCTCTGGAAGATGAAGCCGATCTTCTGGTTGCGCAGGCGGCTGCGGGCGTCGTCGTTCAACCCTTTGACGTCGACCCCGTCGAGCCGGTAGTCGCCGCCGGTGAAGGTCTCCAGCAGGCCGGCGATGTTGAGGAAGGTGGTCTTGCCGGAGCCGGACGGCCCGGTGACGGCGACGAACTCGCCCTCGCGCACGTGCAGGTCGAGCGCGCGCAGGGCATGGGTTTCGACCAGTTCGGTGCGGTAGACCTTGGAGACGGCTTGCATGTGCAGCATGGCGGGTTCCTGGTTGGAAGGGGTGGGTGGCGCGGAATCGTCGGCTGCCTGCCCCCGTAGAGCGGAGCAAGCTCCGCTCTACGGGGAGGCGATGGTCAGCCGCGTACGCGGAACTGCGCGGGCAGGCCGGGCTTGGGCAGATAGCCGGCGGCGTGCCGCTTGCCGCGCGAGGACGTTCCGGCATTCGCGCTGGCGGCCGCCTTGCGGTCGACGGCGAACAGGTCGACCTCGAACAGGCGCGGCGGCACGGCGTCGGTGATCTGCTGCGGATTCCAGTGCAGGTGGAACGGAAAGGCGGTGGTGGCGTTCATGCTCATTCTCCCGAGATGCGGACACGGTCCGCGTTGTCAAACTGGTCGCTGCCGGAGACGACGATGCGTTCGCCCTCCTGCAGCCCTTCGAGGATCTCCACGGCGTTGAGGCTCACCGCGCCGGTGCGGATCGGCCGGCGCTCCGCGCGGCCGTCGGCGACCACGTAGGCGTGCGTGCCGCCTTCCTGCTCCAGGAACGGGCCGCGGTCGACCATCAGCACGTCGTCGCGGGTGTCGAGCAGGATGCGGGCCGACAGGCGCTGGTTCTGGCGCAGGCCGGGCGGCTGGCCTTCGCTGAAGCGCACCCGGGCGGAGACCTCGCCGTTGACCACCTCCGGCGATACCGCCGACACCTCCGCCGGGAAGACCTCGGTGCCGCTGCGGATCTGCGCCGGCATGCCGATGCCGAGATCGCGGGCGAAGCTTTCCGGCACCTTGATCTCGAGTTCGAACACCGACAGGTCGACCACGCTCAGCACCGGCGCGTTGGCCGCGACGTTGCTGCGCTGCGCGACCTGCACTTGTCCGACCTGGCCGTCGAACGGCGCGCGCAGGCTCAGGGCGTCGACCTGGCGTTGCAGTTCCTCGACCACCGAGCGCTGACGGCCCGCCAGCAGTTGCCGGTTGCGCGCGTCCAGGCCGGCGCCTTGGCCTTGCAGCTGGTAATCCTCGCGCGCCGAGGCGAGGCCGATCTCGGCCTTCTTCACGCCGTCCTCGGCCTTGGCCACGTCGACCTGGGCCACGGCGCCGCCTTCGAACCCGCGGGTGTAGCGCTCGAGATCGCGCTGCGCGGCGACGCGCTCGATCTCGGCCTGGTCGAGCAGCTTGCGCGCCTCGGCGCGGGCGATGCGCGCGTCGAGTGCGGCGCGATCGGCCTCGGCCTGCAGGCTGGCCAGCGTCGATTCCTCCTGCACCAGCTGGCTGCGCAGTTCCGGGCTGTCGATCTCGGCCAGCACCTGGCCCTTCTTCACGGCGTCGCCGGCGACCACCTTCAGCGTCACCGTGCCGCCGGCGATGGCGTACAGGGTCGGGCTGTTGGCAGCGATCACGCGGCCGTCGGCGGAGATGTCGCGCACCAGGTCGCCGCGCTTGACCTCGGAAATGCGCAGGCGCGCGGCGTCGTAAGAGCGGCCGCCGCCGCTCCAGCCGGCCGCCACCCACGCCACTGCGGTCAGGACCGCGGCGCCGGCCAGGACCGGCGGCAGCCAGCGCCGCAGCCGGCGCCGTATCGGCGGCTCGGCGGCGACCACGCTATCTTGGCCGGAGGTATCGCGGATGCGGCTGGGTCGGGACATGGACGTTCGGCTGCGTGCTGAAGGGATATCGGTTTTCAAGCACGGACCGTGCCAACTATCAAGTCATTGAAAATAAAGGATAATTATCGTGTCCGGAGGCGTCCAAGCGGACACCGGACGCGTCCGGGCGGACGGTTTCCGGGTTTCCGCCGTTACACTAGGGCGGCGTGAAAAACGCCATGTCCACGAAGGACGCGAAGGACGCGAAGAAGCAACGTGCGGGAATCTCCCGCGTTCTTCTTCGCGTCCTTCGCGCCCTTTGCCGACCCATTCGAGCCCGATCCGGACCCGGGTGGACAACAACGACATAAGGAGCAACCCCCATGTGCGGCATCGTCGGCGCGATCGCGGATCGCGATGTGGTTCCCGTCCTGATCGAAGGCCTCAAGCGGCTGGAATATCGCGGCTACGATTCGGCCGGCATCGCCGTGGTCGACGGCGACGATGTGCGCCGCGTGCGCCGCACCGGGCGGGTGACGGAGATGGAGGCCGCGGCCAGCGCCGAGGGCTTCGCCGCCGGGCTCGGCATCGGCCATACCCGCTGGGCCACCCACGGCGGCGTCACCGAGCTCAACGCGCATCCGCACATCAGCCACGGCGTGGCGCTGGTGCACAACGGCATCATCGAGAATCACGAGGAGCAGCGCGCGCGCCTGTCGGAACTGGGCTATGCGTTCGAGTCGCAGACCGACACCGAGGTGATCGCGCACCTGATCCACCATCACCTCAGGAGCGCGGCCGAATCGGCAACCGGCCCCGGGCCGGATCTGCTGCGGGCGGTGCAGCAGGCGGTGAAGGAACTGGACGGCGCCTACGCGCTCGCCGTCGTCAGCCGCAAGGAGCCGGAACGCATCGTCTGCGCGCGCATGGGCTGTCCGCTGCTGATCGGTCTGGGCGAGCGCGAGAACTTCGTCGCCTCCGACGTCTCGGCGATCGTGCAGGCGACGCGCCGGGTGATCTTCCTGGAGGAGGGCGACACCGCCGAGGTGGCGCGCGACGGCGTGCGCGTGTTCGGCGAGGACGGCGCGCGCGTCGAACGCGACGAGCACCTGTCGGACGTCTCGCTGGCGTCGCTGGAGCTCGGCCCCTACCGGCACTTCATGCAGAAGGAGATCCACGAGCAGCCGCGCGCGCTCGGCGACACCATCGAGGCGGTGATGGACGTCGGCGCCTTCGGCCCGCAACTGTTCGGAGAGAACGCCGAAGAAGTGCTGGCCGACATCGAGAGCGTGCAGATCCTCGCCTGCGGCACCAGCTACTACGCCGGGTCGGTCGCCCGGTACTGGATCGAATCGATCGCCGGCCTGCCCTGCAGCGTCGAGATCGCCAGCGAGTACCGCTATCGCACCGCGGTGGCCAACCCGAAGCAGCTGATCGTCACCATCTCGCAATCGGGCGAAACGCTGGACACCATGGAGGCGCTGAAATACGCCAAGTCGCTGGGACAGGCGCGCACGCTGTCGATCTGCAACGTGCCCGAGAGCGCGATCCCGCGTGCCAGCAGACTCGCCTGCTACACGCGTGCCGGCGCCGAGATCGGCGTCGCCTCCACCAAGGCCTTCACCACCCAGCTGGTGGCGCTGTTCACCCTGACCGCGACCCTGGCCAAGCTGCGCGGCCGCCTGGCGGAGGAGCAGGAGGCCGGATACGTCGACGCCTTGCGCCACCTGCCCGGCAGCGTGCAGCACGCGCTCAACCTGGAGCCGCAGATCACCGCCTGGGCCGAGCGCTTCGCATCCAGGCACCACGCGCTGTTCCTCGGCCGCGGCGTGCACTACCCGATCGCGCTGGAAGGTGCGCTCAAGCTCAAGGAGATCTCCTACATCCATGCCGAGGCGTATCCGGCCGGCGAACTCAAGCACGGCCCACTGGCGCTGGTCGACGCCGACATGCCGGTGGTGGTGATCGCGCCGAAGGACAGCCTGCTGGAGAAGGTGAAGTCCAACATGCAGGAGGTGCGCGCACGCGGCGGCGAGCTGTTCGTGTTCACCGACCAGGACAGCAACTTCGGCCCGTCCGAGGGGGTCAACGTGATCCGCACCCCGCGCCACGTCGGCGTGCTCAGCCCGATCGTGCACACCATCCCGGTGCAGTTGCTGGCGTATCACACCGCCCTGGCGCGCGGCACCGACGTCGACAAGCCGCGCAACCTGGCCAAGAGCGTGACGGTGGAATGAGGTGAGCGAGGGCGCGGGCCGCCTCCCGCGCCCGGTGTGCATGCAGCCTGCTGAGCCTAGAGTGCTCCGGCCGAGCACGTCGATGGCCTCCCCGCTGCACCCGCGCGCCCTTGTGGGAGCGACGGCAGTCGCGACCCCGCGACTCCCGGATGACCTGCGACCGATGTTGCGACGCGGAAGAACCGCGCTTCCGACGCGCCCCCGCGCACCCCGGGCGCCCGGCGCGCGACCTCCGGCCTGGCGGAGTATGCTGTCGGCCGGAACATACCGACGCGTACGGGTGGGGGCTCGATGGCCGATCCGGTGTCATTGCCGCGCGAACCGGCGGCGCTCGCCGACTACGGCGACGACCGTGACAGTCAATGGGAGAACGTCTCGCTGCTGTACCGCGCGCCGCTGCGCGGGTTCTTCGCCAAGCGTGTGCGCGATCCCGCCGACGTCGAGGACCTGACCCAGGAGGTCTTCCTGCGCCTGGTGCGGCGCGCACGCGGCGGGCCGATCGAGCACGTCAAGCCCTACGTGTTCCAGATCGCCGCCAACGCCCTGCGGGACTGGGGTCGCCGCCGGCAGGCCCGCGACACGGACGCGCACGAGTCGTTCGACGAGCAAATCCACCACCCGGCTACGGAAATCTCGCCGGAGCGCGTCTTACTGGGGGAGGAGGCAGTGGAACTGGTCGCCGCCGTGTTGCGTGCGATGCCGCAGCGCACGCGCGACGTGTTCGTGCTGCGCGTGATGGAGAAGCGGAGATACCTGGAGATCGCGGACCTGCTGGGCATCTCGGTGCGAGCCGCCGAGAAGCACATGGCCAAGGCGCTGGCGAAACTGGGCCGGGCGCTTGAAAGCGAGGAAAGCCCGGAATGAGCCGAGGAACGGAGTGGTGCAGGTGCGGTCCGGCCGGGCCTTCCCGCGGGGGCGGCGGGCGCTTGCCGAGGGGACGCAGATGATGAAGTGGAAGGCCCCGCCGATGGCGGAGGACATCGACGAAGAGGCGGCGCGCTGGAGCGAAGTCCTGCGCGAGGCCGGCGACGAGCCTTCGGTGCGCGAAGCGTTCGACTCCTGGCGGCTGCGCTCGCCGGCGCATGCCGCCGCGTTCCGGCGCGCGAAGCGCGCGCGCGCGCTGGCGGGCGCGGTCGCCGACGCGCCCGAGATCATGGCGCTGCGGCGCGAGACCATGGCGCGCGCGCCGGGTGCGCACCGCGGGGTCCGGACCTATGGCCTGTCCATCGCCGCTTCGCTGTTCGCGGTGGCCCTGGTCGGCGCGCTGGTCGTCTGGCCGGGTGCTTCGCGGCGGATCTACGAGGGCGTTCAGGGCGCGGTCGCCGGCAACGTCCACGAGACCGGCGTCGGCCAGCGCGCGGTGGTGACACTCGAGGACGGCTCGGTCGTCACGCTCAATACCGACAGCCGCGTCTCCGTGCACTACGAGCCGGGCGCGCGCGCGATCACCCTGGAGCGCGGGCAAGCGCTGTTCAAGGTGGCGCCGGACCGCGCGCGGCCGTTCGTCGTCACCGCCGACGGCCGCCAGGTGACGGCCTTGGGGACCGAGTTCGAGGTGCACGTGTCCGGGCGCCTGTTCGAGGTCACCCTGCTCGAGGGGCGGGTCGCGGTGACCCGCGACCACGCCGGCACGGCGCCGCCCATGGAGCTGCGCCCGGGGCAGAAGCTCGTCGCCGTCGCCGCGGAGCCGCCGCAGGTGCGCGCCGCCGACGTGAAACGCGAGGTGAGCTGGCGGCACGGACAGGTGGTGTTCGAGGACGAACGCCTCGCCGACGCCGTCGCCGAGATGAACCGCTACTCGCGCAGCCAGGTGGTGCTGGGCGACGCGCGCTTGGCGTCGCTGAAGATCAGCGGCGCCTTCAATACCGGCGACACCGCCACTTTCGTCGAAGCCTTGACCGCGTATTTCCCGATCGAGCGCGCCGAGCGCGCGGGCGACACGATCGTGCTGAAACCGCGCGCGCCGACCCGCGGCTGACGGACCGGATCCGAGGGCGCGGCCGGCCACGTCGCGCCATGGCATGCGGCAACGGCGCCTTCCTATTGCGGCGGCGTGAAGGCAGGAAAGCGCGAACCGCATTCACGGGTTGCAACCGGTTCGCCCGGGCGAACGGGGGCGGGCTCTTGTTGCAGCGCAAAAAACAAGCGCCGGCGCGTCCCCGGCCGCTCGAATCCGGGATTCCGCCGCGATCGCGGGCGGAAGGGGTTCGGGTTTCCCCGCAGGCTGCGTCTGTATAGAGACGGAGGCGAGGCCGCGCGAAGACGGCTCGCGAAAACGGAGGGGAAAATCGATGACGCCAGTGCGAGACCAGAAGCGCCTGACGGCGCGCGCAGCCAGGCCCTGTACGCTGTTGCTGGCGATGCTGCCGTGCCTGGTGGCGTACGCGCACGACGACGTGACCGCCAGGTTCGACATCCCGGAGCAGCGGCTCGACGCCGCGCTGTCCGAATATGCGCGACAAAGCGGCCAGCAGCTGCTCTACGCGCCCGAACTGGCGACCGGAAAGACCGGACATGCGGTGCATGGCGAGAAGCCGGCGCTGCAGGCGCTCGGCGAACTGCTTGCGGACACCGATCTCCGGTACACCACCAGCGCTTCCGGCGTGATCCTGATCGACAGCGCATCGGCCGTCGCCGAGGACGCAAAGGAGGCGATGGCCGAAGAGGCGCCACAGGGAAACGCCGGGGAGACCGCTGACACGCAGCCGGCGGCGGCCTCCCAGGTGGAAAGGCTGGCGGAGCCGGGCGTCCGCGAACAGGCCAGGTCCAGGGACGTGACCACGTTCGACGCCATCGTCGTCACCGCGCAGAAGAAGGTCGAGAACATCCAGCGGGTGCCGATCGCGATCACCGCGTTCGGCGGCGGCGAGCTCGACGACCGCAAGATCGAGACCGGCGGCGAGCTGGTCACCGCCACGCCGAACGTCAGCTTCACCAAGACCAATTTCGCCAGCTACAACTTCCAGATCCGCGGCATCGGCACCCAGGCGCTGTCGGTGACCACCGACCCGGCGGTGGCGATCAGCTTCAACAGCACGCCGATGATCCGAAACCGCCTGTTCGAACAGGAATACTTCGACGTCGAGCGGGTCGAGGTGCTGCGCGGTCCGCAGGGGACGCTGTACGGGCGCAACGCGACCGCCGGCGTGGTCAACATGATCCCCAACCTGGCCGACCCCGGCGCATTCGAGGCCAGCGCCAAGGGCGAGATCGGCAACTACGGCACGCGCCGGGTCAACGGCATGGTCAACCTGCCGCTCAGCGACAGCCTGGCCTTCCGCCTGGCCACGCAATACACCAAGCGCGACGGCTACGACCACAACGAGGTCACCGGCAAGGACGTCAACGACCGCGACATCCTCGGCGTGCGCGCCTCGCTGGGCTTCCGGCCAAGCGACCGCTTCGACGCCAGCCTGGCCTGGGAGCACTACCAGGAAGACGACACCCGCGCGCGCACCGGCAAGCAGCTCTGCCACAACGATCCGGGGCCGGCCACGATCGGCGCCACGACCGTCTCCGCGGTGGACCGCAACTACATGAGCCAGGGCTGTGTCGACGGCTCCCTTTACGACCAGGGCGCCTACGGCGTCCCGAACGGCGCCGGACTGCCTTACGTGCTGGCCGCCGCGGGCCTGGCCGGGATCACCGGCTACGAGCTGGACGACGACGGCAACTTCGTCGGCCTGGGAACGCTGATCCAGCCGGGCCTGGATCCGTATGCCGACGCGACCCAGTCGCGCGACCTGCGCAGGATCGCCACCACCTACGACCCGAAGTTCAACGCCTCGAACGACGTCGTGCAGTTCAACTTCGACGTGGGCATCGGCGACCGGCTGAACTTCATCTCGCAGTCCCTGTATACCCGCGACCGCTACTATTCCACGCAGGACTACGGCCGCTTCCAGTCCGGCCCGGTGTTCGCCGACACCTCCAACAACCTCTACCAGTTCCTCCCTGACGGGACGCTGGCGCCCGCCTACGACCTGGCGCCGGGCGGCGTCTTCTGCGACCCGCAACTCGGTTGCTCCGACCGCATGCTGATGGTCGATCTGGTGGACGCGCAGAGCACCCAGCGATCGCAGGAGTTCCGGCTGCAGTCCTCCTACGACGGGCCGTTCAACTTCAGCATCGGCGCGAACTACCTGGAGTTCGAGATCGACGAGAGCTACTACGCCTTCAACAACGTCTTCACCGCCATCTCGCAGAGCTACTTCAACCGCGTCGGGTTCGCGGGCAGCGACATCGTCGCCTCGTGCCCGCCGGGCCAGACCGAACCGCGGCCCGACGGCTCCGGCAGGTCGTGCCTGTACATCGACCCGAACCCCATCGCCAGTATCGACGGGCAGGGCCACAACTACTTCCGCAGCCGGAACCTCGCCGAGACGCGTTCGGCGGCGATCTTCGGAGAAGGCTACTGGCAGGTCTCCGATACCCTGCGACTGACCGCCGGCCTGCGCTTCACCCGCGACGTCAAGACCACGACGCCGATCCCGAGCCAGCTGCTGCTGGCGCCGGGATACGTCGGCGGCGGCTACGTCAACAGCGGCTACCCGGCCCTGCCGGAGATCCGCCAGACGTGGAACGAGCCGACCGGGCGTCTGGTGCTGGACTGGTCGCCGGACCTGTCGTTCACGGACAGCACCATGTTCTACGCCTCGCTGGCGCGCGGCTACAAGGCCGGCGGCACCAACTCGCCGGGCATCGGCGCCGATCCGGACGTGCTCCCGTTCGTCGCGCGCGATCCGCGGTTCAGGGCCGAATACGTCAACGCCCTCGAGCTCGGCATGAAGAACGTGATGGCGGACGGCAGGTTCCTGTTCAACGCCACCCTGTTCTACAACGACTACAAGGACTACCAGGTCTCGCAGATCGTCGACCGCGCCACGCTGAACGAGAACTTCGACGCCAGGACCTGGGGCGCCGAGCTCGAGGCGGTGTGGCGGCCCACCGACGGCTTCCAGCTCAGCGGCAACCTCGGCCTGCTCGAGACCCGCATCGCCAACGGCCAGTCCTCGATCGACGTCATGGACCGCACCGCCGGCAACCCCGACTGGGTGGTCGTGCGGCCGTGGATCCAGCTGGCCTCGAACTGCATCGCGCCCAAGGAACTGGTGGAGACGGTCCTGCAATACCACTATTCCGGACAGGCATTCGGCACCCCGAACGCAGCCAATACCCTGCAATTCTTCTGCACCTCGAACCTTCCCTCCGGCGCGGGTTTCCTCCCGGGCAGCGTCAACGAGGGCGTCTACGGGTTCAGCTACGACCCCCTGGTCGACGGGCCGAACGGCGGCCAGGGCTTCGCCAAGGACCTCGGCGGGAACCACCTGCCCAACGCGCCCCACCTCACGCTGAGCCTGAGCCCGCAGTACACGTTCTTCACCCCGCACGGCGACCTGACCCTTCGTGCCGACCTGTACTACCAGGGCAAGAGCTGGGCGCGGGTCTACCAGGACGAGATCGATCGCCTGGACGACTGGAACAACGTCAACCTCTCGCTGACCTGGTACAGGCCGGAGACCGACCTGGCCGTGCAGCTGTACGTCAAGAACCTGCTGGACGGCGATGCGATCACCGGCACGTTCCTCAACAGCGACGACACCGGCCTGACCAGCAACGTCTTCATCCAGGACCCGAAGATCATCGGGCTCAGCATTCGCAAGGGATTCTACTGACAGGCTGCATCGACAGAGTGCGGGAACTTCCTGCCGCGCGAAAAGGAATTCGCCGCAGTGGCGTCGACCGCGAGCGCCTCCACATCGCGGTGTCAACGGTGATTCATGAGGTACATCCATCCAACATGAGGAGTCCATCATGTCCAAGCTGAAATCCATCGTGATCAGCGGCCTTGCCGCGGCGGGCACCCTGGTCGCTTCCACGGCATTCGCCGCCCACTACACGGTCGGCGGCAACACCAACGGCACCACGAACTTCACTGGGCCGACCAACGCGACCGTCCTCGGCAACTCGCTGCCGTGCGACCAGGCCAACTTCACCATGCAGGTGACCAACGGCGTCGCCAGGGTGACGGCCGCCACCTTCGGTCCCACCAGTGCGTGCCAGGCGATCACCGCCAACAACCTTCCCTGGTCGGTGGCTGCGCCGACCAGCAGCGCCGGGCCGAACAACGTGACGATCAATGGCATCAGCGTGACGATTCCGGCGCTCGGCGTGACCTGCACGGGCAACGTGACCGGAACGCTGAACAACAGCGGTGTTTTCTCCTTCAGCGGAAACCTGGGCGCCTGCACCGTGCAGTCGAGGAGCCCGCATCTGTCGTCCAGCCCGACGGCGGACGCCGTCTTCCCCTGAATGCAGGCGCCGTCGGGGCCATCGCCACAGGAGTTCCAAGGAGTTCCAACCGGGATTTGACGACCTGGAGGTCGGAGCCATGGACGGCTCGATGCGGAACGGTTCGCTTCGATGCCGGGCCCGGCAAAAGACTGGATGCTGCCGCTTTTTAGAAGGAGATTCCGGTGGCCTGTCAGCCGACAGCCATCGAGTTGCCGGGTCCGGCGCCTTTCCGTTTGCTTCGGGTCGGTCTTCCGGACGCCATGAGAAGGACCGTGGATGCATGCCCGCATGCATCCGGTATTCCATTCACTAGGAGCATGCCCATGCCCAGACCATCGCTTTCCGTCGCCCTGGCCGCTGCGCTGGCCGGCCTCGCCGCGGTGCCCGCGGCGACCGCCGGGACGCCCTCGGGGCCATACGCGATCTTCAAGCACTGCCCGTACCTCGATCCGAACGTCGGTAGCTGCGTCTACAGCGCGATCGATTCCGGCGTGTTCACGATCGGCAACACCACGTTGCCGATCGAGGAGCCGATCGTGCTGCAGGGCGGCATCGAGTCGCTGGGTCCTTCGCCGTTCTACGACGCGATCGGCGCGCCGACGCTCGACGCGCCGTCGGCGAAGGTGCCCGGAGGCCTGCTGGGCATCATGAATCCGGCGCCCGACTGGCCGGGTCCGCTGTCGCAGCTCTTCTGGCTCATCGTCGGTACGGCCAACGACGTCACGGCGACGATGGAACTGGTCGAACCGGTGCAGGCCAACTTCGGCAACGCACTGTACCCGCCGACCGACGGCAGCGATCCGACGGCCGTGCGCCTGGCCGTCCGGGTGCACTTGCGGAACCCGTTCCTGGGCAGCAGCTGCTACATCGGGTCGGCCGAGAATCCGGTCATCGTCGAGCTGCAAACCGGCACCACGGAGCCGCCGCCGCCGAACGAACCGATCTCCGGCGACCCCGGCACCGCCTACGTCGTGTGGACGGACGAGGAAAACTACGTCGGATACCTCCAGAACGATGGCGCCACCCTGGTCGACAATGCGTTCGCGGTGCCGGCGGCGACCGGTTGCGGCAATATCGCGTTGGGCTTGCCGATCGTCTCGGACGTGCTGGTCGCCCTGGTCTCGGGTGCGGTGAACCTGAAGGTCGGCCTGCCGTCCGCCGCCGGCCGCAACACCGCCGTCATGACCGGCGATACGTCGATCGCCGCCGCGGCATACGTGCTGGACAGCGAGCTGTAGCCCGTCCGGTCGCGTATGCGCCTGCGCGGAAGGCAATCCATGGCGGAACGGCCCGTGCGGGCCGTTCTGCGATAATCCGGCCGATGCCCCGCCACCGGTTCCTGGTTGTCGTGCTCGCCGGGCTGATCGTCACCGTCGGCGGCTATTTCCTGGGCCGCGCCAAGGGTCCGCAGCCGGAGGACATCGATGCCCCGGCAAGATCGCTCGCGGCTCCCGACGGCATCGCGGCCTACGGCGAACCGCGCACCGGACCGCACGCGGCGCCGGCCGCTTCCGGAGAGGTGACGCCGTACCCGCGCCCCGCCCGGTTGAAGGACGTCTTCTCCGCGTTGCAGGCGCGCGCGAACGCCGGGGACGCGGCGGCGGCCACGCGCCTGTATCGCGATCTCAGCATCTGCAGCCGCATCGAGGCGATCGACCGCAGGGTCTCCGGCCTGGCCGACGAGACGTTGCGCGAGCCGGTGGATGCGCTGGCACCGGCGCAGCTACAGGGGTATCGGCACCGGCTCGATGCGATCGAGTCCAACGCCCGGAACATGCAGCGGCTTCGCCTCCTGTGCGACGGCGCCAGCGACGCCATGCTCGCTTCCCTGGTGCCGAACCTGCGCAAGGCGGCCGAACTGGGCGAAGAACACGCGCGCGCCTGCTATCTGGCGCTGGGGCCGAACTACGACGCGCGCGGCCTGTTGAGCCATCCGGAATGGCTGGCGACCTACCGCGACAGCGTTTCGTCGTTGGCCGACGCCGGTGTCGCGGCAGGCGACTGGAAGGTCGTCGATCTCCTCCGCGAAGCCTACCGGCCGGGTGCGGAGGGCCTGCTTGCCGGCGCATTGGGTGCCGATGCCTACCAGCACTATCGCTATCTCAGGCTCTACCGGCTCGGAGCGGAGCCTTACCGCATCGAGGACCTGGACCGGCAACTGGCGGCGGCCGCAACGCGGCTCGACCCGCTTCGACTCGCCGAAGCCGAGGCCTGGGCGGGGTCGGTTTTCAGGCGGAACTTCGACGGCGGCCGTTCCACCGGAACCACGGTCCCCGGATGGGACCCGTGCGGATTTCCGGACCAGTGAGCCCCCCACCATGAACCGCCGATACCTGCTTGTCGTCTGTGCCGGCCTGGCCGCGATCGGCGGCGCGTACCTGCTCGGCCGCGCGAACGGTCCCGGGCCGTCGCCGACGCTGCAGGCCCAGGCCGAAGCTACGGCCGCCACCGGGAACTGGCCAGCGGTGAAAGCGCCGTCGTCTTCGGCCCGCCCGGCGCGCACCGGCGCGCCGTTGCCGGCTGCCGGCGCACCGCTGGACGAGACGTTCGCCCAATTGCAGGCGCGCGCGAATGCCGGTGATGCGCGCGCCGCCGCCCGCCTGGCCCGCGATCTCGGCCGCTGCCACCGCCTGCGCGGTTCGGCATCGAAGGATGCGGCGACGATCGACGCGTTCACCCGCCGGGAAGTCGAGGGCATGAACGCGGACCAGCTGCGGACCTACCAGCACCTGCTCGACGCCATGGAACTGCGCCAGGCGGCCATCGGCAGGGACCAGGCGCTCTGCGCGGGCGTGGACGACGAAATGCTCGCGACCCTGGTGGACAGCATCGCGCAGGCCGCGATGCTCGGTGACGACGAGGCGCGCGCGTGCTACCTGGACCGCGGCCCGTTGCTGGACACGCGCCGCCTGCTCGATCGCCCCGAGTCGCTAGGCGCCTATCGCAGCCAGGTCCCGCGGCTCATCGAGGCCGGCCTCGGCAGCGGCGACTGGCGGGTGGTCGACCTGTTGCGGCGCGCATACGAGCCCGGAGCGCAGGGCCTGCTGGCGGGCTTCGTCGGCGCCGACCCGGTCCTGCACTACCGCTATCTCAAGCTCTACCGGCTCGCTGCCGAACCGCATCGCGTCGCCAGGCTCGACCGGGAACTCGCCTCGGCCGTGGTGGGCCTGACCCGGGCGCAGGTGGCCGAAGCCGATGAATGGGCACAGCGAACGCTTCGAAATCATTTCGCAGGCCGCTCGACCGGCGCGACGCCTCCGGGATGGGAGACGTGCGCGTTTTGATCCCACTTCCCGGCAGGCCATCTGCTGGATAAGGTGAAGTCGGTCGACAAGCCGCGCAATCTGGCCAAGGGCGTCACCATGGACTGATAGACCGGAAGCAGTCGCTCGCTTCATCGTCGCTGTCGAAAGCGCTCCGTCGATTCCAAGACCATCCAACCTGGAGGCCGACCAACCAGCCAGATAGCAAGCAACTCCTATTCAATAGTTCGCAGCAGCGAGCCGAAGCTCAGGTAGAACGAATCGATGTCCAGATCGTTGCGACCATAGCCCAGGAAAATCGGACCCAGCGGGCTTTCGACGCCCATGAACACGCTGCCGGCAATGATCAGATTGCCGGCGTTGATGTCGTTGCGCTCGGCGAAGGCGCCACCGTACTCCAGGCTGCCGCCCACATAGGCCGGTACCGAAAACAAGGCGTCGAGCCGGCCGAAACGGCGGTAATACACGGCGCGTGCAAGCACGCCGTGGTTGCCTATGACTTCACGCTCGCCAAAGCCCGACAGGTAGGTCAGTCCGCCAAAAAAGCTGGCAGTACGGATCGTGCCGGGATCGCCGAAGACGCTCTTGCCGTGCAGGCCGAGCAACACGGTATGGCGGCCCCGGGTCAGTGCCTTGTCCCAGGTGGCCTCGGCGGCATCGCCGTCGTCGTCGGCGCCCAGCGCCTCGGTAATTCGCGTATAGGCCAATTGCGTGCGGCTGCCCTGCCTGGGAAACTGGACCGAATCGAACGTATCGCGGATCAACCCGGCGCTCAGTGCGCCCCAGCCGTTGCGGCCGCCTTCGAATTGCGCCGGATCGCCGATATGCACGCTGATGCGGTCGCGCCCGGTCTCTGCGCGCAACCACCCTTGCCAGAACGGCGTCGGCATCCAGCCCAGTTCGACACCGGTCGTGGATTCGCGCACCCGGAACTCGGCGAGCGTAGTGCCCGGGTCGAGCACAAGCGGCTGCTCGTACGCGCGGTATTGCGCATACGGTTGCACCAGGTACTGCCCGAGCGATCCAAAGGGCTGGCGGAAATCCACGCGCAATCCGCCCACCGCGCCCGCCTCGAGCCGCCCGCGTAGCTCGCCGCCTTCGGCATTGAGGCCGGTCAATCTGGCTTCCAGACTAAGCTGGTAATTGCTGCGGCCTGAAAAATCGTCGCTCAAGGTCAAGCCTGCATGCCAGAATAGCGGTCCCCAGGCCTTGTCCTCGGGCAGGATCTGCAACCCTGTCCGGCCGTCGCGCTGCACCAGCCGGTAACCGATGCGCTGGTAGTCGCCAGCGGCGAAGGCCTCGTTGATGTCCTGCTCGAGGCTGGCGGCGTCCAGCGGCTTTCCCGCCGCGTCCGACAGCCGGCGCTCGATCCGCCCGGAGGCGCGGCTTCCCTGTGTGGCGACCTCGAGGAAGGCGATCAACGGCGGATCGAAATCGCGGCGCCGATGCTGTGCTCGCCATGCGTCGTATTCGGCTTCGGACACCGAGAACGCACGCAGGCGGCCCAGGGCGGCATCGGCCGCGGCTTGCCCCAGCGGTACCGTCTCCATCGCACGATCGAACTGGGCGCTGCCGATATCGCCCAGTTGCGGCGTGATCAGCACATCGTCCGGGCCGAGTTCCGCAAGCTGCTCCTGTGTCCGCCGGACCATCAACGCCGACAAGGTCTGCAGCGTGATCGCCACCGAGGAAGTCAACTTCTCCTTCGGCAACAGGCCCGCTCCCACGTCGACGGCGATCACACGCGTGGCGCCCATGCTTCGGGCCACCGATATCGGCACGTTCTCGACCACACCTCCATCGACCAGCAGCCGTTGCTGATGGTCCACCGGCGCGAAGATGCCCGGGACGGACATCGTCGCGCGCACGGCCAGGGCCAAGTCGCCCCGGTCGAAGACCACGCCCTCACCGGTCCCGATGTCGGTGGCGATCGTACGGAACGGAATCGGCAGGTCGTCGAACCGCTCGATATCCGAGACCGGCAGAAACAATCGCCGCAGCAGCAATTCGAGCTGCTGCCCCTGGACGGCGCCGGTAGGCAGCCGCAATTTGCCGTCGCGTCCCAACCCCAGCTCGGTGGTCAACAGGTAGTGCAGCTCGTCGCGCTTGCGCGTCATCGGGAGCAGGGCACGCACGGGTTGGTCGCGCAGGGTGCGGTTCCAATCGATCGCGTCGAGCACGGCCTCGATGTCCGCGGCGCTGTAGCCGGAGGCGTACAGGGCACCGACGACACCCCCCATGCTGGTGCCGGCGACGCAATCGATCGGAATGCGCTCGCGCTCGATCACCTTGATCACGCCGATGTGGGCCGCACCTCGGGCGCCACCGCCACCGAGCACGAGGCAGGTCTTGGCGGCGGCCGGTGCGCAGGCGACCAATGCCAGCCCCATGACCAGAATCTTCATCCGGACCGTGATGACGCCCATTGCACTCCCTTCCCTGACATGTTTCGGATTGAGTATGCCGACAAATTCAATAGAACCCATGAGCTATCCGCCACGGATGAACGCGGATAAGCGATCGAGTGAAACGCAAAAGCGCTCTTCGCATCTCCACTTGTAGCTCCATCCGTGTTCATCCGCGTCGATCCGCGGCTGAGCTAGGCTTTTGAGATCAGGTTCAAATACGTCGCTGCCACACCAGCAGGCCGCAAAACAGAATGACCAGACCGCCCAGGTTCAACACCGGCCACCACACATCCGCCCAGCCGGCGCCCAGCTGGTTCAATCGCACGAAACCCTCGACACCGGCCGTGCTGGGCAGCAGCCGCGCCAGCCATTGCAGGGTCTCGGGGATCAGCGGCGTCGGCCAGGAGAAGCCCGACAGGAACACGATCGGCAACGACGTGAACAACAGCAGCGGGATCACGTCGTCGCTGCGGCGGAAGCGCTCCGCCAGGACCAGGCCGAACAGGGTCGCGGCGAGCAGGAACAGCGCCATGAAAGGCAGCACGCGCCATGCCGAACCTGCATCGGGCAAGTCGTAGAGGGCGAACACGCCCCAGCGCAGCAGAGCCAGCTCCAGAAGGTACAGACCGGTCCAGGGCGCGGCGCGGCCGAAGACCCAGACGGCGTCGGCAATCCATCCTTCACTGGCACGAGCATGCCCGTCGCGGCGCGCTTCGCACAACAGGCCCAGGCCGATGAGCAGGGTCTGCTGCAGGATCACCACCAGCACCGCCGGCACCACGAAGCTGGCGTAGCCCCCGGCCGGATCGTACAGGCGCGTGACCTGCACGCCCATCGGCAGTTGAACGGCCAGGGCGCGCCCCGGAACGCCGCTGCGCGCGGCTTCGGCCGCCACGCCGAGCTCCGCACCGGTTTCCAGAACCGCTTCGCTCGCCGCGGTCGCGACTTCACTGTAGGCGAGCAGGTAGCCGGCGTTGGCGTAGATCCCGACCATCGGCTGCTCGCCCCGCAGCGCCTGCCGCTGGAAATCGGCAGGAATCTCGACGATGCCCAGCACATCGCCCCGTTCCAGTGCCCGACGTGCAGCCAGGCGGTCGGCGGATCCGGCGACGATCCTCAGATCAGAGCTGGCATCGATGCGCGACAGCACTTCGCGAGACAGTGCGCTGCCATCGGTGTCGAGCGCATACACCGGCAGATCGCGATACACCTGCGGCGAGTACGGCGCCGGATAGATCAGTCCGTAGAACAAGGCCGCCGCAGCGAGGATGACCAACGCACCGGGGGCACGACGCAAGGCGTCGAGTTCGTAGCGGGCGCCGTCGAAGAAGGCGCTCATGGCGGATGCCCGCGCCAACGGCGCGCCAGCAGCAAGGCGGACATGCCGACAAGTACCAAGGCGAACAGCCACAGCCGCCCCGCCGTGGGCCAGGCCAGCACGGCGTCCACGCGCTCGGTCACCAATTGGGTCTGCAGGCGAAGAAACCACGTCAGAGGCAGCGACTCGCCGAACATGCGCGGGACCAACGGCATCGCCGCGAGCGGAAAGGTCACGCCCGAGAAGGCCATCGCCGGTGCCGACAAGGCGCTGACGCCGGAATAGGCGATGTGCGCGGGCAGCAGCATCGCCAGCACGGCGCCCAGGCCCAGGTACGCCGCGACCAGGCCGCCCCATCCCAATGCGAACAGCGCAGGTGCCGACATCATCGGCAACCCGAGCCAGACGTAGGCGCCGCCGAGCACGACAAGTCCATACAGCCACCACCAGATCCAGGCGAGCCCAAGCTTGCCGAGCATGGCCGCCCCCCAGCGGCCGTCCGCGGCCTGCGACCAGGCACGCTGCCCGTCGTCGCGCTCGCCGGCGACGGCGCGCACGCCATGCAGCGCAACGAAGCAATGCAAGCCGGCGACCAGCAAGGCGATCCCGAGATAAGCGGCATAGTCCACGCCGGGATTGAACAGCGGATGGATCTCGACGCGCAGCGGCTGCGCCGCCGCCGCGACCGCCGAGGGCGGCATGCCCGTGGCCAGCCGCAATCCGGCCGATTGCCGGCCGGCCGCGGTCAACACCACCGTCTGCACGTCGCGGGCAATGGCATTGGCCGCGCTCATCGACTGCTGGTTCAGCAGCAAGCCGACCTGTGGGCGGCCGCCGCGCATCACATCGCGCCGAAAATGCGCAGGAATTTCCACTACCGCGTACACCTCGCCCCGCAGTACGGCAGTCCGGGCCTGATGCAGCGACGAGGCCTGCACGGCCACCCGGACACCGCTGGTCGCATCGAGTTGATCGGTCAAGGCGCGCGAAACGGAGCTGCCGTCGTGGTCGAGCACCACGATCGGCAGGTCCCGGCTGGTGCGCGCGACGAAGATCGCCAGCAGCAGCACGCTGGCCAGCAACGGCAGCCAGGACAACAGCGCGACCGTCACCCAGTCGCTACGCCAGCACCCGAGCTCGCGCAACGCGACCCGCAGGCCCGGCGACCGCGCCGCGCTCATTCGCGTGGGCGCAGCTGCGCCAACGGCACCAGCACGCTCATGCCGGCGCGCAGGCCGGCGACCGGCGCCTGCGGACGGGCGCGGACCTCGAAGCTGCGCAGGTCGTAGCTGCCCAGGTCGCGTGTCGAACGCCAGGTGGCGTAATCGCCGAGCACCGCGATGCGGTCGACTTCGAGGACTACCTGCGGATCGCCGGCGAGCGCGGGAATACGCACCGTCAACTGCTGGCCGATACGCAGCCCGGCGAGTTGGTCTTCACGCAGGTGGAAACTCACCCAGGGGACATCGTCGCGCGCCAGCACCGCCACCGGAAATCCGGCGGCGACGATCTCGCCTTCGTGCACGAGGATATCCGCGATCTCGCCGGCAGCCGACGCCCGCAGTCGTGTCTCCTCCAGCGCCGCCTCGACTTCCTGGCGCAAGCCATGCGCACCGGCCGTGACCGCGGCCGCCGTGGTCTTGTCTTCCGGGCGCAAGCCTTCGCGGGCCAGCGATCGCGTCGCCTCGGCGCCGGCCAGTGCGGCGTCGGCCGAGCGGCGCAAGGCGGTCGCCTCGTCCAGTCGCTGGCGCGGCACCACGCCCTCGGCGAACAGGCGCTGCATCCGCCCTTCGGTCACGCGCGCGAGGTCGGCCTGCGCGCGGGCCGCGCCGACGCCGGCTTCGGCTTGCGCCAGTTCCTGCCGGCGCGCGCCTTCGTCCGCCTTCGCCTGCTGCGCTTCGGCGCCCTTGACCACGGCGTCGGCCTGCACGCGCTTGGCCTCGGCTTCGGGGCTTACGATCTCGGCCAGCAACGTGCCGGCTTTCACCCGCTGGCCTTCGACGACATGCCATTTCGCCAACCGGCCCGGGTACTTGGCGGCGATGTTGAGTTCCTGCAGTTCGACACGTCCCTCGATCACCGGTTCGTCACGACAGCCGGGCAGGGCCAACAGCAGCAGACTGAGCCAGAGGCTAGGACGCATCGGATTCGACCTCAGGACCTGGGCGGGAGAACACGCGTTCGACCTCATGGCGGCGGCCCGCGGCGAGCATCAGCGCCGTCCAGGCCAGTGCGCTGTCGTAGCGCGCGGCCAGCCGGGCCAGGCGCGCCGTGGCCAATGCGTTCTCGGCATCGACGACGTCCACGCTGCGGCCGACGCCTTCGCGAAACGCGACCTTCTGCAGGCGCAGGCTTTCCGACGCCAATGTCTCCGTGCGCACGGCCACGTCGAGCCGTCGCCGCGCATCGTCCTGGGCAAGATAACGCTCTTGCACCAGCAGGCGGATCCGATCCCCGGCCTCGCGCTGCAGCGCTTTTGCCTCGTCCCATTTGGCGCGCGCACCGGCCACCTTGGCCCTTCGCGCGCCGCCGTCGAACAGCGGCATGGTGAGATTCACGCCGACGGTCCATTCCGGGATCAATTCCGGCAGTTGGTAGTTGTAGACCTCGTACCCGCCGACCACCGCGATCGTCGGCCAATACTCCGCGCGCGCCGCGCGCACGCCTTGCTCGGCCTGCTCGGCGAGCGCTGCGAGTTGCTGCAACACCGGATGCGAGGCGAGCGCCGCGGTCTGCAGGTCCGCCTGCGCCTCGGGTGGCGGCGGTTCGGCCAGCGCGGTCACAGGTTCGACCTGCGGATCGACACCGAGCAGATTGGCCAGCCCGGCGCGCGCCAGCTGCAATGCATGGCGGCGCTGCTGCTGCGCCGCCTCCGCCTGCGCCAGGGCCACTTCGGCGCGCATGCGCTCCGCTGCGGCAATCTGGCCCTCGCCTTCGAGCGCACGCGCATTGCGCAGATGTTCGCGCAGGCTCCCGACCACGCCGTCCTGCACGCTCGCGGCGCGCTCGGCGACGGTGACGCCGTGATAGCGCGCCACCAGGTCGAGCACCAGGGCGTCGCGCGTGGCGTCCTGCTGCGCCTGTGCACTGCGCTGGCCCGCGGCGGTCGCCTGCCGGGCCGCATCGATACGGCCGCCGGTGAACACCGGCCAGGTCACGGTCGCCATCGCGAAGGCGAAGCGCTCGGGTTGCAGGATCGGGTTGGGCAGCGCAGGCAACTGCGGGTCGATCAGGTGCACCAGATCGTTCAAGGGCCCCAGATCGATTTCGATGGGGTCGGAGAAGCGTCCGTAAACACCGGACAGGCCGATGTGCGGGTAGCGCAAGGCGCGAGCCGTGTCGTGCGCGGCATCGGCCCCTGCGCGCTGCGCCGCGCTGGCCTCGAAACCGGGATTGCGTTCCAGGCGGGCCAGGGCGTCCTGGAAGCTCAATGGTGCAGCGCACAGTGGATTCGCGCAGCCCAGCAACAGCACCGCCAAGCCGAGGCCAAGACGGCATATCACACCGGAATGCCCAGGCAGACCGTACATCCATGCTCCCCGTCGACCGTTCCCCTGATCGCGGCCAGCTTAGCCGCGTTCGCCAGGAAATGGGAATACAGAACGGCATCGCCGTGCATCGATCATGCCTGCAGGCCGCGAAATCGCCGAAACCTGTTTGAGCTGCTGATCACGAATCCAGGATTCTCGAAAAGGCGGTATGGATCACGCTTGAGCGCTTCGGTTCTCGACAAGAAGATGAAGCCTTGGCCATAGTGGCCGAGGGGATACCCGGGAAATATCGGATCAAGGAGGACTCACGTGCGCGGTCGAGCGCCATTCGCTACCTCCATCGCGTTGCTCGCGATCGCCACGGCACCGGCCTTAGGCGCGAATCCGGAAGGCGCGGAGGCCCGTGCAAGCCTCCGTGCGGAAATCGAAGCGCTCAAAAGCCGGCTGGCCGCGCTCGAGGCGAGGCTGGAAGCATCGGAACCGGTCCCGGCCGCCGCGCCTGTCACCGCAGCCACTCCGATCGAACCGGCGCAGCCCTCCACCACCGCGCTGGCCCCGGTTGCGGCCAACGCACGCCCCGATACCGAAATCGAGATCTACGGCTACGCCCAGATCGATGCGATCCAGGATTTCGGACGGATGCACCCTGGCTGGGAGGACAGCCTGCGGCCGACGCGCATCCCGACCGTCGAAGGGCTGTACGGCGACGATGGCAAGTACATCGCCAGCGTGCGCCAGAGTCGCCTGGGCATCCAGGCGACACGACCGGTCGGAAAGCGCGATCTCCACGTCAAGCTCGAGGCCGACCTGTACGGCGTCGGTGCCGACGAGGGAAAAACCACCCTGCATCTGCGCCATGCCTACGGCCAGTACGGCCAATGGCTGGCAGGACAGACCAACAGCCTGTTCATGGACGGGGATGTGTTCCCCAACACCATCGACTACTGGGGGCCGAACGGCATGGCGTATCTGCGTACCGCACAGATCCGCTGGACGCCGCTCAGCGGCCCCAACAGTTTTGCCGTTGCCATCGAAGACACCGGCGATGACATCGACACCGGCCGCTTCGGCCGCGAGTTCCCCGCCTTCGGCGCCGCCGCCGAAGGTCACGACGACTGGCCCGATCTGACCGCCCAGTTCCGGATGGACCGCGATTGGGGACACTTCCAGGCGGCGGGCATCCTGCGCAAGCTGGGCTTCGACACGGCCGGCACCGTCAACAACGCGCCGAAAGGCGAGGACATCGGCTGGGGGCTCAATCTCTCCAGCAATCTCCGCTTCGGGCGGAAGGACCGCCTGATCCTGTCGGTGCTCGGCGGCGAAGGCATTGCCAGCTACATGAACGATGGCGGCAACGACCTGATCCCGGACGACAGCGCGCCGGGACAGATCCCGAACGCAGTCGCCATGCCGCTGTGGGCCGCCGTCCTCTACTACGACCACTGGTGGAACAACCGCTGGAGCTCGTCCGCGGGATACAGCTTTACCCAGGTCGACAACAGCAACAACCAGAACGCCGATGCCTTCAAGAAAGGCGAATACGCATCGGTCAACCTGTTGCACTACCCGACCGAGGGCCTGCTGGTCGGTGCGGAATTCCTGTGGGGGCGGCGCACCGACAGCGGCGGCGCCACGGGAACCGACAGCCGGTTGCAGGTCAGCGTCAAGTACAACTTTTCGAGCAAGGACTGAGCCGTTCGTTGCAGTCATGACGGCACCGTGCAAGTCATGTCGCTACGCATCGATTCCCCGCCGCGATTCGCGCACGCCAGACAGGAGTACTCCATGAGCGCACGATCCGATCGTTCACCGTCACGGCGTCCCGGCTTTGCATTCGCCGCCCTGTGCGCGGCGATCGCCTGCATGCTGGCCGCCATCGCGCCGGCGCAGGCACGCGGCGGGATCGTTTCCGACACGCAGATCAAGGCCGCGGTCGACAAGGCCTACGCTGCGACCAAAGGCATCACGGCAGGCAAGGATGCCGACTACATCCCGGCACTGGCAGAAGTGCCGCCGGACCTGTTCGGCATCGCCGTCGTCACCGTCGACGGCCGCATCTACACCGTCGGCGACACCGATCATCCGTTCGCCATCGAGTCCGCCTCCAAGCCGTTTGCCGCCTCGTGGGTCATCGAGCAGAAAGGCGAGCAGTGGGTCGAGGACACCATCGGCGTCAACCAGACCGGCCTGCCCTTCAACTCGATCATCGCGCTCGAATCGCACGCCCAGGCCACGCCGGCGATGAACCCGCTGGTGAACGCCGGCGCCATCGCCATCGTCAGCTGGATCGAACCGGCCGAGCCCGAGGCGCGCTGGCAGACGATCCAGCAGCTCATGAACGACTATGCCGGCCGTGCGCTCGACGTCGACCTGACCGTGTACCGGTCGGAGGCGGGCAGCAGCGAGCACAACCGGGCGATCTCGCGCCTGCTCAAGGGCTACGGCACGCTCGACGGCGATCCGGAAGTCGCGCTCGACCTCTATACCCGGCAGTGCTCGATCCACGTCACCGCCCGGGACCTGGCGGCCATGGGCGCGACCCTGGCCAACGGGGGCACCCATCCGATCACCGGCAAGAAGGTCGTCAGTCCGGCTGCCGCCGAAAAGACCATGGCGATCATGTCCACGACCGGCCTGTACGAGACCAGCGGCACCTGGACCTGGAACGTCGGCCTGCCGGCCAAGTCCGGGGTCGGCGGCGGCATCGTCGCGGTCGCGCCGGGGCGGTTCGCGATCGCGACCTTTGCGCCGCCGCTGGACGCAGCCGGCAACTCGGTCAAGGGCCAGAAGGCGATCGAACTGATCGTCCGCGAACTGATCGGCAACGGCATGTTCGATACCGGCCGATAGCCTGCCGTTGCCTCCCACAAGACACCGCCGTCCATTTCACTCGATGCGAGGATCGCCATGAAGCACAGAGCGCCGTTCGACCTGCTGTTCGACGAGTTCAACGAGCCGATCCCGGACAATCATTTCCCGCAATACGGCATGTCCGCGCGCGCCGCCAAGGCGACGGTCAACAGTGAGTCCTGGTCCGACTGCCAGCCGGTGATGAACCTGTCGTCGTTCGTGACCACGTTCACCGAGCCGGAAGCGCTGGAGATCGCCCACCAGCATTTCCTCAAGAACTACATCGACCACGACATGTATCCGCAGCTGTTCGCGATGGAAGGGCGGATGGTGCGCTGGCTGCACCAGCTATGGAACGGCCCGAAGGACGTGGATCCCTACGGCACAGCGACGGTGGGCTCCTCCGAGGCGTGCATGCTGGCCGGGCTCGCGCACAAGTGGAACTGGCGCCAGGCGCGCGAGGCCGCCGACAAGGACGGCAGCCGGCCCAACATGGTCACCGGCGGCAACGTGCAGATCGTCTGGAAGAAGTTCCTGCGCTACTTCGACGTCGAACCGCGCATCGCGCCGCTCAAGCCCGGCAACTATCGCCTCACCACCGAGCACCTGGACCGGCTCGTCGACGAAAACACCATCGCCGTCGTGGCGATCGCCGGCCAGACCTTCACCGGCGAGGACGACGACATCCAGGAGATCCACGACTGGCTCGACGCCTACGAGCGGAAAACCGGCATCAGTATTCCGATGCACATCGACGGCGCCTCCGGCGGCTTCGTCAATCCGTTCCTGTATCCGGAGTACGTGTGGGATTTCCGCCTGCCGCGGGTGCAGTCGATCAACGCTTCTGGCCACAAGTTCGGCCTGGTGCCGCCTGGACTGGGCTGGATCGTTTTCCGGGAGCGGAAGATCTTCAACGAAGACCTGATGTTCTACGTCAACTATCTCGGCGGCGAGATGCCGACCGCGACCCTGAACTTCAGCCGCAACGCGTTCCAGATCGCCTATCAGTACTATGCCTTCCTGCGCCTGGGCTTCGACGGCTACCGGAAGGTGATGCGGCACACCGTCGACAACGCCGAGTTCCTGCGCAAGCGCCTGGTAGACAGCGGCTACTTCGAGATCATGAACAAGACCCAGCGCATCCCGGTGGTGGCGCTGACGCTGAAGTCGGAGTTCACCAACTTCAACGAGTTCGACGTCTCGGCGAGAGTGCGCGAGCGTGGCTGGGTACTGTCCGCCTATTCGATGCCCCCGGATGCGCAGACGGTCAACAGCTTGCGCGTGGTGGTGCGGCCGCACCTGAACCACAACGTCATCGACGAACTCGCCGACGACATCATCCACGCCTGCCAATGGCTGCATCAGCACGGCGGGACCGCGACGGCTCCGGTGCTCCACGATCCGCACAAGGTGGCCGCCAGCAAGTGCTGAAGGGCAGCTTTTCGGTTCGGCATGCGTAGAAAAAATCGGGTTCGAATGCGGGGGTCAAATGAAGCAGAGGCAGTTTCACCGATCTGCACGCAGCGGTGCATGGCTTGTCATTTTGATGGCCGCGTTGTGCATCGTTGCAGTTGTCGCCATGCCGGCGGGCGCTCAGGACAGCGGTGGCGCCGGAGCAGGCGTCGAGCAACTGGCCACTAATGCGGACCCGGCAACAGGCAATGTGCTCGAGCTTTTCAAGCCGGTCATGGAGACGGGGTTGCATGGTTTCTTCGAGCTGCTCGGAAGCCAGCCAATCATCTTTCTTCTGCTGGCGCTGGCGATCGGCTACCCGCTCGGCGCGGCCTCGGTCGCGGGAATTTCCCTGGGTTCGACGGCCGGGACGTTGGTGAGCGGCGTGGTCCTATCGATCATCGCCAAGCTGGCTTTCGATATTTCGTACGACATCCCCACGATCGTCTCGTCGATCTTCCTGCTGCTGTTCATGTATGCGCTCGGGTTGCGGGTCGGCCCGCAATTCTTCTCCGGGCTCAGGTCCGGCGGCAAAGCCTTCATCGTGATCGGCGTGATCGTCTGGGCCCTCAACTGGATCATCTGTGTCGGCGGCGCGAAACTCGTCGGGATGGAGCCCGGTTATGCCGCGGGGATGATTTCGGGCAGCTACACGATCACGGCGGTGATGGGGGTTGCCCAGGGCGCGGTCCAGAGCGGCGCGGTGCAGCTTCCCGAGGGCCTGTCGGCTGCGCAGGTCGGTGCGAACATCGCGACCGGATACGCGATCAGCTACATTCTTTCGAGCATCGGAATCATCCTGGTCATCCGCTACCTGCCGAAGCTTTTCGGCCGCGATCCGGTGGCCGACGCCAAGGTCGCCGAGCAGGAATTCAGCCACGGCGCGACCCATCCGGTGCCCGGGGCGCCGGATTCGCTGACGCTCGGCTTTTCCCCTTACGATCTTCGCGCCTATCGCGTCGAGCACGAGGCACTGATCGGCAAGACCGTCCTCGACATGTTCAAGCAGCATCCCTACGCGCCGATCCTGAGAGTCGTGCGGGACGGTAAGATCCTCGATCAGGCCGACACTACGGCGATCCGCAAGGGCGACATCGTCACGCTTCGCGCCAAGGTCCATGAACTGATCCTCGAGGAGGGGGAGAAAATCGGACCGGAAGTGGATGACGAGCTAGCCCGGAACATTCCTCTCGAAACAGCCGATATCCGCGTCGGCTCGCATGAGATCGCAGGCAAGACACTCGACGAACTGGGTCGGACGATCGGTTTCGGCGTCCAGCTGACGGCGATGTTCCGCGGTGGGCAGGAAATCCCGATCGGCCCCAACACCGATGTCCGCTTTGGAGACGTGGCGCGACTGACCGGACCGGACGTGTCCATCCAGCGGATCGCGCAGGCACTGGGCGGCCGGCCGGTCCTGGACTCGACCGTGACCGAGGTCACCTACATGGCGATCGCCATGCTGGCCGGATATCTCGTCGGCATTCTCAGCATCACCGTAGCGGGCATTCCGCTCGCATTGGGTACCTCGGCCGGCTGCATGCTGGCGGGCATCTTCGTCAGCTACTTCCGCAGCCGAAATCCGGAGTTCGGCGGTCCGGTCAGTGAAGGGGCGCGTAGCTTCCTGCAGGACATCGGCCTGAACATGTTCGTTGCCGTGCTCGCGGCCAACGTAGGTCCGAAGGTGATCGACTCCTTTCAGGGAACCACCGTGGTCTGGGTCGCATTGATCGGAACGACGGCGGCTCTGTTGCCCGTTGTCGTGGCTTACTTCGTGGGCGTGAAGATGTTCGGCCTGAACTCGGTCATCTGCGACGGCGCCTGCGCGGGCGCGCGGAACGCGACGCCGGGGCTCAATGCCATCGCCGACCAATCGAAGAGCTCGGTCGCTGCCGTGCCGTTCCCTGTGACCTATGCGCTCACGACGGTGTTGGCCCTCATCGGCGGCTACGTGGCAATGATCCTGTCGTGAGGCGGCGGAAGTCCCGGAGGGTGGATGAGGAAGAAGGCAAAACGTATCCGCTTCGATCCCAACAGCAAGAGCGAGGAAGGTTGGCTATTCGGCGTTGCTTCCAACAATGCGTTGCAAGCGCTGGGCAGGGCAGGCAATCCGCCGTCCAACGGTGCCGGCGAACTTACCCACGCCGAATAGTCGGGCTGCCGCGTCCGTCCGCCGGAAGGCCCGGCTGGGCCGGTCTTGGGAACGGGCAAGCCGATAGCTGATCAAGACCATCACCGTGGCGTGAGCCGCAGAGCAGGATCTGGCCGGCCATCCGGTCATGACGCTTTCGAACCGGGGACGAACCGAGCGAGCTCCGCTCTACGGGGTGAAGCTCACACCTGGGCGGCGTGCCGTTCACGCGGATCAGGTTCTCAGCGGCGTGGCTTGGCCGGCACGAACGGTGCGACCGGATCGCTGGCGGGGAAGGTCTCCTCCAGCGCTTCGTCCTGGTTCTCGTCCTGATGGCGCTTGCGCTCTTCCTCGTCGGGCGCTTTTCCGCCGTTGTTGCCGGCATCGGGCGGCTGGTCGCCACGGTCGCGATGTGCGCGGTCCGGCATTGCCTGGTCGGCACGGGTCGATTCGTTTCCAGGGGACATGGCGGGTTCTCCGGTACGGGGTTGCCATGTTGGCGCTGATCCCGTCATCACCGCATCAATTCCCCGTTCCGCGATCTTCAAGTCCCGCGTCCTCGCTCCTTGCCGGGCGAGGGCACCGGGCCGCCGGTGCATTGTCCCGGCCGGCAGACCCTTTTCCGACCGCGTATGGGTGCGATCTGCGCCGATCGGTGGCCAACGTGCGCGCTTCGAGCCCGGGCCCGCCCGCCCCCGTACGGTGCGTCCGAACAGGCCGGTGCGGGGGGTGAGCGCTCACGCTCGGCAATTGCCCTGTTGATCCGGCGGTAGGAGCGCACCGCAAGGGGCGCGATGGCCTTCGCTGGAAAGCCGGTCGCGCCCCTTCGGTGCGCTCTTACGGAATGCGGGCCGGCGGGCCGGAAGCCATCCCGCTGCCGGCGGGCATGGGCGTGGCGATGGACGGCGGATAATGCCGCCATGCGCAAGATCCTCCACATCGACATGGATGCGTTCTACGCCTCGGTCGAGCAGCGCGACGATCCGGGGCTGCGCGGCAAGCCGGTGGTGGTGGCCTGGCGCGGGGCGCGCTCGGTGGTGTGCGCGGCCTCGTACGAGGCGCGCAAATACGGCGTGCGCTCGGCGATGCCGGCGGTACGCGCCGAACGATTGTGTCCGGACGCGATATTCGTGCCGCCGGACTTCCAGCGCTACAAGGCGGCCTCGCGACAGGTGCGCGAGATCTTCCTGCGCCACACCGACCTGGTGGAGCCCTTGTCGCTGGACGAGGCCTACCTGGACGTCACCGCGCCGAAGATCCCCTCGCCCAGCGCCACCGCCACCGCCGAGGCGATCCGCGCGCGGATCCGCGAGGAGACGGCGCTGACCGCCTCGGCCGGGGTGGCCCCGAACAAGTTCCTGGCCAAGATCGCCTCGGACTGGAACAAGCCCGACGGCGTGTTCGTGGTCAAGCCGGCGCAGGTGGAGGCGTTCCTGACGCCATTGCCGGTGGGGCGGATCCCCGGGGTCGGCAAGGTCATGGAGAAGAAACTCGCCGAACTCGGGATCGCCACCGTCGGCGATCTGCGCGGCTTGGCCGCCGCCGAGCTCGAGCGCCGCTTCGGCAGCTTCGGCCTGCGCCTGCACCAGCGTGCGCGCGGCATCGACGAGCGTGCGGTGGAACCCGACCAGCCGGTGCAGTCGATCTCCGCCGAGGACACCTTCGCCAGCGACTTGCCGCTGGCGGCGCTGGAGCCGGAGATCCGGCGCCTGGCCGAGAAGGCCTGGACGGCCAGCCGCAAGACCGAGCGGGTCGGCCGCACCGTCGTGCTCAAGCTCAAGACCGCACAGTTCCGCATCCTCACCCGCAGCCATACCCCGGAGATTCCGCCCGCCAGCCTGGCGCAGTTCACCGGGATCGCCCTGGCGTTGCGTGGGCGCGTGGTGTTGCCGTCGTCCACCCGCTACCGGCTGGTCGGCGTGGGCCTGGCGGGGTTCCGCGAGCGCGAGGAAGCGCTCGCCCAGGACGACCTGTTCCCGACCGGGCCCGCCACGCGCGCTGGATCCTGAACCGTCGCCGAGCGCCCCCGGCGCCGCGCTGGCAGTCGCCGTGCCGGAGTGACAAGGCATCCACGGCGCATGGGGGTATGTTCGGGCTGTCGACGGCGGACACAGGAGGCGACATGGCGACGATCAGGCAGGGTGCAGCGGCCGAGCTCTACCAGGCCCTGGTGCGCGAGGGCTGCGAGCGCAGCGGCCAGCGATTCGAGGAGATGCGCGAGAGCTATCTGGTGTTCGTGCTGCTGCGCCACCAGCGCGACGCGCACCTGCTGGCGCGTACCCAGGCGCTGGAATGGCTGCACGCGCAGGAGCAGTTGGGCAGCGTGCGGGCCGACGCGCTGCGCGACGTCGGCGACCGCTGCCTGCTGATCGCCGGGCTGTACCCGGCGCTGGCGGAGCGGCGCCGCGTGGATACCGACTATTTCATCGAGCTCGGCCGTGGCGCCTACCAGGGCGTGGCCGAGTCGAGCCGGGCCGCGTACGCGGCGCTGTTCGAACAACTCGCGGCCAGCTACCGCGACCTGGTCCGCGCGCTGCGCGCGATCCGCGGCGATCATCTGCGGCCGCTGCTATCGGGCAGGACGGCCGCCTGAGCCGCGGCCCGCGGTCCGGCCCCGCCGACCGGGTCCGGACCGCGGGCGCGCCGCGCTAGCGTGCCGGCGCGTAGCGCAATGTCAGGCCGTACTCGCGGCCCGGCTGGTTGTACCAGGCGATGGTCTCGTACTCGCGATCGAAGACGTTGTTCGCACGCGCCTGCAGCGTCCAGTCCGGATGCAGGGCGTACTCGAAGCGCAGGTCCGTGGTGGCGTGGCCGCCCAGGCGCGTGGCGTTGGCGGCGTCGTCGTAGCGGTGACCGGCGCCGTTGAGCGTCACGCCGAAGCGAAACCCGCCGAATGCGCGATCCAGGTCGATGCGGCCGGTGTTGCGCGCGCGTCGCGCCAGAAGGCGTCCGTGGTTGGCGCCGTCGCTGCGGTTGCGCGGATCGACGTGGCTCAGCTGCGCCGACAGGTCCCAGCCGGCGATCGTCGCCGCCACGGTCGCTTCCGCGCCGCGCAGCCGCGCCCGGTCGACGTTGACCGGGGTGAAGGTGGTGGCGTCGTAGTTGATCAGGTCGTCGACGCGGTTCTCGAACAGGTCGAGCGACCAGTTCCAGCCGTCGCCCGCCTGGGCGAGGCCGAGGTTGAGGTTGTCCGATTGTTCCGGCTCCAGGTCCGGGTTGCCCGAGAACGGGTAGTACAGGTCGTTGAAGCTCGGCGCGCGGAAGCCGCTGGCGTAGCTGGCGGTCACGCGCAGTCCGTGGCCGAACGCCAGTCCCCAGCCGAGACTGCCGGTGGCGTGGCTGCCGAACTGCTCGTTGTCGTCGTGGCGCAGGCTCGCCTGCCACTGCTGCGCGCCGAAGTCGCCCTGCCAGGCCGCGAAGGCGCCGACGTTGTCGCGACGGGCGAGATCGTATTCGGTGCTGCCGGCGATGCGGTCGTCGAGCCGGTCCATGCCGAGGGTCAGCAGCTGCCCGGCCGCCAGGGCGAGGTCGGCCTGCAGCGAGGCCTGGTCGCGGCGGGTCCGGAGGTTGGCGACGAAATCGCCGTCGAGAAAGTCGTCGGTCCGGTCGTCGCTGCGGCCGATTCCCGCCTGCAGCGCCACCGTACCGGACGGCTCGAAGCGGAGCCTGGCGCCGACCACCTGCTGCACGGTCTCGGCGTAGTTGGCCCAGGTGCCGTCGTAGTGGTTGTCGCCTTCGGCACGCAGCGCCACGCCGTCCAGCGTCCATACGTCGGAGAACGCGACGCCGCCGCGCAGGCTGGCCGAGCGGTTGCGATAGCCGTCGCGATCGGGCTCTTCGGCGAAACAGCCGGCGCCGAAGCCGTCCAGCGTGCCGCGGCAGGCGTCGATGCCGTCGGTGCGCAGGTAGGCGATGTCGGCGCCGAACCAGGCGCGCTCGCTGCCGCCGCCGATCCCGGCGCCGGCCTCGCGCAGGCCATGGCTGCCGGCGCCGACATGGAAGCGCGGCAGCGGCGGGCCGCTGCCGCGGCGGGTGAAGATCTGGATCACGCCGCCGATCGCGTCGGCGCCGTACAGGCTCGAATGCGGGCCGCGCACGATCTCGATGCGGTCGATCTGCGCCACCGGGATGTCCTGCAGCGCCGGCAGGCCGGCAGTGGCCGAGCCGATGCGCACGCCGTCGATCAGCACCAGCACCTGGTTGGAGCCGGCGCCGCGCATGAACAGCGAGGTCTGCTTGCCGGGGCCGCCGCTGTTGACCAGGTTGATGCCGGCGCGGCCGCGCAGCAGGTCGGGCAGCGAGACCGCCTGGCTGCGCTCGATCTCGGCGCGGTCGATCACCTGCGCCGGCACCAGGCTGTCGGCCAGCGCGATCTTCGTGCGCGTGGCGGTGACGATGACCTCGTCGAGGTCGGTGGCCGCGGGGGCGGCGAGCGCCGGCAGTGGCGCGAGCGCGGCGGCGAGGGCCAGGGAAAGGATCCGGTACTGCATGCATAGTCTCCATCGCGCGCACCCACGCACGCGGTAGCGGTGGAGGCCCGCGCGGCGACGCGCGGGCCCGGTGGAGTCGCGCGAGGAGAAGGGAGGCGGCGGAAGCGGACGGCAGGCGTCGGCATCGCTGCCACGACGCCCTCCGCATCGGCAACCGGTCAGGGGAACGTTCCCCTGCTTCAGGCCGGTCTCCGGGCTTGCGGGCGAACCGGCGGCAGATGCCTGGCCGGCTCCGGCGATCGCGCCTTCCCATGCGTGCGTTCCGGAACCCGGAACCGGCACAGTGGCGGTTGCGATGCCTGACTCGCTTACCGTTGCGGGGGCAGCGCCGGACTGGCCGCGAGGGCGTCACCGGCTTCCCGTTTCAACCCGGCGGCGGCTGCCGTCGGGTCACCTGAAGCGGGGCGATTGTACGCGATGCGGACGCCCGCGCGTCGAGGCACCCCCGTAGGAGCGCACCGCAGGGGCGCGACCGGCGTTCCCGGCCGATCTGTCGCGCCGCCCCTGCGGTGCGCTCTTGCCGGGGACGCGCGGGTCAATCGTCGGTGCCGGTGTCCGGGAGATCGGAGGCCGGCGCGTCATCATGGTGGACAGTGGTGGTCACCGGCCCCGCCGCGGGGCGGCCGCGCGGCGGCGGCAGTTCGGCGATCGCGGCCTCGGCGGCCTCGACGAGTTGCTGGCGGCGCGCTTCGGGGACTTCCTGCCAGTGGCACTCGAGCAGTGCCCCCTCGAGTGCGTAGAGCAGGTTGAGGCTGGGACGGAAGCCGGCGCGGCGCACGCGCATGTAGGCCTCGACCGGGCCGGCTGCTTCCAGGTCCTCGCGCGTGCGCAGCCCCACCTGGCGCAGCCAGGCGGCGGACTTCGGGCCGATGTTGCGCATCTTGGGCGCGTTCACCGCGGCGACTCCATCAGCGACTCCAGCCAGATCCGGGCGACGGTCTCCAGTCCGGCCTGGTCCTCGGCGTCGAAACGCGCAACCCGAGGACTGTCCAGGTCGAACACGCCGACCAGGGCGTCGCCATCGTACAGCGGCACCACCAGTTCCGAGCGCGAGGCGGCATCGCAGGCGATGTGCCCGGGGAAGGCGTGCACGTCCTCGACTCGCTGGGTGCTGCGGGTGCGCGCCGCCGCGCCGCACACGCCCTTGTCCAGCGGAATGCGCACGCAGGCGGGCTGGCCCTGGAACGGTCCGACCACCAGCTCGGCGCCGTCGAAGAAATAGAAGCCCACCCAGTTGAGATCCGGCAGCGCGTGGAACACCAGCGCCGACAGGTTGGCGGCATTGGCGATGCGGTCGCGCTCGCCGGCCAGCAGCGCGCGGGCCTGCGCGGCGAGCTGCGCGTACTGCTCCGGTTTGTCGCCGTCGAGGCGCTGGGATGCGAACATCCGCGCAGTGTAGCAACAGCGGCCCGGCCGCCGGAGGAGCCACCGATGCCGTTCGCCCCTGAACCTTCCGCGGCGCTTCGCCGCTCGGCGCGCGCTCGCCCGGGAAAGACCGGGGCGCAGGCGTGAGCGCGCGCAGCCTCTATGTCACCGGCACCGATACCGGGGTCGGCAAGACCCTGGTGAGCGCAGCGCTGCTGCACGCCCTGCGCGCGCGCGGACTGCGTGCGGTCGGCATGAAGCCGGTGGCCAGCGGATGCGAACGCACGGCCGATGGCTGGCGCAACGAGGATGCGGTCGCGCTGCGGGCCGCCAGCGATCCGTGTCCGCCCTATGCCGACGTCAATCCCTACCCGTTGCCGGCGGCCACCGCGCCGCAGCTAGCCGCGCGCGAGGCGGGCGTCACGATCGCGCCGGAGCCGTTGCTCGCTGCCCATGCGCGCCTGGCCGCGACCGCCGACCTGGTGGTGGTCGAAGGCGCCGGCGGCTGGCTGGCGCCGTTCGCCGACGATCTCGAGCAGGCACAGCTGGCGCGGGCGCTGGATGCGGACGTGGTGCTGGTGGTCGGCCTGCGCCTGGGCTGCCTCAACCACGCCCGGCTGAGCGCGCGCGCGATCGCCGGCGACGGCTGCCGGCTCGCGGGCTGGATCGGCAGCGCGCCGAGGCCGGACCTCGACCGCGGTGCCGACTACCTGCAGCTGCTGCTCGATGCCCTGCCGGTGCCCTGCCTGGGCGTGCTGTCGCACATGCCGGCGCCCGATGCCGAGGCCGCGGCGCGGGTGTTGGCGCTGTCGCGGATGTTTTTGGAGCGAGGGACGAGAAACGAGGCGTGAGAAACGAGTAGAGACAAGGGCGCCGCACTCGTGTCGTGCGAGCCCCTTACTCGTTTCTCCCTCCACGTTTTTGGTCTTTCGCCTTCGGCCGTACTGCGCGCCGCGGCAGCGGCTCGCGCTGCCGAGACGAGCCAGGAACGAGAAACGAGTTGAACCCTGCATGAAACGAGTGCGGCCGGCCGCGGCCCTCACTCGTTTCTCACTCCTCGTTTCTCGTTCCTCGCTCTTCGCCCCTAGCCGTGCTGCGGCTCCGGCGGCGGCAGCGGTTCGTCGCCGACCTCGTGTGCGGCGCGCTCGCGGTCGTGCGTATGGTCGCGCGCCAGGTACAGGTAGAACGCCGGCAGCACGAACAGGGTGAACAAGGTGCCGATGGTCATGCCCGAGGCGATGGTCATGCCGATCGCGAAGCGCGACGCCGCACCGGGCCCCTTGGCGATCAGCAGCGGGAACATCGCGAACACCAGCGCCGCCGTGGTCATCAGCACCGGCCGCAGGCGGATGCCGGAGGCCTCCTCGATGGCCTCGCGCTTGGAGAGGCCCTGCTCGATCTGCAGCTTGTTGGCGAACTCCACGATCAGGATGCCGTGCTTGGCGATCACGCCGATCAGCGTCACCAGCCCGACCTGGGTGTAGATGTTGACGCTCATGCCGGGGAAGGCCTCGATCCCGGCCATCCCCAGCACGCCGCCGAGCAGCGCCAGCGCATTGAGCACCAGCAGCGCGCCGCTGATCGCCATCGGCACCGTGATCAGCATGATCAGCGCGTCGCGGAAGCTCTCGAACTGGGCCGACAGCACCAGGAAGATCATGATCAGCGCGAACACCAGCGTCACCAGCATGGTCGCGCCTTCCTGCTTGAACTGTCGCGACTCGCCGGCGTAGTCGACGCTGTAGCCCTGCGGCAGGATGTCGGCCGCGGCCTCGTCCAGCACCCGCAGCGCCTCGCCCTTGGTCACGCCGGGGCGCGGGGCGAAGGTGATGCCCACCGCGTTGAGCTGCTGGAAGCGCTTGAGCGTCTGCGGCTGCGTGCTTTCCCTCAGCGTCACCAGGGTCGACAGCGGGATCAGCTCGCCGTCGCGGGTGCGGGTGTAGTAGTCCTTCAGCTGGTCGGCGTTGAGCCGGTCGCTGCGCTGCACCTGCGGGATCACCCGGTAGGACCGGTTCTCCATCGCGAAGCGGTTGACGTAGCCGCCGGCCAGCAGCGCCGACATGTCGGCCGCCAGCGTGCGCATGTCGATGCCGAGCGTGGCCGCCTTGTCGCGGTCGATCTGCACCTCGATGCGCGGCTTGTCGATCTTCAGGTCGGTGTCGAGGAAGATGAAGCGGCGGCTGGCCTGGGCGCGCTCGATGATCGCCCCGGCCAGCTCGTTGAGCTGTTCGATCGAGCCGATGCCGCCGATCAGGAACTCGCCGCCGCCGTCGCCGCCGGCGCTGGGCAGGGAGGGCGGCACCAGGGCGAAGGTGTTGAGCCCGGTGATCTCCGCCAGCTTCGGCTGCAGCTCCTGCTGCAGCACCTGGTTGGTCGAGCGGTCGCGCTGGCTCCAGGGCTTGAGCACGTAGCCGGACATGGCGCTGTTGCTGGCACCGCCGCCGCCGCCGAAGCCGCCGTTGAACAGGAAGAAGTCCTCCACCTCGGGGATGTCCTTGGCCATCTGGGTCATCTCCTCGGTGTAGCGCTCCACGTAGTCCAGGGTGGTGTAGGCGTCGGCGCTGCTGATGGCGAAGATGAAGCCCTCGTCCTCCAGCGGCGCCGGCTCCTTCGGCGCGACGATGTACAGGAACACGCAGGACACGAACACGATCGCGCCGAAGATGGCGATCACGCCCCTGGTGTCGAGCGCGCCGTGCAGCTTGCGCTGGTAGCCGTTGCGCAGCCAGTCGAAGCGGGCGTCCAGCCAGGCCTCCAGCCGGCCCTTGCCCTGGTCGCCGTGATGTGCCTTGAGGATCTTGGCGCACATCATCGGCGACAGGGTCAGCGCGATCACGCCCGACAGCAGCACCGCGCCGGCCAGGGTGAAGGCGAACTCGGTGAACAGCACGCCGGTCAGCCCGCCCTGGAAACCGATCGGCAGGTACACCGCGACCAGGGTGGTGGTCATCGCCACCACCGGCCACGCCAGTTCGCGCGCGCCCTTGAGCGCGGCGTCGAGCGGCGACATGCCCTCCTCGATGTGTCGGTGCACGTTCTCCAGCACGATGATCGCGTCGTCGACCACGATGCCGATCGCCAGCACCATCGCCAGCAGGGTCAGCAGGTTGATGGTGAAGCCCATCAGCAGCATCAGGAACAGCGCGCCGACCAGCGACAGCGGCACGGCGATCGCCGGGATCAGCACGCTGCGCAGCGAACCGAGGAACAGGAAGATCACCACGATCACGATGACCACCGCTTCCACGATCGTGGTGATCACCTCGTTGATCGCGTCCTGGATCGACTCGGTGCTGTCGTAGGGGATGGTGCCCTCGATCCCTTCCGGCAGCTGCGGGATGATCTCGTTGTCCCAGACCTCGCGCACGTCGCCGATCACGTCCAGCGAGTTCGCGTCGGGCGAGACGAAGATGCCCATGAAGGTCGCGGCGTCGCCGTTGATCCGCACCGAGGTGCCGTAGTTCTCGGAGCCGAGCGCGACGTCGGCGATGTCGCCGAGCCGCACGATCGCGTCGTCCTCCTCGCGCACCACCAGCTGGCGGAACTCCTCCGGCGTGCGCAGGTCGGTGCGCGCGGTCAGGTCGACCGACACCATCTGGCCCTTGGTGGAGCCGAGCGCCGAGAGCACGTTGTTGGAACGCAGCGCGGTGGCCACGTCGCTGGCGGTGACCTGCAGCGCGGTCATGCGCTCAGGTTTGAGCCAGATGCGCATGGCGAAGGAGCCGGCGCCCAGGATCTCGGCCCGCTGCACGCCCTCGATGGTCGCGATCCTGGGCTCGACCACGCGGGTCAGGTAGTCGGTGATCTGGTTGTTGTTGAGCCGCTCGCTGGCGAAGGACACGTACATCGCCGCGATCTGCTGGCCCTGCTGCAGGTCGATCACCGGGTCCTCGGACTCCTCCGGCAGCTCGCCGCGCAGCTTGTTGACCTTGGCCGCGATCTGGGTCAGCGCCTCGTTCGGGTCGTAGTCCAGGCGGATGTAGGCCTGGATGGTGCTGGCGCCGGCGGCGCTGGTGGACACGATGTAGTCGATGCCCTCGGCGCTGGCGATCTCGCGCTCGAGCGGGGTGGTGATGAAGCCCTGGATCAGGTCGGCGTCGGCGCCGAAATAGGTGGTGGAGACGTTCACCACCGCGTTCTGCAGCTCCGGGTACTGGCGCACGTTGAGCTCGGTGAACGAGCGCAGGCCGAGCAGCAGGATGAACAGGCTGACGACCATCGCCAGGACCGGCTTGTTGATGAAGATGTCGGTGAATTTCATCCGGTTTCTCCCCCTCTCCCGCAGGCGGGAGAGGGTCGGGGGCAGGGCGAGCCCGCGGGGGCGGGCTCAGCGATGTGGCGCATGTCTCAGCGGTTCTGAGGCTGCGGCGCTTCGTCGGTGGCGGGCTGGACGTCGTTGTTGATCGTCACCCCCGCGCCGTTGCGCAGCCGCAGCAGGCCGCTGGTCACCACGACCTCGCCGGGCTCGAGCCCGTCGGTCACCGCCACCATGTCGCCACGGGTGGCGCCGGTGGTGACGAAGCGCTGGTTGACGACGTGTTTCGGACCGGCCTCTTCGCCTTCCTGCTGCGCTTCCTCCTCGGCGGGCGGCGCTTCGGTGACCACGTACACCGCGTTGCCGTAGGGGTTGAAACTGACCGCGGTCTGCGGGATCACCACCACGTCCTGCGCCTCGCCCAGGTCGAAGCCGACCTTGGCGAAGGTGCCGGGCCGCAGTTCGCCGTCGGGGTTGTCCAGCGTCGCCTGCACGGTGAAGTTGCGGGTGCTGGCATCCGCGCCCGGCTCGATCGCGGTGATCGTGCCCTCGAAGGTCTTGCCGGGCAGCGCATCGACGCGGGCGCGGACGGTCGTGCCTTCCTGCATCTGCGGCAGGTACTGCTCGGGCAGGGTGAAGTTGAGGTAGATCGGATCCAGCGACTGCAGGCTGACGATGGGATCGCCCGGGGCGACGTACTGGCCCAGGTCCACCCGGCGGATGCCGAGCACGCCGTCGAACGGCGCACGGATGCGCTTCTGCGCGATCAGCGCGCGCTGGGCGTCGGCCTGGGCGCGGGCGGTGGCGGCCTGGGTGGCACGCTCTTCCGCTTCCGCCTGCGAGACCAGCTGGTCGCGGCTCAGCGTCCGCCAGCGCTCGCTCTGCACCGCCGCGAGCTTGGCCGAGGCTTCCAGCGAGTTCAGCGTGGCCAGTTCGTTCGCGGAGTTCAGCTCGACCAGCAGGGCGCCGGCCTCGACCGGCTGCCCGGCCGCGAAGGCGATCTTCTGCACCACGCCGCCGGCCTCGGTGGTGACGTCGGTTCCATTGACGGCGACCAGGGTGCCGACCGCGTCGACGCCGCTGCTCCAGCGCTCCTGCTTCGCCTCGAAGGTGCTCACGGCGATCGGCGGCTGCGGCATGTTGTCGAAGAACTGGTTCATGCCGTAGTCCATCACGGCCTTGACGGCGAACACGCCGCCGAACACCACCAGGACGATCAGCAGCATCCAGAACATGCGTTTGCGCACCGAGGGCGAACGGGGGGGAGTGGATTTGGACATCGGAGGCCTCGGGAAGATACGGGGTGATTGGGGCGTGTGGAACGAAACAGGCGAAGGCGTGCCGATCTGGAGCGGTTCCGCGAACCGGGCCCACGCCGCTCTTCCGTTCGGTGTTCCGGACCCGGCATTTCAGGCCCGGCCTGTCGCCGATTCTGCGACTGCGACGGTGCCCGGCAGTACACTGATTCGGTGGACCAATGGCGAAAGGCGGAGCTTAATGCGGTGTCGGCGGTCTCGCGCGTGCCGGCAGTCAGATTTTCGTGCACATCCGTGTGTGGTTCCTTGTTCCTATGACTTCCGGCACGCGAACGGGTACTATGCTAATGCTGTACTGGATGGTATAGCAATTAAAAAGATCTCGTGGCGCAACAAGCCGCGTCTCGAACCAACCTCCCCCCGGAGTTTCACCAATGATGATGCGTCCGCGCCCGATGGCGCTTGCCGGACTCTGCGCGCTGTTGCTCGCTGCCTGTGGCGGCGAGCCGGAACAGCAGGCGCCGCCGCCGCCCGAGGTGGGCGTGCTGACGATGCAGCCGGAGACCGTCCCGTTGCAGAAGGACCTGGTCGGCAGGCTGGGCGCCTATCGCAGCGCCGACGTGCGCGCCCGTGTGCCCGGCGTGCTGCAGAAGCGGCTGTACGAGGAAGGCAGCGACGTGCGCGAGGGAACGCCGCTGTTCGCCATCGATCCGGCGCCCTACCAGGCCGAACTCAGCGCCGCCCGGGCCGCGTTGGCGCAGGCGCAGGCCAACTATGCCAACGCCCAGGCCGCCGCGGAACGCGCGCGTCGGCTGGCGCCCGAGAACTTCATCTCCCGCTCCGACCTGGACAACGCGCTGGCCGCCGAACGCAGCAGCCGGGCCGCGGTGCAGGCGGCGCAGGCCTCGGTCGAGGCGGCGCAGATCAACCTCGGCTACGCCACCGTGCGCGCGCCGATTTCGGGCCGGGCCGGCCAGCAGCAGGTCACCGAGGGCGCGCTCGTCGGGCAGGGCACCGCCACGCTGCTGGCCACGGTCGACCAGATCGATCCGCTGTACGTGAATTTCTCGATGGGCGTGTCCGAACTGGACCGGGTCCGGCGCATGCAGCTCGACCGCTCCGGCCCGGTCGAAGTGCAGGTCATCCTGCAGGACGGTTCGGTCTACGAGCACACCGGCGAGCTGGACTTCTCGGGCGACGTGGTCGATCCGGCGACCGGCGCGGTTTCCCTGCGTGCGGTCCTGCCCAACCCCGACCAGACGCTGCGGCCCGGCGCCTATGTCACCCTGCAGGCGACGCTCGGGCAGCAGCCCGGCATGTATCTGGTGCCACAGGCGGCAGTGCAGCGCGACGCGTCGGGTGCCTACGTGATGGTGGTGGGCGAGGGCGATACCGTGGCCCGCAGGCAGGTCGTGACCCAGCGTGCCCAGGACGGGCACTGGGTCGTCAGCGACGGTCTTGCGGCAGGCGACCGGGTGATCGTGTCGGGCCTGCAGAAGGCGCAGCCCGAGGCGCCGGTCAGGCCGGTGCCGTGGCAGCCTGCCGCCGCCGGCCAGGCCTCCGGTGCGGGTGCGCGCGCGCAGGACGGCGGCGGTGCCGATGCGCCGGCGCAGCCGGACGCGACCGCCGCGCCGCAGGCCGGCACGCAGGACGCACAGGCGGAACCGGCACCCGCGCCCGAAGCGGAGGACTGATCCGCCATGCCCAGGTTTTTCATCAACCACCCGGTCTTCGCCTGGGTCGTCTCGATCCTGATCTCGCTCAGCGGCGTGATCGCCGTGCTCAACATGGGCGTGGAGTCGTATCCGAGCGTGGCGCCGCCGCAGGTCACGGTGTCGGCGACGTACCCGGGCGCGGACGCGCAGACCACGGAACAAGCGGTCACCCAGGTGATCGAGCAGCAACTGACGGGCATCGACAACCTGCTGTACTTCAGCTCCACCTCGAGTTCGTCGGGCCGCGCCAGCATCACCCTGACCTTCCAGACCGGCACCGACGCCGACATCGCCCAGGTCCAGGTCCAGAACAAGGTGTCGCTGGCGACGCCGCGCCTGCCGAGCGAAGTCACCCAGCAGGGCGTGGTGGTCGCCAAGGCGAACGCGGGCTTCCTGATGGTGGTCGGACTGCGCTCGAGCAATCCGGACTTCGACCGCAATGCGCTGAACAACCTGATCGGCTCGCGCGTGCTCGAGCAGATCTCGCGCGTGCCCGGCGTCGGCAGCACCCAGCAGTTCGGCTCCGAGTACGCCATGAACATCTGGCTCAATCCGGACCGGCTGCAGGGCTACGGCCTGTCGGCCAGCGAGGTGCTGGCCGCGGTGCGCGGCCAGAACGTGCAGTTCGCCGCCGGCGCGATCGGCTCCGATCCCGCCCCCCCGGGGCAGGGCTTCACCGCCACGGTCTCGGCCGAGGGCCGCTTCAGCAGCGCCGAGGAGTTCGCGGACATCGTGCTGCGCGCCGACAGCGACGGCACCACGGTGCGGCTGGGCGACGTGGCGAGGATCGCGGTGGGCGCGTCCGGCTACGGCTTCGACACCAAGTACAACGGCCAGCCCACCGGCGCGTTCGCGATCCAGCTGCTGCCGGGCGCCAACGCGCTCAGCGTGGCCGAAGCCGTGAGCGCGCGCATGGACGAACTCGCGCCCGGCTTCCCCGAGGGCGTGGAGTGGTTCGTCCCGTTCGACAGCACCACCTTCGTCACCATCTCCATCAAGGAGGTCATCAAGACCCTGGTCGAGGCGATGGTGCTGGTGTTCCTGGTGATGCTGCTGTTCCTGCAGAACCTGCGCGCCACGATCATTCCGACCCTGGTGATCCCGGTCGCGCTGCTCGGCACCTTCCTTGGGCTGAGCATGATCGGCTTCACGGTCAACCAGCTGACGCTGTTCGCGATGGTGCTGGCGATCGGCATCGTGGTCGACGACGCGATCGTGGTGATCGAGAACGTCGAGCGGATCATGGCCGAGGAGCATCTGCCGCCGCGCGAGGCCACGATCAAGGCGATGGGCCAGATCACCGGCGCGGTGGTCGCGATCACGGTGGTGCTGGCGGCGGTCTTCATCCCCAGCGCGCTGCAGGGCGGCGCCTCGGGCGAAATCTACAAGCAGTTCGCGATCACCATCGCGGTGGCGATGGGCTTCTCCGCGTTCCTGGCGCTGGGCTTCACGCCGGCGTTGTGCGCGACCTTCCTCAAGCAGCACGCGCCGCCAGGGGAGAAAAAGGAAAACTTCATCGTCCGCACCTTCAACAGGTACTACGAGAAGGTCAACACCACGTACGTGGGCCACATCGGCAGCGCGGTTCGGCATGCGCCGCGCTGGATGATCGTGTTCGCGGCCCTGGCGGTCGTCTGCGGACTGCTCTATGCGCGCCTGCCGACCAGCTTCGTGCCCGAGGAGGACCAGGGCTACGCCATGGCGATCGTGCAGCTGCCGCCCGGCTCCACCCTGCAGCGGACCCAGGCCGTGTTCGAGCAGGTGCGCGGCACGCTGGAGCAGCTGCCCGCCTACGAGGGGATGATGCAGGTGGCCGGCTTCAGTTTCGTCGGGCAGGGCGAGAACGTCGGCATGGCCTTCATCCGGCTCAAGCCCTGGGACGAACGCGAAGGCACGATCAACGACTTCCTGCAGCAGGCGAACGGCGCGCTGTCCGGGGTCAGGGACGCCAGCATCTTCGTGGTCAACCTGCCTACCGTGCAGGGCCTGGGCCAGTTCGGCGGCTTCGACATGTACCTGCAGGACCGCGGCGGCGCGGGCCGCGAGGCGCTGCAGCAGGCGCGCAACCAGCTGCTCGCCAGCGCGGCGCAGGACCCGGCGCTGACCGGCGTGCGGCCGAACACGCTGGAGGATGCGCCACAGCTGCAGCTCGAGGTCGACCGCGTGCAGGCGCAGGCGATGGGGCTGTCGGTCAACGACATCTACAACGCGATCCAGCTGATGCTGGCGCCGGTGTACGTCAACGACTATTTCTCCGAAGGCCGGATCAAGCGCGTCACCATGCGCGCCGACGCGCCCTACCGCACCGATCCCGAATCGCTCAACCGCATCTACACCCCCAGCCCGCAGACGACCGCGGGCGGGGCGCGGATCATGATTCCGCTGAGCAACGTGGTCGACGCCGGGTGGGGCACGAGCACGCCCTCGCTGACCCGCTACAACGGGTACTCGGCCGTCAACATCGTCGGTTCGCAGGCGCCCGGGCGCAGTTCGGGCGAGGCGATGAGCGCGATGGAGCGGATCGTCGACGAGGAGCTGCCGGCCGGCTTCGGCTACGACTGGGCGGGCATGTCCTACCAGGAGATCATCGCCGGCAACACCGCGACGCTGCTGCTGGTGCTGTCGGTGGTGGTGGTGTTCCTGTGCCTGGCGGCGCTCTACGAGAGCTGGTCGATCCCGGTGGCGGTGCTGCTGGTGGTGCCGCTCGGCATCCTGGGCGCGGTGGTCTTCACCATGCTGCGCCCGGGCCTGTCGAACGACATCTTCTTCAAGATCGGCATGGTGACGGTGATCGGCCTGGCGGCGAAGAACGCGATCCTGATCGTCGAGTTCGCCGTGCAGCAGCGGGCAGAAGGCAAGACGCTGCGCGACGCGGTGGTGGAGGCGGCGCGGCTGCGTTTCCGCCCGATCCTGATGACCTCGTTCGCCTTCATCATGGGCGTGACGCCGATGGCCCTGTCGACCGGCGCCGGCGCCAACGCCCGCCATGCGCTGGGTACCGGCGTCATCGGCGGCATGCTGTTCGCGACCTTCCTCGGCCTGCTGCTGATTCCGGTGTTCTTCGTGATAGTGCGGCGCGTGCTCGGCGACAAGCTCGACGAGCCGTCGGCGGAATACCTGCGCGCCCAGGAACGGGCCGCCGCTGACGCGGACGGCGATCGACCGGCCCTGCCGCCGCCCGCCACCTGATCGCAGGGCTGCGGCGGCGCCATGCGCCGGCCGCGGTCCGGCCCATGAAAAAACCCCGGCCGCCGAGCGGCCGGGGTTTCGTTTTCGGTGACGGCCTCCGGAGAGAGAGGGCGGCCGTCGACCGGTGCTTCAGGCCTTCTTGCCGGCCGTCTTGGTGGCCTTGGCGGTGGCGGTCTGGGCCTGCTCGGTGGCAGCCTCGACCTGGCCCTTGGCGATCTGGCCGATGGCCTCGTTGGTCTTCAGGGTGCGGGCGAAGACTTCCTGGCTGGCGTTGATGCTGCGCTCGACGTTCTCGCGCGCAACCTGCACGCCCTTCGGCCAGACGGCCTTGTAGCCGTCGAGGTCGCGGACCTCGGCGAGCTCGCCCAGGAAGGCGAAGGTGGCGTTGGCGTTCTCTTCCAGGGTGCTCAGCTGCAGGCCGAACACCTTCTCGGCGTTTTCCAGGGCCAGCTGGCCGACCTGCGACGCGGTCTCGCCGAACTGGCGGGTGGTGGCGGTGAACTGCTCGTTGAACTGGTACATGGCGGATTCCTGCTTTGGTGTGCCGGCAGGGAGTGCCGGATTTGTGCGGTGCAGCATATGTCCGATTTTGTTGCAATGCAACATTTCCCCGATGAACGGCATGCGCCCGTTCAGGAACCTTTGAATTTCAATGGATTGCCCGGCACCATGGCGGTAGGAGCGCACCGCAGGGGCGCGACGGCCTTCGCTGGAATGGTCGCGCCCTGCGGTGCGCTCCTACGAATGCGGGGTGGTTCGCGGCGCGGCGCTCACCCCCGGTAGCGACAGCCCGAAGTGCAGGTCTCGTGCACCACCACCTCGCTCAGCATCGGCAGTGCCGGCCTGAGCCGCTCCCAGATCCAGATCGCCAGCCGCTCGCTGGTCGGGTTCTCCAGCCCCTCGATCTCGTTGAGATAGTGGTGGTCGAGTTGCCGGTACAGCGGGAGGAAGGCGGCCTTCAGGTCGGCGAAGTCCATCACCCAGCCGGTGTCGGGTGCCGGCTCACCGGCAACATGGATCTCGATCCGGAACGAGTGCCCGTGCAGGCGCGCGCACTTGTGGCCCTCGGGCACGTTCGGCAGCCGGTGCGCGGCCTCGATGGTGAAGACCTTGAAGATGTCCATGGCGTGATCCGTGTGGTGGGCGCCGGCCCGCGTGGCGGACGCGCGATGACCGGAGCGCTCCGCGACGGGGTGCGGTCGGTATCCCGGAGGGCGCGCGGCGTATCGGGGCAGAGACAATGGTGGCTATGGGTGGACTCGAACCACCGACCCCAGCATTATGAGTGCTGTGCTCTAACCGGCTGAGCTACATAGCCACGGCCTGCGCGCTTGCGGCGCGGCGAACCGCGAATTGTCCACGCCCGCGGGGCCGCCGTCAATGTCGACGGTGCGCGCTTGTCGGTTCCCCCCGGGCGTGGCAGAGTCGGACGCAGTGAAATTTCCGGAGTCCGCATCGTGATCGATCCGGACGGGTATCGACCGAACGTCGGCATCGTGCTGATGCATCCCAATGGCCGCGTGTTCTGGGCCCGGCGGGTGCGTCACGACGGTTGGCAGTTCCCGCAGGGCGGGATGAACACCGACGAGACGCCGCTCGAGGCGATGTATCGCGAACTGAACGAGGAAACCGGGCTGTCGCCCGAGCATGTCGCCGTGCTCGGCGTGACCCCGGGGTGGTTGCGCTACCGGCTACCGCAGCGGGCGATCCGGCGCAACGACCGCCTGGTCTGCATCGGCCAGAAGCAGGTCTGGTTCCTGCTGCAGTTCACCGGCGAGGATCGCGACCTGCGGCTGGACCTGACCGAGAAGCCGGAATTCGACCACTGGCGCTGGGTCGACTTCTGGTATCCCCTGGATCACGTGGTCGTGTTCAAGCGCGGTGTCTATGCCCATGCGCTGCGGCATCTGGCGCCGTTCGCCCGCCAGGTGGCCGGGCCGAAGGCGGTGCCGTTCGTGCAGATCGATCCGCACCGGCACGGCGCGCGGCGGCAGCGGGCCAAGTCCGGGCTGGGCGGAGCGGCCGGCAGGAGCACCGATGCGAGCCGCAGCTGATCCCGGTGCGCCGGCAGCCTGTTAATTGACAATCATTCTCGTTTCTGGCCGAATGCGGATCCGTCTTCGAATCACGCCCGCCAGCCCGTGTACGTCTGCCTCTGCAATGCCGTCACCGAACGCGACATCCACGAAGCCGCCGCGGCCGGCTGCTCGGGCATGCCCGAGCTGACGATGCGCACCGGCTGCGGTGCCTGCTGCGGCAGTTGCGTGCCCACTGCCTGCGAGGTGCTGGAGCAGGCGCGATCGGCATCGAAGACCGCCGCCGCCGACCCGCCGGTCCGCGCGGCCATCGCCCGGGCGGCGTGAACGCCGCCTCGCGCGGAAAATGAGCACGATTCGCGTTCCGTCATGCGATTTTCCGCGGCGCTAGAGTAGGGGTCGTTCCGTTGCGGAGACTCCCCCATGAAAGGCGACGCGCAAGTCATCAAGTATCTCAACGAGGCGCTCTACAACGAGCTGACCGCGATCAACCAGTACTTCCTGCACGCAAAGATGCTGAAGAACTGGGGATTGCAGGAACTCGCCAAGCACGAGTACGAGGAATCGATCGACGAGATGAAGCATGCGGACATGTTGTCCGAGCGCATCCTGTTCCTCGAAGGCGTGCCCAACTTCCAGGCGCTCGGCAAGCTCAAGATCGGCGAGAACCCGCGCGAGATCCTCGCGTGCGATCTTGCCCTGGAGCTCGAGGCCATCCCGCTGCTGCGCGATGCGATCAAGTACTGCGAGCAGGTCCACGACTACGTCAGCCGCAAGCTGTTCGCCGACATCCTCGAGTCGGAGGAGGAGCACGTCGACTGGATCGAGACCCAGATCGACCTGATCGAACGCGTCGGCGAGCAGAACTACCTGCAGAGCAAGATCGACGGCGACGATTGAGCGCGGGAAGCCGGCCCCGCGGCCCGGCCGGGCGTAGCGGAGCAGGGCGGCCCTGCGCGGCTCAGGCCGGGGTGGTCCGGCTATCGGAGCGAAGCTGGCGCCGCGCGCGGGCGAACTCGTTGGTGACCAGCGCGACCGCCACCGCGGGGCGTGCCAGGTTGCCCTCGCGCGCGCCCTGCTCGATGCGCTTGGCCGCCGCGGAGAGCAGCATGGCGCCGAGGTTGGCGCTCGACGACTTGAGCGAGTGCGCGGCGTCGCGCAGCGCGTCGTAGTCGGGGCCGGCCGCGGCGATCTCCAGCCGCGCCAGCAGGCGCGGCGTGTCCTCGAGGAAGACCTCGATCAGGCGGTCGACCTCGTCGCCGAGCATCGAACGCAGTTCGTCCAGCACCTCCCGGTCGATGACCGGGGGCGGCGGCGGGCGTGACGGTGCGGCGGCGGGCGGCGCCGACGCTATCGGCCTTCCAGCGGCTTCTCCTCCGGTCGTGCCGGACGTCGCGCGGCCGGCCTGGTCCGCGGGTGGAACGCTGGCGGGTGTCGCGGGTCGGGCCGGCGGCGATATCGCCGTTCGGGTGGACTCGGCTGCGACCGGCGCCGGGGTGGGTGCAGCGGCAGCCTCGCCGGCCGATCCCGGCGCGTGTCCCGTCGGTGGCGGTGGCGTGTACGGCTGCGCCGAAGGCGGCGGGTCCGAGGCCGGTTCAGGACCGGCCGGTGCCGGCGCGCGGTCGTCGCGGACCGTCTCGGCCATCGGCGTCAGCGTCCACTCGGCACGTGGCGGTGTCGCCGACGGCGTGGGCGGAAGGATCGGTGCCGCAGCCGGTTCGGACGCGTCCGGTGCGGGTGAGGATCCGACGGCCGCCTCGGCGGCCGCAGGCGGGTCCGGTTCGGCCGCAACGAGCGCGGCGGCGACCGATGCCGTCGCGGCCGGTTCCGGAGCCGGTGTCGCCGAGTCCGCTTCCGTTCCTTGGTCGCTTGCCGCCGTCGCTGCGGGCCGCGCGTCGGAGGCGGCCTCGTCGCCGGTCGGCAGGTCGACGTCGATCTCCTCGGCCGGATCCGGGACCACGTCCTCGACAGCCGGTTCGGGGCTCCACCAATGGCTCAGGCAGCGCTCCAGTTCGCTGCGGGTCACCGGCTTGGGCAGGTAGTCGTCCATGCCGGCGTCCAGGCATTTCTGTCGGTCGCCGGCCATGGCGTTGGCGGTCATGGCGATGATCGGCACGTGGCGCCGGTCGCCGGCGGCGGCTTCGCTTTCGCGCCATTGCCGGGTCGCGGTGTAGCCGTCCATCACCGGCATCTGGCAGTCCATCAGCACGATGTCGTAGCGCGAGGCCGACATCCGCATCAGCGCCGCCTCGCCGTTGCCGGCGGTATCGCAGGCGATGCCGAGCATCGACAGCAGCCGCTGCCCGACCATGAGATTGACCGGGTTGTCCTCGACCAGCAGCACCCGCGGGCTGCGCGCCGGCCGCGCCCGGGTAGTGTCGTCCGCCGCGGCCTGCGGCGCCGGCGCGGGTTGGCCGGCATCGGCCGCCGCCGGTGCCTCGGGAACGGTTGCGGTTGTGCTCAAGGGCGGCTCCTCGTCGCTCGCGGTTTCGCCGATCAGCGCGGCGCGCAGGTCGGCGTCGGGCGCCTGGCGGCTGAGCACGGTCGCGCTGGCGCGCAGTTCCTCCGGCACCGGGTCGTCGCCGTACAGGCAGACCAGCCTGAGGTCGCCGTAGACCGCCTGGCGGCCGAGGTTGCGGTGCAGCGCCAGTGCGGTGTTGCGCATGCCGGCGAGGTCGGCGAGCACGATCGAGTACGCCCACGGCGCGCCCTGGCTGGCCGCGGCGCGCAGGCGGTTGAGCGCCTCCTGCGTGGTCTCGACCGCGCTCACGCGCAGGCCCCAGTTGGGCAGCTGCATCGACAGGCGCAGGCGCAGGCGCGGGTCGGCGCTGAGCAGCAGCAGGCGGCCGCCGTCGGTGAGCCGGTCCTGCGTCGGCATGTCGCCGTGCACCTTGAGCAGCGGCACCTCGAACCAGAAGGTCGCGCCCTGGCCGGGCGCGGACTGCACGCCGATATGCCCGCTCATCAGTTCGACGATGCGCTTGGAGATCGCCAGGCCCAGGCCGGTGCCGCCGTAGAGCCGGGTGGTGGAGGCGTCGGCCTGGTTGAAGGCCTGGAACAGGCGCCCCTGCGCCGCCTGGGAAATGCCGATCCCGGTGTCGCGCACCTCGATCCGCAGCTGGTGCTGCGCGGCGCTCTCGCCGATGCGGCGCACGCTGACCGTGACCGAGCCGCGCTCGGTGAACTTGACGGCGTTGCTGACCAGGTTGCCCAGCACCTGGCGCAGGCGCACCGGGTCGCCGCGCACCGGCAGCCGCACCGCGGGGTCGATCTGCAGGCTCAGGCGCAGGCCCTTGCTTTGCGCCGGGCGCTCCATCAGCTGCAACACGCTCTCCAGCAGTTCGCGCAGGTTGAAGCTGGTGATCTCCAGCTCGAGCTTGTCGGCCTCGAGCTTGGAGTAGTCGAGGATGTCGTCGACGATCCTGAGCATCTGCTGCGAGGAGGTGTACGCGGTACGCACCAGCTCGGCGTGGTCGGCGGGCAGCCGCGCGTGCATGAGCAGGTCGAGCATCGGCACGATGCCGTTGAGCGGCGTGCGGATCTCGTGGCTCATGGTGGCGAGGAACTCGCCCTTGGCCATCACCGCCGATTCCGCCGCCTGCTTGGCCTGGCGCAGTTCCTGCTCGAGCTGGGTATGGCGTTCCAGCTGCGCCTGCAGCTCGGCGCGCTCGGCCTCGTTGCGGCGCACGACCTCCTCGGCCTCGTCGAGCTCGCGGTCGCGCGCCTGCATCATGTAGATCGTGGCGCTGAACGCGAATGTCGCCAGCAAGGCCAGCACCAGGGCGATGCCCTGCCATGGGCCGGCCATGCCGATGAAGTCGAGCAGCAGCATCACCGCTGCGCCGCAGGCGGCGCCGAGCGCCAGCCAGCGCAGCATCAATGCGGAGGGACGTGTCCGTGTCAGCGTGACCATGGTCTAGAGCACCGAGTGGTGGAAGTCGAAGTCGAGGTCGTCCGCGACCTGCTGGACCAGGTTGCCCTGGATGTAGTCGATGCCGCTCATCCACAGCGTCGCTGCGGCCTGCGGATCCTCGACCTGCTGGCCGATGACCTGCAGCCCGACCCGGTGCGCGCGTTCGATCGCATCGCGCATCGCGTCGCGCACGGCGCTGTCGGTGAGCTTGCTGGAGAAGTCCGCCGCCAGCCGCACGAAGTTCAGCGGCAGCTGCGCGAGCAGGGTGTCGACGTCGCCGTCGGGGCGGTACTGGCTCAGGCACAGCTGCGCGCCGGCGGATGCGATCGTGCTACAGAACTCCTGCAGCGACACGGCGTGCATCAGGGCGTCTTCCTGGCGCACGTCGATCACCAGGCAGGCGCCGTCGATGCCGCGCTCCTGCAGCGCGGACACCAGCCAGGCGGCATGGCCCTCGCGCGCCAGGCTGCGCGGCGACTGCGACACGAACAGCCGCAACGGCATGCCGCGCGCCTGTTGTCTCTGCAACAGCCCCAGCGCCAGTTCCAGCACGCGGCGGTCGATGTCCTGCAGCAGCCCCGCGGCCTCGGCGACCGGCAGGACCTCGCCGGCGGTATGCAGCATGCCTTCGGCATCGCGCAGCCGCAGCAGGGTCTGGTATTGCGCCTGGTCGCCGCCGGCGACCGCGACGATCGGCTGGTAGGCCAGCTCCAGCCGGTCGCCGAGGAGCGCGTCGGCGATCATGTCCGCCAGCCCGCGGGTCCGCTCGAGCGCGCTCGGCTCGGGCGGGACGTAGGTGGCGATGCCGGCCGGATCGCTGCGCGAGGCGCGCAACGCCTGCTCGGCGGCGGCGAGCGCGCTGCCGGCGTCCTCGAATCCGTGCGCGAGCGCGGCGCAGCCGATCCGCGCCCGCAGCCGCAGCGGTTCGCCGCCGGCATCGAACGCATGCTGGCCGAGGCCGTCGCGCAGGCGGCGCGCCCACTCGACCGGATCGGCCGGCGCGGAATCGCTGGCGTGCTCGACATGGATCAGGAACGTATTGTCGTTGAGGCGCGCCGCCGGGTGTCCGGCGGCGAGCTCCGCGATCCGGCGCCCGGCGTCGAGCAGCACCGATTCCAGCGTGGCATAGCCGAGCCGGTCGCGCAGCGCGGCGGTGCCGTCGATTTCGAGGAAGTACAGCGCGCCGCCGCCGGGAATCGCCGCAGCCAGGCGTTGCAGCATGCGGTTGCGGGTGTGCAGGCCGGTGGTGGGATGGCGCCCGTCGGGCCGCTGCGCCCGCAGTTTGCGCGCACGCTTGATCCGGTTCTCCACCGCGGCGATCAGGTGGCGCGGCCGCACCGGCTTGCTGAGGAAGTCGTCGGCGCCGATCGCCAGGACCTCGAACTGGCGCTCGGGATCGGGGTCGCCGGTCAGGAACACGATCGGCGTGTGCGCATAGCCGGGATTGCCGCGGATCATGTCGGTGAGCTCGGCGCCGTCGATGGCCGGCATGTGCAGGTCCATCAGCACCAGGTCGGGTTGGAACGCCTTCAGCGCCGCCATCACCTGGTCGGCGTCGGAGACCGCCTGCGCCTGCATGCCGGCCCCCTGCAGCACGCTCTGCGCGAACAGCGCCTGGCTGCGGTCGTCCTCCACGACCAGCACGCGGTAGGGCGGCTCGCCGCTGGCCGCCGCCGCCGGCCGGGCGCTCGCCGCCCGCAACGCCAACGCCTCCTCGATCGCCCCGTCGTCCTCGGCGGGCAGCGTCGGGGCGGCCGCGTCCGAACTCCAGCGTCGCCAGTAGTGCGCCGGTGGAAACTCGGCGCGTCGCGTGTCGTCTGCCATCCCCATTCGTACGACTGTGCCGCCATCCGTGATCGCAGGCAACTGCCCGGCCACCGCCGTCGGTTCCGCTGCCGGCCCGGTCCGGCGCGTCGCGCGGCACGGGAGCCGGCGTGCTTCTGCAGAGGGGCGATTATGCGCGATCGCGGCGGGCGCCTTCCGTGCGCCCGCCCGCAATCGCGCGCACCGTATTCAGGATCGGCGGTCCGGGCGCGGGATTCAGCCCGGGGCGGGGCGGGGCGCGCGTCGAAACAGCCGCCGCCACAGCCACCACATCGCCAGGGCGACCAGCACGCCGATGCCGACCACCAGTGCCAGCGCGATCCAGGGATGGGTGAACGCCAGCGCCAGCGCGCCCACCACCACCGCGTCCTCGGTGGCGGAGGCGGTCCAGTTGCTGAACGGCTCCGGCGAGGCGTTCAACAGCGCCCGCGAGCCGGATTTGAGCAGGTGGCTGGTCAGCGCCACGCCGGCGCCGGTGGCGAGCATGCCGGCGCCGAGCTCGCCGTCCGGCGACAGCGCCGCGGCCGCCAGGAAGGCGCCGGCCGGCACCCGCGCCAGGGTCTGCAGCAGGTCCCAGGCCGAGTCGACGCCGGGGATCTTGTCGGCGAAGAACTCGGCCAGCGCCAGCACGCCGGACACCCCGAGCACCCAGGGCGAGGTGGTGGCCTCGAGCGCCTGCGGCAGCTCCAGCCAGCCGAACGCGCCGGCCAGGCCGACGCCGAACACGGTCAGGTAGACGCGGATGCCGGCCAGCCAGGCCAGCAGCACGCCGATCGCGAACAGGTGTGCCTCGGACATGGGATCTCCGCGCGGGCACCGGGGCGGCGCGCGCCTGTGCGCAGTATAGGCAGACGCTCCGGGCGGTCTCGACATTCGCTCCGTGATTCATCAGGCGATGCGTCGGGCACGCGCCGGGAAGCCGCCACTGCGCTCGTACGGGAACGACGCGTGTGGGAGCGGCGCATGTGGGAGCGACGGAAGTCGCGACTCCGCGGGCGGCCGGTCGCGACTCCCCGGCGGCGGCATGCCGCCGCCATCCCATAGGAGGTCGCGGGCGCGGGCTTGAACGCGGGGACGGCCTGCAGGCGCGGAACGGGATGCGGACGCCGGTGAATGCGGACGAACCGCGGCGCCGCATCGTGTTGACGCCGGCTCCGGGCGCTGGCTATACGGTGGGGGATGAACGATGCGCCGCCCCCCGACCCGCCCGATTCGCCCGCCGCGCCGGCGCCCGCTGCCGCCCCCCCTCCGCACCACGATCCGCATCCGCGCTGGACCTACGTGCTGATCGCGGTGCTGCTGCTGTCGCTGGCGTTCGGCGCCTGGGGGCTGTCGGTGGTGCTCGGCGGTCGTCCGTCCGGCGATCCCCATGCGCAGCTGCGCGCGCAGCAGGCGCAGATCGAGGACCTCGAGCAGCGGGTGACCACGCTCACGCGCTCGGACCAGATCAGCCGCGACGCCAACCGCGACCTGCAAAGCGCACTGACCGAGCGCGAGGAGGAGATCGCCGGCCTGCGCGCCGATGTCGCCTTCTACGAACGTTTCGTCGGCGCGACCGCGCAACGGCGCGGGTTGTCGGTGCACGAGCTGCTGCTGCAGCCGAGCGGCGACGGCGTCTGGCATTTCACCGCCACCCTGACCCAGAACCTCAATCGCGGCGCGGTCAGCCGCGGCGGACTGAAGCTCTCGGTCGAGGGCACGCGCGATGGCAAGCTGGAGCGGCTGGATTGGGTCGACCTGCGCCAGCAGCACGACGCGCCGCCGGTGGAGTACTCGTTCAAGTACTTCCAGCAGGTGAACGGCGACATCCTGCTGCCCAGGGGCTTCTCCCCGGTGCGGGTGAGCGCGCACCTGGATCCGGCCAATGGTGCGGAGGTCGAGCAGTCGTTCACATGGGCCGATGCGACGGCCCGTTCCGCGCCTGGCGCTTGAACCGGGGCACCGCGCCCCCCATCCTGAGCGCATGACCACGATGCAATCCGAACCGACGGGCTACCAGGCGCTGTCCCGTCCGCTCGACTTCACCCAGGCGGCGGCGGCCAAGGTGCGTGAACTGATCGCCGAGGAAGGCAACCCGGCGCTGAAGCTGCGGGTGTACATCCAGGGCGGCGGTTGTTCCGGTTTCCAGTACGGATTCGAGTTCGACGAGGAGCAGGCCGAGGAGGACCTCGCGGTCGACACCGACGGCGTGGTGCTGCTGGTCGACCCGCTCAGCCTGCAGTACCTGATGGGCGCGGCGGTCGACTACGTCGAGAGCCTGCACGGCGCGCAGTTCACGATCCGCAACCCGAACGCCAAGAGCACCTGCGGCTGCGGCAGCAGCTTCACGGTGTAGGCCCGCGGCCAGATGGCCAAGGGCGTGATGGCGTGATTCTCGATCCGGCCCGCATTTGGTAGGAGCGCACCGCAGGGGCGCGACCGGCCTTCCGGCGAAGGCTGTCGCGACCCTGCGGTGCGCTCCTACATCGTCCGGTGGAAGCCGGAATCCAGCCCGTGGCGAAATATTCGGAAAGCCGGATGATGGCATCATCCGTCGTGCCGCCTGCGGCCGCGAACGCTTTCTCGAATCACCCATCACCAATCACCGCCCGATGTCCTTCGCCTTCGTCGATGGTGCGCTCGATCGCGCCGAACACCTGCGCAACGATCCCGACGCGCTGGCCGCCTTGTGGCCGCATGCCCAGCTGCTGCTGCTCGACGGCGACGGCCGCGCCCTGGTCGACGCGCGGCAGGCGCGCTTTCTGCCGCCGCCGGGGGCATTGGCGGCGCTCGATCCCGCGCAGGCGATGTTCCTCGGCCTGCATGGGGGGCAGGGGTGGTTCGCGTTGCCGACCGAAGCGCTGGCCGTCGAGGCGCCGGCGCGGATCGACCTGCGCACCGCCGCCGCGGCCTGGCCGGCGCTGGAAGCGACCGCCTACGCACAGGCGCGCGCAGTGCTGCACTGGCGCGCCCGCCACCGGTATTGCGGCGCCTGCGGGCGGGCGCTGGCGTTCTCGCGCGCGGGCTGGCTCGGCCACTGCGCGCACTGCGATCTCGAGCACTATCCGCGCACCGACCCGGCGGTGATCGTCGCCGTCTCCGACGGCGAGCGCCTGCTGCTCGGGCGGCAGGCCGGCTGGCCGCCGCGGCGCTGGTCGGTGCTCGCCGGCTTCGTCGAGCCGGGCGAGACCCTGGAGCAGACGGTGGCGCGCGAGGTGTTCGAGGAGTCCGGCGTGCGGGTGCGCGCCAGCCGTTACCTGGCCTCGCAGCCGTGGCCGTTCCCGTCCTCGCTGATGCTCGGCTTCGAGGCCGACGCCGAACCCGACCCGCCGGTGGTCGGCGACGAGCTGGAGGCGGCGCGCTGGTTCGGGCGCGACGAGATCGGCGCCGCACTGCGCGGCGAGTCCGGCGACGACGGCCCGCTGCTGTCGCCGCGGATCTCGATCTCGCACTGGCTGATCGAGGACTGGTGGAACAAGGGAAACCGCGGGCGATAGGCCTGCGCGCGGCGAGCCTTGGCGCACGTCGCCTCCAACGTGCATGCGGCCCCCCCGCGGGCGGGACCACTTGCCCGTGTTTCCCGCGCGGGCCGGGTGCCGTCTGCGGCAAGCACCGAACGAGGTCCCGCGTCATCCTGGCGTAGGCAGGATCCATTCCCCGCGGACCCCTCGATGACGCAACCAGGCTGCTGCTTCGAACGGCCGGAGCCGCAACGGCATGCCGGATCCCGGCCGACGCCGGGATGACGATTCGCCGACGGGCGGCCTCCGCCCGTCCCATCTCTCGTTTCCCGCTCCTCGTTTCTCGTTCCTCGCTCTTCGCCGGCTACACTCCCGCCATGTTCACCACGCTGCTCGCCGTCGTCGTCGCGCTGGTGCTCGGCCACCTCGCGCCGGCGCTCGCCGGATCACTGCGCCAGTACGGCTGGTACCAGGGCTGGCTGCGCTGGCTCGACGGGCAGTTCCCGCAGGAAGGCGCGTGGCAGGGCCGTTTCGGCATCGCCCTGGCGCTGTTGCCGCCGCTGCTGCTGGTGGCGCTGTTCCAGTTCGCGCTGGATGGACGCATGTTCGGCTTCCCGGCGCTGCTGTTCGGGGTCGCGGTGCTGTTCTATGCCTGGGGGCCGCGCGATCTCGACCTCGACGTGCGGGCGGTGGCCGACGCCGCGGACCCGGTCGCACGCCGCGCCGCCGCGGAGCGGCTGTGGCCGCATGCGGCAGCGCCTTCGCTGGGCGGGCCGGACCTGGTGGCGCAGGTGTTCCGCAACGCCCGCGGGCGCTGGTTCGGCGTGCTGTTCTGGTTCCTGCTGCTCGGCCCGTTCGGCGCGCTGTTGTACCGCCTGACCGCGCTCGCCGCCGAGGGCGAGGCCTCGGCGGCGCTGCCGGCGCAGACGGCGGCCGGCGCCCGCGGCCTGCTGGCGCTGCTGGACTGGCCGGTGACGCAGCTGCTGGCGGCCTCGCTGGCGCTGGTCGGCAATTTCGACGTGGTGGTCGGGGCCTGGCGCGAGGCGGGCAGCGACGGATTCGCTCTCGACAGCGGGTTCCTCGATCGCCTCGCCCGCGCCAGCGTGCGCGAGGAGCTTGCGGACGAGGCCGCCGACTACGCCGAGGCCGGCCTGCCGCCGCCGGTCGCGGCGGCGCCGGAACTGCCGGAACTTCGCGATGCCATGAGCCTGGTCTGGCGCATCCTGCTGCTGTGGCTGGCGGTGATCGCGCTGTTCGTGATCGGCGGCTGGGTCAACTGATCGCCTTCGCCTGCTGTCCCCGGGGGCGATGATCGCAATCTCGCTCCTGGCCGCGCCGGCCATTCGCCTTCGGTCGCGACTGCCGTCGCTCCCACAAGACAGGTGCGCGGATCACGTACTCGTCGATATCGCCCTGTGGGAGCGACGGCAGTCGCGACACCCGCGTACGCGGCCGCGGCGGCGATCCACCTTTCAGTTCGCCTGTGAACGGCCGCCGTGCAGCCACTCCCACGCAGGCCAGCGCCTACGCCTGGTCGCCCCGCAGCGCCCGCACCCTGGCCTCCAGCTGCGCCGCCGTCGCGGTGCCGCCATCCAGCGGCGCCTCGGCCACCACCTCGACATGGGCACGGAACCGCCGCGGCACGCGCATCCGGCCCATCCGCGAGTCGTTGCGGCTCCACATGCTGGCCCACATGCCCTTGAGGGCCGTCGGCACCACCGGCACCGGACGGCGTTCCAGGATCCGCTCCAGCCCCGGCTTGAACGGCGCGATCTCCCCGTCGGCGGTCAGCCGCCCCTCGGGAAAGATGGCGACCAGCTCGCCCTCGGCCAGCGTGCGGTCGACCTCGTCGAACGCGCGCTGCATCAGCGCCGGGTCCTCCTTGGCGCCGGCGATCGGGATCGCCCGGGCGGTGCGGAAGATCCAGCGCAGCACCGGGATGTTGAAGATCCGGTGGTACATCACGAAGCGCACCGGCCGCGGGATGGCGGCGGCCAGGATCAGCGCGTCCATGTAGCTGACGTGGTTGCACACCAGCAGCGCCGGGCCCTCGTCCGGCACGTGTGCCTCGATGCCGCGGATGCGCAGCCGGTACAGGGCCCGCACCAGCAGCCAGCTGAGGAAGCGCATCAGGAACTCGGGCACGATGGTGAAGATCCAGATCGCCACCAGCGCGTTGAGGACCGCCAGCGCCAGGAACACCTGCGGGAGGCTCCAGCCCAGCAGCTGCTGCGCGGCCAGCGCCGACATCGCCGCCAGCACGATGAAGCCCGAGTTCTGGATGTTGAGCCCGGCGATCACCCGCGAAAGCTCGTGCTTCGGCGAGCGGCTCTGGATCAGCGCGAACAACGGCACCACGAAGAAACCGGCGAACAGGCCGATGCCGACCAGGTCGGCCACGATCCGCCAGCTGCCGGCCTCGCGCAGGAAGCCCAGCGCGTCCAGCCCGGTGGCCGGCGCCACGCCGGTGCGGGCGAAGTACAGGTCGAGGATGAAGGCGCTCATGCCGAACGCGCCCAGCGGCACCAGGCCGATCTCCACCGTGCGCGCCGACAGCTTCTCGCACAGCAGCGAGCCCACGCCCACGCCGACCGAGAACAGCGCCAGCGCGAAGATGTACAGCGTCTCGTCGCCGCCCAGGTGGACCCGCGCGTAGGCCGGCAGCTGCGAGGTCAGCACCGTGCCGACGAACCAGAACCACGACACGCCGAGCACCGCGTTGCGCACCGCCAGCTGCTTGCGCGCCAGCTTGAGCATGCGCACCGATTCGGGCACCGGGTTCCAGTTGATCTTCAGGTCCGGCGCGCCGGCATCCACGCGCGGGATCAGCCGCGCGACCAGGTTGCCGAGCACCGCCAGCGAGACCACGGCCACGCCGGCCACCCACGGCGCCTGGTCGCCGGCCAGCTTGAACAGCAGGCCGCCCACGATCATGCCGATCAGGATCGACATCGACGTGCCCATCTCGACCAGGCCGTTGCCGCCGGTCAGCTCCTCCGGCCGCAGCACCGAGGGCAGGATCGAATACTTGACCGGCCCGAACAGGGTCGACTGCACCCCGGTGCAGAACAGCGCCGCCAGCAGCAGCGGCAGGCTCTGGGTCATGAAGCCGAGCGCCGCGACCAGCATGATCGCGATCTCCATCGCGGTGGTGATCCGGATCAGCCGGTGCTTCTCCAGCTTCTCCGCCACCTGCCCGGCGATGCCGGAGAGCAGGAAGTAGGGCAGGATGAAGACCGCCGGCGCCAGGCTCGCGTACAGCGCCATCTGCTCGTCGCTGGCCTGCAGCCAGAACAGCATGCCGATGATCGCCTGTCGGAAGACGTTGTCGTTGAGCGCGTTGATCGCCTGCACGTTGAAGAACGGCAGGAACCGCCGCTGCTTCAGCAGCCCGAACTGGCTATGGGTCGGGGGCACGCCGGGCAGCGCGTCGGGCGCAGGCGGCGCGCCCGGGTTCGGTGTCTGGTTCGGCGGATCCTGCACCATGCGGCTTCCTCGCGGTCCCGCGGGAGTGTAGCCGGTCGCGATTGCCGCCTGCGGGAGCCACCGTTCCCCTGGGCGCAGCTCCCGTCGGTTCCCGCGGGCGAGGCGCCATAAAAAAGCCCCGCGTCGCCGCGGGGCCTGTCGTGCTTCCGGAAAGCGGCCGGGCCGGTCAGTAGTCCTTCTGGACGTTGATCAGCACGCCCTCGTCGCGCTGGTCGTCGCCGCCGGCCTCGGCGCGGTACTCGAAGCGGGTGGTCCAGCCGCCGTCGCCCTCGAAGCTCGCGCCCAGGCCGAGCATGAAGCGCGAGCGGTCGAACGCGCTCGGCGTCAGCGTATGCCAGGGCCCTTCGGCCAGGTCGGCATAGCGCACCAGCGCGTCGCCGTTGCCTTCCAGTTCGCGCTGGTACTCGATGCGGAGCTGCGGCGTCAGCCAGCCGGGCGCGATGCGGTGGCGGTAGTCCATCCGCAGGCCGAGGTTGCCGGTACTGCTGTCGACGTCCATCGCCTCGTAGCGCAGTGCGAGGAACGCATGGCCGGTCTCGGTGTAGGCGTCGAGCGAGGCGCGGGTGATGTCGAAGCGCGCATACGGGGTGAACTGCATCGACCCGCGCTGCAGGTCGGCGCCGAGCGACAGCGAGCCGAACCACTGGTCGCCGTCGCGCCGGCCGCGCACCATGCCGTCGGCGGCGGTGAGCTGGCGATGCAGGTCGAAGTCCAGCGTCTGGTAGCCGGCCAGGGCGTCGACGAACAGGTGTCCGCCGGGGTGATAGCTGGCGTAGCCGACCAACGCCCTCGCGGAGCTTTCCATCCGGCTGCCGGCGTCGCCGACGTCATTGTCGTCGCGGCCGTAGCCAAGGCCGGCGCCGAGCGTGAAGGCCGGGCCGAGGTCGAAGTCGACGCCGAGGCTGACGCCGTCGGTCTCGAAACCGGCCGACGAACCGCCCTGGCCGTCGAAACTGCCCGAGCGCAGCGAGCCGCCGATCCAGGCGCCGAAGCCGCGGCGCATGCCGGCGTCGCCGTCCGCCGGATCGCCCGCCGCCGGCGCCATGCCGTCCGCCGCCGGCATCGGACGCTCGCACCGGTCGGGCCGGTCGGGCGGGTTCGATCCCGGCGGCTGCGTGCAGGTGCGGTGGGCGGCCAGGCCCAGGCGGTTGTCGACGCCGTTGTCGCGGCGGCCGCCATGCAGGCGTTCCAGGCGCTGCTGGAAGTTGTCCACCTGCGCGCGGGCGAAGCGGCGGGCCGACTGCACCTGGGCGTCGAGCAGGCCGCGCACCTCCGCATCCTGCGACGGGTCGGGACGATCGATCGCTTGCAGCGTGTAGCTGCGCGCGCCGGCGAAGCCGAGCGCATCGGTCGCGGTGATCTCCAGCACGAACTCGCCCGACTCGGTCGGCGCCCCCGACAGGTCGCCGTCCGCGGACAGCGACAGGCCTGCCGGCAGCGCGCCGGCGGTGACCGTGAACGCGTACGGCGCGGTGCCGCCGTTCGCCTGCAGGGTCGCCGCGTAGTCCATGCCGAAGATCGCCGCGGGCAGGGTGGCCGGGTCCACGGTGATCGCCGGGGCGTCGATCGCCAGCGTGTAGGCCTGCGCCACCGTCGCGGCGCTGCCGCCGGTGCTGTCGGTGGCGGTGACGCTGAAGTCGAACGCGCCGGCCTCGGTCGGCGTGCCGGACAGGGTGCCGTCGGCGGCCAGCGAGAGGCCGGCCGGCAGGGTCCCCGAAGCCAGGGTGTACACGTACGGCGCGATGCCGCCTTCGGCCGCGAACGCCTGCATATGGCCGACGCCGGCGGTGCCGCCCGGCAACGCGCCGGCCGCGGGCGTCATCGACAGCGTCGGCGCCTGCACGGTCAGCGTGTAGTCGCGGGTCAGCGTCGCGGCGGTGCCCGCGGTCGCGTCGGTCACCGTGACGCTCAGGTCGAACGTGCCCGATTCGGCCGGGGTGCCGGCGAGTGCGCCGGCCGCCGCGTCGAAGGTGACGCCCGCCGGCAGGGTGCCGGTCAGTGCGAGCGTGTACGGCGCGATGCCGCCCGAGGCCGTCAGCGACTGGCCGTACGGCGTGCCGGCGACCGCGGCGGCCAACGTGGCCGGCGTCAGCGACAGCGCCGGAACCGCGACGGCCAATGCGTACCCGCGGCTGCCGGACTGGCCGTTCGCGTCGGTCGCGGTGATGGTCAGGTCGAAGGTCCCGGCCGCGGTCGGCGTGCCGGACAGGCGGCCGTCGGCGGCGAGCGACAGGCCGGTCGGCAGCGTGCCGGCGGTGATCGCGAAGCCGTACGGCGCGGCGCCGCCGGTCGCGGCGACGCCGACCTCGTAGGCCTGGCCGGCGGTGCCGCCGGCCAGCGTCGCCGGCTCGAGCACGATCGTCGGTGCCGCCACCACCAGCGTGTAGGGCGCGCTGACGGTGAACGGCGCACCGGCGCCGGTCGAGCCGGTGTCGGTCGCGGTGACCGTGATCGGGTAGCTGCCCGGCGCGGCCGGCGCGCCGCTCAAGGTACCGTCCGAGAACGACAGGCCGGCCGGCAACGCGCCGGCCAGCGCGTACGCATACGGGCCGACGCCCCCGCTGGCGGTGAACGCCTGCGAGTACGCCGCGTTGTACGGGGCGCCGAACGTCGTTGCGCCCGGCGCCAGCGCCAGCGTCGGTGCCGCGACCGCCAGAGTGAACGCCTGGTGGCCGGTGAACGGTCCGTTGCCGGTGCTGCTGTCGGTGGCCGACGCGTCGAGGCCGAACGCGCCGGCGACCGTCGGCGTGCCCGACACGGTCACGCTGTCGGCGGTGGTGGCCGTGACCGAGAGACCCGCGGGCAGGCCCGCGATCTGGTAACCGCCGTACGGCGCCGCGCCACCGCTCCAGGTGAAGGTCTGGCTGTACGGCACGCCGGCGGTCGCGTCGAAGCCGCCGGCCGCGGCCACGGCGATGACCGGATCGCCGACGGTGATCGACACCGTGGCCGGCGCCGAGGTGCCGCCGTCGTTGCTCGCGGTGTAGGTGAAGCTGTCCGGACCGGCGTAGCCCGTCGCCGGCGTGTAGGTGATCGAGGTGCCGCTGACCGAGGTCGCACCGTGCGACGGTGCGCTGGCCACCGCGACGGAGCCGACCACGCCGGTGATGTCGAGCGCGAGCAGGGCCGGGGCGCCGTAGGCGACGTCGGCGCTGCCGTCGTTGGCCACCGGTACCGCGTTGGCGATCGTGAGCGAATAGGCCCGCGAACCCGAGAACGGCCCGCCACCGGTGCTGCTGTCGGTGGCGGTCGCGGTGAAGCCGAAGGTGCCGCTGGCGGTCGGCGTGCCGGACAGCACGCCCGCCGGGCTCAGCGACAACCCGGCCGGCAGCGCCCCGGCGGTGACCGCGAACGCGTACGGCGCAGTGCCGCCGCCGGCCGACAGGGCCTGGTCGTAGGCCACGCCCGAAGTGCCGGACGGCAGCGTGGCAGGCGACACCGTGATCGACGCCGCGGCGACGACCAGCGTGTAGGCGCGGCTGCCGCTGTGGGGTCCCGGCGGCGCACTGCCGTCGGTCGCGGTGACGGTGAAGTCGAAGGTGCCGGACGCGGTCGGGGTCCCGGACAGCACGCCGCCGCTCGACATCGACACGCCGGCCGGCAATGCACCCGCGGTGACCGTGAAGTCGTAGGGCGCACTGCCGCCGCTCGCGGCCAGGGCCTGGCTGTAGGCCGCGCCCACCGCCGCGCCCGGCAGGCCGGACGGATCGATCGTGATCGGCACGTCGTCGTTGACGATCGTGCCGGTGCCGCTGGCGTCGGCGATGGTGGCGTTGGTCGCGCCCGACAGGCCGACGGTGAAGGTCTCGTCGGCTTCCGCCGCGGTGTCGCCGGCGACGGAGATCGGGATCGTCCGGCTCGTCGTGCCGGGCGCGAAGACCAGCGAGCCGCTCGATGGGGCGTAGTCGCCCGGCGCCGCCGCGGTGCCGTCGGCGGTCGCGTAGTCGACCGTCACGGCCTGCCCGCTGGGCGCGCTCAGGGTCACCGTGAACACCATGCCGGTGGTGCCGCTGTTGCCCTCCACCTGTTCGGCGTCGCCGAGCGACAGCGACGGCAGCGGATCGTTGTCGACGATCGTGCCCACGCCCTGGCCGTCGGCCACCGTCGCGCCGGTGACGTTGGCGACGTTGACGAAGAAGGTCTCCGTCGGCTCGTTCAGCGCGTCGCCGATCACCGACACGGAGAAGGCGTGGCTGCTGGCGCCGGCCGGGATCGTCAGGCCAGACAGGCTGCTCGCGTCGTAGTCGCTGCCGGCGATGGCGGTGCCGTCGGCCGTGGTGATGTCGAAGCTGACGCCGCCCGCGCCGGCCGGCGCGTCGAGGCTCACGGTGAACACGGCATGGCTGACGCCTGCGTCGATCTCGGCGACGGTCACATCGTCGACCGTCAGCGACACCGTGTCGTCGTTGCGGATCGTACCGGTCGCACTCGACGGCGAGCCCACGGTGTAGCCGGTACCGGGCGCAATGCCCACGACCACGGTCTCGTCCGGTTCCGGCGCCGAGTCGGCAGTGGGATCGACCGTGACCTCCCAGTTGATCGCGCCGAGTGGCAAGGTCACCGAGCCCGAGACCGGCGCGTAGTCGCTGCCCGCCGTGGCGGTGCCGCCGGTGGTGTAGTTGACCGTCAGCGGGACGCTGCTCAGCTTGTTCAGCCCCACCTGGAAGCGCAGGACGTTGCCGCCGTCCTCGTCCACGGCGGGCACGGTGGCGAACACGTTCGCCGCCGGCGGATCGCTGCCGAAGGGCACGACGATCCGGTTGGAGATGTTGCCGCCGCGTGCCACCCCGTTGGAGATCGCCCTGAACTGGCCGAACTGGGCGATGCCGAAGGTGTCCGACGCCGTCGTCGTGTAGGTGCCGGTGCAGGTGGTCGTGGCGTTCGGGGCCAGCGGCAGCCCGGCGCACGAGAAGTTCGACACCGGATGGTTCATGTTCTCGAGCGTGATCGAGTTCGTCACCGCATTCGACTGCCCGAACGACAGGGTGAAGGTGATCACCTGCCCGGGCCCGGTGTAGAACGACGGCGACGTCCCGTTGAAGGTCATCACCTGCGCGAAGGCGGGCGTGGCGAGCGCCAGGTACAGCATCAGCGCTGCGCCGAGGCGGGCGAGGTTCCCGCGCGGCAGGCGGAGGATCCGACCGCCGGTGGAGGTCGCTTGGCGGGCAGGCACACGCTTCGCCCCCCGCATGCCCGTGAGGGCATGCAGCATCTTCCGAATCATCCGATTTCCCCCTGCCCAATGGCCGCCGCCGTCCCCATGAGGGCGACGTGCCGTGACGCCCGCGGATGCTGACAGGTTCCGGAGCCGTGAACCAGTGACCGGCGCGGGTGCGCGCAGGGCGCCCTGCGGGCCGAGCGGAATCGATGCGCCGGGTCGGCTGCAGGGATATCCTGTTGCGGCCTTCCGGACGCGTGCAGCGATGCGCGGGTGGCGGCTTGCGCGGCTCCTACGAGACCTCTTGTGCGCGCCCGTGCTTCTCGCGCTCGATCGCGCGCCAGCCGATGTCGTGGCGGTGGAACTCGCCGTACCAGGAGATGCCGGCGACTTCGGCATAGGCGTTGCGCTGCGCCTGGGTGACCGTGTCGCCCAGGGCGCACACGCACAGCACGCGGCCGCCGGCGGTGACGACGTGTCCGCCCTCGACGCGGGTGCCGGCGTGGAAGACCTTGCTGCCCTCCGGTTCGGGCACGTCCCAGGCGTTGATGGCGTCGCCGGTGCGCGGCTTGCCGGGATAGCCTTCCGCGGCCAGCACCACCCCGAGCGCGGCGCGCGGGTCCCATTGCGGTTGCACGGCGTCCAGGCGGCCGTCGATGCCGGCCTCGATCAGCTCGGCGAAATCCGACTGCAGGCGCAGCATGACCGGCTGGGTCTCGGGATCGCCGAAGCGGACGTTGAACTCGATCACCTTGGGCGCGCCGGACCTGTCGATCATCAACCCGGCGTAGAGGAAACCGGTGAACGGCGCGCCGTTGGCGGCCATGCCGCGCACGGTCGGTTCGATCACCTCGCGCAGGATGCGCGCGTGCACCTCGGGAGTCACCACCGGCGCCGGGGAATAGGCGCCCATGCCGCCGGTGTTGGGGCCGGTGTCGCCGTCGCCGACGCGCTTGTGGTCCTGGCTGGTGGCCATCGGCAGCGCGGTCTTGCCGTCGACCAGGGCGATGAAGCTGGCCTCCTCGCCGTCGAGGAACTCCTCCACCACCACCCGTGCGCCGGCCTCGCCGAAGGCGTAGCCGGACAGCATGTCGGTGATTGCGGCCTCAGCCTCGGCCAGCGTCATGGCCACGACCACGCCCTTGCCGGCGGCCAGGCCGTCGGCCTTGACCACGATCGGCGCGCCCTTGTCCTGCACGTACTCGAGCGCGGCCTCGGCTTCGGTGAACACCGCGTAGTGGGCGGTGGGGATGCCGTGGCGGGCGAGGAAGTCCTTGGCGAAGGCCTTGCTGCCTTCCAGCTGCGCGGCCGCGGCGGTGGGGCCGAAGATGCGCTGGCCGGCGTCGCGGAAGCGGTCGACGATGCCGGCGACCAGCGGGCCCTCCGGGCCGACCACGGTGAGGGCGACGTTCTCGCGTCGCGCCAGCGCCAGCAGGCCGTCGATGTCGCCGGCGGCGACCTCGACGTTGCGGCATTTCGGCTCGGCGGCGGTGCCGGCGTTGCCGGGCGCGACCAGCACCTCGGCGACCCGCGCCGACTGTGCGAGTTTCCAGGCCAGCGCGTGCTCGCGGCCGCCGGAGCCGATCACCAGTAGCTTCATTCCGTGCCTCCTCCCGATTGCGATGCGCGTGCGCGCCGGTAGTGCCGCGCGCGCAGCACCAGCATAACGAGGGTGAGCGCGGTCAGCGGCACCACGAAGCGCATCATGATCGCGCTGTAGGCGGGCAGCGCGTCGTGGCCGGCCGCGTCCAGCAGCAGGTAGGCCACGTACGCGGCGTAGTAGGCCAGGAACACCGCGCCTTCCCAGCGCCGGATGCAATGGCCGGTGTAGAAGATCGGCAGGCAGGCCAGCGCCACCGCCGTCATCACCGGCAGGTCGAAGCGGATCACCGCCGCGCCCACCGCCAGGCCCTGCGGCGACACCAGCGCGGTCAGCGCCAGCACCAGCAGCAGGTTGAGCACGTTGCTGCCGATCACGTTGCCGACCGCCATCTCGCGCTCGCCGCGCAGCACCGCCAGCAGCGAGGTGGCGATCTCCGGCAGCGAGGTGCCGACCGCCACCACGGTCAACCCGATGACCAGTTGGCTCACGCCCATTGCCGCGGCGACGCTGGTGGCCGCCTCGACCAGCCAGTCGGCGCCGAGCACCAGCAGCGCCAGGCCGGCGGCGACCAGCGCCAGGTCGAGCGCGCGGCTGGCGAGGCCATGGGGTACGTGGGCGGGCGCGTCGGGCGGTTCGCCGCCGCCGCCGCGCTTCGCGGTGCGCAACAGCAGCCCGAGGTAGCCGAGGCAGGCCAGGAACAGGGCGCCGCCCTCGAGGCGCGACAGCCGCCCGTCCGCCGTCAGCCCCATCACCGCGACCGAGCACAGGATCATCACCGGCACGTCCATCCAGATCAGCCGCCGCGCCACCACGAGCGGCGCGATCGCCGCGCTCATGCCGAGGATCAGCAGTACGTTGGTGATGTTGCTGCCGACCACGTTGCCCACCGCCAGGTCGGCCACGCCGTCGCGGGCGGCGCCGATGCCGACCGCCAGCTCCGGCGTGCTGGTGCCGAAGGCGACCACGGTCAGGCCGATCACCAGCGGCGACAGCCCGGTCGCGGCGGCCAGCCGCGAGGCGCCGCGTACCAGCATCTCCGCGCCGCCCAGCAGCGCCGCCAGGCCCCCGAGGAACAGCAGCAGCGTCATCGGCGGGCCCTAGTGCCGGAAGTGGCGCACGCCGGTGAACACCATGGCGATGTCGTGTTCGTCGGCGGCGGCGATCACCTCGGCGTCGCGCATCGAGCCGCCGGGCTGGATCACCGCGCGGATGCCGGCCGCGGCGGCGGCATCGATGCCGTCGCGGAACGGGAAGAAGGCATCGCTGGCCATCGCCGACCCGGGCACGGCCAGCCCGGCCTCCCCGGCCTTCAGGCCGGCGATCTTCGCGCTGACCACGCGGCTCATCTGCCCGGCGCCGACGCCGACGGTGCGCCCGTCCTTCGCATAGACGATGGCGTTGGACTTGACGTACTTGGCCACCCGCCAGGCGAACAGCAGGTCGCCCAGTTCGGCGTCGTCCGGCGCGCGCCGGCTGACCACCTCGAGTTCCTCGCGCGCGACCTCGCGGACATCCGCGGTCTGCATCAGCAGGCCGGAGCCGACGCGCTTGACGTCGATGCTGTTGCGGCCCTCGCCGTGCGGGATGCGCAGCACGCGCACGTTGGCCTTCTTCGCGCAGCAGGCGAGGGCGTCGGCGTCGTAGTCGGGCGCGATCAGCACCTCGACGAACTGGCGGTCGAGGATCGCCTTGGCCGTTGCGGCGTCGAGCGTGCGGTTGAAGGCGATGATGCCGCCGAAGGCCGAGGTCGGGTCGGTGGCGTGGGCGCGCTCGTAGGCCTCGCCGCAGTCGCCGGCGACCGCCACCCCGCAGGGATTGGCGTGCTTGACGATCACGCAGGCCGGGGCGTCGAACTGGCGCGCGCATTCCCAGGCGGCGTCGGCATCGGCGATGTTGTTGTAGGACAGTTCCTTGCCCTGCAGCTGGACGAAAGTGGCCAGCGTGCCGGGGGCCGGCCACAGGTCGCGGTAGAAGGCGGCCTGCTGGTGCGGGTTCTCGCCGTAGCGCAGGTCCATCACCTTGACGAAGTTGCCGTTGCTCTGCGCGGGGAACACGGCGCGGCCCGCGGCGCCGGCGTCGGACGGCTCGGCGATCGCCGAGAGCACGTCGCTGATGCGCGCGTCGTACTGGGCGACGCGGTTGAACGCCGCCACCGACAGCGCGAACCGGGTGCGCTGCGACAGCGTGCCCCCGTTCGCGGCGAGTTCCTCGACGAGGCCCCCGTACTGCGCCGGGTCGGTCGCCACGGCGACGTGGGCGAAGTTCTTCGCCGCCGCGCGCAGCATCGCCGGGCCGCCGATGTCGATGTTCTCGACGATGTCGTCGAACTTCGCGTCGGGCCGGTACGCCACGCACTCGAACGGATACAGGTTCAGCACCAGCAGGTCGATCGGGGCGATGCCGTGCTCGGCCATCACCGCGTCGTCGGTGCCGCGTCGGCCGAGCAGCCCGCCGTGGATCTTCGGGTGCAGGGTCTTCACCCGGCCGTCCATGATCTCGGGAAAGCCGGTGGCCTCGGACACGTCGCGCACCGGCAGCCCGGCCTCGCGGATCGCCCGCGCGGTGCCGCCGGTGGACAGCAGCTCGATGTCGCGCTCGGCCAGCGCGCGGGCCAGGTCGATCAGCCCGGTCTTGTCGGACACGGACAGCAGGGCCCGGCGCACGGGCAGACGGTCGAGTGACATAGGTGGGGAATGGCGGCGCGGAACCGGAATTATAGCGTCCGCGGCCGAGGCGGAAGGCGAGGAACGAGTGAAAGAGGAGTGAGAAGCGAGTAAAAAGCGGGCGCCGCCCCCTATTCGTTTCTCACTCCCAAGCCTTTCAGTTGAGCCCGTAGTCGCGCAGCTTCTTGCGCAGCGTGGCGCGATGGATGCCGAGCATCGCCGCGGCGCGGCTCTGGTTGCCGTCGCAATGGTTCAGCACCTCGACGAACAGCGGGATCTCCAGTTCGCGCAGTGCGATCTCGTACAGGTTGTCCGCGCCGCAGCCGTTGAGGTCGCCGATGTAGCGGCGCACGGAATTGGCGACGTGGTCGCGCAAGGGCGTGCGTTGTCCGGAGCGGTTGCTGGGATCGGGGCGTTCGGCGTTCAAGATCGTGTCCGGGTGGCGCGTTGCTGCAACCGTCGCAGCAGTCGCATGCCGCGCTGGAGAGGCGGCGTCGGACCTTCGACGGGGGAGCGAGTCTAGCGCGCCAGGCATGGACGCGCCAAGACGCACCGCACGATCGCGATGTGCGCGGCTATTCAAAGTCGAAGTTGAACGCGACCGTATGCGGCGAAGGTTCCAGCACGTCGATGCGGACGGTCGCGCGTTGTCCGCTGGTCATTCCCGCTGGGGCGGGGGGCTGTCCGAGATACTCCTCCGGCGGGAAGCGACGCTGGCCCAGCGTGCGGCCGTCGATGTCCGACAGGCGCAGGACCAGGTATGGCCAGGCCTGCGTCCAGCGCGCGTCGTTGCGGAAGGTCGCGTTCACCCGCAGCACGCCCGCGAGTCCGGGATGCGGACGCACGTCGCGCTGCAACAGGACAATGGCCTCCGGTTCGCGCCAGGGCGGAAGCGTGCAGCCGATCGTGTCGCAGACCGAAGCGAGCAGCGGCCGCCACTGCGGGTCGGCCGCAAGCCGGGCGCGGTCGGCCAGCAGCAGTTGCAGCACCAGCAACAGCGTGAGCGTCACGGCCGCGGCCACGGCCGGCCAGCGTCGGCGCAGTGCCTGTACGCCGGTGGCGCGCAGGTGGCGCTGGGCGAAGCTGGGAGCGGGCTTGGCCGGCCCCCCGGCGTGGCCGGCGCCGGGCGCCGGCTCGGGCGCTGGTGTCTTCGGACCTTCGCCGTCGTGGGGCTGCTCCGTCGCATCCGGGGCGTTTGCGGCGGTGTCGTCGCTCGGCCGGCGCGCCGCGGCGGCGGGAACGTCGTCCTCGTCAGCGGAGGCAGCGGCTTCCGTGGCTTCGGCGGACGTGGCCGCGGGCGCGGGCGGCTGCGGTGGCGCTGCGGCCGCCGCCGCAGGAGGCGTGGGCGGTGCCGGGTCGGGCGTGGCGCCAGGCGCGCCGGAAGACCCGGCGGGAGGCGTGGTGGGCACTGCGGCAGGCATTGCCGGCGCCGGTACCGGCGGTGGCGTGGCGGGCGCCGATGGCGTCGCGGGTTCGGTCGGCGTCGGTGCGGCGGGGCGGACCGGCGCGGGGGGCGCAGCCGGCGCCGGACCGGCGGCGACCTGCGCGAGGCCGTCGCGCAGCGCGAAGCCGCAGCGCGGGCAGCGCTCGGGCGGCAGGTCGGTGGCCAGGTCGGTCGCCACCAGTGCGCTGCAGTTCGGGCAATTGACGAACATGGCGCGCTAGCCGATGTCCGGCGCGGGCCGCGACGGCGGCACCGCCGGCGTCGTCCGCCCCCGGCGCCGGGTCATTGTCCGGTCATGCGTCGACATCCGTTCTTCTCCCCGTGCGCGGCGCGGCCGGCTCGAAGGAGGGCATGCCGCCCCGGTATTCAATCATGCCGGCGCACGCCGTCGATGCGAACCCAGTCACCTTCGTGCGCAACCGCCAGCGATTCGAACCATGGGCGGTAGCGCCGGAGCACGTCTTCCTGCTGCCCGTCGAGGATGCCGGACAGCGCGATGCGCCCGCCCGGCGCCACCCGCTCGGCGAGCGGCTCGGCGAGCGCGTCGAGCGCGGCGGCGAGGATGTTGGCGACGACGACAGGGTACGGGCCGGCCGGCGCGTCCTGCGGCAGGGCGACCTGCAGGCGCGCACCGACGTCGTTGCGTTCGGCGTTGTCGGCGCTGGCCAGCAGCGCCTGCGGGTCGTTGTCGATGCCGACCGCGCGCGCGGCGCCCAGCTTCAACGCCGCCAGCGCCAGGATGCCGCTGCCACAGCCGTAGTCGAGCACCTCGCGGCCCTGCAGCGCGCCCTCGGCGGCGAGCGCGTCGAGCCATTGCAGGCACAGCGCGGTGGTCGGGTGGGTGCCGGAGCCGAAGGCGAGGCCGGGATCGAGCCGCACCACGGCGGCGCCGGCGTGCGCCGCCTCGTCCGGCAGGTCGCTGTTCCAGGGCACGATCCAGGTGCGCGCGCCGAGCCGCAGCGGCGCGTAGCGGTCCATCCACGCGCGCTCCCAGTCCTGGTCGCCGACGTTGCGGAACGCGGCCCTGGACCAGTCCAGCGCCGGATCGAAGGCCTCCAGCGCCGCGAGCAGCAGCAGCGCATCGGTGTCGTGCGGAAACAGCGCGCTGAGCTCCAGCGTGTTCCACAGCGGCGTTTCACCGACCCCCGGCTCGAGGATCGCGCGCTCGTTGGCGGTCTCGGCATCGGCGTCGAGCATGGTCACCGCCAGCGCGCCGACGTCGGCCAGGGCGCACTCGTAGCGCGGCTGTTCGGCCTCGCTGCATCGCAGCGACAGTTCGAGATGGGGCATGGCGGGGGACCGGGAGGGGGAGGCGAATGGTGCGGCGCCCGGCCCCGGGCGTAAAGGGCGCGGGGCCGCGGTTCCCGCCCGCGCGCGCGATTCGGCCCGATGGCGCCGCCGGAATTGCTCTAAGATGGCCGCCTGGCGGGGCCGCGGATCGGCGAGAGGTCGATGCGACAGCCTCGCCCGATCGGCCGCGCCGCGCGGTCGTCTGGTGCGTCGGTTCCCCGCAGGAGACGGATCCGGTGATAGGCAGTGAGGTCTTCCGCAGATGCCCGGCGTGCTGACGACGGCAGCCCGGACGCGGTTGCCGCGAATGGATATGGCCATGTCCTGGAACAAGCCGCTGGTGGTCGCTGCCGTGCTGGCGCTGCTCGTCGGCGCCGCGCTGTACCAGCGCGCCGGAGAACGCCCCGGGCCGGTGCCGGCGATGGACGATGCCGGCGACTTCGGAAACACGGCCGCCCTGGTGACGTCCACGGGCGCCGTGCCCGCGCCAGCCAAGGAAGCCGCCGCGGCGCATGCGTTGCCGGGCGCGGACGACCGGCGTCGCCAGCTGCGCCGCGGGTTCGAGCGCGCCCCCGATCTCTATGCCTACCTGCAGTCGCTGCTCCCGGCCGCGCGTGCCGGCGAAGCCGACGCGATCTGGCTGGTCAGCCGCGTCTACGAGTACTGCGCACCCTACGCCGGCGATCCCGCCGCCTATGCCGACGACACCCGCCTGTTCGGCGAAATGAAACTGCGCGCGTCCGAGGCCATGACGGCCGCGCGCGAGCGCGTGAGCCGCCGCTGCATGCGGTTCGCCCCCGAGGACGGCCTGGACTACCGGACGATCCTTCTCAGGCGTACGCAGGCCGCGGAGGCCGGCAGCCTGGCGGCCGAGGCTTCGCTGCTGGCGATGGGCGAGCCGCTCGACGACAGCAAGGCCTACCGCCGCGACCTGGCCGATCGCGTGCAGCGCTCGGCCGATCCGGAGGCCTTCATCGCGCTGGCGCCGGCGATGGGGGTGATGGCGGCCGGCGACGACGCCCACGCCGGCCAGGTGGCCGGCAGCCAGCTCACCGAACTGGCATGGCAACTGGCGGGATGCGAGTTGGGACAGGACTGCAGTGCGGAGGGTCCGCTGATGACGAACTATTGCGCCAACGGCGGCATCTGCTCGCAGGACGAGGAACAGGATTTCCAGACGTTCGTTTACGACGCTGCGATTCCGCGACAGGGGGCGGAGGTCGTCGATGACATGATTGACTCGCTGCTGAGGAGCGAGGGAGTACCGAGATGAAAAACAAGCGCTTCGTGCACAAGATCAAGTTCTACTTCTGGGTGCTGCTGTTCGTCGCCTATTCGGTCACCGCGGCCGGGGTCATGATCGACGCGCTCCACGACAATTACCGGGAACTGTCGCAAGTCGCCGTGACCACGGTGGATGCACCGGCCGAGGTGCGGATGAGCGGGGCCTCGCAGATCGCCGCGGTCTACCGCGCGCAGAGCGGGGCGCCGTTCTCGTCGCTGCCGCCGGGGAGCACCTTCAAGGTGGTCTGGCCGGACGGTTCCAGCGAGTACGTGACCGTGGTCAGCCAGTCCTCCGGCGTCGGCGTGCAGCCGGTCCCGGGCACGCAGCGCATCGCGCCGGAACAGATGTCGCCGTCTTCGGAGCTGCAGATCCTGCCGGTGGATCCGCTGGACGAACCGGACGCGGCGATCGAGTTCCGCTGATCCGTGCGGGAGCGACGGCAGTCGCGACAGCGAAGTCGCGACTGCCGTCGCTCCCGCATCGAAGCGCCGCGTCGAGGCGGCGCCTTCTCGCCCTGCCTCAGCCGATCGACAGCGACTTGTCGCGGCGCTCGGCCAGCCGCTTTTCCAGGTAGTGGATGTTCTGGCCGCCGGTCTGGAAGCCGACGTCGCGCATGATCCGCTGCTGCAGCGGAATGTTGGTCCGGATGCCGTCGATCACCATCTCGTTCAGCGCCACGCGCATGCGCGCGATCGCCTGCGCGCGATCGGCGCCGTGCACGATCAGCTTGCCGATCATCGAGTCGTAGTCGGGCGGCACCCGGTAGCCCTCGTAGATGTGCGAATCCACGCGCACGCCCGGACCTCCCGGCGCGTGGAAGTGCTGGATCAGCCCGGGCGAGGGCATGAAGCTCTCCGGATCCTCGGCGTTGATCCGGCACTCGATCGCGTGCCCGCGCAGCACCACGTCCTGCTGCCGGATCGACAGCGGCCGGCCGGCGGCGATCAGCAGCTGTTCGCGCACCAGGTCGATGCCGGTGACCAGCTCGGTGACCGGGTGCTCGACCTGGATGCGGGTGTTCATCTCGATGAAGTAGAAGCGGCCGTCCTCGTACAGGAACTCGAAGGTGCCGGCGCCGCGATAGCCGATGCGCAGGCAGGCCTCGACGCAGACCTTGCCGATCGCGGCGCGCTGCTCCTCGTCGATGCCCGGCGCCGGCGCCTCCTCGACCACCTTCTGGTGGCGGCGCTGCATCGAGCAGTCGCGCTCGCCCAGGTGCACCGCGTTGCCCTGTCCGTCGGCCAGCACCTGGATCTCGACGTGGCGCGGGTTCTCGAGGAACTTCTCCATGTAGACCATGTCGTTGCCGAACGCGGCCTTGGCTTCCTGCTTGGTGGTGGTGATCGCGGCCGACAGCGCGGCCTCGGTGTGCACCACGCGCATGCCGCGCCCGCCGCCGCCGCCGGCCGCCTTGACGATCACCGGGTAGCCGATCTCGCGGGCGACGGCGATGTTGGCTTCGGCGTCGTCGCCGAGCGGCCCGCCGCTGCCGGGCACGCAGGGCACGCCGGCCTCCTTCATCGCCCGGATCGCCTCGACCTTGTCGCCCATCAGGCGGATGGTGTCGGCCTTCGGGCCGATGAACACGAAGCCCGACTGCTCCACGCGCTCGGCGAAGTCGGCGTTCTCGCTGAGGAAGCCGTAGCCGGGGTGGATCGCCTGCGCGTCGGTCACCTCGGCCGCGGCGATGATCGCCGGCATGTCCAGGTAGCTGCGCGCCGACGGCGCCGGGCCGATGCAGACCGACTCGTCGGCCATGGCCACGTGCTTGAGGTTGCGGTCGACGGTGGAATGCACCGCCACCGTGCGGATGCCGAGCGCGTGGCACGCGCGCAGGATGCGCAGCGCGATTTCACCGCGGTTGGCGATGACGACTTTATCAAGCATGGGATTGGGGATTCGGGATTGGGGATTCGTAGGAGACGTCGGGCTCGCGGATGCGAGAGGCTTCGAGCGAACGGATCAGGGCGTTGAGTCGGGCGAAGGTGCGGTCGAGCAGGTCGGCAAGCGAAGCATCATGTGCCAGGTAGCCGAGGCGTTGCGAGATCTCCAGTTGCGTGCCGATCTCGGCGAGCGATCCGCGGGCCATCGAGAGAAACCGCAGGTATTCCGCCGTCGAACGCCGTGCGGCACCCTCGGCGATGTTGGACGGAACGCTGACCGCGGCACGGCGCAACTGCATGCCCAGGCCGAGGCGCTCGGCCTCGGGAAACGGGGCGGTGACCCGATAGATCCATTCGACGAGCGCCATCGCATCGCGCCAGACATCCAGGCGCTCATGCGGTCGCTGCTTTTCCGAATCTCGAATCACGAATCCCCAATCCCGTCGTGATCGGCGTCAGCCGATCACGAACAACGGCTGATCGAACTCCACCGGCTGGCCGTTCTCGCACAGGATCGCGAGCACGATGCCTTCGATGTCGGCTTCGATCGGGTTGAACATCTTCATCGCCTCGATGATGCCCAGCGTCTCGCCGGCCTTGACGGCCTGGCCGACGCTGACGAAGGCCGGCTTGTCCGGCGCCGGCGAGGCGTAGTAGGTGCCGACCATCGGCGACTTGACCGTGTGCCCCTCCGGCAGCGCCGCGCCGCCCGCGTCCGGCGCCGACGCGGGTGCGGCGGCGCCGCGGCCGCCGGTGGCGGCGTCGACCGGCGACTGCATCGGCATCGACGGCTCGGCGCCGCGCGCCACCGGCATCGGTGCCGCCGGCGGTGCGTAGACGGGACCGGTCTGCAGCCGCGACAGGCGCACCGATTCCTCGCCTTCCTTGATCTCGATCTCGGAGAGGTTGGATTCCTCGAGCAGGTCGATCAGCTTCTTGATTTTTCGCAGGTCCATGGTGGCCTCTGTGGTGTCCCGGCGTTCGCCGCCGGGCGGGGACATGGGGTTCGTGGGTTCAGCGGGCGAGGCGGGCGAGCGCCGCCTCCAGCGCGTAGCGGTAGCTGTCGGCACCGAAGCCGCAGATCACGCCGACGGCCAGGTCGCTGAAATAGCTGGTGTGGCGGAACGGTTCGCGCGCGTGCGGGTTGGACAGGTGCACCTCGATGAACGGGATCGCCACCGCGGCGAGCGCGTCGCGCAGGGCCACCGAGGTGTGGGTGAACGCGGCCGGGTTGACCAGCAGGAAGCCGGTGCCGTCCTCGCGCGCCGCCTGCACCCGCTCGACCAGCACGTGCTCGGCGTTGGACTGCAGGCTCTCGAGCGCATGGCCCGCGGCCGCGGCGCGGCGCGCCAGTTCGGCATCGATCTCGGCGAGCGTGGCGCGGCCGTAGACCTCCGGCTCGCGCGTGCCGAGCAGGTTGAGATTGGGGCCATGCAGGAGCAGCAGCTTCGCCATCGGGCGCCGGGGCCGGAAACAGGCGCGCAGTCTGGGGCAAGCGGCCGATGCTGTCCAGTTCGCCGATCTTCGGCGAATTTAAGCGTTTGTTTGAGTTTCCGCTCTAATCATTGGCGGCGGCGGCAAGTGCGCGGCGACCGCCGTGCTAGGGCCGGGCCCAGCCCTCGACCTCGCCGTCCTCGAACGGGCCGATGCGCTGCTTCAGCACGCGGCCGTCGGCCGAGACCAGCACCGAGTACGGCAGCACCCCGCGCGGGTTGCCCAGGCGCACGCCGGCGTCGGCGCGGCCGGGGGCGTCGATCGCCAGGGGATAGGACACCGGGACCCGCTGCAGGAAATCGCGTACCGCCGCCGGGTCGTCCAGGGCGATGCCGAGCACGCGGGTGCCGTCGTCGCCCTGTGCGCGGGCGTAGCGGTCCAGCTCCGGCATTTCGCGGATGCAGGGGCCGCACCAGCTGGCCCAGACGTTGACCAGCAGCGGACGGCCGGCGAAGTCGTCCGGCAGGGCGATGTCGCCCCCGTCCAGGGCGGCCACGGCGAATGCCGGCAGCACCTCGCCGCGTTTCGCCACCGCCACGCCCTCCGGGGCCGCGGGCGCATTGGCCTGCAGCACCTGCTGGGCGATCCGCTGCCCGGGCTCGGTGCGCAGCAGCGGCCCGGGGCCGCGGGTCAGCAGGCCGGCGACCACGCCCAGCGTGCCGGCCGCGACCGCCACCAGCACGATCTTGGTGCCCGACCGCATCAGCGGCCTTCGCCCGCGGCGCGCTGCACGCGCGCGGCGAACGCCGCGGCCTTCTCGAAGCCGAACAGCCGCAGGTCGCGCCGTTCGTCGCCGTCGACGAAGAACAGCGTCGCCGGCGGGCCGACAATGCCGTAGCGGCGCATCAGCGCCTGGTCCTCGGCATCGTTGGCGGTCACGTCGGCCTTGAGCAGCACGAAACCGGCCAGCGCGTCCTGCACCTCGGCCTGCGGGAAGGTGTATTTCTCCATTTCCTTGCAGGCCACGCACCAGTCGGCATAGAAGTCGAACAGCAGCGGCCGCCCGGCGGCGTGGGCGGCGGCGATCTCCAGGTCCAGGTCGGCCACGGTCTTGATCCGGCGGAATGGCAGCGTCGCCTGCGGCTGCCGCGCCGCGGTCATGCCGTCCAGCGGCCGCAGCGGGTCGTGCCCGCCCGACATCGCCCCCAGCAGCTGCGCGGCGCCGGCCACCGCCAGCACCAGGCCGGCGAAGCGCGCCAGCAGGCGCGTGCGCGGCGTTGCGGTGCTCGCCGCCAGCGCCCACGCGGCCGCGGCCAATGCCAACAGGCCGTACAGGGCGAGGGTGGCCGGCCCGGGCAGGATCCGCGACAGCATCCACACCGCCAGCCCCAGGAACACGAAGCCGAACGCCCGCTGCGCCGCCACCATCCACGGCCCGCTGGTCGGCAGCCCGCGCCCGGCGGCGACGCCGAAGGCCAGCAGCGGCAGGCCCATGCCCATCGCCAGCACGAACAACGCGGTGCCGCCCAGCACCGGGTCGCCGCTCTCGCCGATGTACAGCACCGCGGCGGCCAGCGGCGGCGCCACGCAGGGACCGACGATCAAGGCCGACAGCGCGCCCATCGCCGCCACCCCGGCCAGCGAACCGCCGCGCTGGCGGTCGCTGATCGCGCCGAGCCTGGCGCGGACCGCGGCCGGCAGCTGCAGCTCGTAGAGGCCGAACGCCGACAGCGCCAGCGCCACGAACAGCAGCGCGAACAGGGCGATGATCCACGGCGTCTGGAAGGCGATCTGCAGGTTGGCGCCGACCAGCGCCGCGACCACGCCGGCGGCGGTGAACACCAGCGCATTGGCCAGCACGTAGACGAACGACAGCAGCAGCGCGCGGCCGGTGCCCAGGCGCGTGCCGGCGCCGGCGATCAGTCCCGACAGGATCGGGATCATCGGCAGCACGCAGGGCGTGAACGCCAGCAGCAGGCCGGCGCCGAAGAAGCCGAGCAGGGTCAGCAGCCGGTCCGGGCCGGCCAGCGCTGCGGCCAGGCGGCTGTCGTCGGCCTGCGGCGCGGGTGCGGACCGGGTGTCGGCGGTGATGGGGGTCGTGGTGTCGGCCGCGGGGGCGTCGGTCGCCGGCTGCGGCGGTGTCGCGGGTGTCGCGACTTCCGTCGCTCCCACGGTCTCCGCGCCGATGGCGTCCGCGGGCACCGGCGGTGCGGCGGTGGCCGATTGCGCCGGCGCGCCGGCGCTCGCTGCGGCCTGGCCCGGCGGCAACGCCACCGTCACCGTGCGCGTCATCGGTGGGTAGCAGATGCCCTCGTCCTGGCAGCCCTGGAAGGTCGCGGTGAGGCTGACCTCGGCGGCATCGGGGCGGGTGCGCCGCAGCGGCAGCGGCACGTCGACCTGGTCGAAGTACACCACCACCTCGCCGAAGTGCTCGTCGTGGTGCTCGACCCCGCGCGGCCATGCCGGCGTGCCCGCGGCGATGCCGTCGGCGCCGGCGAGCGCGAACGTGCTGCGGTCGCGGTACAGGTAGTAGCCGGGCGCCGGGGTGAACCGCATCAGGATGGTGTCGCCGTCGCCGGCGATCGCCTCGAAACCGAACGCCTGGTCCGGCGGCAGCGGCAGCGGCTGCATCGGGCCTTCGCCGGCGATCCCCGCCCGCGCGTTGCCGCCGCCCAGCGCACGGCCGAGCGCAGCGAGGCGGTCGCCGCCCGCGGAACCGGACGCGCCGCCGGCGGGAGCCGCTTCGGCGGCCGCCGGCAGGCGCACCTGCACCGTCTGCGTCTGCGGCGGATAGCACACGCCGATGTCGGCGCAGCCCTGGAATTTCACCCGCAGCGGCAGCGAGGCCATGCCGTCGGCGGGCGCGCCGGTCACCACCGCGGTCACGCTGTCACGGTAGGTCTCCACCTCGCCGAAGAATTCGTCGTGGTGCTTGTGGCCGGCGGGCAGCTGTAGGGGGTTGACCTTGAAGCCTTCGTCGAGCCGCTCCACGCCGAAGCGGTGCCGGTACAGGTAATAGCCGTCGGCGATCTTCCAGTGCAGTTCGATGCGCTCGCGCGTGGGCGCGGTCGCGGTCAGCGCGAAGGCCTGCTCCACCGGCAGCAGGTCGTCCACGTCCGCCGCCGCCGCGGGCGCGGTGGCGAACAGCCCGGACAGGCACAACAGCGCGGCGGCGGCGCGGCGCCGCCCGGTGGTCGACGGGCTCAAGGCTGCGGCTCCAAATCGGTCTCCCGGGCGATCCAGTCGAGATAGGCGGACAGGCCGCCGGCGCTTTCGACCGCGATCACCTCGGGCAGTTCATACGGATGAAGCGCGACGATGCGCGCGGTCACGGCCTGCAGCCGCGCCGGCGCGGTCTTGATCAGCAGCAGGACCTCCGTATCGCGCTCGACCGCGTCGCGCCACCGGTACACCGATTCCACGCCCGGGAGCAGGTTCACGCAGGCCGCCAGCCGCTCGCCGACCAAGGTCTCGGCGATGCGCGAGGCGACGTCGCGGTCAGGGCAGGCGCACAGGCAGATCAGGGCGTTCAAGCTAAGGGGGCCGGGGTCGCGCGGGGCGTATAGGGTAGCCGAGGCCCGCCGATGGCGATCCGCGGTGCCGCGATCCAGGCCGGTACGGCGCCGGCGCCCGTCCGGCATCGACGTCCGGCACGCGCATATCCTGTACCGGTGGGTTTAAGATACGCGCCCCCTGCTTTCCCGTCCGGTGCTCGCCATGCGTCGTTCCCTTTCCTCCCCCGTCGCGCTGCTGGCCGCGGCGGTCCTGTCCGCGCTGCCTGCCTCCGCGGTCCTGGCGCAATCGCGGTTCGAGATCGGCGGCGGCGTCTCGGCCACGCGCGGCAACGAGACCACGCCGGTGGTCGCCGCGGCGTGGCTGCCCGAATGGCGGCCGATGGGCCATGCGGTCCTGCGCTGGGAGCTGGGCGCGATCCACGTGCGCGGGCGCGACGACACCCGGCTGGACCTGGAGGACGAGGTGACCGTCGCCCACGCCGGGCTGCGCTACGAGCGCACCGACAACGGCCTGACCCTGGGGTTCGGCGTCGGCGCCCAGGCCGGCGAGACCGATGCCCTGTCGGGCGATCCGCAGTTCGTCACCACCGCCGGCTGGCGCTGGAACCGCTTCTCGCTGCTGGCCAGGCATATCTCCAATGCCAGCCTGCACCAGCCGAACGACGGCGAGACCATGCTGACGGCGGCCTGGCGCTTCTGACGACCCGCCCCGCCGGCATCCCCACCGCCGGTCCGGACCCGCCCTCGAAATTTTTTTTGCCGAAGGGCCCTTGAAAGGCGCGCGGGCGGACCCATTTCCCGTCCATCCCGGCGCTGCCGGGTTTTGCCGTCCGTGCGCCTGGCACTCTCCTTGGGCGAGTGCTAAGGTCGCCGCCCAATTTGCAATCCGATCAATCATTTAGCGAGGATCGAAATGAGCAACATCAAGCCGCTCTACGACCGTGTGGTCATCAAGCGTACCGAAGAAGAAAAGATGTCCGCCGGCGGCATCGTGATCCCGGACTCCGCCACCGAGAAGCCGATCCGGGGCGAAGTCGTCGCCACCGGCGAGGGCAAGGCGCTCGACAACGGCAGCGTGCGCGCACCGAAGGTCAAGGCCGGCGACCAGGTCCTGTTCGGCAAGTACAGCGGCACCGAGGTCAAGCTGGACGGCACCGAGTACCTGGTGGTCCGCGAGGACGACATCCTCGCCGTTCTCGGCTGAGCCGAGAACGGCCGTGATTCGGGATTGGTGATTGGTGATTCGCTAGAAGCAAATGCTTCGCGAAGCACCCGCCTCCGACCCGGACCACGCTTTTCCGCTCTTACGAATCACGAATCACTAATCACGAATCCCGGAGTTTCAAATGGCAGCCAAAGAAATCCGTTTCGGTGAAGATGCGCGCTCGAAGATGGTGCGCGGTGTCAACGCCCTCGCCAATGCCGTCAAGGCCACCCTCGGCCCGAAGGGCCGCAACGTCGTGCTCGAGAAGAGCTTCGGCGCCCCGACGATCACCAAGGACGGCGTGTCCGTCGCCAAGGAGATCGAGCTGGCCGACAAGTTCGAGAACATGGGCGCGCAGATGGTCAAGGAAGTCGCGTCCAAGACCTCCGACAACGCCGGCGACGGCACCACCACCGCCACCGTGCTGGCGCAGGCGATGATCCGCGAGGGCATGAAGGCGGTCGCCGCCGGCATGAACCCGATGGACCTCAAGCGCGGCATCGACAAGGCGGTGATCTCCGCCGTCGAGCAGCTCAAGAACATCAGCAAGCCCACCGCCGACGACAAGGCGATCGCCCAGGTCGGCACCATCTCCGCCAACTCCGACGAGTCGGTCGGCACCATCATCGCCGACGCGATGAAGAAGGTCGGCAAGGAAGGCGTGATCACGGTCGAGGAAGGCTCGGGCCTGGACAACGAGCTGGACGTGGTCGAGGGCATGCAGTTCGACCGCGGCTACCTGTCGCCGTACTTCATCAACAACCAGCAGTCGATGTCGGCCGAGCTGGAGGATCCCTTCATCCTGCTGCACGACAAGAAGATCTCCAACGTGCGCGATCTGCTGCCCGTCCTCGAGGGCGTGGCCAAGGCCGGCAAGCCGCTGCTGATCGTCGCCGAGGAAGTCGAGGGCGAGGCCCTGGCGACCCTGGTGGTCAACACCATCCGCGGCATCGTCAAGGTCTGCGCCGTCAAGGCCCCGGGCTTCGGCGACCGTCGCAAGGCGATGCTCGAGGACATGGCCGTGCTGACCGGCGGCACCGTGATCTCCGAGGAAGTCGGCCTGCAGCTGGAGAAGGCCACCATCAACGACCTGGGCCGCGCCAAGAAGGTGCAGGTGACCAAGGAGAACACCACCATCATCGACGGCGCCGGCGACACCGCGGGCATCGAGTCGCGCATCAAGCAGATCAAGGCGCAGATCGAGGAGACCTCCTCGGACTACGACCGCGAGAAGCTGCAGGAGCGCGTGGCCAAGCTGGCCGGCGGCGTGGCGGTGATCAAGGTCGGCGCCTCGACCGAGATCGAGATGAAGGAGAAGAAGGCCCGCGTCGAGGACGCCCTGCACGCCACCCGTGCGGCGGTCGAGGAGGGCGTGGTCCCGGGCGGCGGCGTCGCGCTGATCCGCGCGCTGCAGGCCATCGGCGACCTCAAGGGTGCCAACGAGGACCAGAACCACGGCATCAACATCGCCAAGCGCGCGATGGAAGCGCCGCTGCGCGAGATCGTCGCCAACTGCGGCGAGGAGCCGAGCGTGGTGCTGAACAAGGTGGCCGACGGCAAGGGCAACTACGGCTACAACGCCGCCAACGGCGAGTACGGCGACATGATCGAGTTCGGCATCCTGGACCCGACCAAGGTCACCCGCTCGGCGCTGCAGAACGCGGCCTCGATCGCCGGCCTGATGATCACCACCGAGGCGATGGTGGGCGAGCTGCCGAAGAAGGAAGAGCCGGCCGGCGGCGGCATGGGCGGCGGCGGCATGGGCGGCATGGGCGGCATGGATTTCTAAACCCCTGCGCCCGAGCACGCACGCCTTCCGCGATGCGGACGGCGTGGCGCCGCAAGCGTCGAAAGGCCCCGCAGCGATGCGGGGCCTTTTTGTTGCCGGCGCGCGGGCGCGACCGCGTACGGCGCAGCGATCTAAGCGCTTGTCCGGTACGCCAGGCCGGTGGCCGCGACCACGATCGCGATCGCGAGGCCCGTGAACGCCCTGCGGTGCATCGTCCACAGCAGCTGCAGGCTGCGGCCGCGGTCGTCGAAGCGGCCGTGCGAGGCCTGTGCGTCTTCTGCAACAACGATCTTTCCCGCGTCAGAAAAGAACAACAAGCGGGCAAGCTGCGGAACATGGCCGTAGAGCCGAGCTTGCTCGGCTGCCCCGGGCTGCGGAGCCGAAGGCAGCGGAGCAAGCTCCGCTCTACGCCCCCAAGCGGTGTCGCTCAGAAAGGAAGCCGGCCGGCTCTACCCACTCGTTTCTCGCTCACGGCCGCACCGCGGGCGTCTCGATCGGCAGCCCTTCGGCACGCTGCATCAGGTAAAGCTCCAGGTCGATCATTTCCGGAGCGCCGAACGGATACGGTTCGGCGCGCACGCCGATCATGCAGTTGCGCAGGCGCCGCTGCAGGGAACCGAGCGACTGCCACTCCAGCCGGTACAGCGGGTAGCCGGTGGGATGCGCCTGCGGGATCGGGTTGCCGCCGAGGCGTTCGCCCCAGTTGTCGTCGTGGCAGGCGGCGCAGGCGAGGTCGAGCTGCCCGATGCGGCGCTCGAACAACTGCCGGCCATGCTCGCGGAACGGTGCCAGGCGCGGATCCGGCGGTGGCGCGGCCGGATGCCCGCGCGACTGGTGCGCGACGTAGGCGGTGAGGGCGAGCAGTCCGCGGCTCTCGTGCTCCAGCGGTTCGGCCTGCTGGTGCGTGCGCCGGCACCGGTTGATCCGGGTCGCGAGGTCCACGGGCCGTTCGAGCGCTTCGTCGAACGCGGGGTAGGCGGCGGCCACGCCGCGCATGCTGTCGGCCGCATCGCCGTGGCAGCCGCTGCAGGCGACGTCGGCCGCGCCCTGCGGCGTGTCCCAGGCCTGTTCGCCTTCGAGCACCCAGAGCATGCCGGGGTTGCCGGTGTCGTCCTCCTGCATCGCCCGCGTCCCGGGCGACATGAAGTCGGCGCCGGACCGGCGCTGGTCGCGCGGGATGTCGGCCGCCACCGCCGCGGCGACCGCGAGGACGGTGCAGACGGCGACCGTGTGCCGCATGCGCCGCGCCATCAATCCACCGCGATCTCGGCCGACTCGGTGTACGTCTGCCCGGCGTCGTCGGTCCAGGTGAAGGTCAGCGTGCCGCTGGCGGTGGCGACGGTGCTGAAGGCCAGGAACGGATTGGCGGAGATCGCGGGGAACAGCTCCGCCGCGAAGACCTCCTCGCCGTCGTAGCGGCAGCTGAAGCGGTGGATGATGTCGCGCGGGATGGCGACGCCGTTCGGCCCCATCCGGTGGCCGGTTTCCATCGGGTGCGAGATCATCGCCTTGATCTCGATGATCTCGCCGCGGCGGGCGGTCTCGGGCACGTTGATCAGGGCGCGGGTCACGACAGGTCCTCGATGCAGGCGGCCAGGGTCACGATCACGTTCGTCTCGCTGGAGCGGAAGCTGCCGTCGCTCATCTCCGCCACGGCGACGACCGTCTGCGCGGTCGCCAGGCGGATCCGGGTCGCGATCCGCGCCCGCCCGGCGCGCGGCCCCAGGTGGAACACGGCGACATCCGCCTGCGGGTTCTTCTCGTTGAACAGCGCGATCCGGTGCACGTGGTCGTCCGCGCTCATCGCGCTGTCCACGGTCACGGTGACGCCGACGGCATTGCCGTTCTCGACCAGCGGCGGAATCTCCAGCCGCATCCCGCCGGCGGGCGCGTCGGCGCCGCCGGTGAAGCCGCGCACCGCCTCGTCCAGGGACGGCCGCGCCGCCGCGCGCGCGGGCAGCGCCAGCACGACCAGCCCCGCCGCGGCAGCGACGAGGAAGTCGCGCCGTCCGAGCGCGCCCGGTTTCTTGTACGCCATGCCCGCGCAGGCGGGCACCGGGCGCCTTTCGCCGGGAGAACGCGCGCCGAAGTCGCTGGATGCCCGTCGGCGCGGGCATGACGGTGCCGTCGGCGCCGCCGCCGGTTTCCGACCTGCGTCGGAAGCACGGGGAGATGAAGCTTCCCTCGGCCTGTCGCCGCGCATGGTCATTCCTTCAACGTCGCCAGATAGGCGACCAGATCCTCGATCTCGTCGTCCTCCAGCACCGGCTTGCCGCGCCAGGCGGCCGCGATGCGCCTGGCGCCGCCGTCGTCGGCATCGTCCGCGGTACGGCGGTAGGTCGGCATGATGCTCGCCGGATTGATCGCCTTCATGTCGGCGATGCGCAGGCGCAGCTGGCCTTCCGAGAGCCGGCTCCCGATCCCGGTCAGGTCGGGCGCGAGCGTGCCGTGCAGGTGCGGATCGGGGAAGGGCCCGGCGTGGCACAGCAGGCACAGGCTCCGGTGGCGATCGTTCATCAGCGCCGCGCCGCGTTCCGCATCGCCGGCAGGCACCCCCGGAGGCCGGGGAAGCGCGTCGCCTTCGACGGCGGCGTGCACCGGCGCGTCCTGCGCCCCGGCCGCGCACGCGGCCGCACTCGCCAAGCCAAGGCACAGCGCCAGCCGCCGCGCGCCCTTCATTCCCTTCCGCGCCGATACGCCGCCGGCACCGTAGAGCGGAGCTTGCTCCGCTGCTCCCGGCTCCGAAGCCCGAAAGCAGCCGAGCAAGCTCGGCTCTACGCGTTCCGATACCGCCTGGGGGTTCATCCGAACACCTCGCCGGTGATCGTCCGGAACCAGCTTTCCGCGTACATCGCTTCCAGCGCGCGCGTCGCCGGCGGCGCGTCGGCCGCGCTGACGCCGCCCGCGCCCTCGATCTCGGTCAGCAGTTCGTCGCCGGGGCGGTAGACGCCGGCGACCGAGATGCCGTAGCCGGGCGCGACCAGGCTGTAGCAGGTGTTGACGAGCCGGGGCTCGGCCGGCGTGCGCTCGCGGACCAGGTCGACCACCGCCGCCGCGCAGACCTTGGCCTGCGCGTTGGCGGCGAAGGCGGACTTGGGCATGGCGCCGGCGATGATCGCATCGCCGATCACGTGGATGCCCGGCCGCAGCCGGGACTCGAAGGTGACCGGATCGACCGGGCACCAGCCGGTGCGGTCGGCCACGCCCGCCACCGCCGCGATCGCGCCGGCGCGCTGCGGCGGGATGACGTTGGCGACGTCGGCGCGATGGCGGTCGAAGTCGGTGACCAGGGCCATGGCGCCGGGATCGACCTCCACGACCTGCCCGCCCATCGACAGCGGCACCCATTCGAGCAGGTCCGGGTACAGTTCGCGCCAGGCGGCCTGGAACAGCGACTGCTTGGAGAACTGGTCCTTGGCGTCCAGCACGATGAGCTTGGAGCGCGGCTTGTGGGTCTTCAGGTAGTGCGCGATCAGGCTCGCGCGTTCGTAGGGGCCGGGCGGGCAGCGGTACGGATTGGCCGGGACCGAGAGCATCACCAGCCCGCCGTCCTCCATCGCCTCCAGCTGGCGCCGTAGCCGCAGCGTCTGCTCGCCGGCCTTCCAGGCGTGCGGCATCGCGTCGGCGGCGGCGCGGTCGTAGCCGGGCAGGGCGTCGAAACGCAGGTCGATGCCCGGCGCCAGCACCAGGCGCGCGTAGTCCAGCGTGGTGCCGTCGTCCAGGCGCAGGCGGCGGCGGTCGGCATCGACCGCGCCGGCGCGGCTGCGGACCAGGCGCACGCCGGCGCGCTCGATGCCGTCGTAGCCGAACACCTGGGCGTCGGGATCGCGCAGGCCGGCGATCACCGCGTTGCTGAAGGGGCAGGCGGTGTAACGCGCCGCCGGCTCGACCAGGACCACGTCGAGGCCGGGGTCCAGCCGCTTCAACGCACGCGCGCAGCTGGCGCCGGCGAAGCCGCCGCCCACCACCACCACGCGCGGCGCCGCGCCGGCGCGAAGCCGCGGTGCCGAACCCAGCGCCGCCACGGCGGCGCCAGCGAGACCCTGCAGGACGTGTCTACGGCTCGGCATCCGGCGCTCCTGCGTCCCGACCGATCGTCTCTTTCCCGGTCGCGTCCCGTTCGCCCTCGGAGGCCAGCCACTCGGCGATGGCGCGGGTTTCTTCCTCGGTGAAGCCCCGGGCGATGCGGTCCATCACCGTCGCCTCGCGTTCGCCGCTGCGGAACGCGCGCATGTCGGCGACGATGCGCTCGGCGTCGAGCCCTTCCAGGCCCGGGATGCCATCGCCCGCGCCGGTCGGCGCATGGCAGCCCGAGCAGCTGCTCGCCCCCGGCGGCCCAGGCTGCGCCGCCGGCGCCGGGGAAACGGCCGCGACGGCGAGCAGCAGGGCGATGTGGCGTTTCGCCGTGGCCATTGTCAGTCAGCAACCAGGAGCCGGTACGGGACCATAGGATGGAACCGCTGTGGGAGTGGTGGCGGCATGCCGTCGCCGGGAAGTCGCGGCTGGCCGTCCGCGGAGTCGCGACTTCCGTCGCTCCCACAAGAGCAAAGCCGCTCCCACGGAAGCAAACTCGCCGGAATCGCCTGCAGCGGTTCCGCCGTGCGGTGCCGTCCTCGTTTCTCGTTCCTCTCCACTCGTTCCTCGCTTCTACGCCAGGTCGTGCTGCTTCAGCGGCAACGTCCGGATCCGCTTGCCGGTCGCCGCGAAGATCGCATTGAGCACGGCCGGCATGGCCACCGCGATGGTCGGCTCGCCGACGCCGCCCCAGAAGCCGCCGGACGGCACGATCACCGTTTCCACCGCAGGCATGTCCGCCATCAGCATCACCGGGTAGGTGTCGAAGTTCTCCTGCACCATGCGGCCGCCGTCGACGACGCATTCGCCGAACAGGCCCGCGGAAAGCCCGTAGACGAACGAACCTTCCACCTGCCGCTCGACCTGGGCCGGGTTGACCACGTGGCCGGGGTCGGTGGCGGCGACGATGCGGTGGATCCTGAGCCGGCCGTCGGTGACCGAGACCTCCGCCGCCGCGGCGACGTAGCTGCCGAAGCCCATGATCTGCGCCAGGCCGCGGTGCACGCCCGCCGGCGGCGCGCTGTCCCAGCCGACCCGTTCGGCGACCGCGTCCAGCACCGCCAGGTGCTTGGGATGGTTGGCCATCAGCCGGCGGCGGAACGCCAGCGGATCGACGCCGGCCGCGTGCGCCAGCTCGTCCATGAAGCATTCGACGTAGATCGCGTTCTGGTTGAGGTTGACCCCGCGCCAGAAGCCCGGCGGCACCGCCGGGTTGCGCATCGCGTGGTCGATCAGCAGGTGCTCGACGTCGTAGGCGAAGCTGCCTTCCGGGTTGTCCAGGAACAGTCCCTGGAACACCACCGGGTCCATGCCGCCCTGCATGCCCTCGGGCCGCACCGAGGCCAGGATCGACTGGCCCGAGATGCGCATGTGCAGCGCGGCGAGGTTGCCGTCGTCGTCCAGCGCGCCGGTCAGCTTGCACTGCGTGGTCGGATGGTAGGCGCCGTGCAGCATGTCCTCCTCGCGCGACCAGATCAGCTTCACCGGCGTGCCGGGGACCTGCCTGGCGATGCGCACCGCCTGCTGCACGTAGTCCTGGAAGCCGCGCCGGCCGAAGCCGCCGCCCAGGTGCAGCTTGTAGACCTCGCAGCGTTCCACCGGCAGCTCGGCGGCCTGGGCCGCGGCCGCCAGGCTGGCCTCGCCGTTCTGCGTCGGCACCCACACCTCGCACTTCTCCGGCGTGTACAGCGCGGTCGCGTTCATCGGTTCCATGGTCGCGTGGTGCTGGTAGGGAACGGCGTAGGTCGCGGTGACGGTCTTGCCGGCGTGCGCGGCCAGCGTGGCGCGCGCGTCGCCCGCCTGGGTGCCGATGAAGGCGTCGTCGGCGTCCAGGCCCTCGGCCAGCATGTCGGCGATCGCCGCGCTGGTCAGCGCCCGGTTCGGGCCTTCGTCCCAGACCACGGGAAGCGCGTCGAGCGCGGTCTTGGCGCGCCACCAGGTATCGGCCACCACCGCCACGGCGGTGTCGTCCACCCGCACCACGTGGCGGACGCCGGGCATGTCCGCGACCGCCGCGGCGTCGAAGCTTTCGAGTTTGCCGCCGAAGTACGGACAGGCGCGGATGGCGGCGTTGAGCATGCCCGGCAGCTGCACGTCGGTGCCGTAGACCTGCTTGCCGGTGAGCTTGTCGGCCGTGTCCAGCCGCGGCAGCGGCTTGCCGGCGATGGCCCAGTCCTGCGGATCCTTGAGCGGGATATCGGTGGGCGGTGTCAGCTGCGCTGCGGCCGTCGCCACCTTGCCGTAGGTCGTGCTGCGGCCGCTGGCGCTGTGGGTGATCACGCCCTTGGCCACCGTGCATTCGCCGGCCGGCACGCCCCATGCGTTCGCGGCGGCGGCGATCAGCATCTCGCGCGCAGCGGCGCCGCCCTGGCGCATGTAGTCGTGCGATTCGCGCACGCCGCGGCTGCCGCCGGTGGAGAAGTTGCCCCAGACACGGTCGCGCGCCACGCTCTGGCCGGGCGTGGGGTATTCGGTGGTCACATTCGCCCAGTCGCATTCGAGCTCCTCGGCGACCAGCTGCGCCAGGCCGGTCAGCGTGCCCTGGCCCATCTCGGAGCGGGCGATGCGGACCACCACGGTCTCGTCCGGCTGGATCACGACCCAGGCGTTGACCTCGCGCGCCGCCGCGCCGGGCTCCGCCGCCGCCGCGCTGCCGATCAGGGGCAGATGGAACCCGAGCGACAGGCCGCCGAGTGCGGTGGCCGAACCGATCAGGAAGCGGCGGCGGGAGAGGCTGACGTCGGCGGGCGTGCCGTCGTCGAGCCTGCCGTCGTTGCGCTTGCGGCGGTCGCGGGCGGCGCCGCGGGACTGGGTGTCGGTGATCGTCATGTTCGTCTCCTCAACCCTGAGCCGGCTGGCCGCCGCCGGCGGCGCGCTTGATCGCGGCGCGGACCCGGTTGTACGTGCCGCAGCGGCAGATGTTGGTCATCTCCGCGTCGATGTCGGCATCGCTCGGGTCCGGGTTCTGCGCCAGCAGGCTCGCCGCGGCCATGATCATGCCGGTCTGGCAGTAGCCGCATTGCGGCACGTCGAGCGCCAGCCAGGCCTGCTGCACCGGGTGCGAGCCGTCGGGCGACAGGCCCTCGATGGTGACGATCCGCTGTTCCGGATCGACGGCGTCCACCGGCAGCGCGCAGGCGCGGACCGGCATGTCGTCGATGTGGACGGTGCAGGCGCCGCACTGGGCGATGCCGCAGCCGTACTTGGCGCCGGTCAGGCCGAGCTGTTCCCTGAGCACCCAGAGCAGCGGGGTGCCGGGATCGGCGTCGACGTCGTGGGTCGTGCCATTGACGTTAAGTCGGGCCATGCTGGGCTCCTGTCCTGGTGTTGGATTCTGTTTCCCCTTTCCAAAAGGGGTCCGCTTCCTCCCCCTTTGAAAAAGGGGGATTGAGGGGGATTTGCCTTGGCTTCGGCTTCGCCAGGCGCCGAGCAAATCCCCCCTGCCCCCCTTTTCAAAGGGGGGAAGAGCATCATTCCGTCGTAGACCGGTCCTGCAGGAAGGCGATGATGGCCTGCCGCTGCGTCGCGTCCGGCAGGGCGAACATCATGCTGGTGCCCGGCACCTGCTGGCGCGGATTGGCCAGGTAGGCATCCAGCGTCTCGCTGTCCCAGACGATGCCGGACGCGCGCATCGCATCCGTGTAGCGTGCGCCTTCGACGCTGCCGGCGGCCCGTCCGACCACGCCGGCCAGGTGCGGGCCGATGCGGTTCTGCCCCGGATCGAGGGCATGGCAGGCGGCGCAGCGCGTGCGATAGAGCTGCTCGCCCTCGGCGGCGGCGTCCTGCGCATGGGCGGCGCCTGCCAGCGCCAGCAGCGGCAGCAGTGCGAGTACGGGGGAGGAAGCGCGGTGCATGGGGTCTCCTGTCTGGGGTCACCTGTGGTCGATCCTACGCGCTGCCGGGGGCGTGTGTGTGTGCGCCTCGTGCCGAGGCCGCGGTGCCCGCCGCATGCGCGCCGCGCGGATCGATCGCCTTCCGCGACAACGCTGTGCCCATCGACGCATCGAGTCATCGCAAGATGTCGCGTCGGGGGCCGGTGACATACTTTGATACAGACCGGCCGGGGACATCGTCCACGATGTGATCCGCGTCCGGCTGCCGCGCGGCCGTTCCCCGCGCGAGGATGAGCGCCCCATGGAAACCGCACCGCACATCGCCATCGTCGACGACCACCGCGACATCCGCAATCTGGTGGGAAAGTACCTCGACCGGCACGGCTACCGCATCAGCACCGTGGAAAGCGCCGCGGCCCTGCGCCGGCTGCTCGAACGCAGCGCGCCGGACCTCGTCATCCTCGACGTGATGATGCCCGGCGAGGACGGCCTCAGCCTGTGCCGCCACCTGCGCGGCAGCACCGACATCCCGGTGATCTTCCTCACCGCCATGGCCGAGGACCTGGACCGCATCATCGGCCTGGAACTGGGCGCCGACGACTACCTCACCAAGCCGTTCAATCCGCGCGAGCTCCTGGCCCGCATCAAGGCGGTGCTGCGGCGGGTCAACAGCCTGCCGCCGCAGCGCGGCCGGGTGAAGGCGAAGACGCTGCGCTTCGACCGCTGGGAGCTCAACGTCGGGCGTCGGGAACTGCTCGGCGCCGATGGCGTCGCGGTACCGCTGAGCACCGCGGAATTCCGCCTGCTCGGCGCCTTCCTCGACCATGCGGGACTGGTGCTCAGCCGCGACCAGCTGCTCGAGCTCACCGTCGGCCGCGCCGCCGACTGCTTCGATCGCAGCATCGACAACCAGGTGAGCCGGCTGCGCAAGAAGATCGAGGCCGATCCGCGCAACCCGGCACTGATCAAGACCCACTGGGGCGGCGGCTACAGTTTCACCGCCGAGGTCGAGCGGGCATGAGGCGCATCTGGCGACGCAGCCTGGCGGCGCGCTTCATCGCGTTCCTGCTGCTGGCGCTCGCGCTCTCCCAGGCGATCGGGTTCCTGATCTCCTGGGACGAGCGCGGGCACGCGCTGCGCGCGGCGGCCAAGAACGAATTCTTCAGCCGCACCGCCTCGCTCGCCCTGCTGCTGGAGACCACGCCCCCCGCGCTGCGGGGCGAGATCCTGCAGGTGAGCGGCACCGCCTACACGCGGTTCTGGACCACGCCGCAGGAACCGCTGGACGCGGCGGCCTGGCGGGACGAAGCCTGGGTGCACCTGGCGACGCCGTTGCCCAGCCTCAAGCCCGTCGAGGACGGCGCCGGCAGCCTCGCCCCGATCGCCATCGCGAGTGCCGCCGCCCCCGCCGGGCCCGCGCCGCGGTGGAAGGAGTTGTCCTCGCACGCCTGGCCGCTGTCGCGGCCGGCCCGGTTCGCCTATCTCGGCGAGGCGAACGGCATGGGCCTGGCGGTGCGCCTGGACGACGGCAGCTGGCTCAATGCGGCCTACGCCAAGTCCGTTCCCAACGGCGCGTGGAACCGGCAGTCGATCCTGTCGCTGCTGATCACCGCGGTCGCGCTGTCGGCCATCGCGATCCTGGCGGCGCGCGGCATCACCCGGCCGATGCGGCGGCTGGCCGCGGCCGCCGAACTGCTCGGCCGCGGCGAATCGGTGCCGCCGCTGCCCGAATCGGGCCCCGACGACATCCGCCACACCGCCGAGGCCTTCAATCGCATGCAGGCGCGGCTGCAGCGCTTCGTCGACGACCGCACCCGCATGCTCGCCGCCATCGGCCACGACCTGCGCACGCCGTTGACCTCGCTGCGGTTGCGCGCCGAGTTCGTGTCCGATCCGGAAGTGCAGGAGAAGATGCTCGCCACCATCGAGGAGATCCAGACCATGACCGAGGCGGCGCTGGCGTTCGCGCGCGAGGAGGCCACCGTCGAGGACACCCGCACGGTCGACCTGTCCGCGCTGGTCGAAAGCCTGTGCGACGACCTGGCGGAACTGGGGCAGCAGGTGGTCTTCCTGGACGGCCCCCGGCTCAACTACCGCTGCCGGCCGGATGCGCTGCGGCGGGCGGTCCGCAACCTGGTCGAGAACGCCGTGCGCTACGGCGAGCGCGCCCGGGTCCGCCTGGCCCGGACCGCGGAAAGCATTGAGATCGTCATCGAGGACGACGGCCCCGGCGTTCCCGACGGCGACCGGGAGCAGGTGTTCGAGCCGTTCTTCCGCATGGAGCACTCGCGCAACCGCGAGACCGGCGGCGTCGGCCTGGGCCTGTCCATCGCGCGCACGATCGCGCGCCACCATGGCGGCGACGTGGTGCTGCGCAACCTGGAGCGGGGCATGCGGGCGTCGATCAGTTTGCCGCTTGAAGCGAGGAACGAGAAACGAGGAACGAGGAACTAGTCGAGGGCGGTTGTTGTGGGAGCGACGGAAGTCGCGACTCCGCGGGCTACCAGTCGCGACTTCCGTCGCTCCCACAACGGGATTCGCCAGCGACAGTCCCACCTTGCGGGCGCTATAGTCGCGTCTGTTTTTTCGTGGATTGCGACGATGCAGGCTGCGGCGGCTCCCGCCACCATCGCCCTCGCGGCCGGCGGCACCGGCGGTCACCTGTTCCCGGCCGAGGCATTGGCGCGCGAACTGGTGGTGCGCGGCCACGCTACGGTGATCTACACCGAGCGCCGCGGCGCCGCCTACACGCAGGCGCTGCAGGGGCTGCCGCACAGGGTGCTGCCGGCGCGCAGCCTGGCCGGCGGAATCGGCGGCAAGCTGGCGGCAATGGCGACGATCGCCGGCGCCGCCTGGCAGGCGCGCGGCGACCTGAAGCGCCGCGGCGCCGCGCTGATGGTCGGCTTCGGCGGCTATCCCAGCTTCGCCCCGGCGCTGGCGGCCAGGAGCCTCGGCCTGCCGCTGCTGCTGCACGAGCAAGCCACGCGCCTGAGCCTGGCCAACCGCCAGCTGCTGCGCTTCGCCGACGGCCTGGCGACCTCGTTCCCGGCGATCGCCGGCGCCGACGGCTTCGATGCCGCGCGCATCGTCGAGACCGGCAACCCGGTGCGGCGCGCGATCCTCGATGCGCGCGCACCGTATCCCGCCATCGCGCCCGGCACGCCGCTGCGGTTGCTGGTGGTCGGCGGCAGCCAGAGTGCGCGGGTGTTCGGCGAGGTGGTGCCGCCGGCGCTGCTGCTGCTTCCGGAGGCGGTGCGCCGGCGCGTCGGCCTCGCGCTGCAATACAAGGGCGGGGACGCGGACGCCGTCGCTGCGCGGTTGCGCCAGGCCGGCATCGACGCCGAGATCCGTCCGTTCTTCGACGACATGGGCACGCGCCTGCGCGATGCGCACCTGGTGATCGCGCGCGCCGGCGCGACCACGGCGGCCGACCTGCTCGTGGTCGGCCGCCCGGCGATCTTCGTGCCGATCCCGCACGGGGGCTCGCGCGAGGAACAGCGCCGCAACGCCGAGACGCTGGCGCAGGCCGGCGTCGGCTGGTGCGTGCCGGAGCCGGAGCTGACGGCGGAGTCGCTGGCTGCGCTGCTGGACGAGCTGTTCGCCGCCCCGCAGCGGCTGCAGCAGGCCGCACGGGCGGCCACCGACCTCGGACGCCCGCGGGCCGCCGCGGCACTCGCCGATGTCGTGGAGCGGATGCTGGCCGAGCGGGGCTCCGGCGCGGCTTGATGCCGATGCGGAAGACTCCGTGCGGCTGAAGCCGCTGTGGGAGCGATGGCAGCCCTGATGCCATGATCGTTCGATATCAGCGGAGCGGACCGAAATCTACCGGGCGATATCGACGGGGCGCCGTCAGGCATTGCCGGGTCGCGACTGCCGTCGCTCCCACAAAGATGGCCGCTGCCTTCGCCGATGTGGGAGCGACGGCAGTCGCGACGCCACGATCGCCGGTGTCCCCGCTGCGCCGTGCTGCCGCGGAGCGGCGGCTCGCCGGGGGAGGGCTAACATCGGCTGGGATCGGTGCCGTCGCCCGGGCTCGATGCGGGCGGCAGTGCCGGTCACCCGACATCGCAACCGAGAAGGAGTGGCATGCGCCACGACAACCCCGACGTCCTGGTCATCGGCGGCGGCCACAACGGCCTGGTCTGCGCCGCGTACCTGGCGGCCGCCGGCCTGCGGGTGACGCTGCTGGAGCGGCGCGCGGTGGTCGGCGGCGCCGCGGTGACCGAGGAATTCCACCCCGGCTTCCGCAATTCCACCGCCAGCTACACCGTCAGCCTGCTCAATCCGGCGGTGATCCGGGACCTGCGCCTGGCCGAGCACGGCCTGCGCATGGTCGAGCGCCCGTACGCCAACTTCCTGCCGCTGCCGGACGGGCGCGCGTTCCGGCTCGGCGGCGAGCACACGCAGGCCGAGGTGGCGCGCTGGTCGCCACGCGATGCCGAGCGCCTGCCGGCCTACACCGCGATGCTCGAGCGCGTGGTCGCGGTGCTGCGCGAGCTGATGTTGCGCACGCCGCCCAACGTCTCCGACCGCTTCGTGCTCGCCGACTGGCTGGCGTCGTACGCCACCGCCAAGCAGCTGCGCCGGCTGGACATGCGCGGCCGCCGCGACCTGCTCGACCTGTTCACCAAGTCCGCCGGCGACCTGCTCGACGGCTGGTTCGAATCCGAACCGCTGAAGGCGGCGCTGGGCTGGGACTCGATCGTCGGCAACTTCGCCAGCCCCTACACGCCGGGCTCGGCCTACGTGCTGCTGCACCACGTGTTCGGCGAGGTCAACGGCAAGTCCGGCGCATGGGGCCATGCCGTCGGCGGCATGGGCGCGATCACGCAGGCGATGGCGGCCGAGTGCGAAGCGCGCGGGGTGCGCATCGAAACCGGCGCCGAGGTGGCGCAGGTGCTGGTCGAAACCGCCGCCTCCGGCCGCGGCCGCGCGGTCGGGGTGGCGCTCGCCGACGGCCGCGAACTGCGCGCCGCAACCGTGGTCTCCAACCTCAACCCGAAGCTGCTGTACCAGCGCCTGGTGCCGCGCGCGCAGCTCGACGACGACACCGCGCAGCGCATCGCCGGCTACCGCTGCGGCTCGGGCACCTTCCGCATGAACGTGGCGCTGGCCGAACTGCCGGACTTCAGCGCCGCCCCGGGGACGCGGCTGCAGCCGCACCACCAGACCGGCATCCTGGTCGGCCCGTCGCTCGGCTATTTCGAGCAGGCGTACTTCGATGCCAAATCCAAGGCGCACAACCCCGGCTGGTCGCGCGCGCCGGTGGTCGAACTGGTGATCTCCTCGACGCTGGACGGCAGCCTCGCCCCGCCCGGGCAGCACGTCGCCAGCCTGTTCTGCCAGCACGTGCACCCGGACGTCGACGGCGACTGGGACGCGCACCGCGACACCGTGGCCGAGCTGATGATCGACACCGTCGACGCCGTCGCGTCCAACTTCAGGCGCAGCGTGCTCGGCTACCGGGCGCTGTCGCCGCTGGACCTGGAACGCGAATTCGGCCTGGTCGGCGGCGACATCTTCCACGGCGCGCTCGGGCTCGACCAGTTGTTCTCGGCGCGGCCGCTGCTGGGGCAGGGCGACTATCGCGGCGCGCTCGATGGGCTGTACCTGTGCGGTTCCGGCACCCACCCCGGTGGCGGCGTCACCGGGCTGCCGGGCCGCAACGCCGCGCGCGAGATCCTGCGCGATCTGCGCCGCGGCCGCGCCAGGCAACTCCATCGGCGGCGACCACGATGAACGCGCCGCCGCGCGTTGCGAAGGGAAACAACGGCAGAAGACTTTCCTATTCGTCCGAACGCGGTCGCGGCTGAAGCCCCGCCTACAGTAGGCGGAGGGCGTGAATGTCGATCCAAGCCGGGGCCCTGATTCATGGGGCGCCAACCGTGAGGGCCGCTGACTGACGGCCAGCGAGCTGAACACGGGCCTCTTTCTTGTACTTCCAAGTATCGTTTTGCACTGCAGCGTGCATGTTCGATAACACTTCATTCACGATTGTTCCGCACCCGACGTGGGGGAGGGAGCAAAGCCCGCGACCGGTTTTCCGGTTGCGGGCTTTTTTATGGCGAATGCCACAATCCCCCCATGGATCACGACCAGCTCTTGGAGGCGATCGCCCAGCGCGCGCTGTCGCGCCTGCGCGCTGCGCTCGGCGACGGTGCCGCCCGGGTCGACGAGGCAGCCGCGAGCGACAAGCTGCGGCGGATCGCGATCGCCAGCGACTTCGCCGTCGACACGCTGGCGCGGCAACCCGGCCTGCTCCTGCGCGTGCTCGGCGACGACGGCGCCGAGCCGCTGCCGCCGCCCGTCCTGCACCAGGACAGCCGCGCCGAATGGCCGCGGCTGCTGCGCCGCCACCGCAACGCCGAATCCACCCGGCTGGTCTGGCGCGACGTGCTCGGGCTCGACGACATCGACGCCACCCTCGCAGGCGCCACCCGCCTGGCCGATGCCTGCCTGCAGGCCGCGCTGGCCGCGCTCGAGGCCGAGTTCGTCCAGCGCCACGGCCGCGTGCGCGACGCCGACGGCGCCGTCGTGCGGCTGGTGGTGTTCGGGCTCGGCAAGCTCGGTGGCGAGGAGCTCAACTTCAGCTCCGACGTCGACCTCGTCTACGGCTATGCGCGCGACGGCGAAAGCGACGGCGCGCGGCCGCTGGCGGCCGAGCAGTACTTCGCCCGGCTCGGCCAGGCGCTGGCGAAACTGCTCGACGAGGTCACCGCCGACGGCTTCTGCCACCGCGTCGACCTGCGCTTGCGCCCGTTCGGCGGCGCCGGCCGCGTCGCGTTGAGCTTCGCGGCGATGGAGCAGTACTTCCAGGACGAGGGCCGCGACTGGGAGCGCTACGCCTGGCAGAAGGCGCGGGTGGTCGCCGGCGACTTCGAGTCCGGCACGCGGCTGATCGACACCCTGCGGCCGTTCGTCTACCGCCGCTACCTCGATTACGGCGCGCTCGACGGGCTGCGCGGCATGAAGGCCGCGATCGCCGCCGAGGTCGCGCGCAAGGCGCTCGACGCCGACATCAAGCGCGGCGCCGGCGGCATCCGCGAGATCGAGTTCCTGGCGCAGGTGCTGCAGCTGATCCGCGGCGGCCGCGAGCCGGCGCTGCGCGAACGGCGCCTGCAGCCGGCACTGCGCGCGTTGCGCGACGCGCGCCAGATCCCGCCCGAGAGCGCCGACGCACTGATCGAGGCCTATCGTTTCCTGCGCCGGCTGGAGAACCGGCTGCAGATGCTGCGCGACGCGCAGACCCATGTGCTGCCGACCGACCCGCTCGAGCGCGCGCGCATCGCCGCCGGCCTGGGCTACGCCGATTGGGAGGCGTTGCTGCAGGCGCTCGGCGGCCATCGCGCCCGCGTGGCGCAGGAATTCGAGGCGCTGCTCGCCCAGCGCCGGCAGCAGCCGTCCGTCGACAGCGACATCGCCGGCTACTGGCGCGCGCTGCCCGACGACGGCGACGCGGCGGTGCTGGCCGCCGCCGGATTCGCGGAGACGGAGGCCGATGCCGTCGACGCCGCGCTGCGCGACTTCGTGCGCTCGCCGAGCGTGCGCGAGCTGGCCGACGGCGCGCGCGCGCGGCTGGACCGGGTGATGCCGGTGCTGCTGCAGGCCAGCGCGCCCGCCGACCGGCCGCTGCTGGCGGTGCGCCGCCTGCTGGCGCTGGTGCAGAACATCCTGCGCCGGACCAGCTATCTCGCCCTGCTCGACGAGCAGCCGCAGGCGCTGGCGCGGCTGATCGACCTGGTCACCCGCAGCGCCTTCCTGGCCGAACGCGTGGCCGCGCATCCGCTGCTGCTCGACGAACTGCTCGACGCCCGCGCCGAGGGGCCGCTGCCCTCGCGCGGGCAGCTCGCCGCCGCCTGCCGCGCCGCGCTCGAGCGCGGCGACCTGGAAGCGGCCCTGTTCGCGCTCAACGAAACCCGGCAGACGCTGAGCTTCCGCATCGCCCTGGCCACGCTCGACCGCCGCCAGCAGGCGCAGGACAGCGCGCGGCAACTGGCGTGGCTGGCCGACGCCGCGGCCGCGGTGGTGCTGGAGCTGGCGCAGCGCGAGATGCGCGCCGCGCATGGCGCGATCGACGGCGCGCGCTTCGCCGTGCTCGGCTACGGCAGCCTCGGCGGCGAGGAACTCGGCATCGGCTCCGACCTCGACCTGGTGTTCCTCTACGACGCCCGGGCCGATGCCCAGTCCGACGGTGCGCGCGTGCTCGACGCCACCCGCTGGTTCGCGCGGCTGGCGCAGAAGGTCGTCGCCCTGCTCGGCACCGTCACCGGCGCCGGGCGGCTGTACGAGGTCGACGTGCGCCTGCGCCCGGACGGCGCCAGCGGCCTGCTGGTGTCGTCGCTGGCCAGCTACGACGAGTACCAGCGCACGCGCGCCTGGACCTGGGAACACCAGGCGCTGGTGCGCGCGCGCTGCGTGGCCGGCGACGACAGCCTGTGCACGGACTTCGAGCGCGTGCGCGAACGCGCGCTGGCGCGCCCGCGCGATGCCGGCAAGCTGCGCAACGACATCGCCGGCATGCGCGCGAAGATGCGCGCCGAGCTCGACCGCAGCGGCCCGGCCGGCTTCGACCTCAAGCAGGGCGAGGGCGGCCTGGTGGACCTCGAGTTCCTGCTGCAGTACCTGGTGCTGCGCGAGGCGCATGCGCATCCGGCGCTGCTCCGCCCGCGCGCCACGCCCGCGCTGCTGGAGGCGCTGCGCGACGCCGGCCTGCTGGACGCCGACACAGCCGACGCGCTGGCCCGCGCCCATGCCACCCTGCTCGCGCTCGGCCTCGAGCGCACCCTCGACCGCCGCCCGCGCCTGGTGCCGGACTCGGATTCCCTGGCGTCCGCGCGCACCGCAATCCGTGCTGCCTGGCTGCACCTTGCCCTGCCGATGCCAGCAGCGTGAGCCGATCGAGCCGCGCCACGCCGCGCGGCAGCGACGGCAGCTCGTCTGGGAGCGACGGCAGTTTGTGTGGGAGCGACGGCAGTCGCGACGCCGTCGCCCCGGAATCGCCCGCGACGGCCGCAAACCAGGGATGGCGCACGGATGAGGCCGCTGACAGGAAAAGCGGGCCCGCTGTCACGCCCGCCGCGCGTGCACCAGGCTTGCATCGGCTGCGTGGGCCGGATAGGTTCGGGCGGACACATCGATCAGCACGATGCGCGTCGGCCGAATCGGGAGATGCTGCAGTGACCTGGCGTCCGTTTTCCGTCCCCTCCCGCCGGAGGCTTCCGGCGATCGTTACCACCCTTGCATACCTGGCGATAGCCGCGTGCGCACGCGCGCCGCAGGATGCGCCGGCGCCGGCCGCCGATGCCGGCCCGTCCCCGGAAACCGAGGTGATCGCCTTCGTCGGCGTCGACGTGGTCCCGATGGACCGCGAGACGGTACTGGAGGACCACACCGTGATCGTCGAGGACGACCGCATCACCGCGGTCGGGCCGGCGGACGAGGTGGAGATTCCCGAAGGCGCGCAGCGCATCGACGGCGCCGGCCGGTACCTGATGCCCGGCCTGGCCGAGATGCACGGCCACGTGCCGGGGCCGGACGATCCCGGCTATGTGGAGGACGTGCTGTTCCTGTACGTCTCCAACGGCGTGACCACGGTGCGCAACATGGCCGGGCATCCGTCTCACCTGGAGCTGCGCGAGCGCATCGCCGATGACGATCTGCTGGGCCCGACGCTGTTCACCGCCAGCCCGTGGCTCAGCCCGGACAAGGCGGGCACGCCGGAAGCGGCGGCGCAGGCGGTGCGGGAGTACCACGCCGCGGGCTTCGACCTGGTCAAGCTCGGCAGCATTCCGCCGGAGGCCTATGACGCGATGGCGGACACCGCCCACGACATCGGGATGCCGTTCGGTGGGCACATCCCGGAAGGCGTCGGGCTGGTCCGCGCGCTGGAGGCGCGGCAGGCCTCGATCGACCATCTCGACCGCTACGCCGAGTTCCTGGTGCCGGACGGCGCCGACACCGGCGGCCGCGATCCCGGCTTCTTCGGCAGCGGCCGGGCCGGCCTGATCGACACCGATCGCATTCCCGAGGCCGTGCGGCGCACGCTGCAGGCCGGTACCTGGAACGTGCCGACGCTGAGCCTGGTCGAGCACCTGGCGTCGCCGGAACCGGCGGAAGCGATGATCGCCTGGCCGGAGATGCGCTACATGCCGCAGGAGGTGCGCGACGGCTGGGTACGCGCGAAGCACGAGTTCGCGGCGCGCGACGACTTCCAGCCGCAGGCGGCGCGGCGGCTGGTCGAGGTGCGGCGGCAGCTGACCAAGGCCCTGCACGACGGCGGCGCGCCGATCGCGCTCGGCTCGGACGCGCCGCAGTTCTTCAACGTGCCCGGCTTCTCGATCCATCACGAGATGGCGATGATGGTGGCCGCGGGCCTGACGCCGTACGAGGTGCTGGTCACCGGTACGCGCAATCCGGCGCTGTACTTCGGCACGCCGGACGCGTTCGGCACGGTGGCGCCGGGCCGCCGCGCCGACCTGATCCTGCTGCAGGCGAACCCGCTCGACGACATCGGCAACGTGCGCAAGCGCGCCGGCGTGATGGTGCGCGGCCGCTGGCTGCCGGAGGACGAAATCCAGGCGCGACTCGAAGCGATCGCGCCCCGGGAAGCGCCCAACGGCCAAGCCCCCGGCGCGCACTGAGGCCCTTGTAGCAGCCCTTGTAGGAGCGACGGCAGTCGCGACCCGGCGCCGGCCGACGCGCCCATCGATGCGCCGACTTCGGCCATGACCGTGCCGCGTCCGAACGATCGCGGCGTCGCGACTGCCGTCGCTCCCACATGGCGTGGAGATTGTGTGGCCCGCTGGCCGCGCTACCGGTGGTCGAGCCCCAGGCGCCCGCGCACCTGCGCGGCGACGCGCGCGGTCTCGCGCAGCGGTTCCGCTTCGAACGGGACAAGCGCGGCGTCCATCGCGCGGATGCGGCCGCGCGCCAGCAGCGCGTCGAGGAACCGCCGCGGCCGGCCGGTGACGCGTGCCGGATCGAACACGAAGACCGGCACGCGCGTGGCGCAGGCCTCGGAGACCATGTTGACCGAGTCGGGCGAGCAGACGATGCGGTCGGCCCAGGCCAGCAGCCCGGGGTACGGGTTAGGCCCGTCGTCGGTACCGAGCCAGGCGATGCCGGGCGTGTTCGCATAGCGGGCGCGCAGCGCATGCCGCAGCTCCGGCGGCGTGCGCCGCGACGCGGTCAGCAGCACGCTGCCGCCGTCGCGCGCCAATGCGGCGTCCAGGTGCGCGGCCAACGCCTCGAAGTCGCCGCGGTCGAAGCGCGCATGCCGGCTGCTGCCGCCGAGCAGCAGCGCCGTGCGCGGCCGCGGCAGCTCTGCGAACGCGGCGAACGCATCGCGGGCGCGCGCCAGCCAAGTGGCGTCGACAGGATGCAGGCTGCCGAGCAGGGTGACCACGTTGTCGCCGCGCAGTCCATCGTGCTCGGGAACCACCACCAGGTCCCAGTGCGCCGGATCGAGCCGCGGATCGAGGATCTGCACCGCCTTCGCCCCGTGCGTGCGCAACAGGCGCGTGGCCAGGGCCGCCTGCCGGCCGCAGCCGATGGCGAGCGCGGGCGGCGCCGACAGTGCCGCGGCGAAGTCGCCGCCGAACGCGCCCTCGCTGCCCGGCAGCCGCCGCGGCGCCGCCCAGCGCCAGGGCGCGCGCGGCGCCAGCCGCCAGTCGCGCACCGCGGCCGGTGCCAGCGCATGCGCCAGCGCCTCCACCTGGCGCAGATTGCCGGCGTGCCCGTCGCTCAGGGTCCAGCATTGCGCCGGCCGCAACGATGACGCGGAGGCGGCGGCGGTTTGTTCCACGAATGCGACCATCCGTTCCGGGATCCAAGGTGCGGCTTCACCGGCGGAACTCTACACTGCGGGTCGGTTTCACGAGCGGCCAAGCCGCGCCAGGAGAAGATCCGCCGATGTCCGATGTCCTCGACGCCCACGCCCTCGACCGCCTCTTCCGCAGCGCGCGGACCTACAACCGATTCACGGGTGAGGTGAGCGACGACACCCTCCACCAGCTGTACGAACTGCTGAAGTGGGGCCCGACCAGCGCCAACCAGTCGCCGGCGCGCTTCGTCTTCGTGCGTTCCGCCGAAGCCAAGGCGAAGCTGGAGCCGGCGCTGGACGAGGGCAACCGCAAGAAGACCATGGCCGCGCCGGTGGTGGCGATCGTCGGCTACGACCTGGACTTCCACGAGAAGCTGCCGTTCCTGTTCCCGCACACCGACGCCAAGAGCTGGTTCGAGGGCCCGCGCGAGAACCGCCGCGACCACGCCTTCCGCAACGGCTCGCTGCAGGGCGCCTACCTGATCCTCGCCGCGCGCGCGCTCGGCCTCGACACCGGGCCGATGACCGGCTTCGACGCCGCCAAGGTCGACGAGGCCTTCTTCAAGGGCACCGCGATCCGTTCCAACTTCCTCGTCAACCTCGGCAAGGGCGACCCGGCCAGCATCTTCGGGCGCTCGCCGCGGCTGTCGTTCGACGAGGCCTGCCGCATCGAGTGATCCTCCTCGGGCGATCCAGATCCTCCCGGCGGCCGCCGCGGCAGCCGCCTCCTCCCACCGGTCGTACCTCCCCACGGAGCCATCCAGCCATGAAGACCGTTTCGTTCAAGCACGCCGTCCTTGCCGCCGCCCTGTCGCTGGCCACCGCTCCGGCCGTGGCCGCGCCGGTGACCTACCAGATCGATCCCAACCACACCGACGTGGTGGCGCAGTGGAGCCACTTCGGCTACTCCCATCCGATCGCGCATTTCGGCGACGCCGACGGCACGATCGTCTACGACGCCGACGACGTGTCCGCCTCCAGCGTCGAGGTGACCCTGCCGCTGTCCGGGCTGGATTCGCACGTCGAGAAGTTCGACGAGCACCTGCGCAGCGACGATTTCTTCGACGCCGCCAACCATCCCGAGGCCACCTTCCGCAGCACCGCGGTCGAGCCGGCGGGCGAGGGCAAGCTCAAGATCACCGGCGATCTCACCATCAAGGGCATCAGCAAGCCGGTGGTGCTCGATACGACCCTCAACAAGGCCGGCCCGCACCCGATGGCCAAGCGCGAGGCGATCGGCTTCGACGCCACCGCCACCATCAAGCGCAGCGATTTCGACCTGGGCATGTACGCGCCCAACGTCAGCGACGAGGTGCAGCTGCGCATCACCACCGAAGCGAAGGTGCCGGCGGCGGAATAGGCGCGTCGCCGCGCATCGGGACGGCGACTCGATTCCCGGCCCGGTGCGTTGGCGGCGATTGGAGCCGTCGTCGCTTCGCCGTACCCTCCGCCCCCCGACAAAAGCATTCGGGGGCAGGCTCTTCGGGCACCTCGCTCCGCGCCCCGGCCCTGCGCAGCGCGCAGGGCGTTCAGGGATGCGCGAGCCAATGGCTCGCAAGCGGCACCCCTTCACCCCAAAGGGAGAAGGGAAAAGCCCCTCTCCCTTTGGGGCGAGACCGCACGGCTTGCGCGCCACTGGCGCGCGTGCGGTGGAGCGCCCGCGCCGCTGGCGCGGGCCGGGGCGCGGAGCGAGGGGTGGGGGTGAGGGTACGGCGCGGAACATGACGACCGATCCGCGCCGATGGATTTATTCCGGACAGCAGCGCGCTTGCGCCGGGATGACGGGCTTCGGGTACCGGCGGCATTCGCCGCGCCGATGACGCCGCCGTCGCATCGATTCAGTCACCGTAACGGGCCACTCGACCTTTTTTATCCGATCATGCCGATTCTCCGCTCCGCCAGCGCACGCGGCCATGTCGAGGCCGGGTGGCTCGACAGCCACCACACCTTTTCCTTCGGCCACTACCACGATCCGGAGTGGATGGGCTGGGGGCCGTTGCGGGTCATCAACGAGGACCGGGTGGCGCCCCGTTCCGGATTCCCGCCGCACGGCCACGCCAACATGGAGATCCTCAGCTACGTCCTGTCGGGCGCGCTCGCGCACCGCGACGACGGTGGCGGCGAGGGCGTGCTGCGTCCGGGCGAGCTGCAGTGGATGAGCGCCGGTACCGGCATCGAGCACAGCGAGTTCAACGCGTCCGACAGCGAGCCGGTGCATTTCCTGCAGATCTGGATCCAGCCCGACCGGCTCAACGTGCCGCCGGACTATGCGCAACGGGCGTTCGATCCCGCCGCGCGCCGCGGGCGCTGGGCGGTGCTCGCCTCGCCCGACGGCGCCGACGGCGGTCTCCCCATCCGCCAGCGGGCCTGGCTGCATGGCGTGCAGCTGGGCGCCGGCGAATCGGCGACCTGGGCGCAGGATCCGGCGCGTCGCTACTGGCTGCACCTGGCGCAGGGCAGCGCCGAGGTCGACGGCCAGGGCCTCGAGGCCGGCGACGCGCTCGGCATCGTCGACACGTCGGGCGAACTGCGCATCGCCGGGACCGGCAGCGATCCGCTCGCCGACGTCCTGTTGTTCGACCTACCGGTCTGAGGGTCTATCCATCGATCGGTCGTCCGATTCGTGCGCGCCCTTTGTGGGAGCGACGGAAGTCGCGACGCCGCGGCGCCGGACACAGTCGCGACTTCCGTCGCTCCCACAAGTGCAACTGCAAGTGCATCGGCTATCGGCCCTGGAGCGGTTCTGGCGCAAGTGTTACGGATCCCTTCTCCCGCCTGCAGGAGAAGGTGCCCAAAGGGCGGATGAGGGCGCTTTTGATCTCTCGCCAAGAGCGCCCTCACCCCAACCCTCTCCCGCAAGCGGGAGAGGGGGCACTTCTGCGAAGTGCGTAAAAAACGGCTCTAAGCACGAGTGCGAGCACTTGATCTGCCGTACCCGGCGTGCTGGACGGCATGCCCTTTGTAGGAGCGACGGAAGTCGCGACTGTTGCCGGCGTCGCGGAGTCGCGACTTCCGTCGCTCCCACAAAGGGCAAGTGCAAATATCGATCCCGCGCCGATCGTGACCTTCCGGCGGCGGCGTGCCGCCACGGGCTCAGCCGTAGCGCGCCTTCAGCATCGCGTACGCCGCGCGCAGGCCTTGCGCCTCGCCGCCGGCGGGGCGGCCGGGGCGGTCGTTCTCGTTCCACGCGAACACGTCGACGTGCGCCCAGGTCCGGTCCGCGGGCACGAAGCGTTCGAGATACAGGGCCGCCGTGATCGAGCCGGCCATGCGCGAGCCGGCGTTGGCCAGGTCGGCGATGCGGCTGGTCAGGTAGCGCAGGTACGGGCGCCACAGCGGCATCCGCCACAGCGGGTCGCGCTGCTGCAGGCCGGCCTCGAGCCAGGCGTCGGCCAGCGCGTCGTCGTTGCTGTACAGCGCCGGCAGGTCCGGGCCCAGCGCGATGCGCGCTGCGCCGGTAAGGGTGGCGAAGTCGATCAGCAGGTCCGGGTCCTGCTCGCCGGCATAGGTCAACGCGTCGCCCAGCACCACCCGTCCCTCGGCGTCGGTGTTGTCGATCTCCACGCTGATGCCCTTGCGCGTGGCGATCACCTCGCCGGGGCGGTAGGCGTCGGGGCCCAGCGCGTTCTCCACCGCCGGGATCAGCAGCGTCAGCCGCACCGGCAGCCGGCGCGCCATCACCAGCCCGGCCAGCGCCAGCGCGTGCGCGGCGCCGCCCATGTCCTTCTTCATGTTGCGCATGCCCTCGGCCGGCTTCACGTCCAGGCCGCCGGTGTCGAAGCACACGCCCTTGCCGACCAGCGCCAGGTGCGGGGCCGCGGCGTCGCCCCATTGCAGCTGCAGCAGCCGCGGCGCGCGGTGCGAGGCGCGGCCGACGGCGTGGATCGCCGGGAAGTTCCGCTCCAGTAGCGCGTCGCCGACGATGCTCTCGAACCGCGCGCCGTGCGCCTGCGCGAGCTCGCGCGTGGCGGCCTCCAGCTCCTCCGGGCCCATGTGCTCGGTCGGGGTGTTGACCAGGTCGCGCACGCGGCAGCAGGCGGCAAGGATGTCGAAGCGTTCGGCGTCCGGCTCGGCCACCGCCAGCCGCGCCGGTTCCCGCGGCGCCCGCTTGTAGCGGTCGAAGCGATAGCAGCCCAGGCCCCAGCCGAGCAGCAGCGCCGCGTGCGCGTCGGCGTCCAGAGGGTCCGCCAGCTGCCAGTCGCCCGCCGGCAGCGCCATCGGCGCGTGCGCGTAGGCGAACGGATCGAGCCGGTCGCCGACGCCGAGCACGGCGCCGGCGAGCGCGCCGTCCGCGCCCGGCAGCAGCAGCACGCTGCCCGGCGATGCGTCCCAGCCCTGCGCCTGCAGCCAGCGCGCGGTCGCCGCGCCCTGGCGCTCGCACCAGGCGGGCAGGGCCTCGCGGTCGAGCAGGTGCAGCGCGCGCGGCTGCGCGGCGGCGTCGGGCGAAACGAATCCGGTCGGCAAGCTCATGCGGCGTCGGTCCTGTCGTGGTCGTGGGCGGCCTGCGCGTCCAGCCAGTCGGCCAGCGCGGCGAGGGTGTCGAACTGCAGGTCGGGGGTGATCTCGGGATGCGCCCAGGTGCGGCCTTCGCGGTTGATCCAGCAGCTGCGCAGCCCGGCGCGCGCGGCGCCGGCGACGTCCATCTCGATGTGGTCGCCGACGTGCAGCACGTCGCCGTGGTCGCAGTCCAGGCGCGCGCAGGCGGCATGGAAGATGCACGGCGACGGCTTGGCCTTGCCGTGGTCGCGCGAGGTCAGCCGGAACGCGAAATGCTCCGACAGCCCGATGCGCTCCAGGTCGGCGTTGCCGTTGGTCAGCGCCGCCACCGGCACCCGCGCGGCGATCCGCCGCAGCGCGTCGATGCTGTCGGGATAGCACTCCACCTGGTTGCGCGCGGCGTAGAACACCTTCCACGCGGGCTCGGCCAGGGACACATCGTCGCCGCTCTCGCGCAGCGCGTGCTCCAGGGTCATGCGCCGCAGCGCGGTCAGGTCGTGCAGCAGGTGCGGGTTCTCGTCGAACACGCGCTCGCGCAGCGCCCGCATCACCTCGGCCGGGTAGCGCTCGGCGGTGCGCGGCGCGTGCGTCCGCAGCCAGTCGTCGAGCACCTGCTCGATGCGCGCGGCGATCGGCGCGAACGGCCACACGGTGTCGTCGAGATCGAGGGTGATGGCGCGGACGGGGAAACTCACTTGGCCATTGTATCGTCCCCTGGGGACGTGCCCGGCCGGGATCGCGCGGCGCGGGGTGCCTTGTCGCGACTTCCGTCGCTCCCACAGGGAGCTATCCGCCCGCTGCATTCCCTTGTGGGAGCGACGGAAGTCGCGACAGGGCGGGAGAATGCAGCCGGCGGATCGGTCCCTGTGGGAGCGACGGAAGTCGCGACCGGATGCATGGGGCGAGGGCGGCCTTTCGGGCGAGCCGCGCCCATGGAGAAGGCACCAGCCCGCGGCAGCTCACTCCAGCAGCCTGGCCCAGCCCTCGAAGCCCTCCAGCCGCGCCAGCACCAGCTTGACGCAGACCAGCAGCGGCACCGCCAGCAGCAGCCCGACGATGCCCCACAGGAAGCCGAACAGCATCAGCGCCAGGATCAGCACCAGCGGCGACAGCGCCATGCGCCGGCCCAGCACGATCGGCGTGATCAACTGGCCCTCCAGGGTCTGCAGCGCGACGTAGATGATCACCGGCAGCAGCGACGGCCCCACCTCGTCCCAGGTCACGAAGCCCATCAGCAGCATCAGCACCGCGCCGATCGCCGGGCCCACGTACGGCGCGAAGTTCAGCAGCGCCGTGATCGTGCCCCACAGCAGCGCCTCCTGCAGGTCGATGCCCAGCCAGACCAGCGCGGCGGCCACGGCGGCGCCGAGCGCGGTGTTGATCACGCTGATGGTCAGCACGTAGCGCGAGATCTCCGCCTCGATCGACTGCAGGATGCCCACCGTCAGCCGCTTCTGCTGCCGGTGCGGCAGCAGCGCGATCGCGTGCCGCTGCAGGTTCTCGCCGTACACCATGAAGAAGAACGTCAGCAACACCACCGCCAGCGCCGCGCCCAGCAGCCTGGGCGTGGCCGACAGCCGCTCCCAGGGATCGTTCTCGCGCACGGTCACCATCTGCACGCGGTGCGCCTGGCCGCCGTCGGCGGCCTGGGCGAAGGAGCGCGCGGCCTCGTTGGCGCGCTGCATCGGCCGCGCCATCTGTTGCAGCTTGGGCGTGAGCACCTGCAGCTCCTTCGGCACCTGCTGCATCCATTCGCTGGCCGGGACCACCAGCTGGCGGCCGAGCAGGAAGGTGGCGGCGACGCCGAACGCGAGCACCAGCAGCGCGCCGGCGAAGCGCGGGATCCACACCCGCCGCAGCGCGCGCAGGACCGGATTGCCGACCAGGGCGAAGAACATCGCCAGCAACACCGGCACCACCACCGCCTGCGCCGCCCACAGCGTGTAGCCGGTGGCGAGCATCGCCAGCACCACGATCGACGCCGGCGCGCGCGGCCGCGGCGGTGGCGGGTCGTCGTCCCGGGCGGGTGGTGCCAGCGGACTGCTCACATCGGCGTGCTCAAGTCGACCCGTTCGGTGCGGCATGCTCGAATCGGCCCGTTCGAGTGCCTGGTCCGGTCGCCACGCTCAGCGCTCGGACATCTCGGTCGCCGCTTCGGCGGGCGAGGGTTGCGTGTCCCAGCGCTGGTCCGGCTTGCGGCGGTCGGAAGGCGGGACCGCCTCGGGCTCGGCGCTGGCGGCCGGGGCGCCACCACCGCCACTATCGTCGGGCGGCGGCGGCGCGCGGCCACCCGCGCCGGCGTCTTCGGCCGTCTCCGCGGCCTCTTCGGCGGCGGTGTCCGCGGTTTCCGCGGCCTTCCTGGCGGTCGCCGCGGCGACCATCGCCTGGATCGAGCCCAGCAATCCGGTCATCGAGCTGATCAACCGCAGCCAGCGCGGATCGCCCGCGACCTTGCCGAGCTTGCCGAGCCGCCGCAGCGCCCGTTTCGGCTGCGAGCTGCCGGCGACGAAGCCGCTGACCAGGCCGGCCGCCAGGATGCGGGCCGGCGTCCACGCCTCGCGCCACTGCGCGCGCAGCGCGCCGTATTCCTCGCGCGTCTGCTGCAGCCGTCCCTCGACCAGCTGTTCGCCGCGCTCGACGCGGCGCTTGAGCACCGCCAGCTTCATGCCGCCTCCTTGCGCGCGGACGCGTCGTCCCCGTCGTCGTCTTCGTCCTCGTCGATCACGCCCAGGCTGGTCAGCTGCCGGCGCGTGGCGTGCAGGGCGCCGAGGTCGAAGTACACCCACATCCGCCAACCGGCCAGCGCGGTGCACGCCAGGCTGAGCACCGCGGCGATCGAGGTCGACGCCAGCCACGACAGCCCCAGCGCCTGCAGCAGGGCGATCGCCGCCCCCATCAGCAGCAACCAGGCCGAGGCGCCGAAGATGATCGCCACCGCGCACCACACCAGCGCCCGCGGCAGGGCGCTGCGCGCCAGTGCCAGGTCGGCCAGCACCAGCTTGCGCAGGGCGCGCCCGGTGTCCATGCCCGAGCCGAGGGTGGCGCGTCCCGCCTTGCCGATGCGGCGGACGCTCTCGTCCAGGTGCGGCGCCTTCCCGGCGCCGTCGCCGCCCGTGCCGGTGCCGTCGCCGGATCCGTTGCGCAGGTCCTCGTTCACTGCCCGTCCCGTGCCGCGCGGACCGCCAACTTACTTGCCGCCGCTGCGGGCGAGCTTGGCGATGATCCAGCCGGCGGCGAAGGCGACGCCGAACGAGGCCAGCGGCCGTTCGCGGATCAGGTCGGCGGCGCTGTCGACCAGGTCGCGGCCCTTGTCCAGCACCTGGTCCATCTGCTCGCGGCCGGCATCGCCCAGGCCTTCCAGCGCGGACAGGCCGGACAGGGCGCTGTCGGCCAGGTCGGCCTTCACGTTCGCGCGGCCGAGCTTGAGTTCGTCGCCGGCCACGTGCGCGGCGCCCTTGATGGCGTCGCCGGCGTCGTGCGCGGCCTGCTTGAGGCGGCTGCCGGCTTCGCCGAGGTTCTGCTTGACGTTGTCGCTGGAGGTCGGGCTCATCGTGGTGTCTCCTGTCGGGTGGTTGGGAGGAGCGGGGTGTCGCGTTACCTGAGCGGCACCTGGTAGCGGCCGCGGCCGCGCTGGACCAGCAGCACCAGGTCGCCCGGGGCGTTGGCCAGCGCCGCGCGGAACCCCGCCAGGTCGTGGAACTGGCCGCCGGTGGTAGCGAGGATCACGTCGCCGGCGCGCAGGCCGTTGCCCGCGGCGCGGCTGCCCGGATCCACGGCCTCCACCAGCACGCCGCTGACGCGCTCGCTCTGGCGGCGCAGCGCCTCGGGCAGGTCGGCCAGGGTGGCGCCGGCCAGGCGCGGGTCGTAGTTGGCGCCGTCGCGCGGGATCTCGCGCAGCCGCGCGCTCACCTGCAACGGCTCGCCGTCGCGCAGCAGTTCCAGGGCGATCGGCGTGTCGATCGCCTGCAGGCCCTGGATGTTGCGCAGGGTCTCGCTGTTGTCCACGCGCTGGCCGTTGGCGGCCACGATCACGTCGCCGGTGCGGATGCCGGCCTCGGCCGCGGCCGAACCCGGGTGCACCCGGGTCACCACCGCGCCGCGCGGCGCCGCCAGCCCCAGCCCATCGGCGATGCGCGCATCGACCGTCTGCGTGTCCACGCCCAGGGTGCCGCGGCGCACCTCGCCGGTGGTCACCAGCTGGCGCATCACGCTGCCGGCCAGGTTGGACGGGATGGCGAAGCCCAGGCCGATGTTGCCGGCCTGGCTGCCGCGCGGGTTGAAGCTGGCGGTGTTGATGCCGACCAGCTCGCCGCGCAGGTTGACCAGGGCGCCGCCGGAGTTGCCCGGGTTGATGCTGGCGTCGGTCTGGATGAAGTTCTGGAAGCCGACCCCGGGGATGTTGCTGCGCCCCACCGCCGAGACGATGCCCGAGGTCACCGTCTGGCCGACGCCGAACGGATTGCCCACCGCGACCACGAAATCGCCCACGTTCAGCGTGCCGCTGTCGGCCAGCGGCACCTCGGTCAGGTTCTCGGCCGGCACCCGCATCAGCGCCACGTCGGTCTCGGCGTCCGAGCCCATGAACTCGGCCTCCAGCGTGCGGCCGTCGGCCAGGGTGACGGTGACCTCGTCGGCGCCCTCGATCACGTGGTGGTTGGTCAGCACGTAGCCGTTGCGCGCGTCCACGATCACCCCCGAGCCCAGCGACTGCGCGATCCGCTCCTGGCTCAGCTCCGGGAACATGCGGCGGAAGAACGGATCGTTGCCGAACGGGCTCACCCGCACCCGCTGGGTGGTCTGCACGCTGACCACCGCCGGCGTGACCCGCTGCAGCATCGGCGCCAGCGACGGCACCGGCTGGCCCTCCACCGCCACCGGCAGCGCCGCGGTGCCGGCGACCCCGGTCGGGACCTCGCTGGAGGACACGGGGGCGGGTGCCGCGGCCGCGGGCGCCGCAGGCAGGGCGCCGGCCTGCGCCGGGTGCTGCAGGCCGTTCTGGATCGCGACCGCGGCCAGGCCGCCGAACGCGGCTGCGGCGACGAGGGCGAGAAGAGTGGGCAGTGGACGCATGAAAGTCTGTTTATCCCGTAGATGCGGTGGCAGAAACGTGAAATGCGGCTGTCGCAGGCCCGATCAAGACCGCCCGCGGCGGCTTCCCCGGCCCGGGATCGTGCCTGCCCGGGGCCCAACCGAAGCCAAACCCCGGAACCGCGCTGCCACGGTAACCGAGAGTTGACTTCCTTCGCTGCCGGGCGTAGCTTGAATCCCCGCTCGCCACTACATCTTGGGGTAGCCGAAGTGGACCTGGCCCAAGTAATGGGGTTCGCCCGAAAAGCACCCGTCGCCACCGGAGGTGGCGGCCGATGCGGACAAAGGTGACCGGCAGCACGAAAACCCAACAACGCCGCGACGCGTGAACGCCACCGTCGCGGCTGCGCCGTCGGCGCTCACCGCGGACATCGGCAGCGACAACAATAATAGGCCGGGCACGACCCGCGCCGGAACCTGAGGAGTAAGCAGCAGTCATGAGTACGGTACGTCTGGAGGCGGTGAAGCGCGACAAGGCCCTCGAGATCCCGATGCAGCCGGCATCGATGGACATCTGGGACAAGAAGTACCGCCTCAAGACCAAGCAGGGCGAACCGGTCGACGCCGACATCGACGGCACCTACCAGCGCGTCGCCCACGCCCTGGCCGACGCCGAGCCCAACGCCGAGAAGCGCCAGTACTGGTACGAGCGCTTCCTGTGGGCGCTGCGCCGCGGGGCCATTCCCGCCGGCCGCATCACCTCCAATGCCGGCGCGCTCGAGCACAAGCCGGCCACCAGCACCATCAACTGCACCGTCTCCGGCACCATCGGCGACTCGATGGACGGCATCCTCGAGAAGGTGCACGAGGCTGGGCTGACGCTGAAAGCTGGTTCTGGCATCGGGTATGAATTCAGCACCTTGCGACCCAGAGGCGCGTTCGTTGCCGGCGCCGGCGCCTACACCTCCGGGCCGATGTCCTTCATGGATATCTACGACAAGATGTGCTTCACCGTGTCCTCGGCCGGCGGCCGCCGCGGCGCGCAGATGGGCACCTTCGACATCAGCCACCCCGACGCCAAGGACTTCATCCGCGCCAAGCGCGAGGACGGCCGCCTGCGCCAATTCAATTTGTCGCTGCTGATCACTGACGGCTTCATGGAGGCTGTGGAGAACGACGCCGACTGGCCGCTGGTGTTTCCGATCAACGAGAAGGAAGCCGGCGACATCGACCTGGCCGACCCCGAGCAGGTGATCTGGAAGGAGTGGCCAATTCACCAAGGCTACATCGTCCGCGACGACGGCCTGGTCGCCTGCCGCGTCTACGGCAAGATCCGCGCCCACCACCTGTGGGACATGATCATGGTCTCGACGTACGACTACGCCGAGCCCGGCTTCATCCTGATCGACCGCGTCAACGAGATGAACAACAACTGGTGGTGCGAGAACATCCGCGCGACCAACCCGTGCGTCACGGCGGACACCCGGCTGGCCACCCAGCACGGCATGGTGCCGATCGGCGAGTTGTACGCCAGCGGCGACGCCATCGAGGCGACGGTCGACACGCGCACGCTGCCGGGCGGAAGCCGGGGCGTCACGTCCCGTCCCGCCAAGCCGGCCTTCATGACCGCTCCGCGTGCCCCGGTCTACCGGGTGCGCACGGAGGACGGCTATGAAATCAAGGCGACCGAGTGGCACGACTTCTATACCGAGCGCGGCAAGCTGAAGCTGCGCGAACTGCAGCTCGGAGACAGGCTGCTGGTGCAGTCCGGGAAAGGCCAGTTCGGGACTGAAGGCAGCGAGGACCTGGGCCTGTTGCTGGGGCTGCTGACCGGTGACGGCCACTTCACCAACCGCGGCAAGGGACAGGAAGCCGCGATCGTCACGCTGTGGGGCGAAGACCGTGCACTGGCCGACCGCGTGGCGACTTACGTCAATACGCTGATTGCAGGCGCCTCCCTGCACGCGTCGCGCGACTACACGGTCTCGCCCGTCGCCGTGCCGGAACGCAACCAGGTCTTCATCCGCTCGGTGATGCTGGCCCGGCTGCTGGAGCATTACGGTTTTACCCGCAACACCAAGCTCAAGGTGCCCGAGGTCGTCTGGCGCGGCAGCGAGGATTGCGTGCGCGCCTATCTGCGTGCGCTGTTCCAGACCGATGGCACGGTGAACGTGTCCTCGAACAGCCAGAGCTGTTCGGTTCGGCTGGCTTCGAGCCAGGAAAGCCTGCTGAAGGACGTGCAGATGCTGCTGGCCAACTTCGGCGTGTTCTGCCGGGTGCGCAAGCGTCGCGAAGCGCAGTACGAGCTCATCGTCGATGGCGAGTCGCGCGAGCATTTCATGCGCGAGATCGGATTCCTGCTGCCGGCCAAGAACGCCAAGTACGCGGACTGGGTGCAGGGCAAGGCGCTGCGCAAGAGCCAGCGCTTCGCTTCCCGGATCGCAAGCATCGAATACGTGGGCGAGCACGCCGTGTTCGATACCACGCAACCGGACCAAAACTCCGTTGTTTTCAATGGCCTGGTGACAGGGCAGTGCGGCGAACAGCCGCTTCCGCCCTACGGCGCCTGCCTGCTCGGCTCGGTCAACCTCACCAAGTTCGTGCGCGACCCCTTCACCGACCAGGCCGCCTTCGACTGGGAGGAATACAAAGAAGTCGTGCGCGTGTTCACCCGCATGCTCGACAACGTGGTGGAGATCAACGGCCTGCCGCTGCAGCAGCAGCGCGACGAGATCATGCGCAAGCGCCGCCACGGCATGGGCTTCCTGGGGCTGGGCAGCACCGCCACCATGCTCAGGATGAAGTACGGCTCGAAGGAGAGCTGCGAGTTCACCGAGCGCGTGGCCCGCGAGATGGCCGTGGCCGGCTGGGAGATGGGCCTGTCGCTGGCGCAGGAGAAGGGCCCGGCGCCGATCATGGAGGAGCGCTTCACCGTCACCGCCGAGATGCTGCGCAAGCGCCCGGAGATGGCCGCCGACGGCTGGAAGGTCGGCCAGGAGATCCCCGGCAAGGTGCTGCACGCCAAGTACTCGCGCTACATGCAGCAGGTGGCCACCGTGGCCCCCGAGCTGGTGGACGCCCTGGCCGACACCGGCGCCCGCTTCACCCACCACAGCTCCATCGCCCCCACCGGCACCATCAGCCTGTCGCTGGCCAACAACGCCAGCAACGGCATCGAGCCCTCGTTCGCCCACCACTACAGCCGCAACGTGATCCGCGAGGGCAAGAAGTCCAAGGAGAAGGTGGACGTGTTCTCCTTCGAGCTGCTGGCCTACCGCCACCTGGTCAACGCCAAGGCCATGCCGTTCTCCGACGCCCCCGAGGCGCAGCTGCCCGACTACTTCGTCTCCGCCGACGACATCAGCCCCAAGGAGCACGTGGACGTGCAGGCCGCCGCGCAGAAATGGGTGGACAGCTCCATCTCCAAGACCGCCAACGTGCCCACGGACTACCCGTACGAGGACTTCAAGAGCATCTACACCTACGCCTACCACCAGGGCCTGAAGGGCTGCACCACCTTCCGCTTCAACCCGGCCGCCTTCCAGGGCGTGCTGGTCAAGGAGAAGGACCTGGAGAACACCACCTACCGCTTCGAGCTCGAGGACGGCGAGGTGGTGGAGGTGAAGGGCAACGAGCAGATCGAATACGACGGCGAGGTGCACACCGCCGCCAACCTGTTCGACGCCCTCAAGGAAGGCTACTACGGCAAGTTCTAGCTGCTCGTAGCCCCTCTCCCGCCTGCGGGAGAGGGGTCGGGGTGAGGGCAACCCGCACCGCCCGACGACCCACGCCGCCCGCTTGCATACACCGCCCGGACTTCGCGCTACATTCCGCCCCACGGGCAAAGGTGCCCGGACCATGACGAGGAAACACCGATGAGCAACGGGAATGGAGTGGCGGCGACGATCGCCGGTGCGGCCGAGGCCGTCGCCGACAAGGCGCAGGCGGTCGGCAACAACGTCGCCCAGCGCGCCCGCAAGGCGATGGCCGAGGCAAAGAAGACCGCCACCAAGGCGCGCAAGACGGTGAGCAAGCGCGCCGACGAGGCCGGCAAGGCCGTCGGCAAGCGCGTTAGCAAGGCGAAGAAGTCGCTCGCCGCCGCCAGGGCCAGCGCCGCGGCCGAAGTGGCCGCGCTGAAGAAGAAGGGCGCCGGCAAGGCCACCGCCAAGCCGGCCAAGAAGAGCACCAGCAAGCAGGTCGCCGCCAAGAAGGCCCCGGCGAAGAAGGCGCCCGCGAAGAAGGCAACCGCCAGGCCCGCCGCCAGCAAGTCCGCCAAGCCGGCCGCCCGCAAGGCCCCGGCCGCCAAGACCGCCGGCAAGAAGGCCGCCAAGAAGACCACCGCGCCACGCAAGACCGCAAAGAAGGCCGCCCCGCGCAAGGCAGCAAAACCCGCCGCCCCGCGTAAGGCCGCCACCAAGACCACCCGCAAGCCGGCATCCAACCGGTAGCGCCGCCATAAGCCCCTCTCCCGTTCACGGGAGAGGGGTTGGGGTGAGGGCAACCCGCACCGCCCCAACCGCCACACCCATCCACCGCATCACCGCAACACAAGAGATCAGCAATGGCCGTCAGGATCGAAAAGAAAATCAAGGGCTACGCCGTCGTCACCCCCGAGGACAAGACCCGCGAGGTGCCCGCCGCCGCCGTCGAGCGCCAGACCGCCGAGGCCGAACTGCCCAGGGCCGACGTCATCCAGATGCACGAGCGCATCGAGCGCCCGGAAGTGCTGATCGGCAGCACCTACAAGATCAAGTCGCCGCTGGTGGAGCACGCCATGTACGTGACCATCAACGACATCGTGCTCAACGCCGGCACCGAGCACGAGCAGCGCCGTCCCTTCGAGATCTTCATCAACTCCAAGTCGATGGAGCACTTCCAGTGGATCGTCGCGCTCACCCGCATCCTCTCGGCGGTGTTCCGCAAGGGCGGCGACGTCACCTTCATCGTCGACGAGATGAAGGCCGTGTTCGACCCCAAGGGCGGCTACTTCAAGGCCGGCGGCGTGTACATGCCCTCGCTGGTCGCCGAGCTCGGCAACATCGTCGAGGACCACCTCAAGTCCATCGGCATGATGCACGACCCCGAGATGAGCGACACTACCCGCGCCCTCATCGCCGAGAAGCGCCGCGCGTTCGAGGAACGCTCAAAAAAAAACTCTGACGTAGGCGGCGCTCCCCCTTCCCCCGCCCCTGCGGGGGAAGGTGCCCGAAGGGCGGATGGGGGCGCTCTTCGCGACGAACCCCCACCGTCCGAAGACCACCACCCCGAAGACATAGCCATCACCGGCGAGGGCGCCTCGTTCCCGCCGTCCGCCACCATGTGCCACAAGTGCAGCACCAAGGCCGTGGTGCTGATGGATGGGTGTGCGACTTGTTTGAATTGTGGGTATAGCAAGTGCGGGTAGGGATATCGGAACAAGGTTGATCGACGCCACCGAAGGAAGACGAAATGACAGCTAGCCAACTGACTTTAGGTCAAGCGATAGATCAGGTGCTCGGAGCCCTTACGCCGCTCGACGATGCGGCTCGTCGGACGGCCCTAGCTGCTGTTTGTATGCAACTCGATATACCTCTTTCCGATTCACCCCCAAAGAGTGGTGGTGCCGCACCCTCGAGCACGAGCGCCGCCCAACATGCCGAGAAGAAGCTGGCCGGCTCGCTGCAAGCCGCGAACCCCAGTTCATCAAGCGAATCGATTGAGAAGCAAATTGACATTCGCACCTTCAAGGAACAAAAGAAGCCATCTAGTGCACGTCAGATGGCGTGTCTCGTTGGATTCTACCTGCAGGAATTGGCTCCTACTGATGAGCGGAAGGAGACCTTCAACGCCCACGATCTCGAAAAATACTTTAAACAAGCCAAGTTCAAGCTGCCAGGAAGAATCAATCAAATTCTTGCTGATGCAAAATCAGCTGGCTATTTTGATTCACCCTCGCGCGGCGAATATAAACTAAATGCGGTTGGGTACAACCTAGTGGCGCACAATTTGCCTAGTGACACTGAGTAGCAATGTCTGGACACGTCACCAGCTTCATTGCTGAGATTGAGAAACAACGAAAGGCTCTCCGCGCCTACAGCGGCAAGCAAATACATTCTTCAGTCGTACGGAACAACTTGCGAGGGTTGGCAGAGAGCTATTTCAGGGAAGTTCGTCCCAATTTAATTAACCCCACAGACGACGAGACCCATATCACCGCAGTCGATTCCACAATGCAGCAATTGGTGCAAGCCTGCCACAGGCGAGCTCGAGCAAGCATTTATGGCGACCTGCTCCGCAAAGCAAAGGCACATCTAGTACAACTAGATAGCAGCTCGCTTTCGACCGACCGCCAGCCTGCTCAACCAGAGAAAACAGGCGCTGACGCCCGAATAATCACAACGCTTAGAGCCTTGCTGCCAAGCGCCGCGCTCTCTTATGAGCAGGCATTGCTTGACTTGTCGCAACCAGAAAGACTGTCATGGCGCGGGCCAGCGACAGATCTTCGTGAAGCTCTTCGTGAAACTCTAGACCGTCTCGCTCCGGATGAAGAGGTGCGGGGCATGCCTGGCTATAAAGACGAGCCGGACACCAGAGGTCCGACTATGAAGCAGAAAGTTAGATTCATACTGCGCAGTCGTCAGACCGCAAAAGCACTGGCTGCAACTACAGAGGATGCTACAAAATCTGTTGATGAATCAATAGGGGCGTTCGTTAGATCGGTATATACTCGCTCTTCTATCTCCACCCATACCCCTACTGAGAAGAATGAAGTGCTGAGAATCCTCGATTTGGTGCGCGTTGTTTTGTCCGAGCTCTTGGAAGTTAGGTAGGCGGAGGGCGGAGCCAGGTTAGTTTTTACCGAAATCGCGCTGTTGTGCATTTATCTCATTGAGGATTCTGCTGCCTTCAGCATGCACGACTTCGAGATGTCCAAGTATTATCTGGATGCATGGTGCTATGTCGACAATTCCTTTTTCAATCTCAGCGTGGGTCGCTGTTGCTCTCGAACGCTCCATTTCGCGTAGGCGGCGGAGACTGCTGCGCTGCCGAGCAGGTCTACTAGAAGCGGCAGATGAAGAGCAGGGGCTCAGCCGTGCGGATGGGATAGGTGCCTTGGAGGCTCCGCGCGGACTCCTGTGTCGCCGGGCTCTTCCCAGCGAGGTGTCTGCAGGAACGGGGTCAGGTTGACCCCATCCTTCCTCCCATGGTGCCGGCGGCACTCGGGAAGCTAACCTGATTCGCTTCGTGCAGATTGAGGCGGAGTACGTGGTGAGTAATGTGGCGTAGTAGAGGAGGAAACTCGTACTCAGTCGAATAACGCGAACACTTGCTGTAGCATCGCATCCGCACGATACATCGAGAGAGAAATATGGCTACTCGTGACAGTGATGTGCGAGCCGCTTTGATGAAGAACGTTATCAGCGACCATGTTGCCAATCCGGATACGTTGGTCGTCGAAGAGCTCGGCCTGAATCGTGGTAGCTGCCGAGTTGACGTCGCGGTCGTAAATGGTTTGCTGCATGGCTACGAAATTAAGAGCGATGCTGACAGGTTGACTCGTTTGCCGTCTCAGGTTGAGAGCTATAGCGCGGTTCTCGACAAAGCGACGCTTGTCGTGAGCGCTTCCCATGCAACGCGTGCTCTGCCTCTAATTCCTGAATGGTGGGGGGTTCGTATCGTGACGACTGGAGCCCGTGGAGCAGTGCTGATCGAACCGTTGCGGCCTGCTCGTATGAATAATGGGATTGAAGGTGCGGCTTTGGCGCTTCTGCTGTGGCGAGATGAATTGGTAGCGGCGCTAACATCGCTACAAATCGAGAAGAACAAGCTGCGCGCCCCTCGCGCGCAGCTTGCTCAGATCCTGGCGGATGTGCTGCCGCTCAAGCAGCTCCGGCCGTTGGTTAGGGAACAGGTGAAGCGCCGAACAGGATGGCGATGCCGCGAACTGCGGCAGCAGCGTGATGAGAAGTCGTCACCGTCGGCCAGGTAGACGAGCCGCCGTTTCCCTTTCCCGCTGCACAGTCATCGATGAACTCGTCGCCGTGGCTATAGGTTCTTCCGGGCCAATTGCTGCCTAGCGAACCGATGAGAGTCTTGCACAGCGTTTGGTATTGCGAACGACCGTTTTTCTTCACTTGATTGCCCATGACGATGCGCCACTCATCGTCGAGGGTATATTTCACTTTCGCGTTCGGATCCATCAACCGGGGATCCATCTCGAATGTTTTCGGCGAAGCTGCACTGTAATCCCCAAACGTAGGAACCCGATCGAGCTTCCCTCTCACTAAGGATTTGTATGCGAGCCACTCGTATCTTTTCACATCTTTGTGCGGCCGGTATATTGATGCTGGAGACAGCGATGCTGGAAAGCTACCCCCTGCTACCGTCAGTGATCGCCATTGTGCTAGTTGAGGGAGAGAAGCAATTAGAGATTTCCACACGATGGCCTGGGAGCTTGGCGAGCTCGATATATCATCGTTGGCGTCGATGATCAGGTCGCAATCTGATGCCTGGAGACCGATTACAGCTAGTAGAGAGGCGATCTTTCCTGAAATATTGGAGGCAAAGTCATCAGGAGATACGCGGATACAAGCACCTCGTTGGTCGGCCGCAACGATCGCGGCCACGGCCTTCTTGTAGGCGGTATCACGTTCGATTCCCACGACCGGAACTGCCAAGCATGCTTCTGCTCTAGCGAGCGAGAAAGCATGTTCCAAGTGATGTACACCGCTGGCTACGGATGCTGAACCGCCAATGTAGGGCGAGTCGACAAAGCACCGTGCCTTCCAATTTCGAGCCAATCGCTTGCCGAACTGAGCGAGATGCTCGTCCATCGACTTGGACGGTATCTTCTCTTCGAAGTCCCAGGGTTCAGTTGGCAGTTCAAAAAAAGGTGTCATCCACTTCTTGATTGCAGCCGATGACCTCCCGATAGCCAAGTATTCTCCCTGGCGAAACTTCAGTATCGGTATGTAGTGAGCGTGGCTGAACATTAGATCCTCCCCCTTCCGCTGATGGAGTGCCTATTAAATCGCTAGTGGTTGCTTTGGGTTGTCAGGAAATTCCCATATGGCTTGTAGGAATTTTCCTAATGAAATCGAACCTGTGGCGCCTGCCGGAAACCTGCTGCAAGCTTTGAAGAGGAGCGAGAAGATGCCGTTGTGCAGTTCTCCGCTTGGGTTCGGAAAGTGCATCTGCCCCGTTGCCCGCCGTTCCGCCATGTTCACGGCGACCCCTGAAGACCGATGCCAGGTTAACGCGTTGCAACTTCCCCGAAACTATCGCTTGGCGGGTTCGGACCTGCCTTGACGAGTTCCCCCGTCGCTTGAGGTCGCTTTGCGCGGCCGATGGGGAGGCGCGTCAGAGGCATTCGGCGTCAGGGCAGGTCCTTGACACCCCTGTATTCCAGTAGCAGACTCGATTCCAAGGAGCGTAGAAACTCCTCACACAGCGGTGCCCACCTCCGTCAAACCGGTGGGTTTTTTGTGCCCGTGTGCTGCGGGCACGACCGACGCGATGCCTGCGTCGGGAGGGCGGCTAATACAACACCCTTCGGGGAAATACGCCCGCCGGCTGTGTGCGGTTTCTAACCTCCCGACTTCCCGTCCGCTGTCCCGGTGGGCGGTCACTTCATGGAATGAGGAGGCAACGATGTCGAAGTTCGATTCGGATGATCAGGACATGCCCGGCTACTTCCTGCCGGAGGACAGTCAGTTCCGACTGAAGAAGCTGCACGAGCACATGGTGTTCCTGTCGCACCTGGCGCAGCCGCGTACGCACGACGAGGAACAGGAGTGGGTGCCCGAGATCCGCGTGGGCGAACTGGCGGTCTGCCTGGAGTTGTTGGCGGAACAGGCGGGGTTGGTGCTGAAAGAAGTGTCATGGCCGGCGGAACGGGAGGCCGAGCGCGAGCCTGCGAGTGCAACCCCTGAAGCCGAGGCGGTGGAGGACGAGGCACCGGAGGCCGAGGCGCTTGAGGCGGACGCAGTGGAGGCCGAGGCGCCGGACGACGAGGCGGTGGAGGCAGAAGCGGTGGAAGCAGAAGCGATGGAAGGCGAGGCAGGCACGGAAGAGCGCCTCGTCTTCGGCGTCACTCTGGACCAGATGGACGAACTCGACCGTCGGCTCGACATGATCACGGCGCACGGCGACGTGGTGTTCAGTGTCGAAGACGCTGACCTGGCCATCGGCACGTTGGCGATGGTGGGGCATGCGGTCTTCGACGACGCCAGGGCCGCGAAGGACATCATCGGTCAGATCACGTCGCAGCGGCTCGATGGGTCGCGCAGGCGAAGCGGTGTACGCGAGCCGCGGGCCGTGTATGGCGCAGGCGCTGCATCACCGGTGGCGGACTGGGCGCAACACTCCGCATTGCCGCCGGCCGCCCATGCGCAGGGTGGGTGCATCCCCCAAGCGCCCGCACAGCGCCTGCACTGATCCGGCGACGGGGATCCGGTGCCGGGGGCGGCCTGCCGCCCCCGGCTGATTGTCGCCGCGAGCTCATGCATAGCGCGCCGCCGCCATGCAGATCACGGTGATCGCCAACAGGCCGGCGGCCAAGCGGGTGACCAGGGCCATGCGCGCCTGCGCGGCTGCTTCCGGCAATGTTCCCCGCGTGAGCTGCCAATGGGTCCGTGCGCCGGCGCCGGCCTGCACCATGAAGGCAAGCAGCGCGCAGGCGATGCCGACGGCGAGGACCTTTTCCGGCGTGCCGGGGGCCCCGCCGTGCACGGCCTGCCAGAGATAGCCGCCGGTGAGCATGGTCACGATCGCCGCCCCCAGCATCGGCGCGCGCAAGCGCGGGCCGCCGGCACCGCCGAGGCGCGCGAGCGCGAAGGTGCCGCCGGCCCAGACGACCCCGGCCAGGACGTGCAAGGACAAGGCGATGATCAAGACGGTCTGCATGGACTGCTCCTGGCTGCGAAACTGGGGAGGGATGCCGCGGCGACGCGCGGCCGCGCTAGCCGTCGAGGACGGTCAGGTCGAGTTTTTCGAGCCGTTCGGGGTCGCGCACGATGTCGATCTCGGTGATCTTGCCGCCGCTGACGGTGAAGGCCATGACCGCGAACGGCTTGCCTTCGAGCATGCCGAGCAGCCCCGCGGCGCCATTGACGAGCACCGGGCGCCTGAGCAGGCCGAGGCGCGAGAAGCTCTGCGCCCGGCGCGCCACCTGTTCCGCGCCGCGGACCTGGGTGGATGCGACGTCGGCCCGAAGGAGAACCTGCGGGTCGAGGATGGCGACAAGCCTGCGGAAGTCGCCGTCTTGCGCAGCCGCGGCAAAGGCGTCGACAAGGCTCCGCTGAACCTGCACGTCGGCGTCGGGAGGCGCGTTGCGCGCCTGCAGGCGGCGGCGTGCACGGCTGGCGAGTTGGCGGGCCGCGGCGGGGGTGCGCTCGACGATGGGCGCGATCTGCTCGAAGGGCATGCCGAAGACGTCGTGCAGCACGAACGCGACGCGTTCGGCCGGTGCGAGGGTCTCGAGCACCACCAGCAGCGCAAGGCCGATCCCGTCCGCCAGCAGTACCCCGTGCTCCGGGGTCGTTCCATCGGCGCGGTCGATGATCGGCTCGGGCATGTGGGCCTCGCCCCGCACCTTGCGCGAGCGGAGCATGTTCAGCGAGATGCGCGCGACGACGGTCGTCAGCCACGCGCCAAGGTCGTCGATCTCGTTGTCGGCCGTTCCGCTGAGCCGGAGCCAGGCTTCCTGGACGGCATCATCAGCCTCGCTCAGCGAGCCCAGCATGCGGTACGCGGCGGCTCGCAGGCGCGGCCGCTGCTCCTCGAACCGTTCCCCCAGCCATGCGCGCTCGTCCATCGGTCACGTTCCTCCGCCGTGCTGTGTCATGCAGGTAAGACCCGCGACGCACGGCCGATGTGACGGGCAGCCGGCGGCTGCCGGTCGTGTCGTCGCCGGAGGCGGGTCAGCGCGGCGGCTGGATGGCTGGCGCGTGCTGCGCCATCAGTTCGACGATCCAGTCGATGAACACCCGCAGCTTGCGGCTGACGTGCCGGCTGGGCGGGAAGGCCACGGACAGCGGCATCGGATCGAGTTGCCAGTCCTCGAACAGCGGCACCAGCTCGCCGCGCGCAGCGGTGCGCGCGCCATGTACCGCGGCAGCCACAGCACGCCCAGGCCCGCCACGCCGGCGGCCAGGTAGGCATTGCCGTCGTCCACCGACAGCACGTGGCGCCCGTGCATGCGCAGCTGTTCGTCGCCGCGGCGCATCACGTGGGCCAGCGGGGCGCCGGTGCGCGAGCTGCGATAGCCGATGGTGCGGTGGTGGCCGTCTTCCAGCGCCTGCGGATGGGCCGGCGTGCCCGCACGGGCCAGGTAGTCCGGTGCGGCGTACACGCCCAGCGGCAGGTCCGCGACATGGCGGGCGCGCAGCGAAGGCTCGGTGAGTTCGCCGCCGCGCACCACGCAGTCCACGTTCTCGTCGATGAGGTCCACCTTGCGGTCGCTGACGCCCAGGTCGAGCTGGATGTCGGGATAGCGCGCGTGGAAGGCGGGCAGGGCGGGCACCAGCACCAGGCTGGCCAGCGGTGCGGGCGCATCCACGCGCAATCGCCCGCGCGGGGCGTCGGAGGCGGCCGAGAGGCTGGTCTCGGCATCGTCCAGGTCGGCCAGCAGGCGCACGACGCGCTCGTAGTAGGCGGCGCCGTCGGCGGTGACGCTGACCTTGCGCGTGGTGCGATGGAGCAGCTTCACCCGCAGGTGCGTTTCCAGCTGCTGCACCAGTTGCGTCACGCGCGTCTTGCTCGATTGCAGCGTTGTGGCGGCCTTGGTGAAGCTGCCGGTTTCCGCCACGCGGACGAAGGCCTGCATTGCGTCGATACGGTCCACGTGGGTTCCAACGGGGCGGGCGGGATTGTTTGGATTCTACAAACAGTGATCGCGGGATCGGCGTGTTTATTCCGCCGGGGCGGCTGCCTAGAGTGATCGCCACGCACCGGGCCGCCGGCCCCGCCAGGAGATTCCCCCATGACTACACGTGACGCCGTTTTCCCCGCCGGTCGGCATGACCTCTACGCATCGCACGCCTATTCCGCGGCGATCCGATCAGGCGACCTCCTGTTCGTGTCCGGCCAGGTCGGCAGCCGAAGCGATGGCTCGCCCGAGCCGGACTTCGAGGCGCAGGTCCGGCTGGCATTCGCCAATCTCGAGGCGACCTTGCGGGCAGGTGGATGCGGGCTTGACGATATCGTCGACGTGACGACCTTCCATACCGATCCCGAGAACCAGTTCGGCACGGTCATGGCCGTCAAAGGCGAAGTCTTCGCGGAGGCGCCTTATCCGAACTGGACGGCGGTCGGCGTCAACTGGCTTGCGGGGTTCGACTTCGAAATCAAGGTCATCGCCCGCATTCCCCGCTGAAGATCGCCATGCAAGGCATTGGCCGGGCGGCCCGGGTGCTCGGCGGGACGGTCGATGGGGCAGGACCGGTTCGTCGTTCGGCGCTTTCCCGGGCCGGGGACGGGATCAGGTTCCTGCAACCAATTCAATGGCTTGGCTGCTTCCCCCCTTTGAAAAAGGGGGGTTGGGGGGATTTGCTCGGTGTCCGACCAAGCAACAGCAACAGCAAATCCCCCTCAGTCCCCCTTTTTCAAAGGGGGAGGATGGGCTGTGAAAAATGTGGGGAAACCTCAGCATCTGACCTCGTTACTCAGGCCCTGTTACTCAGGCCTCGTTACTCAGACCTCGTTACTCAGCGCGCCCGCCGGTTCATGAAGTCCTTCGCCTGCGGGGCGTGTCCGGTTCTTCTCCAGTCAGGTGAAGCTGTGCTCGACGGTCCACCGTTTGAGCATGAGCTCACCGCTACAACACCCACAAGCTGGTCATCGGGGACGCGGTAGTAGAGATCTGCGCGTCGGCGGCGTCTTCCACGCCATCCCGCTGGAGGCGTTCGCGAGTCTTGTCCGGCGGGGGCTTCCCGGTACAGGTAGGGGCCAGAGGGCCGCATCGTGCTCGCGGCGCGGAAGTGGGTTACCGGAAACGGTGCGTTCGTTCGACGTTGCAGTAAGCGGGCCATGCTGGGGCTGCGCAGGCCGGCCTCGATGATCGGAGCCGGCGATATCGCTATGGCGACTGAAGAGGGGGGTAAATGCGCTTCGATTGCGTGATCAGGACGGAGGGGAATCGCGGCCATCGATCGCTTCGGTCGCTCGCGCTGCGTGGCGCGGCATCGGCGTGCTTCGCGGTGGCGTGTGCGTGGCCGCTGCAGGCGGCGCCGGCCATTCCTTCGGCCGCGGAGATCGTCGACCTGAAGGAAGTCGGCGATCCGCAGATCAGCCGCGACGGCGGCGTGATCGCCTATGCCGTGGAGACGCCGCAGCCAGGCGGCGCGCCGAACCGCCGGCGCATCTGGCGCGTCGCCAGCGACGGCGGCAGCGCACCGGAGGAACTCCCCGCGCCGGAAGCGGCCGCCGACACGATGCCGCGCTGGTCTCCCGACGGCACGCAGCTGACCTTCCTCTCCACGCGCGCGCTGTCGGGCCAGGAAGATGCCAAGCCGGCGTCGCTGGCGCGCACCCAGGTCTGGAAAACGACGCGCGATGGCAGCACGCGGCAGCCGCTGACGGCGTCGGCCGGTGAGGTCACGTCCTTCGCCTGGTCGGCCGATGGCACGCGCCTGGCCTATCTCGCCATCGATCCGCAGTCGCCCGAGCGGAAGGCGCGGATCGAGCGCAAGGACGATGCCATCGAGGTCGGCCGCGATGCGCAGTTCACGCGGCTGTGGGTGGTGGATGCGGCAGGCGGGAACGCGCGCGTGCTGACCCCGCCAGGCCTGCAGGTGCAGGATCTCGCATGGGCGCCCGATGGCCGTTCCTTCGCCCTGCGCGTGTCCGACGAGGTCGGCCTCGGGCATATGTGGTATCGCTCTCGCGTCGTGCTGGTCTCCGCCGACGACGGAAGCCTGCTGCGCACGGTCACCGAACGCGCATCCGCCGCGTCGCTGCAGTGGTCGCCCGATGGCGCCCGGCTGCTGTACGGCCAGCTCGGCCCGTACGGGCACACGGGAACGCGCATGGTCTACACCTTGGCCGACGATTCCCGCGTGGTGCTGGGGTCGCAATGGCCCGGCACGATGCGCACGTTCCAGTGGCGGGACGACACGACGCTGGTGGGGATTGGCCTGCTCGGCGTACGGCCGCGCCTGCTCGAGGTCGATGCCGCGGATGGGGAAGCCCGCGAGCTGGCCGAACTGCAGGGGCCCTTCCGGGGATTCAGCCTTGCGCAGGACGGGCGAATCGCCTTGGTCCACGGCCGCGCGGACACGCCGCCCGAGGTCGGTGTCTTCTCCGGGGGCAGCGTACGCTGGCTGACCGATACGAATCCGCAGGTGCGCGACTGGACGCTGGGGCAGGTGCGCGATCTCACCTGGCGGAGTTCGCTGGACGGGCGGGAGATTCATGGCGTGCTGGTGCTGCCGCCGCGGTGGCGGCCGGGCACGCGCCTGCCGACGCTGGTGCAGGTGCATGGCGGCCCCGCCGATGCCTGGTCGTCCGGCTGGCTGGGTTCCTGGCACGACTGGGCGCAGTCGCTGGCGATGCGCGGCTACGCCGTGTTGCTTCCCAACCCGCGTGGCTCCTACGGACAAGGCAACGCCTTCACCGAGCTGGCGCGCGACGACTGGGGCAACGGCCCGTTCCAGGACGTGCTCGACGGGCTGGACTCGATCGAAGCCGAAGGCATCGCCGATCCCGCGCGGGTCGCCATCGGAGGCTGGAGCTACGGCGGCTACCTGTCGGCCTGGGCGGTGGGCCACAGCGATCGCTTCCGCACGGCGATCGTCGGTGCGGCCGTGATCGACGTGGGCGTGATGGCGCTGACCACGGACATTCCCTACGAATACCTGCCGGGCTACTTCGGCAGCGTGCTCGAACGCCGCGACGCCTACGACCGCAACTCGCCGATCCGCTACGCGCACGACGTCGAGGTGCCGGTGCTGGTGCTGCACGGCGAGGACGACAAGCGCGTGCCCATCTCGCAGGGCGAGCAGTTCTACCGGGCGCTGAAGTTCAACGAAACCCCCGTCGAAATGGTCCGGTATCCGCGCGGGCCGCACTGGTTCGGGGCGCGGGAGCAGGAACGGGACGTGCTCGAGCGCGTGCTGGGCTGGCTCGACACCCATCTCTGAGCCGCCGGCACGGCCGCCCCATTCAACAACAAGTCGATCAAGTGCGGCCGTTCCTCCAATCGATTTTCCCCAAACCATGGAGTAGCGTGAATGAACCGCGCGGAGGGGCGCGACACGGCAGCTTGATGGACAGTGCACTCGAGAACTGGTTCCAGCGCGAGATACTTCCCCATGAGACTGCGCTGGTACGCTTCCTGGCGCGCAAGTGGGTGCACCCGAACGAAGTGCAGGACATCCGGCACGACATCTACATCCGGGTGCTCGAGGCCGCCGAACGCAAGCTCCCGGATTCGCCGAGGGCGTTCCTGTTCAGCGTGGCGCACAAGCTGCTGGTGGACCGCGTGCGCCGCGAGCGCGTGGTGGCCTTCGACCTGCTGGCCGACGTGGACAGCCTGAACGTCCTCATCGACGAACTGTCGCCGGAACGGCAGGCGACGGGCCGGGAGCAGATGCACCGGTTGTCGACGCTGTTCCGGCGCCTGCCGTTGCGGTGCCGCCAGGTGGTGTGGATGCGGCGGATCGATGACCTTCCGCAGAAGGAGATCGCCCGCCGCCTGGGCATCGCCGAGGCGACGGTGGAGAAGCATCTCATGCGCGGCATCGGCCTGCTGGCCGATGCGCTGTACGGTGGCGCGGATGGCAGGCACGCCCCCGAGGACACGTTGAAAAGGATTGGATTCGGCCGTGGAAAGTAGGGAACGACACGAGCAGGCGGCCGCGGCCTGGCTGCTCCGACAGGATGCCGGCCCCTGGACCGAGCAGGATGCGGCCGCGTTCGAGGCGTGGCTGGCGCAGTCGGCAGGCCACCGGGCGGCCTATTACCGCTTCAAGGGCGCCTGGCAGGAAGCGGGAAGGCTGAGGGCGCTGCTGGGGCGCGGCACTGCGCAGCCGGCCGCCGCGGCGCGCAGACGCCCGTGGCGGCGCCTGCCCGGCCTGGCGATCGCCGCTAGCGTGGCTTGCGCCGTGGGCCTTGCCGCGCTGGCGTACCTCCTGGTGCTGTCGCCGTCCAATGTCTACGCGACGCGCGTCGGTGCGCTGGAGACGGTGTCGCTGCCGGACGGTTCCCGCCTGACGCTGAACACCGACAGCCGGCTGCACGTCGACATGGATGCGAACGACCGGCGCGTGCGATTGCGGCAGGGCGAGGCCTTCTTCGAGGTGGCGAAGGACCCGCTCAGGCCTTTCGTGGTGGAGGCGGGCGACAAGCGGATCATCGCAGTGGGCACGGCGTTCTCCGTTCGTCGCAGCGGTTCCGACGTACGGGTGGTGGTCTCGGAAGGCCGTGTCCGTGTCGAGACCGCCGGCCGCCCGGCCGAGGTGTTGCAGGCGCCGTTGCTGGATGCCGGCATGGTCGCGAGCACGCGGGGCGATGCGGTGCTGGTGCAGACCCGGTCTCCGGTGGAGATCGCGCAAAGCCTGAGCTGGCGCACGGGCCAGCTGGTGTTCCGCGATACCCCCATGGCCGAAGTGGTCGCCGAGTTCAATCGCTACAACACCCGCAAGCTGGTCGTCGAGGACGCGGCAGT